>NZ_JBIDDF010000001.1:845478-1829233 GCF_043205035.1 Nocardia sp. NPDC047654
GCCCGGAGGCGGCAGCGGAGGGACACGGCATGACCGAGCGGACGGTGCCGGACGGGCTCGCGGATCTGGACGGAACCGCGACCCCCGACGAGCCGGGCAGCATCGTGGACAGCGGCGCGGGCGAACCGGATCGGCTGCTGCGGCTGTGGACGCCGTATCGCATGTCCTACATCGCGGAGGCGGCCACCGGGCCGAAGGATTCGACCGGCCATCCCTTCACCGACATCCCGAAGATGTCCGATGAGGACGGACTGGTCGTCGCGCGAGGTGAGCTGGTGTACGCCGTGCTCAACCTGTACCCGTACAACCCGGGGCACATGATGGTCGTGCCGTACCGCAAGGTGGCCAACCTGGAGGACCTCACCGAGGCGGAGAGCGCCGAACTGATGGCCTTCACCCAGCAGGCGATCCGGGTGATGAAGAAGGTGTCCCGGCCGCACGGGTTCAACGTCGGGCTGAATCTGGGCGGGGTGGCCGGTGGATCGCTGGCCGATCACCTGCACCAGCACATCGTGCCGCGCTGGGGCGGGGACGCGAATTTCATCACCGTCATCGGCGGGGCGAAGGTGATGCCGCAACTGCTGCGGGAGACCAGGGCGCTGCTGTCGGCGGCCTGGAAGGAGGCCTAGAGATGAGCGACCGGGTGGATCGGCCGTGCTGAGCTTCTTCGGCCGCGAGACGTTCGCCAAGGCGACGGCTCCGCTGGGCCGGGCGCTGGTCGGCACGGGACTCACGCCCGACGCCGTGACGCTGATCGGCACCACCGCCTCCATCGTCGCCGCGGTCACGCTGTTCCCCACCGGACACCTGTTCTGGGGAACCATGGTGATCTGGTTGTTCGTCATGTTCGACATGCTCGACGGGGCGATGGCCAGGGCGCGCGGCGGCGGCACGAAATACGGCGCGGTGCTGGACGCCACCTGTGACCGGCTGGCCGACGGCGCTATCTTCGCCGGGCTGGCCTGGTGGGCGGTCTTCCACGAACAGCACAAGCCGCTGTTCGCCGCGACGCTCGTCGTCCTGGTGACCTCGCAGGTGATCTCCTATGCCAAGGCGCGCGCGGAGGCCAGCGGGTTATCCGCGGACGGCGGCATCATCGAGCGGCCGGACCGGCTGATCATCGTGCTGGTGGGCGCCGGATTCACCGGCATCGCCGGCTACTGGGGGATCGAGTGGCTCACCTACGCCGTGCACGCGGCCATGTGGATCCTCGCCGTGCTCAGCATCGTCACCGTCGTTCAGCGAGTGCTGGCCGTGCGCAACTCGCCGGGGGCGCGCACCGTGATTCCGGCCGGGCGTCCGCAGAGCCCGAGCGCGGGAACCGCCGACACCCCGGGACTTCCGTCGTGATCTCACGCCGTGCGGGACGTCGGCCGATCGGCGGCGTCCGGGCATTCGCGACGATGGACTACGAACCTGCGGTGGGGGAGAGCGCATGACGATAGCGGAGCAGCTCGGCGCCGCCGGATACGTGGCGGGCTGGCGGCTGGTGCGTGCGTTGCCGGAGTCGACGGCGCGGCGCGTGTTCGAGTGGGGCGGGGATCGGGTCGCCCGTCGCGCCAATCGGGAGTTCCACGCGGGCGGCGCGCCGAACCAGTTGCGGCGCAACCTGGCGCGCGTGCTCGGCGTACTGCCCGCCGACGTACCGGACGAGCTGATCAGCGCCAGCATGCGGTCGTACGCGCGGTATTGGCGGGAAGCATTCCGGCTGCCCGGGATGGATCATGCCGCGATCGACTACTTCGTCGCGGGGCTGCAATACCTGGACGCCGCACTCGAGCAGGGCCGGGGCGTGATTTTCGTGCTGCCGCATTCCGGCAATTGGGACATGGCGGGCGTCTGGCTGGTGCAGCACTACGGCGGCTTATCCACCGTGGCCGAGCGGTTGAAGCCGGAATCGCTGTTCGAGCGGTTCGTTGCCTACCGGGAGAGTCTGGGCTTCGAAGTGTTCCCGCTGACCGGTGGCGAGCAACCGCCGTTCGCCCAGTTGGCGGCCCGCCTGCGGCAGAACAGGATCGTGTGCCTGATGGGCGAACGCGACCTCACCGGCAAAGGCGTTCCGGTCCAGTTCTTCGGCGAGCGCACCTGGATGCCCGCGGGCTCGGCGAAACTGGCCATCGAGACCGGCGCGGCGCTGCTGCCGGTGCACGCGTGGTTCGAGGTCGAGGCCGACGGCCGCGAGAACTGGGGCCTGAAGGTCGAGGCGCCGGTAGACGTTTCCGGTGGCGTAGCCGCGGCCACGCAGGCGCTGGCGGATCGCTTCGCGGCGAATATCGCCGAGCATCCGGCGGACTGGCACATGCTGCAACCATTGTGGGAGAGCGATCTCTCGCCCCGGCGGCGCGCGATGATCGACACCGCACAGGCCAGCCTCGGGGCCGAGCAGGGAGACGTATCGCCATGAAGATCGGCATGGTCTGCCCCTATTCGTTCGACGTCCCCGGTGGGGTGCAGGCACATGTAGTCGAGCTGGCGCGGGTGTTCATCGAGCGGGGGCACAAGGTGAGCGTGCTCGCGCCCGCGTCGGAGGACACCCCGCTGCCGGAGTTCGTGGTGTCGGCGGGCCGGGCGGTGGCCATCCCGTACAACGGGTCGGTGGCCAGGCTGTCGTTCGGGCCCATGGCCTACACCAGGATTCGCCGGTGGATCGACGGCAACGACTTCGACGTCCTGCACATCCACGAACCGAACGCGCCGAGCCTGTCCATGCTCGCGTTGAAGATCGCCGAGGGGCCGATCGTCGCGACCTTCCACACCTCGACGACGAAGTCCTTGGTGCTGAGCACTTTCCAGGGCGTGCTGCGGCCGTATCACGAGAAGATCTCCGGCCGTATCGCGGTCTCCGAGCTGGCGCGCCGCTGGCAGGTCGAGGCGCTGGGCTCGGACGCGGTGGAGATCCCCAACGGGGTCGACGTCCCGGCGTTCGCCCGCGCGCCGATGCTTCCCGGCTATCCGCGCTCCGGCGGCACGGTGCTGTTCCTTGGACGCTACGACGAGCCACGTAAGGGCATGGAGGTACTGCTCGGCGCGCTGCCCGATCTGGTGCGCAGGCATCCCGACGTCGAGATCCTGATCGTCGGCCGCGGCGACGAGGACCGGTTGCGCCGCGAAGCGGGCAAGCTGGCAGGCCACCTGCGCTTCCTCGGCCAGGTGTCCGACGAGGAGAAGGCTTCGGCGATGCGCAGCGCGGACGTGTACGTGGCGCCCAACCTGGGCGGGGAGAGCTTCGGCATCATCCTCATCGAGGCGATGGCGGCAGGCACCGCGGTAGTGGCCAGTGAGCTGGACGCCTTCCGCCGGGTACTGCGGGACGGTACGGCGGGCATGCTGGTCCCGATCGGCGATTCGGCGGCCCTGGCCGCCGCGCTGCACACCGTGCTCACCGACGAGGTGCGCAGAGAGGGTCTGGTGCGCACCGCGACACAGGTGGTCGGCGAGTACGACTGGCCGGTGGTGGCCGAACAGATCCTGCGCGTCTACGAGACGGTGACCGTCGGCGACTCCCGAGTGCGGGCCGCCGGATGATCACGTTCTCCGCCACGACCGTTCTCGTCCTCGCGCTGATCGCGGCGATCGTCGTCGCGATCGGTCTGTGGGCGTATTCCACCGCCAACCGGCTCGACCGGCTGCACGTGCGCTCCGACCAGTCCTGGCAGGCGCTGGACGCGGCGCTGGCCCGGCGGGCGGTGGTGGCCCGGTCGGTCGCCATGGCGATCGCGGGCCCGGTGTCCGATCCGGCCATGGCGGAGCAGGCCAGACAACTCTCGGCCCTGGCCGACCGGGCCGAGCGCGCCGGGCCCGCCGAACGGGAGACGGTGGAGAACCGGCTGTCCTCCGCGTTGTCGGCGGTGGACATCGGCACGCTGCGCCCGCAACTGGTCGCCGAACTGGCCGACGCCGAGGCCCGGGTGCTGATCGCCCGCCGCTTCCACAACGACGCCGTGCGCGACACGCTGGCGCTGCGCACGCGCCGTCCGGTCCGGATGCTGCACCTCGGCGGTACCGCCCCGCTGCCTTCCTACTTCGAGATCACCGAGCGCGCCACTCCCGCGGCGTCCACCGGCCTGGCGGTCGACACCATCCGCACCACGGCGCGAGTCGTGCTGTTCGACGAGAACGACCGGACGTTGCTGATGCGCGGCAACGACCCGAAGACGCCGGAGGTGTCGTTCTGGTTCACCGTCGGCGGCGGTGTGGAGCCGGGGGAGAGCCTGCGCGCGGCGGCCGTGCGGGAACTGTACGAGGAGACCGGCTACCGCGCGGATCCGGCCGACCTGCGCGGCCCGATCTGGCGGCGGGTCGCGGTGTTCCCCTTCGACGGCGAGCTGATCCGGTCGGAGGAACTGTTCTTCGCGCTGCGGGCGCGTGGATTCGAACCGCACGCGGCGAATCGGGCTCTGATCGAACGTCGCTCGATCACCGGGCACAAATGGTGCACCGCGGCCGATATCGTCGCGCTGGACCGCTCCGGCGAAACCGTGTACCCGTACCACTTGGACGAACTACTCGGCGGAGCCGCCGAGGCGGCATCGGGCACCGCCGACCCGGAGGTCCGCTCCATCCGCTGACCGGCCCGAACGTATGTGATGTGTTTCACGATCGTGATAGCGTCGCGATGATTCGGCGCGCCGGAGGGTACTGCTGTCAGGGACGCATGTCAGTTCGGTGTCGTGGTCCTGTCGTCGGCGGGGCCGTTCCAGCTCGGTTGTGGAGGTAGTTCGTTCATGTCGTACCTGCTGTTCGATTTCCTGTTGCCGCTGATCGGCCCCGCGGCCGCGGAGTACTGGGCGACGTTGCTGGTGGTCGGCCCGCTGTGAGCCAGCGCCTGGCAACGGCCGGGCAGCCGGGATGGCGCGCTCGCCGAGCCCTCCCGGCCCAGGGCGCATAACCGAGATCACACCAGGCCAGTGCCCTCCAACTGGCTATCAAGTGGCCTTTTGCCACCGGCTTAGAATCGTGGCGTTCGCATCCGAGCGACCGATTGGCGCACATGCT
Source organism: Nocardia sp. NPDC047654 (assembly GCF_043205035.1). Classification (NCBI taxonomy): domain Bacteria; kingdom Bacillati; phylum Actinomycetota; class Actinomycetes; order Mycobacteriales; family Nocardiaceae; genus Nocardia; species Nocardia sp. NPDC047654. Next base: position 850,474 of record NZ_JBIDDF010000001.1, read on the forward strand.
GGAGGAATTAGCCGTGACCACCCCCGAGACCACCCAGACCGTCGGCACCGCCCGCGTGAAGCGCGGCATGGCCGAGATGCTCAAGGGCGGGGTGATCATGGATGTCGTCACGCCGGAGCAGGCCAAGATCGCCGAGGACGCAGGCGCGGTCGCGGTGATGGCGCTGGAGCGAGTGCCCGCGGACATTCGTGCCCAGGGCGGTGTGTCCCGGATGAGCGACCCGGACATGATCGACGGCATCATTTCCGCGGTCTCCATTCCGGTCATGGCGAAGGCCCGTATCGGCCACTTCGTGGAGGCACAGATCCTGCAGAGCCTCGGCGTCGACTACATCGATGAGTCCGAGGTGCTCACCCCGGCCGACTATGCCAACCACATCGACAAGTGGAACTTCACCGTGCCGTTCGTCTGTGGCGCCACCAACCTCGGCGAGGCTCTGCGCCGAATCACCGAGGGCGCGGCCATGATTCGCTCCAAGGGCGAGGCGGGCACCGGTGACGTGTCCAACGCGACCACGCACATGCGGAAGATCCGGCAAGAGATCCGTCGCCTGTCGTCGCTGCCCGAGGACGAGTTGTTCGTCGCGGCCAAGGAGCTGCAGGCGCCCTACGAGCTGGTCCGTGAGATCGCCGAGACCGGGAAGCTGCCGGTCGTGCTGTTCACCGCGGGCGGCATCGCCACCCCCGCCGACGCCGCGATGATGATGCAGCTCGGCGCCGAGGGTGTGTTCGTGGGTTCGGGCATCTTCAAATCCGGCAACCCGGCCCAGCGTGCCGCCGCCATCGTCAAAGCCACCACGTTCTACGACGACCCGGACGTGCTGGCCAAGGTGTCGCGCGGTCTCGGTGAGGCCATGGTCGGCATCAACGTCGAAGACATCGCCCAGCCGCACCGCCTGGCCGAGCGCGGCTGGTGATCCTGGGCCGGTAGCGTCTGCCGCGTGGAGTTGCGGCAGTTGCGGTACTTCGTGGTCCTGGCGGAGGAGTTGCACTTCCGCCGGGCCGCGGAGCGATTGTTCATCTCGACGCCCACGCTCAGCCAGCAGATCAAGGTGTTGGAGCGGGAGCTGGGCGGCCCACTGCTGATCCGTGAGCCGCGGGTGGAGCTGACGCCCGCGGGCGCGGTGCTGCTGCGCTCCGGCAAGACCGTGCTGCGCGCGATGGACGAAGCGGTCAGGCAGACCAGGCGCGCTGCCGTCTCCGGTGCCCCGGTGCTGCGCCTCGGGCTGCTCAACGGCGTCCCGCCTCGGCTGCCCATGCGCATCGAACGCCTGCTCACCGCCGCGGTGCCCGGCGCCAGGATGGTGCTCACCGGCGGGACCACCGCTGATCAGGTGCGTTTCCTCGATGACGACGAGGTCGACCTCGCGCTCGTCCGCACGCCGGTCGACCTGCCCGAACGCTTCGCGCAACGGGCAGTGGCCCACGAGGAGCTCGGCGTGCTGATGTCGCAGCGGCATCCGCTCGCCGACGCGGCACTGCTCGACCCGGCCGACCTCAGCGGTCAGGAGCTGATCTTGTTCGCGCGCGAAGCCGCGGTCGGCCTGCACGATTCGCTGTTGCGCACACTTGCCGATCACGGCGCCGGGGTGCGGCTGAGCGAGAGCGCCATGGGGCACGCGCAGATGCTCGCGGTGCTGCCCGCGCGGACCGACGTGATCGGGCTCAGCTCCTCCCGCGCGAACGGAGTGCCCGGTCTGGCCTGGCGGCCGCTGCGCGGCGCGCCCCTGGTGGTGACCTACGCGGTCGCCTGGCGCGCGGCGGTGCGCGATCCGGCCGTCGCGGCGCTGATCGCCGCCCTCGAGGGCGAATCGTCGGAGGAATAGACCGCGCGGACCGCTTCCGGTGCTAGGTTCAACTCTTACGGCGACCAGAAAGTCGCCACATGGTTCTCACAATCACGCTCAGTAGCTTCGCCATTCGATGGCCGTCTCGGCCATCTCGCGCCCTCTCACCGTCGGAACGATCCGAACGCAAAGGACGAACAGTTGAAGCTTCCCAAGACCGGACGCACCGCAGTAGCGGGCTTGGCCCTCGTGGCCGCCCTCGGCCTCGCTGCCTGCGGCAGTGACGACTCGAGCGACTCACCCACGTCGACCCGCGCCACGGCCGGCGCCTCGGCGACCGCGACCATACCCCCCGCGCCCACCGTCGACGAGCTCAACGCTCTGTTGCAGAAGGCCCTCGACCCCGCGGTGCCGAACGAGGAGAAGCTCGACTCCGTTCAGGGCATCGAAGCCGACCCCGGCCTGCCCAACCGCCTGGCCGAAGCGTTCCGGCAGGCGAACGCCACGGCCGTGGTCACCGGAGTGACCGCTTTCGGTGACAGCGTGAGCGCACAGGCCAAGTTCACCATCAACGGGCAGGAGAGCCAGGTCGACGTGCCGTTCGTCCTGGACGGCGGCAAGTGGAAAGTGCAGAAGACGTGGGCTTGCCAGGCGCTGGCCAACCTGAACCAGCAATCCCCGGCCTGCACCCCGTGACGGCCGGAGCCGCCCTCGCTGTGCGCCGCCTCGAATCGGTCCGCGGCCTGCGGTGTTAGTTCCCGGCTAAGGCGTATTCGGCAGTGCGACATGGACACCCGGCCGTCGCGATGGTCGGCTGAAGCCATGACAACAAGCAACTCGAAACCCGAACGTGTCGTCGTCGTGGGCGGCAGCTCCGGCATGGGACTGGCGCTGGCGGCCGCGCTGATCGCCGAAGGCACGGAGGTGACCATCGCGGGCCGTTGCGCCGAACGGCTCGCCGCGGCCGAGCGCACACTGTCCGCGGGGCCGGGCACGGTGCGCTCGGTCGTCGCGGACATCACCCGCGAAGCCGATCTCGAGCGTTTGTTCGCCGAGTTGGAGCCGGTCGATCATGTCGTCACCACCGCGGCCGACGTCACCGGCGCCTATCAGCCACTGGCCGGGTTCGACCCCGACCTGGCCTGGAATCTGCTCTCGTCCAAACTGATCGGCCCCACCCTGCTGGCCAAGCACGCGCGGGTGGTCCCCGGCGGATCGGTGACCTTCACCTCCGGCGTCGCCGCTGACCGGCCCGCACCGGGCGGCGCGATGGTGGCGGCCGTCAACGGCGCCCTCGCCTCGCTGGCCTACGCCCTGGCCCTCGAACTCGGCCCGGTCCGCGTCAACGTGGTCTCACCCGGGTGGGTCGACACCCCGATCTGGGACACTATCGCGGGGCCCGCGAAGACCGAACGTCACCGGCAGCTCGCCGCGCGCCTGCCGGTCGGGCGCATCGGCCGTCCGTCCGATATCGCGCAGGCGATGCTCGGCGTGATGCGCAATCCCTTCATCACCGGCACCGTCCTGCATGTGGACGGCGGGCACCGGTTGGTATGAGTGGGCAGCGTTGGGCAAGTCCGGCCATGCGACGGGATCGAGTCCGGTTGTCATGACGAAACGCTGATCGGGCCGACCGCGCCGACAGTGATGTCGGAGGAAGCGGACCAGCGCACCGAAATGCGCACCGCCGAGAGGAAACACATATGGATACCTGGTTATGCGCATCTGATTATGAGTGATCCGAACGCATGGCCGGCAGTCCGACATCAGCAGAGGCGAACGCTAGTTCGCCCGGTGCTCGTCGACTCGAAGCGCCGGACGCTCGGGATGATCCCACCGCACGAAGAAGGTTGGTGTGTAGGGGTTCTCGGCGTCGTGCCGCAGCAGAGCGGGGATGGTCCACTGCGCGTCGGCCGCGGTGCGGCGGCGGAGCGCGGGTTCGGACAGGTCCAGCCGGAGGCTCAGGTCGGCGTCGAGGTGGCGGCCGGCGAGCATCGGTCCCGCGAGGACGATCGTCGTCGCGGGCGGCGCCGTCCGGATCGCGGCGCGCGCGGAGCGGTCGGCGGCTTCGTCCCAGAGCGAGGGCAGCCACCGGCCGTGTCCGCGGAGCGCGTCGATCACTTCCCTGCGCAGCGCGGCGTAGTCGAACCACGCGGTGCGATAGGACATCTCGTCGGTGCGGCCGAACTCCATGCGCAATGAGGCAGGACGTATGTAGTCGTGCAGGGAGACCACATCGGCCGACCGGCCTGCCTCGCGCAGCGCCTCGACGATCCGCCGGGCGAGCGCCACCGGCTGGGCCGCGTCCGCGCCGTCGACCGCGATCACGGTGTGCGAGGCCGCGATCAGCACGGGTTCGATCACCTGCTCGATGAGTCCGTCCGGAGTGATGGGCAGAAAGCGGGGCACCCGTCCATCTCAGCAAATCGCGACGGCCGGAGGAGGCGTGGGCGTTGCCGGACGTTCACCGGCGGCCGAGCGGCGACATCGTGAGCGGCCGGGATAATCTCTGCGCATGGCGACAATCGAAGAGGCGCTGGAGATAGAGCGGCTGGAGCGGGACATCTTCCGTGGCGCGTCCACCAAGACCCAGCTTCCGCGCACGTTCGGCGGCCAGGTTGCCGGCCAGGCGCTCGTGTCCGCGGTCCGGACGGTGGAACCGCGATTCCAAGTGCACTCGCTGCACGGCTACTTCCTGCGTCCGGGCAATCCGCAGGAACCGACGGTCTACCAGGTCGAGCGCATCCGGGACGGCCGGTCGTTCTGCACGCGGCGGGTGACCGGCATCCAGGACGGTGCGGCGATCTTCACCATGTCGGCGTCGTTCCATGTCGGTGACCAGGGGCCCGAGCATCAGGATGTGATGCCCGGTGTTCCGATGCCCGAGGATCTGCCCGACGCGAGCACCACGATGAGTCCGGAACGATTGTGGGCGATGCGCGAGTGGGAACACTGGGACATCCGCATGGTCCCGCCGGAGAACGTGTCCCGCCGCGACGGCGTGGTCTCCCAGCAGCAGGTGTGGTTCCGCTACCGGCACCTGCTTCCGGACGATCCGCTGGTGCACGTGTGCACCCTCGCCTACATGAGCGATATGACGCTGCTGGGTTCTTCGAAGGTCGTCCATCCCGACGAGCCGACCCAGAACGCCTCGCTCGATCACGCGATGTGGTTCCTGCGCCCGTTCCGGGCCGACGAATGGCTGCTCTACGACCAGTCCTCGCCGTCGGCGGCTTTCGGCCGGGGCTTGACCGGCGGCAAAATCTTCACCCGGGAGGGCACGCTGGTCGCGGCCGTGGTTCAGGAAGGCCTCATCCGCACGCTGCGCGAAGAGTGATCCGAGCGGTGGCGGCGATGTACGTGTGGCAGCCGACCGTGAGCGCGCCCACATCGGCACGGCTCGTAAGCTTTCCGGCGTGAACGCTTCCTCGGTCACCGCCCCCACCGCCGACACCGGACAGACGCCGTCCCGTCCCGTCATCGGCGTGCTCGCGTTGCAAGGCGACGTCCGGGAGCACGTCGCCGCGCTCGCCAGCTGCGGCGCCGAGCCCGTGCTGGTCCGGCGCGAGTCGGAGCTCGCGGCGGTGGACGCGCTCGTGCTGCCCGGCGGCGAGTCGACCGCGATCAGCAAGCTGCTGGCGGCCTTCGAATTGCTGGAGCCGCTGCGCGCGCGGCTGCGCGACGGCCTGCCCGCGTTCGGTTCCTGCGCGGGCATGATCCTGCTCGCCTCGGAGGTGCTCGACACCCGTCCGGACGCCGAGCATCTGTCCGGCATCGACATGACTGTGCGGCGCAACGCGTTCGGCCGTCAGGTCGACTCGTTCGAAACCGATCTGCCGTTCGCGGGCCTGCCCGGTGGCCCCGTGCGAGCGGTGTTCATCCGAGCGCCCTGGGTCGAGCGGGCAGGCGAGGGCGTCGAGGTCCTGGCCACCGTGCCGGACGGTCCCGCCGCAGGCCGGATCGTCGCGGTGCGGCAGGGGAATGTCCTGGCGACCTCGTTCCATCCCGAGGTGACCGGCGATCTGCGGGTGCACCGGATGTTCGTGGAGATGGTCCGCTCGGCTTGACGGGCGCGCTCGGACGGAGCCCGCGAAGACGAGTGGGTGCGAAGCCGGGGCCGCTTTGCAGGGCCGTAGTGGACGCCCGAGTAGGCTGGGGAAGCTGTCCGCCCGGCCGTGCCGGTACCGTACACACGACCGAACGTGCCATCGACCTGAAGGAAGTAGGGAATGAGCGGCCACTCCAAATGGGCCACCACCAAGCACAAGAAGGCTGCGATCGACGCGAAGCGCGGCAAGCTGTTCGCGAAGTTGATCAAGAACATCGAGGTGGCGGCCCGTACCGGTGGCGGTGACCCGGATGGCAACCCGACGCTGTTCGACGCCATCCAGAAGGCGAAGAAGTCGTCGGTCCCCAACGACAACATCGAGCGCGCCCGCAAGCGCGGCGGCGGCGAGGAAGCCGGCGGCGCCGACTGGCAGACGATCATGTACGAGGGCTACGGACCCAACGGCGTCGCCGTGCTGATCGAGTGCCTCACCGACAACCGCAACCGGGCGGCGGGCGAGGTCCGGGTCGCGATGACGCGCAACGGCGGCAACATGGCCGACCCGGGCTCGGTGGCCTACCTCTTCCATCGCAAGGGCGTCGTCACCCTGGAGAAGAACGGCCTGTCCGAGGACGACGTGTTGATGGCGGTGCTGGACGCGGGCGCCGAGGAAGTCAACGACCTCGGTGAGTCGTTCGAGATCATCAGCGAGCCCAGCGATCTGATCGCGGTGCGCACCGCGCTGCAGGGCGCCGGTATCGACTACGACTCCGCCGAGTCCGGTTTCCAACCCTCGGTGTCGGTCGCGGTGGACGCCGACGGCGCGCGCAAGGTGATCAAGCTCGTGGACGCCCTCGAGGACAGCGACGACGTGCAGAACGTCTATACCAACGTCGACATCTCGGACGAGGTGCTCGCTCAGCTCGACGACTGAATCGAGCTACCGCGGGTAATACTGCGCGAAATCGGGGCGGCCGGTCTACTGACGGCCGCCCCGAAGCATGTCCGGACAGTCCGCCCCGTCGCGGTCGATGTGCGGCACTCGGGCGATCTCTCCGAGTTCGCTGACGTCACGTGCCGCGCCCTGGTCACCAGCACGGCGCGAGCCGGCGTCCGGTAGATCCCGGGTGCGTCCAGATGGCGGCTGGAAGCAGGCTCGCCACTGTGTGAGCGTCGACAGCGGTCGATGGCGCAGGGCTGATCGCGGAATGCCCGGTGATCTCCCCGGCGGTGCGCCGGGTGCCGACGTCACCGTCGCCGGGGAGGGGAGCCGGAGTTACTCCGCGATCTTGGTGCGTTCGCACCATTCGTACACGCGCAGTCGCCCTTCGGGGGTGTCCTGCTCCCGCTGGGTGACCTTGAAGTGCTCGTATCCGCCGCGGAACGGCACCTTCAACTCCACTCCGGGCGGGGTGATCGGGACGATGCGCGCGGGCAGATCTTGCGGCCCGCCTTCGAGGACAGCTTTTGCACCAATGCTCATCCTCGGATGGTAGAAGCGGGAACGGCCTGATCGTGGCACATTCAGGGCACGGTCAGTACCAATTTGCCGACGGTTCGCCCCGTATCGCCCAACGCGTGCGCTTCTGCCGCCTTCGAGAGGGGGAACGACCCGGCGATCGTCGGGCGAAGGGCGCCGGACCCGGCGAGCCCGGCGAGGGCGAGCATGCCGGCGTGATCGTGTTCCACCAACATCCTGATCGCGCGGACGCCCAGCGCCTCCGCCTCGCTCGCGAGGTCGACTGCGCCGAAGGACCGCAGCGTCACCAGCAATCCGCCGGGGCGAAGGGTGCGCAGCGACCGGATGCTGTTGTCATCATCGATCGAGTCCAGCACCACGTCGACGCCGTGAACGGCACCGGCGACATCGGTATCGCGGTAGTCGATCACCTCGTCGGCGCCGATCCCGCGCAGGAACGCGTGATTGGGTGCGCTGGCCGTGCCGATGACGTGTGCTCCGCGCGCCTTGGCGATCTGCACCGCGAAGTGGCCGACGCCGCCCGCGGCCGCGTGGATCAGCACGCGTTGCCCCGCTGCCAGGTGAGCGGTGTCGACCAGCGCCTGCCAGGCGGTGAGCGCGGCGAGTGGAATGGCCGCCGCCTCCGTGTGGTCGAGGGCGGCCGGTTTGCGAGCGAAGGCGCGGGCCGGGCCCGCGACGTATTCGGCGCAGGAGCCGTGGCCGTGCGGATACGGGAGCATGCCGAACACCTCGTCGCCGGGGCGGAACAGGGTGACGCCGATACCGGTGGCCGCGACCTCGCCGGAGACATCCCAGCCCAGGACGAACGGTGGCTCCGGCAGAAATAGCCCCGGGGTGGCGCGGTGGCGCCAATCGGTCGGGTTGAGTCCGGCCGCGCGGACCCGCACCAGAATCTGGCCGGGGCCCGGAACCGGTCGGGGGAGTTCGATTTCGGTGAGCACCTCGGGTCCGCCGAGGGTCTGCTGGCTGACCGCGCGCATGGTCGCGGTGCTGTCGATGTCGGTCACGGCTGTCAGCTTGCCGGGACCGGACGGAGGAGAAAATGGCGCGATTGCCATTCTTCGATATGATCGCGCCATGGCGGACTCGGTCGCACCCCATCGGGTGGTAGTGCTGGCGTTGGACGGGGTCTACCCCTTCGAACTCGGCATCCCGAATCGGGTGTTCGGCAGCGCCGCGGGCAGATACGAGGTGGTCACCTGTTCGGTCGACGGTCGTCCGGTGCGCAGCGCCGCCGATTTCGACATCGCGGTGGCCCACGACGGCCGGGCCTTGCGAACCGCCGACACCGTGGTCCTGCCCGCCTGCGACATCACCACGACCCTCACCGGCACACTGCCGCAGCTGGTACGCGACGCGTTCGCGCTGATCCGTCCGGGTGCCAGAGTCGTCGCGATCTGTACCGGCGCCTTCGTCGCGGCGGCCGCGGGACTGCTCGACGGGCGCCCGGCCACCACACATTGGAATCAGGCCGCTCTGTTCCGGCGCACCTTCCCGCGCGTGCGCCTCGACCCCGACGTGCTGTACGTGGACGACGGGGACGTGCTCACCTCGGCGGGCGCGGCGGCGGGGCTCGACGTGTGCCTGCACCTGGTACGGCGCGATCATGGCAGTGCGGTCGCGAACGCGGTCGCGCGGCGCTGCGTCGTTCCGCCGTGGCGGGACGGCGGTCAGGCGCAGTACATCGAGCAGCCGGTGCCGCCGACGACCTCGGCCGGAACCGCCGCCGCCAGACAGTGGGCGCTGGAGAACCTGCGTCATCCGCTGACCGTCGACGAGCTGGCCGTCCGGGCCCGGATGAGCAAGCGCACCTTCGCCCGCCGCTTCCGCGACGAGGTCGGCATGAGCCCGGGCCGCTGGTTGATCCAGCAGCGCGTGTTCCGTGCCAGGCATTTGCTCGAGACCACCGACCTGACCGTCGATCGCATCGCGGGTGAGGTCGGCTTCGCCACCGGCACGTCGCTGCGCCAGCACCTGGCCGAGGCGATCGGGGTGTCACCGCAGGCCTATCGGCGCACATTCCATGCGCGAGCGGCCGCGGCGGCGAGCTGAGCCGGTCGCCGAGGGTTCAGCCGGTGGCGGGAACCGGCAGACCCACGCGGGCGGCCACCCACGGCAGGGACGAGGCGAACGCGGCCGAAGCGAATTGCCAGGTGTGTCCGCCCTCGGTGGTGTAGACGGTGCAGTCGATCCCTACCGCGTGCCCGGCGGTGCAGAGTTTGTCGGCGGCGCCGACTTCGCCGGAGTCGGGCACCTCGTCGCGACCGCCGAGGCCCGCGCTGTCGTCGTCGGGAGCCGGAGTGCGCCGGTTGGCGCCACCCGAACGCCGGCCGGGGACGAGGTCGTCGAAGAGACCGGCCACGCCGTGATAGGGGCCGTGCCGGGTCATGACGGTCAGCGGGTCGAACGCCTCCCACGCGGCGGCGTCGCCACCGAAGAGACGGGAGACGGTCTGCTCCTCGGTGCCCGAAGACGGCCGGAGATCGCCGGCGATGTCGACGAACGTGTGCACGAGATCGGGGTGCATGACCGCCAGGTCCACCGCGCAGGTGCCGCCCATGGACCAGCCGACTACCGCCCAGCGCGCGGGATCGGCGGAGGCGCCGAATTGCGCTTCGACGTAAGCGGGCACGTCCTCGGTCAGATGCGCGGCGGCGTTGCCGCGCGGCCCGTTCACGCATTCGGTGTCGTTGTTGAAACTGCCGCTGGCGTCGACGAAGACGAGTATCGGGGCGAGGCCGCCGTTCGCCTTCGTGAAACCGTCCAGGGCGGGCATGATCTGGCCGCTGCGGATCCAGTCCGCCGGGGTGTTGAACTCGCCGCCGATCATCATCACCACCGGCAGTGCGGGCGGGGTCGGCCCGGCGAACCACGCGGGTGGCAGGTAGACGTATTCGGTGCGGTGCGGAAATCCACTGCCGGTACCGGGAATTCGCACCGGGACCAGTCTGCCGTCGGTGACCGCGGTGTTGCGCAGGGCGGGTAGCGCCGAGAGGTCGGTCTGCTGCGGGAGCGGGCCCGCGGTGACCGCGCCCCACGCGGCTTGCACGGTCGGGTAGTAGCCGACCCACTGGTTGAGCACCACCCCGGTGCTCAGCAGCGTCAACGGGATGGCGATGACCGCGATCCCGCGCCGCCACCAGCGCGCGCCCGGCCAGCCGACGATCGCGACCGCTGCCGCCGCGGCGCCCACACCGATCCACACCCACAGTTCGGTGGGCGCGGGGTCGGAGGACAGCCCCTCGTCGGCGACATACCAGGCGGCGGCCGCCGCCGCCGCGACGCCGACCGCCACGCATGCCGGCAGCCGCAGCAGCCACCACCGCCTGGTTCGCCGAGCGACGGCGACCAGCAGGACAACCCCGGCGAGCAGTTCGACGGTCGGCGGCAGCCAGCCGTGCAGCAGTGAGATCCCGTGGTGGAACGCGTGCTGCTGGTTCAGCGCCGGACTCGCCGGAGGAAGGCGCGGTGGCGCCGGAGTCGAGGGAGCGGCGAGTATGGGCACGTCCGGCATTGTCGCGGTCATTCCTCGAGGCGGGCTGTGAATCGGCTTCGGTACTGCTGGGTGGCCTGGCCTTCGGTGCGCCGAGGGTGCGCGAGGCAGAATGCGAGCATGGTCGAACTGGTGCTGGTGCGCGGTGACATCACCGAACAGGAGGTCGACGCGGTGGTGAACGCGGCGAATTCGTCGCTGCTCGGCGGCGGGGGAGTCGACGGCGCGGTCCACCGGCGCGGCGGCCCGGAGATTCTGGCGGAATGCCGCGGGCTGCGTGCGTCCCGCTACGGCTCGGGACTGCCGACCGGGGCCGCGGTCGCGACCACGGCCGGTCGCCTGCCCGCGCGCTGGGTGATCCACACGGTCGGTCCCGTGTGGTCGGACACCGAGGACCGCTCGGCCTCGCTGGCCTCGTGTTATCGGGAATCTCTGCGCGTCGCGGACGAACTGGGGGCGCGGACGGTCGCGTTCCCGGCGATCTCCACCGGCATCTACGGCTGGCCGTTGGAGGACGGCGCCCGGATCGCGGTCGACACGGTTCGCGCGACTCCCACGGCCGTGTCGGAAGCCCGGTTCGTTCTCTTCGACGAGCGTGCTCACGCTGTGTTCGCGAGACAGGTCGCCAGGGCTTGAGGCCCTGCCGCCCCTTTGGCGTGTAACACACGGTTGCCCGTGCGGAGTGGCGGAGGCGCTGTCGCGACGTCAGCGACAGTGCGCTGTTGCCCGACACCGGTGTCCAGGTGCCCGGCCTCGGCGTGGACCGCCGGTATCGAGTGGCGGCCGTTGTCGAGGTGTCATGGGTGCGCGGTTGTGCGACGCCGGTGTCCGGGCGACCTCTGCGGTGCGGGCCGCGATCCCACCTCGGCGCGCCGGGCTTGTCGGTGGCCGCTGGCATAGTCCGGCGTGTGTCGTTCAGTACCCGTATCGAAGTCCGGGTGTCCGACTTGGACCCGCAATTGCATGTCACCGGCGCGGCTTACCACCAATTCGCCGACCACGCGCGATTCGCGTGCGTCCGAGCGGCGGGCGTCTCGGTCGACGAACTGCTCGCCTCCGGCCTCGGGCCGGTCAATCTGGAGACCGTGCTGCGCTTCCGGCGCGAACTACGCGGCGGCGACACCGTCGACGTGTCGTGCGCTTGGCAGTGGGGTGCGGGCAAGACCTATCGGGTCGAGCACACCCTGACGCGCGCCGACGGCGTGGTCGCCGCGACGGTGACCAACGTCAGCGGCTTACTGGACCTGGGGGCACGGCGCCTGGTCGCCGATCCCGCGCACCAGTGGGCGGTGCGTGCGAGTCGTCCGGAGGTGCTCGGCCTGCCGGGCGCGTCGCGGGAAGCCGGTGACGTCGGCGGATAGCCGGGCCGTGTCGCGGGGCGGCGAAAGAGCAAGCCTCCGCTAGACTCTCGAACAGTTGTTCGTGTCCGGGAGAGGGGTTGTCGTGCGGGTGATGGGCGTCGACCCCGGACTCACCCGATGCGGCCTCAGCATCGTCGACGGCGGGTCGGGGCGGAAGGTCACCGCCGTGGACGTCGACGTGGTCCGCACTCCCGGCGATATGGATTTGGCGCATCGCCTCCTGGCGGTCGCAGACGCCGCCGAACGCTGGATGGACACCCACAAGCCCGGGGCCGTTGCCATCGAACGCGTCTTCGCCCAGCACAATGTCCGTACCGCCATGGGCACCGCGCAGGCGGGCGGAGTGATAGCGCTGGCCGCCGCGCGCCGGGGGATCCCGGTCGCGTTCCACACACCCAGCGAGGTGAAGGCCGCGGTCACCGGCAGCGGCACCGCGGACAAGAAGCAGGTGACGGCCATGGTCACCCGGATCCTCGGCCTGCCCGCAGCGCCGAAACCGGCGGACGCGGCGGATGCGCTGGCGCTGGCGATCTGCCATTGTTGGCGGGCGCCGCTGCTGGAGCGGATGGCGGCGGCGGAGGCCAAGGCGGCCGCGGCACAGCGCCGGTACATCGAACGGCTGGCCGAACAACGGAAGGCGGTGCACGGGTGATCGCGTCGGTACGCGGTGAGGTGCTGGAAATCGCCCTCGACCACGCGGTGATCGAGGCGGCGGGCGTCGGATACCGGCTCAACGCCACCCCGTCCACCCTGGCCGGGCTCACCCGCGGCGAGGAAACCCGGCTCTACACCGCGATGATCGTCCGCGAGGACTCGATGACCCTCTACGGGTTCGCCGACACCGAGGCGCGCGACCTGTTCGGCCTGCTGCAAACCGTCTCCGGCGTCGGACCCCGCCTCGCCATGGCGGTGCTGGCCGTCCTCGAGCCCGAGGCGCTGCGCAAAGCGCTGGCCGAGAGCAACGTGGCGGCGCTGACCAGGGTGCCCGGCATCGGCAAGCGCGGCGCCGAACGCATGGTGGTGGAACTGCGGGACAAGGTGAACCTCGTTCCGGTGCCCTCCGGGCCGCCCGGTTCGACACCCGCGGCGGCCACGCCGGTGCGTGAGCAGGTCACCGAGGCGCTCGTCGGCCTCGGTTTCGCCGCCAAGCAGGCCGAACAGGCGATCGATGCGGTGCTGGCCGAACAGCCGGGCGTGGATACCTCCGCTGCCCTGCGGGCCGCGCTCGGCCTGCTCGGCAAGAACCGGTAAGGCGCGTCATGGACCACCACGAGGAACCTACCGAATCCCAGGTGAGCGCAAGCTATCTGAGGTCCGACGGCGAGATCGAGGCGAGTCTGCGCCCGCAGTCGCTGGACGACTTCATCGGCCAGCCCCGGGTGCGCGAACAGCTCGCGCTGGTATTGCGCGGAGCCAAACAGCGCGGCGGCACACCGGACCACGTCCTGCTGTCCGGCCCGCCGGGTCTCGGCAAGACCAGCATGGCGATGATCATCGCCGCCGAACTCGGCACCGCCTTGCGGATCACGTCGGGTCCCGCGCTGGAGCGGGCGGGCGATCTCGCCGCCATGCTCAGCAACCTGGTCGAGGGCGACGTGCTGTTCATCGATGAGATCCACCGGATGGCGCGTCCCGCGGAGGAGATGCTCTACCTGGCGATGGAGGACTTCCGGGTGGACGTGGTCGTCGGCAAGGGGCCCGGCGCGACCTCCATTCCCCTGGACATCGCGCCGTTCACCCTGGTCGGCGCCACCACCAGGTCCGGAGCGCTGACCGGCCCGCTGCGCGACCGTTTCGGTTTCACCGGGCACATGGACTTCTACGAGCCCGGGGAACTGCTGCGCATCCTGAAGCGCTCGGCGCGCATCCTCGGTGTCGTGATCGAGGAGGAGGCGGCGGCCGAGATCGCGGGGCGCTCGCGCGGCACGCCCCGCATCGCCAATCGCCTGCTGCGCCGCGTCCGCGACTACGCCGAGGTGCGGGCCGACGGCCGCATCACCCGCGCGATCGCCCACGCCGCGCTCGAGGTCTACGACGTGGACGTGCTCGGCCTCGACCGACTCGACCGCGCGGTCCTCGGCGCCCTCGTCCGTAGTTTCGGCGGTGGCCCGGTGGGGGTGTCCACCTTGGCCGTCGCGGTCGGAGAAGAGGCCGCGACCGTGGAGGAGGTATGCGAACCGTTCCTGGTGCGCGCGGGCATGGTCGCGCGCACACCGCGTGGCCGGGTCGCCACCGCGGCCGCCTGGGAGCACCTCGGTCTCGTCCCGCCGCCCGACCTCGTGTTCGGCTCCATCGAAGTGCGCGGTCGCGAGCCACATCCCACGCTCGATCTCTTCGAATGAATCGCCCGTCCGGGTGACGGACCGCGGTCAGCGGCGATCGCGCAGGGCGGCGGCGACCAGGTCGAGGAAGGCGTCGACCTCGTCGCGTTGATAGCCGCGGGTGCCGAGGCGGGCCTCGGTGAAACGGACGGCCTCGACATCGGCGATGGTGAGACTGCCCGGCCCGCCGTGCACGAGGGTCGCGGCGACGAGGTCGAGGAAAGCACCGACCTCCTCCTCGTTGTATCCGCGCCGCCCCACCGCGGCTCGGCTGAATCGCATGCGCCGCACGTCATCCGGAGTGAGGATGGCCTGGCCGTTGCCGTTCGCGGCCGGGACCGGCCGGACGCCGCGCTGACGGAACTCCAGCTCGACGCGCAACTGGTCGAGATATTCGTCGACCTGGTCGGCGCGATAACCACGCTGGCCGAGCCGCGGCGCGCCGAAACCGACATGCCGTAGATCGTCGGCGGCCAGCGCGCCCTCCCCGGCCAGGGTCGCGGCGACGAGTTCGAGGAAGGCATCCACCTCGTCCGCGTGGTAACCCCGGTGCCCGAGCGTGGGGGTCGCGAAACGGGTGCGGCGCACGTCCTCGGGAGTCACGGGCGACATTCTGTCAGGCGCGGCGCGCCGGGCCGATCGGAAAGGAAGTTTGGTGTTTCCCTGGCCTTTTGCGAACAAGGGCCGTCCCCCTGGCGAAAGCGTCGGATCAGTGCGCCTCACCCTAGCGCCGGTGGCGGTGTCAGGGGGATTGCCGAGCCGCTCAGTCCTTGCGAACGCCGTCCACGAGCAGGCGGCGGATCGCCTCGGTCAGTCCGGCGATCGCGGCCTCGTCGGGTTCGCGCAGCGAGTAGACGATGCCCGCGATCAACATGCCGGTCACCGCCCGCGCGGTGTTCATGGTGTCCAGGTCGGCGCGCAGGTAGCCCTGCTCGACGCCGTGGTCGAGATAGCCCGCGGTCAACGCGTCGGCCGTGTCGAGCAGCCCGTACAGCCGCTGGGTGAGCTCGTCGTCGATGCCGGTGGCGTGGAACAGCAGCAGCTGGGCCACCCGGCGATCGGCCAGCAGGATCTCGGTGAGGGCCACGCCGATGCGGTCGATCTGGGCGCGGTACTCGTCGAGGGAGGCGGCGGCGTCCGGGGCGTTCTCGGTGCCGAGGGCGGCGATGATGCGCGCGGCCAGGTCGTCGATGACGTGGTCGATGATGTCGCGCTTGTTGCTGAAGTATCGGTAGAAGGTGCCGTGACCGATGCCCAGCTGTCCCGCGATGTCGGCGATGCCGGTGGCGTGATAGCCCTTCTCCGCGAAGCAGACGAAGGCGGTGTCGATGATCTCCTGACGCAGTTCGGCTTTCCGTCGCTCGGCACGCGTGGATGGCTTCGTCACCTTGCCGATGATACAGTCATCACAAACGGAATGATGTGTCATTCCGTGATATGTGGTTCAGCTAGCAGGAGGTTCGGTGTGGCGCCTCAATACGACGCGGTCGTGGTCGGTGCGGGGTTCGGGGGCATGGGAGCGGGGATTCAGCTCGATCGGCTCGGCCTGAGCAATTACGTCATCCTCGAACGCGAGGACGATCTCGGTGGCACCTGGCACGTCAACCACTACCCGGGTCTGGCGGTCGACATCGCGTCGGTCACCTACTCCTACTCCTTCGAACCGAATCCGCGCTGGTCGCGGCTGTTCGCGCCGGGCGAGGAGCTGAAGAAGTACGCCGAACACGTCGCCGACAAGTACGGCCTGCGCCGCCGCATGCGCTTCGGCACCGTCGTCGACGGCGCGCGCTGGGACGAAGAGCAGCAGCACTGGGTGGTCTCGATCGCGGGCGGGCAGACCGTCACCGGCCGCTATCTGCTGACGGCGACCGGATTCCTGTCCCAGCCCTACACGCCGCCGTTCCCCGGTATCGACTCGTTCGCAGGCAAGATCATTCACACCACCGCCTGGGAGGACGGCTTCGACCTCACCGGCCGCAGGGCCGCGATCATCGGCACCGGCGCCACGGCCGTGCAGCTGGTGCCGGAGGTCGCCAAGAAGGCGCGGGCGCTCACGGTGTTCCAGCGCACCCCGATCTGGGTGGTCCCGAAGATCGACACCGCGATCCCCGCGCCGGTGCGGAAGCTGTTCGAGCGGGTCCCCGCCACGCAGAAGGCCGCGCGACTGGTCAACACCAGCCTGCTGGAGGCGCTGATGGTGGTCGGGGTGCTGCACTTCAAGCAGGCCAGGCTGCTGAACAAGGGCGCGGCCGCGCTGGCAAAGGCGCATCTGCGGGCGTCCGTGCGGGACAGGGAAACCCGCAGGCGGCTGACCCCGGACTACGACTTCGGCTGCAAGCGGCCGACCTTCTCCAACCACTACTTCACCACGTTCAACCAGCCGCACGTGCGGCTGGAGACGAACTCGATCGACCACATCGAGCCGGACGGCATCGTCACCGCAGACGGGCACAAGACCGAGATCGACACGCTGATCCTGGCCACCGGCTTCAACCTGTGGGACGTGAACTTCCCGGCCATCGAGATCATCGGCCGCGACGGGGTGAACCTCGGAAAGTTCTGGCGGGACAACCGGTTCCAGGCCTACGAGGGCATCACGGTGCCGAAGTTCCCCAACTTCCTGAGCCTCAACAGCCCGTACTCCTACAGCGGCCTGTCCTACTTCACCACCATCGAAGCGCAGATGAAGCACATGGGCCGCCTGTTCGGCGAGCTGCGCCGCCGGGGCGAGACGACCTTCGAGGTCACCGAGCAGGCCAACGCGGCGTTCCTGGACCGGGTCACCGCCAAGCTGGGCTCCTCGGTCTTCTACGGCGGCGACTGCGCCACCGCGCGCAGCTATTACTTCAACCAGCACGGCGAGGCGGCTCTGCTGCGGCCCACCAGCACACTCAACGCGCATCGCGAGGCGGTCGGCTTCCCGCTGGAGGACTACGCCTACGGCAGGAGCGCCTGAGGTCGGCGCACCGCCTCGCCCGCCGGAGTGTCGTTCGCCGGACGAGGCGGTGCGCGATGAGAACGTTGTAGCTGTCCAGCGGGTGTGCGGGTGTGGCACTCGCGCGGTGAACTGGCAGACTGTGTGGGTACTTGTCCATCCCACCCACGACACTAGGGACTGACTTCGACGATGGAACTGCTGTTTCCGCTGCTACTGGTAGCCCTGCTCGTGCCGATGTTCCTCGGTGTCCGCCGTCAGAAGCGGGAAGCCGAGAAGGTCGCAGGCATGCAGGACAACCTGAAGGTCGGCGATCAGGTCGTCACCACGTCGGGTCTGTACGGCACCGTGGTCGAACTCGATGACACCACGGTCGATCTCGAGATCGCCGAGGACGTGGTCACCACGTGGCTGCGCCAGGCCATCCGTGAGGTGCGCACCGAAGAGGTGGGCGCCGAGGAGACCGGTACGGAGACCGGCGGCTCGGACGCGACCGACGCCGTCGAGGAATCCGCCGAGCAGACCGAGACCCGCCTGACCAAGGACTGATCGTTCCGGTTGTGCCCCGGCTCGCCGGATGTCGCCGCGGCCGTTGGTCCGCGCACCCGGCGCCGCTGGCGCACGCCCGCTGTTCCATCCTCGACTTCCCGCCTAGGAGATGACGTACTGTGCCACCTTCCCAGGGATCGGCGCACCCGCTGCGGTTGCTCGGTGTCTATGCCGCGCTGCTGGCCGTGGTCTATGCGCTGGTGTTCTTCACCGGTGACAAGTCCCCGACACCCAAGCTCGGTATCGATTTGCAGGGCGGCACCCGCGTCACGCTGTCCGCGCGCACGCCGGACGGCAGCAAGCCGAGCCAGGACAGCCTGAAGAAGGCGCAGGACATCATCGAGAACCGGGTCAACGGGCTCGGCGTCGGCGGCTCCGAGGTCGTCATCGACGGCGACAACATCGTGATCACCGTGCCCGGCGACGACGGGCAGCAGGCGCGCGCACTGGCGACCACCGCCAAGCTCTACATCCGGCCCGTATTGCAGGCCGTGCCCGCGGCGGGACGCGGGGCTACCCCGCAGCCGACGCCTGGCACGCAGCCCGCGCCGGCCGCGCAGCCGACGACGCCGGAGACGACGCAACCCGCGACACCGGAGACCACCGAGCCCGCCCCGGCTCCGCAGCAGCGCGTGTTCCCCGCTCAGCAGCCGACGCAGCCTCCCGCCGATCCCAGCCTGACGCCCACCGAAGAGGCGACGAAGGAGATCCAGGCGGCCAGGGCGCTGCGGCAGAGTTCCGACCCGTCCGTGCAGCAGACCGCGCTGGCCACCATGGACTGCGGAAAGGCCGATCCACTCGCGGGTAACGACGACCCGGCTCTTCCGCTGGTGACCTGCTCGACCGACGGCACCGAGGTCTTCCTGCTGGACAAGAGCCGCATCGACGGCCAGGAGATCAAGGACGCCACATCGGGCCTGAACCAGCAACAGGCCAGGCACGAGGTCTATCTGGACTTCAAGTCCGGCGGCAGCGACGCGTGGGCGACGCTGACCGGCGAGTACGTCTACAAGCGCGTCGCCTTCGTGCTCGACTCGAAGGTGGTCAGCGCACCGGTCGTGCAGCAGGGCCCGCAGCAGGGCGGCCGCACCCAGATCTCGGGCAACTTCACCGCGACTTCGGCGAAGGAACTGGCGAACACGCTGAAGTACGGCTCGCTGCCGCTGTCGTTCCAGACCTCCGAGGCCGAGACGGTCTCCGCGACGCTGGGCCTGTCCTCGTTGAAGGCGGGCCTGCTCGCCGGGGCGGTCGGCTTGGTCGTGGTGTTGCTCTACTGCCTGACCTACTACCGGATGCTGGGTTTCGTCACCGGTTTGTCACTGGTGGCCTCCGGATTCGCGGTGTACGGCATCATGGTGCTGCTCGGGCGCTGGATCGGCTTCACACTCGACCTCGCCGGTATCGCCGGTCTGATCATCGGTATCGGTATGACCGCCGACTCGTTCGTGGTGTTCTTCGAACGCATCAAGGACGAGATGCGCGAAGGACGCAGCTT
This sequence comes from Nocardia sp. NPDC047654, assembly GCF_043205035.1. NCBI lineage: Bacteria > Bacillati > Actinomycetota > Actinomycetes > Mycobacteriales > Nocardiaceae > Nocardia > Nocardia sp. NPDC047654. The sequence goes on from NZ_JBIDDF010000001.1 coordinate 869,942, forward strand.
CCGTTCCGCGGCTCCCCGTGGCTGGCAGCGCGCCCGCCGGACCATCCTGTCCGGCAACGCCGTCAGCTTCATCGCCGCGGCCGTGCTGTACATCCTGGCCGTCGGCCAGGTGAAGGGCTTCGCGTTCACCCTCGGGCTCACCACGATCCTCGACGTCGTCGTGGTGTTCCTGGTCACGTCGCCGCTGGTGCTGCTGGCTTCACGGACGGCGTTCTGGTCCAAGCCCTCGGTGAACGGCCTGGGTGCGATCCAGCAGATCGCCCGCGAGCGGAAGGCGGCCGAGGCCGCCCTCGGGAAGGCGTGAGGACGCGATGACCAACAGCCACACCACCCCCTCGCTCGACAAGACGAGCGCCACCGAGATCACCGACGTGTTCGCGGCGGTCGGCGAGCCGCAGCCGCCCAAGCACAGCTTCCTCAACCGCCTCTACACCGGTACCGGCGCGATCGACGTCATCGGCAAGCGCCGGATGTGGTATCTCATCACCGCCGCGATCGTGCTCGTCTCGCTGGGCAGCATCCTCTTCCGCGGCTTCAACTTCGGCATCGACTTCGAGGGTGGTTCCCGCATCCAGTTCCCCGCGGGGAACGCGACCACCAGCGCGGCGGAGGACGTCTACCGCGGCGCCATCGGCACCGACCCGGTCTCGGTGCAGACCGTCGGCACCGGCGGATCGGCCACCATGCTGATCCGGTCCGAGGCGCTGGACCAGCAGCAGGTGGAGGCGCTGAACAACGCGCTGTTCGCGAAGTTCCAGCCGAAGGACAAGTCCGGCAACCCGAGCCGGGCCGCGATCAGCACCTCCGACGTCAGCGAGACCTGGGGCAGCCAGATCACCCGCAAGGCGCTCATCGCGCTCGCGGTGTTCCTCGTGCTCGTGGCGGTCTACATCGCGGTCCGATTCGAACCGCACATGGCCATCGCGGCGCTGGCGGCGCTGGCCTTCGACGTCACGGTCACCGCGGGCGTGTACTCGCTCGTCGGCTTCGAGGTCACCCCGGCCACGGTGATCGGCATCCTGACGATCCTCGGCTTCTCGCTCTACGACTCGGTCGTGGTGTTCGACAAGGTCGAGGAGAACACCCACGGCATCCTGCACCTGAGCAGGCGCACCTACGGTGAGCAGGCCAACCTCGCGGTGAACCAGACGCTCATGCGCTCGATCAACACCGCCTTGATCGGTATCCTGCCGATCGTCGGCTTGATGGTGATCGCGGTGTGGATGCTGGGCGTGGGCACCCTCAAGGACTTGGCGCTGGTGCAGCTGGTCGGTCTGCTGGTCGGCACCTACTCCTCGATCTTCTTCGCGACTCCGCTGCTGGTCTCGATCAAGGAGCGCTGGGGGCCGGTGGCGGCGCACACCAAGAAGGTCCTGGCCAAGCGGGCCGGTGCCGCAGGCGCCCGGGCAGGCGTCGCGGCCGAGCGCCGGGCGAGTATGGCAGCGGGCCGGGATTTCGACGAGAAGCCACGCGGACAGCGCGCGGCGGGGCAGACACCGCGACCCGGTGCGCGCCCGAGCGGTAAACGGCACAAAAGGCGGAACTGACACCAGACAGGGGTTTCATGCGACAGCCACGCGGTGCGGTACGACTGATCGGAGCGCTCGCTGCGGGCACGCTGGCCGCCGGGTTGATGGTCGGCTGCTCCAGTAAGAACCAGGTTCCCTCCATCGGCTACGCGACCGATGCCACCATCGCCACCTATAACGGCGGCAGCACGCTCGGAGCGAGTTCCGGGTCGTCGGCGGTGTTCTCCCGGGTGCTCACCGGCTTCTTCTACACCGGTCCGGACGGCCAGCAGGTCGCCGACACCGACTTCGGCACCGCCAAGGAGGTGCCGGGGGAGTCGCAGACCATCCAGTACCGCCTCAACCCCGACGGCGTGTATTCCGACGGTGTGCCGACCTCGTGTGACGATTTGGTGCTGGCCTGGGCTGCCCGCAGCGGGCGGTACACCAAACCTGGTGACCGCGGCGCGGTTCCGCTCTTCGACGCCGCGAGCACCAGCGGCTACGACGACATCGAGCGCGTCGATTGCCAGCCCGGTTCGCGGGATGCCACGGTGGTGTTCCGACCCGGTCGGCGTTACCTGCCGTGGCGCACTCTGTTCACGGCGGGCGAGCTGGTGCCGGCGCACGTCGCGGCCCGAGTCGCGAACGTGCCCAATGTCGTGTCGGCGTTGCAGACCGGTGACCCGAACGCGCTCGGCAGGATCGCGGAATTCTGGAACACCGGATGGGTCATCCCGGCCGACGGCCGGCTGGACCTGTCGCGGTTCCCTTCGTCGGGGCCGTACCGCATCGAGTCGTTCGGCAGCGAGGACGGCTTGGTGCTGGTCGCCAACGAGCGGTGGTGGGGCAACAAACCGGCGACCGGGCGAATCGTCGTCTGGCCCAAGACCTTCGACCTGAAGCAGAAGGTCGGCGACAACGCCGTCGGCGTGCTCGACATCGGTGCGCATTCGGTGAAAGACCTGAATCTGAACGGCTTCTCGGTGCAGACCATGCCGGGCCGGGGCGCCGAGCAACTGGTGCTGGCGACCGGCGGCGTGTTCGCCTCGGTCGAGGCGCGCCGCGCGTTCGCGTTGTGCCTGCCACGTCAGACGCTGTTCGACAAGCTCGGCAAGGCGCCGGACGCGCCGAAGACCGGTCTCGGCTCCGGCCCGCTCGACGCGCATGTCGTGCAGCAGGACTCCCTGTTCTATCCGGCGGTCATCGGCGCGGCGAACAAGTACTCCGGTGGCGACGTGGCGAACGCGACCAGGGCGGTCGCGGCCTCCGGTGCGCCGAACCCCACCGTCCGGATCGGCTATCAAGGTCCGGACGATCGCCGCGCGCAGACCGTCGCCATGATCGCCGAGGCCTGCAAACCGGCGGGCATCACCGTGGTGGACGCCGGTGCGCCCGACTTCACTCCCACCCGGCTCACCGAGGGCAAGGTCGACGCCGTCCTGGGCAGCACCGCCGCGGTGCCCGGTCCGGCGGGCTCGCTCGGCGGCGATGCCGCGACCAGCGCGTTGCGCACCGGTAGCGGGCTCAATTTCGGACGGTTCGGCAACGGCCGTTACGATGCGATCACCGATCAGCTCGGGGCCGACGACAACGCGGCCGTACAGCTGAATCTGCTCACCGAGGCGGAGAATCTGCTGTGGGCGGAGCTGCCGAGCATTCCGTTGTTCGCCACCCCGCGCACGATCGCCTTCGGCAAGGGGCTGCGCAACGGGATCGCCGCCCCCACCCAGGCCGGATCCGGCTGGAACATGGACCGGTGGGTGCTCGAGCGGTGACCGACGGTGTGGGTGATGGGATCATGGAGAGGTGTCGATGAGTAAGCACGCGGCAATCGAATCCGCGGACGTAGCCGCCGAACGGACCACCAAAGCCGCCGAGGTGGTCGACCGTTTGACCCGTTGGCACGACGACTTTCCCACGGCCGGTGTGCGTTTCGCGGATCTCACCCCGGTGTTCGCCGACGCCGAGGGCTTCCGCGCCGTGGTCGACTGCTTGGCCGCGTGCGCGCCCGACGCCGATCTGGTGGCGGGTGTCGACGCCCGCGGCTTCCTGCTCGGCGCCGGTGTCGCCGCATCCCTCGGCACCGGCGTGCTCGCGATCCGCAAGGCGGGCAAGCTGCCGCCGCCGGTGATCAGCCGCGAATACAGCCTCGAGTACGGCACCGCCGCGTTGGAGATTCCCGCGGACGGCATCGAATTGGCGGGCCGTCGCATCCTGTTGCTGGACGACGTGCTCGCCACCGGCGGCACGCTCGCCGCCGCCGCCGAAATCTTCAAGCAGGCGGGCGCCGAGGTGGCCGCCGCCGCGGTGGTGCTGGAACTCGGCTTCCTCGGCGGTCGTGCACGGCAGGGCGACTACCCGCTGACCTCCATCGTCCAGCTCTGAGCCATGCCCTGGATCCGCTCGCCACTCGCAGCGGGTTGCGCGTAGCGGAAATCCGTTGCCCGGGACCGCGGTGGCTGTCAGGATCGCGGCATGTGAGCTGACGAGCCGCCGCGCCGGATGATAGCCGCGGGGGAGTTGGATGCGGCGGCGCGGGCTCTCCCCGAGGAACGTCCCTATCCGCTCCCTGCGGCCGCGTCCGCCATCATCGGCGCGTCGTCCTGAGGCGGACGTGTGATCCGAATTGCACTGGCGCATTCGCCGGAGTTGTGGTTAATCTGGACAGGTCTTATCCCCGTTGATCGGAGTTCTGCCGTTGCTCATTTGAGGTAGCCACTCGTGCGGCCCGCATTCGCGCGCCGTCAATCGTCGCAACCTCCAGGAGCAGGCATGACCAATCTGTCTTTTTCCGATCTCACTTTCGGCTGGCCGGACGGCACCCCCGTTTTCGACGGCCTCGACGCCGTCCTCGGTCCCGGTCACATCGGCCTGGTGGGCGGTAACGGTGCGGGCAAGTCCACTTTGCTGCGGTTGATCGCAGGGGAGCTGAAGCCCGTTCGCGGGTCCGTCACCGTCACCGGGCATCTCGGGTATCTGCGCCAGGATCTCGGCCTGGGTGCGGGGCAGCGCGTCGATGCGGTGCTGGGCATCGCGGAGGTGCGAAAGGCATTGCACCGCATCGAGTCCGGGTCGGGCGGTGAAGCCGACTTCGATCTGGTCGGTAATCACTGGGATGTCGAGGAACGGGCGTTGGCGTTGCTGGCCCGGCTCGGACTGCACTACGTCGCCGACTCGGTGGAGCAGCTCGATCGCACGCTCGACACCCTCTCCGGCGGCGAGACGGTGCTGCTCGGACTGATCGCCGAGCTGCTCGCCGAGCCGGACGTGCTGCTGCTGGACGAACCGACGAACAACCTGGACCGGGTGGCGCGCGCACGGCTCTATGAGGTGGTCGGACAGTTCTCCGGCACGGTGCTCACGGTCAGCCATGATCGTGAGCTGCTCGAGCGGATGACCTCCATCGCGGAGCTACGCCACGGCGAATTGCGGCTGTTCGGTGGGAATTTCAGCGAGTACGAGCGGATCGTCGCCGCCGAGCAGGAAGCGGCTCGTGCCGCGATCCGCGACGCGCGCAGCGATGTCCGCAAGCAGGCCCGCGAACTCGTCGAGGCGCGCATCAAGCTGGACCGCAGGCAGCGATACGGGCAGAAGATGTGGGATCAGAAGCGCGAGCCGAAGATCATCATGAACGAACGCAAACGGCAGGCGCAGGTGTCGGCAGGCAAGCTGCGCAACAACCACATCGAGAAGCTGGACACCGCCAAGGAACAGCTCGAGCAGGCCAAGGAGCTGTTGCGCGACGATCGGGAGATCCGGGTGGAGCTACCCGGCACGCGGTTGTATCCCGGCCAGGACGTGATCGAGCTGGACCGGGTCGAGCTGGCGTGCGGGCCCACGGTGACGTTGCGGGTGTCCGGTCCGGAGCGGATCGCACTGACCGGCCGCAACGGCGTCGGCAAGACGACGTTGCTGCGGCGCATCGCGCAGGAGGGGCCGAAGGTGCCGTGGCGGATGCTGCCGCAGCGGCTGGACGTGTTCGACGAGCGGCGATCGGTCTTCGAGAACGTCGCCTCGACGGCGCCGCACGCGTCCGCGGAGCGGATCCGGGCGCAGTTGGCCCGCTTCCTGTTCCGTGGCGCGGACGCCGACGTCGCGGCCGCCGCGCTGTCGGGAGGTGAACGGTTGCGCGCGGCGCTGGCCATGCTGCTGCTGGCCGATCCGGCGCCGCGACTGCTGCTGCTGGACGAGCCGACCAACAATCTCGACCTGCCCAGCCTGGAGCACCTGACCCAGGCGCTGGCGAGTTTCGAGGGCGCGCTGATCGTGGTCAGTCACGATCCGCGTTTCCTCGACGACATCGGGGTGACTCGTCGTCTCGAGCTCACCGCGGAGGGATTAGCGGAGACGCTGGTGACCTGACCCGCCGGCGCCGCCGGGCACGGCAACCGTCCCCCCGCTGCGTCCGGACGGAGGCCGAGCCGGCAGCGGTGCCCGACAGCGGGCCGGCGTGACGAACCGAGCGGGCTCGGCGGCGATGCACGCCCACCGGTTCGTCGCGCCCGGCTCCGATTCGCGTCGTCGAGGTGATACCCGAAGCCGCTGCGCACGTGGACGGAGGGGAGTCGGGGCTGTTGGTTCGAGATTCTCCAGCAACTCCGGGCAGATGGCGCGGCCGCGGCGAGCGGGTCCAGGAGCGGGAGGATTACGCGGCCTGGGCCGCTCGTCGGACGGCGCCGAGATTTCTGAACAGGCGGGGCGCCAATCGCACCGCGAGATAGGTGAGCGCCGGCCACGGACGCAGGTGTGGCTGTAATGTGCGGACGCGGCCCTGCTCGTCGAGCCCAAGCACCAGCGCTTCGGTCAGCCGGAACGGTCCGATCGTGGCGGCGGCCAGCAGGACGCGCCGCGCGCCGTCGCCGATCTCCTCCGTCCAGCGCAATCCGGTCAGGCTGCCGTAGGCCGCCGAGAGCAGCACGCGCAGATCGTCTCGGCCGCGGAAGACCAGCCGACCGGACAGCGGCGAGATCAATTCGGCATCGGGCGCGAGCACCCGCGTCAGCGCATCGATATCGCCGCTTTCGGTTGCCCTGCGGAACTCGGCGATCGTGTCGGACATAGTGGTCAACCCCTCAGCTCGTCGATGGGCTCGAACCTAGTGCAGGTCACTTGCAAAAAGCAATGGACTAGACTGATCGAATGCCCAAGGCCGCTTTCTCCGACATCGTCTGCTCGATCGCGCGCACGGTCGACGCGATCGGCGAGCGCTGGACACCGCTGATCCTGCGCGACCTGTTCGTCGGGCTGACCCGCTTCGAGGATCTGCGCCGCGATCTCGGCATCGCCTCCAATGTGCTCGCCGCTCGACTGGATGCGCTGCAGGAGTACGGCATCGTGGAAAAGCGCGCGTACCAATCGCATCCGGTTCGCTACGAATACCTGCTCACCGAATGTGGCCGTGACCTGTATCCGGTGCTCGCCGTGTTGATCACCTGGGGAGACAAATGGCTGGCGGGCGCGGAAGGCCCGCCTGCCGTCGTGGTCCATCGCGAGTGTGGTCGGCCGACGTCCGGCGTGGTGGTGTGCCGGGAATGCGGCGAGCCGCTCACCGCGGGGAATGTTCGGTGGCTGTCCGGCCCGGGTGGACGGCAAGGCCCGGGAACGATGCTGATCGGCGGACTGCTCGAAGCCGGGGATGCCGAGGGCTGACCGGCGCTCGTACGTCCCAGCGGCTCCGGGTTTCTGCATCGAGGATGCGGACAGGTGCGCGTGCCGGCCCGGTAGCTCGGGTGCGCGGCCGATGTCCGCGGTCCTTGACCGCCCTAGTTTTAGTCACTTACACTAAAACTGAGAGAGGACGTGATCACATGGGATACGGAAACTGGGACGACTCCGCCTACCGCGCGGCGAAGACCTTCCGCGCCGCTCGGGGCATCGACGACTTCGGCTACACCGCCGACATGCGGGCCGAGCCGCACGCCGAGTGGCGGGTGCACCCGACGCTGGATCCACTCGGCGTCACGGTGCGCGAATGCCGGGATTCGGCCGAGCACGGCAGCTCACTGCCCATCGCGGTGCTGTTCGACGTCACCGGATCGATGGGGCGGGTGCCGCGGATCATGCAGGACAAGCTGGGTACCCTGCACGGTCTGTTGCGGCGCAAGGGCTATGCGGACGACCCGCAGATCCTGTTCGGCGCGATCGGCGACGCGGACACCGACCGCGTGCCGTTGCAGATCGGCCAGTTCGAATCCGACAACCGGATGGACGAGCAGTTGCGCGCCATCTTCCTGGAGGGCGGCGGCGGTGGGCAGAAGTCCGAAAGCTACGAACTGGCCGCCTACTTCCTGGCGACGCACATCGCGACCGACGCGTGGGACAAGCGGCGCAAGAAGGGCTATCTGTTCCTGATCGGCGACGAGCTGAACAAGCCGCGGCTGGCCTCCCGCCACATCCGCGCCGTCATCGGCGACAGTGTGCGCCAGGACATCTCAGTGGAATCCATCTACCGCGAACTCGCCGAACGCTGGCACGTGCACTACATCCTGCCCAACCAGTCCAGCTACTTCCACGACCCGGAGATCGCCGAGCACTGGCGTGAGCTGCTCGGCCAGAACTTCCTGCGCCTGGACGACCCGGCCGCGGTGTGCGAACTCATCGCGCTGACGATCGGATTGGCGGAAGGTCGCGTCGACCTGGCCGCCGGACTGGCGGACTTGCGGGATATCGGGTCCGTGGCCGAGGCCGCGTCGGTGGGCAAGGCGCTCGGGGCCGACGGCGGGCGAGCGCGGGCATTGCCGCGCGGCCGCGGGTGAAGCCGGGGCGCACGATGTTCGGGTCGCACATCATCGTCGTGGATCTCGGTTTCGGGGACGCGGGCAAAGGCGCGACGGTCGACTGGCTCTGCGCCCCCGAGTCGGGATTCCAGGTCGCCGCCGTGGTCCGGTTCAACGGCGGGGCGCAGGCGGCGCACAACGTGATCGCCGACGGACGGCATCACACGTTCGCGCAGTTCGGATCGGGGACGTTCGCGGGCGTCCCGACACTGCTGTCGCGCCACATGCTTGTCGAACCGATCGCGCTGGCCGCCGAGGCGCGTGGGTTGGCCGCGCTGGGCGTCCGGGATCCGCTGTCGTTGTTACGGGTCGACGGGCGGGCATTGCTCACCACGCCGATCCACATCGCCGCCAACCGTGCCCGCGAGGATGCGCGGGGTCACGCGCGGCACGGTTCGTGCGGCCGTGGGATCGGCGAGACCGCAGGGTACGCGCTGGTGCACACCGCACCGACCGTGTCGGATTGCCTGCGACCCCGGGTGCTGCGCCGCAAGCTGCGGGAGCTGGCGGCGTGCTACGGGCCGCTCATCGCGTCGAGCGAACATCGTTACGAGCCGATCGATGACCTGGTCGAGATGTACCGGGAGTTCGCCGCAGCGGTCCCGATCGTCGGCGACGACCAGCTGGCTCGGTTCGCGCGGCGCGGCACGGTGGTGTTCGAAGGCGCCCAAGGCGTCCTGCTCGACGAGTGGCGCGGGTTCCATCCGCACACCACCTGGTCGACGGTCGAGCCGCGCAACGCGCGCGCGATGCTCGCCGAGATCGGCGCGCGCGGTGATGTGCTCGGCGTCACCCGCACCTATCAGACCCGCCACGGCGCGGGCCCTTTCCCCACCGAGGATCCGGGCCTCGCCCTGCCCGAGCCGCACAATGCGGCAGGCCGCTACCAAGGCGAATTCCGTCTCGGGCACTTGGACACGGTGCTGCTGCGCTACGCCATCGAGGTCTCGGGTGGTGTCGATGGTCTCGCCGTCAACCACTTGGACGCGCCCGGAAGGCGTTACGCCGCAACCGGTTACACCGTGGACGGCATCGCCTGGGACCGGGTGCCCGCCGGACGCGGGCAGGACCTGGACCACCAGCGGGAGTTGACCCGGTTGCTCTCGCGCGCCGAGCCCGTCCTCGCCGAAATGCCGGACGACCCGGTGCCGTGGCTGGCCAGGACGCTCGGTGTGCCGGTCGTCCTCACCGCCGACGGCCCCGGCCGCCGCCACCGCACCCGCACGGCGTATCTCGTCGCGGCGTGATCGTCCGCGAAGACATTCCGCGAGACGGGTCCGCCTGCCGCGTGGCGGTTCGGGCAGGATGGGTGGCCGTGGAGCAGTCCGTTGTGTCGGTGGATGTCGTGGCGTTGCGGTTCTGGGACGAGGACGGTGGCGTCCGATTCGGGATCGCACCCCGGGCGATGGAACCGTTCGCGGGGCAGCTCGCCTTGCCCGGCGTGCTGCTCGGACGTGGGGAGCGGCTGGCCGTCGCGGCACGGCGCGCGGTGCACACCAAATTGGACGTCCCGGAGGCCGCCATCGGGTCGGTGGGGCAATTGGTGACCTTCGACGAACCGAACCGCGACCCGCGCGGGCCGACGCTCTCGATCGCGATGTGGGCGGTGGTGGGACCGCACGAGGGACCAGCGCGGTGGACCGCCTTCGACGAGGTGCCCGAACTGGCCTTCGACCACAATCGCATCGTCGCGGTGGCCCGCGGTGTCCTGACGCGGTTGCTGTGGAAGGACCTGACATTCACCAGGGCCCTGCTCGGCGAGGAATTTCCGGCGACCAAGGCGGTGGAGGCCGTCACAGCGCTGTCCGGAGCCCGTCCCGACGCCGCGAACCTGAACCGGACGCTGGCGGCCATCCCGGGCCTGGCGCGCACCACCGAACGGCGTCGCGTCAAAGCGACCGGCCGACCCGCGGCGGTATGGGCCTTCGGCGCGCAGGAGTGAACGACAGCGCGGGATGTCGCGTCGAGGTCGATCGAAGGGCCTGCGGTCAGCGGCGCGGTGCGTACATGATGATCGCGACCCCGACCAGGCAGATCGCCGCGCCCAGATAGTCCCAGCGATCGGGGCGGAACTTGTCCACCAGCATGCCCCAGGCCAGCGATCCCGCGACGAAGACACCGCCGTAGGCGGCGAGTATACGGCCGAAGTTCGGGTCCGGCTGGAAGGTCGCGACGAAGCCGTAGGCGCCGAGAGCGAGAACGCCCGCGGCGATCCAGACGACGCCACGCTGTTCCCGCCAGCCCTGCCACACCAGCCAGGCGCCGCCGATCTCGGCGAGCGCGGCGAGGGCGAACAACAGCAGCGAGCGGGCGACCGTCATCGCGGGGACGGTACTTGCTCGCGATCCGTCGGACGCGAGCCAGGGGCGACCTCATAGACGGCGTAGGCGCGCCCGAGCACGGGGTAGGAGACGTTGCGCACCGGCACGCCGCCCTGGGTGCGCCCGAATTCGGTTCCACCGTGGGCATGTCCGTGGACGGCCAGCACCGCTGCGCCCGCGTCGAGGGCCACGGCCAGATCGTGGCAGCCGAGTCCGGCGTAGATCTTGGGCGGTTCACCGGCCAACGTGTCGATGACCGGCGCGAAATGCGTGAGCGCGATGCGGGTTTCGCAGTCGAGCTGGTCGAGTGCCTGGTGGAGGCGAAGGGCGTCGAGTGGGCCGCGGCGCATGCGGGCGCGGTGTTCGGCGGAACCCTCCTCCGGTGTGCCGGGATGGCCCGGGAAGCCGCCGCTGCCGCCCATGACTCCGGCGATGCCCACCCGGATTCCCCCGATGTCGAGGCTGATCGCGGTGCCGTCCAGCACGTGGACGCCCAACACGGTGAGCTGTGCCGCGATCAGATAACCCGATCGTTGATCATGGTCGTGATTGCCGAGCACGGCGACCACCGGTACGGGAAGACCGTCGAGTTCGGCACAGAGCAATTCCGACTCCGCGCGGGTGCCGCCATCGGTGAGATCGCCTGCCAGTAAGAGGATGTCGGCGTTCGCGGAAAGGCGCAGGAAGTCGGGACGGAAACGTCCGGCGACCGCCGCGCGCATATGCAGGTCGCCGACGGCGGCGACGCGGAGGCATTCGGTGCTGCGCGCTGCGGTCACGACGGCCAGTCGGCCACAGCGGCGAAGGCGTGTCAAGCGATGGTGCGGAAGCCGGGCGCGACGGTCGATCGGCAGACGGATCCGGAACTCGACGTTCACCTGGCCGCGACCGGCCGTGAAGTTCGGATATAGCTTGCCGCTATTCCTTGTTCAGAGCGTGTTCAGTGAGGCTACCGACAGTGTGGCCCTCGATGAAACGTCCATGAACACTGCCGTGGCGGGCTATCGCGTCTGCCCGCCGGTCCCGCATGGTCGCGGTATGAGCCGAGCGCGACTGCTGTCCAAAGTTGTTGCCGCCGCGGCGGCCGTCTTCCTTCCACTGGCCGCGACCGGAGTCGCCGAGGGGGAGGCTCCGACGGCCAAGGTGGTCGTGATCGGTCTGGACGGCTTGATGTACGGCAAGGTCGAGCAGGTCCGGGCGCCGAATCTGCTGCGGCTGAGCGGAGAAGGCTTGCTGAGCCGGTCCTCGATCGCTCCGCACATCACCATCTCGGGTCCGTCCTGGGCCACCGTGCTGACCGGCGTGTGGGATCGCAAACACGGCATCACCGACAACCGGTTCACCGCCACCCCGTTCGCGCGGTACCCGACGGTGTTCACCCGGCTCGAGCGGGCTCGACCGGCACTGAAGACCCAGTCCATCGCCACCTGGGACCAGATCGCCACCATGACCGGCAGCGGCGACCCACGCGCCGACGTCGTCGTCTCCACCGCGCCCGTGCCGGACGACCCGGACGAGTCCCGCACCGACGCCGCCACCACCGACGCCGCGGTCGCCGCGATCGGCCGATTCGCGCCCGACCTGTTGTTCACCCATCTGGACCAAGTCGACCGCGCCGGTCACGACGCGGGCGGCGCTTCGCGGGCCTACCTGGACGCCGTCACGCGCATCGACGCTCTGGTCGGCCGCATCCTCGCCGCCGTCGACGCCCGCGCCGCCGCCCATCCCGCCGAGCGGTGGACCGTACTCGTCACCGCCGACCACGGCCACCTGCCCAGGGGCGGGCACGGCGGCCGATCCGCGGACGAGACGACCAACTTCGTCATCGCTCGCGGCCCGGACTTCCGGCCCGGCGCCACCAGTACCCGAGCGACCCTGGTCGACATCACCCCCACGGTGCTCGACCTCCTCGACGTCGCCCCCGGCACCGACCTCGACGGTCACTCCCTGCGCCCCGACCCCGCGCGGACGCCGTTGTCCGAACCCCTGCCCGCCGCGATCCGCTGATCTGCCCTCGCCCGGCCTCGTCTGCGGGCCGGCGCTCCGATCCGCGGGTCCGATACGTCCGGTTCCACGAGCCGGGCAAACTCGCCCGGATGCAGTCGAAGGGTTGTTGCCGCAGGTGAGACCGCATATCAGTGGTGGGGGTTCGCAGGATGGCTACCGCGTCCGGCGCATCATGAGCGTCCGGTATGGGACGGTTGTCAGGAGTAGTCCGGACCTCGGCGTGCCCGCGTGCGTTCTCCGTCGCGACACCCTCGTGCGCATCCTTGGTTCGCGGAGCGGACGTTGCCGCTGCGCCCGGACTAAAGTTGGTGGTCCGGGAGGTTGCACCGGTCGGATAGGGTGGTCCGATCGAGGCGCGGAGAGGTGGTGGCATGACTCAGCATCTGGGCGAGGCGAAGGTCGAGCAATCGACGTCGGGCCCGCAGCCGAACGGTGCGGGCGCCACCGATGCCGCGAAACCGCAGGCGCCGGCGAACGCGACGCCTGCGCGTCAGCCGGGCACCTCTTCCGCGGTCCCGACCTCGGCCTCGCGCCGGGTGCGGGCGCGCTTGGCCCGCCGCATGACCGGGCAGCGCGGTATCGCCGCGGTCAAGCCGGTGCTCGAGCCACTTGCCACCGTGCACCGCGAGCTGTACCCGAAGGCCAACCTGACGCTGCTGCAACGCGCGTTCGACGTGGCCGACGAGCGGCACAAGCATCAGTTCCGCAAATCGGGTGATCCCTACATCACCCATCCGCTCGCCGTGGCCAACATCCTCGCCGAACTGGGCATGGACACCACCACGCTGGTGGCCGCTCTGCTGCACGACACGGTGGAGGACACCGGATACAGCCTCGAACAGCTCACCCAGGACTTCGGCTCCGAGGTCGCCCACCTCGTCGACGGCGTCACCAAGCTGGACAAGGTCAATCTGGGCGCCGCCGCCGAGGCGGAGACCATCCGCAAGATGATCATCGCGATGGCCCGCGACCCGCGCGTGCTGGTGATCAAGGTGGCCGATCGGCTGCACAACATGCGCACCATGCGTTTCCTGCCGCCGGAGAAGCAGGCGAAGAAGGCCAAGGAGACGCTGGAGGTCATCGCTCCGCTCGCCCACCGCCTCGGTATGGCGACGGTGAAATGGGAGCTGGAGGACCTCGCCTTCGCGATCCTGCACCCGAAGAAATACGACGAGATCGTCCGGCTGGTCGCCGACCGCGCGCCCTCGCGCGACACCTACCTGGCGAAGGTGCGGGCCGAGATCGTCAACACGCTGGCCGCCTCCCGGATCAACGCGATCGTCGAGGGTCGCCCGAAGCACTACTGGTCGATCTACCAGAAGATGATCGTCAAAGGTAAGGACTTCGACGACATCCACGATCTGGTCGGCATCCGCATCCTGTGCGACGAGGTGCGCGACTGCTACGCCGCCGTCGGCGTCGTGCACTCGCTGTGGCAGCCCATGGCGGGCCGGTTCAAGGACTACATCGCCCAGCCGCGCTACGGCGTCTACCAGTCGCTGCACACCACCGTGGTCGGACCGGACGGCAAGCCCCTGGAGGTGCAGATCCGTACCCAGGACATGCACCGCACCGCCGAGTTCGGCATCGCCGCGCACTGGCGCTACAAGGAGACCCGCGGCAAGCACTCCAACGACACCGCCGAGGTCGACGACATGGCGTGGATGCGCCAGCTGCTGGACTGGCAGCGGGAGGCCGCGGACCCGGCCGAGTTCCTGGAGTCGCTGCGCTTCGACCTGAAATCGCCGGAGATCTTCGTGTTCACGCCCAAGGGCGACGTGATCACGCTGCCGCAGAAGTCGACCCCCGTGGACTTCGCCTATGCCGTGCACACCGAGGTGGGGCACCGCTGCATCGGCGCCCGGGTGAACGGGCGGCTGGTCGCGCTGGAGCGTCAGCTGGAGAACGGCGAGGTCGTCGAGGTGTTCACCTCCAAGGCGCAGAACGCAGGACCCAGCCGTGACTGGCAGAACTTCGTGGTGTCCCCGCGCGCCAAGGCGAAGATTCGCCAATGGTTCGCCAAAGAGCGGCGCGAGGAGGCGCTGGAGAGCGGCAAGGACCAGATCTCCAAGGAGGTCCGCCGCGTCGGGCTGCCGCTGCAGCGGTTGATGAGCGTCGACGCGATGACCGCGGTGGCCCACGAGCTGCACTACACCGACATCTCCACGCTCTACACCGCCGTCGGCGAGCACCAGGTCTCCGCGCACCACGTGGTGCAGCGGTTGATGGCGCAGCTCGGTGGCATCGGCGACGTGGAGAACGAGCTGGCCGAGCGCTCCACTCCGTCGACGACCCCGAGCAGGCAGCGGGTCACCGGTGACGCTGGCGTGCTGATCCCCGGCGCTGCGGGCACCGTCGCCAAGCTGGCGAAGTGCTGCACTCCGGTGCCCGGCGACGAGATCATGGGCTTCGTGACCCGCGGTGGCGCGGTGAGCGTGCACCGCACCGACTGCACGAACGCCGGTTCCCTGCGGGAGCAGGCCGAGCGGATCATCGAGGTGTCCTGGGCGCCGTCGCCGTCCTCGGTGTTCCTGGTCGCCATCCAGATCGAGGCGCTCGATCGCACGCGGCTGCTGTCGGACGTGACCAAGGTGCTGGCCGACGAGAAGGTCAACATCCTGTCCGCTTCGGTGGCCACGCACGGCGACCGGGTGGCGATCAGCAAGTTCACCTTCGAGATGGGCGATCCGAAACACCTGGGGCACCTGCTGAATGTGGTGCGCAACGTGGAGGGCGTCTACGACGTCTACCGCGTCACCTCCGCTGCTTGATCATCCGCGCCTCGACCCGCGAGTAGCTGTCAAATAGCTGACGGCTCAAGGTGTTTCGGTTCCCGCAAAGCCGGTTTCGGGCTTGCCATCCGGGGCGGACTGTCGGAAACTTGTCGGACTGAAACCGGGAACGCGCCAGCATATGGTGCGTTCATTTCGGTGTGTCGTGGAAGTTTTCCGCCGATGCGGCAGTAATAGCCGGAATCTGTTACCGTCTATTGCGTTTCATGGCGTTGAGGTACCTGCGGCAGACGACTTGATTGCGGATCGCTATGACTGGATACACGGCAAGACTCTCGGGGATGCTGGTAGCACTCGCCGTGGCTGTGGCGACCGCCGGTGTCGCCGCGGCGGAGCCGTCGGATCCCGCCGGGCCCTCCACTCAGATCCGTCTCGCGACCTGTCCCGCGTTGTACGCCTTGGGGATTCAGGGCACCGGTGAGTCCTCGCCGGACGCCGCGCCGAGCACCGACACGGGCATGCTCTCCACTGTTTTCCGGCCGATGATGGCGAAAGCTCCCGACGCCGGTCTGGTCGACCGGGCTTACGTGCCATACGAATCCGGCTTCGGCGGGGCGACAGCCGGTGGCGTGGTGCCTTATTGGGATTCGGTGTCCGGCGGCCTCACCCGTTTGCGGAGCATGGCCGAGACCGTCGCCGACGCGTGCCCGAACAGTCGTTTCGCGGTGGTCGGCTACTCGCAGGGCGCGCATGTCGCGTCGATGTTCGCGCAGGAGATCGGCCAGGGCCGCGGCGTGCTGCCCGCCGAGCGGGTCGCCGCGGTCGCGTTGTTCGCCGACCCGACCCGCAATCCCGGGGCACCGCTGTTCCCCGGCGCGCCGGGCAAGGCGACACCGGACCCCGCACCGGGAACCTCGGGCGACCGGCTGGAATCCATCGCCGCGCTGCCGCAGGCTCCCGCCACCGGCGGCGGCATCGGCCCGGAACGGGACAAGGCCGCGAACTTCGGGGCGCTCACCGGCCGGGTGGCGAGTTTCTGCGCGGCGGGCGATCTCGCCTGCGACGCTCCGGACGGCGCGCCGATCCTGCGGGCGGTCGCCAACGTGGCCGGTCAGTCCAAGCTCAGCGGCGGCGACCCGATCGGCTCGCTGGTATCGATCGCACAGGCGCTGTCGTTCACCTCGATCAAGACCGCGACCCGGGTGCTCGATGAGGACGTTCAGGGCAATTCGCTGGCCACCCTGTCGATCTCGCCGGAGAAGTCGATCTCGCAGCGCCTCGCGGACGCCTCGGACCCGCGTACGCCGCTGAATCTGCCCGGCGCGCTGCAGGCGCTGCTGAAAATCGGCATGATCGGCTTGAACTCGGTGATCGCGGTGGTGCGGACGGTGATCGACGCCGCGAACATCTCCGAGCTGGCCACCGCGGGACTGGCGAATCCGCCCGCCGCCCTGGTCAGGCTCGGCGCCGAGCTGGTCGGCGCTGTTCCTCAGCTGATTCCGCCGACCACCGGGGTCCGGCTGATCAACCAGGCATTCGACGCGGTGGTGCAGAACATCACCGACAACAGCGAGCTGCTGAACACGACGACGTGGGTGCGCTACTGGGACACCGTGCAGCGTCACACCGCCTACGCCGGCGCGACCGTCTCGGCCGGCGGGGCCGCGCCCACGCAGTTCGTCGCCGACTGGCTCGCGGCGCTGGCCCGCGACATCGCCGACGCTTTCGGCGGCAAGGCCCAGCCACGGCCGGTGCTGGAGAAGCAACCGACCGGATTCTTCGGGGACGGCTCCGGCGCGTCTTCCACGCCGACTTCGTCCGGTACGGGACAATTTCCGTTCGGGACAGGAGCCGATGGCGCCTCATCCAGCGGCGTGACATCGATTCCGCCCACCGACCGAACCGGCATACCCAACGCCTACCCGTTCTCCACGAACTGATCGCCGAGAGGGTCCGACGATGCGATACTGCGTGCCCTGCTCTGCGGGAATGGGGGAATGTTGAAGTCGTACAAACAGCTTTCCCGCTGGTACGGCGCATTGGAGCCGGAGACCGGTGCACCGGAGAAAGACAAGCCCGATGAGGCGGATGTCATCATCCCCGCGGACGACGAGGGACCCGCGCGCTTCCCGGACTACATCCGCGGCGACGCCGAGCCGTGGCCGCGCAAGCCCGAGGAGGTCCCCGCGGACCTGCCCGCCCAGCGCAGCGAGTTCACCGGCGGGTGGTCGGACTGGGTGGTGACCGGCCATGCGCCCGGTCCGGACGACGACTACGTCGCACCCCGGCCGGTGGATCCGGTGCCGTTCCCGTGGGCCGGCGACGACGAGCACGAGCCGGTCGAGCAGCCGCGTCCCGCGGAGTCGCGTGCGCTGCGGAAGGCCGCCCGCGACCACCCCGCCGTGCGCCGGGCCCGGCTGTTGCTCATCGTGATCGCGGCGGTGCTGATCATCGCCGTCGCGGCCGTGGGTGTGCTGCTCCTGCTGCGCGCTGCCGCCGATCGCGCCGCGCTGCCGAGGGACTCGCATGTGTCCGCGTCGGTGCAGCTCACCGTCGGCGGCGCCCAGGCGGTCGGCAATCCGCGCGCGGTGGGTTCCGGTGCCTGCCCGACCGAGCGCAGTGACGCGATCGTGCGCAGCGCGGAGGCGGGCGGCACGAGCTCCGGGCCGGAGGTGGTGCTGTCGTTCCAGTACGCGTACTACGTGGAACGCTCCGGGGAGCGAGCCCGCGCGGTCGTCGCACCGGATGCCAACGTCCAGCCCGCCTGGGTCATCCAGCGGGGCATCGACTCCGTCCCGGCGGGCACGACACATTGCGTGCGGATCGTGACGGTGGGTGACAACCGGTACTCGGTGGAGGTCACCGAATACCGGCCCGGCGGCGCGCCCGCCACGTACAACAGGCAGACGGTCACCACCGCGGTGATCGACGGCCGCACCCTGATCACGGGTATCGCGGCCGGATAAAGGAGAGCAGAAGCGATGGGAGAGGACTGGAGCCGCTGGCTCGACGAAGCGCCCGGCGAGGGCGCTGCGCCGAGCCGGCCGGTGCGTTCCAAGGCTCCGGTGGTGCGGTTGCGGCGCGGCAAGGATGACGGCTCCGAGGCGGATCATCCGGCACAGCGGCCGATCCTGGTGGTCGGGGGGTGCGGTGGTGCGGGCACCACCACGACGGCGTTGGGCTTGGCGGGCGAACTCGGCACGGGCGGTACCCCGACGGTCGCGGTGGACGCCACGACGGCGGGCAGCGATCTCGCGCTGCGTGGCGCGGACGAGCATCTGCACCCGATCAGCCTGCAATCCTGGTTGTACGGACGCGGTGACGACGAACCCGCCCCGCTGAAGGAATGCCTGTCGCGCGCGACTTCGGGCATCGGCCTGCTCTGGCGCGACGCCACGCCGCTGCGCAGGCGTGCGACCTATCTCACGGTTGCCCGGGCGGTGCGCGACGCCGGATACACCGCCGTCTACGACGGGGGACATCCGATTGCCGCCCGGCAACTGCTTCCCCTGCTCGATGACGCGGATGTGGCTCTGGTGCTTGCCATTCCGGCGCGCACGGATGCGGCCAACCGCCTGCGGGTCGCGCTGGAATGGCTCGACGACCAGTTCGGCGATACCGGGGAAGGACACGGCGGCGGTGTCGTCGGCGACACGACAATCGTCGTCTCCCACCAGTACCCCGGCGACGACTCCCGGGTAGCCGAACATTTGCGCGAGCACTTGTCCGGCTGGGTCCGCGATATCAAGGAGATTCCCTACGATCCGCACCTGGCCCGGGGCGAACTCGTGCGGCACGCCTCGCTGGCCGCCGAGACGCGCCGGGCGTATGGGCGCTTGCTCGCCGGGGTGGCATCATGACCGCCGCCATGATTTTTCCGCGTCAGCCCGACCCCGCGCCCGCCGGTGTGATCGCCCCGCCGGAGTCCCGCCGTGCCGCCATCTGGGACCGCCCCGTACCGGGTGTCGGCCGTGCGCCGCTGGTCTGGCTGCTGGGTGTGCACGGGGGCGCCGGAGCCAGTACCCTCGCGCATGTGCTTGCGCCCGCGGCGGATTCGGGCCGCCGCTGGCCCGGCGTCTTCGACCGCGAAAGTCCGTTCGTCGTCCTCGTCGCCAGAGAGACCATCGCCGGTCTGTCCCGCGCGCACGACCTTCTGCGCCAACATCTTTCGGGTTTCGCCGGTCCCTCCGACGTGCTCGGCCTGATCACCGTCGCTGCGCGGCCCGGCCGGATGGCTCCCGAGATCCGCCGCTACCGCGACGTGGTCGGTTCCCTGGCCGGACAGGTGTGGCAGGTGCCGTGGTACGAGGAGTGGACGCTGGTCGAACCGGAGCAGCTGCCGGTGTGGTCGCCCGGTGATCCGATGCCATCCAGGAAACGCAAGCTCGATCTGCTGGAGGAAGTCCCGCTCGATGTCCGGGAGCTCGGCGCCGACATCGTGGCGGCCGCTCGGACGGCACTGGAGGAGGCCAGCTACGACCGCCGGTCACCGGATCTCCGTAAGCCGCCCGATGAGTGATCGTCCGCATCGAAACGGCGACAACCACCCACTATTCGAGAAAGGCATCCGATGAGCACGCTCCTCCTCGCCGTGCAGGACACGTACGGCACCGTCCTCGCGCAAGTCGGTAATCCGACGCCGGAGGCGCCGCCGGGCTCGGAGAAGATCCTGCAGCTGGTGCGGTATCTCACCTGGTTCGTGCTGTTGTCCGGAATCTGCGGCATCGTCTACGCGGGTGGCAAGTTCGCCTGGGAGAAGTGGACCGGCGGTGGTCTGGAGTCGCCGAAGATGGTGGCGGGCGCGATGATCGGCGGCGTGGTCGCCACCAGCGCGGGCACCATCATGAACGCCGTCATCGGGACCTGAGGTCGCGATGAGTACCGTGCGCATGCCCGCGGCCGAGTTGCTGGCCTACAAGCAGATGCCCGCCGACGTCCTCGCACCGCTGATGCAGCTGCTGAACTGGCTGCTGTGGTTCGTCCTTCTGGTCTGCCTCGCCTGGATGATCGTGTCCGCGGGGAAGCTGTGGTTGACCTTCCGCAGCGACCTGGCCATGAACGACGCCTCGCACGGCGTGCTGATGAGCCTGCTGGGTGCTGTGGTGGCGAGCACGGCGTCGGGGATCGCCCTGGCGTTCCTGCCCGCGTGAGCCGCCGGAGCGGGACGGGGACGACACGGGAATGACTTCGACAGTACTGCGGCCGGCGGATTCCGCGGCGTGGCGGCGCGACATCCGCCGCCCCGCGGCCGGAGTCGTGGGCGCCGCGCTGCTGTTCGCGGCGGTCGGCTGCGGCGGTAACGCGGACCCGGCGGGGCCGGACCTCTCGGCCGCACCCACCGATGTGCGGTGGCAGCCGTTCCAAGGCGTGCCGCTGCCGCACACCGCCCAAGGGCCGCGATCGACGGCCGACGGCGCGGCGACCGGCTTCGAGCACTCGCCGCGCGGCGCGGCCATCGCCGCGCTGACCCATTCGGTGCGGCTGGCGGTAGCCGCCGACACGCAATGGCCGAAAGTGGCTGCTGGAGAGGTCGTTCCGGGCGCGGCCAAGGACGAGTGGGCGATCAACCGGGTGCAGCTGTCGATCACGGGCCCGGCGGCCCCGGAGTTCGCGCCCCGTTTGCTCGGCTACAAGATCACCGGTTACACCGACCGGCACTCCACCGTCGACGTGTACACCGAGTACTCCGACCGATCGAAGGCGGTGCACCACACGGCCGTCGAGTGGTTCGGCGAGGACTGGAGATTACGGCTGCCCGATCCGGATTCGACCGCCAGACCCATCGATCCGATCGACGCAGTTCCTACCGACATCGTGAAAGTGGAGGCACCGACGTGAGCGACAGGGAGTCGTACGCGCGCGACCGTGTCTCCTTCGGCATCGTCGCCTCCGCCGCCGTGCTGGCGCTCATCGTGGTGGTCGGCATCTGCGTCTTCGTCAGCCGCGACGAGGAGCAGGCTGGCGGTGCCCCCGCCGTCGCCGAGGGTTCCGGCGGCACCGGCTTCGCGAGCCCCGAGGTGGACATCCTCGGCAGGCGCGTGGACATCCCGAACAACCCTGCCGGACAACCGCTTCCGCAGGATCCCTCCCGGCAGCGCAAGCCCACCGACCCGGACTGGCTGACCGCGGCGCCGCAGGGCACCGCCGAACCGCACGGCTGGCAGCGGGTGTACGGCGCCTCCGTCCCGTTCTCCACCTCCGACGGGCCGACGCGGATCGAGGACGACCTGGCCGTCGGGTACGCGCACACCCCGCAGGGCGCGGTACTGGCCGCGGCGCAGATCACCTACCGGCTCAATGCCCGTCCCGCCGACCGCGACCTGTACGTGCGCCAGGTCCGCGTCTCCGCCCAGCAGATCGCCGCCTACGACAAGGCGCTGGCCGACGACCGCCTGCCCGAGCAGCAGCCGGAAAAAGTGACCCGCTACTTCGTCGCCTCGGACGCGTTCAAAGTGGACGACTACGCCGACGATCTCGCCATCGTCCGGCTGGCCACCAGGGGACCGGTGGTGGACGGCAAACGGCTGTGGGTGGCCACGCGCCTGGTCATGGTGTGGGATGCGGGCGACTGGCGCCTGAAGCCGTCGACCACCAACAACACCCAGATGGAGTATCTCGAGTCGCTGACGGGGTGGACGCAGTGGTGAGCCGGCGCGGTTCCGGTCGGATGCCCTTGGCGCTGATGGGCGCGGGCGCGGTGATCAGCGTCGCGCTGGCAGCTGCCCTGACGGTCGCCGCCCTGCGGGACAACGCCTCCGCCGACGAGCGCGACGCGGGGCCCGGCACGACCTCGGAAAGCAATCCTGAACCCGGCACCGCGACGGCGGAATTCGGCAACCCGGAGACCGACCTGTTCGGCCGTCGCGTAGACGTCCCCGTCCGCGCGACCGGTGTCGTCCTGCCACAGCATCCGGATAAGCGGCAGCAACCGGGCACGCCCGGATGGACCGCGGCCGCGCCGACGCCCGCGAACGGCGAGGGCGTGTGGCAGCGCCTGTTCGGTGGTCCGGTCGTGCGATTCTCCGCCTCCGACGGCCCCTCCCGGATCGACGGCTCCGCCGCGCTGGGATTCGCGCACACGCCGCAGGGCGCCGCGCTGGCCGCCGAGCAGATCTACTGGCGGACCAACGCCAATCCCAAGGATCGCTCCCTGCTCACCCGGCTGGTCGACGTGACGCCCCAGTACTTGGCCGAGTACGACCGGCTGGTCGCCGAGGGCAAGGTGTCCGACCGCCTGCCAGACAAGCTGAGGCCCCTGTTGTTCGCTTCGGATGCGTTCCGAATCGAAAGCTATGCAGATGATTTCGCGAAAGTGCAGTTTGCGAGAAAGGCTCGAGAAACAGTTGATGGCCAACCAACATGGGTGGGCATGCGCCTGGCGGTCCGGTGGCGAGACGGAGATTGGAAGCTCACCACGGTGACAGGCGACGAGCGAGTGCAGATCGAGTCCCTGCTGAACATCGAGGGGTGGACACAATGGTGAGGCGCCTAGTCACGATACTCGCGGTCATCTTCACGGTGATGATCGCGACGCCGACCGTGGCCTACGGCCAGACCTACGGTTTCGACGAGACGTGCAACGAGATTCACGACACGCTCGACAACGTCGGCCTGCCCGGCATTTCCCTCGGCGACGCCGCGTCCGCCGCCTGCAAGGCGGGTAATGCCGCCTCGCATCCCGGCCAGGCGGCGACGGCGGTGAAGGACAAGGCCTGGGATTCCACCTTCGGCAAGGTGGTCGATTCGCTGATGAACGGTCTCGGTGAGGCCATCATCCTGGCATTGACCTTCTGGATGAAGGTGCCCAACGAGGCTGCCAGCGACTCCGGTTCGCTGTTCACCAAGATCAACGACTACACCTATCAAGCGCAGATCCTGCTGTTGATAGCGTCGGTGATCCTCTCCGGGGCGCGATTGGCCGAAGCCAGACGCGGGGCGGCGATGAACGAGGCGGCCGAATCGTTCCGGATGTTCACCCGCGTCATATTCAGCTCCTGGATGCTCGGCGCGGTGATCGTCGCGGGTACGCAGGCGTCGGACCGCTTCGCGGAGTGGATCATCGACGACTCGACCAACGGCAACGCCAAAGACCTCGCCGAGCTGATGGTGAAAACCAGCAAGCTGCAAGCATTTTCGCCGGGCCTCGTGCTGATCATCGCGATCGTCGGCCTGCTCGGCGCGCTGGCGCAGATCGTGCTCGCCATCGTGCGGCAGGGCCTGCTGGTGATCGCGGCCGGAGTGCTGCCGCTGGCGGCGGCGGCCTCCGGGATGAACATCGGCAAGCAGTCCTATCAGAAGCTGATCGGCTGGATCATCGCCTTCATGCTGTGGAAACCGGTGGCCGCGATCGTCTACATGATCGCGTTCACGACGGCGGGCCACGTCGACTCGCTCACCCCGACGGGCGGCCTGCCCGACGGTGAGCAGGCCCAGCGCATGCTGGTCGCGATCGTGCTGCTGTGCAGCGTGGCGTTCGTGCTGCCCGCGCTCATGCGACTGGCCACTCCGGCCGTCGCGATCGTCGGCAGCGGCGGTTCCGGTTTCACCGCGGCGGGCGGCACCCTGGTCGGTGTGGCGGCCTTGGGCGCCATGGGTACCAAGGCGGTCGGCGTCAAGAGCGCCGCGGCTCCGGGGAGGGCCGGTTACGTGAGCGGCAGCGGCACCGGCCCGCGTCCGGGCGGTGCGGGCGGCCCGCGCGGCGGCGGCGCGCCCAGGCCGACCCCGCCGCGTGGCGGCGGCGGCCCACAGGGCGGTGCGGCTCCGCGCGCCTCCGGACCCGCGGGCGCGGCCGGGGTAGCGTCCGGAGCGGCCAGGACGGCGGGCCGGATCGGCGCGGCGCGCGCCGCGAGCGGCGGGCTGAACCGGGCCGACCAAGCCATGGGTGACGTCGCGGGCGACCGCTGGACGAACCGTTCACCCGACCTCGGGAGGAGCACCATTCCGCGATGACACTCACCGACACCT
Organism: Nocardia sp. NPDC047654; assembly: GCF_043205035.1. NCBI lineage: Bacteria > Bacillati > Actinomycetota > Actinomycetes > Mycobacteriales > Nocardiaceae > Nocardia > Nocardia sp. NPDC047654. The sequence continues at coordinate 894,253 of NZ_JBIDDF010000001.1, forward strand.
ACGAGCGGCGCTCGTACGGGCTCTGGCAGAAGCCGCGCAGCGCGGGCCTTTTCGGCCTGCGCTGGGAGGAAACCGTGCTCGGCTTCGCGGTCGTGATCACGGCGCTGATCACCGCGATGGTCGGCGGCTTCCAGTGGGGTGTGATCGTCGGCGGCATCGGTGTCGTCGTGATGGTCCCGCTGGTGTGGCGGACCGGAGGTCGTTCGGGCTACGAGACGGGATTGATGATGTTCAACTGGATGCGCTCGCGCAGTCGCGGCGAGCACGTGTACCGCGGCGGCCGCTTCTCCCGGATCCCCGGCGGCGTCACCCGCCTGCCCGGACTGCTGGCGCCGTCGAAGTTGTACGAGGGCATCGACGCGGGCGGTTACAGCTTCGGCATGATCCACCTCCCGCAGTTCGCCCAGTACACGGTGGTGCTGCGCGCGTGGCCGCAAGGCCACGAGGCGGTGGACCAGCCGGTGATCGACCGCTGGGTCTCGGCGTGGGGCACCTTCCTCGCCTCGGTGGGCCAGACCAGCGACATCGTGGCGGTGGTGCCGGTCATCGATACCGTGCCGGAGACCGGAAACCGTTTGCTCACCGAGGTTTCCACGATCACCAGGCCGGAGGCGCCGGAGCTGGCCCAGCAGGTGATGTACGAGCTGGCCACCGAGTTGCCGCAGGAACGGGTGCAGTTGCTGCCGCGGGTGGCGATCACGTTCAAGGCCACCACCGCCGAGCGCCGCAAGAACCCGGCGGAGGAGGCCGTCGAGATCGGCCGTCGCCTGCCCGGCATCTGCGCCGCGCTCGCGGAAGCCGGTGTGCGCGCCCAGCCGATGTCGGCCGACGAGGTGATCTCCTTCATCCGCCGCAGTTACGACCCCGCTTCGCAGGCCGACCTGGAAGTGGCCGCGGGCGAACCCGAGGGGCACGGCCTGGACTGGGCGGACGCGGGTCCGGTGTCCCATGACGAGAAGTGGGATCACCTGGTGCACGACGGTGGCCGCTCTGTCACCTGGGAGATGGACGCGGCGCCGGAGGGCGCGGTCGACGAGCGGGTGCTGCAGCGGCTGCTCGCGCCGAATCCCGAAGTCCCGCGCAAACGTATCGCGATCGTGTACCGTCCGCACTCAGCCGCCGACGCCGCCGAAATCGTCGACGACGATTTCAAGAACGCGTTGGTGGCCCAACAGAGCGAACGCGGGGTCGTGTCCGCGGCGGCGACGCTGCGCGTGGGCGCGACTCAGCAGGCCCGCGAAGAGCAGGCCAGGGGTCACGGTGTGACCCGCTTCGGGGCGCTGGTGACCATCACCGAGCCCTTGCGCGGTGACCTGCCGCGCATCGAAGCCATCACGCGCGACCTGTCGACCCAGGCGCGCCTGAAGATTCGGCGGTGCTACCGCTACCAGGCGGCGGCCTTCGCGGCCTCCCTCGGGTGCGGAGTGATCCTGCCGGAACACGCGACTATTCCGAAGGCACTGGCGGGGTGAGCGATTCATGGCACGGGACTACGAGCCACCCGTACGGGAACGGGACGAGGACGCACGCCGCAGGCGGCTCGAGCAATCCGGCCGGGACGAGTGGGGACAGCGGCCCGAGCGGCGGCGTCCCGCACGGGATTCGGCGCGGGTGAACGGCGAGGACCGGCCGGGCGTGGACACGTCCGACCGGCGGGCGGCCGAGCGGCGCGGGCGATCGGGCGCCGGCAGGCCCGACGGCGCGCGCACGGACCGGGCGAACGCCGAACGGTCTCGCGGCGAGCGGAACCCGCGCATGTCCCGTGACGCGGTCACCGAGCGCATCGCCGCGCGTCCGGATCGCAACGGCGCCAGGAACGGCCGCGTGGCACGGCCCGCGAAGGTCGACTACACCGCCGACCGCGCCATGGGCGCACCGAACACGGACAAGGCGGCCCGCCGCGCGAAGGCGAAGGCGGATCGGCGCAAGCAGTCCGGGCCGCCGCTGCTCGATGACGCCACCCGCGCCAAGCTGGAGATGATCGCCCGGGAGGGCAGTGGCCTGCGGGCGGCGTTCGCGCAGTTCCGGGTCCGCACCGACGACATCCGCCGCCGCAACTACGCCGCGCGCGCGGAGCAGACGATCGAGGACGGTTTCGACCGCAGCACAGCGCAACTCACCGATCGTGGTTACGCGGGCGCGGGCGGCGGCCGGATGAACGTGGTCGGCCGCCCGGTCGAGTACCGCGCCACCACCGCTCAGGTCGCCGGCCTGTGGCCCTGGTCGGTCGGCGCGGGTGCGCCGCTGATCGGCACGCCCCTCGGTTCGCATCTGCACACCGGGGCACCGGTGTGCTTCGACCCGATGAACTGGTTCATGCGCGGCAGTTTCATCACCGCGCCCAGCCTCTTCGTGCTCGGCCTCAACGGTTTCGGCAAATCCTCGCTGGTTCGCCGGATCGTGCTCGGCGGCATCGCGCAAGGGATCACCCCGTTGATCCTCGCCGACGTGAAACCGGACTACCGCAAGATGGTCGAGCTCGTCGGCGGCCAGGTGATCGACCTGGGTTACGGGCACGGCAAGCTCAACCCGTTGGCGGCGGGCGTTCTCGGTGCGGTCGTTCCACGGCTGGAAGAGTTCCCGGCCCTGCAACTGCAGGTGTTGCAGGACCTGCGGGCCCGGCAGGTGACGTTGATCGCCGGCCTGGTCGAACTGGTGCGCGGCGACCGGGTGCGCGACTACGAGGAAACGCTGATCTCCACCGCGCTGCGCATCCTCTACCGGCCGGGTAGCGGATACACGCCGGACAAGCCGCCGATCATGGAGAACCTGCTCGAGGTGATCGTCGGCGGCGGCGAGGAATTGATGCTGGACGCGGGGGCCGACGACCTCGCGGAGTACATGGAAGCGATCAAGGGGCTGCGCCGCTCGCTACGCGCGCTCACCCAGGGGCCGTTCGGCGCCGTCTTCAACGGTCAGACCACCGTGCCGATCGACACCAGCGCGGTCGCGGTGTGCATGGACGTCTCGCACATCCCGACCGGCGACAAGAAGCTCAAAGCCGCCGTCATGCTGGCCTGCTGGGCCGACGGGTTCGCCTCGGTCGAGGCCGCGCACGTGCTCGCCGACGCGAAGCTCGGCCCGCAGCGCTATTTCCAGGTGGTGATGGACGAGCTGTGGCAGGTGCTCGGCCTCGGCGACTTCATGGTCGACCGCGTCGACGAGCTCACCCGATTGCAGCGCGGCATCGCCACCGCGCTGATCATGATCAGCCACACCATCAAGGACCTGCAAGCGCTCGGCTCGGAAGCCGCCATCGCGAAAGCGCTCGGTTTCCTCGAGCGGGCGCGCGCCAAGATCTTCGGCGCGCTTCCTGCCGAGGAGATCAAACGGCTGGACAGCACGGTTCCGTTCACATCGGCCGAGGAGGAGATGGTGACCGGATGGTCCGCACCGCAAGCGCTGACCGGCGAGGCGCTCAAACCGGGACAGCAGCGGCCGTCCCCGCCCGGCACCGGTAAATTCCTGCTGAAGATCGGTGAGGACCGCAGGCCCGGCATCCCGTTCCATATGGAGTTCACACTGTCGGAGAAAGAAAGCGGGATCCACGACACGAACCAGCGCTTCAGCGAGTTCACCGAGTCGACCTCGCGCGGAACGGATTCACCGGGGAGTGCCGCATGATGCCGCACCGGTCCTACCGTCGCGTTTCGCCGGAGGTCCGCCAAGCGGCGGTCGAACAGGTCATCGCCCTGACCGGCAAGCTGCGCAGTGAATCGGAGGCCTGCCGCGTGGTCGCCGAACAGATCGGTGTGCACACCAACTCGGTGCGGAACTGGGTGCGCGCGGCCGAAGGCCCCGGTCTGGAGCGGATGGACGCGACCGCGCTGCGGCGCAAAGTGGCGCTGCTGCAACAGCAATTGGCGGCCGCCGCCGAGATGAACCGCACGTTGGCCGACACTCTCAACGAAGCCCGGCGCCGGACGTGAACCCGGGCTGCGCGCGGCACGATGCCGGAGTGCGGCGATGAGCGGCAAAACGGCGTTGTGGACGGCGCTGGGCGCGGTGCTCGGCCTGATGACCATCGTGCTGGTCATCGTCATGCCCTCCGTGGACGACGCCTGCGAGGGCGGCTCGGTGCTCGGTTCGCAGTCGGCGCTTCCGCCGCTGGGTAGCTACGCGCCGGGCGATCGGCGCGCCGCCGCGACCACCGGTCCCGGCGCGACACAGACCAACTCGGCCGCGACCGCCACGCCCTCACTCGCCGCGGGGGCAGGCCCGCTGCGCCGCACGTTGCCGATGGCCAGCGGAACCTTCACCGTCTCGGACACCTTCGGCGCGCGGGGCGGCGCGCACAAGGGCGTCGACTTGGCCGCGCCGGACGGTACGCCCATCTTCTCGGTCTCCGACGGCCGCGTCGTCGCCGCCGGTCCGGCGTCGGGATTCGGCAACTGGATCGTCGTCGATTCGGTGGACACCAACGGCCGCTCGTACTCGGCGGTCTACGGCCACATGTGGGACTCCGGCGTGCTGGTCCGGCCGGGCGACACGGTGACCGCGGGGCAGCACATCGGCGCGGTCGGCTCGGCGGGTGAATCCAGCGGCCCCCATCTGCATTTCGAGATCGTTCCGGGCGGCCGGTTCACCGGCGGTCGTCAGATCGACCCGTTGCCCTGGCTGGACGGCGCGCCGACCCCGGACGTCGGCGGTGCGCGCGCCTATTCCAGCGATCCACGCTGCAGCCTCGGCTTCGGCACCGTCGGTGGTGCGCTGGCCGCGGGCAAGGTGCCACAAGAACTGGAGATCTGGTACCGCCGTGCGGGTTCCCTCTGTCCGCAGATCACGCCCTCGCTGCTGGCCGCGCAGGGCAGGCAGGAGTCCGGTTTCCGGCGCGGTGCGACTTCGCCCGCCGGGGCCCAGGGCCTGGCGCAGTTCCTGCCGACCACCGCGGTGAGCATCGATCCCGACGACGGCAGGCCATATGTGATCGACGCCGACGGCAACGGCGTGGCCAGTGTGTGGGACGACGGTGACGCGATCATCGGCCAAGGGCGCTATATGTGCGCGATCGCGCACAAGATCCAGCAGTGGCAGGCCGAGGGCAGGGTGCAGGGCGACATCGTCGCGCTGACGCTGGCGGCCTACAACGCGGGCGAGGGCGCGGTCCTGACGTCCGGCGGCATGCCGAACCAGGTTGCCGCGCATTACGCCGAGACCCAGCCGTATGTGCGCAATATCCTCACGATGGAAGCGCAATACCGAGCGCCGGGTTCGCTCGGCCGGTTCACTCCCGGACAGGGTTCGGCCGGTGACCAGATCGTCGAGGCCGCGAACGAGTGGCTCGGCACCCCGTACGTCTGGGGCGGTGGCGGGCCACAGGGGCCGAGCGGCGGGGGACTGGACGGCCCGGGGTTGACCGCGGCGGCGGTCTTCGCGGCGTCCTCCGGCGCGGTGACGCTGCCGCGCACAGCCGAACAGCAGTGGGAGGCGGGTGCGGAAGTGCCGATGCGGAAAGCGCAGCCGGGCGATCTGGTGTTCAGCTCGTTCGGTCCCCGCGGCCCTGCGCAGGTCGGCATCTACGTCGGCAACGGTCGGATGATCCAGTCCGTGCCAGGTGCGAACGCCCGCTCGGCGGGCGGCGTTTCGGAAGTCGCGGTGCCGGGGGACGGACGGGCGAGGAGGGTGCTGTGAGCGGTGACGGATCCGAACACGCGGCCGCGGGACTGCCGCGACACCCTGCAGTGCGGCTAGCCTGGATGGATAGAGCGAATGCACGCGCGAAACTGGTGGTGATGCTGGTGGTGAGCGTCGCGGTGCTGGGTGCGGCCTGTGGCCGTGCGGACCGCGCGGACACGGGATCCGATGCGGCGCACCCCGCTACGTCCACACCTCGGTTGCTGGAGGGCGTGCCCGCCCCCGACCCGGTGACGCCCGACGGTGTCGCGGTCGCGGCGCTGCGGGAGATCTACAGCTGGCAACCCGCTTCCGAGACCGAGGGCGCTTCCCTGGGCCGGGCACGGAAGTTTCTCGGCCCCAGCCTGATTCGTATGCTGGATGTGGCGCCGACCGCGGTGGAGACGCCGAAGTCGACGCTGCAGTGGGCGGATTGGGCGAGGGAGGGGGCACGCGTGGAGGCTTTCACGTTCGCGTCCGGTGAGAAGGCGCCCGCCCTCAGCGACCCGAACGTCCAGCAGTTCAAGATCGGGATCGAGCAGACCGTCGTCTATCCGAACGGACGCAAGGAGCCGCTGCCGCCCGCGACGGTGATCGCCACCGTCGTGCGCACACCCGACGGCTGGCGGCTCGACGCATTCCGCTGACCACCCGCTTTCCGTACCGGACGGCCGACCCAGGAGGCACATATGGCGAAGAAGAAAAAGGTGACGGATCCGGCCGTACCCGGACCCGACGTCAGCCTGCTACTGACCTACGCCGGCTTCGCGATCTTCGGAACCCTCTGGCTCGCGCTGCATCTGGGCAACCTGCTCGCAGGCAGCCCGCAGAAAGTCCCGTTCAATCCGATCGCCATCGCGGCCGATCTGGCGCGGGGCAAGCTCCAATGGCCCGGTGCGGCCACGGCGATCGTGTTGCTGGTGATTCTGAGCGTGGTCGCGTACCTGGTGATCCGCAAGGAGTTGCAGAAGCGCCGGTCCAAGGGCAGGCTGCCGGTGGACGACAAGGCCGACGTGATGGGCAACGGCGGCGCGATCTCGATGCTCACCGAGGCAGGCGTCCGGGAGAAGGCCCAGCAGCTGGGCGTGAGACTCGGCTACGACGACGCTCCCGGTGTGCCGATCGGTGTCGGTGTGGCCGACGGCGTGATGCTCTACGGCTCGTATGAGGATCTGCACCTGGACATCTGGGGTCCGCGCCAGGGCAAGTCGACGTCCCGGGTGATTCCCGCGATCCTCACCGCGATCGGCCCCGTACTGGCCACCTCGAACAAGCGCGACGTGGTGGACGCGACCCGGGATGTCCGTGAGTCGAAGGGAAGTCCTACCTTCGTCTTCGATCCGCAAGGTGTCGCGGGTGAAGAGCCGACCTGGTTCTGGGATCCGCTGTCCTGGGTGGATGCCAAGCGTGAAGGGTGCGAGATGCGCGCGGCGCGGTTGGCGGGGCACTTCGCCGACGGCGACGACGGCAGCGACAGCAACCACGACGCGTTCTTCGATCCCGAGGCCGAGGACCTGCTGGCCGGACTGTTCCTCGCCGCCGCGGTCGGCGATCGCAACGGCAGCAGGCCGATCGTGCAGGTGTGGGAGTGGGTGACCAATCCGCAGGACACCGAGCCCATCGAGCTCCTGCGCGCCGCGCGCCATCACTACACGGCCTCGGGCCTGTCCTCGCAGTACAACGCCGATCCACGCACCCGCAGCGGCATTTTCGGCACCGCCAAGAAGATGATCCGGTGCCTGAAATTGTCGAACGTGCACCCGTGGATCACCCGTGGTGGCGATCGCAGGGAGTTCGACGAGCTGGAGTTCCTGGAGAACAACGGCACGCTCTACAGCTTGTCGCTGGAAGGCCGCGGTTCGGCGGCGCCCTTGGTGAGCGCGCTCACCGAGGCGGTGGTCGACGTGGCAATGCGCAAGGCGTCGCAGTCGGCCGGTGGGCGCTTGGCGATTCCGATGCTCGCGGTGCTCGACGAGGCCGCCAACGTGGTGCGCTGGAAGGACCTGCCCAAGCAGTACAGCCACTTCGGCTCACGCGGCATCGTCGTGATGACGGTGCTGCAATCCTGGGCGCAGGGGGCCCGCTGCTGGGGCGAGAGCGGCATGAACGCGTTGTGGTCGGCGGCGAACATCAAAGTGCTCGGCAGCGGCGTGGACGACACCAAGTTCCTGCAGGAGCGTTCGGACGTGCTCGGCGAATACGACGCGATCTCGCAGTCGGTCTCCGAATCCAAGGGCGGCAAGAGCTATTCGCGCTCGCTGGGCTCGTCCAAGACGTTCTCGGTCAACGCCCTCGCGACGCTGCCGCGTGGCCGGGCCATCCTGTTCCCCTCCGGTGCGCCGCCGGTGCTCATCCGTACGGTGCCTTGGTGGGACGGTGAGTACGCTGCGGACGTGAAACAGTCCATCTCGCACCATGATCCACAGCGCAAGACGCAGATCGCGGACGTGATCGGTTCGCCGTCGCTGAGCAAGTCGACGCCACCGCCGGAGTATGGCCAAGTCGAGGAGGTCCGGCCGCTGTGACCGAACAGCAGCAGAACATGATCTACGCGAGTGTGGTGGCGTTCGTCGAGGAATACCTGAGCGTGGTCTATCGGCGGCAGGTCACCGATCTCAGTGACACGGTGTGGTGCCCCGAGTGGTGGCAGCACGCCGAGGCGGTCGCCCGGCTGGACGCGCTGTGGCGCGCCTGGGAGCACTACCGCCAAAACCCGTCGACAGGGTTGAGCGTCTGGTTCCTGGATCATGCCGATCCGCACATGGCGAAATTGTTCGACCCCAAAGGCCCGTTCAAATATTGCAGCGTGCGCAACGGCCACAAGGACATGCTCAGCCCGCTCCCGACGAAATCGCCGCAGCATGGGATGTTCGGCGATCCCACGATGGGGGACTTCTCCACCTAGTCGACCGCACGCGTGATCTCGCGGTATCGGCCGGAAAGACGAATGCCCGCTGAATGATCCAGCGGGCATTTCGTCCTTTTCCTGCTATCGCGTGCGCTCCAAGCCGCGGGATTCCTGTTCCCGCCCGCCCCTGGTGACCGACGGGGCCTCGCCCGGGCGGGAGCGTACGGCCTCGCCCGGCGGTTGTGCCTGCCCTACTTCGATCAGCATCCGTACCGCGGCAAGCTCCGGTGCGACACCCATTTTGGCCAGGTGGGCCGCGATCGCCATGCGGCGTTCCTGGGAGTCGTATTGCAAAGCCGGCTTGGCGGCGGCGTTGGCCGCCATCCGGGATGCCTCGGCTTGCGCGGAGAAGCGGTCCTTCTCCAGCGACACGCCCTTGTCCGCGATCGGCTTCTCGATCAGCCGGGCCAGCTCGGTGTTGCGCGGATCCTTGGCCTTCGCGTCGCGCGCCTCACGCAGCTGCAATTCCTTGGCCTCTTTGAGCCGGGCCTCGGTGAGCTTGACGCGCGCTTCGGCTTCCTTCTGACCACGCTCGCGGGTCCGCAAGGCGACGAGCGTCGCAAGCTGCAACATTGTCCTCATCATGGCCGCGGTTTCCCGGCCGATGTCGTCCAGTTCCTCGGACATGGCTGCTCCCCGATGCTGCAGTGATCACTATGGATGATGTGGTGCTTCGTTACGGACGCCGCCACGCGAACTGTAGTCCCGTGCAGCGGGTCCCGCCTGCAAACGTGGACACCCGGAGAACTTGTGGTGCGGCACTTCCTGTCCGGGGGATCGCCCGGCCGAGGCCGTACTACGCCGCAAGAACTCCTTGTATCGAGATTACCCGACAAAGGTCGGCACAATCGAACGAGCGTGCCGGTTTATCAGCATATATCGCACATTTCCGGCGTGTCTCCGGGCGCGCCGGATGATCTTCGAACTGAGGGCACCCTAACCGAAGAAAGGTTCGACTATCCTCGCGTCGGCCGGATGGGGGTGGACGTGACTCGGGCCCGCGGCCGGAGCGCGGCGGCGGGCCCGGAGTGCACGCTCAGCGGTCGATACGCACCGACTGGATCGTGACCGGCTGCTTGGGCTTCCCGTCACCTGGGCCGTTGGAGTCGTCCTGGCCCAGCTCGGCGATCTTGTCGAGCGTGCCGAGGCTGTTGTCGTCCACGGTGCCGAAGATCGTGTACTGCGGCGGGAGCATCGAATCCGAGTACACGATGAAGAACTGACTGCCGTTGGTTCCGGGGCCTGCGTTGGCCATGGCCAGCACGCCGCGCTTGTACGCGATCGGTTCGGAGGTCGCCGCGGGATCGTTCGGGGCGTACTGATCGGTGGGGTACTCGTTGTCGAATTCGTAACCGGGCCCGCCCATTCCGGTGCCGGTGGGATCGCCGCACTGCAGGACCTTCAGGCCCTCGCCCGCGGTCATGCGGTGGCAGCTGGTGCCGTCGAAGTAGTTCTGTGCCGCCAGACTGACGAAGCTGTTCACCGTGCACGGCGACTCGGCGTTGTTCAGGGTCAGCCCGATCGGGCCCTGGGTGGTCTCCACGCTGACGCTGACCTTCGCGTCGACGCCGGTGGTGGGGATGCCGTCGGCCTTCGGCTTGCCGACCGGCTTGTCCGCGGGCTTGGCGCTGTCGCGGTAGGAGCAGTCGACCGTCGCGGGCTTGGCCTTCGCGGAGGGCGGCGCGGCCGCGGCGGGGGTACTCGACAGCGAGGCGTCCGCGGCGTCGGAGTTGCTGCTGCTGTCGTCGCCGCGGGTCAAGAAGTACACCCCGGTCACGGCGGCGACCACGAGGACGACACCGATCACCGATCCGGCGATCGTGAGTTGCTTGCGCTTGCGCGCCCGCTCGGCCCGATTGGCGAGCTGACGTTCCAGCTTGCGTTTCGCCGCTGCTCGTCGCTGTTCGTTGGTCGGCACTACCACGTTCCTCCCGTATCCGGTTACATCGGGATAAGAGTGTGCCATTTCTTTCTGAGACTGCTCCGCAACCTTCCTGAGAGGCGGTTCGGCGAATCGGTTGGACTTGCGGGGCCGTAGTGGTGGAAACTGGAGCATCGTGACCAAGACCAGCAGCTTTTCCGCCCCGAAGGGGGTACCGGACTACGTGCCACCCGGCTCGGCCGAGTTCGTCGCGGTGCGCGACGGCCTGCTCCGCGCCGCCCGACTGGCCGGGTACGGGCATATCGAGCTGCCGGTCTTCGAGGACACGGGCCTGTTCGCCCGCGGTGTCGGCGAGTCCACCGACGTGGTCACCAAGGAGATGTACACCTTCCCCGACCGTGGCGATCGCAGCGTCACGCTGCGCCCCGAGGGGACCGCGGGTGTGATGCGCGCGGTCATCGAACACGGTCTCGACCGGGGCCAGCTGCCGGTGAAACTGTGCTACGCGGGTCCCTTCTTCCGCTACGAGCGCCCGCAGGCCGGACGGTACCGGCAGTTGCAGCAGGTGGGCATCGAGGCGATCGGCGTCGACGATCCGGCGTTGGACGCCGAGGTCATCGCCATCGCCGATGCCGGATTCCGCGGCCTGGGGCTGGACGGATTCCGGCTCGAGGTCACCTCGCTGGGTGACGAGACCTGCCGCCCGCAGTACCGCGAACTGCTGCAGGAATTCCTCTTCGGGCTCCCGTTGGACGAGGAGACGAAGCGGCGCGCCCAGCTCAACCCGCTGCGTGTGCTGGACGACAAGCGGCCCGAAGTGCGCGCGATGACCGCGGACGCGCCGCTGATGATCGATCACCTGTCGGAGTCGGCCAAGGCGCACTTCGAGCAGGTGCTCGGCCACCTGGAGGCGCTCGGTGTGCCGTATGTGGTGAACCCGCGCATGGTGCGCGGCCTGGACTACTACACCAAGACCACGTTCGAGTTCGTGCACGACGGTCTCGGCGCGCAATCCGGCATCGGCGGCGGCGGTCGCTACGACGGTCTCATGGCCGAACTCGGCGGCCAGCCGCTGTCGGGTATCGGGTTCGGCCTCGGTGTCGACCGCACCATGCTGGCGCTGGCGGCCGAGGGCAAGTCGGCGGGCAGCCCGGCGCGCTGCGAGGTCTTCGGCGTGCCGCTGGGTGACGCCGCCAAACAGCGGCTGGTGGTGGTGGCCGCTCAGTTGCGGGCGGCGGGCGTCCGGGTCGATCTGGCCTACGGCGGGCGCGGAGTGAAGGGCGCGATGAAGGCGGCCGACCGCTCCGGGGCCAGGTTCACCCTCGTGCTCGGCGATCGTGACCTCGCGGAGAACACCGTCGGTCTCAAGGACATGGCGACCGGTGATCAGCGGCAGATTCCGCTGCCCGAGGTGGTCGGCGTGATCCGGGAGTCGCTGGCCGGGTAGCGCGGTGGCCGGTGCTGTCGGGTTCCGCGCGCGGCCGCCGGGCGCGCGATACTGTGCGCCGAACCCGTCGCGGGCGGGGTGCGGGGGCGGTAGCGTGACCGGCGCGCACATCAGCGGCGCCGGAGTCGCGAGAAGGCGGAGTAGTGTCCACGAATTCTGATGACCAGCAGGCGCTCGCGCCGGTGGGGCTCGATCTGGTCGCGCCCGAGCTGTACGCGCCGATGCTGCGCCGCCTCGCGCTGGCCGCGTCGGGCATCGGGATCGGCGCGGCGCTGCTGGCCGCGACCGTGGTGAGCTGGCCGATCGCGGCGGCCATCGGCGTCGTCGTCGGCGCGCCCACCGTGGTGTACGCCGTCGCGCTGCGCCGGCGGCGAATGTGGGTGACGGGCACGACGATTCACGCCCGCAGGCTGTTCGGTGAACGGCAGGTGGAGATGTCGGCGGTCACCGGGGTCGAGGTCTTGGTGTTCCCGGCCCGGTTGAGCCGGATCGCCCTGCGGGTCACCGCCGGGGAGATCTCGCAGGTCGTTCCGCTGGCCATGTACACCGACGCCGGCAGCGGCCGCGAATTGCATCTGCTGGGTTTGCGCAAACTCGCTGACGCGCTCGCCGCCAGTGAATTGGCCGCGGCCGTAGCGGTTTCCGAGATGCTGGTGCACCAATTGCGAGCCGAGGCACGCGATGCCGGGCTGGAGGAACGGCCGCTGTATCGCGCCGTGCGGCTGGCGCGGGCCAAAGACGTGGTGTCGCCGATCGTGCTGACCGACACCGAGGTCGCCGCGCTGGCCTGACCCACTGTTTCCCGGGAGCCGGGGCGGTCACTGTCGCGTAGCTCACCGTGCGCCTTCGGCGGCGGTGAGAGTGGCTAGGGTGGGCTACAGGAATTCGCCGATCGCAAGGAGTTCGCCGTGAGCACCCCCGCTGGGACCGTGACCGTCACCGTGACCGGAGCCGCGGGCCAGATCGCCTACGGCATGCTGTTCCGGATCGCCTCCGGTGCGATGCTCGGCCCGGACACGCGCGTGCGCCTGCGGCTGCTGGAGGTTCCCGCCGCGGTGGCGTCGCTGGAGGGCGTCGCGATGGAACTGGAGGACGGCGCGTTCCCGCTGCTGGATTCCATCGACATCAGCGACGACCCGTGGATCGGCTTCGCCGGCGCGGGCATCGCCCTGCTCGTCGGCGCGCGGCCGCGCACGGCCGGGATGGAACGCTCGGATCTGCTCGCCGCCAACGGCGCGATCTTCACCGAGCAGGGCGCCGCGATCAACGCCAGCGCCGCTGACGACGTGAAAGTGCTCGTGATCGGCAACCCTGCCAACACCAACGCCTTCATCGCCATGAGCAACGCGCCGGACGTGCCCGCCGAGCGTTTCACCGCCATGACCCGCCTGGACCACAACCGCGCCATCGCGCAACTGGCGAAGAAGACCGGCGCGCCCGCCGTGGCCATCGCGCGGGTCGCCATCTGGGGCAATCACTCGGCGACGCAGTACCCGGATATCGCGCACGCCACCATCGCGGGACGTCCCGCCCTCGATCTGATCGGCGATCCGGCGTGGCTGACCGAGCAGTTCGTGCCCACCGTGCAGCAGCGCGGCACGGCCATCATCCAGGCCCGTGGCGCGTCATCGGCGGCGAGCGCGGCCAGCGCCGCGATCGACCACATCCACGACTGGGTACACGGCACACGGGACGGTGACTGGGTTTCGATGGCCGTTCCCTCGGACGGCTCCTACGGCGTGCCCGAAGGGCTGATCAGCTCGTTCCCGGTCACCTGCGCGAACGGTGAGTACACGATCGTGCCCGATCTGACGGTCGACGAATTGGCCCGTCCCCGGATCGACGCCTCGGTCGCCGAACTCGAGCAGGAGCGCGACGCCGTCATCGACCTCGGTTTCGCCAAGCGCGCCTGACCGGCTCGCGGACGTCCGCCCGGTCGCTCTATCCGACTGTCCAGGTCTCCGGCCCGGTGAGCAGGGACTGGAGCGATTCGGGACCGACGGGTTTCTTCTCGCGCGCGGTCTCGGTCTGGTAGCGCACCCCATCGTCGTAGGTCGGCCGCGAGACGCTGCGGAAGATGCCGGTGACCACATGCTCGAGTCCCTGATCGGACAACCGCGACAGCGCGTAGGCGTACTCCGGGTCGTCTGCGTAGGCGTCGTGCACCACGATGTCGGACTCCGCGACGCTGTCGGTGCGAGCCACCGTGAGCCCGAAACCCCTGCGGACGACGGCTAATTCGCCCTCGGCCCCGAACCGGATCGGTTCGGCGTGCCGCAACGGGATGAGATGGTCCGCGGCGTTCTCCCGGCGCAGCACGTCGAACGAGCCGTCGTTGAAGATCGGGCAGTCCTGCAGGATCTCCACGAACGACGTGCCGCGGTGCTCGGCGGCGGCGCGCAGCACCTCGGTGAGCCCCGCGCGATCGGAGTCGAGCGCGCGCGCGGCGAAGGTCGCTTCCGCTCCCAGCGCCACCGACAGGGTGTTGAACGGGTGGTCCACCGAGCCCATCGGGGTCGACTTGGTGACCTTGCCCTGCTCCGAGGTCGGTGAGTACTGCCCCTTGGTCAAGCCGTAGATCCGGTTGTTGAACAGCAGGATCGTCATGTTCACGTTGCGGCGCAACGCGTGGATGAGGTGATTGCCGCCGATGGACAGCGCGTCGCCGTCCCCGGTCACCACCCAGACCGAGAGGTCGGGCCTGCTGACCGCCAATCCGGTCGCGATGGCGGGCGCACGACCGTGGATGGAGTGGATACCGTAGGCCTCCAAGTAGTACGGGAAGCGGCTCGAGCAGCCGATCCCGGACACGAACATCAGATTCTCCCTGCGCAATCCGAGTTCGGCGAGGAAGCCGCGCACCGTCGCCAGGATCACGTAGTCGCCACAGCCCGGGCACCAGCGCACCTCTTGATCGGAGGTGAACTCCTTGACCTTCTGCGGTCCGTCCGCGGTCGGCACCCCGGACACACCGGTCAGTCCCAGATCGGTACCGACCAGCGAGGTCTCCACGATGGTCATGCGTTACCCCCAGCGATGCGGTACGTGGCTGCCTCGCCTGCGCTCGGCCCGGCGCAGGGTTGTGGTCGGACTTCGTCCGGCAGCGCTCGATAAGTGGCCCGCGCCCGTGCGGCGAAGATCTTGTTCTGTTCCATCTCCTCGATCGACCCGTCCAGCGCCGCGTCGATCACCCCGACCAGTTCCTGGGCGGAGAACGCGGTGCCCGCGATCTTCGTCCACGGCCGTACGTCGACCAGGTACTTCGCCCGCAGCAGCGTGGCCAGCTGGCCGCCGTTCATCTCCGGCGCGACCACGAGGCGATAGCGGCGCAGCACGTCACCGAGATTGGCGGGCAACGGATTCAGATGGCGTAGATGCGCTTGGGCCACCGGGACTCCGCGCCGCCGCGCGCGCCGGCACGCCTCGCCGATCGGGCCGTAGGAACTGCCCCAGCCGATCAGCAGCAGATCGGCGGTGCCGTCCGGATCATCGACCGCGAGTTCGGGGACGCCGATGCCGTCGATCTTCGCTTGGCGCAGGCGGACCATGAGTTCGTGATTGGTCGGATCGTAGGAGATGTTGCCGCTGCCGTCGGCCTTCTCGAGACCGCCGATGCGGTGGGCGCGGCCCTTCGTGCCGGGGACGGCCAGCGGTCGGGCGAGTGTGTCGGGATCGCGCGCGTACGGCTGGAACGGGTCGGCGTCGTCGCCGTCCGGTTCGAATCCCGGGTCGATCGGCTCCAGTTCCGTCACCTGCGGGATGGACCACGGTTCGGAGCCGTTGGCGATCGCGCCGTCGGACAGCAGCAGCACCGGGGTGCGGTAGGTCAGGGCGATCCGCGCGGCCTCCACCGCGGTGGCGAAGCAGTCCGCCGGGGAGCGCGGCGCGAGCACCGCTACCGGTGATTCGCCGTTGCGGCCGTAGAGCGCCTGCAACAGGTCGGCCTGTTCGGTCTTGGTCGGCAGTCCGGTCGACGGTCCGCCGCGCTGCACATCGATCACGATCAGCGGCAGCTCCGTCATCACCGCCAGGCCGATGGTCTCGCTCTTGAGCGCGAGTCCGGGGCCGGAAGTGCTGGTGACACCGAGGGCGCCGCCGAGCGAAGCGCCGAGCGCGGCACCGATTCCGGCGATCTCGTCCTCGGCCTGGAAGGTGGTGACGTCGAAGTTCTTGTGCTTGCTCAGTTCGTGCAGGATGTCCGAGGCGGGCGTGATGGGGTAGGTGCCCAGGAAGACCGGCAGCTTCGCGAGCCGGCCCGCGGTGATCAGGCCGTAGGCGAGCGCGGTGTTGCCGGTGATCTGGCGGTAGGTGCCCGGCGGCAGTTTCGCGGGCGCGATCTCGTAGGTGGTGGCGAAGCTCTCGGTGGTCTCGCCGTAGTTCCAGCCCGCCCGGAACGCCAGGATATTGGCCTCGGCGATGTCCGGCTTGGTGGCGAACTTCTCGCGCATGAACTGCTCGGTGCCGCCGATCGGGCGTCCGTACATCCAGGAGAGCAGGCCGAGGGCGAACATGTTCTTCGCACGCTGGGCATCTTTTTTGCCGACCCCGGTCGATTCGGTCGCGCCCAGCGTGAGCGACGTCATCGGGACGCGGTGGACCACGAAGTCCGACAGCGTCTCGTCGGCCAGCGGATCGGCGGCGTAGCCGACCTTGGCGAGGGCCCGTTTGGTGAACTCGTCGGTGTTCACGATGACGGTGGCGCCGCGCGGGAGATCCTCCAGGTTCGCCTTGAGCGCGGCGGGGTTCATCGCGACCAGGACGTCGGGCTGGTCACCAGCGGTGAGGATGTCGTAGTCGGCGATCTGGATCTGGAAGGACGAGACGCCCGGCAGGGTGCCCTGCGGCGCCCGGATCTCGGCGGGAAAGCTGGGCTGGGTGGCCAGGTCGTTGCCGAACGCGGCGGCCTCGTGGGTGAAGCGATCGCCGGTCAGCTGCATTCCGTCGCCGGAGTCCCCGGCGAACCGAATGACGACCTTTTCCAACTTCGCTGTGCCGACATCGTTTTGGTGTGAAACCATATGCCTGCTTCACTTCCTCGTCGCTGAGAGGTGCCATCGCCAAACTACTCCGTCGAGTGCGGTGCGCGCCCCCGAAGCGCGCGGACCGGCGAGATCCGGCGATGGTGGCGTCAGGCGAACAATGCCAGTTGCGCGGCGGTCGTGTGCGCGGTTTCGGGTCGTGTCTCCGGTTCGGCATGCCTGCGCGCCGTCAAACCGTGCTCGGCCAGCAGCGGAGCGACCCGCGCGCGCAGCCAGGCGGAGTACTCCGGCGTCACGTAGGCGCCGCGGCGGTAGAGCTGACGGTACCGGCGCAGCAACGCCGGATGGTGCTCGGCCAGCCAGGACAGGAACCAGCCCCTGGTGCTGCCGCGCAGATGCATGGGGAACGCGACGGCCGATGCCGCCCCGGCCTCGGCGATGGCGCCGAAGATCGCGTCCAGATGTGCCTGTCCGTCCGTGAGACAGGGGATGACCGGCGCGACCAGCACGTTCACCGCGAAGCCCGCGTCGGTGAGCGCGCGAACCAGGTCCAGCCGGGCCCGTGGCGACGGCGTGCCGGGTTCCAGGCTCTGGTGCAGCTCCTGATCGAGGATCGCGATGGACACCGCGAGGCTGACCGGCACCTCGCGCGCGGCCGAGGTGAGCAGCGGCAGATCCCGGCGCAGCAAGGTGCCTTTGGTGAGGATGGAGAAGGGGGTGCCGGACTCGGCCAGCGCGCGGATGATGCCCGGCATCAGGCGATACCGTCCCTCGGCACGCTGATAGGGATCGGTGTTGGTGCCGAGCGCGACCGGCTCGCGGCGCCAGGACCGCCTGCCGAGTTCCTTGCGCAGCACCGCGGCGACATTGGTCTTCACCACGATCTGCGAGTCGAAGTCGCGGCCCGCGTCCAGGTCCAGATACTCGTGCGTGCCGCGCGCGAAACAGTAGCGGCACGCGTGCGAACAACCGCGCATCGGATTGACAGTCCACTGGAACGGCACGTTCGCGCCCTCGGGCACCCTGTTCAGCGCGCTCTTGCACAGCACTTCGTGGAAGGTGATGCCCTCGAACTCCGGCGTCCGCACGGTGCGCACCAGACCCGCCCGGGACAGCCCGGGCAAGGAGCCGTCCTCGGCGTCCAGGGTCTGGCTTTGCCACCGCACCCCCTCAGTCGAACATGTGTTCTAGAAGCTGTCAAGCGATCTGCCGGGTGTCCGGCGGAGTGAGCCGGGCCGGGTCGGTGAAGAAGGCGACCAGATCGCGCACCGTGTCGTCGAGTGGACGCGGCTGGTAGCCGAGCTCCAGTTCCGCCTTGCCGTGGTCGACGACGGGTGCGGAGATGAGCGCGCCGAGCGCCGCCTTGGAGACGATGTCGGAGTTGAACAGCTTGCCGATCGGCGCGAGCACCGGGATGACGCCGGACACGAGCTTGGCGGGGATGGCGAACCTCGGCCCCCGCTTGCCGCCGTGGGTCGCGGCGACGCGGCACAATTCGAGCATCGAGATCATCGATCCGCCGAGCAGGTAGTTCTCACCCGTGCGGCCGTGCTCTCCGGCCAGTACCAGGCCCTCGGCCACATCGCGCACGTCCACGAGGTCGAATCCCCCGCCGATCATGGCGGGCACGCGCCCGAGCGCCGCGTCCCTGAGCGTCCGGTTGATGCGCGAGAGCGGCTTGCCGAAGTCCAGCGGGCCGAAGACGCCGGTCGGGTTGCACAGCACCGCGTCAAGGCCCTGGTCGATCACCTTGCGCAGCGCCACCTCGCCCGCCCACTTCGAGCGGTCGTAGACCGGCAGCCCGGGGTCGGTCGACCGTGGCGCGTTCTCGTCGATCCGGCCACCGCAGCTGTACTGGTCGAACGCGTGGATCGAGCTGGCGTGCACCATCCTGCGCGCGCCGACGGCCAGCGCCGCCTCGGCGACCACGCGTACGCCCTCGGTGTTCACCCGCCAGGCGAGGTCGTTCTTCTCGGCCAGGGTGATCACCGCGACCAGGTGGTAGACCACCTCCGCGCCGTCCAGTGCGGCACGCATGGACGCCGGGTCGAGCACATCGCCCTGCACCCAGGTGATACCGGGCGCGGCCTGCTCGGCGGGAATCGCCCGATCGATGGCCGTGATCTGATGGCCGCGCTCGGTGAGGAGGCGGAGCAGATTCGTGCCAAGGTAGCCGGCTGCGCCGGTCACTGCGACCTTCATGGGACAGAGAATATAGAACTTGTTCTAATTTGCAACACGTTCCAATTCTGCCCCTTTCGCCCTGCCGTGCGGCGCGTTCGGGCTCGAAACTTGCCGGTCGGGTCGGCTATATTGAGCGCAACCGTAGCGGCCCTTGCCGATTCGGCAGGGAGCCGGCGGATCACGACAACTTCATGACGCAGATCTGTACGACGATTTGGGGGGCAACTCGATGAGTGATCTCTCGGTAGAGACCGAAGCGGTCCGGGCGTTCGCCGCCACGAACGCCGGTATCGCCGGTGATCTCGCGGGGGCGGGCAATTTCGACGCGGTGAAGAACGTTTCCGCGCTCGTTCCGGTGTTCGGCTTGATCGGGGCCGACTACCTGGCGATGTTCGCGGCGGCACAGGTGTTGCAGGCCAAGGACATCAACGATCTGTCGGCCAAGTACGCCAAGCTCTCGGACTCGGCGTTCAGCGCCGCCGCGGCCTACGACGCGGTCGACTGGTCCAACGCGGGCGCGCTCGGATCGATCGCGGGCCAGATCGGGGGCGCGGTATGAGGCCGCTCGACAGTGGCGTCATCGCGCCGGAGGACCACGCCGTCGCGCACGCGGCCGAGCAGAATGTCGCGATCGGCCAGCAGTCCGTACTGGACACACTGCAGAACGCGCCCGAGCAGGCGGTGCTGGACCTGCCGTTGCCGCAGCTGCCAGACGATCTGCCGCCCATCGAGCCGCCGGCTTTCGTGCTGTCGCGCAAGATCGCCGAGGATCAGCAGTCGGTCGGCGCCATGCCCTCCGGTCTGCCGGGTCTGAACGGCGCACCGGGCGCCGAGAACGTACTCGGCGGGCCGCACGAGTCGTCGGCGCTGCTCGGTGACATGAACTCGGCGGTCGACCACGTCGCGGCGCCCGCTGTCCAAGCGGCGCTCGATCAGGCCCCCGGCGTGCTGAACGGGGCACTCGCCGACGCGTCGAGCGCGGTCGCGGGCACGGTGAACCAGGCGGCGGCCGCCGCCGCGGCGTTGCCCCCGTTGCCCGCCGACCCGGTCGCCGCGCTGATGCAGGGTGTCGCGGTGCCCGCGCTCCCCGGCGTCGACCTGCTGATGAAGCCGATCCTGGATCTGCTGAGCAGCTTCGGCACCGGCGTCATCGGCGCGTTCGACCCGACCGCGATCCTGAGCCAGTCCTCCAAGGTCATCGAGATGGCCATGCAGGTGGGCAAGGGCAGCATGAGCACGGTCGAGCAGTTGTGGCAGAGCCAGGCCGCGCGCAACGCCCAGGCCGCGAGCCAGCAGGCGAACGTGGAGGGGCAGCAGACCAGCCAGCGGGGTATCGACATCTCCGAGCTCACCCAGCGTGCCGCAACGGTGGTACAGCAGGGCAACGCGCAGCTGCTCGGCATCGCGTCGTCGTTCGCCACCCAGGCGACCGCGCTCGCGCCGGTGATCCTCACCCCGCCGGCCCAGGCGACGCTGATCGCCTCGGCCACCGAACACCTGGGCAACGCCGTCGGCGTGGTCAACGCCACCCGCGGTGATCTGGCGGGCAAGACCGCCGAACTCAGCGGCATGGTGCAGCAACTGGTCGCGCCGGGCGGCGGTCCGGCGCCGCAGGAGGTCGCGCAGGCGCTGGCGGAGAACGTCGGCCAGCCGATCTTGGAGCAGGCGCAGTCGACCGCCTCGGATACCGCGACCAAGGCGGCCGGCCTGGACTCCGCCACGCCCGGGACCTCGACCCCCTCGACAACGCCGTCGTCGGTGCACACCACGCACAGCCCGAGTACCAGCCACGGCACGCCGAGCGGACTGCTCGGCAGCAGTCCCGGCAGGCCCGGAAGTCCGAGCACGCCATCGGTCCCGAAAGCCACCGGCCTGCCCGGCACCACGGTTCCCCCGATCCGCTCGGTCGCCGGCGTCCCGGGCACGTCATTCGGTACCGGCTCGCCCGCGAGCACCACATCTGCCGGGTCGAACGGTTTCATGGGTGGCCCGGCAGGCGCGGCGGGGCAGCGCGGCAATGACGACGAACACTCGCGCTCGGTGCAGCCGTATCTGAGTCCCGCCGGCAACGACGACCTCACCGGCCCACTGGGCGAGTCCACGCCGGACGTCATCGGTGCCACGCACTCGGACGAGATCATCAGTTCGGACTACGAGCAAGACCAGTTCTGACGCGTCGCGGGGGAGGCACGCACGGCACCCGGCCCGAACGGGGATCGTCGCCGTTCGGGCCGGGTGACGAGCGATGGTCAGTTGTCCTGCGCGAACGCGTCGAGCAGTTTCCGGTACAGGTCGGCGAAGCGCTTGCGTGCGGCCTGCTGCTCGGCGCCGAGCCCTTCGGTGGTGTCGGGCGAATACACCACGAGATGTACGTCCTCCGACGGCGACTGCGGCATGAAGTCGATGATCCGGCTGCTCTGATCCGTGGCGGCCGGCACGCCGAGGTCCACCGTGGCGAGCGCTTTGGTCTCCGCCAGCGCCGCGCTCAGCACGTCGGGCGGGATGTGGCCGTCGATCCGCTTGGGCGGGGTCTCCGGCCTGCGCTCGGCGGCCACGGCGTCGGGGCTGCTGACCGCACGGCCGTCGGCGAAGATCTCCAACTGCGGACGCAGGTCCGTGCGGGCCTGCCACCCGTCCGGAATGGTGGTCAGCGTGAACAACGCCAGCGGCGCGGCGATCGGCGGTAGCGCGCTGGGGCGATCCAGGGCCGGGTCGGCCGTGGCGGCGCCCGAGCCCGCCGCGACGACCAGCAGCACAACCAGCACAACAGCTTTCGTTACTCGCATCGATCCCATCTTCCGGTGCTGTCCGTGTCCACCCGCAACACAGGTGAACTGCCGTAGATCATGACAGCGCGCCGGCCTTCGGGAGGAACCGGCGCGCTGGATCGATCGGATCCGGGTCTATCGCAGGCCGGGCGGAGTGTTCAGGTCTTGCGCCGAATACGTGTCGCAGGCCCGGACCTGACCGGTCTTGTAGCCGGTGAGGAACCACTTCTGTCGCTGCTCGGACGAACCGTGCGTCCATGCTTCGGGATTCACCCGGCCCTGCGCGGCGCGCTGGATACGGTCGTCGCCGACCGCCGCGGCCGCCGACAGCGCGTCGTCGACATCCTTGTCCGACAGCGGCTTCAGAAACGGCTGGTCGCCGCCGGGCGCAGGCTGCTTGTCCGCGAAGTGGGCCCAGATGCCCGCGTAGCAGTCGGCCTGCAGTTCGGTGCGTACCGCGCCGGACTCCGGCCCGCGCGGATCGCGCTGCGCGCGGCCGAGGTCACCGAGCATGTTCTGGATGTGATGGCCGATCTCGTGCGCCACCACGTATTCCTGCGCGAGCGGACCGCCGCTGGAACCGAAGCGATCCACCAGCTCCTGGAAGAAGCTGGTGTCGAAGTAGGCGGTCCGGTCGGCCGGGCAGTAGAACGGCCCGACGTCGCTGGTGGCGTTGCCGCATCCGGTGGAGGTGGCCCCGGAGAAGAGCACGACCTTCGGCTGCGAGTAGCGCTTGCCCGCCTGCTTCGGCAGTTCGGCCGACCACACGGCGTCCAGGCTCTGCGCGGTGAGCGCCACCCGGCAGTCGACGTATTTGTTGGCGTCCGCGCCGGTCCTGCAGTGGCTCGGCGTGCCCTCCGTGCCCGGCTGCGTCTGGCTCTCCTCCGGCGTACCGGTGAAGTTGCCGAGGATGGAGCCGGGGTCGCCGCCCAGCAGCAGCGCCAGCACCAGCACGATGAGTCCACCCGCTCCACCGCCCAGCGCGAGCTTGCCGCCCATGCCGGGACCGCCGGAGGAAACCCGGTCCGGGTCGATCTGCATGCCCTCGTTGAAGGTCATCGTCGTCGCTTTCTCGCTCGTCCCCGGGGTACACACAGCCCTCGGTCGTACGGCCCCGGTTCGCTCTCCCTCGGATACAGCTTGGCATGGGCGGGTCGATATCGGTTTCCTCTCGGGGAATGTGTCTCACTACGATGGACTCGCACCTGGTCACCCCGCGCCCGGTGTCAGCGTCGTCGAAAGGAACCCCGTGCTGCGCACCCACTTGGCTGGTTCGCTGCGAAGCGAGCATGCCGGTCAGACCGTCACTCTCACCGGTTGGGTGGCCCGGCGGCGTGACCACGGTGGGGTGATCTTCATCGATCTGCGCGACGCGTCCGGCGTGTCCCAAGCGGTGTTCCGCGAGGGCGAACCCGCCGAACAGGCGCACCGGCTGCGCGCGGAGTACTGCGTGCGCGTCACCGGCACCGTGGAACCGCGTCCGAGCGGCAACGAGAACCCGGAACTGCCGACCGGCGCGATCGAGGTGAACGTCACCGAGCTCGAGGTGCTGAACGAGAGCGCGCCGCTGCCCTTCCAGCTGGACGAGCAGCCCGGTGAGGAAGCGCGCCTGAAGCACCGCTACCTGGATCTGCGCCGGGAAGGCCCGGCGCACGCCATCCGGCTGCGCTCCAAGATCAATGCGGCCGCCCGCGAGGTGCTCGCCCACCACGAGTTCGTCGAGGTCGAGACTCCGACGCTGACCCGGTCCACGCCCGAGGGCGCTCGCGACTTCCTGGTGCCCGCCCGCTTGCAGCCGGGCAGCTTCTACGCCCTGCCGCAGAGCCCGCAGCTGTTCAAGCAGCTGCTCATGGTCGGCGGCATCGAACGCTACTACCAGATCGCGCGCTGCTACCGGGACGAGGACTTCCGCGCCGACCGGCAGCCGGAGTTCACCCAGCTCGACATCGAGATGAGCTTCGTGCGCCAGGAGGACGTGATCCTGCTGGCCGAGGAGATCCTGGTCGCGCTGTGGAAGCTGGTGGGCTACGAGATCCAGACCCCCATCCCGCACATGACCTACGCCGAGGCCATGCGCCGCTTCGGCAGCGACAAGCCCGATCTGCGCTTCGGCGTGGAGATCACCGAGTGCACGGACTATTTCAAGGACACCCCGTTCCGGGTGTTCCAGGCGCCCTACGTCGGCGCGGTGGTCATGCCGGGCGGCGCGAGCCAGCCGCGGCGTCAGCTCGACGCCTGGCAGGAGTGGGCCAAGCAGCGCGGCGCGAAGGGGCTGGCGTACATCCTGGTGAACGAGGACGGCACGCTGGGTGGCCCGGTCGCCAAGAACCTCAGCGAAGCCGAGCGCGAGGGCCTGGCCAAGCACGTCGGCGCGGTGCCCGGGGACTGTGTGTTCTTCGCCGCAGGCGCACCGAAGGCGCAGCGCGCGCTGCTCGGTGCGGCGCGCGTCGAGATCGCCCGCAAGGTCGGCCTCATCGATGAGGACGCCTGGTCGTTCGTGTGGATCGTGGACGCGCCGCTGTTCGAGCCGACCGTCGAGGCGACCGCGAGCGGTGACGTGGCGGTGGGCCATTCCGCCTGGACCGCGGTGCACCACGCGTTCACCTCGCCGAAGCCGGAGTCGCTGGACACTTTCGACACCGACCCGGGCTCTGCGCTGGCCTACGCCTACGACATCGTCTGCAACGGCAACGAGATCGGTGGCGGGTCGATTCGTATCCACCGCCGCGACGTGCAGGAACGGGTGTTCGAGGTGATGGGCATCACGCACGAGGAGGCCCAGGAGAAGTTCGGCTTCCTGCTCGACGCCTTCGCCTTCGGCGCTCCGCCGCACGGCGGCATCGCCTTCGGCTGGGACCGGGTCACCGCGCTGCTGGCGGGGGAGGATTCGATCCGCGAGGTCATCGCCTTCCCGAAGACCGGTGGCGGCGTCGACCCGCTGACCGACGCGCCCGCGCCGATCACCGCGCAGCAGCGCAAAGAGGCGGGACTGGACGTCAAGCCGGAGCAGAAGAAGGACGCGCCCGCCTCGTAGCGGCCGCTGCCGCGAACGGTATCTTCTGGTCAGCCGCGTCCGTGCCGGCTGACGCCGACCACGAGGAAACCCGTTGCTGCACTTGCGCATGATCAGCCCGCCGGAGAGCACCGACGAGGTGCTCGCGGTACTCGCCGCCGATCCCGGGGTCACGCACGTGACCCTGGCACGCGGTGCGGCGCTGGAGCCTAAGGGCGACCTCGTCCAGGCGGACGTGGCTCGCGAGGCCGCCAACACCGTGCTCGAGGACCTCACGGCGTTAGGGATCTGCCGTTCCGGCGGCTTGACGCTCACACCGGTCGAGACGGTCCTGTCGGACGCGGGCGAACGCGCTGTGCACGAGGCGCCCGGTGATCCGAGCGACGCCGTGGTGTGGGAGGAACTGGTAGCGCAGACGCACGAGGAGTCGAGCCTCAACGCGACGTTCCTCGCGTTCCTGACGATCGCCTGCCTGCTCGCCGCCGTGGGCGTCACAACCGATTCGCCGGTGACGATCGTCGGAGCGATGGTCGTCGGTCCGGAGTTCGGTCCGTTGGCCGCGTTCGCGGTGGCGTTGGTGCGCAGGGATTTCCGGCTCGCCCGCCGCTCGGCCGTCGCGCTCGCGGTCGGCTTTCCGGTGGCGATGGTGGTCACGCTGCTGGCGACGGTGGTGTGGGAGCAGGTCGGCTGGATCACCATCGACGGGGTGGGCAGTATCGAACAGGTCGACTTCATTTACCAGGTCGGCCCGTTCTCGCTGGTCGTCGCGCTGCTCGCGGGCGCGGCGGGCATGTTGTCGCTGGTGACCGCGAAATCGGCCGCGCTCGTCGGCGTGTTCATCTCGGTGACCACCGTGCCCGCGGCCGGATTCGCCGTGGTGGCGGCGACTTTGGGGGAGTGGCGGGTGGCGTTCCTGTCCGCGGGTCAGCTCGCGGTGAACATGGGGGGCATCATCGTGGCCGGGATCATCGTGCTCGCGCTCCGGCCTCGCGCGGGCGGCGAGGCCGGTCCGGTGGAACGGTTCAAACGCTTGATCGGGATGCGCTCACCGGTCGAGAAGTGAGGCGGGTTTCACAGCGGGGCGACGGTACCGCCGGTGAGGGCGCGGTAGGCGTAGGTCACGGCGATGACGGCGACCGGGCCCGCGATCAGGAGGCCGAAACCACACAGCAGTAGTCCCAGAAAGGTGACCACCAGCACCGCCAGCGCGAGCAGCAGCACCTGCCCGGCGTTGGCGACCACCAGGGTGAAGCTGGACTTCAGCGCCTCGAACGGACCCTGATCCTGATCGACGACGAAATGCAGCGAGAACATGCACAGCCAGCCGGCGATCAGCCCGGGGATCAGGCAGATCGCCGCGCCGAGGAAGGTCAGCGTGAACGCCAGCAGCGCGGTGAGCAGCACATTGCCCGCGTTCACGAATCGGAAGTAGGCGCCGAAAGGTGGCGGGGTGCCGTCGGTTTCGTACAGGGCGCCGCGCACCATCGCCGCCTGCAGCAGCCATATCCCGGCCATGACCGCCAGGAAGACGAGCAGCAGCGGCAGCATCGTCGTCGGGTCGGCGAGCTGGACGACGAGCACGAACGCCAGGTATATGACCATGCCCACCGCGGTCACCCCGACCCACGGGCCCGGATTGTCCCGGAAACGGGCCCAGCCGTAGCTGAGCGCCTGGCCCACGTCCAGCGTGCGCGGTCCCGTGGTGACCTGCTGGTAGCCGTAGACCGGCTCCTGGGTAGGCGCCGGGCCGGGCGGTGGCGCCCACCCCGGGCCGGTGCCCTGTGGGCCGTAGCTGGGGTGCGGCGCGTCCCCGGGCGGGGGTGGCTGCACTGGTTCGCTGCCGTAGTGCGCCGCGCCGGGACCTTCGAACTGCGGGTATGCTGGCGAACCGCCCATCTCGTGGCGGGATTGGCCGGTTCCGGGGGTGCCGCCTCGCGGATCGGGGTTCTCGTGCTGCCCCGGCCGTGCCGCGAAGCGTTCCTCGTCGTTCGGGGAGGAAGCGCCACCAGGTGATTGTTTGGGTGCGGGGGGCGGTGTTTCGGTCATGCGTGGACCTTTCCACTCAACTGGTTTGCGGTGTGGCGCACGGCAGTTCACGATGAGAAAACCCGACGGGTGCACAGGTGTCAAGCGACCGGCGGCCACCCTCCGGCCTGGCCGGAGACACGCCGGGCGACGCGGAAAGGTTGTGTAACCGCTCGCTAGAAGTGACCCCATGCGAGTACTTTGAGAGGCGATGACCGCACTATTGGCCGAACGCGCCGCCGAAGTCGTGTCCGCAGCGCAACAGTTGCTCACAAAGCGAATGGGTGCTCCGGTAAAGCTGAGCGATCCGATCGAACTCAGCGGTAGTGGTAGGACGACCGTCCTACGTGTGCGAGTAGCGGAGAACGCCTTCTCGTTGCCACGAACCCTGATAATCAAGCAGGTCCGTGGCGCCGCCCAGGATCGCCGGACCGGCGGACTGGCGCCCGGGGTGGCCAGCATCGATTCCGCGTTCCTCCGCGAGACGGTGTCCTACCAGTTCACCACCGCACTGAGCCGGGAACACCGGCCGGGCGCGTACCTGATCGCGCACAGCCTCCCCGACCGGCTGTTGATCCTCAGCGACCTCGGTGAGAACTCACTGCTCACCGCCGTGCTGCGCTCCGGCGCCGAGCCTGCCACCCGCAATGCCCTCATGGCCTTCGCCCAGGCGCTGGGCCGGATGCACGCCGCCACCGTCGGGCGCGAGGCGGACTTCGTCGCGTTGCTGCGCCGGGTGGACGTGGTGCACCGGGTGGACGGCATCGCCCAGCAGGCCGAGTCGGCGATCGCCGAGGTGCCCGGCATGCTCCAGCGCGAACTGGGCATCGAGGTGCCCGGCGAGATCGCCGAGCGGATCGTGCGCGGCAACCGCCTGTACTCCGCCGGGCGCTTCCGGGCGTTCAGCCCGTCGGACCTCTGCCCGGACAATGTGATCTTGAACGAGGAGGGCGCCCGCTTCCTCGACTACGAGTGGGGCGGATTCCGCGACGCCACCCTGGACATCGCCTACGCGCTGGTGTCCTTCCCGGGCTGCCTGTGCGACCTCGAGCTCTCGCGCGAACGCGCCAACCAGATGGTCGAGGCGTGGCGCGCGGAAGTCGTGGGCGTGTGGCCCGCGCTGGCCGACGACGACCAGCTGGCCGAACGCATCTTGGAAGCCCGGCTGATCTGGGTGTGGCTGTCCACCTACTGGTTCCTGCCCGCCGACCACACGCGTATCGCGGCTGCCAGGGAGCACGGGCTGTCGGTGCCGCGCTCGGCGGCCCTGATCAACCGCTGGGCCGCGCTCGCCGAAGACGCGCGGTGCACGGGGGACGACATCGTAGGTGATTTCGCCGAGGACGTGTCGGCGATGCTGGAAGAGCGCTGGTCGGAGTAGGGCTTCGCGTCCGAAGAATTGGACGTGGCTGTGCTGGACCTCAGCGATGTGAATTCGGCCGCCGGCTCTGTTGTCGTCGTTCCGGCGGTCTTCTACCGGGTTACGAAGCGGTTTCACGCAGCCGGGCTCCTGGACCGCATCGCAGGCAGGAAGCCGAAGAGGTTGCCGTCCTTCGCCGGTGTCTTTGCGCGCTCCCGCGCTGGGTGCACTTGCGTGGCACCCATTTGATGCGACCTGCTGGACGCGGTGCGGGACTCACTGTGCCGGCCCGCCGCCGCGAGGCGATCGACTGGGACGACGAGCGATTCTGACCGATACAACGACCCCGCCGCCGCTGCCCGCGATCTCGCCGAGGCGATCCGGTGCCGGTGGTCGATCGCCACCGGGATGGATCGGCCCTGGGGAAGCCCATAGCGTTGCTCGTCTCGCGGCCGTCGCAGAGCCGAATGCGTACGGATGCGAATCGGCCTGCGGGACCCGCATGATGAGAGGTCGGGAGCGCTCGGTTCCAGGGGCACGGGCGCGGGGAAGAGGGAGTGCCGAATGGGTCACCTACTGCTGGTATTGCTTGCGATCGTTCTCGTCGCCGTGCCGTTCGGCGTCGTGATCCTGCGAAGAAACAGAGGCCGGAGCCGGATCGAAGGCGACCCGGCGACGCGTGCCCGCGCGGCCGGAGCGCAGCTCAGCAAAGAGGTTCGCGCCTATCAATGGCGGAACCGACCGCATGGCAAGTCGGACAACAACAACAGCAGCAGTGGTGGCGGTGGATGCGGTGGCGGATGCGCGGGCGGAGAGTGAGCTCCGCCCGACGATCAGCCGAGCGGCCCCGGCCGCGGCTCGACCCGGCCCCTGGAACGCACGGCGAACGAAGCGCCGTAGCGCACACCGGAATTCGGGTCGGTGACGTTCAGCAGGTAGTACCAGTCCATCTGTGCCTGCTCCGCGGTGACCTCCAGCACGCCGTAGCCGTGCGAATCCAATTCCACGTACCGCAGATGACGGTTGATCGCCCCGAGCGATTCCGCGATCGGCGCGGAATTCGTCCGCAGCAGGTCGCCGATGCTGGACGAGGTCACCGACGGCACCACGAACTCGGCGCCCGCCGTCGCCCCGCCCGGGTAGCTCGCCGCGTCCACCGGGAGATCCGCGGCCCACGAGGAGTGGATGTCCCCGGTCAGGAACAGCACATCGGAGATCTGCTGGTCGATGATGGCGCGGAAGAGGCGGGTGCGGTCGGCGGTATAGCCGTCCCACTGGTCGCCGTTCAGTGACGGGCCGGACTCCGGGACGCCCAAGGTGCTGGTGATCGCCGCCGTGGTGGCAGGCTCCAGCGGCGGGAAGACCAGCGGAGCGATCATGACCGAGTTGCCGACCAGCTTCCACCGCACCGGCGCGGACGCCAATCCCGCGATAAGCCACTCCATCTGCGCCTTACCGGTGATGGTGCGCGCCGGGTTGTCGGCCTCCCGCCAGTTCGCTCCCGGTTTCGCCTCCTCGTCGCGGTAGCTGCGCAGATCGAGCATGCTGAGCTCGGCGAGGGTGCCGAAGCGCAGTCTGCGGTAGATCCGCGCGTCGGCGCCGGACCCGGACGCGCGGACCGGCATCCATTCCAAGTAGGCCTGCGCGGAGGCGGCGCGCCGGTCGATCCAGCTGCCCTCGGTGGCGGGATCGTGGTTGTGCGCGCCGCCGGACCAGGAGTTGTCCGCGGATTCGTGGTCGTCCCAGGTGCAGATGAACGGCAGCGTGGCGTGCAGACCGAGCAGATCCGGGTCGGTCTTGTACTGGGCGTGGCGGATTCGGTAATCGGTCAGGCTGACGATCTCGTTCGCCGGTTCGTGCGCACGCACGGTGCCGTTGCGGCCGCCGTACTTGCCGCGACCGTATTCGTAGATGTAATCGCCCAGGTGCACGATCGCGTCCAGGTCGGTGCGACCGGCCAGGTGACGGTAGGCGCCGAACCAGCCCGCCTCCCAGTTCGAGCACGAGACCACGCCGAATCGAAGGCGGTCCGGTGTGTCCGCCGTGGCGGGCGCGGTTTTGGTGCGGCCGACGGGGGAGGTCTGGCCGAGGGCGCTGAAGCGATAGAAGTACTCGACGTTCGGCGCGAGGCCGGAAACGTCGATCTTGACGGTGTGGTCGGACTCCGCCGCGGCCGTCACGGTTCCGGAGGCGGCGATCGAGAGGAATTGCTCGTCCGCGGCGATCTCCCACCGCACGGTCGCCGGGTCGCCCACGCCCGAACCGGGCGTCGCCTCGTCGGAGACGGTGACGCGGGTCCAGAGGATGACGCCGTCGGGAAGCGGGTCGCCCGAGGCGACGCCGTGCCGGAATGCCGGTGTCGCGGCTTGCGCGCGTCCGGCGCCCGCCACCGCGGTGGCGGTGGCGGCGGCCGCGCTGCCCTTCAGCAGGGTGCGCCGAGCGAAGCGGGTGGCGGACGATGGATCTGAAACGAATGCGTTTTCAGGCACGGGTACCGATCCCATCCGAAGTACCGGCGACGCGCAACTCGGTTCGCCGCCGCGCCGGTCCCGCTGTCCTCCGCGGCGCAATGGGTACGGGGGAACGGCATGTCGCGCTGTCGGTGCGGCTGGGTAACGTTCGTCTGGTGAGCGATGGTTTGTTCGACGTGCCCGGTGCCGCGGTGCCCCCGGAGCATTCGATCGACACCGTGGTGCGCAGGGACGCGGGTGCGCCGCTGGCCGTGCGCGTGCGTCCGGCCACGCTGGAGGAAGTGGTCGGCCAGCAGCATCTGCTCGGCCCCGGCTCGCCGCTGCGCAGGCTGATCGAGGGATCGGGCGCCGCCTCGGTGCTGCTGTACGGGCCGCCCGGAACGGGCAAGACCACCCTCGCCTCGCTCATCTCGCAGGCCACCGGACGGCGGTTCGAGGCGCTGTCGGCCCTCTCGGCCGGCGTCAAGGAAGTGCGCGCGGTCATCGACATGGCGCGGCGCAGGCTGTCGGCGGGCGAGCAGACCGTGCTGTTCATCGATGAGGTGCACCGTTTCTCCAAGACCCAGCAGGACGCGCTGCTGGCCGCGGTGGAGAACCGCATCGTCCTGCTGGTCGGCGCGACCACCGAGAACCCGTCGTTCTCGGTGGTGTCGCCGCTGCTGTCGCGCTCGCTGGTGCTGCAACTGCGGTCGCTGACCGAAGCCGACATCCGCCAGGTGCTCGGCCGCGCGATCGCCGACCCGCGTGGGCTCGCGGGCGAGTACACCGTCACCGACGCCGCGCTCGAGCACATCGTCCGGATCGCGGGCGGCGACGCTCGCCGTGCGCTGACCGCGCTGGAAGCGTCGGCCGAATCCTCGCTCGACGGCACCGTCGACGTGGACCTGGTCGAGGCCAGCGTGGACAAGGCCGCCGTCCGCTACGACCGCGCAGGCGACCAGCACTACGACGTGATCAGCGCGTTCATCAAGTCCATCCGCGGCTCGGACGTCGATGCCGCCCTGCACTACCTGGCACGCATGCTCAGCGCTGGCGAGGACCCTCGCTTCATCGCCCGCAGGCTGATGATCCACGCCAGCGAGGACATCGGCATGGCCGATCCGATGGCGTTGCAGACGGCGACCGCCGCCGCGCAGGTGGTGCAGCTGGTCGGCCTGCCGGAGGGCCGCCTCGCGCTCGCGCAGGCGACGATTCATCTGGCGACCGCCCCGAAGTCCGGCGCCGTGGTGGCCGCGATCGGAGCGGCCATGGCCGATGTCGCGGCGGGTAAGGCGGGCCCGGTCCCGCCGCACTTGCGTGATGGTCACTACGCGGGTGCGGCGGCACTCGGCAACGCGCAGGGCTACCGGTACCCCCACGACGACAAAGACGGCGTGCTCGCTCAGCAGTACCCGCCCGACGAACTGGTCGGCGTCGACTACTACCGTCCCACCGACCACGGGCACGAACGCGAAATCGGTCCACGGGTCGACAAGCTGCGCCGCATCGTCCGAGGCTGACCGCTCGTGCCGGGCGTACGGCACCGGTATGGTGCATCCGGCGCCGGCGGACAGGCCACAGTAGTCGTGTTCAGCGCCCCGGAAGACGGTGTCTACAGCAAGACCGTCCGACGGGTGTTCGGGAAGCCTGTCCAACTGCCCGCTCCGGTGTGCATGATGTCGGACAGCGAGCCGCTGCGGGGCCGGGTTGGCTGAGCGGTCGCGGGGACGCGACGGGTGCCCGGTCGATGAAAATTCGCGTGCGCGGCACCGGTAGGCTGGGTATTCGTGCAGACCCACGAGATTCGACGGCGTTTCCTGGACCACTTTCTCCGTGCCGGCCATACCGAGGTGCCGAGTGCCTCGCTGATCCTGGCCGACCCGAACCTGCTGTTCGTCAACGCAGGCATGGTCCAGTTCAAGCCGTACTTCCTGGGTCAGGAGGCGCCGCCGTACCCGCGGGCGACCAGCGTGCAGAAATGCGTGCGGACCGGCGACATCGAAGAGGTCGGCGTCACCACGCGGCACAACACGTTCTTCCAGATGGCGGGGAACTTCTCCTTCGGTGACTATTTCAAGGAGGGGGCGATCACGCTCGCCTGGGAGCTGATCTCCAAGCCGCAGGACGAAGGCGGTTACGGCTTCGACCCCGAGCGGATCTGGGTGACCGTCTACCAGGACGACCCGGAGGCCGCCGAGATCTGGAAGCGGGTCGCGGGCATGCCCGAGGAGCGCATCCAGTTCCGCGACGGCAAGGACAACTACTGGGACATGGGCGTGCCCGGCCCCGGTGGACCCTGCTCGGAGATCTACTACGACCGCGGGCCCGAGCACGGCCGCGACGGGGGACCGGTCGCCGACGAGGATCGCTACCTCGAGATCTGGAATCTCGTATTCATGCAGGACGTCCGCGGTGAGTTGAGCCCGAAGCAGGGGCATCCGCCGGTCGGGTCGCTGCCGAAGAAGAACATCGACACCGGTATGGGCGTCGAGCGGATCGCGCTGCTGCTGCAGGGCGTGGACAACGTCTACGAGACCGACCTGCTGCGCCCCATCATCGATAAGGCCGAGGAGCTGACCGGACGTTCCTACGGCGTCCAGCACGAGGACGACGTCCGCTTCCGCGTGATCGCCGACCACGCCCGCACCGCCGCCATGCTCATCGCCGACGGCGTGAACCCGGGCAACGACGGCCGCGGCTACGTGCTGCGCCGCCTGCTGCGCCGCATCGTGCGCTCGGCGCGCCTGCTCGGCGCCGAGAAGCCGGTGATGAGCGAGTTCATGAAGGTCGTCAGCGACCTGATGGCCCCGTCCTACCCGGAGCTGGCCACCGACTTCCGCCGGATCGAGACCGTCGCCGTCGGCGAGGAGACGGCGTTCCTGAAGACGCTGAACACCGGCTCCACCTTGTTCGACAACACCGCCGCCGCGGTGAAGGCCGGGGGCGGCAGCACGATCGCCGGATCGGACGCGTTCACCCTGCACGACACCTACGGTTTCCCGATCGATCTGACGCTGGAGATGGCCGCCGAGGCCGGGCTGTCGGTCGACGAGGAGGGCTTCCGCTCGCTCATGGCCGAGCAGCGCAAGCGCGCCAAGGAGGACGCGCAGTCCCGTAAGCACGCCCACGCCGACCTGACGATCTACAAGGAGCTGGTCGACCGGGGCGCCACCGAGTTCACCGGCTTCGACGAGCTCACCTCCGAGGCCACCGTGCTCGCCCTGATCGCCGACGGCGTCCGGGTGCCCGCCGCGACCGTCGGACAGGACGTCGAGGTGATCCTGGACCGCAGCCCGCTCTACGCCGAGTCCGGCGGCCAGATCGCCGACCGCGGCTCCATCACCGCCTCCTCGGGCCTGAAGCTGCGCGTCAACGACGTGCAGAAGATCGCCAAGAAGCTGTGGGTGCACAAGACCACCGTGGAGCACGGCCAGGTCACCGAGGGCGATATCGTGCTCGCCCAAGCCGATCCCGCGTGGCGGCGCGGCGCCACGCAGGGCCATTCCGGCACGCACATGGTGCACGCTGCCCTCCGGCAGGTGCTCGGCCCGAACGCCGTGCAGGCCGGTTCCCTGAACAAGCCGGGCTACCTGCGCTTCGACTTCAACTGGCAGGGCCAGCTGTCCGAGCAGCAGAAGGCCGACATCGAGGCCGTGTCCAACGACGCGGTAGGCGCCGACTTCCCGGTCAACACTTTCCTCACCGATCTGCCGAAGGCCAAGCAGATGGGCGCGCTGGCGCTGTTCGGAGAGAACTACGGCAACGAGGTCCGCGTCGTGGAGATCGGCGGCCCGTTCTCCATGGAGCTGTGCGGCGGTACGCACGTGCAGCATTCCTCGCAGATCGGCCCGATCACGGTGCTCGGCGAGTCGTCGGTCGGCTCCGGTGTGCGGCGCGTCGAAGCGTTCGTCGGCCTGGACTCCTACAAGTACCTGGCCAAGGAGCGCGCGCTGCTGGCCGGTGTCGCCTCCGCGCTGAAGGTGCCCTCCGAAGAGGTGCCGGGTCGCGTCGAGCAGCTCGTGGAGCGGCTCAAGGTGGCCGAGAAAGAACTCGAGCGCACGAAGATGGCGGCCGTGCTGTCGTCGGCGGCCACATTCGTGGAGGAAGCCGAGCGGATCGGCCGCCTGCTGCTGGTCGCCGTGGCCGCGCCGGAGGGCGTGCCCGCGGGTGATCTGCGCACCCTCGCCACCGACATCCGCGGCCGGTTCGGCAGCGAGCCCGCCGTGGTGGTGCTGCTCGGCAACGCCGACGGCAAGGTGCCGTTCGTGGTCGCCGTGAACAAGCCCGCGCAGGAACTCGGCATCAAGGCGGGTGATCTGGTCGGCAGCTTCGGCCCGAGTATCGCCGGACGCGGCGGCGGTAAGCCGGAGATGGCCCAGGGCGCGGGGTCGGATCCGTCCGGCATTCCGGCGGGCCTGGCCGCGGTCCGCGCGCGGGTGGCCGAACTCGCCGGGTGATGGGCGAGCCCGCGGAATCGGAGAGGTCGGCGCAGCGCGGCGCCGACCGGCCGGATCCCGCCACCGACCCCGGCCGGGGCAGGCGGATCGGCGTCGACGTCGGCAGTGTCCGGATCGGGGTCGCCGCGTGCGATCCCGACGGCATTCTCGCCACGCCGGTGGAGACCGTACCGCGCGCGAAATCGTCACGGCGTTCGGCTCCCGCACCCGATATCGAAAGAATTGCCGAAATTGTGCGGGAGTACGAGGCAGTTGAGGTAATCGTCGGATTGCCGCGAACATTACGCGGGGAGAAGGGGACTGCGGCTACGCTGGCCAGCGCATTCGCTGAGCGATTGCGGGCTGCCGTCGGGCCGGTGCCGGTCCGGCTTTCCGACGAACGTTTGACTACGGTGTCAGCTGCACGTGCATTGCGGGACAGTGGAGTTCGCGCGCGTGGCCAGCGGCAGGTGATCGATCAGGCGGCGGCCGTGTCGATCCTGCAAGGATGGTTGGACGAACGGAGTGCGGTGTTGAGGTCGGTGGAAGCGGGACGTCCCGCGTCGCCCGGGGACGATGCATGACGGATCGGTGGGCGCGGGCCGAGGAACTGTTCCGACAGCGCGAAGCTGATCGGCGGTATCGGAGAGACGACCGGGCCTGGGGCGAACACGACGACGGCGACGACTACTACGACGACGATACGACCGTCATCCCCCGCTACGTCGATGACGAGGAGGAGGAGCCGCCCACGCCGGCTCCGCCCGCTCCGCGGCGTGGCGGGCAGCGCGCGAGCGCTACCCGCGAACAGGCGCCGCGCCGCGCGAAGCGCGTGCAGCCGGAGCGTTCCGGGCGCCCTGGTAAACGTGGCAAGCGATCCCGGGTGGCCTCACGCAAAGCCGCCGAGCGCAAGCGGCGCCGCCGGACCATATGGATCGTCGGCGGCGTCTTCGCGCTGATGTTCGCCGGCGCTGTCGTCTTCGCGGGCATGAAGCTGGTCGCCAGTTTCGGCCCGCCGGAGGACTATGCGGGTCCGCCCGGACCCTTGGTGATCGTGCAAGTGCACGACGGCGACACCTCGACGCAGATCGCGGCGACCATGCACGACAAGGGCGTCGTCGCCAGCACCGGCGCGTTCATCGAAGCGGCCGTGCGGAATTCCAACATGAACTCGGTGCAGCCGGGCTTCTACGCGATCGCGAGCCGCAGTCCCGCCGCGCAGGCGGTCGCCGCGCTGGTCGGCAAGGACTCCCGGGTCGGCAACCTGGTCGTCTCCGAAGGACGTCTGCTGCACGACCAGCACGACATGAGCACCGGCGGGCGGTACGACGGCATCTACCGCAAGATCGCCGAGGCCAGCTGCATCGGCACCGGCGCGAACCAGAAGTGCGTGACCTACGAACAGCTCGATGCCGCGGGCGCGAGCCTGGACCTGGCCGCGCTCGGGGTGCCGGCGTGGGCGATGCAGGGTGTCAAGGACTGCCCGGACCGGGCGAGACAGCTGGAAGGCCTGATCGCCGCGGGCACATGGGATTTCGATCCCAGCGGCACACCGGAACAGATCCTGCGGCAACTGGTGTCCGCGAGCGCGAAGAGCTATGAATCCACCGGATTGCTGCAGTCCGGAGCCGACACGAAACTGACGCCCTATGAGACGCTGGTCGCCGCCTCGCTGGTGGAACGTGAGGCGAAACCGCAGGACATGGGCAAAGTGGCAAGGGTGATCGTGAACCGGCTGCGGGTCGATCAGATGCTGCAGTTCGACTCGACGGTGAACTACACCCTGGATCGCACCGAGGTGGCGACCACCGACGCCGACCGCGCTCAGGAAACCGCCTGGAACACCTACGCGATGCAGGGCCTGCCCAAGACCCCGATCGCCGCGCCGTCGTTGAACGCGTTGCGTGCGATGGAGAATCCGGAGGCGGGGCCCTGGCTGTACTTCGTCACCGTCGACAAGCAGGGCACCACCTTGTTCACCGACGACTACCAGGAGCATCTGCGCCTGATCGCGCGGGCGCAGCGCAGCGGCATTCTCGACAGTTCCAAGGACAGCGGTGGCCGGTAGTCGCAAGGCGGCGGTGCTGGGTAAGCCGATCGCGCACTCGCGATCGCCCCAGCTGCACCTGGCCGCGTATCGCGCGCTCGGGCTGGACTGGAGCTACGAGCGCATCGAATGCTCGGCCGAGCAACTGCCCGGGTTCGTCGACGGGCTGGGCTCGGAATGGGTCGGGCTCTCGGTGACCATGCCCGGCAAGGAAGCGGCACTGGCCTACGCGCACGAGCGCACCGAGCGTGCCGTGCTGGTCGGATCGGCCAACACC
The DNA here is from genome assembly GCF_043205035.1 of Nocardia sp. NPDC047654. Classification (NCBI taxonomy): domain Bacteria; kingdom Bacillati; phylum Actinomycetota; class Actinomycetes; order Mycobacteriales; family Nocardiaceae; genus Nocardia; species Nocardia sp. NPDC047654. Next base: position 931,642 of record NZ_JBIDDF010000001.1, read on the forward strand.
TTGGTCCGCACCGGCGCAGGCTGGCTGGCCGACTGCACCGACGTCGACGGCGTGCTCGGTGCGCTGCGCGGCGCAGGGGCCGGAGAACTGGCCGAAGGCGTGGTGTTGGGCGCGGGCGGTACCGCACGGCCCGCTCTGCTGGCGCTGTCGGAGCTGGGCGCGAAGTCGGTCACCGTGGTCGCGCGGGACGCGAACCGGGCGCGCGGTGCGCTCGAACTCGCCGAGCGGCTCGGAATGGTTGCCGCGTTGGCCGCATTCGAGGCCGGGCCGCTCCAGGGGATCTGCGCGGCGGCAGGCGCCGTGATCAGTACCGTTCCCGCCACAGCGGCCGCGGTAGTCGCCCCCGCGGTGGCGGAGGCTCCGGTGGTGCTCGACGCGATCTACGACCCATGGCCGACACCGCTGGCCGAGGCGGTTTCGAGGGCCGGGCACACGGTGGTCAGCGGTTTGGAGATGCTGCTGAACCAGGCCTACGGGCAGGTCGAGCTGTTCACCGGGCGGCCCGCGCCGCGCGCGGAGATGGCGGCGGCGCTGAACGAGGGGCACCGGCCCCGGAATTGATACCGGTTCTAGTTTGGTTGAGCGCGACGCGGGGTTAGGGTGGTGCGCATGAATGCTTGGGTGTTGCGGGCGATCGTGCTCGGTGCGCTGGTCGTCTTGCTGCGCGCCGCGCTGGGGTTCGCGATGGTGTACTGGCCGACCCACGGGGCGTGGATGCGTGCTCTCGCACTGATCGTGCTGGTCGGGGCCGCCCTGTACTGGGGTTTCCTGGACGGACGTAAGGACAGGGCGGCCCAGCCCGATCCCGACCGCGGCACCGACCTGACACTGCTGTGGCTGAAGGCCGCGGTGGTGGCCGGCGTCGGCAGCGGTCTCGCCGCCTGGCTGCTCGACTGGTTGCCCAAGTTCGACCTGGGAGACAACGGCCTGCTCTTCGAACTCACCGCGGCCGCGGCGTTCATCGTCCTGCTGATCTTCATCTTCGCCCTCATCGGCGTTGGCATCGGCCGCGCGCTCGCCGACCGCGCCGCAGGCAAACAGTCCACCCCCGCTTGACACCCCGGCTCGCGCATCGACGCAATCGGATACACGGCCGGTGATCCGCGAATGAAGTTGCTCGTCCGCGTCATTTGCTGACGCATTGCGTAGATGGCGATGCGGCCAACCGGCAGCGCCGGTGCGTGCCTCCCCTTTCCGCTGCCGATGCCGCTGGTTATGCTGCTGTGCAATGCATTTCAACGGGAGGGGAAGCGTTGTGCTGATTCGATTCGGGGTCACCGCGGCGATGGCGATCGCCGCGTCCGCGTTCGTGTTCGGTGGTCAGGCGGCGGCGAAAGCCGATGGTTGCGCCTCGGCGCAGCCCAAGTGGGGGTTCCAATGCGTGTCGTCGGCGTCGAACGTCTCGCTGGCGAGCTGCATGAAGGACGCGCCGCTCTGGAACGATCACGCGGAGTGCGTTCCGCGAAACGACGGCAGTGGTAGGTACGACCTCTGGGTTCCGTCCCACTGAGACGAGAAAAGGCGGACCCTCCTGGAGGGTGCGCCGTTCCTCGTTCGGTCGAACACCACCGTCCGGCACCGGAGGTGTCCTGGCTCTACAGCAGGATGCCGCCGGTGTCGGGCTTGCCTTCGCGCGCCACGGCGGAGTAGGCGGCGGCCAGCAACGTGGGGTCGGGTCCTTCGAGTCGGCCCGGCTTGGCGAGGCCGTCGAGCACGACGAAGCGCAGCACGCCGGAGCGAGTCTTCTTGTCGGTCTGCATGGCGTCCAGCAGTTGCGGAAGTGCGTCGGCGTCGTAGCTGGTCGGCAGCCCGACGGCGGTCAGGATCGCGCGATGACGGTCGGCGGTGTCGTCGTCGAGACGGCCCGCGAGACGGCCGAGTTCGGCGGCGAACACCAGCCCGACGGAGACCGCCGCGCCGTGCCGCCACCGGTAGCGCTCCCGCCGCTCGATCGCGTGCCCGAGGGTGTGACCGTAGTTGAGGATCTCGCGGAGGCTGGACTCCTTCAGATCTGCGGCGACGACGTCGGCTTTCACCTGGATCGCGCGGCGGATCAGCTCCGGCAGCACCTCGCCGGACGGGTCGAGGGCGGCCTCGGGGTCGCGCTCCACCAGATCGAGGATCACCGGGTCGGCGATGAAACCGGCCTTGATGATCTCGGCCATGCCCGCGACGATCTCGTTACGCGGAACCGTCTCCAGCGTGGCCAGGTCGACCAGCACGGCGGCGGGCTCGTGGAAGCAGCCGACCAGGTTCTTGCCTGCCTCGGTGTTGATGCCGGTCTTGCCGCCGACCGCCGCGTCGACCATGGCCAGCAGTGTGGTCGGCACGTGCACGATGCGCACCCCGCGCATCCAGGTGGCGGCGACGAATCCGGCCAGGTCGGTCGCCGCGCCACCGCCGAGGCTGACCACGACGTCGTTGCGGGTCAGGCCGATGCGCCCGAGCACCTCCCAGCAGAACCCGGCGACGGCCAGGTCCTTGCCCGCCTCGGCGTCCGGGATCTCGACACGATGTGCGTCGATGCCGGTGTCGGCCAGCGCCTTCCGCACCGCTTCGGCGGTCTCGGCGAGTGGCGGCTGATGGAAGATGGCCACGGTGCGCACGCCTTTGGTCGCGCCGCTGACCGACTCGACGAGTTCGCCGAGCAACCCGCGACCGATGATCACCGGGTACGGGTCGGCGGTCCGGACTTCGAGACGACTCGGCTCTGTCACGTGGCTTGCTCCGATTCTGTTGTTGCTGTTGTCGACTGCTGACGCGCCCGGGCGCGGGCACGGCGTGCACGGGCACGCCTGGATCGGTTGCCGGCCGCGGTCTCGCCGTCGCCCGCTCCGCTGGCGGCGTCGGGTTCGCTCGTGCGGCCCCTGCGCGTACGGCGGGATCGAGCGGTGGTGGGCGCCGCCGATTCCTTCGTGGCGCCGGTTTCGGTGGCGGTGCTCTCGCCGTGATCGGCGGTCGTACGCCGGGCCGCGGCCTTGGCCCTGGCGCGACGCCGGGACCGGGATCGGCTGCTGCCCTGCGGAATTCCGCTCGGTGGCGGCCGGAGATCCGCTTCGGCGTGCTCGACCGGCTCCATCCCGAGCTTGGTCATGATCATCCGTACCACCCGGCCCGGACTGCGACCGTCGGTGCGGACCCGGACGGTGGCCACCTCCCGGTAGAGCGGCCTGCGGGCGCGCATCAGCTCCCGGTACTTCGCGCCGGGATCGGCGCCGTTGAGCAGCGGCCGCTGGGTGCTCGCGCCGGTGCGCCGAAGGCCCTCGGCCACACTGATCTCCAGGTAGACCACGGTGCGGCCGCGCAGAAGGGCCCTGGTGTCGGCGGACAGCACGGCGCCGCCGCCCAGCGAGACCACACCGCGCTCGGCGAGGACGGCGCGGCGCACCACCCGCTCCTCGATCCTGCGGAATTCGGGCTCACCGTCTTCGGCGAAGATCTCCGGGATGGTGCGACCGGTCTCCCGCTCGATACCCGCATCGGTGTCGTACAGCTCGACGCCGAGTTCCCTGGCGAGCTTGCGGCCGATCGTGGACTTGCCCGCCCCCGGCGGTCCGACCAGCACCACGCGCGGGGCGCGCGGATCGGTCTGCACGATCATTGTGACCGACTGTCCGCGGGCACGTGGGGGCGAGTGCTGATGCGCTTGATGTAGCTGGTGATGTTCTCGAGCGTCTCGGTGAGCGAATCGCCGCCGAACTTCTCCAGCGCCGCCTGCGCGACGACCAGCGCCACCATGGATTCGGCCACCACGCCCGCCGCGGGAACGGCGCACACGTCCGAACGCTGGTGGATGGCGACGGCCTCGTCTCCGGTGGTCATGTCGACGGTGGACAGCGCGCGCGGCACCGTCGAGATCGGCTTCATGGCCGCACGCACGCGCAGCGCCTCGCCGTTGGTCATGCCGCCCTCCAGGCCGCCGGCGCGATTGGTGGAGCGCAGCACGCCGTCGGGGCCGGGCCGCATCTCGTCGTGTGCCTGGCTGCCGCGGCGGCGCGCGGTCTCGAAACCGTCACCGACCTCGACGCCCTTGATGGCCTGGATGCCCATGAGGGCGGCCGCGAGCCGCGCGTCCAGCCGGTTCTCGCCGCTGGTGAACGAGCCGAGGCCGACCGGAAGTCCCTCCACGACCACCTCGACCACGCCGCCGAGGGTGTCGCCTTCCTTCTTGGCCGCCTCGATCTCGGCGATCATCGCGGCTTCGGCGTCCTTGTCGAACGCCCGCACCGGGCTCTCGTCCACCGCGGCGAGATCGGCGGCGGTCGGCACGATGCCGGAGGTGTTCTGCGCCGTGCCGATCGACACGACGTGCGAGACGACCTCCGCGCCGAACGCCTGGCGCAGGAAGTTGCGGGCGACGGTGCCCGCCGCGACGCGCGCGGCGGTCTCCCTGGCACTGGCGCGCTCGAGCACGTTACGGGCGTCGTCGAAGTTGTACTTGAGCATGCCGGAGTAATCGGCGTGCCCCGGCCGGGGGCGGGTCAGCGGTGCGTTGCGGGCCAGCTCGGCGAGTTCGGCCGGATCCACCGGGTCGGCGGACATCACGGTGGTCCACTTCGGCCACTCGGAGTTGGCCACCTCGATGGCGACCGGGCCGCCCATCGTGCGCCCGTGCCGCACACCGCCGACGACGGTGACCTTGTCGGCCTCGAACTTCATCCGCGCGCCGCGGCCGTAGCCCAGCCTGCGGCGCGCGAGCTGCGTGGAGATCTCGTCGGACGTCACCTCGACGCCTGCCACCATCCCCTCGAGGATGGCGACGAGAGCGGGACCATGGGATTCTCCAGCAGTTATCCAACGCAGCACGTCGTTCATCTTCCCATGTCGACGCCGGTGCTCGGGAACGTGGCCCGCCCGTGACGACGCGCACGGCGGAGGAGGGCGATACCACCCGCCGACGCCTCAGCGGGCTATGACGATGGGGCGATCCACCGAACGCAGCAGCACCTCACCCACCGAACCGAACAGCAGCCGTCCAAGGGCTCCGCGGCCACGGTTGCCCACCACCAGCAGTTGTCCGTCGCGGGAGCGTTCGAGCAACTGCCGCTCCGGCCGGTCGCGGACGACCTCCCGCCGGATGGTGAGTTCCGGATACTGCTCCTGCCAACCGGCCAGGCTCGTGGCGAGCAACGCTTCCTCGGTCCGGCGCAGCGCGGTCCAGTCGGTGCCGATCGCGGCAAGCGGCTCGACCTCGCCCCAGGTGTGCACGGCCACCAGTTCGACCCCGCGCAGCGAGGCTTCGGTGGCCGCGACCTCGATGGCGGCTTGCTCGGCGGCGGATCCGTCCACCCCGACGATCACCGGCCCGGTGCCGGCCCGGTCCCACAGCGCCGTCTCGGCAGGTACCACCGCCACGGGGCAATCGGCGTCCCGGGCGACGGCGGTGCTGACCGAGCCGAGCAGGACTCGCTGGACGCGGCCGATACCGCGGGTGCCGACCACGAGCATCGCCGCGCTGCGCGAACGCTCGATCAGGGCGGTGGCGATGTGCGCGGTGCGGATCTCGGTGCCGATGGCGATGTCGCGCACGGTTCGCGCGGCAGCTACCGCGGCGTTCGCGGCGCGCTCGATCGCCTCGTCCGCTTCGCGCACCCGCAGCAACGCCGCCGGGCGCGGCGGATCGTCGTCGTCGGAGGCGAGCGGCGACTCGACGACCAGCGCGATGTGCAGGGGCGCGTCGTGCAGCGCGGCGGTCTGCGCCGCCCAGCGGACCGCGACGATCGATGGGTCCGAACCGTCGGTCCCCACCACGATCGGTCTCCGCGACGAGTGCCTCGGATGCACTGGGTGGCTCCTTCCCGACGCCGTTTCCGCTGTCCTGGCCACTCGACCGGACGACTCGCCGAACCGCCGCCCCCGGCGAGTGCCGCCGCGGTGGCCGCTCGGAAAGTCGTTGCCCGCGACTGATGCTACCGATGAGTTGCGGTGGATTTGCTGACTTCGTGATCGCGGGGTGTGCTGTGGAGACGCGCCTGCGCAGTGGTGGAGGAACTCAGGTCGAGCCCAGGGCCGACGACAGCAAAGCCAGCAAAGTCGCCAGGCACATCGCGGGACCGTGCGGCACGGTGACCGCGCGGTTGCCCGGCCCGGCCGCACGAGCGGTGAATACGCCCCGGCAGGCCGATGCACCGAGCGCGGCACACGCGGTGAGCATCGGTGCTGCGAGTGCCGCCCACACCCACGGCCGCGCACCGCCGAGTGCGGCAGCCCCGCCCAGCATCACCGCGAGCTTGACGTCACCCGCGCCCAGCGCGGCGGGTGCGGCGAGATGTACCAGCAGGTACGGCGCGGACAGAAGCAGTGCGCCCAGCAGTGCGACGGTGAATTGCCCTGTGTGCACGGCGTATCCGAGGACCGTCAGCGCGCCCGTACCGGTCAGACCGTTCGGTAGGCGGCGTTCGCGCAGGTCGAACACTGTCAGGACCGCGCACCACACGGTGAGGACGGCGCATGCGAGAAGGGTCATGCCTCCACCTTCACCCGGCACACGCGCGGGAAGGCTGGGCCGACCCGGAATGTGCACAACATGGTCGGATGTGAACAGGCCGTTGTTCAGCAGTCGCTCTCGATCGTGAGAAACAGTGCCTGCCAGCGGTTTTCGCGAAACTACTCACGCAGCGAACGCGGCGGACGGCGGGCGAGCACGTGTTGACTGTCGGCGTGCGGTGGGTCGGCGGTAGTTTTGAGGTATGTGTGCAGATCACCAGGGTCATGTGCCGGACTACGCGGGGCGGCGTGGCGCGCTGCGCAGCCTACTGGTGGAGAACGGGGTGGACGCCCTGCTGGTCACCGATCTGGTGAACATCAGATATCTGACGGGGTTCACCGGCTCCAACGCGGCGTTGCTCGTGCACTCCTGGGACACGCGCACCGCCGAGGAACGCACGGTGATCGGCACCGACGGCCGGTACCGGACCCAGGTCGCCGAGCAGGTTCCCGACCTGCGGGCGGAGATCGCGCGGGCCACCTCCCGGCGGATCGTGCAATTGGCGGGGGAGTGGCAGGTCGGCCGGGTGGGCTTCGAAAGCCATGTCGTCACCGTCGAGCAGCATCGCGGTTTCCTCGAACAGCGCACCGGCCTGCAGTTCGTCGCCTCGCCCGGGCTGGTGGAGCAGTTGCGCATGGTGAAGGACGCCTACGAAGTGGAGCAGTTGCGCGCGGCGTGCGCGGCGGGCGACGCCGGTCTGGCCGCGCTGCTGGAGCGGGGCGGAATGCGGCCCGGTCGCACCGAGCGCCAGGTGGCCCGGGATCTGGAATGGGCCATGTTCGAGCACGGCGCCGAAGCGGTGTCGTTCGAGACCATCGTGGCCACCGGCCCGAACTCGGCTGTCCCACACCATCGTCCGACCGACGCCGTGCTGGCGGCGGGCGATTTCGTCAAGCTGGACTTCGGGGCGGTGGTCGGCGGCTACCACTCCGACATGACCCGTACTTTTGTGCTCGGGACGCCGAGCGATTGGCAGCGCGAGGTATACGCGCTGGTCGCCGCGGCGCAGCGGGCCGGGCGGGAGGCGTTGCGGCCGGGGATTCCGGTGGCCGACGTGGACGCGGCGTCGCGGGCGGTGATCGAGGCTGCCGGGCACGGGAAGTTGTTCGTGCACGGACTCGGCCACGGGGTCGGTCTGCAGATCCACGAAGCGCCCGGAATCGCGAAAACCGGAACCGGTACACTTCTGTCTGGCGTGGCGGTGACCGTCGAACCAGGTGTGTACTTTCCCGGCCGCGGCGGGGTCCGGATCGAGGACACGCTCGTGGTGCGCGAAGGGGGCCCTGAGCTGCTCACCCACACCAGCAAAGACCTGACCGTCGTCGCCTGACGCCGGTCTGCCCGAGACCAAGCGGTAGAACGAGGAGATCCGAAGACAGTGGCGGACACCAGCGACTTCAAGAACGGCCTTGTGCTGAAGATCGACGGTCAGCTCCAGCAGATCATCGAGTTCCAGCACGTCAAGCCGGGCAAGGGCCCCGCGTTCGTGCGGACCAAGCTGAAGAACGTCGTGTCCGGCAAGGTCGTCGACAAAACCTTCAACGCCGGTGTGAAGGTGGAGACCGCCACCGTCGACCGCCGCGACATGACCTACCTCTACCACGACGGCTCGGACTACGTCTTCATGGACGGTGAGACCTTCGACCAGATCTCCATCTCCGAGGCCACCATCGGCGACGGCGCCCGCTTCCTGCTGGAGAACATGAACGTCCAGGTCGCGATGCACGAGGGCGCGCCGCTGTACGTCGAGCTCCCGGTCTCGATCGAGCTCGTGGTCCAGCACACCGACATCGGCCTGCAAGGTGACCGCTCCACCGGCGGCACCAAGCCCGCCACCCTGGAGACCGGCGCCGAGGTGCAGGTCCCGCTGTTCATCAACACGGGCGACAAGCTGCGCATCGACTCGCGCGACGGCAGCTACCTCGGCCGGGTCAACGCCTGAGCGCCCGGGCCTGCGAATCCGGGATGATGTGACCGTGGCTGAACAGCCCGTGGACAAGAAGTCCGCGTACAAGAAGCTCGGCGCACGGCACAAGGCCCGCCGCCGGGCGGTCGACCTGCTGTTCGAGGCGGAGGCCAGAGACGTCGACGCCGCCGACCTCCTCGACGAGCGCGCCGAACTCGCCACCCGCGACCAGTCGGTCGCGCCGGTGCACCCCTACACCCGCACCTTGGTCGGCGGCGTAGCCGACGACCTCGACCGGGTGGACGGCACCATCGAGTCGTACCTGCAGGACTGGACTCTCGCGCGTCTCCCCGCCGTGGACCGCGCGATCCTGCGCATCGCGGTCTGGGAGCTGTTCCACGCGAGCGACGTCCCGCCGGTAGTCGCCGTGGACGAGGCGGTGGAGCTGGCCAAGGAGCTGTCCACCGACGATTCCCCGTCCTTCCTCAACGGCGTGCTGGGGCAGGTCGTCCTGGTGGCGCCGCAGGTGCGCGCCGCGGCGGCCGCGACAAGGGCGCCGCGCCCGGAGCCCGAGCCGTGAACAAGTACCTCGTGCTGGTGATGCGCACTCCGCGCTTCGACGCCGCCGTGACCGAGCCGCACCGGCAGTTCCTGCGGTCGCTGCACGACCGTGGGCAGTTGCAGGAGAGCGGCCGCTTCACCGACGGCACCGGTGGCGCGTACGTGATTCTCGCCGAGAATCTCGACGCTGCACGGGAAATAGCGTTCACCGATCCCGTGCACACCACCGGCGCCTCGGAACTGACCGTCTACGAGTGGGAAATCACCACACCGAACTGAGGGCGCCGCGGCACCCGCATCCTCGTTTCGGTCCCGGTATAGGCGCTCGCAGGTCCAGTTCGGCTCACCGCCCGAAGCAAAGGCGATGCCCGTTCTCACCGCGGTCGTTCCGACGCGGCCCAGCGCCTCGCCCGGTTTCGAACGTGGAACTCCCGCTGGTGGGTGTACGGATGACCAGCGGGAGCACGACCGATCCTCGTACCTCGACCGCACTCGAGGTCAAGCGGGCGTCGCAGGCGCCGATCGGCGACCGCTGCCTCGGCGGCTAACCCGTGATCAACAGCGCCGCGACCGCGCCGGCGGTGGCGGTCACCGCGAGGACGAGGCCGGTCAGGACGAAGCGTTTCAGCGGAACGCGCACATCGTGCATGCGGCAGAACTCCAAGCACAGCAGCGTCGCGAGCGAGGCCCACGGCGTGACGATCGAGCCGATATTGGTACCGATCAACAGCCCGAGAAGCTGATCGCCGTTCTGCCGGGGAATCACCGCCTCGCCCGCGGTGTAGGCCGGCAAGTTGTTCGCGATGTTCGAGAGGCCGGCGCCTGCCGCGGCGGCCCGGAACGCGCCGGACGCACCGGGATCGGTCCCGATCAAGGCGTGCATCGCGTCGGCGAGGCCGAACCGGCTCAGGGTGGGCACTACCAGGAACAGGCCGACTACGAAGACGAGCAGCCGCCACGGGATGAGCGACAGCCGCAGGGCGGCGCGGTCGAAGACGGCGAACGCCGCCACGGCGATGAGCGCCGCGAGCGTCGCGGCGATTCCGATCCGGTCGCCGACGAGGGGGATCGCGATGACGAACAGCGAACAGGCGCCCGCGGTGGCCAGCAGCAGCGAGCGCTCCCGGAAGTTCGCGAGGCGGATCGGCTCGGGCGGCACATAGCGATCGGTGTCCCGTCGTCCCCGCCGCCAGTACCACAGCCACAGGCACACCATCGTCGCCGCGATCGAAACCAGTTGCGGCGCCCACATCTTCGCCGCGAAGCCGGTCGCGGTCAGTGCCACGCGATCGGCGGCGAGCAGATTGGTGAGATTGGAGACCGGCAACAGCAGACTCGCGGTGTTGGCCAGCCAGAGCGTGGTCATGGCCAGCGGAAGCGGCGGAATGCGGGCGGGCGCCGCGAGGGCCAGCATGACCGGGGCGATCAGCACTGCCGTGGTGTCGAGATTCAGCACGATGGTCGTGGCGGAGGCGAACAGGACACAGAGTCCGAACAGCGCGGGATAGTGACCGCGACCGAGGATCGCGAGCCGATGGGCGATGACGTCGAAGACCTTGGCCTGCCTGGTCAGTTCGGCCAGCACGATCACGCTGGCGAGGAACAGCAGCAACGGGCCGACGCGACGCATGTTCGCGACGGCCTCGGCGCGGGGCAGGAGACCGGTGAGCACACACAGCAGACCTGCCCCCAGCAAGCCGAGCCGGACCCGGTCCAGGACGCTCAGCCGCGGCTTCGATGCCGGCGTGGCCGGGGCGGAGGGTGAGTTACGTGAAGAGGAATCGACCAGGTCGGGCACGAGTGCCATGATCGCAGCCCTTCGTTCGCGCCACTATCGGTCGGGGCGGCTCAGGTAGTCGACTCCCCATGGATTACCCATTGAACGAGCCGTTATCCGATGGTACGTTATCCAAGTCACAGGTCGGCCGGATGTCGGCTCGAACATCAGGCCGTTTCAGGGGCCGGGGTGTGTCCGAGCCGGCTTCGGTTCTCGTCCGCGCCGAATCAAGGATGTATTGCCCATGAGCATCGCCATCGGACTGGTCTTTCTGTTCATCTTGGTCGGAGGCAGCCTACGGTCGGCCGAAGCCGGCTGTCAGAACACGTTGATGAACCACATGAAGAACATGTGGCTCTGCGCCGTGATCTCCTATGCCGTAGCACTTACCGGCTTTTCGATTTTCCTCGCATTGTCGTCGAAGTCGCCGTGGCCGACGCTCGACGACCTGCGGAACATGCCGTGGTGGGCGCCGTTCGGCGGCTTGCTGGGCGGCGCGGCCGTTATGGGAATGATCGCCGTCGCCCGATATGTCGGTGTGGCGACCTTCAGCGCGCTGGTGATCGTCGGCGAGATGGTGGTCGCCGTGATCATGGACCACTTCGGACTGATGGGATTCGACGAGCGATCCGCCAGTCTGCCCCGTCTGCTGGCATGCGGGCTGATCACGCTCGCGATCTACCTGATGGCCGACGAGCCCGCGGCCGGCGAGCCCAGGGTCAGCGTCACCTGACCCGAGAACACGCACCGCTGCCGGTCCAACCATCCAACCTTCGCGCCCTCCCGAGGATTCTCGATGACGGTTCAGACCGCCGAAAAGACCCGTGCCGCCCTGCCCCGCGCCACGATGGCACTCATCTTCGCATTCATCCTGGTGGGAGGTGCGCTGCGCTCCGTGGAAGCCGGATGTCAGAACTCCCTCAAGCTCGCATTGAAGAATGTCTGGCTGTGCGGCGTGATCTCCTACGCCGTGGCATTCACCGGCTTCGCGATCTTTCTCACCGTGGCGCTGCTGGTTTCCTCCCGTCGGCCATGGCCGACGCGGCTCGACATCCGAAGCATGCCCCGGTGGGCGCCGTTCGGAGGTCTCCTCGGCGGGGCCGCGATCCTGGCGATGATCTCGGTGGCTTCCGATGTGGGCGCGGGCACCTTCAATGCCCTGATCATCGCGGGGCAGATGTTCGGTGCGCTCGCGATCGATCACTTCGGGCTGATGGGGTTCCCGCGGCGGGCGGTGAGCTCCAAGCGCATCGTCGCCTGTGTCATGATCATCGCCGGGATCTATCTCATGGCGACTTACTGACCACTCGCGCGAGGCACGCGCGGGGCCTACTGGTCTGTCGCGTTCTGAGAGACCGATAGGGTATCTCTCGCAACGTTGCCTCGCCGAGGGAAGTAGGAGACATGGCCACGAACGAGCTGACCGTGACGGACGTCCGCACCACGCAGGAGGCGTGGGCGCTGTTCGACCGCCTCCCCGCGGCGCCGGTCGAGGAGATCACGACGGGGCGCTGGCGGGGAGAGGAACTGCACACGGGCCATCCGATGGATGGTGTGCTGGTGGCTTCGGGCTGGTACGGCAAGCAGTTCGACGGCCCCGATCACGTGCATCCGCTGCTGTTCATCTCGGGCGGCGAAGTTTTCCCGATCGATCCGCGCCGCGTGCCGCTCGGCCTGGCCGGGCGGGTGCCGCTGTCCGGGGTGCGGGCCCTGCGCAAACTGCTGCCTGCCCTCGCTCCCGCGCTGCGTACGCGCAAACCCACCGCGCGTCTGCGTGCGGTGGAATACCGCGGCGTGACGAGTGCCGCGATGGTCTACGACCACCTGCCGATCATCGATCACTTCCGGCGCGCCGACGAGCACACCCTGCTCGGCGTGATGGATTTGCGCGGTATGGCCGAACCGTACTTCTTCGTCCTGCACAGGGACATCGGCTAGGCGGCCGCGGATCCGGTCGGCCCCAGCCGATCCGGATCCGGCGCCGCGCCCACCGCACTAGGATTTGCGCGACAGGCGAGACCTTGCGGGATGCGGCGACCGAGGAGGCACAGTCGATGGAACGCACGACATGCCTGGTGGTCGGCGGGGGACCGGCCGGAATGTTCCTCGGGCTGCTGCTGGCCAGGGCGGGTGTCGAGGTCACGGTGCTGGAAAAGCACGCGGATTTCCTCCGCGACTTCCGTGGCGACACCGTGCATCCCACCACTCTCGACCTGATCGACGAACTGGGTCTCGGCGCCGAATTCGCGAAACTACCCGCGCGCAAGGTGGATCAGGTGCAGTTGCCGATCGCGGGCGGCCTGCAGACCTTGGCGACGCTGAAAAATCTGCCGGGCAAGCACAAATACGTCGCCATGGTGCCGCAATGGGATCTGCTGGATCTGCTCGCGCGTGCCGCGGCGGCCGAGCCCACCTTCCGCCTGCGGATGAATACCGAGGCCACCGACCTGGTCTGGATCGACGGACGGGTCGGTGGCGTCGTCTACCGCACCGCCGACGGCGCCACCGGCTCGATCGAAGCCGATCTCACCGTCGCCTGCGACGGCCGCGGCTCCCTGTTGCGGTCGGCGGCGGGACTGTCGGCACACACCTGGTCGACGCCGATGGACGTCTGGTGGTTCCGCCTGCCGCGCACCGAGATCGACCCCGCCGGCGCGCTGCCGATCGTCAGCGCCCGGCGGGTGGCGGTTCTGCTCGACCGCGGCGACTACTGGCAGTGCGCGACGTTGATCGCCAAGGGCGCTGACGAATCCGCCCGCCGCGGACCGGTCGAGGACATCATGCGCGGCCTGGCCGAGGCCGCGCCCTGGCTCCACGACCGGGTCGACGCCTTGTCCGGCTGGGACGAGGTCAAGCTGCTGGAAGTGAAACTCGACCGGCTGACCCAGTGGTACACCCACGGCCTGCTCTGCCTCGGCGATGCCGCCCACGCCATGTCACCCGCCGGTGGCGTCGGCATCAACCTGGCTGTTCAGGACGCCGTCGCCGCGGCAAGAATCCTCGCCCCGCCGCTGCTCTCGGGCGCGCTGCGGATCAGGGATCTGGCGAAGGTGCAGCGACGGCGCAGATTTCCGACCGTCGTGACGCAGGGCATGCAGCGGCTCCTGCACGCCATCGCGATCGTTCCGGCCCTCGACGGGCGAATCGACATCGCGAGCGCTTCCCGCGCACCGCTGCCGGTCCGGATCCTGCGCCGCGTCCCCGTGATACGCAGCGTGCCACCGTACTTGCTCGCTCGCGGCGTCTTGCCGGAGCACGCTCCGCACTTCGCCCGGCGGTAGCGGTCCGGGCGGGTGCTCAGGCCGGAACGTCGGGGGATGAGGCGGGCGGGGTCGCGATCCAGCCCGCGACGGTCACGAGACCGGTCGGGCGGTGTACGGCGAGGAAGCCGAAGGGACGGTCGAAGTTCACCGAGACGACGGGTGCGTAGTGGTGCCGTAGCGCCGCCGCTGCCGCGCGTAACGCGAAGGACGTCACGGCGGCGGCCTCGAAGCCTTCATGGCTGAACCGGGCGAGGACCTCCTGCGCTCCTGCACCGACGCAGAGTGGGAAAGGCGAGATCGCCGGGAAATGGCCCTGGGTGCGGTCGGTCGCGGCGGTCAGGCCGAACAAGCCGGACCCGGTGAGCAGGTCATGGGTGGATCGGACCTCGAAGGGCGGCAGCCGGATTCGCAGTTGACCGGTGCCGGTCAGCACCTGTTCGGTGCGCACGGCGAGGCCCGGCCCCTCGGTGCCGACCGGCAGGTCGGAGCGGACCGGCACGGCGCCGGCCAGCGCCGCCAGGCCGGTTCCGAGCACGGCCCCGGATCGGCCCGTGCCGAGCAGCAGATGGACGTCGAGGTCGGCCACACCTTCGACGACGACGCGCGTGACCGGCTCCGGCGCGTCCAGGATCGCGGCGTTCGTCAGGTCTGTGCTCGCGCGGGACAACCCGGGGCCGCGATGCCCCTGCCACGGACCGTCTTTCGGGGTCAGCGTCGCGACCTCGAAGGGCACCTGCCACCGGGTCTTCGCGACCAGCGCGGTCGCGAGCACCAGCAGCGTGCCGGGATCGACCGAGAGGGGGAACCGCTCGATGAGCCCGTCGGTATGCCGGGCCGCCCAGCTGTCTAACTCGGACTGGCCGGCCAGCCGGGCGAGAACTCCCTCGGGCAGCGCCTGCGACCAGGCTTCGTGCAGCGGAAGATCATGGCGCACCCACACGCCCAGTGCCGCCGACACCGCGTCCGCGCGCTGGAGGTCGTGCAGCAACCGGAGCGCTTCTTCCCGGGCGTTCGCCGCGGGTACGCCGATCGCCGTCGACAGCTCGCCCCGTGCCGGACCGTCCGCCGCGGAGGCCAGCAAGGCCAGCAGCGGCCAGACGCCCGCGCCGGACACCACGAAGTCTCGCTCGCCCGCCGCCGCGCACCAGCGTGCCGTGAGGGCGTTGGCGGCGCCGACATGGGATTCCAGAGAAGTCCGCACGGAACCCACCCTAGCCACGGCGGCGCGGGCTTCGCGCCGCTCTCAGGACGTGGCGGCTTCAGGGCGCAGCACGATTTTGCCCAGCGGAGCCCGGTTCTCCAGCAGCCGATGCGCGTGACTCGCCCGGCCGAGCGGCAGGACCGTCTCGACCAGCGGATCGAGCCCACCCGCCGCCGCGCGGGCCAGCACGGCTCCGCGCGCCTGCGCGACTCGGTTCAGCCAGTCCGGCCCCGCGCAGCCGGTGAAGGTCAACCCGCGCATGATCAGGTCGGTCGCCGTCACGTGCGCGGGTGCGCCGGACAGCCAGCCGTAGCCCAGCATCCGTCCGCGCAGCGGAGTCATGAGATCGAGGAGGCCGGAAGCGCTCGCACCGCCGATCGAATCGAACACCACGTCCACCGTTGCGCCACCGAGCGTTTCACGCAGCCGGGTGGTCCACGCGGGATCGTTGTGGTCGATCACTTCGTCGGCGCCCAGCTCGCGCGCCCGGGCCGCTTTCTCGGGACTGCCCGCGGTGCCGATGACACGAGCCGCCCCGAATTCTCCGGCCAGTTGGGTCAGGGCGCTGCCGACGCCCGTGGCGGCCGCCTCGATCAGGACGGTTTCGCCGCCCGTCAGCGCGGCGGTCTCCAGCAGTGGAATCGCCACCGATCCGTTCATCAGCACCGCGGCGGCGTCGACGAAGGACAGGCCGTCCGGAATGGGCGCCACGGAATCAGCGGGCGCGGCCACGAATTCGGCGTAGGCACCGAAACCTCTGGTCGCCACTACGACTCGCTGTCCGAGCAGCGCGGAATCGACCTGGGCGCCGACCTCCGTGACGATGCCCGCGGCCTGGAAACCGAAGATCAGCGGCAGTGGCGCGGCGAGCGGGAACTCGCCGGAGCGCAGCTTTGTCTCCGGGAACAGCACCGGTATCGCCTCGGCTCGGATCACCACCTCGTCCTCGGCCGGTCGCGGCGCGGGGACCTCCTCGGCCACCAGCACGTCGGGGTCTCCTACTGCCGTCATTACGATTGCCTGCATCACGAACTCCATAAGTTGACTGGCGGTCCAATTGATTACTCGATCATATGGACCATCGGTCAACTTGTCTAGAAGGTGGGTGCGATGGGCGACGGACGGCCCAGAGAACGGGCGGACGCGGCGCGGAATCGACGGGCGATCCTGGAGGCCACCAGCGCGCTGCTCGCGGAGCACGGCGCCGAGGCGATCACCATGGAGCGTGTCGCGGCGGCCGCCGGAGTGGGCAAGGGCACCATCTTCCATCGCTTCGGCAACCGTGCCGGGCTCTTGCACGAGATGGTCGCCGAGAGCGCGCTCACGCTCATGGACGCGATCACCGACGGCCCACCGCCGCTGGGTCCCGGTGCGCCCGCCGATGCCCGCTTGATCGCCTACTTCGACGCGATGGCGCGGTTGGTGGTCGACAATTCCGAGCTGATGGTCGCCTATCGCACCGAGCCGCCGCATCCGCGGACCGCCGAGTTCCACGCGTTCTGGGACAACCACATCACCACGTTGCTGCGCGAAGCGCGTCCGGACCTGGACGCGGAAGTGGTCGGGCGGCTGCTGCTCGGCGCGTTGAGCGCCGAGTTGGTGCCTGCCATGGTCCGAGCCGGTGAGACCGATCGGTTGCTGGCGGCGGTGCGGGAGTTGATCGAGTCGGTGCTGCGCACGCCCTGACCGCTCAACCCCCCGCGCGTTGATCGCCCCGTGCGCCCGGGGCGGCGGCCGTGCACCGCGTCGGCGCGACGACAAGAGTTCGTCCGCGCCGGATCGGTACGGGTTCTGGTCGCAAAGGCTGTTCTCGGGATACCCGGTGTTGGATCCCGTTGTGCCGCACTGTCTTCGTCCGGGGTCCGCGCGGCGATCAGTCCCGCGACAGGATGGCCTCGAAGCGTTCGTCCGCGCGGTCGAGTTGGTCGAGGATGTGCTGCCGGACGTGGTCGGCCAGCGGTGTGTCCGGGCGGGTGACCAGGTCGCGATAGACGTCGGTGAGCGGGCGGTATTTGGCGGCGAGCTTCGTCATCGCGGGACCGGTGGCGTAGAGGATGCCGACGCCGTTGTCGGTGAAATCGGAGAGTTTGATGACGCGGGCCCACGGGTCCCGGTCCAGGTTGGCCGCGACGTGTTCGCGGTACTGCGCCTGCCGGTCGCGCGCCGGATCCGGTTCGGGATTGGTCACCGCGGCGACGAGATCGGCCACTCGCGCACCGAAGCGATCGGTGAGTGCGTCCAGCGCGGCGTCGACGGCCGGTCCGGGGCGGTCGGCGGCCAGTTCGGCGGCGTGGTCCTCGACCGAGTCGTGCAACAACCCCGCCGCGACCACATCGGGATCCCGGACCTCGTAGTGGCTGATGATCCGAATCGTCACGCGCAGTAGGTGACTGAGGTACGGCTCGCGGCCGTACCGGTCGTCACGGTGCAGGTCGGCCGCGAGATCGAGCGCCGCGGCCAGGCGCTGCGTGTCCGGAAGTTCGGCGATTTCCAGTAGTAGTCGTTCCCGCAGCCCGGCTTCGCCGTAGACCTCGCTGATCGTGTGCAGCGGCATCACGGCCAAGACCTCCGCCCCTGGATTGCTCATGTTGCCAGGCTAACCGGACATGGCGACACGTGACGGGCGACGGAGCGCCCGGGGCCCGCTCAACGGACGCCGCGTGGGCGGTACTGAATGCTGATCCGCGGACCGGTGGGTTTGCGTGTCTTCGGCACCGCGTGCTCCCAGGTGCGCTGGCACGAGCCTCCCATCACCAGTAGATCGCCGTGGCCGACAGCGTATTTGATGCTCGCGCCGCCGCCGCGCGGCCGCAGCAGCAGCGCCCGCGGCGCCCCGATCGACACGATCGCGACCATGGTGTCGTGTGTGGCCCCGCGGCCGATGTCGTCGCCGTGCCAGGCGACGCTGTCGCGCCCGTCCCGGTAGTAGCACAGGCCCGCGGTGCGGAACGGCTCGCCGAGTTCGTGCCGATAGTGCTCGCTCAATGCCGTGCGGGCGTCGGCCAATGCCGGGTCCGGCAGCGGTTCGTGCTCGGAATAGAACCGCAGCAGCCGGGGCACGTCGACCACGCGGTCGTACATCGGCCTGCGCTCGGCTCTCCACGGCACGCGGTCGACGAGCCGGTCGAACAGCGCGTCCGCGCCCGAGAGCCATCCTGGCAGCAGATCCACCCACGCCCCGTGGTCGAGCACGGTACGGCGCGTATCGCGCAGCGGCGCGAATTCGGTGTCGCCGAATCCGTCGAGCAGCGATCCCTGCAGCGGTGTGGACATGCGGCCGAGCGTACCGCTGATCGAACATATGTGCTAGCGGTTTTCGGCCATGATTGCCGGATATCGTGGTGCGGATCTGGCCCCGGCTCGCCGGGTGTGGATGGCGGAACACTCTCCGGGCCTGGGACGATCCGGTGGCGCCGCTCGATCGCCCTGCGGCTCTGGGCGGCCGGGATCTCGGACTGATTCTCGCGGTCCGCCGTAGCGCGCGACCGCGTCCCCTGCGGCGGTCAGTGGCCCCGCTCACAGCGTGATATGCCTGGTGAAAGCGGGGCTGACGGCGCTGATACGCTGCTTGCCGTAAGACATCCTTTAACGGACCGTCCGGTGAGGCGGGGAAGGAGGTCGGCATGGCCGTGCCCGAAGAGCGGGTCGCCAAGTCCGGCGCTGCCGAGACATCGCAGCGACATACCCCGGAGTGGGTGGCGGCGGGGCGAGAGCTGTTGTCGGCTTCGGATGTCGGGCGGACCGTCGCGCGCATCGCGCATCAGATCATCGAGAAGACCGCGCTGGACGCGGGTGAGCCGGACGCGCCGCGGCTGGTGCTGATCGGCATCCCCACCCGGGGAACCACCCTGGCGGCGCGGCTCGCCGAGAAGATCGAGGAATTCTCCGGCGTCCGCCCGGCTCTTGGCTCGCTCGACATCACCCTCTACCGCGACGATCTGCGCAGCCGTCCGCACCGGCCGCTGGAACGCACCTCCGTTCCGGAAGGCGGCATCGAGGACGCGCTGGTGGTTCTGGTCGACGACGTCCTGTTCTCCGGTCGCACCGTCCGCTCCGCGCTCGACGGCCTGCGCGACCTGGGCCGCCCGCGCGCGGTGCAGCTGGCGGTGCTGATCGACCGCGGTCACCGGGAACTGCCGATCCGCGCCGATTACGTGGGCAAGAACGTACCGACCAGCCGGTCCGAGGACATCTCGGTCCTGCTGTCCGAACACGACGGCCGCGACGGCGTCTACCTGCACCAAGAGGAGGCGTGATGGAACTGCCACACGCCGGCTCGCGGCAGGAGGCATCCGCGTGAGGCATCTGCTGTCGGTCGCCGCGCTGGATCGCACCGCCGCGACCGAACTGCTCGACGAGGCCGAGCGGTTCGAACAGGCCCTGCTCGGACGCGAGGTGCACAAACTGCCCACGCTGCGTGGGCGCACCGTGATGACGGTCTTCTTCGAGAACTCCACCCGGACCCGGGTCTCGTTCGAGGTGGCGGGCAAGTGGATGAGCGCGGACGTGATCAACGTCAGCGCGAGCAGTTCCTCGGTCGCCAAGGGTGAATCGCTGCGCGACACCGCGCTGACCTTGCACGCCGCGGGCGCCGACGCGTTGATCGTGCGACACCCGGCGTCCGGCGCCGCGCACCAGATCGCCCGCTGGATGGACGACTGGGCCGTCTCGGCAGGACGCGCCTCCGGCCCGGCGGTCGTCAACGCGGGTGACGGAACACACGAGCACCCGACCCAGGCCCTGCTGGACGCGTTGACGCTGCGACAGCGGCTGGGCGACATCGAGGGCAAGCGGGTCGTCATCGTCGGCGACATCCTGCACAGCCGGGTCGCGCGGTCCAACGTCTTCCTGCTGGCCACGCTCGGCGCGGAGGTCGTGCTGGTCGCCCCGCGCACGCTGCTTCCGGTCGGCGTCGAGACCTGGCCCGCCCGCGTCTCGCACCATTTGGACGCCGAGCTGATCGGCGCCGACGCGGTGCTGATGCTGCGCGTGCAGGCCGAGCGGATGAACGGCGGGTTCTTCCCGTCGGCGCGCGAGTACTCGATCACCTACGGGTTGTCCGAACGCAGACTTGCCCTGCTGGAGGACCACGCCGTCGTGCTGCACCCCGGACCGATGCTGCGCGGCATGGAGATCGCGTCCTCGGTCGCGGACTCGCCGAAAGCCGCGGTGCTGCAACAGGTCACCAACGGCGTGCACCTGCGGATGGCGGTCTTGTTCCGCCTGCTCGTCGGGACACAGGAGGTAGTGGCATGAGCGGTCAGGCCCGGAGGAGGCAGCGCAGCGTGACCACGCAGGGCCCCGCTCATGCCGGAATCGGGTACCGCATGAGCGGTCAGGCCCGGAGGAGGCAGCGCAGCGTGACCACGCAGGGCCCCGCTCATGCCGGAATCGGGTACCGCATGAGCGGTCAGGACCGGAGGAGGCAGCGCAGCGTGACCACGCAGGGCCCCGCTCGTGCCGGAGAGGACGCAGCATGAGCGGAAACAACGACACCGCCGTCTTGATCAAGGGTGCGCTGCTGTACGGCGAAGGCGAACCGGTCGACGTGCTCGTCGCCGATGGGGAGATCCGCCGGATCGGCACCGATCTGGACGCGATCGACGCCGAGATCATCGACGCGCGGGGGCAGGTTCTGCTGCCCGGCTTCGTCGACCTGCACACCCATCTGCGCGAGCCGGGGCGCGAGGACACGGAGACCATCGAGTCCGGATCCGCCGCCGCCGCGCTCGGCGGCTACACCGCGGTGTTCGCGATGGCCAATACCGCTCCGGTCGCCGACTCGGTGGTCGTGACCGACCACGTATGGCGGCGCGGCCGGGAGGTGGGCCTGGTCGACGTGTATCCGGTCGGCGCGGTCACCGTCGGTCTGGAGGGCAAGCAGCTCGCCGAGATGGGGACGATGGCCGGGGGCGTCGGCGCGGTGCGCATGTTCTCCGACGACGGCCACTGTGTCCACGACCCGCTGATCATGCGCCGGGCCCTGGAGTACGCGAATTCGCTCGGGGTGCTGATCGCCCAGCACGCGGAGGAGCCGAGGCTGACGCAGGGCGCCATCGCGCACGAGGGACCGACCGCGGCCCGGCTCGGGCTGGCGGGCTGGCCGCGTGCGGCGGAGGAGTCCATCGTCGCGCGCGACGCCCTGCTGGCACGGGACGCCGACGCCAGGGTGCACATCTGCCACGCCTCCACCGCGGGCACCGTGGAACTGGTGCGGTGGGCGAAGTCCCAGGGCATCTCCATCACCGCCGAGGTCACCCCGCACCACTTGCTGCTGGACGACTCCCGGCTGGAGACCTACGACGCGGTCAACAAGGTCAACCCGCCGCTGCGCGAGGCGTCCGACGCCGCGGCACTGCGGCAGGCGCTGGCCGAGGGCATCATCGACTGCGTCGCCACCGACCACGCTCCGCACGCCGAGCAGGACAAGTGCTGCGAGTTCGCCGCTGCCCGGCCCGGCATGCTGGGACTGGAGACGGCGCTGTCGATCATCGTGCAGACCATGGTCGAGCCGGGGCTGCTGGACTGGCGCGGCGTCGCCCGCGTGATGAGCGAGCGCCCGGCCGCGATCGTGGGTCTGGACGAGCACGGCAGGCCGCTCGAGGTCGGTGAGCCGGCGAACTTGACGCTGGTCGACCCGAGGGCGAGCTGGACGGTGCGCGGGAAGGAACTGGCCAGCATCTCGAACAACACGCCGTTCGAGGCGATGACCTTCCCGGCGCGGGTGACGGCGACGCTGCTGCGCGGCCGGCTCACCGCCCGCGACGGCAAGGCGCTGGGCGCAGCCCTTCGAGGAGGTTCGTAGTGGAGAGAACACTCTGGGTTGCCGGGCTGCTGGTCCTGTTCGCGGTCTGCCTCTGGCTGATGTACCGGGGGTGGCGTAACCGCGCGGCACGTCAGGCGGAGCGCATCGGCGCGCTGCCCGCCGTGCCCGCCGAACTCGGCGCGCAGGTGCTGGAGCCGACCACCGGCCTGTACCTGGGCAGCACGATCGCGCCCAGCTGGCAGGACCGGATCACGGTGGGTGACCTCGGTTTCCGGGCCACCGCGGAACTCACGCGGTTCGAACGGGGGATTCTGCTCGAGCGCGACGGCGCGACGGTGATCTGGATTCCGCAGGAATCCATCACTGCGGTGCGCACCGAACGCGGCCATGCGGGCAAAGTGATGACGGAAGATGGTGTGCTGGTCATTCGCTGGAAGCTGCCGACCGGAACCGAGATCGATACGGGTTTCCGCGGCGACGACAAGTCGGTCTACCCGGCTTGGCGCCGGCTTCCTGCGGCGGATCAGAGCGGGACGATGACGGGAGATGACGAGGGATGACAGGAGAAGCGGCATTCGTGCTGGAGGACGGCCGGGTGTTTCGTGGCCGGGCCTACGGCGCCGTGGGCCAGACGCTCGGTGAGGCGGTGTTCTGCACCGCGATGACCGGGTACCAGGAGACCCTCACCGACCCGTCCTACCACCGGCAGATCGTGGTGGCCACCGCGCCGCAGATCGGCAACACCGGCTGGAACGACGAGGACGACGAGTCCACCAAGATCTGGGTCGCCGGGTACGCGGTGCGCGACCCCGCGCGGCGCGCGTCCAACTGGCGCGCCACCACGACGCTGCCGGACGAACTGGAGCGGCAGCGGATCGTCGGCATCGCGGGCATCGACACCCGCGCGCTGGTACGGCACCTGCGCACCCGCGGTTCGATGAAGGCGGGCATCTTCTCCGGTGACGCGCTCGCCGCCCCCGACGAGCTGGTGGCCCGGGTGACCGGGCAGCCGTCCATGCTGGGCGCCGACCTCGCGGGTGAGGTGACCACCGACGCGCTCTACACGATCGAGCCCGAGGGCGAGCACCGGCGCACGGTCGTGGCGGTCGACCTCGGGATCAAGACCAATACCCCGCGCATGTTCGCGCAGCGCGGCATGCGGGTGCACGTGGTGTCCTCGTCCACCACGCTGGATCAGATCCTCGAACTGAAGCCCGACGGGGTCTTCCTGTCCAACGGTCCGGGCGACCCGGCCACCGCCGACGCCGCGGTCGAGCTGACCCGCGGCGTACTGGGCGCGGGCCTGCCGCTGTTCGGCATCTGCTTCGGCAACCAGATCCTCGGCCGCGCGCTCGGCCGGGGCACCTACAAGATGAAGTTCGGTCACCGCGGCATCAACATCCCGGTGGTGGAGCACGAGACCGGCCGGATCTCGATCACGGCGCAGAACCACGGGTTCGCGCTGGAGGGCGAGCGGGGCGAGCGGTTCGACACCCCCTTCGGCACGGCCGAGGTGAGTCACGTCTGCGCCAACGACGGAACGGTCGAAGGCGTCCGGCTGGTCGACGGCCGCGCCTTCTCCGTGCAGTACCACCCGGAGGCCGCCGCCGGACCCCACGACGCCGCATATCTGTTCGACCGTTTCGCCGGTCTCATGGAAGGAGCCTGATGCCTCGCCGCGAGGATCTCGAGCACATCCTGGTGATCGGTTCTGGCCCGATCGTCATCGGCCAGGCGTGCGAATTCGACTACTCCGGCACGCAAGCGTGCCGGGTGCTGCGGGCCGAGGGCCTGCGGGTGTCGCTGGTCAACTCGAACCCGGCGACGATCATGACCGACCCGGAGTTCGCCGACGCCACCTACGTGGAGCCGATCACGCCGGAGTTCGTGGAAAAGGTCATCGAGAAGGAGCGCCCCGACGCCATCCTGGCCACCCTGGGCGGCCAGACCGCGCTGAACACCGCGGTCGCACTGCACGAGCGCGGGGTGCTGGAGAAGTACGGCGTGGAGCTGATCGGCGCCGACTTCGACGCCATCCAGCGCGGTGAGGACCGGCAGAAGTTCAAGGACATCGTGGCGAAGGTGGGCGGCGAGAGCGCCCGCTCGCGGGTCTGCTTCACCATGGACGAGGTCCGCGAGACGGTGGCCGAACTCGGCTTCCCGGTCGTGGTGCGCCCGTCGTTCACCATGGGCGGTCTCGGGTCGGGCATGGCCTACAACGACGAGGACCTCGATCGCATCGCGGGCGGCGGCTTGGCCGCCTCGCCCACCGCGAACGTCCTCATCGAGGAGTCCATCCTCGGCTGGAAGGAATACGAACTCGAGCTGATGCGCGACGGCCGCGACAACGTCGTGATCGTCTGCTCGATCGAGAACGTCGACCCGATGGGCGTGCACACCGGCGACTCGATGACCGTCGCCCCCGCGATGACGCTCACCGACCGCGAGTACCAGAAGCTGCGCGATCTCGGTATCGCGATCCTGCGTGAGGTCGGCGTCGACACCGGCGGCTGCAACATCCAGTTCGCGGTGAACCCGAGCGACGGCCGCCTGATCGTCATCGAGATGAACCCGCGCGTCTCGCGCTCGTCCGCGCTGGCGTCGAAGGCGACGGGCTTCCCGATCGCGAAGATCGCCGCCAAACTGGCCATCGGGTACACGCTCGACGAGATCGTCAACGACATCACCAAGGAGACGCCGGCCTGTTTCGAGCCGACCCTCGACTACGTGGTCGTCAAGGCGCCGCGGTTCGCGTTCGAGAAGTTCCCCGGCGCCGACGGCACGCTGACCACCACGATGAAGTCCGTCGGCGAGGCGATGTCGCTGGGCCGCAACTTCGCCGAGGCGCTGGGCAAGGTGCTGCGTTCGCTGGAGACCAAGGCCGCGGGCTTCTGGACCCAGGACGACGGCGCGTGGACCGACGTCGAAGCGATCCTGGAGGATCTGCGCACGCCCACCGAGGGGCGCATCTACCAGGTCGAGCGGGCGCTGCGCCTGGGCGCGAGCATCGAGGACGTCGCCGCCGCCTCGGGCATCGACCCGTGGTTCGTCGCGGAAGTGGCGGGCTTGGTCGAGCTGCGCCGGGAGATCCTCGACGCGCCCGTGCTGGACGAGCCGCTGCTGCGCCGGGCCAAGCACTACGGCCTGTCCGATCGTCAGCTGGCCGCGCTGCGGCCCGAGCTGGCGGGGGAGACCGGCGTGCGCGCCCTGCGGCACCGGCTCGGTGTCCGCCCGGTCTTCAAGACCGTCGACACCTGCGCCGCCGAGTTCGAGGCCAAGACGCCCTACCACTACTCGGCCTACGAACTCGATCCCGCCGCCGAATCCGAGGTGGCGCCGCAGCCCGAGCGCGAGAAGGTGATCATCCTCGGTTCCGGACCGAACCGGATCGGCCAGGGCATCGAGTTCGACTACTCGTGCGTGCACGCGGCGCAGACGCTGTCGCAGGCCGGATACGAGACGGTGATGGTCAACTGCAACCCCGAGACCGTCTCCACCGACTACGACACCGCCGATCGTCTCTACTTCGAGCCGCTGACCTTCGAGGACGTGCTCGAGATCTACCACGCCGAGTGTGAGTCGGGCACCGTCGCGGGCGTCATCGTGCAGCTGGGCGGCCAGACGCCGCTCGGACTGGCGCAGCGCCTCACCGAGGCGGGCGTGCCGGTGGTCGGCACCAGCGCGGCCGCCATCGACCTGGCCGAGGACCGCGGCGAGTTCGGCGACGTGCTGGTCGCGGCCGGGCTGCCCGCGCCGAAGTACGGCACCGCCACCACGTTCGCGCAGGCCAGCAAGATCGCCGCGGAGATCGGATACCCGGTGCTGGTGCGTCCGTCCTACGTGCTCGGCGGCCGCGGCATGGAGATCGTGTACGACGAGAAGTCCCTGGAGGGCTACATCTCCCGCGCGACCGCGCTCAGCCCGGAGCACCCGGTGCTGGTCGACCGCTTCCTGGAGGACGCGATCGAGATCGACGTCGACGCGCTGTGCGACGGCGAGGAGGTCTACCTCGGCGGTGTGATGGAGCACATCGAGGAGGCGGGCATCCACTCCGGCGACTCGGCCTGCGCGCTGCCCCCGATCACGCTGGGCCGCAGCGACATCGAGGCGGTGCGCCGCTCCACGATCGCGCTGGCCAAGGGCATCGGCGTCCGCGGCCTGCTCAACGTGCAGTACGCGCTCAAGGACGACGTGCTCTACGTCCTGGAGGCCAATCCGCGGGCGAGCCGGACCGTCCCGTTCGTGTCCAAGGCGACCGCGGTGCCGCTGGCCAAGGCCGCCGCACGGATCATGCTCGGCGCCACCATCGCCGAACTCCGCAAGGAGGGCATGCTGCCGAGCGAGGGCGACGGTGGGCACGTCGCGCTGGACGCTCCGGTCGCGGTCAAGGAGGCCGTGCTGCCGTTCCACCGCTTCCGGCGCGCCGACGGCAGCGGCGTGGATTCGCTGCTGTCGCCGGAGATGAAATCCACCGGCGAGGTGATGGGCATCGACGCCGATTTCGGCACCGCCTTCGCCAAGAGCCAGACCGCCGCTTACGGGTCGCTGCCCACCGAGGGCACGGTGTTCGTCTCGATCGCCAACCGGGACAAGCGCGCGATGGTCTTCCCGGTGAAGCGCCTGCACGATC
Source organism: Nocardia sp. NPDC047654 (assembly GCF_043205035.1). Lineage (NCBI taxonomy): Bacteria > Bacillati > Actinomycetota > Actinomycetes > Mycobacteriales > Nocardiaceae > Nocardia > Nocardia sp. NPDC047654. Next base: position 958,233 of record NZ_JBIDDF010000001.1, read on the forward strand.
TCGGTTTCCGCATCCTCGCCACCGAGGGCACGGCGGAGATGCTGCGCCGCAACGGGATTCCGTGCGAGCAGGTGCGCAAGCACTCCGAGGTGGGTCCGGACGACCAGCCTACGATCGTGGAGCAGATCCGCGACGGTGAGGTCGACATGGTGTTCAACACGCCTTACGGCAACTCCGGGCCCCGCGTGGACGGCTACGAGATCCGCAGCGCGGCGGTCGGGGTGAACATCCCGTGCATCACCACCGTGCAGGGTGCGGCAGCCGCGGTGCAGGGCATCGAGGCCAGCATCAACGGCGGCATCGGTGTGCGGTCCCTGCAGGAACTGCACTCGGTGCTGCGTGGGTGAGCCGCGACCGGACGGAGTGGGCGAGATGAAGACCTTCGGCGAGCGCTTGCGGCAGGCGATGCGGGAGTTCGGGCCCGTCTGCGTCGGGATCGACCCGCACCCGCAACTGCTGCGGTCCTGGGACCTCCCCGAGGACGTCGAGGGCCTCGAGCGCTTCGCCGAGATCTGCGTCGAGGCCTTCGACGGTCTGGTCGCGCTGGTCAAGCCGCAGGTCGCGTTCTTCGAGGCCTACGGCTCCGGCGGTATCGCCGTGCTGGAGCGTGCCATCGAGGTGTTGCGCGCCTCGGGCACGTTGGTGCTCGCCGACGCCAAGCGCGGCGACATCGGGTCCACCATGGACGCCTATGCCCGGACCTGGCTGGCCGACGGTCCGCTCGCGTCCGACGCGGTGACGGTCTCGCCGTTCCTCGGATTCGGTTCGCTGGCGCCCGCGCTGACCCTCGCCGAGGCCAACCACCGCGGCGTCTTCGTGCTCGCGGCGACGTCGAATCCCGAGGGAGCGCAGGTACAGCGGGCGGTCGGGGCGGACGGCCGCGCGGTCGCGCAGACGATGGTCGACGAAGCCGCGGCCCGCAACGCGGGCAGCGAGTTCGGTTCGGTGGGCGTGGTGGTCGGCGCCACGCTGCGCGAGGCGCCGGACCTGTCCGCGCTCAACGGTCCGATCCTGATGCCCGGGGTGGGCGCTCAGGGCGGCGGCCCGGACACGATCCGCGAGCTGGTCCCCGAGCCGATGCTCGGGGCCGTCCTCCCGAACGTCTCGCGTGAGCTGCTGCGAGCGGGCCCCGACGTCCCGGCACTGCGTGCCAGGGTGCACGAGCTCCAGGACGCGTTCGCGTTTCTGCAGAAATGACCACGAAGGCCGGCGCACCCGCGCCGGCCTTCGGCGTTTCCGGGGCCCGTGCGCGTGCAGCTGCACTCACACACGCGCCCTTACCGGTGCCTGTGCGCTCTCCTGCGCCGATTTCGGCGCTCATCGGTGCTCGGCTGGGCACCTGCCTGCTGGACCGGCGTACAGGGCCGCGAACCGGCACCGGATGCCGCGCCGAGCGGGCCGAATATCTCTGATGTGACGCCCGACACGCGGGAAGAACTCGCGACACGCGGAAAATTTCGAGAAAGTTCCTGGTAGGGCGCGTGAGGGGTTGCTGGAACGATGCGCCGCGCTACCGCAACCCTCCCGCAAACCACTCGGTTTGCCGAAAACGCCCTGCTGGCGGCGTGTTTCGCGAATCCCGCAGCGCGCTCCGCGCGGTGGCGCGGGCGGGTCGGGCGACGCACCCCCCTGGTGGCGTCGGTATCCGGAATCATGCGCTGACCTGGGGGGTGGGTTCGCAATCGGCGGACGTCGTGGGTACGGTCGCTGAGACTGCTGGGTTACCGGCAGGAGTTGATGCAATGAACGATGAGACGGAGGAACCGTGGCCCTTCCCCAGCTGACTGACGAGCAGCGCGCCGCTGCTTTGGAGAAGGCGGCTGCCGCTCGCCGCGCTCGGGCGGAGCTCAAGGAGCGCTTGAAGCGTGGCGGCACCAACCTGAAGCAGGTCCTCACCGATGCCGAGACCGATGAGATCCTCGGCAAGATGAAGGTGTCGGCGCTGCTGGAGGCCCTGCCGAAGGTGGGCAAGGTCAAGGCGGCGGAAATCATGAGCGAGCTGGAGATCGCCCCCACCCGGCGGCTGCGCGGACTCGGCGACCGGCAGCGTAAGGCGCTGCTCGCCCGGTTCGACTTCGACGCCTGACGACGAGGGTGATCGAACACACGCGGAAGGGTCGACTGGTAGTACTGGTCGGCCCCTCGGCCGTGGGCAAGTCCACCGTGGTCCGCTGTGTCCGCGAACGACTGCCCGACCTGGTCTTCAGCGTGTCGGCAACGACCCGGGCCCCGCGGCCCGGGGAGGTCGACGGCCTCGACTACCGCTTCGTCTCCCGTGCGGAGTTCGACGCGATGATCGAGGCGGATGAGCTGCTCGAGTGGGCTGACATCCACGGCGGGTTGCAGCGGTCGGGCACCCCCGCCGGGCCGGTGCGCGCCGCTCTGGCCGAAGGCCTTCCGGTCCTGGTCGAAGTGGATCTCGAGGGCGCGCGGTCGGTGCGCCGGGCCATCCCGGAAGCGATCCTGGTCTTCCTGGCCCCGCCGAGCTGGGACGAGCTGGTGGCGCGGCTGACCTCGCGCGGCACCGAGTCGCCCGAGGTGATCGAGCGCCGCCTGGAAACGGCCAGGATCGAGCTGGCCGCCTGTGACGAGTTCGACATCGTTATCGTGAACGACGAGGTGACCAGCGCCTGTGAGCAGTTGGTATCGTTGTTCGTTAGCACAAATTCGAGTTCGTGACCTCCCAAACACCAGGAGTCCCCCTAGTGAGCAGTACGGACACCAAGACCGCGCCCGCCTACGACACCCCGATCGGCCTGACCAACCCGCCGATCGACGAGTTGCTGGAGCGCACGTCGTCCAAGTACGCCCTGGTCATCTACGCGGCCAAGCGGGCCCGGCAGATCAACGACTACTACAACCAGCTCGGCGACGGCATCCTCGAGTACGTCGGCCCGCTGGTCGAGCCGGGTCTGCAGGAGAAGCCGCTGTCGGTCGCGCTGCGCGAGATCCACTCCGACCTGCTCGAGCACTCCGAAGGCGAGTGAGGCGAACCGCGTTCGCCCGTGACCACGACTAGGCCGGAGGCGTAGTGACCACAAGGATCGTCGTCGGCGTAGCCGGAGGGATCGCCGCCTACAAGGCGTGCTCTCTGGTCCGGCGGTTCACCGAGACCGGACACGACGTCCGGGTGATCCCCACCCACTCGGCGCTGGAGTTCGTTGGCAAGGCGACCTTCGAAGCACTGTCCGGGAACCCGGTGCACACCGGTGTGTTCTCCGACGTGCCCGAGGTCCCGCATGTTCGGCTGGGCCAGGAGGCGGACCTGGTGGTCATCGCCCCGGCGACCGCCGACCTCATGGCCCGCGCCGCCTCCGGCCGCGCCGACGACCTGCTCACCGCCACGTTGCTGACGGCTCGATGTCCGATCTTGTTCGCGCCCGCGATGCACACCGAGATGTGGGAGCATCCGGCGACCGTCGCCAACGTCGCGACGCTGCGCGCCCACGGTGCGATCGTCATGGAGCCCGCTGCGGGGCGGCTCACCGGCGCCGACACCGGTCCCGGACGGCTGCCCGAGCCCGAGGAGATCTTCGGCCTCGCGTCGCTGCTCATGGAGCGCGCCGACGCGATCCCGCGGGATCTGGAGGGCCGCCGGGTCGTCATCACGGCGGGCGGCACCAGGGAACCGCTTGATCCGGTGCGTTTCCTCGGCAATCGCAGCTCCGGCAAGCAGGGTTACGCGCTCGCGAGGGTCGCGGCCCAGCGCGGCGCCCACGTCACCCTGATCGCGGGCAACACGATCGAGATGGCGGCACCGGCCGCCGTCGACCTGGTGCACATCACCACCGCCGAACAGCTGAAAACCGCCGTCGACAAGCACGCCGCCGGCGCCGACGCGGTGATCATGGCCGCGGCGGTCGCCGATTTCCGGCCGACCAACGTCGCCGCCGCCAAGATCAAGAAGGGCGCGGGCGAGCCCGACGTCATTCCGCTGACCAAGACCGACGACATCCTCGCCGGACTGGTGCAGGCGCGCCGCGACGGGCAGTTGCCCGGTACCGCGATCGTCGGCTTCGCCGCCGAGACCGGTGACGAGCACGGCGACGTCCTCACCCACGCGCGGGCCAAGCTCGCCCGCAAGGGCTGCGACCTGCTCGTGGTCAACGCGGTCGGTGAGGGCAAAGCGTTCGAGGTGGACACCAACGACGGCTGGCTGCTCGGCGCGGACGGCACCGAGCAGGCGCTCGACCACGGTTCGAAGGCATTGCTGGCCAGCCGTGTGCTCGACGCGCTGAGTGGGTTGCTGCGCTGAGCCGGGTGGCCGGGCCTGCCGGGATTGCCGTCCGATCCGTCGTTCGTTCGCGGCGTCGTCATTCTTTCGGCATCGCCTGGACACCGGGAATTCAGCAGTCCGGGGCGGCTTTGTAGTTGAGGTCCGCCCTGTCGGTGATTTGGAATAGTCTGGAATGTAAGGGTTGCGCAGGCGCGGCATGGCGTTACTGTCGCAAGCCGATACGAGTAACCCGTTGAGGGAGAGGGAACAACTGTGCGCACGTCCGGGAGCCGGCTTTTCACCAGTGAGTCCGTGACCGAAGGTCATCCGGACAAAATCTGTGATGCCATCAGCGATTCCATTCTCGACGCGTTGCTCGCGGAGGATCCGCGCAGCCGGGTCGCGGTGGAAACCCTCGTGACGACCGGCCAGGTCCATGTCGCGGGTGAGGTCACCACGTCGGCGTACGCCGATATTCCCCGTATTGTCCGGGAAAAGGTTCTGGAAATCGGATATGACTCGTCCGCGAAGGGATTCGACGGGAATTCCTGCGGTGTGAATATCGCGATCGGCGCGCAGTCGCCGGATATCGCCCAAGGTGTGGACACCTCGCACGAGGCCCGGGTCGGCGGCTCCGACGACGAGATCGAGCGGCAGGGCGCGGGCGATCAGGGCTTGATGTTCGGTTACGCCACCAAGGACACCCCCGAGCTGATGCCGCTGCCGATCGCGCTCGCGCACCGGTTGTCGCGCCGCTTGACCGAGGTGCGCAAGTCCGGCGTGCTGCCCTACCTGCGTCCGGACGGCAAGACCCAGGTCACCATCGAGTACGACGGTGATCGCCCGGTCCGCCTGGACACGGTGGTCGTCTCCACCCAGCACGCCGCCGACATCGACCTGGACAACCTGCTCGCGCCCGACATCCGCGAGAAGGTCCTCGAAGCGGTGCTCGCCGACCTGGAGGTGCCCTCGCTGGACACCTCGAACGTCCGCCTGCTGGTCAACCCCACCGGCAAGTTCGTGCTCGGTGGTCCGATGGGCGACGCGGGCCTGACCGGCCGCAAGATCATCGTCGACACCTACGGCGGCATGGCCCGCCACGGTGGTGGCGCCTTCTCCGGCAAGGACCCGTCCAAGGTCGACCGCTCGGCCGCCTACGCCATGCGCTGGGTCGCGAAGAACGTGGTGGCGGCCGATCTGGCCGATCGGGTCGAGGTCCAGGTGGCCTACGCGATCGGCAAGGCGGCTCCGGTCGGCTTGTTCGTCGAGACCTTCGGTACCGAGAAGGTCGACCCGGCGCGCATCTCCACCGCGATCACCGAGGTCTTCGACCTGCGCCCCGGCGCGATCATCCGCGACCTCGACCTGCTGCGCCCGATCTACGCGCCGACCGCCGCGTACGGCCACTTCGGCCGCACCGACGTCGACCTGCCGTGGGAGCACACCGACCGCGCGGACAAGCTGCGCGCGGCCGTCGGACTCTGACCTCGATCAGGTCCGAGTGAACGCACCCGCGGCGGGCACCCCCGCCACCGAGGCGGACCGTCCGGCCGCGGGTCCCGCGGGCGCGGAGCTGCCGATCGCCCGGGTGCTCCCACTGCTGTCGCCCGCGCATCTCGACCGCGACTTCGACTACCTGGTGCCCCCCGAGCTGGACGAAATCGCCCAGCCGGGGGTTCGGGTACGCGTCCGTTTCGCCGGCCGGTTGGTCGACGGTTACCTTCTCGCACGCTCCGCGCACAGCGATCACGGCGGCAAACTGGTCGAACTCGAACGCGTCGTCTCCGGCGAACGCGTGCTGACGCCGGAGATCCTGGAACTGGCCGGCAAAGTGGCGGCCCGTTACGCGGGCACGCGCGCCGACGTCCTGCGTCTGGCCATTCCACCGCGCCACGCCCGCACCGAGACCGGTGGTGCGAAGAAGTCCGCTGGGGCTCAGATCGATTCCGTCGGGTCCGCGGCTCCTGCTGCCGCGGCGGACTCCGGTGCGTCCGCGAGTGCCGTCGAAGACGGAGAACCCTGCACTGCAACAGATTCCGGGCAGTCAGCCATAGTGAACTCCGCGCCCGCAGAGACGCTCCTCGGTTCGCTCTCCTCGGATCCCGCAGTACCGCAAGCCGATTCGGCAGCGGCGGGCCGCGCAGCCCCGGGGCCGGACACCGAACCGGTCACCGCGACCGGATCGGATGATGATCCCGGCAGCGTGAGCATGGGGACCGCGCAACAGGAGCACCGGCCAGAGGCGGGCGCCGGCGGGTCCTCGAAGCCGCTTGAACCGCCTTCGGGTGAGGGACGAATCGGTGTCGGGCAGAGCGCAGTGGCCGTGCGACAGGCGCCGTCATCGGAGGTAGGCACCGGCCACTCTTCGAAGCCGCAGGCACCGCCTTCGGGCGAGGAGCGAATCGGTGTCGGGCGGGGCGCGGAGCCTCGCGGCGGCGCCACGAACCAGGAGGCGGTATCGCCGGAACTTTCGGCCGTCGACCTCGCTGCCTGGGAGCGTTATGTGCACGGCCCGGCATTCGTCGGTGCGCTCGCGCAAGGAAAAGGGGCCCGGGCGGCTTGGCAGGCGCTGCCCGGTGAGGACTGGCCGCGTCGGCTGGCGGAGCTCGCCGCCTTGGTGGCCCGGCAGGGGCGCAGCGCGATCCTCATGGTCCCGGACCAACGCGACCTCGACCGGGTGTTGGCGGAATGTGCTGAGCTGGTGGGGGATTCGGCCGTTGGGCTGGCGGCCGGTCTCGGTCCCGCGGCACGCTACCGGCGTTGGCTGGCGGTGCTGCGCGGTTCGGCGCGGGTCGTGGTCGGCACGCGCAGCGCGGTGTTCGCACCGGCGGCGAACCTCGGGCTGATCGCGCTGTGGGACGACGGCGACGACACCTACGCCGAACCACGCGCACCGTATCCGCACACGCGTGAGGTGGCGATGTTGCGAGCGCACGAGACCGGTGCGGCATTCGTCGCGGCGGGTTTCGCGCGGACCGCGGAGATCCAAGCGGTGGTCGATTCCGGCTGGGCGCACGATCTGGTCGCCGATCGCGCGGTGCTGCGCAAGGCCGCGCCGCGGATCAGCGCCCCCGGTGACAGCGACGTCGCCCTGGAGCGCGATCCGGTCGCCCGTGCCGTCCGGATTCCCGGCGTCGCCTTCGCAGCCGCCCGTTCCGCGCTGAAGGAGGGGGCGCCGGTGCTGGTGCAAGTGCCACGGCGCGGGTACATTCCCGCGCTGGCCTGCGGGAAGTGCCGCACCCCGGCCCGATGCAGGCACTGCAACGGACCGCTCGCGCTGCCGGAGACCCGCGGGTCGGCAGCGGAAAGCGCCGCCGCGCACAGCCCCGCGTGCCGTTGGTGCGGGATCACCGAGGCCGCGTTCCGTTGCGCCACTTGCGGCTCGCGCGCGCTGCGGGCCGTGGTGATCGGGGCGGCGCGTACGGCGGAGGAACTCGGCCGCGCCTTTCCTGGCGTGCCGATCCGTGGCTCCGGGGGCGGCGCCGTGCTCGATACCGTGGAGCCGGGCCCGCAAGTGGTCGTCGCCACGGTCGGCGCCGAACCCTTGGTCCCCGGCGGGTATGGCGTCGCACTGTTGCTCGACGGCTGGGCCTTGCTCGGGCGCGCCGACCTGCGGGCCGCCGAGGACGCACTGCGCCGCTGGATGGCCGCCGCGACGTTGGTCCGCGCGCACGGCCAGGTCATCGTCGTGGCCGAACCTTCGATCCCCACCGTGCAGGCGCTGGTCCGGTGGGACCCGGTGGGCGCGGCGCGCGCGGAGGTCGCGGCCCGGGCCGAGGTCGGCTTCCCGCCCGCGGTCCGGCTCGCCGCGATCGACGGCACCGCCGAGAGCATCGCCGAACTGCTCTCGGCGGCGGATCTGCCCGCGACGGTCGACCGCCTCGGCCCGGTGCCGCTGCCGGACGGCGCTCGCAAGCCCTTCTCCGCCGAGGATTCGCCCGCCGAAGTCGAACGTTTGCTGCTGCGGGTCGAGCGCCGCTCCGGAGCGGCGCTCGCGGGTGCGTTGCGCGCGGCCCAGGCGATCCGCAGCACGCACCGCTCCGACGCCCCCCTTCGCGTGCAGATCGACCCGGTCGACATCGGCTGACGAAGCCACCGGTCATCCGCCCCGCCGTGCGCGTCAGGCGAAGGCCGCCCGATTGCGAACCGCCCACTCGGCGTACTTCACGGCGGGCCGCCCCAGCACACGCGGCACATCGGGGCTGATCAGCTGTTCGTCGGGCGTCGGTTCGCCGAGGATCGTCAGCGTGTGCTCGACCACCGGTTCTGGCATGAAGTCGAGCATCGCCGAATGGGCCTGCGCCCGAGTCAGCTCCATGAATCCGAGCGGCTCGCCCAGCGCCGCACCGAGTGCCTCGGCCTGGGCTCGCGGTGTGACGAGTTCGGGTCCGGTCAGGGTGTAGACCTGTCCGGCGTGCCGTTCGTCGCGCAATGCCGCCGCCGCGACGGCGGCGATATCGGCCGGATCGATCGAGGGCAGGCCGATATCGCCGAACGGCGCGGCGACCATACGCCGCGTGCGCACCGAATCCGCCCACGCGTAGGTATTGGAGAAGAACCCGCCCGGTCGCAGGAAGGTCCAGGCCAGGCCGGAGTCCCTGATCGCCTGCTCGTAGGCGACGAGCCGGGCATAGCCCGCCGCGCCGGGGCGGGTGGCTACCCCCTGCGAGGACACGAAGACGACGCGCCGCACGCCTCCGGCAGCGGCGACTTTCAGCACCTGTTCGGGCTCGGGGCCTGCCACCAACTGCTCACCGGTGATCAGGAGGAACAGGGTGTCGGCTCCCGAGAGGGCGGGGGAGAGGCTTTCCGGCTCGCCGAGGTCGGCCCGAACCGACCGGACGCCGTCGGGCAGCGAGAGGTCCGCATGGCGGGCGACCGCTGTGACCTCCTCGCCTGCGTCCGACAGCGAGCGCACGAGGGGCGCGCCGATATTCCCGGTGGCTCCGGTGACCACGATCATCGTTACTCCTAGTTAGTTAGTTAGTTGACTGACTAAGTACAACGTAGCCGGTCGCGGGCGCGTTGTCTACAGTTAGTTGTGTGACTGACTCAGTGACGGAAACCAGGCCGAGTAAGCGGCAACGGCTGGTCGAGGCGGCCGTGCGGGTGTTCTACCAGCAGGGCGTGGAGAAGACGACCATCGCCGACATCGCCCGCGCCGCCGATGTTCCGGTCGGCAACGTCTACTACTACTTCAAGACGAAAGACCAGCTCATCGAGGCGGCGATCGGCTCGCACGCGCATATTCTCGATGCCGTGATCGCCGCGAGCGACCGTCACGAGACGCCGTCGGAGAGGCTGAAGGCCCTGATCGCGGGCTGGGTCGCCGATCGTGAGCAGACCGTCCGGTACGGCTGCCCGTTCGGCACCTTGTCCTCGGAGTTGGACAAGCGTGGCGACGGGTTGAATACCGCGGCCGCCGATGTGATGCGCGTGCTGGTGGATTGGGCCGAACGGCAGTTCGCCGCGATGGGCCGCACCGACGCGAGGGGGCTCGCGATCGCCTATGTCGCGGCATATCAAGGAATCTCGTTGCTCACCAACACTTTTCGTGATCCAGAGCTCATGGTCACCGAGGGCGCGCGGCTGTCGCGCTGGATCGACTCACTGGTGAGCTGACCTCCCTGTCGGCCCGGTTCCGAAATCGGGCCTTGCGTTCGATGCATTGCCGATATATCGTCGATAGCATGAAACAAACACGAGAGCCTTGGGAGGCTGACATGGAATACCGAGAAGATCGAGAATTCGGCCGACGTGGCCGTGGGCCGCTGCCCGGACCCGAGGGCTTCGAACACCGGCTGCGCTTCCGCCGCGGGGGACGCCACGGTTTCGGCCCCGAGTTCGGGCCGGGATTCGGTCCCGGTTTCGGCCCTGGCTTCGGCCCGCAATTCGGTCGCGGACGTGGCCGTGGCGGCCGTGGCAGGCGCGGTGACGTACGCGCCGCCGTGCTGCTGCTGCTCGCCGAGCAGCCCATGCACGGCTACGAACTCATCCAGCAGATCCGCGAGCGCAGCAACGACATCTGGAGGCCGAGCCCCGGTTCGATCTACCCCGCGCTCGCGCAGTTGGAGGACGAGGGCCTGGTCCTCATCGAGAAGGTCGCCGGGCGCAAGACCGCCAAGCTCACCGAGACCGGTAACGAGTACGTCGCCGCGCACCGGGACGAGCTGGGTGATCCGTGGGCGGACGTGCAGCAGGACGTCGGAGCCCAGGCGATGGACCTGCGCGGACTCGCCGGGCAGCTGATGGGGGCGGTCGCGCAGGTCGCGGCGGCGGGTACCCCGCAGCAGGCGGCGCGTGCGGCGGAGTTGCTCACCGAGACCCGCAAGTCCCTCTACCGCATCCTCGCCGAGGACGAGACCCCCGAGAAGTAGGGGAGGCGAAACACCCCGATACCGCGCGCATTTCGAGCCGATCGGAGCGATCATTGTGAGATGCGACAGTCGAGTCGAGCGAAAGCTTGGGGTAGTTCACACTTGCGTCGCGCCGTGCTGGCCCTGGTGGTCGCCGGCGCGGCCGCGCTGGGCCCGGGCGTGGCGTCGGCCGAGCCGCCCGGCCTCCGCCCGCCCGACGTGCCGACGTACCCCGCTCCGCCGCAGTCCGACCACCTCGCCGCCGCGTGGTATCAGAAAAGCCATCCGAATGCGGTCCCGAGCGGCACCAACGACTTCGGATGCGTTCCCAGCGCCCGGCATCCCCATCCGTTGGTGCTCGCGCACGGAACCGACTCCACAGCATATTCCGATTGGTCGGGGATAGCGCCGCGCCTGACCGCGGCCGGATTCTGCGTGTTCGCGCTGAACTACGGCGGCAAGCCCGGCGCGGACAGTTACGGCACCGAGGATCTGGTGCTCAGCGCCTATCAGATCGGCGCGTTCGTCGATCAGGTGCTCGCGGCCACCGGCGCGGGCAAGGTCGATCTGATCGGATTCTCCCAGGGCGCCAATGTCACTCGGTACTACGTCAACAAGCTGGGTGGTGCGCCCAGAGTCGGTCAGTGGGTCGGCCTCGCTTCGCCCACCTACGGCGGTGTGATGTACGGGCTGGTGCCGGTGGCCCAGGCGATCCCGGGCGCGTTGCAGGCGTTCGCCCAGGTGACTTCGCTGGCCGCCGTGCAGCAGGCCGAGGGGTCGCCGATCATGCTCGATCTCAACGCGGGCGGCGACACGGTGCCCGGGGTGCGATACGTGACCATCGGCAGCCGGGTCGACGAGATGATCCAGCCGTTCGAGAACATCGCGCTGCGCGGGCCCGGCGCGCGGAACATCGCCCTGCAGGACCTGTGTCCCGCCGATCTCACCGGGCACTTCCACATGGTGTACGACCCGTTCGTGCAGGAGTTGCTGCTCACCGTGCTGGCTCCGGGCAGTCCGGCGCCGGTGTGCCGGCCGGTCCCGCTCGGCACCGGCATTCCCGAGGTGATCATCGCGGGCAATTCCTGAGGAATCGGCGCGGGCCGTTTCGGTGTGCCCGTTTCGGCCGCAGTGAATGTCCTCGCCATCAACGGTGGCCGAACCGGCCGAGGGCGATGAGAGACCGATCGAGTCGGCCGCCCCTCCGCGCCGCCTCGCAGCCGGATCGACCCGGACGGCTGCGGTGTGCCTCCTGACCGCACGGGTCGCGTCATCGAGGGCCGTGGGCGCTGTCGTCTCCTGGTATCGAAGGGGCGCGAGAAGCCGGTCAAACATTGTTTCAATCAGTGATTGAAACGGCGATGGAGACGTGCTTGACTTGGCGCATGCCGAAACAGGTCTCCGAGGCCGCGACCACCCGCGATCGCCTGCTGACAGCCGCCGAACGACTGCTGCTGGAGGGCCGCTACGACGAGGTGTCGGTTCGCGGGATCTGCGCGCAGGCCGGGGCCAACCCGGCGGCGGTGCACTACCACTTCGGTTCGAAGGACGCCCTCGTCGCCGCGTTACTCGAGGAGCGACTGGGGCCGGTGTGGGAGGGCCGCTTGGCCGCTGTCACCAGCGGGCGCGGGTCGGTCGCCGAGGTGGTCGATGCGGTGATCGAGCCGTTCGTCGCGTTGGCCGCCGATCCCGTGGGGCGGTTGCACCTGAGATTGCTGGCGCAGTTCGTCCTCGGCAGGCAGGTGACCGAATGGCGGCAGCCATGGTTCCGGATCGATGCGTGGGTGAGCCTGTTGCCCGGCGTGAGCGAGCGTGAGAGCCGTCGCCGATGGATGTTGGCGTTCGACCTGCTCATCATGCGATTCGGCAGTGCGGAGCATCGGGAGATGTCGCGGGAGGCGGTGGCCACCCTCCGGGAATTCGTAGTGGCCGGATTGACCGCGCCGACAGGAGAGAAACAACGATGAACGACGTATTCGCACCGGCCCGGCTCGGACCGATCGCCCTGCGCAATCGGGTGATCAAGGCCGCGACCTTCGAGGGCCGCACTCCGGACGCTCTGGTGACCGATGAATTGATCGAGTTCCATCGCGAGGTCGCCGCCGGGGGCGTCGGGATGACGACGGTGGCGTATTGCGCTGTCGCTCCCGGTGGCCGGACCGATCGGCACCAGATCTGGATGCGTCCGGAAGCGGTACCGGGATTGCGGAGGCTCACCGAAGCCGTCCACGGTGAAGGCGCCGCGGTGAGTGCGCAGATCGGCCATGCGGGTCCGGTGGCCAACGCGGCCTCCAACCGGGCTCCGGCGCTGGCGCCGAGCCGGATGCTCAGCCCCCTCTCGATGCGCATGATGCGCAGTCCCGACGAGAACGGGATCCGTGAACTCGTGGCGGCTCATGCCGGCGCGGCGAAGCTGGCCGAAGCGTCCGGCTTCGATGCGGTGGAGATCCACTTCGGGCACAACTACCTGGTCAGCTCGTTCCTGAGCCCGAAGCTGAACCGCCGCACCGATCGTTATGGCGGAAGCTTGGCCAACCGGGCGCGGTTGGCGCGCGAGATCGCCGCCGCGGTACGGCAAGCCGTGGGCGGCCGGCTCGCGGTGACGGCGAAGCTGAATATGGAAGACGGAGTGCGGGGCGGGCTCACCGTGCCGGAGTCGGTGCAGGTCGCCGCGTGGCTGGAAGCCGACGGCACCCTGGACGCGCTGGAGCTGACGGCGGGCAGTTCGCTGCTGAACCCGATGCTGCTGTTCCACGGTGCCGCCCCGCGGCGGTCGTTCGGCGATGTTCTCCCGGTGCCCGCGCGCTGGGGTTTCCGGATGGTCGGCAAGGCGTTCTTGAAGGAGTACCCCTATCAGGAGGCGTATCTGCTCGAGCGGGCGCGGCACTTCCGGCGAGAGTTGACCATGCCCCTGGTCCTGCTCGGCGGCATCACGAATCTGGACACCATGCGGCTCGCGATGGCGGAAGGCTTCGAGTTCGTCGCCATGGGCCGTGCTCTGCTCCGGGAGCCGAACCTGTTGCAGCGCATCCGATCGGACGCGACGACCCGGTCGGCCTGCGTGCACTGCAACGAGTGCATGCCCACGATCTACACGTGCACGCGCTGTGTGTTCCGTCCCGACCAGCCGCGCGAACCCGTCGAGCTGACGATGTCCGGCATCGGCGGCACCGAAGCACAGGTGTAGCGGTCAGCGGTCGATCCACACGGCGCCGGGCGGGCGGCGCGCGCTCCCGGCGGCCACGTGACGACGCGGCCTTTCTCGGTTCCGGTGTTTCAGAGCCCGGCGGTCATGACGGATCAGCCGCCGCCCCGGACCGGCCGCTGTCAGCGCGGCGACCAGCATCGCCGTCATCGCGATGTCCATCGCGAGGTGCATAGTCCGATGCCGTGCTGCCTCCTTGCCGGTTACCGACCCACAACGGCACCGCGGGCTGGGGCGTCTCGAACCGCTCCATCGATCCGCTCGGGCTCGAGATCGCCTGGTTCATGTACAACGGCGCTACCGGTTCCCGCTGCCGATTCCGGAGTACAACGACCGCGAACAGCGGCTCACGATGACCCGGTATCGGCAAGGCCCGAGCGAGACCACCCCGCTTCGCTGACGCCGCCCGCCCGCGACCAGGCACGACACGCGCGGCGTCGGTCTTTCTCGGCGAAGACGGTTCGAGGCCGGTCTCCCGGGTATGCGCGAGATGTCAGCTTGTTCCGATATTCCAGGAGGTTGTTGTGGCTGAACATGGAAGCGGTCCTCGTGAAGGCGTCGAAGGCGTCGTCGAAGATGTCAAGGGCAAGGTGAAGGAAGCGGCCGGTACCGTCACCGGTCACGAGGATCTGAAGGACGAGGGCCGCGCGCAGCAGGACAAGGCGGCCTCGCAGCGCGAGGCGGCAGGCAAGGAAGCCGCCGCCGAGAAGGCCAGGGCCGAGGCGGACGTCGACGAGGCCCGCCAGTCCGCGCATCAGCACGGACGGTGATCACCCGCCGGTTCGTCCGACCGTAGACACACCCCGCCGCCGTCAGCCGAGCTGGCGGCGGCGGGGTGTTGGGGTGTGGGTCGGTCATCGAGTCGGCACGCCTCACCGAGGGCGGAACACGCCGGCTCGCGCTCGTGACCGAGCAGCGCTGTCAGGCGTATGGCTCGACGGTGCGCACGTACGCGAGGCCGCAGGCCCGCTCGGCTGTTTCCGGCGCCGCCGCGATGACTACCCGGTTGGCGCCGCCGTCTTCGATGATTTCGGCGCCGGCCTTCTTCAGCCAGTCGAAGAACGCCGACCGGATCGTCATCAGCGTCGCGTCGTCGCCGGGTTCTCCCGTATTCAGCGAGATGAGGTATCGGCGGTCTTGCGCTGGCATACGGCTCTCCGTTCGAACATCCCGAGACGTGGTCGGATCGGTGTGTTCGCCGCTCGTGGCGGCGAGGAACTCCGTTTCGGCGCAACCATGAGGTCCGCATGTTACGCGGTGAGCTGTGGCTGTGATGGCACGCGCCGCCGATCGGACCGGCTGCTGCTCCGAAACGTGTCCGGTCTGGCGTGGGGCTGACAGACGGTGGATCCGCCTGCCCTCCGCGTCGGCGGCCGACGGGCGGACTTCGGGCCTCGTCCGGCGGCTCTGCGGATCAGTGGGAAGGGCTGGACCCGTCGGCCGACGCCCGCCGGGCGGCACCGACCGCCCGCTTGGCGATAGCCCATCGGTGCACTTCGGAGGGTCCGTCGTAGATGCGGAAGGGCCGCACTTCGCGGGACAGGCGCGCCAGCGGCAGGTCGTCGGAGACGCCGAGACCGCCGCACAGCTGGATGCTCCGGTCGACGATGCGGAAGATCGCCTCGGCGGCGAACGTCTTCGCTATCGAGGTGGCGTTGCCCGCGTGCTCCCCGCTGTCGAGTTCCCAGCAGGCGCGCACCAGCAGCGCACGGGTGGCGGCGATGTCGATCTCGTTGTCGGCGATCATCTGTTGCGCCAGGCCGAGATCGCCGATGCGCGCACCGAATCCTTCGCGCTGAGCGACGCGCGCGACGGCGATGTCGTGACCGCGCCGCGCAGCGCCGAGCCACCGCATCACATGCGTCATGCGAGCGGGACCCAGCCGCACCTGGGCGTATTCGAAGCCGCGGTCGACAGCGCCGAGCACCGCTTCGTCGGGAACGAACATGTCCTCGAAGAAGACCTCGCAGTGGCCGCCGATCATGGCCCGGTCGAGCGTGGTGATATGCCTGCCCACACGCAGGCCGGGGGTGTCGGCAGGGGCCAGGAACATGGTCGCCCCGCCGCGCTGGCCCGGTTCGCCGGAGGTGCGAGCCATCACGATGAAAAAGGCCGCGCCGTCCGCGCCGGTGATGAAGTACTTGTGGCCGTTGATGCGCCAGCCGCCGTCGGCGCGGACGGCCCGGGTGGCCAGCGCCGCCGGATCGGAGCCCGCGCCGGGTGCGGGTTCCGTCATCGCGAAGGCGGAGCGCACCGCCCCGCGGGCGAGCGGCTCGAGGTAGCGCGACTTCTGCTCCGGGTCGGCGATGTGGGCGAGCATGTGCACATTGCCCTCGTCCGGCGCCGCGATGTTGAGCGCGGTCGGACCGAACAGCGAGTAGCCCGCCTCTTCGAACACCGGGGCGCGATCCGACATCGACAGCCCGTGACCGCCGTACTCGACGGGCGCGTGCGGCGCGAAGACGCCGGCTCGGCGCGCCTGCTCGTTCAGCGTGCCGCGCAGCTCGTCACCACCGGCGGCGGTGATGTCGCCGTGGTGTTCGTCCTCGATCGGCAGCACCGTCTCCCGCACGAACGCGCGGGTGCGTGCGGTCAGCGCCCGTACTTCGTCGGAATAGGTCAGATCGATCGGCATCGCGCATTCCTCCTCGACATCCGGAGCCTCGTCATCGGACCGAACGATCGCTCCATCTGAACACTGTCTCACTGGGTGCGATCGGTGTCAAAGCGCCTTGTTCGAGTGTTATCGGCGGGGGAGTGGTCAAAGATTGAGTTCAGTTATTCTGAACATTATGGACGATGAGGGAACGTCGCCACACGAGGCGATCCGTCGTGCGCGCCGCGCCGCGGGCTTGTCGCTGCGCGAGGTGGCCCGCAGGCTCGAGGTGAGTCCCGCGACGCTCAGCGCCATGGAGACGGGAAAGACCGGAATCTCGGTTGCACGCCTGACCCGGTTGTCCGATGTGCTCGGTGTGCCGGTCACGCATTTGCTCGGTGCCATGGCCTCCGTGTCCCGGCCGAGCTGCGACCGGCCCGACACCGAGCCGGGGGCACACGGCGGCTGGCGTGACTTCGCTCCGTTGGACGTCGACCCGGTGCTGGCCGCCGCCCTCGCCTCGTTCGTCGAGATCGGCTATCACGGCACGACCGTGCGCGCCCTGGCCCGGCGGGCGGGCACCAGCGTTCCCGGCCTCTACCACCACTACCGCGACAAGCACGAGCTACTGGTGCGCATCCTCGAACTGACCATGGACGAACTGCACTGGCGCGTGCGTGCCGCCCGCGCGGAGGGCCGCGACAGCGTTCACCGGGTGCGCCTGATCGTCGAAGCCTTGGCCCTGTTCCACACCCACCGCCGCGACCTCGGGTTCATCGGCGCCAGCGAGATGCGCAGTCTGTCTCCGGGCGAACGCGTGCGCATCGCCCGTTCCCGCCGTGACATCCAGGCCATCCTGGACGACGCGATCACCGAGGCCCATGGCGAGGGCCGCATCGCCACTCCCGATATCCGGGCGGCGGGTCGAGCCATCGCCACCATGTGCACCGCCATCCCGCAGTGGTTTCGCGAGTCCGGCCCGGCGACGCCGGAGGAAGTGGCCGCACGGTACGGCGATTTCGCCCTGGGCGTGCTCGGGATCCATCCTGCGAACCAGCCGCATCGCTCCCGCCTCACCTAGGTGGCGATCGACCACACCCTCGGGGACCGGACACCACCACTCGGGGGCCTGATGCCGGCGGCTGGGACGGCGGACAGTAAGACGTGTCACCGCCGGCGAACCGGAGCATCCCATGTCGATCCCCAGCACAATCCCCACCGCGGCGGAGCGGCGTGCCACGGTCCGGACCGAAGACGGCGTGGCCCTCGCGGTTCGCGAATACGGTCCGCGCGAGGCGGACCTCACCCTCGTGTTGCTGCACGGACATTGCCTGCGCACCGAGTCATGGACCTACGTTCGCGACGCTCTGCTACGCAGGCACCCCGGCGCGCGGGTCGTCTGCTACGACCACCGCGGTCACGGCGAGTCCGCCTCGGCGCCCCGGCAGACCTACAACCTCGAGCAGCTCGGCCGCGACCTGCGGGTGGTTCTCGATGCCGTGGCCCCCACCGGACCGGTCGTCCTCGTCGGTCACTCGATGGGCGGCATGACCGCGCTGACCTACGCCCGCCGCAACCCGCATGAGATCGGCACCCGCATCGTCGGCGTCGCGCTCCTCGCGACCGCTGCCGACGGGCTCGCCGACGCAGGCTTCGGCCGGCTGCTGCGCAACCCGGTCGTCTCCGTCTTCCAGGCGGCCGTCCGCCGTGCCCCGCGCCTGATGCACCACGCGAAGCTCGCGGCCTGCAAGCTCTTCGCCCCGATCATCCGCACCGCGGAATTCGGTGATGGCGAGGTGAGTTCCCGGGTGCTCACCCTGGCCAACGCGATGCGCAACGAGACACCGATCGTCACGATGGCGAGCTTCTTGAGCGACTTCATGGTCTATGACCGAACCGACGCGCTCCCGGTTCTCTCCCGGATTCCCACGTTGGTGCTGTGCGGCTCCGCCGACCTGATGACGCCGCCGTCGCATTCCGTCGCGATGGCCGCCGCCGTCGAGTACTCGGACTTCGTGATGATCGATGGCGCGGGTCACTCCGTGATCCTGGAGCAGCCCGGCAAGGTGGCCGAGGCCGTCGCACGCCTGATGGCGCGGGCCGGTGAGGTCGGTGCCGCCGGCCTCACCTACGCCGCCTGACCGACACTCACACGTACCGCTGGCGGAGTTTGCCCTTGACCAGCTTCCCCGTGGGGGTCCGGGGCAGGTCGTCGGCGAAGTCGAAACTCTTCGGCACCTTGTAGTGGGCGATGCGCTCGCGCAGGTAGTCGCGCAGCTCCGCGGCGAGTTCCGGGCCCGCTTCGACGCCCGGCGCCGGCTGGACGACCGCCTTGACGGATTCGCCCATCTCCTCGTCGGGCACGCCGATCACCGCCACGTCGAGTACCCGGGGGTGCAGGGCGAGCGCGTCCTCGATCTCCTGCGGGTAGATGTTCACGCCACCGGAGATGATCATGAAGGCCTTGCGGTCGGTGAGGAACAGATAGCCCTCCTCGTCCACGTAGCCGATATCGCCGGTGGTGGTCCAGGTCGGGTGTTCGGGGTGGACCGCCTCCGCCGTCTTGGCGGGGTCGTTGTGATAGGCGAAGGGGATCTCGTCGCGTTCGAAATAGACTGTGCCGATCTCACCGGTGGGCAGTTCCGCGCCGTCGTCGCCGCACACCCGGATCGTCCCCAGACCGGCCCTGCCGACCGAGCCCGGCTTGCGCAACCACTGCTCGCTGTCGATGAAGGTGGCGCCATTGGCCTCGGTCGAGGCGTAGTACTCGTGCAGGATCGGGCCCCACCAATCGATCATCGCCCGCTTCACGTCGACCGGACACGGTGCCGCCGCGTGCACGGCGACCCGCAGGCTGGACACGTCGTAGCGGGCGCGGACCGCCTCGTCGAGCTTCAGCATCCGGACGAACATGGTCGGCACCCACTGGCTGTGCGTCACGCGGTAGCGCTCGATGGCGGCCAGCGCCTGCTCGGCGTCGAATTTCTCCATGATCACCAAAGTTCCGCCGAGCGCGTGGACCACGCCACCGAACCGCAGCGGCGCGGCGTGATAGAGCGGGGCGGGGGAGAGGTAGACCGTCTCGGTGTCGAATCCGTAGAGCGGGCCGAAGATCGCGGTATAGGTGTCGCCGGGCGCGTCGCCGACCTGCCGGTCCGGCAGGGGCTGCTTGATGCCCTTGGGCCGTCCGGTGGTACCCGAGGAATAGAGCATGTCCGCGCCGCGCGGCTGGCCCGGCAGGGGTTCGGGCGAGGCCGCCGCCAGGGCGTCCTCATAGGACTTGTACCCCTGCACCGGGCCGCCGAAGGCGAGGCGGATGTCGACCGAGGGGGTCTGCGCCACGATCTGCTCGGCGGCGCCGGCGAGACCAGCCGACACGATCAGCGCCCTGGCTCCGCAGTCGTTGACGATGTAGCTGATCTCGCTCGGCGACAGATGCCGGTTGACGGCGGTGATGTAAAGCCCGGTTCGCAATGCCGCCCAGTAGACCTCGTAGACCTTCGGGTCGTTCCCGGACAGCAGCGCGACATGATCACCTTTGCGCAACCCCGCGTCGTACAGGTGGCGGGCCAGCCGGACCGAGTTCTCCTCGAGTTCCCGATAGGTAAGCACTTCACCGCTCTCGGCGCGGACAACAGCCGGTTTGTCAGGGAATCGGTCGACGTGTGCGCCGGGGTACATGCGGCTCCTCGGTGGAACGGAGCGGTCGGTGCCCGACCGCCCGGCCTGCGCGGGCTCCCCGGATCCTCGGCCGCGCCGGCATCCCTGGTGTCCCGCAGAGCGGTTGCTCTGCCACCGTACGATAGCTGAAAGTAAACGGCGGTTCTGGTTTATTCGTCACAATTCCAGGCGTGCGCTCCGGGGTGGGGCGGCGGTAGCGCCGGAAAGGTCGGGACATGTCGAGCGGATCGACCGGTCGATTTCGGTCCGGAGAGGCGATGAGTTGACGTTGCGGGCACGCGGCACGTCGTGGTGGGAGCAGGTTCGGCCGGGCTGGCCGCCGCGGTCCGGCTGGCGGAGCAGGGGTATCGGGTGAGCTTGGTCGAGAAGAGGGGGCGGCTGGGTGGACGTATCTCCTCCTTCGACGTCCCCGGCGTCGCGGGCATGGCCGACAGCGGTCAGCATCTGCTGTTGAGGCGCGCTGCTCGAGTATGTCGGCACGATCGGCACCGGAGATCGGCTGCGCTGGGACGCACCGCCTTTCGCGATCCGTCGACGCCGTCCACGATTATCTGGCTGTCCCGAAGTGACCGCCGCGCCCTGAGCTGCGCGGCGGTTTCCCGCTTTTCGACGATGTTCGTCCGGTTATTCCACCCGAAGTGGGCAATACGGTCCATGGAGAGGTGAGAATCATGAGCTTGTTCCGAAGTGCTGACAGATATCGACGGCGTCGCACCCGCGGCGGGGGATACGGTCGGCGGCGCAGCGGTTACGGAAGCGGCTGGCGCAGCCGGTATGGCGGCCGCTGGCGGCGTGACAGCAGGGGTCCGCGCAGGCACGCGGGATCCGGGGGATTGGCGGGGGCCGCGCGATTCGGCTTCATCGCACGCGGAATCGCCTACATTGTCATCGGTATTCTCGCCTTCATGCTGGCGGTCGGCACCGCACAACATGAGCCGACCGCGGGCGGGGCGCTCGCCGCGCTCGCCGGTAAACCGTTGGGATATCTCCTGCTGTGGATCCTTGCCCTCGGATTCGCCGCCCTGGCCGCCTGGCGGCTGGCGCAGGCTGCCGGCGCGCCCGCGGGGAGCCCGAGCGGACTTCGCCTGCGCGCGCTGGCCATCGGGCTGGTCTACGCCATCGCGTTCTTCGTCATCCTGCGGTTCGTGGTGGACGGCCGGACGCCGCAGCCCGGTGAGGCCGTCGCACGCGACGTGACCGCCCGGATCCTGGCCTGGGACGGTGGGCAAGTGGTCGTCCTGTTGATCGGCTTGGTCATCCTCGCCTTGGGTGTCCTGACCACCCTGCGCGGGCTTCGTCTGGCTTTCGTCGACGACCTGCGGATGGGCTGGATGACCCAGGCGTCCCGTGAGAGCGTGATCTGGCTGGGCCGGTTCGGTTATCTGGCGCGGGGATTGATCATCATGGGGATCGGGCTCGCCGCGGTGGTGGCGGCCGCGAACTACGAGCCGGCGAACGTCAAAGGCGTCGATGCGGTACTGCACGATTTCGCCGGCAGTACCCTCGGTCCTTGGCTGCTCATCCTGGTATCCCTCGGCTTGATGGCGTTCGGGGTCCTGTCGTTCCTGCAAGCGAAATACCGGCGGACCTACGGAGGGGTTCCGGTGTGAATCGGGCGAAGGTAGGCGGCGTCGTCGCCTACCGCCGCTCGGCTTCGATCTCCGCGGCAAGGGCGGATCGCTCGGCCTGTTGCCGGGCGAAGAGTTCAGCGCTGAAGGCAGTCCACGCGTCCTCTTGCTCCGGAGTCGGTTGTGCTGCGTGCACTTCGGATTCGACATCGGGGTGGGCATCGAGGAACCGGGCGAACAGCGAACCCATCTCCCGGCTGTGCCTGCGATTGAGCTCGATTCGTCGCGGATCCATGCGCGGCCGGTCGTCGCAGAGCGCCAACTGGTCGTACACGACCAAGGCGACGCGCGTGGGGTCATCCGGCGGGTGCACGCGCAAGGTGTGATGGGGGTTCGGCTGGTCATCGATGATCACCACGGTGCCGGTACCGGACGGAAGGTCCGCGGGCCAATCGATCTCGTCGGTGGCCTCCTCGACGAGCAACCGGGCGAGCCTTCCGCGCAGGCCCGTCTGGTTGTAGCGCAGTGGCGTAGGACCCTGATCTTCGCTCATGTGATGATCGCTCCCGATTCTGATCGCTACCGGTCGCCGCTTGCGGCGGCAGGGTAGGGGTCGGTGATCTCGCGCAGGCGATTCAGCGCTTGCCGTAGCTGCCGCATTCCCTGGGCGCCCAGATGCGCCGCCCATTCCCGCTCGACGCGTTCGGCCACCGAATTGGCGAAACCGGCCGCTTGCTCGCCGCGTTCGGTCAGGCACACGAGGCGGGCCCTGCGGTCGCTCGGATCGGGGACCCGCTCCACATAACCGGCACGTTCGACCTGGTCGATGAGGAATCCGGCGGTCTGTTTCGTGATCTGCGCTCGTTCGGCCAGTTCGGTCAGACGGGTGCCCGCGGCGTCGATCTGGGCGACTATCCTCGCCTGCGCGACGGTGATGTCGCCGAATCCCGAGTCGGTCAGGGCTGTGAGCACCCGTTGCTCCATCGCCCGAAAGGCGATCTGCATCAACAGGCCGACGTTGGGCTCCTCCGCCATCCCACTCCTTGACATTGGTACGAGACACTGACAATATTAGTCAGAGAGACTGACCAATTATATCGGAGGTGCCGTCATGCCCGCCCGATCGACCGTCCTCGACCGTGAGAGCAGCTGGCAGATCATCGAGCAGCAGCGCCGCGCGATCGCGGGCCTGCTGGCCGAACTGTCTCCGGAGGAGTGGGATCATCCCTCGCTGTGCGCCGGTTGGCGAGTCCGGCACGTAGCCGCCCACCTGGCGATGACACCGTCGCCGCCGCCGGTCGGCGTCATGATCGCGACCGGTCTGCGCGCCGGAGGCGACTACAATCGTCTGGTCGATCTGCTCGCCAGGCGCTACGCGGACGTGCCCGTGGCTCAGCTGGTCTCGGACATACGGGACCAGGCGGCCGCACGCCGCATGCCGGTGCTGACCAACTACCGCAACGTCCTGATGGACACCGTGGTCCACGGGCAGGACATCGCCATCCCGCTCGGACGTACTCTCGAGCTTCCGCCGGCGGCCGCCGCCGCGGCTATCGCGCGGGCGGTCACTCTCGGCCGGCCGGTCTTCGACCACCGGCGGTTGCGCGGGATCCGCCTGCGCGCCACCGATATCGATTGGTCGCACGGCACCGGGCCCGAGGTCCACGGCCCGGTCACGGCATTGCTGTTGGCGGTCACGGGACGTACCGCGCGGCTGCGGGACCTGGCCGGTGCGGGTCTGGCGCCGTTGACCGAACGCCTCGTCAGCGCCTGACCCGGGACCGATCACCCGTCCACGATTCCGGTGCTCAGCCGCGTTGGTCGGCGGCCGGTTCGGACCGGTCGACCGACCCTTTGATCTCGACGATCGGCAGCCGTAGTGCGGCAGGCGCATCGGTCGGGACCACCGGGTTGCGCGGCGGCACCGGGTCGATGCGCCGGTAGGGCGCGCCGAGCCGCGGACGGGCATCCGGCTCACCCTTGTTCGGCCACAGAGCGGCGGCCCGTTCGGCCTGCGCGGTGATGGTGAGCGAAGGGTTCACACCGAGGTTGGCCGAGATGGTCGAGCCATCGATGACGTGCAGCCCCGGATATCCGTGCATCCGATGGTACGGATCCACGACACCGGATTCGGGGGAGTCGCCGATGACGCAGCCGCCGATGAAATGCCCGGTCATCGGGATGTCGAAGAGGGCGCTCCAGCCGGCGCCCGCGATGCCGTCGATCTTGTCGGCGACCCGGTGGGCCACCTCGTGCCCGGCCGGGAGCCAGGTCGGATTCGGTTCGCCCACACCCTGTTTGGTGGTCATCTTGCGACCGAACAGACCGCGTTTGGTGTAGGTGGTGATGGAGTTGTCGACCGATTGCATCACCAGCAGCCCGATCATCTGTTCCGACCAGCCGCGCGGGTTCTGCAGGTGCAGAGCGTCGCGGCCGAGCTTGCGCATCGTGCGCGCCCACAGGCG
Source organism: Nocardia sp. NPDC047654 (assembly GCF_043205035.1). Taxonomy (NCBI): domain Bacteria; kingdom Bacillati; phylum Actinomycetota; class Actinomycetes; order Mycobacteriales; family Nocardiaceae; genus Nocardia; species Nocardia sp. NPDC047654. The sequence continues at coordinate 982,320 of NZ_JBIDDF010000001.1, forward strand.
CAGCTTCGGGGTGTGCCCGTCCGGATCGATCATGGCGGTGCCGATGAGGCCGATGGCGTTGCTGCCCTTGCCGTAGCGCACCGGCTCGATGTGGGTGTCGTCGTCCGGGTGGATCGAGGAGGTGATCGCCACCCCTTTGGTGAAGTCGGAGTCCTTGCGGCGGCTGCGCACCGAGAGCAGTTCCTCGGAATTGGTGCGCGAGAGCTCGCCCAGCCGCGGGGAGATGTCCGGCAGCGAACCGCGGTCGCGCAGCCGGTGCAGCAGTTTCTGGGTGCCGAGGGCGGCTGCGGCGAAGACGACTTGCTCGGCGGTGAACTTGCGGCGCGCCTTACGGACCCAGCGTCCGGTGCGGACAGTGGCGATTTCGTAGCCGCCGCCGGACAGCGGACGCACATCGGTCACCGTGGTGAGCGCGTGTACCGTCGCCCCGGCCTGCTCGGCGAGATAGAGGTAGTTCTTGACCAAGGTGTTCTTGGCGTTGTGGCGGCAGCCGGTCATGCATTCGCCGCAGTGCGTGCAGGTGCTGCGCGCGGGGCCGACGCCGCCGAAGTACGGGTCGGGCACATCCTGACCGGGCCGCACGCCGTTGCCGCCGAACAGGACGCCGACGGGCGTGCTGCGGTAGGTCGAGCCGACGCCCATCTCCTCGGCGATCTCGGCAAGCACGCGGTCCGACGGCGTGGTCGCCGGGTTGGCCGTGACGCCCAGCATCCGCTTGGCCTGGTCGTAGTGCGGAGCGAGCTCGTCCTTCCAGTCGGTGATGTGCGCCCACTGGCGGTCCTGATAGAACTTGTCCGGCGGCTCGTAGAGCGTGTTCGCGTAGACCAGCGAGCCGCCGCCGACGCCCGCGCCCGCCATGATGAAGGTGTCCTTCAGCAGCGTCAGCCGCTGGATGCCGAAGCAACCGAGTCCAGGGGCCCACAGGTACTTGCGCGCGTCCCAGGAGGTTTCGGCGAACTCGTCGTCGGCGAAGCGCCTTCCCGCCTCGAGCACGCCGACCCGGTAACCCTTCTCGGTCAGTCGCAGTGCGGTCACGCTGCCGCCGAAGCCGGAACCGACGACCACCACGTCGTAGTCGAACGTCATCTGATCTCCACCAGTTGTCGAAGTTGTTGCCGCGGAAGAGGTAGGCCGGGTCAAGCGACTTTCCTCGTTTCGAAGTCCGCGGCGTCGAGCTTGCGAGTGCGCCACCGGTAGCTGGTGACGGTGCCCGGCCAGTTGTTGGTGATCCGCCCGGCCGCGTTGCGGTACCAGCTCGAGCAGAAGTTCCACGGCGTGCGGTCGAGACGCTGCTGCAGCAGGCGATCGAAGCGGGCCTCGACTTCGGGACGAACCTCGAGCACGTGGCCGGGGCGTTCGGCGAGACGCTGGACGCCCTGGCGGATGTAGCGGGCCTGCGATTCGATCATGTAGACGATCGAGCCGACACCGAGGTTGGTGTTCGGGCCGTAGATCAGGAACAAGTTCGGATAGCCGGGCATCGTGATGCCCTGATACGCCCGAGCGCCCTGCGACCACTCGTCGGCCAGCTTGCGCCCGCCCCGGCCCGAGATCCGCATGGGCCAGAGGAATTCGGTGCCCTTGAACCCGGTGCCGTAGATGACGGCGTCCACCTCGTGCAGCGCACCGTCGGCGGTGCGAACGCCCTCCGGGGTGATCTCGGTGATCGCGGTGGTCTCCACCGTCACGTTGGGCCGGGTGAGCGCGGGTAGGTAGTCGTTGGAGAACAGCGCCCGCTTGCAGCCGGCCGGATAATCCGGGGTCAGCTGGGCCCGCAGACCCGGGTCCGCCACCTGACGCCGCAGATGCCGCAGGCCGATCCGCGTCACCAGCTTGCGGATGACCGGCACGTCGACGATGCCCAGGGAGAGGAACTCGCAGAACAGCCAGAACGCGAAGCGCTCGGTGAGGCGGGTGACCGGCAGCAGCCGGAAGGCGCGATGATGCCACCCTTTGTACTCGACGTCCGGCTTCGGCATGATCCACGCCGCCGAGCGCTGGAACAGCGTCAGATGCGCTACCGAGGGCGCGATCGCGGGTACGAACTGCACCGCGCTGGCGCCCGTGCCGATCACCGCCACCCGCTTGCCGGTCAAGTCGGCCTCGTGATCCCATTCGGCGGAATGGAAGGCCGTGCCGCGGAAGCTCTCCACACCGGGAATGTTCGGCAGCGCGGGCCGCGAGAGCTGCCCGACCGCGGAGATCAGCACATCGCAGGTCAGCTGGGCGCCGTCGGCGGTGCGCACGGTCCATCGGCCCGTGGCGTCGTCGAACTCGGCCTCGGTGACCTCGCTGTGGAAGCGGATCTTGGGCAGCAGGTCGTGATCGCGGGCGATGCCGCGCAGATAGGCGAGGATGTCGGGCTGCTGGGAGAACCGCTTCGGCCAGTCGGTGCGCGGCGCGTAGGAATAGGAATACAGCGGCGAGGGGATGTCGCAGCCCGCGCCCGGGTAGGTGTTCTCTCGCCAGACGCCGCCGACGTCCTCGGCCCGCTCCAGGATCGTGAAATCGTGCAGGCCAGCACGCTGCAGTTCCATCGCCATGCCGAGCCCGCCGAATCCGGTGCCGATGATGACGATCGAAGGTGTGCTCATGGCGACAACGCTATGACCTCGACAAAGACCTATGCCAAACACCTGAGGTCAGAAAATCCACACTTTCGGCCACGTCGTCGGCTGATCCCGCCCTTCGGCTCATCCGTTGGGCAGGATCACCGCGCACCCGGTGATCTTGCGGCCGTCACCTACAGGAAGGAACTCACGTTGTTCACCTGGTTCGATTGCGTGTAGCCGCTCTGCACGTACTCGCAGCTGAACCCGCCGGAACTGTCCCAGGTGATGGGCGTCGACTCGGTGCCGACGTTCGTTATCCAGAGGATGCAGATCTCGTGCCCGGCCTCGTATTCCGAGCTGGTCTGGCCGGGAGCGAGAATGAACAGCGATTTGGGCTTGTCCCATTCTTGCCGGTAGACCGAGACATACATATCCGTGTCGTTGTACAGCTTGTACCAGCCGGGCGAGCTTCGCTCGGCAGGCGTCCCCTCGGTCAGCGATGACAGAGGTACGGTCTTTCGCTTGGCGTCCATGCCGGTTCCGGTCATCGGTCGTCTCCCTTCGGATCGTGCACGCGGAGTCCGAGAATTCGGCGCGAACGTCGGTGGATGGCAGTGATTCTCGCGCCGCTTCGCAGCATATGAACGCGCAACGGGGCTTCCCTCACCTTTTTCGGATGAAATAGCGCGCGATTCCGGATCGAGTGGCGGGAGACGACGGCGATCAGGTCACGGCTGATGGAATTCGCTCCGGCGCGGCGCCGATTCTGCTGTACTTGCTCCCGGCGATTCGCCTCGGACGACGACTACGAGATCAGCGCAGCGTCACCGGCGGTGTCGAGCTCGGTAGCGGTGCGCTCACACAGTGAGGACGAGACCATGGCTGAGAAGACTGCCACCACATATCAAATCATCAACTATGAAACCGGCCAAGCACTCGCGGTCGACGGCGGCGCGGACAGTGTGACCATGCGACAGCGTGCCGCCGACGACGAGGCCCAACTGTGGACGTGCCCGGCCAATCCCGAAGAGGGCGACTTCGACATCGTCAACAAGAAAACCGGCGGGCATCTCGCGGCGAATCGTGTGAATGGGCGGTTGCTGTGCGCCGACGAGCATTGTGGCTGGGATATGCCCGAGTTCCCCGAGATATCCCCGATCGCCACCAGTGACGACGAATTCGTCATCGGCGTCATCCAGAACAATCAACCGCAGTTGCTGATCAATCGAGAAAGCGAACGGGAGAAGTGGATATTCAGAAAAGTATGATCGGCGCGGTTTCGCCGCGCCGATCGCGGCTATTCCGTCGAGTTCCGGTGGTCGCGAACCGGGCGTAGCCGGGGGCGTTTGGCGGTGCGGCCGTCACCGGAGGACCGTCCGGTGACCCGGCGTCGCAGCCATGGGCCGAGAAAGGTTGCCGCCCAGCGCAGTTCGTACGCGGCCGCGGAGACCGGGCCTCGTGCCACCAGTGGTGGCCGCACGGGGCTGGTCCAGCCGTCGTCGGCGCCGGGCAGCCGCAGCGCGTGCGCCAGAGCGTCGGCTATGCGCTGATGCCCGAGCGGACTGGCGTGCAGCCGATCGGGGCTCCAGAGACGGGGGTCGGTGACCACGGCGTGCCGTGCCGTTTCGGCGACGATGACGCCGTGGTTCGCGGCCGAGTCGCGGATGCGCAGGTTGAGCGCGGTGACGCGGGTGCTGATCGGCCGGGCGAGGGGGGTGATGCGCGCGATGTCGGGGAAGGTCACCGTGGCCACGACCGCGCCCTGCGCGGTGAGCGCGGCGAAGATGGTGTCCAGGTGGCCTGCGACCTCGTCGGCGTCGAATCCCGGTCGCAGGAGGTCGTTGACCCCGGCGATGACGGTGGCGATGTCCGGTCGCAGCGCGAGTGCGGCATCGAGTTGTTCGGCGTGGACCTGCCGGGCGAGTTTGCCGCGGACCGCGAGATTGGCGTAGTGCAGATCGGGATTGTCCTGGGCGAGCCGTTCGGCGAGGCGGTCGGCCAAGCCGCGCACTCCGATCCGGTCGTCGCCGTCGCCGACGCCTTCGGTCTGGCTGTCGCCGAGAGCGACATACCGCGAGTAACCGCCGCGGATCGCAGGTGTGCGAGCGCCGGCACGCTGTAACGCCGCGGCGGTCGGCTCGGCACTGCCCGCGCCGACCACCACGGCGTCGTAGTCGCTCATGCTCCGCTCGCCTCACCCTCGAGCTGCGCGGTGGCTTCGGCCTTGATGCGCTCGAACTGCTCGCCCATCCGCGCGGCCAGGGCCTGTGCGGCCGAAAGCGGGCGCACCATGACGGTGAAGTCGTCGATCTTGCCGTTATCGTCGAAATGCAGGAAGTCGCAGCCGGTCAGCTGCTTCCCGTCGACGGTGGCCTCGAAGACGAACGCGTGATCGCGGCCGTCGGCATCGGCGATCTCGCGCACGTAGCGGAAGTCTTCGAAGACCCGGATCACCGCGCGCAGGATCGCGGCGGTGACGGCCTTGCCCGGATAGGGCTTGAACGCCACCGGACTGGTGAACACGACGTCGTCGGCCAGTAGTGCCTCGATGGCGGCCTCGTCGCGGGCCTCCACGGCTGCCCGGAAGGGATGCATGTGCACCTCGCATACTCAATAAGTTGACTAGGTGAACTGAACAGTAGTGGCGGCTCACGCGGGATGTCTAGGGTTCGGGGGACAACTAATTGATTATTCTCATCCGGTGCTAGCCTGGGTAGATGGCGCTACGTAACGCGGTGTTGGCCGCCCTGTTGGAAGGCGAGGCGTCCGGCTACGACCTGGCCAAGGGGTTCGACGCTTCGGTGGCGAACTTCTGGATGGCCACGCCCCAACAGCTGTACAAGGAATTGGAACGCATGGCGGCCGACGGTCTCATCGAGACCCGGATCGTTCACCAGGAGCGCCGCCCCAACAAGCGCCTGCACTCCATCACCCCCGCCGGACGGGCGGCGCTGCACGAGTTCGTCGCCGAGCCCGCCAAACCCACCGCCATCCGCGACGAGATGATGGTGAAGGTCCAGGGCATGGACGTCCAGGACGCCGCGGCGGTGCGCGCCACGGTGGCCGAGCGCCTGGACTGGTCGAAGGCGAAGCTGGCGCGATACGAACGGCTGCGCACCCGGCTGCTGAACGGCCGCAGCGAACAGGCGTATCTCGCCGAGGCCGAACGAGTCGGCCCGTATCTCACCTTGCTGCGTGGCATCTCCTTCGAACAAGAGAACGTCCGCTGGGCGGAGTTCGCCCTGTTGGTGATCGACCGGCGGATGGCCGCGCACGCGTAGCGATCCGCGACGACGTCCGGACGCCGGACCGCGCGGCTCAGCGGGCGGCGGCGAGTGCCGCGAGGGTCTCCGCGGAGGTATGCGCGGGCGCCCAGCCGAGTTGCCGCTTCGCGCGGCTGGTGTCCATGACCACGGGAGTGCGGACGATGTGCAGCCATTCGAGCGTGGCGGGCATGAACGGGAGGCGGGCGAGGGCGGCGGACGCGGCGGTGGCGGCGACCGCGGGAACGCGCACCGGCCTGCCGCCGAGCGCGGCGACGACCTCGGACAGCGTGAGGGTGCCATCGCCCGCGATGTTGTAGGCGCCGGGCGGCGCCGGCGCGGTGGCGGCCAGCGCGATGGCGGCGGCCACGTCGTCGTGGTGGACGAGTTGCAGTGGGTGGCCCGGGTCGGGAATAACCGGTTTGAACAGCGGGTTCGAGCGGGCCAGAGTGCGCAGCGGGCCGGGAAGTTTCTCCCATGGCAGGTCGTGCAGAGCCGGCGCTTTCGGCCCGGCCACGATGCACGGCCGCAGCACGAACACCTCGAGACCGGAGCCGGCGGTGATCTCGGCGAGCGCCGCCTCGCACGCGGCCTTCTGCTCGGAGTAGTAGTGCTCGGGCGAGCCATCGGGCGGTACGTCTTCGGTGATGGGGGAGGGATTACGCGGGTGGTAGCCGTAGGCGGCGACCGAGGACGTGTAGACCAGGCGGCGGACCCGCTCGGCGGCCACCGTCGCCTCGAAGACATTGCGAGTGCCCGCGAGATTCACCCGCGCGCTCTCCTCCCGCGAGCCCATGATCACGAACGCCAGATGGATCACCACGTCGGCATCCGCGACCAAGGCATCCACGGCGGCTCGGTCGAGGATGTCGCCCCGCCGGTACTCGGTCTTGGTCCAGCCGTGTGCCGCGGGGTCGAACGGCCGGCGGGCCATTCCGACGATCCGGTCGACCGCCGGGTCGAGTTCGAGTGCGGAGACGGCGGAGATGCCGATCTCGCCGGTCGGCCCGGTGACGGCGACAGTGATACCCATGCGGTCGGAATTCCCCGGCCGCCGTGGGTGAAACCGTGCTCAGTCGGGTGGTTCGACGGTGCCCGCCTCTTCGTTCACGTCCTCGTTGTCGGGGGTTTCGCGGGTCTCGAGGTCCAGGTCGTCAGGGTGGGAAGTGTCGGTCTGGTCGCCCAGTTCGGGTGCGTTCCTGTTTCCGGGTTCGGTCACGCCCGTGGGCTACCCATCGGCGTGGACTTCACGCGGAGTGCGCGCGCATTCCGTTGGGTGCCGTACGAGGCGCGGGTCCGGTGACGTGGGGGTCACGCTCGGTGTTCCCGGTCGCGTTGCCACTGCTCGATCGCCTGGCCGATGTCGGTGGTGGCGGGCTCGTGGTAGAGCCACTCCCGTGCGAGGCGATGCCAATTGTTGGTGACGTGGAGTTGGCCGAGCGCGGCGAAGGTGAACAGGTCCGCGCGGCGGGAGAAGACGTGCTCGGCCGGGAGTAGTTGGTGGCGCATACCTTTGAACTCGGCGGCTCGCGGGTCGATGGCGAGGATGACCGCGCCGGTGGCGACCTCGGGTGTGATGGTGATCGGTTCGTCGAGCAGATGCCATCCCGCGGCGGCCCACACATAATCCAGGCATTCCTGTGTGGTGACTCCCGCGTCCGGGTCGATGATGCCGCGTCCGACCCAGGCGTCGTACAGGTCTCGTGCGCGGTGTTCACCGGCGGCCCGCAGACACGCGCGCTCGAAGTCCACGTGCACGGGGTCCATGTGGTCGTAGAGCCCGAAATCGACGAACGCCAGCCGGCCGTCGGCGGCGAGCAGGATGTTGCCCGGATGCGGGTCGCCGCAGAACTCGTTGTCGCGGAACAGCGCACTGATGTAGAAGCGGTAGATCAACTCGCCGATGCGATCGCGTTCGGCGGCGGGCAGTGATCGAATCTGCTGGAAGTCACCGCCTTCGACGTACTCGGAGACGAGAACGCTTCGCGTGCAGTGCTCTTCGATGCTGTCGGGCACGGTGATGAAGGGGTGGTCGCGGTAGCGCATCGCTACCCGGTGCTGGGTCCGGGCTTCGCGGGGGTAGTCGAGTTCGTTGCCGATGTTGCGGGCGATCTCGTCCAGCACGGCGGTGTCGGCCGCGCTCGGCAGGACGGTTTTCCACAGCTTGCCGAGCACTTCCAGATTGCGCATGTCCGCGTGGATCGCCGCGTCCACCCCCGGGTATTGCACCTTGACCGCCACGGTGCGTCCGTCGTGTAACCGGGCTCGATACACCTGCCCGATCGACGCCGCGGCGATCGGTGTCTCGTCGAAGTCGGCGAACACGCGCGCCAACGGCCCGAGGTCGTCCTCGATCACCTGCTTCATCGCGGCGAACGGCACGACCGGCGCGCGATCCCGCAGTTCGGCGAGCTTGGTGCGAAACAGTTCACGGTGCGATTCGGGCACGAGGTCGACCTCGAGAACCGACAGCATCTGCCCCAGCTTCATCGCCGCGCCCTTCATGGCGCCGAGCACCGTGACGAGTTGCTGCGCCGTCTGCAACGTCGAGCGCTCGGCGAGAACCCGCCGGGCTTCCTCGGTTCTGCCGATCATCGATAGCCGGGTCCCGACCCCGCGTACCGCCTGGCCGGCGGCCAGGCCGCCGAGGCGGCCACTTCTCGCCAGGCGACCTTTCGGTACCCGTCCGGCCACCGCACGCACCTCCATGAGCATTCGTGCCGCCGATGCCGCACGTCCGTATTCTTCGCAGCCCGACCGCCGCTTGTCGACCGGTGGCGGGTGCTTCTTCAGGCCGGGCGGCGGGTGCCGGCCGGTACCTCGCTCGGAAGGTCGCTGACGGCCGAGGCGATGAGCGCCGACCGCAGATACCACAGGCCTCTGCCGTCGGCGGGGTCGAAGCCGGTGAGCTGGGCGATGCGCCGCAGCCGGTAATCGACGGTGTTCGGATGAACATGCAGTCGCCGCGCGGTGCGCAAGCGGTGCATGCCCGTGTCGAGATGAGTCCGCAGGGTCTGCAACAGCTCCGGATGGTCCATCAGTGGGGCGAGGTGTGTGCGGAGCTGGTCTCGACCGACTCCGGGGCGGGTCAGTTGATAGTGCAGCGCCAGCTCGGGGAACCTGTACAGTCCTGGTGCACGTCCCAGTTGTTGCACCGTGTCCAGCAGTTCGTGCGCTTGGACAGCCGCGGCGGAGACCTCGTCGGGACCGGCGCACACGACGCCGGCGGTGACCGGCACCTGCGCGGCGCCGGAAAGTGTCGCGACGACCTTGTCGAGGTCTATGTCGCCGCCGGGATCGCCGGGCCGGGTACAAGGAATGAGGATGGTTCCCCCGTCGACCGACAACAGCGACAGTGCTCGGTCATCGAACAGGCCCGCGAGCGCGGCCTGGAGGCGGCGGAGTTTGCGCCGCGCGACGACCTGGCTGTCGAGCCGGGGGTGGGTTTCGTCGGGATGCGCGGGCACGGCGAGGGCGAGCACGAAATATCGGTCGGCGAGGGGTATTCCGCATTCACGGGCCATCGCGGATGTCGCGTGCCCGCCCAGCAGCGCCGAGGTCAGGGTGTGCACCGCGGTGTGGTGTTCGGCGGCGATGGCCTTGTATTCGCGGACGTAGGCTTTGCTGACCGTCGACGTCAGGAGATTCAACAGCTCCACTACGGTCGCGGTGCCGGTGGAGATGTCGATGCGATGCGTGGATCCACGGTCGCCCAACAGCAGGCCGAGCCCGAACTTGAACCCCACGTGAACCGCGTGCAGGACGGCGTCGACCGGAATCCCCTCGCGCGCCCATCCCGCTGCCGCGACCTGCAAACAGTCGATGCGGTCCTGCACCGCCTGCCCGTCCAATCGCTGGATGGCCCACTGTATGCACGCACGGACCACCTCGGCGACGTCGGCGCCGACCGCGCCCCCCGGCCGCGTGCGACAGGGCGCCGCCGTCTCGGCGACGTGTGCGACCACTTCGCGGGCGAGTCGGTGCACATCGCGCAGCGGCCGGATGACCGGCTGCCCTTCCGGATCCACCGCAGGGTGAGCGATGTCTTCGATCATCACGTGTGACCTCCTTGCCACCGCACATGCGCGGCCACGTCCAAGCTCGAACCGTCCCCGCAGGAGCAATCGTGCTGCGCCTCGGCGTTACCGGTTGTTCACCTCGTCATCAAACGGTAATCCGAGTCCTAGATCAGCTACTACTCCGCTTTCGGCCGGTCGGCCGACGACCGCAAAAACAGCTACTGACCAGGAGGAAGAGGGACCGCAGCCGTAGCCTGGGGGAGCGTTCCGGAGACAGAACCTGGTGACCCGCTCACTTTCCTCGCCCCGCACGTGGACAGTCGTCCGATCGGCGTGTGTGATGGGGGCCACGCGCTGCACAGACACGACGGCAGACGGAATCGTCACCGTGCCAAGGGATGCCGCATCGATCAGACGGCGGCGGCGGCCTCGGCCTCCATCCACGCGCCGATCATCCGCCCGGTCATATCGATCGCCTCCGCGCGAGCCCGGCTGTCCACATCCAGAGCCGACGCGCGCAGGACCGCCGCGAATCCGGTGTTGATCATGACGAAGGTCATCACGTCGTACTCGTGATCGTCTCCCGGGCCGAGGATCTGGATCAACATCACCTTGACCAGCAGACGCAGTCGTGGCTCGAATTCCGGGATGCCACTGCTGTAGAACTGCACTCCGCCGACCAGCGCGCGAACCAACTGCGCGTTCGCGACCAGTTCCGCGGTGATCACCTGCAGGACATCGCTGACGATCTGCGGGATCGATTTCTCCGACAGATTGAACACCTGCTGCGTGAAGCGCCGCTCGATGGTCTGGAGCAGCCGCTCGAGCAACTCCTCGACCAGGACGGCGCGATCGGCGAAGTAGCGGTAGACCGTCCCGATGCTGACACCGGCCTCCACCGCGATCCGGTTGGTCGAGGTGTTGGCGATACCGCGCTCACCGAACAACCGCGCGGCCGTATCGAGAATGTGCTCCCTGGTCGCCTTCGCACGCTCCTGCGTCGGACGACGGCGCTGCCCGACAGCCTTAGGCGGCATCACGCCCTCCTGCTGATCATGGAAAATGAGCAACGCTCATGTTACTGAGCGTCAGCGCCGCCGTCGGCGTAACGACGAGGTGGATTCCCGATCTCCGTGATGCCGCGCAGAATCCGATCGAGCCGCGTCGTGACCCCGGCCGGGTGAAACGCAAAGCGCGGGGTCGCAACGATATCGGCGGCAGGTCACAGATATGGCCGGGTGATCATCTCGATCCCGTGCCCGGCGGGGTCGCGGAAGTAGACCCCGCGTCCGCCGTGTTCGGTGTTGGTGGTACCCGGCCGCTGGAAGAACGGGTCGGCCGCGTGCTCGATACCCCGCTCACGCAGCTTGCCGTAGGCCCGTTCGAACAGCTCGTCGTCGACGAGGAAGGCGTAGTGCTGCATCTGGATGTCCTCGACCGGTGGTTCGGCGAACTGCAGCAGCACCCCGTCCTCGCAGAGCAGGTTGGTGAACACTCCCCACGAAGGGGCTTCGGCGAACTCGAAGAGGTCGCGGAAGAAGGCCGCGGACTCGTGGCGATCCTTCGCCGCGATGATGGTGTGGTTGAAGCGTGCGGGCATGATTCCTCCTGTCGTGAGCGATCTGTGCAGCGTGTGATCATCACGACGGAGGTGGGGCCCGCGCGCCGGCGCGAGGTCCTCGATCGAACAGCTGGTCGGGGCCGTGGACGGCCCGAACGGCGCTCAGAAGAGCGCCGGGTAACCAATCCGTGTGTGGCGCAGTGCCGTCCCGGTAGTCATCGCCGCACAGCGTAGCCCATCGGGCGAAGCCGGCCAAGCCTCCGGTTCCGCGGAAGGAGAGCGTGCGGGGTCACTCGCGCAGGAGGGCGGCGATGCCGTCGAGCAGCGCCGCTAGCCCGAATGTGAACACTGATCCGGTCCCGGCCTCCGCGACACGGTCGTCCGGCGAGCCCGCGGCGGCGACCGCCGCCAAGGCGGGAAACCGATCCGGCCCGCCGAATTCGATGAACACGGCCGGATCGAGCACCGGCCCGGTGTGGTCGGCCGTGTCGCGGCCGAGGCCGGGATCGATCTCGAGCCGGGTTGCCCCACTGGTAAACGCGCTGACCGATAACAGCGCCTCGGTGACGACCGCAAGGGGCAACCCGCCGTCCAGGAGGGCGCGCATGGCGGCCTCGCCCCAGGCGGCTTCATTCGGTCCCATGAACCGATTGCCGGTGCCGACCACCAGCACCCACGGATGGCGCAGGTACAGCTCCCTGGTCGCGCCTGCCCATTGTCGCAGCGCCGCTCGCCAGTCGTCGGCGGGTAACCGGGGCGGATCACCCATCACCGCGTCGAACATCAGCGAGACCAGGTCGTCCTTGCTGGGCACATGCCGGTACAGCGACATGGTCGCCGCGCCCAACTGCTTGGCGACGCGCTGCATCGACAGCGCCCCGATCCCATCCGCGTCCGCCACTTCCACGGCCGCGGCGACGATGCGTTCGAGGGTGAGAGCCGGTTTCGGCCCGCGGCCGGTCGGCCGGTGGCCCGACCACAGCAGCTGTGCCACGGGTGGCAGTTCATCGGTCACAGTCCCTCCTTATTGCGTATGTCATACGCTACGCGTAGCTTGTACGCAGTACTTGTCGTCTCGGCTTCCCGGATGGTCCACCATGAGTATTCCGACCCGCCAATCGCCTCCCCCCGTTCCCGCGCCGCGCCGCAGAACCTGGTGGCAACGACCGTGGACGGGACCGCTGCTGGTTCTGGTCTTCGCCTTCGTCGCGTTCTCCTTGCCGCCCTATCTCACCTTCGACCGGTCGCAGTCCCGAGTCCCCGATCCTGGCTTCGCGCTGCACTACCCCCTGCTGGTAGCTCATGTCGTCTGCGGTTCGGTGGCGATCCTGGTCTGTGGCTTCCAGGTGTGGCCGTGGTTTCGCCGGACGTATCCGGGGCTGCACCGCGGCCTGGGCCGCGTCTATGTCGTCGCCGGGGTACTGCCCGCCGGGCTTCTCGGTCTGGTGATCGGGGCGACGAGCCCGTTCGGACTCGTCGCCCGGGTCAGCAACGTGATGCTGTCGGTCCTGTGGCTGCTCACTACGATCGCGGGCTGGCGGATGGCCCGCCGCCGTCGATTCGGCGACCACCGCCGGTGGATGATCCGTAGCTTCGCGCTGACCCTGTCGATCGTGCTCAACCGCGTCCTGGGGGCGATTCTGTTCCTCGTGTTGGATCCCCGCCTCGACACGACCTTCCACGGTGACGAGACACTGCTCGTCCAGACCATCGCAGGCATCGGCACCTGGCTGGGATGGACGCTGTCGCTGCTGATCGCACAGTGGTGGCTGGAGCGGCGGCCCCGACCGGTGAGTCAGCCGCGATGACCCTGGACCGGTTGGGGCTGACCCCCGACCAGGAGCGGGTGTACCGGTGGCTGCTCCAAGAGCGTCACCGCACGGCGGCGCTCGCACCGGCCGATCGCCTCGTGCTCGGTGAACTGCGGCAGCTGGGCCTGTTGAACGACGACCTGTCCGCGGTGTCTCCCGTCACGGCGGTGGACGTACTGGTCCGCAGGCGGCTGAGCGAGGCGCAGCGACAATTCGCCGAGCTCGGCGCCGCCTGGGACGCCCTGCGGGAATGGGGCGAGGAACACCGCACCGGCAAGCCGGCGGGGACCGTCGAATTCCTGCCCGGCGGTGCGGAATCCGGGCGGCGCATCCAGCAACTGCTGGCCCGGCAACCGGATGAGTTGCTGTCGATCCAGGCCGATCCACGCCACAGCCCCTTCTGGCGTGTACGAGCTGGATACGAGCGTCAGCTCGCGGCCGGTCTGCGCAGCCGGGTGATCTTCCCGATCGATGCCATGGAAGATCCTGCCCAGGTGGCGCACGCCCGGCGCCGCCACTCCCTCGGCGATCTCCACCGGGTGACCACCCAGCAGATCGGTCCGCTCGCGATCGTCAATCGCTCGGTGGTCTTCGTCGCGGCCGGGCCGGGCGAGGACGTGATACAGATCCGCCATACCAGCTTGGCGCGGTTGCTCGTCGGCGTCTTCGACCGGATGTGGGCGCTCGCGCACGACGTCGCCGAACCACCTTTCTCACCGACGGAATTGCGTGTCCTGCACGCGCTGACCTGCCACGACACCGATGAATCGGCCGCGCGATCGATCAACATCTCGGTCCGCAAGTTCCGCGCGCATGTCGCGGCGGTGATGGACAGGCTCAGCGCCCGAACCCGGTTCCAGGCTGCCCTGCTCGTCAAGGAGAAAGGCTGGATCTGAGGCTGTGCAGCTTCCTGCACCCCGCGGTGCAGCGACTGCTCTTCAATTGCGACGGTGCGCCGGGTGAAGCTGGGTTCGCGGGGGCTGTCCCGTGGTGGGCCCGCGTGAGACGGGCTGTGGGTGGAATGAAGGAGGAGCAGTGATCCTGGTGACCGGTGCGACCGGAAATGTCGGCTCGGAAGTGGTGGCGGCGGTGCGCCGGGCCGGGCAGCCGGTGCGGGCGCTGGTGCGCGACATCGACGGCGTCGCGCTGCCGCCCGGAGTGACGGCGGTATCCGGCGACCTCGACGTGCCCGACACCATGTCCGAGGCCATCGACGGCGCGCGGGCGATGTTCCTGCTGCCCGGCCACGCGAACCTGCCGGCACTCCTGGAACGAGCGAAATCGGCCGGGCTGCACCACGTTGTGTTGCTGTCGAGCGGATCGGCCGAGCTGGTGGATTCGGCCAATGTGGTCGCGCGCTCCATGGCCCGGTCCGAGCAGGCGGTGCGGGAGTCGGGCCTGGCGTGGACGTTCCTGCGGCCGCGCTCGTTCATGTCGAACGCGTTCCGCTGGCTGCCCCAGCTCGCCGCCGGTGACGTCGTCCGCGTGCGGTTCCCCCGGGTGCCGGTCGCGGCGATCGACCCGGCCGACATCGCCGCCGTCGCCGCGCGGGCGCTCACCGATGATGCGTTCACCGGCCGGATCCTGGATCTGACCGGCCCAGCGGCCCTGCGCCCCGCCGACCAGATCGCCATCCTCGCCGAAGTACTCGACCGTCCCCTGGTCTGCCGCGAACTGACCGACGACGAGACCCGCGCCGAACTCGCGGCCACCCTGCCCCCGGCGTACGCCGCGGCCTTCGCCGACTTCTATCTCGACGGCTCGCTCGACGAGTCACAGGTCTACCCGACCGTCCGGGAGGTAACCGGACACGAACCGCGCACATTCGCCGACTGGGCTGTCGCGCACACCGCCGCGTTCGCTACTGACTGAGGGAAGGGTGTCGGACGGGGCCATCCAAACAATTCGCCGGTAGCGGCACCGCGGCCCTCCGCGTCAGGCCGGCGAAGGTGGTCGAGCAGCGCCGCCCCGCCTGCAGCTTCCTGCAGCACTCTGTGCAGCCGGTGCTCTACCAGCCGGGCCGGCCGGACGGAGAAGCTGAGCGCATGGATCGTCTCGATGTCATCGACACCTGCACCCGCATGGCCTGGTACACCGACCACCGCGAATGGGACGCCCTCGCAGGCGTATTCGCCGACGAGGTGACGCTCGACTACACCAGCCTCAACGGCGGAGAAGCGGTCACCCTGACACCCGACCGGATCGTCGCCGCTTGGCGCGACACCCTGGGCGGTTTCGCTTCGACCCAGCACCTGCTGGCCAACCATCTGGTCGACATCGACGCAGACAGTGCGATCTGCACCGCGTCGTTCCAGGCGACCCACCGCAAGGCCGAGGCGTTCGGTGCGTCGCTGTGGACCCTGGGTGGCAGTTACCGGTTCGACCTCGTCCGGGTGGAGGGCGCATGGCGCATCCGCGGGGTGGCGATGACCGCCGTGTGGGGCGACGGCAACCGCGGACTCCTGCCCTGACCGCCTGATCTCGTCGTACGGAAAGGAAGACGAACTGATGAAGGTCGAATTCGACAGCGCCGGTGTGAAACTCGTCGGCAACCTCTTTCTGCCGGACACACCGGGGCCGGTGCCCGGCGTGGTGGTCGCCGGAACGTGGACCAGCGTGAAGGAGATGATGGCCGACCGCTACGCCCGGAGGCTGGCCGAACGCGGCTATGCCGCACTGTCTTTCGATTTCACCGGGTTCGGTGAATCCGGCGGGAACCCGCGCGACGTCGAATCGCCGGACCGCAAGATCGCCGATATCGGTCACGCGGTGGACTTCCTGGCCGAGCACCCCGCGGTCGACGCGGACCGGATCGGCGCACTCGGGATCTGCGCGGCGGCGATGTATATGTCCGGCACCGCCGCCCACGACCCCCGCGTACGATCGCTGGCGCTGGTCGCGCCGTGGCTGCACGACGCCGCCGTCTGTGAGCAGGCCTACGGTGGCGCGGACGAGGTCGCGGCCAAGATCGCGGCGGGCCGCGCGGCACGGACGCGGTTCGAGGCCTCCGGTGCTATCGAGTACGTGCCGGTGGTCGGCAGCGCCGAGGACGGCGCCGCCATGCCCTACCGGATCGACTTCTATCTCGACCCGGCTCGCGGTGGGATTCCGGCCTGGCCCAATCGGTTCGCCGTCATGTCGTGGATCGACTGGCTCACCTACGACTCGATCGCCACCGCCTCGAAGATCACCCAGCCCACCGTCCTCGTGCACAGTGAGGACGCCGCGATACCCGAGGGCGCTCGCCGGTTCCACGCCGGGCTGGCCGGTCCGAAGGACTTCTTCTGGACGCAGGGCACCCAGTTCGACTTCTACGATCAGGAACCCCAGGTGACGGTCGCCGTCGACACGGTGGCGGCGCACTTCGGCCGGACGCTGTGACCCCCCCGGGGCGGCGCCGCCCGACCGCCCGGTTTCGACCCGGCCGGGCGGCGTGGCCCTACTGCTCGTCGAGTACGACTCGGATCCCACCGCATCGCGTCAGGCCCGAGTGGTCGAGTGTCTCGCAGTTGCCGGGCGCACGGGCGCACGGGCGCCGGTCGGATGTGGTCCGAGCCAAGTGTGGGCGGGGACAGTGGTTCACCTGACGTAGCCGAGGAAGGTTCGGGCGGCAGCGGTGGAGGCCGGGTCGTCGGTCGCGGTGCATTCTCACGCGCCGTCGTGGAACCAGTCGACGGCGGGCCTGCGCCAGGCCGCTGACCAGCGTGTTTCCGGGCGGCCGGGCGGAGGGATCGACACCCCGCCCGGACCGCATAGGAGTTCTACCAGCTTCCGGCCGGCGAATCGGGGATTTCCGGGTGTCTCACTAGAATGGGGCGACCGTATTCGTCCGCTTCCGGGAGCCAGCCGTGACCATCCAGCCCGTTCGCCTGTTCGGCGATCCCATTCTGCGTGCCCGCGCCGCGGAGGTCACCGCGTTCGACCGCGATCTGCGGCAGCTGGTGGCCGACCTGACCGAGACCATGCACGACGACGGCGGGGTCGGGATGGCCGCGCCGCAGATCGGGGTCGGGTTGCGCGTGTTCGTCTACGACACCGGCGACGCTTCGGGGCATCTGGTGAACCCGCAGTGGGAGGTCGTCGGCGACGAAGAGCAGGTCGGGCCGGAAGGCTGCCTGTCGATCCCCGGCGTGCGCTACGACACGCGCCGGGCCTCGCGTGTGCGAGCGTCCGGTGTGGACGTCGACGGCGCGCCCGTCGCTTTCGAGGCGGAAGGCCTGCTCGCGCGGTGCGTGCAGCACGAGACCGATCATCTCGACGGGGTGCTGTTCATCGACCGTCTCGACCCGGCCCAGCGCAAGGAGGCGATGCGGGTGATCCGCGAATCCGATTGGTTCACAGCGGGATTGACGGTGCGCCCCGCGCGCTCGATGAGCGGCTCGGGCCGGCCCAACCCGTTCGGGGCCGGCCGCTGATGCGCGTCGTCTTCGCGGGCACCCCGGAACCGGCGGTTCCGTCGCTGCGGCGTTTGCTGGAATCGGCGCGTCACGAGGTGATCGCCGTGCTGACGCGGCCGGACGCGGTCGCAGGGCGCGGCCGGAAAGTGACCAGGTCGCCGGTCGGTCAGCTGGCCGACGAACACGGCATCCCGGTGCTCACTCCGCGGCGTCCGTCGGAGCCGGAATTCCTGGCGCAGCTCACCGACTTGGCGCCGGACTGCTGTCCCGTCGTCGCCTATGGCGCTCTACTGCCCGAGCCGGTGCTCGAGATCCCGCGCTTCGGTTGGATCAACCTGCATTTCTCGCTGCTGCCCGCCTGGCGGGGCGCGGCGCCGGTGCAGGCGGCGATCGACGCGGGCGACGAGATCACCGGCGCCTCCACCTTCCAGATCGAGGCCGGGTTGGACACCGGTCCGGTCTTCGGCATGGTGACCGAGAAGATCGCCGTCACCGATACCGCGGGCGCCCTGCTGCAGCGATTGGCCGACAGCGGCTCCCGCCTGCTGGAAGCGACGCTCGACGGAGTGGAGGACGGGACCTTGCAGCCCGTCCCGCAGTCCACCGACGGCGTCTCGTACGCGCCCAAGGTCGGTGTCGAAGCCGGGCATGTGCGCTGGGACCAACCCGCCCTGGCCATCAGCAGGCGGATTCGCGCGGTCACCCCGGCTCCCGGCGCCTGGACCGAGGTGGGCGGCACGCGGCTGAAGCTGGGACCGGTCGAGCTGGTCGAGGAGGAGTTGCCGGAACGCGTCATCGAGGTGCGCAAGTCCGGCGTGTTCGTCGGCACCGCCACCACCGCGGTGCGGCTGGATCAGGTGCAGCCGCAGGGCAAGCGCATGATGGCCGCGCTCGACTGGGCGCGCGGCGCCCGCCTGCAGCCCGGCGCGGTGGTCGAATGACGCCGCGCGGCAATCGGCCCGGTGACGACAACGCCCGCGACCGGCGGCGCGAGGACCGTGAGTCCGCGCCGAACCGTTCCGGCGAGGCCGGGCGACCTCGTGCGCAGGGTGGCCCGCGACAGGACCGCACCGGCGCGGGACGGTCACGAGCGGCCGATCCGCGGGCAGGCGGCGGGCGAGCCGAGGCGCGCGGTCGCGACGAACGGCGGGGCGCCGCGGGACAACGCGCGGCGACGGGCCGGTCGGATCGTTCCACCGCCGGGCGTCCGTCCTCGGGGGCCAAAGCCGCCGCAGGCAGGCGACCGCAGCGTAAAGAGCCCACCGATCTGCCGCGGGCGGCCGCGAGGGATGTGCTGCGAGCGGTCCGGGAGCGCGACGCCTACGCCAACCTCGTTCTGCCCGCGCTGCTGCGGGACCTGGGGTTGTCGGGCCGGGACGCGGCGTTGGCGACCGAACTCGCCTACGGCGCGTGCCGGTCGCTGGGTCTGCTCGACGCGGTGATCGCCGAGGGGGCGGGCCGGCCGATCGAGGAGATCGACGGACCGCTGCTGGACGTGCTCCGGCTCGGCGTCTACCAGCTGCTGCGCACCAGGATCGGTGCGCACGCCGCGGTGGACACCTCGGTGGCATTGGCGCGCTCCGAATTCGGCGCGGGCAAGGCGGGATTCGTCAACGCCGTGCTCCGGCGGGCAGGGGAGAAGACCCCTGAACAGTGGGTGGAGGCGCTCGCGCCCGCCGATCCGGTCGGCCGGCTGGCGTTCGAGTACGCGCACCCGGCCTGGATCGCGCAGGCGTTCGCCGACGCGCTGGGCGCGCGAGCGGGGGAGTTGCGCGAGGTGCTCGCCGCCGACGACGCTCGGCCACTGGTGCATCTCGTGGCCCGCCCGGGCGACATCACCGCGGAGGAACTCGCGCTGGTGACCGGCGGCGAGGAGGGCCGCTGGTCGCCGTACGCGGTCTACCTGGACGGCGGTGACCCGGGCAAGCTCGAGCCGGTGCGCGAGGGCATGGCGGCCGTACAGGACGAAGGCAGCCAGCTGGTGGCGCTGGCGCTGACCAGGGCCGAACTCCACGGTCCGGACACCGGTCGCTGGCTGGACCTGTGTGCCGGACCGGGCGGCAAGGCCGCGCTGCTGGGGGCGATCGCCGCGATCGACGGGTTCAGGGTGGACGCGGTCGAGCCCGCCGCGCACCGTGCCGAACTGGTGCGCAAGGCCGTGCGCGACCTGCCGGTGGACATCCACGTCGCCGACGGCCGCGCCAGCGGACTGACCCCGGGCTATGACCGCATCCTGGTGGATGCCCCGTGCACCGGGCTCGGCGCGCTGCGCCGCAGGCCGGAGGCGCGCTGGCGGCGCACCCCCGCGGACGTCCGCGAACTGGTCGTCTTGCAGCGCGAATTACTCTCCACCGCATGGGATTTGCTGCGCCCGGGCGGTGTCGTGGTGTACTCGACGTGCTCGCCGCATCTGCCGGAGACGGTGTCGATCGTCGCCGACGCGGTGCGCCGTCTCGGCGCCGAGCAACTCGACACCCGCGAGCTGCTGCCCGGCGTCACCGATGTCGGGGACGGACCGGGGGCGCAGCTGTGGCCACACCGGCACGGCACCGACGCCATGTTCCTGGCCGCGCTGCGCAAGCCGCGCTGAGCGGCATGCCATTCGTTCGCACCGGACGCGCGGAACCTGGCCGCGCATTCGGACCATGACGATGATCGGGCGGCACGTGGGGGCCATGGCTGCCTAACTCCCGGAGGTGGCTACCTGGTCGTGATCGACTTCGCCCGCGTCGCGCCCGGCCGATTGCGGGAACCGCTCGACGACGCGTGGCTCCTCACCGCTCCGGCGAAGGTGCGCGAACCCGAGAGCCGCTGAACGCGCTCATTCCCGGCTGGACTGTTCCCGTAGACGGGCAAGGGTTTTCGCCAGGATGCGCGACACGTGCATCTGGGAGATGCCCATCTGCTGCGCGATCTGGGTCTGGGTCATCGATTCGAAGAACCGCATCGTCAGGATGCGCCGTTCCCGCTCGGGCAGCCCGGCCAGCAGCGGCCGGATCGCGACGTACTCCTCGACCCGGTCGAACTGGGACTCCTCCTCGCCGAGGGTGTCCAGCAGCGAGGCGTCGGTGTCACGGCCGAGGGTGGCCGCGTCGATCGAGCTCGGCTGGTAGGCGTTGCCCGCGATGACCGCCTGGGTCACTTCGTCCGGATCGACGTCCAGCTCCGCGGCGATCTCCTTCGCCGTCGGGGAGCGGCCGAGGGTCTGGGAGAGACTGTCGATCGCCGCGCCGATGCGTAGGTGAGTCTCCTTGACCCGTCTCGGCACTCGCATCGCCCAGGTGTTGTCGCGGAAATACCGGCGGACCTCGCCCATGATGGTCGGCACCGCGAAAGACAGGAAATTCGAGCCGCGCTCCACGTCGAAACGATCCACCGCGTGCACCAAGCCGACCCGCGCCACCTGGGTCAGATCATCGAACGGCTCACCGCGCCCGCTGAACTTGCGGGCGATGTGGTCGGCGAGCGGAATGCAGCGGCTGATCAGCTCCGCGCGGAGCGCGGCGTGCCGCGCCGTCCCCTTCTCGCTGGCCGCGAGCTGCTCGAAGAGCAATCCGACGTCGTCATAGCCGGGGACCGTTCCCGCCGCTTCCAGGGTTTCTTCGGCGTCGACGGCGTCCTCGGTGGTCAGCGTGTCTGCGTCCTCGTCGCGCTGTGCATCGAACACGGTTTCTTCGTCCGCCACTACGCCTTCCCCCGGACCCGACGGAACTCGACCGTTGTCGGATATCCGGAGATCGCCGCGTCGTACGAATCCTGGGTCGCGTCCACCGCGTCGGTGAGGGTGCGTAGCACATGCCAGCCGAAGCTGCGCTGGTCGGGCAGTCCCGGCTTCTCCGCGATGCCCTCGACCCGGACGAGCAACTCGGTGTCACCGACGGTGAACCGGCAGTTCAGGCTCGTTTCCGGGGCGGCGACCGCGATCAGCGTCGAGCAGACCTCGTCGACGGCCAGCCGGATGTCGGCCACCTCGTCCAGCGTGAATTCGCTGAGTAGGACGAGGGTTTCGGCGAGCCCACGCACGATGGGCAGTTGTGTCACCGACGCCGCCACCCGAATCTCCACCGGGGTGCTGTAGAGCCCCTGTTCCGCCGAAATATTGATCACCCTATGGAGGCTACCCACTCCCGCCCTGGGCAACCCCGGCGACCGTTAGACTCCGGCGTTGTGTCCAACCCGACTTACCCGCGTCCGGCCGTTCCGATGATCGCCCCGTCCATTCTGTCCGCCGACTTCGCGCATCTCGCGGACGAAGCGAAGGCCGTCACAGGCGCCGACTGGCTGCACGTGGATGTGATGGACGCGCACTTCGTGCCGAACCTCACCCTCGGCCTTCCGGTGGTCGAGAGCCTGCTGAAGGCGACCGAGATCCCGCTGGACTGCCATCTGATGATCGAGGATCCGGGCCGCTGGGCGCCGCCGTACGCCGAGGCGGGCGCGCACAACGTGACCTTCCACGCCGAGGCGACCGACGATCCGATCGCGGTGGCGCGCGACATCCGCGCCGCGGGCGCCAAGGCGGGGCTCTCGGTGAAGCCCGGCACGCCGATCGAGCCGTACCTGGAGATCCTGCGCGAATTCGACACCCTGCTGGTGATGAGCGTGGAACCGGGCTTCGGCGGGCAGTCGTTCATCCCGGAGGTGTTGCAGAAGGCGCGCATCGTGCGGAACCTGGTCGACTCCGGTGAGCTGCGGCTGCTGGTCGAGATCGATGGCGGCATCAACGCCGACACCATCGAGGCGGCCGCGGAGGCGGGAGTGGACTGCTTCGTCGCCGGTTCCGCGGTCTACAGCACCGCCGACCCCGGGGCCACCGTGCAGAAGTTGCGCGATCAGGCGGCCTCGGCGTGGGCGCGCTGATCGGGTCTATCCGGCCCGGGTCCGCCGTGCGGCGACCGCGCGGATCGTCTCGATCATCGCGCTGATCGACGGGCGGCGCGGCCCGGCCTCGGGCGACCGGATCCACACGCGGTAGCCGGTGCGCTCGTCCTCCGGTGAGGGCAGCACAACCTGGCTGCCCGCGCAGGCCACCGCCGCGTACAGGCGGAACAGTTCGGCCGAGACCGCCGGGCTGATCGCGTCGGGCCCGGCGGGTCCGGTGAGGAAGGTCCAGTGCCTGGCCCGCGGATGGTCGACGACCGGGCCCGCGATTCCGTCCTGGACGAGTTGTCGCAGTACCTGCTCGCCGAGTTCGGCGGGCATGGTGACGGCGCCGTAGTCGACGCCGATGTGCAGGAGAATGCGATGCGAACCGGGATCCATCGATGCGGGCAACTGGAATTCGCGCCGATACCGTGAGCAGCGAACTTCCGGCGTCGAATCGAGAAATGTGGTCACACCGCGCCCCCGGCTGTGTCCGACCCAATTTGTTCCACTGTGTTCTCCGGCTTTCTCGAGGAGTGGACATCGTGCGACAGGCTTCCCGGTCGTCCGCCGTATGACCTGGTAGAGCACCCCATCGAACTGCTGGGCGGAATAGTTGAACGCGAGAAGTCGGCCGCGTAACGATATCGCTTCCCGTCTCCTCGGAGCGCGAAATCTGGGTTATAACCGTGTTTCTTTCGGGTATCGAGCATGAATCGGCAACCCCGTGGGAAAAATAGATTCGCGCGGTATGCCCAGTGACTTCGAATAGTTATCGGATCCTGTGCTGTGCGGTGTTCGCGGCGTGCGCAGGCATATTTCTTTCCCTTTTCGATGGGACCGGCCGGTTCCGGGGCGCCTCGGGCCGCCCGTCGGTCTGCTTACGATGCGGTCGGCGGTACGCCGTTCCGCTCCGGAGCGCCGCTGTCTCCGCCTGCCCCGCGTCATTAGGCTGAGTGGGCGCGGGAATATCGGCCGGGCCCCGCGCTGTTCCGCAACCGGACGACAACGACGCGACAGGGAGTCAGGGCACATGTTCACAGGCATCGTCGAGGAACTCGGCGAGATCGTCGCCAGCGAGCAGCTGACCGACGCCGCGCGGCTGACGATCAAGGGCAAGCTGGTGACCTCCGATGCCGGGCACGGTGATTCGATCGCCGTGAACGGGGTGTGCCTGACCGTCGTGGAGGTGGTCGGCGGCGACTCGTTCACCGTCGACGTCATGGCCGAGACGCTCAACCGCTCGAGCATCGGCAAACTGGACGTCGGTGCCAAGGTGAATCTCGAGCGCGCCGCGGCGTTGAACAGCAGGCTCGGTGGTCATCTGGTCCAAGGCCATGTCGACGGCACCGGCACCGTGCTCTCGCGCACTCCCTCGGAGAACTGGGACGTGGTGCGGATCTCGCTGCCCGAGAACATCGCCCGCTACGTCGTGCAGAAGGGTTCGATCACCGTCGACGGCATCTCGCTCACCGTCTCCGGACTCGGCGTCTCCGACGACCCCGCCGAAACCGGCAGCCGGGACTGGTTCGAGGTCTCTCTCATCCCCACCACCCTCTCGCTGACCAACCTGGGCTTCGCCACCGTCGGCACCACCGTGAACTTGGAGGTCGACGTGATCGCCAAGTACGTCGAACGCCTCCAGCAGCGCGGCTGACCGTGACCGCCCCGCTCGTCCCCGCCCACGCCGGACGAGGGCGCGCGGCGACGAGGACGCTCCCACCGCGCGACGTGCCGGGAAACGCTGTGCGTGCGGGATCGGTGATCACCGTCCGGTGCCGTCGGGGCGGCTTCGCTCCGGTCCCCGAGCGCACCGAAACCGATCGGGCATGGTTCGCATCGCGAAGCGAGAACGAGCATGTTCCGTTCGCGGCCCGGCTCGCGTCCGAGTGGCCGCCGCGTCCGCGACGCAGTCGCCAGCGGCGGCCACTCGGACGCGAGCCACACAGGGGCCGCGAACACGCCGCGACGCAGTCGCGGCAAATCAAGCACAGTACTGTGGTGAGGCACCTATTTCGAGATGGAGCACAACAGACGTGACCAGGTTCGACAGCATCGAGCGCGCAGTCGCCGATATCGCCGCCGGTAAGGCGGTCGTCGTCGTCGACGACGAGGACCGCGAGAACGAGGGCGACCTCATCTTCGCGGCGGAGAAGGCCACCCCGGAGCTGGTCGCCTTCATGATCCGCTACACCTCCGGTTACATCTGTGTGCCGCTCACGGGTGACGATTGCGATCGGCTGGGCCTGCCGCCGATGTACGCGATGAACCAGGACAAGCACGGCACCGCCTACACCGTCTCGGTGGACGCGCGCGAGGGCGTCACGACCGGTATCTCCGGCGCCGACCGCGCCACCACCATGCGGCTGCTGGCCGACGCGGACGCCAAGGCCGACGATTTCACCCGCCCCGGCCACGTGGTGCCGTTGCGCGCCAAGGACGGTGGCGTGCTGCGCAGGCCCGGCCACACCGAGGCGGCGGTGGATCTGGCGCGCATGGCCGGTTTGCGTCCGGCGGGTGTGATCTGCGAGATCGTCAGTCAGAAGGACGAGGGCCACATGGCCCGCACCGAGGAGTTGCGCGTCTTCGCCGACGAGCACGAGCTGGCGCTGATCTCGATCGCCGACATGATCGCGTGGCGGCGCAGGCACGAGAAGCACGTGGTGCGCGTCGCCGAGGCGCGCATCCCCACCGCGCACGGCGAGTTCATGGCCGTCGGCTATCAGAGCATCTACGACGAGGTCGAGCACGTCGCGCTGGTGCGCGGCGATATCAGCGACGGTGAGGACGTCCTGGTGCGGGTGCACTCGGAGTGCCTGACCGGCGACGTGTTCGGGTCGTTGCGCTGCGACTGCGGTCCGCAACTGGATGCCGCGTTGGAGATGGTCGCGGCCGAGGGGCGCGGCGTGGTGCTGTACATGCGCGGTCACGAAGGCCGCGGCATCGGCCTGATGCACAAGTTGCAGGCCTACCAGTTGCAGGATTCCGGCCACGATACGGTCGACGCGAATCTGGAGCTGGGGCTGCCCGCGGATGCGCGCGATTACGGCACCGGCGCGCAGATCCTGGTGGATCTGGGTCTTCGCTCGATGCGATTGCTCACCAACAACCCGGCCAAGCGGGTCGGCTTGGACGGCTACGGCCTGCGGATCACCGATCGGGTGCCGATGCCGTTGCGCGCGAACGCGGAAAACCTGCGCTACCTGCGCACCAAGCGGGACCGGATGGGGCATGACCTGATCGGCCTCGACGAACTCGATCTCGGCGAGACGGCGCACTGAACTGCGAGCAGACCGGAAAGGCGGACATCGATGAGCGGTACCGGGGTACCGACCTTCGCGCTGGCGGACGCCAAGGACCTCTCCTTGGGTATCGTCGCCTCGCGCTGGCACACCCAGATCTGCGACACCCTGGTGGCGAACGCCGAGCGGGTGGCCAAAGAGGCGGGTGTCCAGCAAGTCACGGTGGTGCGCTGCGCCGGCGCGATGGAGCTGCCGGTGGTGGCTCAGGAGCTGGCCAGGTCGCACGACGCGGTGGTGGCGCTCGGGGTGGTGATCCGCGGTGACACACCGCATTTCGAGTACGTCTGCGACGCGGTGACCGCGGGGCTCACCCGGGTTTCGCTGGACGAGGGAACGCCGGTCGCGAACGGGGTCCTCACCACCAACAACGAGCGGCAGGCCCTGGACCGGGCCGGGCTGCCGGAATCCCAAGAGAACAAGGGCGAGCAGGCGGCTGCCGCGGCGCTGGACGCCGCGCTGACCCTGCGCGCCCTGCGACAGTCCGCCTGACGATGCCGGTCGTCCGTATCTTCCGCAGGAACGCGGGCTCGGCGGCCGGCGACGGGGCCGAGTGGGAGTTCGAGGTGCGTCCCCGCCGTGCGGTGCGGACGGCCTGGATCGCGGCGGTGCTGATCGCGGCCACTTTCACCGTGGGTGGCGTCTGGCTGCGCAGCGGGTCGACCGGCGTCAACTTCCGGGTGGCCGATCAGATCGCGATGATCGGGATCGGCGTACTCGGCGCCGCCGCGGTACTGCTGTTGACAAGGCCGCGGGTTCGCGTCGGCGCTCGCGGCGTATCGGTACGAAACATCTTGGGCGACAACGATTTCCCCTGGGACTACATCCGCGGCGTGTCGTTCCCGGACCGGAAGGCCTGGGCGCGCCTGGAATTGGTCGATGACGACTACGTCCCGATGCTGGCGATCCGCTCGAACGACAAGGAGCACGCGGCCCGAGCCATGGCTCGGCTGCGTGAACTCGGCGCGAAGTATTCCGGGAGCAAGTGAGCTGGTGCGGCATTCAGCGCTCGCACGGGTTCGGAAGCTGGTCTAGCCTCGCCGGTATGGAGCCGGGTGCGTTCGTCCTCGCGGCGGCTTTCGCCGACGACCCGCTGATGACCTATTTCTGGCCGGGGTCGCCGCGGCGGCGCAAAGCCCTGCCGCTGTTCTGGGATTCGCGCATCGCTTCGCGCCGGAAGAACGGCCTGGTCGATCTCGCGCACGACGCGGAAGGCAATCTCGCCTGTGTGGCGCTGTGGGAACCGGCGGACATGGTGGCGCCGACGGCGAAGCCGGTGACCTTGCTGCGGGCCTTGGGGACGAGCGCGGCACGGGCGCTGGCCGCCGGGCGGCGGATGGAGCGCGCACGCCCGGCCACGCCGCATCTGTACCTGGCCGCCATCGGGACGCTGCCCGGCGCGCAGGGCAGGGGATTGGCGAGCGCGTTGCTCGAGCGACGGCTGTCGGCGGCCGGGCAGGACGGCTTCCTCATCTCGAATACCCGCGGCACGGTGCCCTTCTACGAGCGATTCGGTTTCGAGCCGCAGGGTGAGCTGCCGATCGGTCGGGGTCCGGTGGTGTATCCGATGATCCGGAGGAAGTAACCGCCCTATTCCGGCGGGCATGTCGATCCTCGTCAGCCGTCAGCCGTCAGCCGTCAGCCGTCAGCCGTCAGCCGTCAGCCGTCAGCCGACCGGGCGGTGCTGGGCCTCTCCCCAGCGAGCCCGGGACCGGGTCGATTCAGTGGGTGTCGCCGAGGACCGCGCCTTCGCGGCGCGGGTCCGCACCGCCGATCCAGCCGTCCGCGCTGTTGCGTTTGAGGGCGCTCAGGCCGCTGGACTGCGGTGCGACCGAGACCTGATGGCCCAGCTCCCGCAGCCGCACCACGAGCGGGTCGTGGTCGCCGTTGTCGGTGGCGTTGATCGCCGGATGCTCACCGCCGACACCGGTGGACGGGCCGTTCCCGGCGCCGAACGCGACCGCGGAGACCGCCTGCTGCGGATCCAAACCCCAGTCGAACATGTTGACCAGCGTCTTCACCACGAATTGGATGATCACCGAGCCGCCTGGCGAGCCCGCGACATGGGTCAGCTCACCGCGCGAGCCGTCGGGGGCCTTGCCGAAGACCAGCGTCGGGCTCATCGAGCTGCGCGGGCGCTTGCCCGGCTGCACCCGGTTGGCCATCGGCACGCCGTCGGCGCCCAGCGGATCGGCGTTGAAGTCGGTGAGCTGATTGTTCAGCACGAAGCCGTCGACCAGATGGAACGAACCGAACGCCGACTCCACGGTGGTGGTCATCGCCGCGGCGTTGCCGTACTTGTCGACCACCGAGATGTGGCTGGTGCCGTGCTCGGGCGGTTGCGGACCCACACCGAGCGGCACGGGGCCGAAGTCACCCGGCTGCGCGGTGCCCATGCTGCGGTTCGGGTCGATGAGCCCGGCGCGCTGCCGCAGATAGTCGCGATTCAGCAGGGTTTGCGCCGAATTGCCGGGCAGCGGCACGAAATCCGTGTCGGCCACGTACTTGTTGCGATCGGCGTAGGCGAGGCGTTCGGCCTCGGAGATGAGGTGCACGGCCTGCGGGCTCGGCTTGCCGCCGTTGCGGTCGATGTTGTCCGGCCGCATGGTGGCCAGGTCGAAGTTCTCCAGGATGCCCAGGGTCGCGGCGACGGCGATGCCGCCCGACGAGGGGCTGGGCATGCCGCAGATCTCGTGTTCGCGATAGCCCGTGCACAGCGCGGTGCGCTTCTTCGCCTGGTAACCGGCCAAGTCCTCGGTCGTGATCAGGCCGGGGGTGCGCCCGCCGGAGGATCGGCCCGCGGCCGCGGCGATGTCCCGGGCGATGGCGCCCGTATAGAAGGCCTGCGCGCCCTCGGTGGCGACTGCGCCGAGCGTCTTCGCCATGGCGGGGTTGGTGAGGACGGTGCCCGCGGTCTTCGGACTGCCGCCCTGCTCGAGGAAATACGCCTTGGCGTCCTCGTCCGCGGCGAGGTCCTTGGCCGATTCCGCGATCTGCCCCGCGAGGCGGGGACTGATCGGGAAACCCTGATCGGCCAGTCCGATGGCCGGGTCGAACAGCTCGCGCCACGCGGTCTTGCCGTGGTCGCGGTGCGCCAGCTCGAGCATCCGCAGCACACCGGGGACGCCGATGGATCGGCCACTGGCCCGCGCGTTCGGTTTGGGCTCGGTGCGGTCGGTGTCGCTGATCCAGCGCAGATAGTTCTCGGTGGCCGCCGCGGGGGCCACCTCGCGCCCGTCGTAGGCGTCCACGGTCTTGGTGTTCGCGTCGTAGTAGAGCAGGAACGCGCCGCCGCCGATACCGGAGGCCTGCGGTTCGACCAAACCGAGCACCGTCTGTGCCGCGATCAGCGCGTCCGCCGCGGTGCCGCCGTCGCGGAGGACTTCGCAGGCGGCCTTGGTCGACACCGGATTCGCCGTCGACACCGCGAAGGTATGCGTGCGCACCGGCGTCATGTTCGTGCGATAGCCGCTCGCTATTTCTGGGTTGGTGCTGAGATCCTTGGTGCCACCGCCCGCCGGTCCCGCCGCGGTGGCCGTCACCGGCGTGCCGTTCGGAACCGTCTCGCACACCCCGCCCGCCTGGCTTTCGCCGGACGAACACGCGGTGGCCATTCCGACGGTGAGTGCGAACGCCGCCGCGGCGGCGACCCGACTTCCTCGCTTGTGCCCCATGCCCGGACTCTAACCCCAGGCACCGGCAGCCGCGCCGGTTTCCTTCCCACGGACGAAATCGCCGTGGCCGCAGCGTGTGTCGAGGTCGGGCCGGCGCGACCGTCCCGCGCGAACCGGCGGCGCGATGCGAGCGGTCGGTAGGCTGGCCCAGTGGCGATCGAGGCGGTGCTGTTCGACTTCTCCGGGACCTTGTTCCGCCTGGAGGCCGACGAATCCTGGTACGCGGATCTGACCCGGCCGGATGGACGAGCGTTCGACGTGGACGAGAAGGCCGAGATCATGCGGCGGATGACGGCGCCGGTCGACCACATCGCGGAATTCGACGAAGAGACGCAATACGCGTGGGACCACCGTGACCTGGACCCGGCACTGCATCGCAAGGTGATGATGAAGGTGCTGCGCACGTCGGGTGTGCCCACCGACGAGGACGCCGAACGGCTGTACGCCCGGTTGCTCGACCCGTTGGAGTGGACGCCGTACCCGGACAGCGAGGCCGTCCTCGATCTGTTGGCCGCACAAGGCGTTCCGGTCGCGGTGGTGAGCAACATCCCGTTCGACATCCGTCCGTCGTTCGCCGCGCGCGGCTGGGATCGGCTGGTCGCCGCGTTCACCCTCTCCTTCGAGGTCGGCGCCATGAAGCCCGACCCGGAGATCTTCCATGTCGCGCTGCGCGATCTGGGCGTGCCCGCCGAGGCGGCGCTGATGATCGGTGACAGCGCCGAGGCCGACGGCGGCGCCGAGGCGGTGGGCAGCCGATTCGCTCTGGTGGAGGCCCTGCCCACCGGGGAGCGCCCGGACGCGCTGCTGGCCGCGCTGCGGCGGCACGGTCTCGTGGACTGACCCTCGCGGTCGGTCCGCGCCGTCACCGTCTGGTTCATTTGCCGAACTCCGAGTTGCGCGGGATGTCACCGTGTTACGGTGCGATTCCGGCGTATTCGCAGGATGTGCCGGAAGGTTCGGTACCAACGGAGGTACGGCTGTGAGCTTGGCGTTCTCCGGTGAGGAGCCGTCCGTCGGCGTGGAAACCGCCATGCCGGAGGCGGTTCGGGATGTGCGGGAAGCCGTCGCCGGGATGGCGGGATTCGGACTCGCTTATCCCGTCCTGATGAATCTGACGCGCGGTGGCGAGGCGGCCGCCACGGCGTCCACCCAGTTCTGCGTGGCGTGGGCACTGGGTCTGCTCGTGCTCGGCTTCGCGGAGGGCGCGCCCGCCGTGCGCAAGCTGACGATCGGGCTGGCACTCCTGCAGGCGGTCGTCGGATGCTGGGCGATCAGGGACTCGGCGACCGTCCCGCCCGTCGTCGCCATCGTCGCGGCGGCGTATTCGCTCGCTACCTCGGCTGCCGTCGTGTACCTGCTGTGCCGCCCGGAAGCCAAGGCGTGGTTCGGGGTCCCGGGGTCCGGATAGTCACGCGCGGCCGCCGTCGGCCGGGCTGTCGGTCGCGGTCGATACGCTGGATGGGTGGCAGATCCAGCGACGTACCGGCCCGCGCCGGGCACGATTCCCGTCGAACCAGGTGTCTACAAATTCCGGGACGCCCATCGGCAGGTCATCTACGTCGGCAAGGCAAAGAGCCTGCGCAGCAGACTGAACTCGTATTTCGCCGACGTCGCCGGCCTGCATCCGCGCACCAGGCAGATGGTCACCACGGCCGCGAGCGTCGAATGGACGGTCGTCTCCACCGAGGTGGAGGCGCTGCAGCTGGAATACAACTGGATCAAGGAATTCGATCCCCGCTTCAACGTCCGCTACCGCGACGACAAGTCCTACCCGGTGCTCGCGGTCACCTTGAACGAGGACTACCCGCGGCTGTTCGTCTATCGCGGCGCGCGCCGCAAAGGGGTGCGTTACTTCGGCCCGTTCGCGCACGCCTGGGCCATCCGCGAGACGCTCGATCTGCTGCTGCGGGTGTTTCCCGCGCGCACCTGCTCCAACGGGGTCTTCCGGCGGCACCACCAGATCGGGCGTCCCTGCCTGCTCGGCTATATCGACAAGTGCTCGGCGCCGTGCGTCGGGCGGGTGAGTGCCGAGGAGCACCGCGCCATCGTCGAGGACTTCTGCGACTTCCTCGCAGGCCGCACCGATCGGTTGGTCCGCGAACTGGAGCGCCGCATGCACGACGCCGCGGAAGACCTGGATTTCGAGGCCGCCGCCCGGCTGCGCGACGACGTGCAAGCGCTGCGCCGCGCGCTGGAGAAGCAGGCGGTGGTGCTCGGCACGGGCACCGACGCCGACGTCATCGCCTTCGCCGCCGACGAACTGGAGGTGGCGGTGCAGGTCTTCCATGTGCGGGACGGCCGGGTGCGCGGCCAGCGCGGGTGGGTGGTCGACAAGTCGGGTGACGCGGTCGACGTCCCGGAGGCGGGCGGTGAGCTCGCCGCGCTGGTCGAGCAGTTCCTCACCCAGTTCTACGGCGAGCAGGTCACGGTGGCCGAGCAGTCCGCCGACGAGTTGCTCGCCACCGTGGTGCCCCGCGAAGTGCTCGTGCCCGAGCTGCCCGCCGATATCGAGCAGGTCCAGCAGTGGCTGTCCGGCCTGCGCGGCTCGGCGGTGAAGGTGCGGGTGCCCCAGCGCGGGGACAAGAAGGCGCTCGCCGAGACCGTGCAGCGCAACGCGATGGAGGCGCTGGCCCAGCACAAGCTCAAGCGGGCGGGCGATCTGACCTCGAGATCGCAAGCGCTGCAAGAGATCCAGGACGCCTTGGAACTCGACACCGCGCCGCTGCGTATCGAGTGCGTCGACGTCAGTCACGTGCAGGGGACCGACGTGGTCGCCTCGCTGGTGGTCTTCGAGGACGGTCTGGCCCGCAAGTCCGATTACCGCCACTACACGATCCGGGAAGCGGCGGGCGACGGCCGTTCCGATGACGTCGGCAGCATCGCCGAGGTGACCCGCCGCCGGTTCCTCAAGCTGCGCCGTGAGCGCGACATGATGGAGCAGGACGATCTCGCCGCGACCGGAAGCGACGACGACGCGCTCGACCTCACCTCCCGTCCGGGTATCGATCCCCGCACGGGGCGCCCGCGCAAGTTCTCCTATCCTCCCAACCTGTTCGTCGTCGACGGCGGCGCGCCCCAGGTCGCCGCGGCCGCCGAGGTGCTCGACGAGCTGGGCATCACCGATGTCGCGGTGATCGGCCTGGCCAAACGGCTCGAGGAGGTGTGGGTGCCCGGCGAGAGCGACCCGGTGATCCTGCCGCGCAACAGCGAGGCGCTCTACCTGCTGCAACGGGTGCGCGACGAGGCGCACCGCTTCGCCATCACCTTCCATCGCAGCAAGCGCTCACGCCGGATGACCGCCTCGGCCCTGGACTCGGTGCCGGGGCTCGGCACGGCGCGCCGGACCGCGCTGGTCACCCATTTCGGATCGGTCGCCAAGCTGAAGCAGGCCACGGTCGAGGAGATCACCGAGGTGCCCGGAATCGGGATGGCGACCGCGAAAGCGGTCCTTGCGGCGCTCGAGTCCGAATAGACAGTCGACAGTGCACCGGAAATTTCGGTATCGCGTACGTTGTGTGTCTGCGGCCGATACCGAAACCGGTGCGCGATGATCGGAAGGCACCCCAGACACGGATCCGGTAGGACATGACACGCGTCGAATCGAACAGCAGTGCGGGCAGTCCGGCGACGAGTGCGGGACGAGTGGCTTCGTCCGGCACCGTCGGCGGAGCGAATCCGCAGGTCGAGGTCGTGATCGTGACCGGGCTCTCGGGCGCGGGCCGCGGCACGGCCGCCCGCGTACTCGAGGACCTCGGCTGGTACGTGACCGACAACCTGCCGCCCGAGCTGTTCGGGCGGATGGTGGAGCTCGGTGCGTCCGCGAAGCCGCCGATCCGCCGTCTCGCGCTGGTCATGGACGTGCGCAGCCGGTTCTTCACCGGCGATCTCTCGGTGGTCACCGAGCAGCTGCGGATCCTCGGCGTGCGCACCAGGGTCCTGTTCCTCGAGGCCTCCGACGACGTGTTGATCCGCCGCTTCGGCTTCGCCCGGCGCAGGCATCCGCTACAGAGCGAGAGCAAGGACGGCACGTTGTCGGCGGGGATCGCCGCCGAGCGGGTGCGGCTGTCCGCCGTGAAGGCCGCCGCCGACCTGGTGATCGACACCACCGAGCTGTCCATCCATCAGTTGCACCGCAAGATGGAGGAGGCCTACGGCGGCGGCGCGCCCAGCGCGTTGCAACTCACCGTGCAGTCGTTCGGCTTCAAGTACGGGGTTCCGCTGGACGCCGACATGGTGTTGGATGTGCGTTTTCTACCCAATCCGCATTGGATACCGGAGTTGCGGGAACACACCGGTCAGGAGACGGTGGTCAGCGAGTACGTGTTGTCGCGTCCCGGAGCGGACGATTATCTGCGTACCTGCCACCACCTGGTCGAGCTGACCACGAACGGTTACCGCCAAGAGGGGAAGCGATACATGACGGTCGCAGTGGGCTGCACCGGAGGCAAGCACCGGAGCGTCGCGATTGCCGAGGCACTGGGCGAGTTGATGAGTGAGGTCACCGGTGGGCCGGAGGAGTCCGCCGACGTGGTCCGGGTCGTCCATCGAGACCTGGGGCGCGAATGACCGGTTGGGAATCCAATCCCAGCATCGTCGCGCTGGGTGGTGGACATGGGCTGTACGCGACACTGACCGCGGTGCGGCGGCTGACCAGGAAGATCTGCGCGGTGGTCACCGTCGCCGACGACGGCGGCTCCTCGGGCCGGCTACGCGCCGAGCTGGGGGTGCTGCCGCCGGGGGATCTCCGGATGGCGCTTGCGGCCCTGGCCGCGGACGCCGACGGCGTCTGGACGCAGACCGTCCAGCATCGTTTCGGCGGCACCGGCGCGCTGGCCGGGCACTCGGTGGGCAATCTGATCCTTGCCGGGCTCACCGAGGTGCTCGGTGATCCGGTCGCCGCGCTCGACGAAGTCGCCCGCATGTTGCGCATCACCGGACGAGTGCTCCCCATGTCGCCGATCGCGCTGGACATCGAGGCGGATGTGTCTGGGCTGGAGGCGGATCCACGGGTGAGCCGTTGCATTCGCGGCCAAGTTGCCATCGCGACCACGCCGGGTAAGGTGCGGCGGGTGCGGCTGATTCCGTCCGACCCACCGGCCAGTCCGGAGGCGACCTCGGCGATCGAACACGCGGATGTCGTGGTGCTCGGGCCGGGATCGTGGTTCACCAGCGTGATTCCGCACGTCCTCGTCCCGGAGCTACGGGAAGCCCTGGTGTACACCAGGGCCCGGAAAGTCCTCGTGCTCAATCTCGCCGCGGAGCCGGGGGAGACCGCCGGGTTCTCCGCGGAGCGGCATTTGCATGTATTGTCCCAGCACGCACCGGAATTCGTCGTCGATGAGGTGCTGGTCGACTCCGGCTCGGTGCCGGAGGGTCGTGAGCGGGAACATGTGGCCAGGGCTGCCGAACAGTTGCGGGCACGAGTAACGTTCTCCGATGTCGCCGAAGCGGGAACGGACCGGCATCACCCCGGAAAGCTTGCCGCCGCACTGGATCAACTGATCCGGCAACCTCGGCCGCAAATGGCAGGGCTTCGAGTCGAGGGACGGCACATGGGCCAGGATGTGCGTTCCGGGTTGGGTGGAAAGGAGCGCGTCCCGTGGCGATGACAGCCGATGTGAAAGACGAGCTGAGCAGGCTCACGGTGTCGCAGGTGAGTTCCCGCAAGGCGGAACTGTCCGCTCTGCTGCGTTTCGCGGGCGGCCTGCACATCGTCGGCGGCCGGGTGATCGTCGAGGCCGAGGTGGACATGGGGTCCATCGCGCGCAGGCTGCGCCGGGAGATCTTCGAGCTCTACGGTTACGGCTCCGACGTGCACGTGCTCGGCGCGGGCGGACTGCGCAAAACCTCCCGGTACGTGGTGCGCGTCTCCAAGGAGGGGGAGGCCCTGGCTCGGCAGACCGGTTTGCTCGACGTGCGGGGCCGTCCGGTGCGCGGCCTGCCCGCGCAGGTGGTCGGCGGCAGCATCGCCGATGCCGAAGCCGCATGGCGCGGCGCGTTTCTCGCGCACGGCTCGCTCACCGAACCCGGACGCTCCTCGGCGCTCGAGGTCAGCTGCCCCGGACCCGAGGCGGCGCTGGCGCTGGTCGGCGCGGCCCGGCGGCTGGGCATCACGGCCAAGGCCCGCGAGGTGCGCGGCACCGACCGAGTGGTGGTGCGCGACGGTGAGGCGATCGGCGCGCTGCTGACCAGGATGGGCGCGCACGGCACCCGGATGGTCTGGGAGGAACGCAGGCTGCGCCGCGAAGTGCGCGCGACCGCGAATCGCCTGGCCAATTTCGACGACGCCAATCTGCGCCGCTCGGCGCGCGCCGCGGTCGCCGCGGCGGCGCGGGTGGAACGCGCGCTGGAGATCCTCAGCGACGACGTGCCCGACCATCTCGCCGCCGCGGGCCGGCTGCGCGTGCAGCACCGGCAGGCGTCACTGGAGGAACTCGGCCAGCTCGCCGACCCGCCGATGACGAAAGACGCTGTCGCGGGCCGCATCCGGCGGCTGCTGTCGATGGCCGACCGGCGCGCCAAGGAACTGGGCGTTCCGGACACCGAATCGGCCGTCACGGCAGAACTGCTCGACGAAGCCTGAGCCCGCGCTCCGGGCGTTCGCCGCGATCCCCGCGACTGGGCCGGTCGCGGGGATCGCGGCGTTTCGACTGCGGAAACCGTGTTGGTCGGGCGTCTGACCAGGCATCCCGTCCTGGCGAATGCCAGGTGCGTGTCGGCGAGGTCGCCGCAGGACGTTAGTGTGAGTGGGCATCGGAATGATCCGCTGGAAAGTTGAGGAGCGATAACGTGACTGTCCGGGTAGGCATCAACGGCTTCGGTCGTATCGGACGTAACTTCTTCCGGGCGGTGGAGGCGCAGAAGGCGCTCGGCACCACCGACATCGAGATCGTCGCGGTCAACGACCTCACCGACAACGCGACCCTCGCGACCCTGCTCAAGTACGACTCGATCCTGGGCCGTCTGCCCCAGGACGTCTCGCTCGACGGCGACGACACCATCGTGGTGGGCGACCAGCGGATCAAGGCGCTGGCGATCAAGGAAGGCCCCGCCGCGCTGCCCTGGGGCGACCTGGGTGTCGACGTGGTGGTCGAGTCCACCGGCATCTTCACCGATGCCACCAAGGCCAAGGGCCACCTCGCCGCGGGCGCCAAGAAGGTCATCATCTCCGCCCCGGCCAAGGGCGAGGACATCACCATCGTCATGGGCGTCAACGACGACAAGTACGACGGCAGCCAGAACATCATCTCCAACGCGTCCTGCACCACCAACTGCCTGGGCCCGCTGGCCAAGGTGCTCAACGACGAGTTCGGCATCGAGCACGGCCTGATGACCACCATCCATGCCTACACCCAGGACCAGAACCTGCAGGACGGCCCGCACAGCGACTTGCGTCGCGCCCGCGCCGCCGCGCTGAACATCGTGCCCACCGGCACCGGCGCCGCGAAGGCCATCGGCCTGGTGCTGCCCGAGCTGCAGGGCAAGCTGGACGGCTACGCGCTGCGCGTGCCGGTCCCGACGGGCTCGGTCACCGACCTGACCGCGACGCTGCGCAAGTCGGCCTCGGTCGAGGAGATCAACGCCGCCTACAAGGCCGCCGCGGAGGGCCCGCTGAAGGGCATCCTGAAGTACAACACCGACCCGATCGTCTCCAGCGACATCGTCACCGACCCGGCCTCGTCGATCTACGACGCGCCGCTGACCAAGGTGATCGACAACCAGGTCAAGGTCGTGTCCTGGTACGACAACGAGTGGGGCTACTCGAACCGTCTCGCCGATCTCATCGGCCTCGTCGGCAAGTCGCTCTGACGCGCATGGCTGTCAAGACACTCGCGGATCTGCTCGGCGAGGGCGTCGAGGGCCGGGGCGTGCTGGTGCGCTCCGACCTGAACGTCCCCCTCGACGACCAGGGACAGATCACCGATCCCGGTCGCATCATCGCCTCGGCGCCGACCATCAAGGCACTCGCCGAGGCAGGCGCCAAGGTCGTCGTCACCGCGCACCTCGGCCGCCCGAAGGGTGAACCGGACCCGAAGCTCTCGTTGGCGCCGGTGGCCGCCCGCCTCGCCGAGGAACTGGGCCGCAATGTCCAGCTCGCCGGTGACGTGGTGGGCCAGGACGCGCTCGCGCGGTCGGAGGGCCTCACCGACGGCGACGTGCTGCTGCTGGAGAACATCCGGTTCGACGCGCGCGAGACCAGCAAGGACGACGCCGACCGGGCCAAGCTGGCCGCGGCGCTCGTCGAGCTGGTCGGCGACGACGGTGCGTTCGTCTCCGACGGTTTCGGCGTGGTGCACCGCAAGCAGGCGTCGGTGTATGACGTCGCCGAGCTGCTGCCGCACTACGCGGGCACGCTGGTCGCGGCCGAGGTCGAGGTGCTGGCCAAGCTGACCGAGAACCCGGACCGGCCGTACGCGGTGGTGCTCGGCGGTTCCAAGGTCTCCGACAAGCTGGCGGTCATCGAGGCGCTCGCGCCGAAGGTCGACACCCTGGTGATCGGCGGCGGCATGTGCTTCACCTTCCTTGCCGCACAGGGCCTTTCGGTGGGCGACTCGCTTCTGCAGGAGGAGATGGTGGACACCTGCAAGCAGCTGCTCGAGCAGTACGCCGACGTCATCCACCTGCCTCGCGACATCGTGGTGGCCGACAAGTTCGCCGCCGACGCGGAGTCGAAGGTGGTACCCGCGCACGAGATCCCGGACGGCTGGCTGGGTCTGGACGTGGGCCCGGACTCGGTGCACCGCTTCGCGGTCCTGCTCACCGAGGCGCGGACCGTCTTCTGGAACGGGCCGATGGGCGTGTTCGAGTTCGAGAAGTTCGCCGCGGGCACCCGCGGGGTCGCCGAGGCGATCGTGACCGCCACCGGCAAGGGCGCGTTCACCGTGGTCGGCGGCGGCGATTCGGCCGCGGCCGTGCGGGCGCTCGGCCTGCCGGAGGACGGCTTCTCGCACATCTCCACCGGTGGCGGCGCGTCGCTGGAGTACCTGGAGGGCAAAGAGCTCCCCGGCATCGCGGTGTTGGAGGACTGAGGATGGCACGCAAACCGCTCATCGCGGGCAACTGGAAGATGAACCTCAATCACCTCGAGGCCATCGCCCTGGTGCAGAAGATCGCGTTCGCGCTGCCGGAGAAGTACTTCGACAAGGTGGACGTCGCGGTGATCCCGCCGTTCGTCGACCTGCGCAGCGTGCAGACGCTGGTCGAAGGCGACAAACTCCTGCTCACCTACGGCGGCCAGGACGTCTCGGTGCACGAGGCGGGCGCCTACACCGGTGAGATCAGCGCGAGCATGCTCGCCAAGCTGGGCTGCACCTTCGTCGTGGTCGGGCACTCCGAGCGGCGGCAGTACCACAACGAGGACGACGCCACCGTGCTGGCCAAGGCCAAGCAGGCGTTGAAGCACGGGATCACCCCGATCGTGTGCATCGGCGAAGGCTTGAACGTCCGCGAGGCGGGAACGCACGTCGAGTACAACCTCGAGCAACTGCGCGGATCGCTGAAAGGCCTGTCGGCGGAGGAGATCTCGAAGATCGTCATCGCCTACGAGCCGGTGTGGGCGATCGGCACCGGCAAGGTCGCCACCCCCGCCGACGCGCAAGAGGTCTGCGGCGCGATTCGCGGGGAGCTGGAGAAGCTCGCCTCGCCGGAAGTCGCGGCGCAGGTGCGCGTGCTCTACGGCGGATCGGTGAACGCCAAGAACGTCGGAGAACTGGTCGCCCAGAGCGACATCGACGGCGCATTGGTGGGCGGCGCTTCGCTCAAGGGTGACGAATTCGCCACCCTCTCCGCGATCGCCGCGGGCGGCCCCCTGCCCTGACCCGGGTCCGACGCGCGACAGCCCGGTATCGCTTCCCGCGGTACCGGGCTGTGCCGTATACGCCGAGAGCGATCACGGATGCCGCGCGAGCGGGAATCGTGCGATGATGTCGCAGCTCGATCCCACGGCACCGCAAGGATTCTCGTGACTCTTCGCAAGATGTACACCGCACTTCCGGTCGCGTTGCTCGCGCTGGCCGCTCTCGTCGGTTGTTCCGACGACTCGTCTCACGAGCACGCGGGGCACGACGCGGCATCGAGCACTGTTGCGGCGGCGGTCGACCCAGAGCGGCAGGACGCGGGGCATCGCAGACTGAATCAGCTCGTCGGGACGTGGAAGGGCGACAAATCGACCTTCGTCGCGGGTGGCACGGCGGACAACCCGGTCCGACGGGAGATCGTCTCGCACTGGGAATGGATCGCCGAGACCGGCAACAACTTCCTGCGGGAGGAAGCCGAGGACGTCCACGGCAGCAGCGCGTACTACCGGCTCGGGCTCCTCGGATTCGGACCGACCGACAACCGCTACGAATGGACGACCGTCGACAGCGTCACGCCGATGACCATGAGCTACAAGGGCGCCAAGGGGAGCGGCGGTGACCCCGACATCGTCATGGCCGGTGAATTCACCGATCCGGGCGTGCTCGGCGCGCAGTTCGCGGGCAAGACGATCCCGATGCGCACGGTGATCCGGCTGGAGTCGGCCGACCGGGTGATCATGGAGATCTACTTCACCCCGCCCGGAGCGGCGGAGTTGGTCGCCGACCGCGTCGTGCTCACCCGGCAGAAGTAGCAGGCGTCACTGCGCGTGCAGGACCAGACCCGCGCCGTTGTCGTTGCGCAGGGTCAGCGTGTCGGCGTCCACTGTGGCGGTCGCCGTGCCGTCCAGGGTTTTCAACACGGCTTGCTCGACCTCCATCACCTCCGGCGAGCACAGCATCTTCGTGGTGGCGATCCGGAAGGTGATCCGGGTGCCGGACACCTCGGCGCTACCGGTCATGCGATTGCACCCGGCGCCGCCGGAGACGCTGTCGTCCTCGGCGATCGTGAGCGTCGGCTGCGCCTCGTCGAGGGCACGCGAACGGATCTGGCTGTTGTCCGCGATGAGCGCGGTGACCAGCCAAGGCGTGCCCACGATCGGTTTGTCCGGCTGGGCGACCTTCTTGTCGATCAAACTCACCGTGCGGTCGGGGCTGTGCAGGGTGAGCCGCGAGTCGTCCAGCCGCCAGGTGGGCTGCGAGTTCAGCAGGCCGCTGAGCCACTCGTCGGCGCCGCGCCGATCGTCCTCGCAGGCCATCAGGGTGGTGGCCAGACCGGAGACGTGCAGCACCTGATCGTCCAGGGAGGCCGCGCCGGTGAACTTGTTGCATCCCGCGTCGGCCGCTACCCGGCCCTCGGTGAAGCTGATGGTCAGCGGCCCGCCGCCGGGAATCGGGGTGCCTTCGACGCCGGTGGAGAGAAATGTGCGGCCCATCGGGGTCGGCTCGTCGGCGCCGCGGTCGGGCTCACCGCTCGAACACGCCGCCACCGTGCAGAGGGCGAGCAAGACGAGCGGTCCTGATCGCGCGAAGAGTGCCGCCATGCGGCGATGTTACCGACGACCGGCCGCGCCACCGAGGTCGCGTCGGTCGTCACGGCCTGCCGGTGAACTCGCCCGCCGCCGGAATCAAGACTCATGGGATGACTCACTCGGCCCCGTATTAGTATCTGTGCCGTGCACCGGTGCTTCCCGATCACTCCGCCGCCCGCTTCCTGAGCGAGGTGTAGGGCATCCAGCGCGCCGCCGCACGGGTGGGCGCGCTCCTTTCGGCAGCACTGTGCACCTCGCTTCCGCGACCCCATCCCTCTTGTCGCAGGAGCGCGATCTCTCATGTCCTTCACTGTGTCCACTGCCGCCCGTCCCGGGCTGGTCTACCTCGCCGGCGCCGGCCTCCTGTGGGGCACCGGCGGTCTGCTCGGCACGTTGGTGCACCGGGCCACCGGCTTGTCGCCCGTCTCGGTGGCCACTTGCCGGCTCGCCGTCGGCGGGCTGCTCCTGGTGGTTCTGCTCGCGGGCACGCGGCGGCCGTGGCCGCGAGGCCCGCTGGCCTGGCGTCGGATCGGCGCGGTCGCCGTGCTCGCGGCGGCCTTCCAGGCGGCCTACTTCGGCGCGGTCGCCGCCTCCTCGGTCAGCCTCGCGACGTTGATCACGATCGGTATGTCGCCGGTGGTCGTCGCCGGGTTGGAGCATGTCACCGGACGACACGCGGTGGACCGTCGTCGCGCGGCGACGATCGGCATCGCGGTGTGCGGACTGGCCTTGCTGGTCGGTACGCCGAGCGGTGCGGGCGGTGTGCACGGGTTGCTGGTGGGCGCGGCGTTCGCGGCGGTGGCCGCCGCGGCGTTCGCGACGGTCACCGTCCTCAACGCCGTGCCGGTGCCCGGGCTCGACGCGATGACCACCACCGGCCTCGGGTTCACCGGAGGCGCGTTGCTGCTGGCGCCACTCGCGGCCACGAGCGGGCTGGCGTTCGACCCGACGCCCGGCAGCATCGTGCTGGTCCTGGTGCTGGGGCTCGCGCCCACCGCGGTCGCCTACACGTTGTACTTCCGCGGCCTCTCGGCCACCGGTCCGGGGATCGCCGCGGTACTGGCCCTGCTGGAACCGCTCACGGGAGCGGCGCTTGCGGCGGTGATCCTCGGCGAACGCCTCACCGCGGCGGGCCTGGCGGGAGCCGCGCTGCTGATCGTGGCGTTGCTGCTGGCCGCGACAGCGGCGCGTCCGGCGGTCCGGGGGCCCGACGCGGCGTCGGGGCGGGGGCACCGCCGCGACTAAGCTTCGGCGAGTGACGATAGCCGCGACGACCCCGATTTCCACTTGGGCGCCGCTGCGTTCACCGGTGTACCGCGCGCTGTGGGTGGCGCAGCTGGTGTCGAATCTCGGCACCTGGATGCAGACCGTCGGCGCGCAGTGGATCATGGTCGACCAGCCCAACGCGGCGGCGCTGGTGTCGTTCGTGCAGACCGCCATCACGCTGCCGGTGATGCTGCTGGCCATCCCGTCCGGGGTGATCGCCGACCTCGTGGACCGGCGCAGGCTGCTGCTCGGCGCCCAGTCCGCGATGGCGGCGCTGGCCGCGCTGCTCACCGTGTCGACGGCGACGGGTCACACCACCCCCGGCGTGCTGCTCACCCTGTTGTTCCTGCTCGGTTGCGGGCAGGCGCTGACCGCGCCGGCCTGGCAGGCGATCCAGCCCGAACTGGTCTCGCGCGAGCAGATCCCGGCGGCCTCCGCGCTGGGCAGCATGAACATCAATATCGGCAGGGCGGTCGGTCCCGCGCTGGCCGGCGCGCTGGTCTCGTTGTCCGGGCCGACGCTGGTGTTCGCGCTGAACGCCGTGTCGTTCGTCGGGATCGTCGCCGTCCTGACGGTCTGGCGCAGGCCGGCGATCGACCGGCGCCTGCCCACCGAGCGCCCGCTGGCGGCATTGCAGGCGGGCACCCGGTTCATCCGCGCGGCGCCCGCGATCCGCCGGGTGCTGCTGCGGTCGATTCTGTTCATCGCGCCCGCGAGCGCGGTCTGGGCGCTGCTGCCGGTGATCGCGCGCGACCGGCTCGCGCTGTCGTCGTCCGGGTACGGCCTGATGCTCGGGGCGCTCGGCGTCGGCGCGGTGCTCGGCGCGGCGATGCTGTCCCGGTTGCGGGCATGGCTCACCCCGACGCAGCGGCTCACCATCGCCGCGATCCTGTTCGGGTCGGCGACGGCGGGCACCGCGCTGCTGCGCGTGGTGCCGGTGGTATTGGTGCTGCTGGTCTTCGCGGGACTGGCGTGGCTGCTGGCGATGTCCACGATGAACGCGACCATGCAGCTGCTGCTGCCCGCCTGGGTGCGTGCACGCGGGTTGTCGGTGTATCTGCTGGTCTTCATGGGCGGCCAGGCGATCGGCTCGCTGGTCTGGGGCCTGGTGGCCGGCGCGATCGGCTCGGTGCCCGCGCTGCTGTGGGCCACGGCGCTGCTCGCGTTCTGCGCGGTGAGCACGGTGTGGCTGCCCATCCGGAACGATCCCGAGGTGCTCGACCTGACGCCCTCGGCGTTCTGGCCGGAGCCGCAACTGGCGGTGGAACCCGAGCCCGACGACGGTCCGGTGCTGATCCTGCGCAGCTACGACGTGCCGCCGGAAGACGTCGAGGAATTCCTCGCCGCCATGGCCTTCGTCGGCCGGTCCCGGCAGCGCACCGGCGCGATGGAATGGCGCCTGTATCGCGACGTCGGGGTGATCGATCGTTATGTCGAGGCGTTCGTCGTGCGGTCCTGGGCCGAGCACATGCACCAGCATCAGGTCCGGCTCACCGCGCAGGATCAGCTGCGGGAAGAGGCCGTCGCGAAGTTCGGCGCCGTCGAGGGGGAGCAGGTCACCCACCTCGTGGCGGTCGACCGGCGCTAGGGCGGTGCCCTGCGCGCGGCTGCCGAGTGCCTGATTCGGTGCGGTCGCCTCGACCGCATACACTGTCCGGCATGCGGATGTTCCTGGATATCCTCCTGATCATCACCAGCGTGCTGCTGGTGCTGCTGGTGCTGCTGCACCGCGCCAAGGGTGGAGGTCTGTCCAGCTTGTTCGGCGGCGGCGTGCAGTCCAGCCTGTCCGGATCCACCGTCGTGGAGAAGAACCTCGACCGCGTCACCATCTTCACCGGCGTCATCTGGTTGATCGCCATTCTCGGCATCGGCCTCGAGATCAAGTTCGCCTGATCCCGGCGGTCACCACGCCCGCCGTGAGCGTCGCCGCGCCGAGCACGACCGCGGCGATGACGAACGCGGCGGGATAGGACGTCCCGAGCACCGGGGCCACCGCCACCGGCCCGAGGATCTGTCCCGCCCCGTACCCCGCGGTGAGCGTCGCCGCCGCGGCCCCGTCGGTCAACTCGGC
This sequence comes from Nocardia sp. NPDC047654, assembly GCF_043205035.1. Lineage (NCBI taxonomy): Bacteria > Bacillati > Actinomycetota > Actinomycetes > Mycobacteriales > Nocardiaceae > Nocardia > Nocardia sp. NPDC047654. The sequence continues at coordinate 1,026,482 of NZ_JBIDDF010000001.1, forward strand.
GCCGACTCGCATCGCGAGCATGACGATTCCGACGAACGTCCCCCCGAACAGCGCCGCGGCCGTCACCGCGGCCCAGATCGCACCGGATACGGCCGGGAGCGCCGCCGAGACACACTGCGCCCCCAGCGCGACGGGTAACAGGAGTGCCGGAGGCCAGCGCCGCGCGGCCCCGGCCCAGAGCACGGTCGAGACCGCCGCCGCCGCGCCGACGACGATCCACATCGCCGAACCGGTCACCGGCCCGCGTTCCGCGCTCACCGCCGCTACCAGGAAGGTGCCGATCACGATGTACCCGAGGCCTTCGAGGAAGTAGGCGACGAGCAGCGCACGCCAAGCGCGCAGGACCCGTGCCGCTCCGACTGGCACGCGCTGCCCCGGACGGATGTCGAGGTGCCGGACGGGAATCAGAAGGACCGCGGTGAGCGCCGCGGAGATCAGCCATAGAGTCTGCCACGACACCACCGGCCGCAACGCCGGCACCAGCAGGCCGGTCCACGCGATGCCGAATCCGATGCCGCCGAAGACGATTCCCGCGGACTGTCTGCCGCTGCCGGGTCGGCTCGCGAAACTCGCGCAGGCAACGAAGATCACCGCACTGGCGACGCCCGCGACCAGGCGCAGGAGGGCGAGCAGCAGGATCGGCCCCGGTGCCGCCATGAGTGCTTCGCTCGCGATCAACAGTCCTGCCGACGCCAGGAAGATCGTGCGGCGGCCGAGCTGGGGGCGCCAGGTCAGCAGCAGCGCGCCGAGCAGATAACCGGCGTAGTTCGCGGTCGCGATCAGGGCGCCGTCGTGCGCGGTGATGCGCTGCGCGTCGACCATGAGCGGCAGCAAGGGGGTGTAGACGAAGCGCCCGACGCCCATCGCGGCGGCCAGGCCGGATGCCGCGGCCACCGCGGGTGCGAGGCCACGGCTCGGGGGCCCGGCGAGGACAACAGTGGTCACCGCTCGACCGTACGAGGCCGGGGGCAGCGTGCGGAAATGCTTTCCACGCACGATGTATACGCTCGACGCATGGATATCGAGCTGCGGCACCTGCGGGCGTATCTGGCCTTGTGCGAGGAGGCGAACTACACCCGCGCCGCGACCCGGCTGCACCTGAGCCAACCCGCGTTGACCAGGACGATCCAGCAGCTGGAGCGGTTGGTCGACTGCCGGTTGGTGGAGCGCACGTCGCGGCGATTCGCGCTCACCGCCGAGGGCGCCGAACTGCTGGCCCACGCCCGCCGCATCCTGGCCGATGTCGACGGCGTCGCCGCGGAACTGCGCTCGCGCGCCACGCTGGAGATCGGCTTCTCGTGGCTGCTGCCCGACGCGTGGTTCGCCGCGACCCGCCGCCGTTTCGAAGAACACGGTGGCCGGATCACCCTGCGGCGCGTGGACGATCCGCTCGCCGCGCTCGGCGAGCGCACGGTCGATATCGCCATCTACCGCAAGGAGACTCGGCTGCCGCGCCACCTGGCGTCGCGGATCATCGCGACGGAACGGCGGGTGCTCGCGGTGGCCACCCATTCGCCGCTGGCGAACGCGCACCACCTGTCCTGGTCCGATCTGGCCGATCGGCCGCTGGTGGTCAACACCGTGTCCGGCACCACCGATGCGGCGTCCTGGCAGCCGGTCGACCCGGACCGCGCCGTCATCACCTGCACGAACTTCGACGAATGGATCGAACTGGTCGCGGCCGATCGCGGCATCGGTGTCGTACCCGATCTGGCGCGCACCAGGGCGCCGCATCCCGGCGTCGTCTATCTGGACATCCCCGACGCCCCGCCCTCGCACGTGTACGTGGCGTGGCGCGCCAGGCCGGTCCCGTCGCGCTCGGTGCAGCGCTTCCTCGGCGCGCTGTGAACGGAGTCAGTCGACGCGCGGGATGCGCCCGTCGATGTCGGTGAACCCGTAGTACTCGGCGAGATCGGCTACCGGCCAGGGCAACCCGGTGCGGGAGCGACGCCCCGCGTCGGCGGCGAGCGCGACGACGGCGCGGCCGGTGAAGCGCGGCGTCTGCGCGTCGCCGAGGTCGAAGGTGCCCTCACCGGGCAGCGTGACCAGCCTGCGGCCGTCGGCGCCTGCCGGAACCAGTTGCAGCAGTTCGGTGTCGACGATGCCCGGCCAGAGCGAGACCACGGTGACCTCGGTGCCCGCGAGGTTGTGGGCCATGTCGGCGGTGAGCCGGTCCAGGGCGGATTTCGCGACGCCGTACACCGCGTTGTGCATGTACCTGCGCGCCCCTGGCGAGGAGATGTTGGCGATCAGCCCGCCCGATTCGATCAACAGCGGCGCGGCGAAATAGCTTGCCACGTAATGCGACCGGACGCCGACGTCGAACGACTCGTCCCACGCCGCGGGTGGCACCTCCCAGAACGGCTTGCCCAGCCATCGGGCCGCGGCGGGGGAGTTGTAGACGTTGTTCACCAGCACGTCCAGCCTGCCGTGCTCGGTGCGGATCAGCTCGAACAGCCGCTCCACCGCGTCGTCGTCGCGGTGGTCGCACACGAACGGGATGCCGACCCCGCCCGCCGCATCGATTTCCGCGGCCGTGGCGTGTACGGTGCCGGGTAGTCGTCCCTGCGCCGCCGAGCGTCCGGTGACGAACACCGTGGCACCCGCCGCGCCGAGTTCCAGCGCGATCCCTTTGCCGATGCCGCGGCTGGCGCCGGTGACGACCGCGATCTTGCCTTCGAGCCTCTCGGGTATTCCGCTCACGAAACCGGAACATTACCGTGAAACGATAACGTGTTCTAGGTTTTGGAGGCCCGAGTGGAGCTGACGCATCGGTTCGTGACGACCGGCGGGGTCCGTATGCACGTCGCCGAGCAGGGAACCGGGCAGCCGGTGGTCTTCTGCCACGGCTTTCCGCACACCTGGTACATCTGGCACCGCCAGCTTCCCGCGGTCGCCGCCGCCGGGTATCGAGCTCTCGCGCCGGACCTGCGCGGCTACGGTCGCACCGACGTCCCGGCCGACCCCGAGGCGTACACCAATCGCGCGGTCTGCGGCGATCTGCTCGCTCTGCTCGACGACATCGGCGCGGAGCAGGCGGTGTTCGTCGGCTTGGACTTCGGCGCGGCACTGGTGTGGGAACTGGCATTGCGCGCGCCGGAGCGGGTGCGCGGCGTAATCGTCTTGAACAATCCGTTCGCGCCACGTCCGCCGCGAGCTCCGTCGCAGCTGTGGGCGAAGGCCGCGGCTCGGCACTTCCTGCACCTGCACTACTTCCAGACTCCGGGCGTGGCGGATGCGGAACTGGGCGCGCGTCCCCGGGAGTTCCTGGCCCGCGTCTACTACGCGCTCAGCGCCGACTATCACTACCTGGACACCTGGCGCTTCCCGGCCGAGGGCACCGGCTATCTCGATGTGCTGCCGGAGGCGCCCGCGCTGCCGTGGAGCTGGCTCGGCGCGGACGAGCTGGACGTGCTCGCCCGAGATTTCGAACGCACCGGGTTCACCGGCGGATTGAACTGGTATCGCAGCCTGGACCGCAACTGGGAACTCACCGCCGAGTACGCGGACGCGAAAGTCGCTGTGCCCGCCTATTTCCTGTACGGCGACCGCGATCCCGACATGGAGGGCTTCAGTGGCCGCGACCCGCTGGCCACGCTGCGTGAGCACGTCACCGACCTGCGGGTGGTCACCGAGATCAGGGACGCGGGCCACCTCGTACAGCTGGAGCGGACCGAGCAGGTGAACGCGTTGCTCACCGCTCATCTCGCCCACTTGGCCGCGCATCCGGCCCGGCTTCCGGCGTGAGGTGAAACGCCTTCGGGCTCAGCGATGTTCGTTGTCGGTGGGCACCGCTAATGTTCGGTGAATGAGTTATAGCCTGAGCATCTACGTCGTCGAACTGGACAGGGTCAAGGGCGCCATCGGGTCCCGGGACGACAAGCTCCGGCGGATGATCGGCGGCCGGTTCAAAGCCCAGCTGACCCACGACGACGACTGGTTCGCCGACGAGATCGCGGCCGGCGCGCCCACCCGTTACGAGGCGGTGCGCGCCGTTGTGGACGGCGGTCCGTTCGACCCGGCCTACGGTTTCCAGTACGGCTACGCCTACCAGACGATCTGCCAGTTCTACGGTCGCTTCGTGGACAACCGCTACTTCTCGGCGTTCCGGGGTCGCTGGCTCGACCACATCGACGACGGCCTGGCCACACTCGGCATCAAAGCGGTGAGCGTCCGCGCGTTCATGTACCACTCGCTGCCGCCTTCGCTGCCGCAGCCGGATGAATTGCCCGGCTACGGCGAATGGACGCCCGAGCAGTGCGCCGAAGCGCTCGTGCAGTGGGAGTCGACCACGCCGCCGCAGCGTGAGGAGGTCGACCACGAGGTTCTCGCCGCGATCGAGTCCTGCGTCGAGTGGATCCGGGAGGCGCAGGCGCGTCCCGGCTGGGGCATCGTCGGGTTCTTCTACTGAACCCCGCCCGGCGGGAGGCTCGGTGGTCTAGCGGTATTCCTTCGCCAGCTTCGGGTAGTCCGACCACCGGGGCAACGGTTGGAAATCGAGGTAGGCGGTGAGGCGGTCGAGCAGGTATTGCCAGCGCGGGCCGATCGCGCCCGCGTCGGCGGGGCACACGTGGCGGCGGGTCAGTTCCACAGTGGTGACCACGCCGACCTGGGTCATCCGGACTTCGAGCAGGCAGCCGTCGATGTGCACGACCAATTCGTGCGGCGCCTGGCAGTGGTCGACGCGGACCGCGACCGGGCCGGGGACCGGACCGTCGAACAACTCGATGGTGAGGTTGCCGTTGCCGCCGGAGACGGCCCCGAGCCAGCGGGCGAGCTGGCCGCGCTCGGTGGCCGCCGACCACACGTCCAGTACGGGCTTGTGGAACGACCGCAGGTAGTGCAGGAGCACCAGATCGCCGTCGGTCGTGTGCTCGTGCTCCGGCCGCACCTCGCCGAGCATGGACATCGTGGTCATCGCGAGTCCTTTCCGCTGCTGGTCACCGTCACCTCACTGTATTTCCACTATTCCCCGGCCGAATCGAATTCCGGGGAATGCCGGGCCCCGGCGCGCCGCGGTTCCACGCCGGTCGCGTCGCGTAGAAGCCGGAGGGCGGCGGCTTCGATGCGGTCCTCGTCGAGTAGCACCGTCGCGGCGGCCGGACCGAGCGGCACGAAACTGTCCTCGCTGGTCACACGCGCGAGCCTGCCGGTGAAACCGGCGTCGATCAGCGCCGCGCACACCGCCTCCGACACACCGCCGCTGCGCCGGGTCTCGTCCGCGACGAGGACCCGCCCGGTCGCGCGTGCGTGCCGCAGCAGATCGTGCACCGGAAGGGGAGCGAGCCAGCGCATATCGAGCACGCGCGCGCCGATGCCGAGCCGGGCCAAGCGCTGTGCCGCGCGCAGGCTCATCGGCACGCTGTTGGCGAAGCCGACCAGGGTCAGGTCGGCCCCGTCGCCGTAGACCCGAGCACGGCCGATCTCGACGTGTTCGTCAGGCGACGGGCGGCCCAGCCAGCCGTCATCGCCCGGATGGTGCAGGTCGCGGGTGTGATACAGGGCGATGGGTTCGAGGTACAGGCACACTCTGCCGTCCACCCGTGCGGCCGACACGCACGTGCGCAGCATCGCGGCCGCGTCGTCGGCGCGGGACGGGGAGGCAAGCACGACGCCGGGGATGTCGCGCAGCGCGGCCACCGAGTTGTCGTTGTGGAAATGGCCGCCGAAGCCCTTCTGGTAGGCGTATCCGGCGATCCGCACCACCATCGGATTCCGGTAGCGGCCGTCGGAGAAGAAGGACAGCGTGGCCGCTTCGCCGCGGATCTGGTCGGCGGCGTTGTGCAGGTAGGCCAGGTACTGGATCTCCGGGATCGGCACGAATCCGGCCAGCGCCGAGCCCAGCGCGGTCCCGAGGACGCTCTGCTCGTCCAGCAGGGTGTCGAACACGCGGCGGGCGCCGAATCTCCTCCGCAAACCCTTGGTCACGCCGTATACGCCACCCTTGCGGCCGACGTCCTCCCCGAAGACGAGCACGTCGCGGTCGCGCGCCAGCAGGCTCGCGAGCGTGTCGTTGATCGCCTGCGCCAGGGTCACCGGATCACCCTGCGCGGCGCCGTTGCGACGATGCGGCGCATCGATGTCGGCGATCGCGTGACCGGCCTCCGCATTTCCGCGGCTGTCGCGCCGGAGTACATCGGCGCGCACGAGTGCCGGACGGTAGGGGCCGATCGGGGCGGTCACGGCCGCCGCCGAGGCGAGTCTCGGCTCCGTGGAAACGAGTTCGGCGGTCGCGGCCACGCGGCGGCCCAGGTCGGCGTATCGGTCGAGCAGGTCGGCGGGGGTGGCGACGCCATACTCGATCAGCAGCCGTGCGGTCGCCAGGACCGGATCGCGAGCGAGATCGGCGGTGATGTCGGCGGGACGGCGGTAGGCGGTTTCGACGTCCGAGCCCGCGTGACCGAGCAGCCGGACCGTCCGCAGATGCAAGAACGCGGGCGCGCGGCTACTCCGCACCCACCGGACGGCAGCGTCGGCGGTGGTCAGCGCGTCGAGTGCGGCGCAGCCGTCCGCGTGGAAGTAGGCCAGACCAGGGCGGTGGCCGTACGCCTGCTCGATCCAATCCGGGGGAGTGGGGACGCTGATCCCGATGCCGTTGTCCTCACAGACGAACAGGACCGGCATCGGAATCCCTTGCCCGGCCGTGTGAATCGCGGCATTGATCGCTCCCGCCGCGGTGGAGTGGTTGGCCGACGCGTCGCCGAAACTGCACAGCACCACCGCGGCGGCGGGCCAGGGACCGGCGACGCCGAGCCGTGCCGCGCGATCGATCGCGAACGCCAGACCTACCGCGCGGGGCAGATGTGACGCGATGGTCGAGGTCTGCGGGATGACGTGAGCGGCAGCGCTGCCGAATACCTTGTGCCGCCCACCGGAAATCGGGTCCGCCGCCGCGGCGACCACGCCGAGCAGCACGTCCCGGATCGGGTCGAGCCCGGGCACGCGCCGGGCCCGATGCACGAAGAACGCTCCCGAGCGGTAGTGCAGCAGGGCGGGGTCGGTGATCCGCAGGGCAGCCGACAGGGCGGCATTGCCCTCGTGACCGGACGATCCGATGCTGTAGAAACCGCGCCGGGCGCTGCCGAGGCGGCGTGCCGCGAGATCGAGATGCCTGCTCGTCGCTTGCGCGTCGAACAATTCCAGGCACGCCGCGCCCGTGACCGCGACGCCGGGTGCGACCGGCTGATCCGCCGGACGCCCGGGTCGCGGGCGGAGTGCGGCGACGGCGGTGCGCCACCGCTCGTCCAGATCCACTGCCTGATCGGTCACCGACCGATCATCTCGTAAACTTCGCTGTTCGGCTGCGTTATCCGGCGGTGTTCTTTCGGCCGCTTGGTATGGGGGCGGACAAATTTACGAGATCTCCTGGGCTCGGCAGCAGTGACGCCGCTGCCCGGCGAGGGCCGGGATCAAGCCACGGCGCTCCAGCTCCTGGGGCGAGGCAGCCCGCGCGGACGCGGCCACGCCGACGGCCGGGTGTGGCCTGCTCAGCGCAGTGCGGACGCGGCCTCTTGATCGAGCAGCCAGGTGGTGGAGTCCAGACCGATCGCGCCGGCCGCGGGCACCTCCACCGGCTCCGCGCCGCCGATGGCCGCGGCGACCGCCTCGGCCTTGGCGGCGCCGCCGACCACCAGCACGACGTGGCGGCTGCGGCGGATCGCGGGCAGGGTGAGCGTCACCCGCACCGGCGGCGGCTTCGGCGAATTCGTCACGGCGACGACGAGCTCGTGCTCTTCCCGCACCGCGTCGGTGTGCGGGAACAGCGAATTGACGTGGCCCTCGCCGCCCATGCCGAGCAGGTGCAGATCGAACGCGCCGTGTTCGGCGAGATAGGCGTGCACCGTCGCGGAGTACTCGGCGGCCGCCTCCACCGGATCGGGGTACTCGCCGTCGGAGACTGCCACCGGATGCACCCGCGCCGGGTCGACCGGCACGTGGTCGAGCAGCGCCCGCCTGGCTTGCAGGTCGTTGCGCTCCGCGTCGTTCGCCGGCACGAAACGCTCGTCACCCCAGAACACCTCGACCCGGGACCAGTCGATGTCGCCGGGGGACTTGCGCACCAGCTCCAGCAGGGCGATGCCGGTTCCGCCGCCGGTCAGGACGACCGACGCCGAACCCCGCTCGGCCTGCGCCGCGACGACGACCGAGACGAAGCGGGCCGCGGCTGCGGCCACCAGCGACTCGGTGTCGAGGTGCACCTCGACGGTGTCGCTGGGGAACGGCGAATCGGTGTGCTCACTCATAGATCACCTTCTCGATTCCGGCCAGCGCTTCCGCATAGGTCTCGTCGGCGTCCAGCCTGCGTAGGTCTTCGGCGAGGCAGTCACGCGTCTCCCTGCGCGCCAGGGCGATCCGTTGCATCGGCTCACCGGTGCGGGTCAGCGTCGCGGTGCGGCCGGTCTGCGGGCGTTCGATCGCGATGGAGACGGTGGGGCGGTGCAATTCCACCTGCAGCGGGCCGGTGCGGCGGCGCACGGGGCAGTCCAGCCGGGCGGCCAGCCAGCCGGCCAGGATGTCCAGGGCGGGCTCGTCGCGCAGCCCGGACACCGTCACCGAATCCACCGTTTCGAACGGCGGCTCGTCCATCGCCGCGGCCAGCAGGGCACGCCAGTAGGTGATCCGGCTCCAGGCCAGGTCGGTGTCACCGCTGGCGTAGGACTGCAGCCGCTTCTTGATCGCCGCCTGCGGATCGGGCGCGAACGTGGCGTCGGTGATGCGGCGGCCCGCCAGGCGGCCCACCGAGTCCTTGGACGGGAACTCCGGCGCTCCGCGTGGCCACCAGGCGACCACCGGCGTGTCCGGCAGCAGGAACGGGGTGACGACGCTGCTCTCGTGGTTGACCAGTTCGCCTTGCAGCCGCAGCACGATGACCTCGGCCGCCCCCGCGTCGCCGCCCACGCGGATCTGCGCGTCCAGCCGGGTGGCGGCCTCCCGGTCACCGCGCGCCAGCACCACGACGCGACAGGGATGCTCGCGGCTGGCTTCGTTCGCCGCGTCGATCGCGTCCTCGGCCTCGGAGCTGTCGAGCGTGCACACCACCAGGGTGAGCACGCGACCAACGGTGATCACGCCGTTGCTCTCGCGCAACTTGACGATGCGCTTGGTGACCTCGCTGGTCTTGGTCTCGGGCATGTCGACGATCACGGGCGCCGCCATTCCCGCCCGGTGCGGGCGATCATCTCGTCGGCCGAGGGCGGACCCCAGGTGCCCGCCTCATACGGCTCCGGCCTGCCTTCGGCGGCCCAGTGCTCGAGCGCCGGATCCAGGATCCGCCAGGACAATTCGACCTCCGCGTTCACCGGGAACAGCGACGGCACCCCGAGCAGCACATCGAGGATCAGGCGTTCGTAGGCCTCGGGAGAGGATTCGGTGAACGCCTCGCCGTAGGTGAAGTCCATGTTGACGTCGCGCACCTCCATGCTGGAGCCGGGGACCTTCGAGCCGAACCGGGTGGTGATGCCCTCGTCCGGCTGGACCCGGATGACCAGCGCGTTCTGCCCGAGTTCCTCGGTCATGGTCTGGTCGAACGGCAGGTGCGGCGCCCGCTTGAAGATCACCGCGATCTCGGTGACCCTGCGGCCCAGCCGTTTGCCGGTGCGCAAGAAGAACGGGACACCCGCCCAGCGGCGGGTGTCGATCTGCAGCCTGATCGCGGCGTAGGTCTCGGTCTTCGAATTCGGATCGAAGCCCTCCTCCTCCGCCAAGCCGACCACGTGCTCGCTGCCCTGCCACCCCTCGGTGTACTGGCCGCGCGCGGTGGTTTCGTCCAGTGGTTCGACGAGCTTGGTCGCGGAGAGCACCTTGATCTTCTCGGCCTGCAACTGCTTGGGCTCGAAGCTGATCGGCTCCTCCATGGCGGTGAGCGCCAGCAATTGCAGCAGGTGGTTCTGGATCACGTCCCGGGCGGCGCCGATGCCGTCGTAGTAACCCGCGCGACCGCCGAGGCCGATGTCCTCGGCCATCGTGATCTGCACGTGGTCGACGAAGTTGGCGTTCCAGATCGGCTCGTAGAGCTGGTTGGCGAAGCGCAGTGCCAGGATGTTCTGCACCGTCTCCTTGCCCAGGTAATGGTCGATGCGGAACACCCGCTCCTCGGGGAAAACCCCGTTGACCAGTGTGTTGAGCTCCTGCGCGCTGTGCAGGTCGTGCCCGAACGGCTTCTCGATCACCACCCGTCGCCAGGGTTTGCGCGCCGCGTCCGGCCCGGTCGTCTGCGCCAGGCCGTGCGCGCAGAGCTGATCGAGCACGACCGGGAACATGTTCGGCGGGATGGACAGGTAGAACGCGTGATTGCCGCCGGTGCCGCGCTCCTTGTCCAGCGTGGCCAAGGTGTCGGCGAGCCGGTCGAACGCCGCGTTGTCGTCGAAGCTGCCCTGGACGAACCGGATGCCCTCCGAGAGCTGATCCCAGACCTCCTGGCGGAAGGGGGTGCGCGCGTGCGCCTTCACCGCCTCCAGAACCACCTGGGCGAAATCCTCGTCGGCGTAGTCGCGGCGCGCGAAGCCGACCAGGCCGAAGGCCGGGGGCAGCAGCCCCCGGTTCGCCAAGTCGTAGATGGCCGGCATCAGCTTCTTTCGAGACAGGTCACCCGTGACGCCGAAGATGACCATGCTGCACGGTCCGGCGATGCGCGGCAGCCGTTTATCCCGTTTCTCACGCAGCGGGTTCTGCCATTCGACCGGCTCCGGCCGATCCGTGGGAGCTGCTCCGGCCATCGATCAGCCGTTCCCGGTCGACGCCGACTTCAGCTCGTCGGCGGTGGCGGAAAGCAACTCCTCCCAGGATTTCTCGAACTTGTCCACGCCCTCGCGCTCGAGCACCGCGAACACGTCGTCGAGATCGACGCCGACCGCTTCGAGCCGGTCGAAGACCTCCTTGGCCGCGGCGGCCTTGCCGCTGACGGCGTCACCGCGGATCGTGCCGTGATCGGCCGCCGCCTGGAGCGTCTTCTCCGGCAGCGTGTTCACCGTGTTCGGCGCGACCAGTTCGGTGACGTACATCGTGTCGGCGTAGTCGGGGTTCTTGACACCGGTCGACGCCCACAGCGGACGCTGCCGATTCGCCCCGGACGCGGCCAGGTTCAGGAAGGTCGAGGTGTGCTTGCCGCCGTCGAACACGTCCTGGTATTCGGCGTAGGCCAGGTGGGCGTTGGCGATGCCGGCCTTGCCACGCAGCGCGAGCGCTTCCTCGGTGCCGATGGCCTCCAGCCGCTTGTCGATCTCGGTATCCACCCGGGAGACGAAGAACGAGGCGACGGAATGGATCTTGGCCGGATCGTGGCCGGCGACCTTGGCCTTCTTCACGCCTTCCAGGTACGCGCCCATCACCGCGCGGTAGCGCTGGACCGAGAAGATCAGCGTGACGTTCACGCTGATGCCCTCCGCGATCACCGCGGTGATCGCGGACAGTCCCTCCTCGGTGGCGGGGATCTTGATGAACAGGTTGGGCCGGTCGACGATCTTCCACAGTTCGACCGCCTGCGCGACGGTCCGGTCGGCGTCGAACGCCAGGCGGGGGTCGACCTCGATGGAGACCCGGCCGTCCACGCCGTTGGTCGCCTCGAAGACCGGAGCGAACACGTCACAGGCGGCGCGGACGTCGTCGGTGGTGATGGTGCGGATCGCGGCGTCGGCGTCCGCGTCTTGCGCGGCAAGCTCTTTCAGCTGGCCGTCGTAGGCGTGACCTTGGCTGAGCGCACCCTGGAAGATCGTCGGGTTGGTGGTGACCCCGACGACCGACCGGGTCTCGATCAGCTCGAGCAGGTTGCCGGACCGGATCCGGTCCCTGGACAGATCGTCGAGCCATACGGACACTCCCGCCGCCGACAGAGCGGCGAGATTCTCGTTCTGAGCCATGAGCGCTTATCCCTTCACGTTCTCGAGCGTGCGCTGCGCGGCGGCAACGACGGCTTCCGGAGTGAAGCCGAATTCGCGGAACAGGGTCTTGTAGTCGGCGGAGGCGCCGAAGTGCTCGATCGACACGATCTCGCCCGCGTCACCGGCGAACCGGTGCCACGGCATCGCGATACCGGCTTCGACGACGACGCGAGCGGCGACCGCGGGCGGGAGCACCTCGTCCCGGTAAGCCTTGTCCTGCGCGTCGAACCACTCCACGCACGGCATCGACACCACGCGGGTGGCGATGCCCTGCTCCTCCAGCGTAGTGCGAGCGGCGACCGCGAGCTGCAGCTCCGAGCCGGTGGCGATCAGGATCACTTGCGGTGTGCCCGTGGACGCCTCGGCCAGCACGTAACCGCCCTTCGACACACCCTCGAAACTGGTGCCCTCCAGGATCGGCAGATCCTGGCGGGTCAGCGCCAGCCCGGACGGGCCGTCCTGGTGCGGCGGCTCGGACACCGAGAAGTGCGACCGGTGCTCGCTGCTGTCGCGTTCGAGGATGGTGCGCCAGGCGTAGGTGGTCTCATTGGCGTCGCCCGGACGGACCACGTTCAGCCCCGGGATGGCGCGCAGCGCGGCGAGATGCTCGATCGGCTGGTGCGTCGGTCCGTCCTCGCCGAGGCCGATGGAGTCGTGGGTCCAGACGTAGATCGCGGGCACCCGCATCACCGCCGCCAGGCGGACCGCCGGACGCATGTAGTCGCTGAACACCAGGAAGGTGCCGCCGTACGGACGGGTCGGGCCGTGCAGCGCGATGCCGTTGAGGATCGCGCCCATCGCGTGCTCGCGTACGCCGAAGTGCAGGGTCCGGCCGTACGGGTCGGCCTTCCACATGCCGGTGGAGATCGACTCCGGTCCGAAGCTGGGCTGGTCGGGCATGGTGGTGTTGTTGGACTCGGCCAGGTCGGCCGAGCCGCCCCACAGCTCGGGCAGTACCGGCGCCAGCGCGGCGAGCACCTTGCCGGACGCCTTGCGGGTGGCCATGCCCTTCGGATCCGGTTCGTAGCTGGGCAGATTCGCGATCCAGTTGTCCGGCAGCCGCCGCTCGATCAGGCGGTCGAACAGCGCCTTGTTCTCCGGATTGGCCGCGGCCCACGCGTCGAAGGACTTCTGCCACTGCGCATGCGCCGCGCGCCCGCGTTCGACGACCTTGCGGGTGTGCTCGATGACCGCGGGATCCACGTCGAAGCTCTTGTCCGGGTCGAAGCCGAGAATCTTCTTGGTGGCGGCCACCTCGTCGGCGCCCAGCGCCGCGCCGTGCGCGGTACCGGTGTTCATCTTGCTGGGGGCGGGGTAGCCGATGATGGTGCGCAGCACGATGATCGAGGGCTTGCCGGTCTCGGCCTTGGCGGCCTCCAGCGCGGCCTCGATCGCGACGACGTCCTCGCCGCCCTCGACCACCTGCACGTGCCAGCCGTAGGCCTCGTAACGCTTCGCGACGTCCTCGGTGAAGGCGATGGTGGTGTCGTCCTCGATGGAGATCTTGTTGTCGTCGTAGACCACGACGAGGTTGCCCAGCTGCTGGGTGCCCGCCAGCGACGACGCCTCGGAGGTGACGCCTTCCTCCAGGTCACCGTCGGAGGCGATGACGTAGACGAAGTGATCGAACGGGCTCGCGCCGGGCGCGGCGTCCGGGTCGAACAGGCCGCGCTCGCGCCGCGCCGCCATCGCCATGCCGACCGCCGAGGCCAGGCCCTGGCCGAGCGGGCCGGTGGTGATCTCGACGCCGTCGGTGTGCCGGAACTCGGGGTGGCCCGGGGTGAGCGAGCCCCACTTGCGCAGGTTCCTCAGGTCGTCCAGTTCCAGGCCGTAACCCGCCAGGTAGAGCTGGATGTACTGGGTGAGGCTGGAATGACCGCAGGACAGCACGAACCGGTCCCGGCCGACCCAGCTCGGATCGCTCGGGTCGATGCGCATGGTGCGCTGGTAGAGCGTGTACGCCAGCGGTGCCAGGCTCATCGCGGTACCGGGATGGCCGTTTCCGGCGTTCTGCACCGCCTCGGCGGCCAGGACCCGGATGGTGTCGACAGCCTTGGTGTCCAGATCCGTCCAGTCGTCCGGGTGGTTCGGCTGAGTGAGGGCGCGGATGTCGTCTGTGATCGACACGACCGAGGTTCTCCTGACATTGGTTCGTCGACGGCGGGTGGGTTCTGACGGCGATGATCGCGCGGCAGCTACGGCATGCTCACCGGGTATACCCAACTACCCTAGATGTGCCCGGTGACCGGCACACCATTAACCCTGTCTTGGTTTCGCGGGGCCCACCGCGCTGCGTGTTCGCAGGTGGGTGTTTCGTCGTCGGCGGTGTGTTCGCGGCCTTACAGGGCCGATATGCGAGCGGAGGACACCCGCCGGTGCGGCGAACGCGTTTCGCCCAGGTGGAGTACGAGGCGAGCCGTGAACCTGCTGGTGGGGCCCGCGACCGGCGGTGAGGGAAGTATCGAGCAAGCGACTGCTTTGTGGCATTCGCCGTGACGGCGGAATGAGTTGCTGGAAATGGCCGGTCCGGGCGCGGCGCATTCGCCCGCCCGGTTCCGGGGCCGCGGATTTCTCCCGCGCCTGCGGAAACGATTTCCGCGCCGTACCGCCGGGCGAGCCCGGCCGCTCGGACGTGATTCGAGGGAAGGCGCGGCTGGGCACCGCGGACGGGAGTCCTACCGGCGGGTCGCACGCCCCTGGTGAAGGCCGTCCTGCGGGCGCGGCACCGGCGGTACGGCCCGTCACATACGGGCGACGTTGCGCGGGGGCGAGGAAAGGGGCGGGGACGGCGGGGGTCTACCATCCTTTGTAGTAGTAGTCGCGCCGCACCGGTCGGCAGGGGCGCCGGGGCGGACGGAAAAGTCCGGCGCGGTTTCGTCCGTACCACCGGAACCAGCGCACTGCTGGTCCATGCCGGATGCGATGCACAGCGTGCGAGGAGAGACAGTGCGGATTGGGCAACGGCCGGGTGGCGATGGTGCGCACGGCTCCTCCGCGACGGCGCTGGCCGACCGGTTCACGGGTCCCGGCCTACCGTCCCGGCTGATGCGGCGGGCGCTGGCCTACATCGCGCTGACCAAGCCCAGGGTGATCGAGCTGCTGCTGGTCGCCACGATCCCGACCATGCTGCTCGCCGACCGCGGCACCGTCGACATCCGACTGATCCTCGCGACCCTGTTCGGCGGCTGGATGGGCGCGGCGAGCGCGAACACGCTCAACTGTGTCGCCGACGCCGACATCGACAAGGTCATGAAGCGCACCGCCAAGCGGCCGCTGGCCCGGGATGCGGTGCCCACCCGCAACGCCTTCGTCTTCGGCGTCGTGCTCGGCCTCGGCTCCTTCGCCTGGCTGTGGTGGCAGGCCAACCTGCTCAGCGGCCTGCTCGTCGTCGCGACGATCCTGTTCTACGTCTTCGTCTACACGCTGGGCCTCAAGCGCCGCACCTCGCAGAACGTGGTGTGGGGCGGCGCGGCGGGCTGCATGCCCGCGCTGGTCGGCTGGTCGGCGGTGACCGGCGGCATCGGCTGGCCCGCGCTCGCGCTGTTCGGTGTCATCTTCTTCTGGACGCCGCCGCACACCTGGGCGCTGGCCATGCGCTACAAGGAGGACTACCGCGCGGCGGGGGTGCCGATGCTGCCGGTGGTCGCCACCGAGCGGACGGTCACCAAGCAGATCGTCGTCTACACCTGGCTGACCGTGCTCACCACCCTCGCCCTGGCGCCCGCCACCGGCGTGATCTACACGGCCGTGGCGCTGGTGGCCGGAGCGTGGTTCCTGCTCATGGCGCACCAGCTGTACGCGGGCGTGCGGCGCGGCGAATCGGTGAAGCCGCTGCGGCTGTTCCTCCAGTCGAACAATTACCTGGCCGTGGTGTTCTGCGGCCTCGCGGTGGACTCGGTGCTCGGCTGGGACACCATCGGCAGCTTCTTCAGCTGATCGCGCCGATGTAGCCGTCCGGACGCACGAGTACCCGGGTGCCCTCGACCGCGGCGTAGGCCGCGTGAGCGTGCCCGTCGACGTCCACCACGTGTGGTCCGGTCACCGACGTGCCGGGGCGTACCACCGCGTACGCGTCCGGCCCCGCCTCCGGCGATGTGCCGAATGACAGGACCGTCGCGTGCGGCCCGCGGAACAGGTCGAACAATCGGACCGGCCGCCCCGCCTCGTCTTTCAGCGGCGCGTCCGGCGCCCGATCGCCGACCGCCAGCGCGTCGCGCGCGGCCGGGTCGCGGTAGCTGATGTCGAGCTGCTGGGTCTCGGGCCCGCGCTCCATCGCGTCTTCCTCGCCGTCGACCAGCTTGTCCAGCAGTTCGGAGCTCAGCCCCAGTACCTCGGCGGCGACGGTCCTGCGCTCGGCCTCGTAGCTGTCCAGGAGCGTGTCGTCACCGGCGAGCGCGGCGGCCAGTTTCCAGCCGAGGTTGTAGGCGTCCTGGATGCCGGTGTTCATGCCCTGGCCGCCGGTGGGCGGATGCGCGTGCGCCGCGTCGCCCGCGAGGAACACCCGGCCGTCGCGGAAACGCTGCGCGAGGCGGATGTTCGGCCGCCACACAGTGACCCAGGTCAGGTCGGTGAGGGTGACGTCGTCGCGTCCGCAGTAGCGGTCCACGTACTCCTGGAGCAGCTCGAGGCTCGGCTGCGCGTCGCCGGTCAGCGGGGCGGCGAACTGGAACTGTCGCCCACCGGGCAGCGGGGACAACGCGATGCCCCGCATCGGCTCGTCGGCGGCGGCGAACCAGTAGCCGAACTCGTGATCGAGCGCGTCGGCGCGCACGTCGCCCAGCAGCATCCGCAGCGATTCGTCGGTGCTGCCTTCGAACGGGATGCCGGCTGTCTTGCGCACGGTGCTCTTGCCGCCGTCCGCGCCCACCAGGTACGCGGCGCGCACGGTCTCCCGCGTGCCGTCGCGGTCCAGCGTCGCGGTGACGCCGTGATCGTCCTGCGTGAAGCCGGTCAGCGCGGTGCCGAGTTCCACCTGCACGCCGAATTCGGCGAGCCGGTCGCGCAGGATGGCCTCGGTGTGGGATTGACCGAGCACCCACAGGTTCGGGTAGGGGACGGCGGGGGTCGGCTCGACCGGCTCGCTCATCCTGCGCTCGGTGACGAACTCGCCGCCGAGGTGCACGCGCATCACCGGTGTCGGCATCCCTGCTGCCAGCACCGCGTCCAAGACCCCCAGGTCATCGAAGACTTCCAGGGTGCGCGGCTGGATGCCGTCGCCACGGGAGCCCGCGAAGAAGGCGGCCGCCCTGTCGACGATCCGGACCGGGATGCCCCGGCGAGCGAGATCGAGGGCGAGGGTGAGACCGGTGGGTCCGGCGCCGACGACGAGAACGAGCTGTGCCATGAACTACTCCTGATGAATCTGAATTCACTGAATGTGGATTCAGTGTGACTCTTGGTACGTTGCCTTGTCAAGGAGGTGAGGTGGGTGTCGCTGAGTCGCAAGGAGAAGTCGGCCGAGACCGAGCAGGCGTTGAAGGCCGCGGCGTTGCGCTTGTTCGCCGAGCGCGGCTACCTGAACACCAAGATCACCGATATCACGGCGACCGCGGGCCGGGCGGCCGGGTCGTTCTACAACCACTTCGCGAGCAAGGAAGAACTGCTTCAGGCACTGCTGAACGACTTGGCCGCGGCGGGGGACGAGCGCGCGGAGGGGCCGGATCACAACCCGGATTTCAGCGATCCGGAGTCGGTGCGGTATCACGTCGCCGGGTACTGGACCTTCGCGCGGGAGCACGCGCCCGTGCTGCGCGCGGTGAATCAGGCCGCCCTGGTCAACGAGGAATTCGCGCGGATGGTCGCGCGCTTCGGCATACAGCAGCGCGCGGACATCGCCGATCACGTGGCGGGCTTCGCCGACCAGGGATTGCGGCTGCCGAGCACCGCCGATGCCAGCCTGGCGATGATGTTCCTGCTCACCCAGAGCCTGCTGGCGGCGGTCGAGGAAGGAAACGTCGAACTGACCGACGAGCAGGCCGTGGAAGGCCTGACCCGCTTCGTCTATCGCGGTCTCACCGGCCGCGACTACTGATGGACCGATGGGCGACCCGTCGGATCGCCCACCGGCCGGGAGCTCACGGCAGCAGGACGATGGAACCGGTGGTCTTGCGGCCTTCCAGGTCGCGGTGTGCCCGCTCGGCGTCGGCGAGCGGGTAGGTGGCGCCGATCCGGACGTTCAGCGTGCCCTTGGCGATGGCGTCGAGGATGTCACCCGCGCGCCAGGTGAGCTCGGCGCGGTCGCGGGTGTAATGCGCCAGCGTGGGACGGGTGACGAACAGCGAACCGGCCGTGCTGAGCCGTTGCAGGTCGAACGGAGGCACCGGGCCGCTCGCGCCGCCGAACAGGGCGAGCGTGCCGCGCACGCGCAACGCGGCGAGGCTCGCCTCGAAGGTCGCCGCACCGACGCCGTCGTAGACCGCGGCCACGCCGACGCCGTCGGTGAGTTCGCGCACCCGCTGGGCGAGGTCGTCGCCGTAACGCAGCACCTCGGCGGCTCCCGCCGCGCTCGACAGCGTCTCCTTCTCGTCGGTGGACACCGTCGTGATCACTCGGATACCGCGCGCGGTCAAGAGCTGGGTCAGGATGAGCCCGACGCCGCCCGCGCCCGCGTGCACCAGCACCGTCTCGCCGGGCTCGGGCCGGTAGATCGACTCGATGAGGTAGTGCGCGGTCATGCCCTGCAACAGCGCCGACGCGGCCACCGGCGGGTCGACGCCGTCCGGCACCGGGATGGCGACGGCGGCGGGCACCGCGACCTTCGGGGCGTAGCTGCCCGGCGCGGCGGACCACGCCACCCGGTCACCGACCGCGAAGTCGGTCACATTCGAGCCGACCTCGGCGACGATGCCGGTGCCCTCGGCGCCCGGGATGTAGGGGACGTCCTGGGGGTAGCGTCCGGTGCGGATGTAGGTGTCGATGAAATTGACGCCGATCGCCTGCGTCTCGACCAGCAGCTGGTCCGCTCCGATCCGCGGATCGGGCACGTCGACGTACTTCAGGACCTCGGGACCACCGTGTTCGGAAACCTGAATGGCGCGCATGAGTTCCAGTTCTACACCCGAGCGGCGAGCATGCTGCCTACCGGTCGGTAAACTGCCTGTCATGAGTACCGAAACCGCCACGGCGCCGGCGAAGCTGCCGGGCGCTCTCGTGGAATCCGTCAAGGGATTCGTCGCCGACCACGGCGGATCCGCCACGGCCGTGCTCCAGCCCATCGGCCGCGCGGGCGTCCGCGTCACCTTGGTCGGCTCGGACGGCGTTCTCGGCGACCGGGTGGTCGCGGACCTGGACACCGCCAATGCGTTGGTCGACACCATCGACGGCCTCACCGAGGCGGACGAATGGGATCGCGAACTCACCTCGATCGTCACTCCGCGCAAGGGCCACTGGGCCAAGATGGCGGGCTGGGTCGCCAAGCAGTCTCGCTTTCCCAAGGCGCGCAACGAGAAGTGATCGGTGCGTAGCCGAGTGACGCTGCCCGGCCGCATCGGCGCGGTGCTCGTCGCCGGGTGGACAGCTCTTGTCGCAGCGGCGATTCCGGCGGCCGCGCAGCCATCGGAGACTTCGAACGTGCTGCGCGCCTGCACTCCCGGCGACTATCCGCCCTACTCGATCAGAGATGACGCGGGCGGCTACCGGGGTGTCGACGTCGACCTCGCGCGGGGGTTCGCCGCCCTGCTCGGCCGCCCGCTCGAGTTCGTGCCCGTGACCTGGGCGACGCTGAAGACGGACTTCGCCGAACGGAACTGCGATCTCGCGGTCGGGGGCATCTCCGACCTGCCGTCGCGCCGGGAGTTCGCCGACTTCTCGATCACCTACGGGACCGACGGCAAGGCCCCGATCACCCATCGCGCGAACGGCGCGGCGTACTCGACCATCGCGGAGATCAACCGTCCCGGTGTGCGCGTGATCGCCAATCGCGGTGGGACGAACGAGGAATTCGCGCGCAAGAACTTCCCCGAGGCGCAGCTCACTTTGTGGCCGGACAATCTGACGATCTTCGGCGAAGTCGAACAGGGCCGTGCCGATGTGTTCGTCACCGATTCGGTCGAGGGCCGCTACCGCGTGCGTCAGCACCCGGACCTGCAAGTGCTGCATCCCGAAGCGCCGTTCGACTCGTTCGGGAAGGTGCTGCTGGTGCGCAAGAACGATCCGGTCCTTGCGGCGCTGGTGGACGCCTACCTGGCGACCCGGCTCGCGACCGGCGCGGTGGACCGGTTGTTCGAGCAGTGGATCGGGCCGAACGCCTCCGTCGGCTGAGTCCGTTCGCCGTGCGGGGAGCGCGATGGACAGCGCCGAAGTCCTAGGGCTGCCGCCTTCCGGAAGCGTCCGGTGCGCTGATCGGACACTGTGGCGGTGGGCGGGATGTCTGAAGCGAGTGATCGGCGAATCGTCGGCAATATGACCGGTTTGCCGCATCTCGCGCAGACGCAGCGCCCACCCCTGGCTGGGCGATACCCTTGAACAGGGCCCTTCAACTCGAGGAGCTGCTGTGGGAGACCTACGAGGCGGGACGCACCGTGCGTAGCCGCCGCATGAACGATCCTGGCTGATTCCGAGCTACCGATGCGTGAGCCGATCGACCTGGTCGATTCAGCCGAACGAACCCGCGCGGCGCTCGCCGCCGTCGTGGCGCAGTTCTCGGAGGCATGGGCGGCCGGCTCCCCGCCCGACCTGTCCGCTTACCTGCCCGCCGAGCAAGCCGAGCGGCGGACGATCTTGATCGAACTGATCAAGGTCGACCTCGAGTACCGCTGGCTGCGCTACCACTTTCCCAAGCGGCTCATCGACTACCGCGCGGAGTTTCCCGAACTGCGCAATGGCCCTTTCCCGGCCGATCTGGTCTATGAGGAATACCACGCCATGCGCCGCGGCGAGCAGGGCGGCGACACCACCGACCTGACCGCCACCGCCACCGCCGCGGAACTCGACCGGCTCACCAGCGACTACCGCAGCACGATGATCGCTCGCCCGAGTGCCCAGGTCGCGCTCGACGCCATCGACGTCGGCGACCAGGTCGACGATTTCGACCTTCTGATGCGGATCGGGGTGGGCGCGTTCGCCCAGGTGTATCTCGCTCGCCAGCAATCGATGCAGCGACTGGTCGCGGTCAAGATCTCGCACAACCACGGCAACGAGCCGCAGACCCTCGCCCAGCTGGACCACGAATACATCGTGCGCATCTTCGACCAGCGGCTCATCGCCGACGACGAGCTGAAGCTGCTCTACATGCAGTACCTCCCCGGCGGGACACTGCTCGATGTGCTGCGCTTGGCGCGCGCGACGCCGCCGCAGCGACGGGGCGGGCAACTGCTGCTCGACGCCATCGACAAGGTGCTCGCCGAGAAGGGCGAGGTCCGGCCCACCGAATCCGCCGTTCGGGCGCGGATCGCCGCACTGACCTGGCCGGAGACGGTCGCCTGGCTGGGCCGCCGGCTCGCGGACGCCCTACAGCACGCGTCCGAACGAGGGGTGCTGCATCGCGATATCAAACCCGCGAACGTGCTGCTGAGCGCCGAGGGAAGCCCGAAGCTGGCCGACTTCAACGTCAGCTTCAGCAAACGCGTCAAGGGCACCAGTCCGCTGGCGTACTTCGGCGGATCGCTGGCGTACATGTCGCCCGAGCAGCTCGAAGCCTGTCATCCCGGCCTCCCGGTGACCGCGGGGGAACTGGACACGCGCAGTGACATCTTCGCGCTGGCCGTCATGCTGTGGGAGTTGCTCACCGGGCGTCGCCCCTTCGCGGACGAAACGTCCGCCGGTGATTCGCAGACGTCGCTGGCCCGCATGATCGAACTGCGGCACAGCCCCGTCGAGCCGGCGTTCCTGTCGGAGCTGCCGCCGGATTGCCCCATGGCGCTGCGCAGCGTGCTGCTGAAGTGCCTGTCGCCCGACCGTGCGGACCGCTATTCGTCCGGTTCGGAATTGGCGCAGCAGCTCGACCTGTGCCTGGAGCAGCGGGCCCGCGATCTCGTCTATCCGCCGCCGGACAGCTGGCGCGTGCGACTTTCCCGCTGGCCCACCCCTGTCTTGTGGCTGTCTTCGCTGGTCGGTGTCGGCCTCGCCACGGTCTATATGGCTGTGCACGTGCAGGAATTGATCAGGGAGCGTCTGTCCGATGCCACCAATTGGCAGCTCAACATGGGTGTCTACGTCTTCGTTCTCATCGCGGGCCCGCTGTCCATCCTCATCTACGCCTCCATGTCCCGTCATTTGCTCGCGGTGCCTCGCGGCTTGCGCGAGGGCAGACGCTATGACGAGGCACTGCTCGCGCGGGTGCGGTCGCGAACCCTGTTCTGGGGCGATATGTGCGCGCTGAACACCTTCCAGACCGGGATGACGGCGACCGTGACCGGGGTGTTCCTGTGCCTGTGGTTGACCGACCTTCCGGCGCGGTTGGTGATCCACGCGGCGATGACCGTATTCATGGCGGGCGTCATCTCCGTGGCTTACACGTTCTTCCTGTCGACGTTCTACATCGTCCGCTGCGTCTATCCGATCTATTTGCGCTACACCCGCACGACGGGGGACGACTCCGGCTATATTCGCGCGCTGCGTCGAAGAACCACGGTCTATCTCGCGGTCACGGCCTCCGTGCCGCTGGTGGGAGTGCTGGCCGGATTCAGCCTTCTCGAACCCGAGGAACTCCCGCTGGTGCGCGATTCGGTCCTGGGCTTGTGCGCGGTCGGCGGTCTCGCGTTCGTCGCCGTGTACTGGTTGTACCGGACGCTCGACGCGGACCTGCGCGCGCTTCAGCGGGTGGTCAGGAGACCGGCGGCGAGCGTCGGCTGATCGGCCGCGCGGCTAACCCTGTCCGGCGAACCGGGCGATCGCCCGCCGGATGGCCGCACCCATGGCGGGGCTGCCGGTGTGCCCGGAGTCATCGATGACCTCGAGTTCCGCGTCGGGCCACGCCTGGGCCAGCTGCCAGGCGGTGTACAGCGGGGCACTCAGGTCGAGTCGGCCGTGGATCAGCACGCCGGGAATGCCCGTCAGCCGGTGCACATCGCGCAGCAACTGCCCGTCCTCCAGCCAGGCCGCGTTGGCGAAGTAATGCGTGCAGATCCGCACGAACGCCATGCGCGCGGCGTCCGGCTTCGCGCTGTACTGCCCGGTGCTGCCGAGGTTTTCGTGCGCAATCACGGCGTCCTCCCAAGCGCACCACCGCTGCGCCGCCGCCTCGCGGGTGGCGGCGTCGGGACTTTCCACCAGCCGCCGGTAGGCCTCGACGAGATCGCCGTAGCGGTCGGCGAGCGGGACGCCGGTGCGGAAGGTCTCCCACTGCTCGGGCAGCAGCCGGGCGACGTCGCGGTAGAGCCAGTCGATCTCCTCTTGCCGGGTCATGGTGACGCCTGCCAGCACGATCTCGCCGACTCGCTCGGGAAAGCGCTGCGCGTAGGCGAGGATCAGCGTCGCCCCCCAGGAACCGCCGTAGAGCAGCCACCGGTCGATCCCGAGGTGTTCGCGCAGCCGTTCCATGTCCGCGATCAGGTGATGCGTGGTGTTGTGCGCGAGGTCGACCGCGGGGTCGGAGGCGTGCGGCAGACTCTCCCCGCAGCCGCGTTGATCGAACAGGACGATCCGGTAGGCCGCCGGGTCGAAGCTCTTCCGCGCTCCGCGCCGTCCACCGCCGCCCGGCCCGCCGTGCACCACCAGCGCGGGTTTGCCGTTCGGGTTACCGCTGGTCTCCCAGTAGATCCGTTGGCCGTTTCCGACGTCGAGCAGCCCGTGGGCATAGGGCTCGATTTCGGGAAAGGGCTGCGGCGCATCGGATCGCGGATCGGGCGTGGACACGACCGATCACGCTACCGCCGAGCGTGGATCACCGCCCGGCGTCGCGAAATCGTGGGCTTCGGACACCTGTGGCTATGTGTGCGGTGGCGCCGACCACTGCGGGGCGCGACGTGGATGTGCCGAAGCCCGTGTCGTGATCGCTGTCCGAACCGCTCACCGCCTCCCGATCCGCTCGTTCCCCTGCGGCGGTCTGGACGACCACCGTAAGCGCGGGGCTCACTCAGGCGGCGGCCTGGGTCGCCGGGTCCGGCTTCGGGGCGGTGACCCGCTCGCGCGTGCGCAGCGAAGCCCACAGTGCGGCGGTGGCGGCGGTGCACGCCGCGGCCCCGCCCACGTGCACGACGACCAGCGCCGCGGGGACATCGGTGAAGTACTGCACGACACCGACCAGCGCCTGCGAGCACACCAGCGCGAGCAGCACGAACAGGCGGGTGCGCACGGCGGGTGCGATGCCGACCGCGAACAGGCCGAACGACAGGCCCACCAGGAGCGCGAGATACCCGACCAGCAACTGCGAGTGCAGATGCACCAGGGTGACGATCTCGACCTGCAACCGCTCCACTTGACGCTCGATGCTCTTGTCGCCCGCGTGCGGACCGGCGGCGGTCACCAAGGTGCCCGCGACCAGGACGGCGCTGAGCGCGACCCCGGCGAGCGCGGTGAGCCAGCGCAGCGGCGCGGGCGCGCGCACGGCCTCGATGCCGTCGTCGGGCTCGCCGATCTTCGCGTACAGCACCATCGCGAGCCACACCATCACCATGGATGCGAGCAGGTGGGTCGCCACGGTCCACCACAGCAATCCGGTGCGCACGGTGATGCCGCCGATGATCGCCTGCACGACGGTGCCGCCGGGCATCAGCCACGCGTACACCAGCACCTCGCGGCGGCGGCGCGCCCTGGTCACCGCCAGCACGACCGCGGCGGCGCACAGGGTGACCAGGAAGGTGAGCAGCCGGTTGGAGAACTCGACCGCCTGATGGATCGCCGGAACCTCCGACACCGCGACCGGGGTGAAGCTGCCGGGGAAACACTGCGGCCAGGTCGGGCAACCCAGACCGGACGCGGTGACCCGCACGACGGCGCCGGTCACCGAGATGCCCGCTTGCGAGACGACGACCGCGAGCGCGATCAGGCGCTGCACTCGCAGCGAGGGCAGTGGCAGCTTGTCGACGAGTCGCAAGAACGCGCGATACAGCACGTCGAAAATGGTAGCCGGGCCGGATCCGGCGGCTCCACCCGGTCTACTACATTTCGTCGTTGAGACTCAGTGGAAGCGGAACAGACGGGTGGCCGCGACGCCCGACACCACGCCCCATACCGCGAGAACGGCGATCCCGAACCAATCGACACCGGTGTGCATCGCGGTTTCCAGCGCTTCGGCCAGCGCGCCGGACGGCACCAGCCGGGCGAGCACGCTCACCACGGCGGGCAGGTCGTCGGCGGCGAACACGATGCTGGCGACGCCGAGCATGACGAACCACAGGATGTTGGCCAGCGCGAGTACGACCTCGGCTTTCAGGGTGCCGCCCAGCAGCAGGCCCATCGCCGCGAAGGTCGCGGTGCCGAGCGCGATCACCGCCGCGCCAAGCAGCAGCCCGACGGGTTGCGGCCGCCAGCCCAGTGCGAAGCCGATGAGGCCGAGCAGGACGGCTTGCAGCACGACCACGATGAGCACGGCCGCGCTCTTGCCCGCGATGACGCCCCAGCGCGGCAGCGCCGTCGCGCCGAGCCGCTTGAGCGCGCCGTAGCGGCGGTCGAAGCCGACGGCGATGGCCTGACCGGTGAACGCGGTGGACATGACGGCCACCATCATCACCGCGGGCACGATCTTGTCCACCCGGTGCGCGCCGAGCTCGCCGAACGGCAGCAGGCTCAGGCCGACCAGCAGGGTGATCGGAATGAACATGGTCAGCAGGAGTTGTTCGCCGTTGCGCAGCAACAGGATCAGCTCGAGCCTGGTCTGCGCGAACAGCATCGCGGCGCGGCTGCTCGGGCGCGGGCCGGGGGCGAAGGTGCCCGGCGTGAATCGGTTGGCGGTCGCGTCGTGCTCGCTCATCCGCGCAGGTCCCGTCCGGTCAGTTCGAGGAAGACGTCTTCGAGGCGGCGCTGATCGATCCGGATGTCGGTGGCCAGCACGTTCATTCGCGCGCACCACGCGGTGACGGTCGCGAGCACCTGCGGATTGATCTCGCCCTCCACCAGATAGGTGCCGGGGGTGGTCTCCCGGGGCGCGAACCCTTCGGGCAGGGCGTTCGCCAGCAGTTCCAGGTCCAGCTTGGGCGGCGCGCTGAACCGCAGCTGCCCCGCCGCTCCGTGCGCGGTGACCTCGGCGGGGGTGCCGGAGGCGACGATGCGGCCGTGGTCGATGATCACCAGCTGGTCGGCGAGTTGCTCGGCCTCGTCCATCATGTGCGTGGTCAGCACGACGGTCACCCCGTCGCGGCGCAGGGCGTCGATCAGTTCCCAGACTATCAGCCGGGCCTGGGCGTCCAGGCCCGCGGTCGGTTCGTCCAGGAACACGATCTCCGGTTTGCCCACCAGCGCGCAGGCGAGGGCGAGCCGCTGCTGCTGGCCGCCGGAGAGGCGGCGGTAGGGGGTGCGGCGGTTGTCCTGGAGGCCGAGCGTGCGCAGCAGCCAGTCCGGGTCGAGCGGATCCGCGGAGTAGGCGGCCACCAAGTCGAGCATTTCCCCCGCTCGCGCACCGGGATACGCGCCGCCGCCTTGGAGCATGACGCCGATGCGGGGGCGCAGCCGTTCGGAATCGGCGACGGGGTCCAGGCCGAGTACGCGCACCGTGCCCGCGTCCGGCGCGGCGAATCCCTCGCACATCTCCACCGTCGTGGTCTTGCCCGCGCCGTTCGGGCCGAGCAGCGCGAGCACCCGCGCCGGTTCGACTTCGAACGTCAGGCCGTCCACGGCCGTGGTCTCGCCGTACCGCTTGACGACGGCGTCGACGCTGACGGCCGGTCCGCAGGTCGTGGTCACGACTCAGCCTCGCCGGCGCTCGGTTTCGGCGCACCCGGTGATGCTGTGTAGATGGCTCCCTCGCCACGCTCGGTCACGATGTCACACCGTAGGAGGTGGGCACCTGTGACGGAGCCGACACCCCCGTCTGCCCGCGCCAGGGCAGCGAGTTGCGCGTGATCACGATGAACAGCACTCCGACGATCACGGTGGCGATCGCGGCGCCCACGATCTGGAACACCTCCAGATCGGCGCCGCGCGGCATCAGGATGACGCTCACGATCGCCGAGAACGCCACCGCAGGTACGCGGAACACCGGGCGGGTCGCCCAAGCCGCCATCGGCACGATCGCCCACAGCAGATACCAAGGCTGCACCACCGGGAACAGCAGCACGATCGCGCCGAGCGCCACGCCGAGCGCGCCGACCGGATGCAGCCGCCCGGTGCCGGTGGCGACCAGCATCCGGACGGTGAAGAAGCCCGCGACCACCGCCGCGATCGGGCGGGTGATGCTCAGCAGGGCGGTGGTGTGATCGCCGAGTCCCAGCAGCACACCGCCGAACCCGGTGATGATGCCGAGCACGGTCGGCAACGACATCCAGCTGCGCACCACGCTCGCGGTGTTCAGCGTGTAGATCCAGCCGAATCCGAGCCCGCTGACCGAACTGATGAAAAGCGTTGTGCCGATGGCGATCGCGCCGAGCATGGCGGCCGCGATGGCGACCGTGCGCAGCGAGGCGCCCCAGCGCCGCGCCAGCGCCATCCCGACGAACCCGAGCACGATGATCGAGGTGAACTTGATCGAGGACGACAGCGTGATGATGATCGCCCCGCTGATCAGCCACGCGTAGGCCCGGCCGTCGAACGGGTGGGTGTCCTCGATGGCGCGCAGACAGAACTCCAGGCCCGCCAGCATCAGGCCGAGCATCAGCGCGTCGTTGTGCACGCCGCCGACCAGATGGAACAGCACCAGCGGGTTGGCCGCGCCGAGCCACAGCGCGCTCACCGGCGCGACGCCGCAGCGCACCGAGAGCCGGGGCAGCGCCCAGACGATCAGCGCGACGCCGCCGAGCGCGAGGATCCGGTGCACCCACACGCCCGCGATGATGTTGTCACCGGTGAGTTCGGCGATGCCACGGCCGATCCAGAGGAACAGCGGACCGTAGGGCGCGGGGGTGTCGCGCCAGATGGTCGGCACGTTGTTGGTGAGGACGTTGTCGATCCCGAGGCCCGCGACCGGGCCTTCCTGATACGGGTCGATGCCGCGCGCGGCGATCTCGCTCTGTGCCAGATAGGAGTAGACGTCGTTGCTGAACAGCGGGGGAGCGACGCTGAGCGGGATCAGCCACAGCAACAGCGTGCGGTCCAGCTGCGAGCGGGTCAGCCGGTGGATCGGGGAGCCGCCGATGCCGCCGATCGCGAATCGGCCCAGCAGCAGCCAGGCCAGCACGACCACGACGGTGCCGGTCATGCACATGGCCAGCGAGCCGGTATGGGCGCGGGCGAAGATGCCCAGCACGCGGACGCCGGAGGTCGGGTTCTGGTGCACCGGCTGCGCACCGATGCCGAGCGCGCTGATCGCCATCAGCACCGTGCCCGTCGCGCCCATCAGGCGGATCCGGTCGAGCTGCGCCAGCTCCTTGCGGTCGAGACCGGGCACCTCCGACTCGTCGCTGTGCAGCACCGCGATGGTGTGATCGGCCGCGGGCACGTCGAGTCCGAGTGCCCGGCGCCCGACCGCCAGTGTCCTGCGCCGCGCGCCGTCCAGTACCGCCACGCAACGCAGCCTAGTTGGTGCGCGCATCCCGGTCTGTCGGGCCGATGTCAGCGGGGACGGGGGGTGTTGCCGGTGGGGTTCTCGTCGGTTCGTCTCAGCCATTCCGACAGCAGGGCGCGTTCGGCGTCGGTGAGCATCGGCAATTCCGGTGCGGCGGCTCGGAGTGCGGCCGCGGTGGCGTCGCGGGCGGAAAGTGGTGGGACGTCGGTCAGGATCGCATGGGTCACCGCCTCGTACATCGCCTCGGCCAGCCCGAGGTCACGGTCCTGTGGCGGGACGGACAACAGGGCCAGGGCGGCCCCCGTCCCGGCGGCGTGGACGAGTTCGACGGCGCGGCGTTCGCCTACCCGGAGCCGACCGGCCGCCGCGACGCGATGCACCCGGGCGCGCAACACCTGCAGCCCGGCGGCCGCGGCGGGTGAGGCGGTCCCGCGGCGGGGGTCGGTGAGCATCGAGAAGACCGCCGGATTCGTCAGTGCGAAGTCGATGTGCATGTCCCATCCGGCGCGTAGCTCGGCCACCGGGTCGTCCTGCTCGTCGGCGCGGGCCTTGCCCGCCACGTAGGTCGCGAAGACGTGCTCGGCGACGGCATCGAGCAACGCGTCCTTGTCGTCGAAGAAACGGTAGATGGTCGGTGCCTGCATGCCCGCCGCATGCGCGACCGCGCGGGTGGTGACTGCGTGCGGGCCCTGTTCGCGCAACAGTCGCCCAGCCACCTCGACGATGCGCTCCCTGGTCTCGTGCCTGCTCGCGCTGCTCGACCTCGACTCTGCCATGCGGCCATCTTAATCGGTGCTAATATCGGCGTTGCTAACAGCGATATTATCAGCGTTAAGGAGGGTGAATGATCATCGTCACCGGAGGCACGGGACTGCTCGGCTCTCAGATCGTCGATCGGCTGCTGGAGCGGGTACCAGCCGCGCGGGTGGGCGTCAGCGTCCGCGATATCGGCCGGGCAGGCGAGTTGGCCGACCGCGGCGTGCGGGTGCGGCGCGGCGACTTCACCGACCCGTCATCCCTGGCCGAGGCATTCGAAGGCGCAACCCAAGTGCTGATCGTCTCGGCGAACCTGACCGGGGATGCGGCCGTCGCCGCGCATGTCGCGGCGATCGACGCCGCACGCGCGGCCGGGGCCGGGCGCATCCTTTACACCAGCCATCAGGCCGCCGCCGATGATTCGGTGTTCGCGCCCATGCCGGACCACGCCGCGACCGAGCGCTACCTCGCGGCGACGGGCATACCGTTCACCGCACTGCGCAACGGGTTCTACGCCGGCACGGTCCCGCTCTTGCTGGGCTCGGCGCTGGACACCGGTGAACTGATCGCACCGGCCGATGGCCCCGTCTCGTGGACCGCCCATGCCGACCTCGCCGAAGCGGCGGCGATCATCCTCGCCGACGAGGACCGGTTCGACGGGCCGACCCCGCCCCTGACCGCACCGGAGGCCCTCGACCTCGCCGACATCGCCGCCATCCTCACCGAACTGACCGGACGAACGATCCGCCGCGTCGTCGTCGCGGACTCCGAATGGGCCGCTTCCCTGGTCGCGCACGGCGTCCCCGAGGAGCGGGCCGCCATGCTCCTCGGCATGTTCCGGGCCGCCCGCCGCGGGGAGTTCGCCACTGCCACAGGCGAACTCGCAAGCCTTCTCCAGCGCCCCGCCATGCCGGTCCGTTCGATTCTGTCGGCGGCCACCACTCGCTGAGCGCGACCTACGCGTGGCCTGGACCGCACACGATCAATTGCACTCCTCGGGGACAAGGCGCTTCAGGCGCCCGCGAATGTGCGGCATCGCGGGGAGTTCCGAATTCTTCGACCTGGTTCGAGCGACGATCCCGTACCGCGAACGGACCCTGGTCGTTCCGACCGGGCCTGCTCCGCTCGCGGGGCACAATCGACAGATGGTTTCGGAGTCCAGGCGGCGGATCGAGGTGGCCGCGTCCGGGCTGCTGGCGCGGCACGGGTATCACGGGTTCGGTCTGAAGGCGTTGAGCGAGGCGGCCGAACTGCCGTACGGCTCGATCTACCACCACTTTCCGGGGGGCAAGGAGGAGATCGCGGTCGCGGCGATCACCGGGACCGGCGTGCTGACCGGCCGGATGATCCGGCAGGCGCCCACCGATGTGTTCGCCACCTTGGCCACGCTGTTCGAATTCATGGTCGGCAAGCTCGCGGACTCGGAGTGGACCGACGGGTGCCCGGTCGGGACGCCCGCGCTGGACGGCGGCAGTGACGTCGAGGCGGTGCGCTCGGCCTGTGTGCACGCCTTCGAGGCGATGGAGCAGGCCTTCGCCGGACTGCTCGCCGAACTGGGGCTCGGCGGCGAGGAGGCGGCAGCGCTGGCCACGACGGTGGTCGCCGCCTATGAGGGCGCCACGATCCTGGCCCGGATCCGGCAGACGGACGCCCCGCTACGCACAGTGGCGAAGTCGATGGAGCGGCTGATCCGGGCGACGTTCGCGGCGGAGGGGATCGGCGGCCCCGCGCCCGCGCCGCGCCGAGCGGCGGCCACCGGCGAGTCCGGCGCTGCCGCGCGTCCCGGAAAATTTACGGAAACTCCTGCTCAGCAAGGCGATACGCCAGAGAACGCTTGACTAGAAAGAACGTTCTAGCGACACTCGGACGATGAAGCGTCTGATGCTGACCGGTCCTGGTGCGATGCGCTGGGAAGAACATCCCGAACCCGTGCTGAGCGGGCCCGGTCAGGCGCTGGTGCGGCCCGTCGCGCTGGCCACCTGTGACATCGACCCGGCCGTTCTGCGCGGAGACTTCCCGCTGCCCGGTCCGTATCCGTTCGGGCACGAGGGAGTGGCGGAAGTCGTCGAGATCGGTCCGGAGGTACGCGGCGTCGCCCCCGGCGACCTGGTGGTGGTGCCGTTCCAGATCTCCTGCGGCGCCTGCCGGGCGTGCGCACGCGGGCGGACCGGGAACTGCGTGGGCCATCCGCGGCTGTCGTCGTTCGGCCTCGGCGCCATGGGCGGGCTGGACTGGGGCGGGCTGTGGGCCGACCTGACGCTGGTGCCGCACGCGGACGCCATGCTGGTGCGGCTGCCCTCCGGCGTCGACCCGGCCGCGGTGGCCAGCGCGAGTGACAACATCCCGGACGCCTATCGCTCGGTCGGCCCGCAGCTGGCCGACGATCCCGCCGCCGAAGTGCTGGTCATCGGCGGCCCCGCCGCGCCGTCGATCGGTCTGTACGCCGCCGGGCTCGCCGTCGCCCTCGGCTCCGCCAGGGTGGTCTATCTCGACGACTCCGGCCGGCGACTGGACATCGCGAAGTCGCTCGGCGCGGAGGCGATCGAAGGGCCCGGGGACGCGCGGGTGGGGCGGTTCCCAATCGTCGTGGAGGCGGCGGGCGGGGCGAAAGCGTTGCGCGGGGCGATCGACGCGACGGCGTACGACGGCTGGTGCACGAGTGTCAGCGTCCAGGCGCAGGACGTCGCGCTGCCGCTCTTCGGCATGTACACCCGCTGCTGCACCTTGCACACCGGCCGCGCGCACGTGCGCCCGGTCATTCCCGAGGTCCTCGATCTCGTGGCGGCCGGTCGCTTCGATCCGTCGCTGGTCACCACCGTGACGGTCCCGTGGGAGGACTCGATGGAGGCGCTGCTGGAGACGCCGATGAAACTGGTGGCCGTGCGCTGAACGTCTGTGACGAATCGCACTGCGGACCCGTCGTGACCCGGTGTCCGGTGGCGACGATCACGCCGCGGAGGCGGTCGCGGCGGTTCCGAGTTCGCGCGAACCCGCGCGAGTCGGTTGGATCAGCGTTTTCTCTGCGCAGGTCAGGCGGGAAAGACGGCTTCGGGCCCAGCGCGCGCCGGTGGACACCTGTCCGGATGATCGGGGCGTGACCCTCCGCCGGACCGGAATCCCCGCAGGTCGATCGCGCCGCTGACTCAGGGCACCCTTATTAGATTTCCGGAACGAATTCCGCCACACTGATGTTGTGAAAACCGTGGGTTTGCGGAGGAACGACGAAGGGACTGGTCGCCGGACCGGTGCCGGGTCGGTTGCTGCGCCCGCGGCGGTCGGCGGCGAAGGGCATACCCGAGCGGCCATCGTCCAGCTGCTGCTGGAGGAAGGACCGATCACCGCCACCGCCATCGGGAACAGGCTCGGCCTCGCCCCGGCGGGCGTGCGCAGGCATCTGGACGCCTTGATCGACTCCGGCCGAGCGCGAGCGACTCGATCGGCGCCCTGGCAGCAGAAGGGCCGGGGCCGCCCGGCCAAGCAGTACCAGCTCACCGCGGCCGGACGAGGCGACCTCGGCCACGCCTACGACGATTTGGCGGGGGCCGCGATCCGGCAGCTCGGGGAGATCGGCGGCGAACAGGCCATCACCGAGTTCGCCCGCAAACGAGCACGCACTATCGTGGCCGGGATCGAACCGGTCGGTGAGCACACCACCGAACAAACCGAGGCCAAGGCCGAGGAGATCGCCGAGGCGTTCACCGACGCCGGGTTCGCCGCCACCACCCGCAAGGTGGGCGCGGGCGTGCAGATCTGCCAGCACCACTGCCCCGTGGCACACGTCGCCGAGGAGTTTCCTCAGCTGTGCGCGGCGGAACTCGAGGCGTTCCGGGAGCTGCTCGGCACGCACGTGCAGCGGCTGGCCACGATCGCCAACGGCGACTGCGCGTGCACCACGCACGTGCCGCTGCTGGTCCTGCCTGCCGACCGGACCGGAACTTCAGCACCAACCGCTGCACAGCCCGCAGCGGTACGAACGAACGACTCCGGAAGGAGTGCCGAATGACGACGACCACCGACCAGGTGCAACCGCTCACCCAGGAAGAGGCCATCGCCTCGCTGGGCAAATACGGTTACGGCTGGGCCGATTCGGATGTGGCCGGCGCCAGCGCGCAACGAGGTCTGTCCGACGCGGTTGTCCGCGACATCTCGGCGAAGAAGAGCGAGCCCGAGTGGATGCTCGAGCAGCGGCTGAAGGCGCTGCGCATCTTCGATCGCAAGCCGATGCCGCTGTGGGGATCGAACCTCGACGGCATTGATTTCGACAACATCAAGTACTTCGTGCGCTCCACCGAGAAGCAGGCCGCGTCCTGGGACGAGCTGCCCGAGGACATCAAGAACACCTACGACAAGCTGGGCATCCCCGAGGCCGAGAAGCAGCGGCTGGTCTCCGGTGTCGCCGCGCAGTACGAGTCCGAGGTCGTCTACCACCAGATCCGTGAGGACCTGGAGCAGCAGGGCGTCATCTTCCTCGACACCGACACGGCGTTGAAGGAGCACCCGGAGATCTTCCGGCAGTACTTCGGCACGGTGATCCCCGCGGGCGACAACAAGTTCTCCGCGCTGAACACCGCCGTCTGGTCGGGTGGGTCGTTCATCTACGTGCCGCCGGGCGTGCACGTCGACATCCCGCTGCAGGCCTACTTCCGGATCAACACCGAGAACATGGGCCAGTTCGAGCGGACCCTGATCATCGTCGACGAGGGCGCCTACGTGCACTACGTCGAGGGCTGCACCGCGCCGATCTACAAGTCCGACTCGCTGCACTCCGCGGTGGTGGAGATCATCGTGAAGAAGGGCGGCCGCTGCCGCTACACCACCATCCAGAACTGGTCGAACAACGTCTACAACCTGGTCACCAAGCGGGCCAAGGCCGAGGCGGGCGCGACCATGGAGTGGATCGACGGCAACATCGGTTCCAAGGTCACCATGAAGTACCCGGCGGTCTGGATGACCGGCGAGTACGCCAAGGGTGAGGTGCTCTCGGTGGCGTTCGCAGGCGAGGGCCAGCACCAGGACACCGGTGCGAAGATGCTCCATCTCGCGCCGCACACCTCCTCGACCATCGTGTCGAAGTCGGTGGCGCGCGGCGGCGGCCGGGCTTCCTACCGCGGCCTGGTCCAGGTGAACAAGGGGGCGCACGGCTCGAAGTCGACGGTGAAGTGCGACGCGCTGCTGGTCGACACGATCAGCCGCTCGGACACCTACCCCTACGTCGACATCCGTGAGGACGACGTGACCATGGGCCACGAGGCGACCGTCTCGAAGGTCTCCGAGGACCAGCTGTTCTACCTGATGAGCCGCGGCCTCACCGAGGACGAGGCGATGGCGATGGTGGTGCGCGGCTTCGTCGAGCCGATCGCCAAGGAACTGCCGATGGAGTACGCCCTCGAACTGAACCGCCTGATCGAACTGCAGATGGAAGGAGCCGTCGGCTGATGGCCGTGGAGAACATTGCCGAAGCCGCCGAAGCTCGCACCCCCGCGGTCAACAAGGGTGAAGTCTTCACCTCGTTCGACGTCAACGCCTTCGAGGTGCCTTCCGCCAAGGACGAGGCGTGGCGGTTCACGCCGCTGCGCCGCTTGCGCGGATTGCAGGACGGCACCGCGGTTCGCGACGGCCACGCGACCGTCGAGGTCGCGGCGGCCGAGGGCGTGACCGTGGAGACCGTCGACCGCGCCGACGCCCGGTTGGGCGCGGGCGGCGTGCCGTCCGATCGCGTTGCCGCTCAGGCCTACTCGGGCTTCGAGCAGGCCACCGTGGTGTCGGTCGGCAAGGAGATCGAGGTCGGCGAGCCGGTGATCGTCACGATCACCGGTCCCGGCGAGGGCAAGACCGCCTACGGCCACCTGCAGATCCGCCTGGAACCCTTCGCCAAGGCCACCGTGGTCATCGACCAGCGCGGCAGCGGAACCTACGCGGAGAACATCGAATTCGTGCTCGGCGATTCGGCCAAGCTGACCGTGGTCGCGGTGCAGGACTGGGCCGACGACGCGGTGCACGCCACCGCGCACCACGCCAAGCTCGGCCGCGACGCCACCCTGCGGCACATCTCGGTCACCCTCGGCGGCGACCTGGTGCGCCTGACCGGCAACGTCCGCTACGACGGCCCCGGCGGTGACGCCGAACTGCTCGGCCTCTACTTCGCCGACGCTGGCCAGCATTTCGAGCAGCGGCTGCTGGTCGACCACGCGGTGCCGAACTGCAAGTCGAACGTGCTGTACAAGGGTGCGCTGCAAGGCGATCCGCACTCGCCGAAGGGCGACGCACGCACGGTGTGGGTGGGCGACGTGCTCATCCGTGCCGCCGCCGAGGGCACCGACACCTTCGAGGTGAACCGCAACCTGGTGCTCACCGACGGGGCGCGGGCCGACTCGGTGCCGAACCTGGAGATCGAGACCGGCGAGATCGTCGGCGCCGGACACGCCTCCGCGACCGGCAGGTTCGACGACGAGCAGCTGTTCTACCTGCGCGCCCGCGGCATCCCGGAGGACGCCGCCCGCCGCCTGGTGGTGCGTGGTTTCTTCCACGAGATCATCCAGAAGATCGCGGTGCCCGAGATCCGGGAGCGGCTGGAGGCGGCCATCGAGGCCGAACTCGCCGCCATCGGCGCCTGATCAACGACCCCATACCTGGCAAAGGAATTCGAATTCGATGACCACCCTGGAAATCAAGGACCTGCACGCCGAGGTCGCCAACCCCGACGAGTCCGGCGAGCCCATCAAGATCCTCAAGGGCGTGAACCTCACGGTGAAGTCCGGTGAGACGCACGCCATCATGGGCCCGAACGGCTCCGGCAAGTCCACGCTGTCCTACGCGATCGCCGGTCACCCGAAGTACACCGTGACCTCCGGCTCGATCACCCTCGACGGCGAGGACGTGCTGACGATGTCGGTGGACGAGCGCGCGCGTGCGGGCCTGTTCCTCGCCATGCAGTACCCGGTCGAGGTTCCCGGCGTCTCGATGTCGAACTTCCTGCGCACCGCCGCCACCGCCGTGCGCGGCGAAGCGCCGAAGTTGCGGCACTGGGTCAAGGAGGTGAAGGAGTCGATGAGCGAACTGGAGATCGACGCCGCCTTCGCCGAGCGCAGCGTGAACGAGGGCTTCTCCGGCGGTGAGAAGAAGCGCCACGAGATCCTCCAGCTGGGCCTGCTCAAGCCGAAGATCGCCATCCTGGACGAGACCGACTCCGGCCTGGACGTCGACGCGCTGCGCATCGTCTCCGAGGGCGTCAACCGCTACAAGGAGCGCGAGAACGGCGGTGTCCTGCTGATCACGCACTACACCCGCATCCTGCGCTACATCCAGCCGGAGTTCGTGCACGTGTTCGTCGGCGGCCGCATCGTCGCCGAGGGCGGCGCCGAACTCGCCGAGGAACTCGACGCCAACGGCTACGTTCGTTTCACTCAGACTGCAACCGCTGGAGCCTGACATGACCGCTACGGTCCACACCCTCGACGTCGCCCGCATCCGGGCCGACTTCCCGATCCTGAACCGCACGGTCCGGGACGGGAAACCGTTGGTGTACCTGGACTCCGGCGCGACCGCGCAGCGGCCGATCGAGGTGCTCGAAGCCGAACGCGAGTTCCTCATCACCAGCAACTCCGCGGTGCACCGCGGGGCGCACCAGCTGGCCGAGGAGGCGACCGACGCCTACGAGGGCGCGCGGGCCGACATCGCGCGGTTCGTCGGCGTGGACGTGGGCGAGATCGTCTTCACCAAGAACGCCACCGAGTCGCTGAACCTGGTGACCTACGCGCTCGCCGACGACCGGTTCCCGCACCA
This sequence comes from Nocardia sp. NPDC047654, assembly GCF_043205035.1. NCBI lineage: Bacteria > Bacillati > Actinomycetota > Actinomycetes > Mycobacteriales > Nocardiaceae > Nocardia > Nocardia sp. NPDC047654. The sequence goes on from NZ_JBIDDF010000001.1 coordinate 1,063,430, forward strand.
CGTGGGTCCCGGCGACGAGATCGTCATCACCGAGCTGGAACACCACGCGAATCTGGTGCCCTGGCAGGAACTGGCCCGCCGCACCGGCGCCACGCTGAAGTGGTACGGCGTGACCGAGGACGGCCGGATCGACCTCGACTCGCTGGAACTGTCGCCCGCCACCAAGGTGGTCGCGTTCACCCACCAGTCCAACGTCACCGGTGCGGTGGCGCCGGTCGAGGACCTGGTGCGCCGCGCGAAGGCGGTGGGCGCGCTGGTCGTGCTCGACGCCTGCCAGTCGGTGCCGCACATGCCGGTGGACTTCCGCATGCTGGGTGTGGATTTCGCCGCGTTCTCCGGTCACAAGATGCTCGGTCCGTCCGGCGTCGGCGTGCTCTTCGGCCGCCGCGCGCTGCTCGAGGAGATGCCGCCGTTCATCACCGGCGGGTCCATGATCGAGACGGTCTTCATGGACCACAGCACCTACGCTCCGCCGCCGCAGCGGTTCGAGGCCGGGGTGCCGATGACCTCGCAGGTGGTCGGATTGGGCGCGGCCGTGCGATATCTCGAACGCATCGGCATGGACGCCGTCGCGGCGCACGAGCATACGCTCGTCGGCGCGGCGCTGGAAGGGCTGGCCGGGATCGACGGCGTGCGCGTCATCGGACCCACCGAGAACGTCGACCGCGGCGGCGCCGTGGCGTTCGTGGTAGACGGCATCCACGCGCACGACGTCGGGCAGATCCTGGACGACGAGGGCGTCGCGATCCGGGTGGGCCACCATTGCGCGTGGCCACTGCACCGGCGTTTCGGGGTCGCCGCCACCGCGCGCGCCTCGTTCGCGGTCTACAACACCGTCGCCGAGGTGGACGCGCTGGTCGCCGCCGTGCGGAAGGCCCAGAGCTTCTTCGGAGTTGCATAAGACATGCGCATGGAGCAGATGTACCAGGAAGTGATCCTGGACCACTACAAGCACCCGCACCACCGGGGGCTGCGCGAGCCGTTCGGGGCCGAAGTACACCACGTGAACCCGACCTGTGGCGACGAGGTGACGCTGCGCGTGCAGCTCGGCGACGACGGTGACATCGCCGACGTCTCCTACGACGGCCAGGGCTGCTCGATCAGCCAGGCCGCCACCTCGATCCTCACCGACCAGGTCATCGGGCTGCCGGTGCAACAGGCGCTGAAGGTGGTCGACTCCTACAGTGAGATGATCTCCAGCCGCGGCACCATCGAGGGCGACGAGGACGTGATCGGCGACGGCATCGCCTTGGCGGGAGTCTCGAAGTACCCCGCGCGGGTGAAGTGCGCGCTGCTCGGGTGGATGGCGTTCAAGGACGCCGTCCTCAGGATCGGCCCCGAGCAGCCCGCCAGCGCCGCGGAAGAGAACTGACCGTCCGATGCGAAACGGGGAAGCGTCATGACTGACACACCGGTTACCGACACGACCGAGCAGGCCGCGCCTGCCGCCGAACTGTCCGAGCTGGCCGAGCTGTCCTCGGAGGACATCAAGTTGCTCGAGGACATCGAAGAGGCGATGCGTGACGTCGTCGACCCGGAACTGGGCATCAACGTCGTCGATCTCGGCCTGGTCTACGGGTTGCGCGTCGAGGAGGACAACATCGCGGTCCTCGACATGACGCTGACCTCGGCGGCCTGCCCGCTGACCGACGTCATCGAAGACCAGTCCCGCAATGCGCTGGTGCGCAGCGGCCTGGTGGAAGACCTGAAGATCAACTGGGTCTGGATGCCGCCGTGGGGTCCGGACAAGATCACCGAGGACGGCCGCGAGCAGTTGCGCGCCCTCGGGTTCACGGTGTAATCGCCAGGACTGGTCGCAGCCGCCGAGCAGTGCCCCGACAGGGCGCTCCGGCGGCTGAGTCGTATCCGCCGCGCGGGCTTCGGCTGTGCCCGCCGATGCGTTCCCGGTGCATCGTCAGCCCTTGCCGCACTCGGTCGGATCGACCGGCGCTCCGTTCGGGGTGGAGACGTACGCCGGGATGGGGAGCCGTCCGATGCGCCGGGCGTCGGTGCCGCACACCCGCCCGGGGTGGGAAGTCCGCACTTCGACAAACCACCTGTGCCCGACGATGATCTGAGCGCTGAGTCGTCCGAAACGGGGAGGATCATCACATGTCGCTGCCGCACAAGGCTGCCCTCGGGCTCGCGGCGGTATCGGCCGCCACCTGCGCCGTCGTCGGCGCACCGGCGGGTGAAGCGCGCGCGGCGACCTACTATGGAGCGCTGGCGCTTTCGCCCAGTACCGGTGCCGTCGTTTCGGCGGTGGACTACGCGAGCGCCGCTGCCGCCGACACCGCGGCCCGCGCCCAATGCGGTGTGACCGACTGCCAGACGGTCGTGCAGTTCTGGAATGCCTGCGGGTCGGTCGTGCGCGGCGCCGACGGGAAGCACGGATGGGCATGGGGCCCCACCCGCGCCGAAGCCGAACGCCGGGCCATCGAGGTTCTCGGTCCCAGCGCTCCGCCCTTCCCGAGTCTCGGCAGCGCGATTCCTCGGCCCGCGAGCGTCCGATTGACCGCTTGCACGTCGACAGCCGGATAGCTCACCGGCGCAGACTTTTCCGGCCCGGGTGACGGCTGAAAGCCCGGCCCGCCCATTCGCGAGGATCAGCGTCGTGACAAGCGTGACCTGCGAGTCGAATACCGCCGCTGTAGCGCGCTGACCAGCTGTTTCGTCCCTCGAAGCCTTCGCATCACGGGCTCGCTTCCTCCACCGGTCGCCCACCCGGTTCCGCTGCGTGCATACCCCGCCGGTGGAGCGCCCGGAAGCGACGGACGAACCGTGCCATCGGCCGGCCTGAGCCGTCCTTCGCGGGCCGAGGGCCGGATCTCGCGGTTTCGGATCACTCCGGGCGGGAATCGCGTCGGGGAGCTGACGCCGAGGAGGTCTTCGTGCCGGATGGGAACACAGCGGGCCCGCAGCGGGTCGTGATCGTCGGAAGCGGGTTCGCGGGGTTCACCTGCGCCCAAAAGCTTTGCCGCATAGCGGCGAAAGCGAAACGGGACGTCGAAATCGTCCTCGTCACACCCAATGACTACCTGCTCTATACGCCCTTGCTTCCGGATGTGGCGGGTGGACTGCTCGATCCCCGGTTCGTCGCCATCTCGCTGGCCGATTCGCTGCCACGGGTCCGACTGGTGGTCGCGAACGCTCGGTCGGTCGATCTGCAGAACAAGACGATCACGGTGGCTGGCGAGCATCATCCGCCGCGGCAGCTGTCCTGGGACCGGCTGGTGCTCACGCCGGGGTCGGTCACCCGCCTGTTCGACATCCCGGGCCTGGCGGAGCACGCGCGCGGGCTCAAGACCGTCGCCGAAGCGCTGTACCTGCGCGAGCAGTTGCTGCGCCAGCTCGAGCTCGCCGACGACGAAGAGGACCCCGAGGTACGGCGGGCGCGCCGCACGGTGGTCGTGGTGGGGGCGTCCTACGCGGGCACCGAACTGATCGCGCAGTTGCGCGCCCTCGCCGACACCTACGCCGCGCGCCGCGGCTTCGACCCCGCCGAAGTGCGATTCCTTCTGCTCGATACGGCCTCGAGGGTGATGCCGGAGGTCGGCGAGCGGCTCAGCGACAAGGTGCTGCAAGTACTGCGTAAACGAGGCATCGAGATCCGGCTGGAGACCTCCCTGTCGAAACTCGACGAGAACTCGGTCGTGCTCACCGACGGAACGGTCGTCCCCACCCACACGGTCGCCTGGGTGACGGGGGTGACCGGCGCGCCGGTGCTCGGCACGCTCGGCCTGCCGCTGGAGAAGGGCCGCTTGGTCGTCGACGCGAAGCTGGGCGTGCCCGGCCATCCGGACGTGTTCGCGGGCGGTGACGCGGCCGCGGTGCCGGATCTGACCAAGCCCGGCCGGATCACCCCGCCCACGGCCCAGCACGCCACGCGGCAGGGCAAGGCACTCGCCAGGAACGTCGCCGCCAGCCTTGGTATCGGCACGGCCGCCGACTACAAGCATCGCGACCTGGGACTGGTCGTCGACCTCGGGCCGCGCTTCGCGGTCGCGAACCCGATGGGCCTGCGGCTCTCCGGTTTGCCCGCGAAGGCGGTGACCCGCGCCTATCACACCTTCGCCGTGCCGAGAGCGGTGAACCGCTGGGCGATCACGGTCTCCTACCTGACCATCGCGGTGACACCGCGGCCCCTCGCCTTGCTCGGACTGGTGAGCCACGAGGAAGCGAGCTTCGGCAGCAGTGAGGGCATCACCGGGCCTTCGTGAGCAGCGGGAGGCGCCTGAGAGTGTCTCCGCTATCACGCCCGGGCTTCCTGCCCTGCGCGCCCGTCGCGTTGCTCGGATCAAACGCGTGCGCGAGACCGTGCACAGCGGAGATGATGCGGAGGTGGACGAGGTGACGTACCGGCGATCGCGAGTCGGGTTGCACGCGGTCGCGGAGTTGTTGATCGCCGGGCCGCAGTTCCGAGAGTTCGGCACCATCCGGTTGGGGGTCGTGCGGGGAGGCTTCGGGGGAGTGCGGTGGCCGGTATCCGTGGTCGGGGACGAGCTGGTGTGGCCGGAAGGGCGTGCCCGGCTGGCGGGGACCTTTCGGGAGGTCGCCAGGGCCGCGGGTTTCGAACCCGGACCGCCGGAAGGGGTGTACGCGGCCACCGCGGGCGTCGATCCCGATGCGGCGATCGAGGTGGATCCCTCGGCAGCCGGGCTGATCGAAGACTGGCTGGCGCTGGGCGACAAGGCGTTGCGCTGCCTGGCGCCGGATGTGACACCGGTGCTGTGGCCGGAGCATTTCGACCTGGCGAGCACGATCGATGAGGTGAACTACGGGATCTCGCCGGGAGACGACGCCCATCCCGGCCCGTACGCCTACATCGGACCGTGGACCCCGCGAACCGGCGATTTCTGGAACGCGCCGTTCGGCGCAGTCAGGCCACGCGGCGCGGTGAACACCGTCGCGGCACTCCTGGAGTTCTTCGAAGAAGGCAGGCGGCGCGCGGCGCAGGACTGACTCGGCCCCTCGGTCGCGGCTCGCTCCGAGACTCAGGCGCCTTTGCGCGCCGGAGCCTTCTTGGCCGCCTTCTTCGCGGGCGTCTTCTTCGCCGCGCTCTTGGAGGCCGTGCTCTTCGATGCGCTGCTCTTGCCCGCGCTGCTCTTGGCTCCTGCGCTCTTGGCCGCGGCCTTCTTCGCGGTCTTCTTCGGCTCGGCCTCCGCCCCGTCGCCGCCGGCAGTCCGGCGTCCACTGGCCTCCAGGCTGCGTTGCAGTGCGGCGACCAGATCGACCACCTCGGCGTCCATTCCGGCCGGCGCGAGCTCCGGCTGCTCGGGCACCTTGCCGGTGCCGCTGGCGATCGCCTCGTCGAGCAGGCGCTTCAGTTCGATCTGATACTCGTCGGTGAACTGCTCTTGATCGAAGTCGTCGGACATCGCCTCGACGAGCGTCTCGGCCATCTTGATCTCCTGCGGGCGCGGGTCGGCCACCCCGTCGAGGGATTCGAAGTCGACGGAGCGGACCTCATCGGGCCACAGCAGCGTCTGCAGCACCAGAATGCCGTCGCGCACGCGCAGCGCGGCCAGCCTGGTCTTCTGCCGCAGCGTGAAGTTCACCAGGGCGGTGCGTTCGACCTTCTCCAGCGTCCGCGCCAGTAGGACATAGGCCTTCGGCGTGCTGGAGTCCGGTTCCAGGTAATAACTCTTCTCGAACAGGATCGGGTCGATCTGCTCGGACGGCACGAACTGCAGCACCGGGATCTCGTGCTTCTCCGCCACGGGCAGTTTCGCGAAGTCCTCGTCACTCAGGACGACCTTGTCGCCGTCCGGGGACTCGTAGGCCTTGTCGATCTCGGTGTACTGGACGGATTGGCCGCACACGGTGCAGACGCGGTCGTATTTGATCCGGCCTCCATCCTTGGCGTGCACCTGATGGAATCGGATGTCGTGGTCCTCGGTGGCGGTGTACACCTTCACCGGAACATTCACCAGCCCGAATGCGATCGAGCCCTTCCAGATCGATCTCATGTTCCCATCATGGCCGAAGCCCTTCGACCTCGCGAGCGAACCGGAAACCGAGTGTCGCAACCGCGACACGCCGACGCAGCCGTCCCGGCAGAGCCGCGAAGAGCGAACTCATCGCCGTGACCGTGCCTGCCAGGTCCGTGCGGCCGGACAGATACGCGCGCTGTGCGGCCGGGGGCAGCGTGAAGAACGTGTCGAAGAACAGCGGGAGGTCTTCCGGCGGCAGCGCGAGCAGCGCCCGCAGACCGGCGCTGCGCAACCGGTGGACGACGCGCGCCGTGGCCGGCCACACGTTCTGCCCCGCCGCCATCGCGTCGGCCGCGGCCAGCGTGGCGCCGACGCTGTAACCGGTCGCCGGGTGCAGGAAGCCGCCCGCCGCCCCGAATCCGCGCGGCCCCGGACGGCCTCCCTGGACGGGAAACCGGACGTGCTCCACGGGCTCGTCACCGGTGAGCCGGATGCCCCGCGCGCCGAGCCGGTGGCGCAAGCGGGCGCGCAGTTGCGCGCCCGTCAACGCGGGGCGGCCGGCCAGGCAGGTCTCCTCGAGCAGCATCCGCTCGTCGCCGAGCGGGACGGCGTAGAGGAACGAAGGCGGCGTGCCGGGGGCGGCGCCGTTGTCCGGCCGCCAGTCCATGAACAGCGGGTCGAGACCAGCGCAGCGTCCCGCGTCCACGATCACGCCGTAGGCGGTCTGCTCGGCCCGGGCGGGGGAGCGGGCGAGTCCGCGCGCGTCGATCACTCTGCCGCCGGTGATAGTCGCGCCGGAGGCCGTGGTGACGTGTTCGGGAGCGATGTCGACCGCGCGATCGGCGACGACGTGTGCATCGGACAGGTGCAGCGAGGTCTGCAATCGCGCGGTGTCCAGCACGACGTACAAGCGGTCCAGCCGGTGCGCGCGCGTTCCCCAGGCCAGCGGCTGGGACACCGTCGCCGCGACGACCTCCGGCGCCAGCCAATCCGGCAGTTCGTCGGCCCACGCCGCGTACGTGGCGGTCCACCTGCGCTCCGGCGCGGGATCCAGCACGGTGACGGTGAGCCCGCGCGCTACGGCGCGGTGTGCGAGGGCACGACCGGCGGGGCCGAGGCCGCACACGACCAAGTCGGGCCTCACTTCCCGGCCGTTCGGATTCGCGGGGCTGCGATGCGATGCATGGTCCGAGCCTCTCATCCGCTCGCTCGACAAGGGTGCGGCCACCGCGTCGGCCGTGAGCCGGGATCTCGCGAGACGGAATTCTTCGCGAACACCGTCGCGGTGATCCGGCTGCGCAGCCCGCGCGTGGAAACGTGACCGGCCCGGATCGACCGCCGAAACGTGGTGGCGGCTGAGTCACCCGCCGAGATGTGGGCACGGGTACCGGCGAGCGCGACGGCCTTTCCGGTCGTGGGAGCCGAGCGGAGGCGGCGCAGCGCACAGCAGCGACTCGCGCCGACGGAATGTGTTCGCGCTCACCGTAGTTTGTCGCACGTTGCTAGGATGCCGGGGCGCTGGCGCACGCACCCGGCCCCGGTGCCGAGTGCGCGGTGTCGGCGCACCGGTGCGCCGCGGATGGCGCGCCGGCAGGTTGCCGACCGGCGACCGCTGGAGCTCGCAGAGCGAAAGCGGTTCGACCGGAACGAGTTAGGGGTAGACGCAGTGTTCGAACTGACCAGGCGGCGCAGCCGGTGGATCCTCGCCGTGTTCGTGGTGCTCGCACTGGCGATGGGCACGCTGAGCGCGACGCTGTTCGACAAGGTGCAGGGCGGCGGCTACATCGACCCCGGCAGCGAGTCGAGCCGGGCGACCGCGGTGCTGCGCGATACCTTCGGCCAGGCCACCCCGAATTTCGTGCTGCTGGTGCAGACTCGCCGGTCGGTGGACGACGACGCCGCGGCCACCGCGGCGACCAACCTGGTCACCGAGCTGAAGTCGGTGTCCGGCGTCGCGGGCGTCACGTCGTACTGGACCGACAAATCGCCCGCGCTGCGCAGCACCGACGGCACCAAAGGGCTGATCGTGGCCAGCATCCTCGGCGAGGAGGCCGAGGTCGACCAGCGGGTGGGTGACCTCGCCGACCGGTTCGGCGGCGCCCACGGCCCGCTCGAGGTGCGGGTCGGCGGCTACGCGATGCTGCTGCACGAGACGGTGCAGCAGAGTGAGAAAGACGTCGTGCTCGGCGAATCGATCGCTTTCCCGATCACGCTGATCGCACTGCTGCTGGTGTTCGGCGGTCTGGTCGCGGCCAGTCTGCCGCTGGTGGTCGCGATGATCACGGTGATGATCACCATGGGCGCGCTGTGGCTGATCGCGAGCGTCACCGACCTCGCGGCGACCGCGACCAACGTCGCCACGCTGCTGGGGCTCGGCCTGGCGATCGACTACAGCCTGCTGATGATCAGCCGCTACCGCGACGAACTGGTGGCCGGTCAGCAGCCCGGTGCCGCGGTGGCCGCGACCATGCGCTCGGCCGGCCGGACCGTCTTGTTCTCGGCCGTCACCGTCGCCGTCGCCTTGTCGGGCCTGCTGTTCTTCCCGTTGCTGGCCGTGCGGTCGATGGGTTACGCGGGTCTGGCCGTCGCGGTGATCGCCGCGACCGTGTCGCTGACCGTGCTGCCCGCGATCCTGTTCCTGCTCGGCGCCAAGATCGACAGCGGCCGGCTGTGGTGGTTCCTGCGCGCCGCCCGTCCCGCGCCCGGCGAGGGAGCCTGGCACCGCCTGGCGCGGTTCGTGATGATGCGACCCGTGCCCATCGGGCTCGCGGTGACCGCCCTGCTGCTCGTGCTGGGCGCGCCGTTCCTCGGTGTGCAGCTCGGCTTCCCCGACGAACGCTCCCTGCCGGAGTCGATGAACAACCGTCAGGTCACCGAGATCATCCAGCGGGACTTCGCGGCCACCGAACAGAACGGGCTGTTCGCGGTGCTGCCCGAAAGCGCCTACAGCGCCGCCGGATTGGATGCCTACGCCCGGGAGCTGTCGGAGATCGAGAACGTCCGCCGGGTCGACACGGCCACCGGCAGCTACAGCCACGGCGGTCTGCTCGCCGCGCCCACCGCCGCCCACGACGGTTTCCGCGCCGAGAACGCCGCCTATCTCTCGGTGATCCCGGGCACCACCGACCCCACGGTGCTCGACCGGATCGCCGACGACGTGCGCGCGACGCCCGCCGCCTCGGAGGTGCTGGTCGGCGGCGTTGCCGCGGCCAACGCGGACGCGATCGGCGCGGTGGTCTCGGCGCTGCCGTACGCGCTGGCCTTCGTCGTGCTGATCATGGTGGTGGTGCTGTTCCTGCTGACCGGAAGCGTCGTGCTGCCGTTGCTGGCGGTGGTGCTCAGCTTCCTGAGCCTGACGGCCACTTTCGGCGCGCTGGTCTGGATCTTCCAGGACGGGCACCTGTCGGGTCTGCTCGGATTCACCGTCACCGGCGATCTGCCGCCCACGGTTCCGGTCATGCTGTTCGGCGTGGCGTTCGGTCTCGCCATGGACTACCAGGTGTTCCTGCTGGCGCGCATCCGGGAGGAATACCAGCGCACCAGGTCCAACGCGCTGGCCGTCACTTCCGGCCTGGAGCGGATCGGCCGGATCGTCACCGCTGCCGCGGTGCTGATCTCGCTGGTCTTCCTCGGTTTTCTCGCCTCCGACATCACCTTCATGAAGGCGTTCGGCATCGGCCTTCCGCTGGCCGTCCTGGTGGACGCGACCCTGGTGCGCGGCTTCCTGCTGCCCGCCGCGATGGAACTGCTCGGCCACTGGAACTGGTACGCGCCCGGCCCGCTGGGCAAACTGCACCGGCGGTTCGGCATCGAAGAGGGGCCTGCCGCCGCGGCGGTCGCGGGACGGGAGGACTGGCTCCAGCCCGCGCGCCTCTGAGCCACGGCGACCGTACGAGCCCGATCGGGTAGGGTCTCTCCGGCAGCTCCGGGGAGGCCCACACGGGGTGGGACGGCTGCCGGGAGTGTGGAGGGCGACCCGATGACCTACCCGTCCGGTTCCGGATTCGGCGGCGGCAGCCAAGGGGACTACGGGAAATCGGACCAGGCGCGGCAAGCGCCGGACTGGGGAAGCATGTCCCCGCCGAGCGCGTACCCGATGCAAGCATGGGAGACGCCGCCGCGGCCGCCCGCGCCCGAGCGCCGAACCGGCGTGATCGTCGCGCTGGCGGTCGGCGTGGTCGCCGTGCTGGTGGCGGTCGGTGTCGGCGTATCGGCGAATTCACGCGTGCAAGGGCACGCGCAGGCCGCCGCGTCCGCCGAGGCGACCACGCGCGCGGGTGGCGTCACCAGCACGCTGCCCGCGGTTCCCGCCCCGGGCGGTACGCATCCTTCGTCGGGCAGGCTGAGCTACACCGAATTCGCGAAGGACTGGGACTTCCGATTCGATCGCGTCGAGTTGCACGCCGACTGGGTCGACGGCCGTGACCACGCCGACTGCCACCCCATCGAGGTGGCGGGCAAGCTCACGAGCCTCGGCTGCGGCTACGCGGCGGAGCTGGTGTACCGCGCCGAAGGCGGCGCGCTCATGCTCACCCAATTCGTCCTCGGCATGGCCGACCGGAGCCGGGCCGCCGCGGCGAAGGATCGGTTCACCGACGCGGACCTCACCCTGCGTCCCGGCACCTACATCAAGGGCTACGCCACCGGCAAGTGGAAGGACGGCAGCGAGAAGGAATTCGTGGTGGTGACGCTGGCGACGGCCACCGGCGCGGTCGACCCCGCGACCGTCGAGAAGTACCTGCGCTACCGGCACGCCGACACGATCGGCGCATTGGCCTTCCGGTAGCGCAGGTCGGCCCCGATGCGGACGGCCGTCCCGCCTCGGGTCAGATCCCGCCGGTGGAGAGCAGTCCGCCGTCCACGCGCACCGTCTCGCCGGTGATCCAGGCCGCCTCGTCGGAGACCAGGAAGCCGATCAAGCGCGCCACGTCCTCCGGACTGCCCAGTCGCTTCATCGGGTACACGCTCGCGGCGCGCTCTTCGTCCGACGAGTACAGCGCGTCGGCGAATTTCGTCTTGATCACGCCCGGCGCGACCGCGTTCACCCGGATCTTCGGCCCGAGCTGCCAGGCGAGTTCCCCGGTGAGATGGATCAGCGCGGACTTGGACGCACCGTAGGCGGCGATCACACCGGTCGAGCGGATGCCCGCGACACTGGCCACGTTGACCACGGCGCCGCCGTGATCGCGCATCCACGCCCGGTACGCCTCCTGGATGTAGCCGAGCGCCGCGACCACGTTCACGTCGAAGATCTTGCGCACGGCGTCCAGGTCGGCATCCATCAGCGAGCCGAAGACCGGGTTGATGCCGGTGTTGTTGATCAGGACGTCCAGCGAACCGAACTCCGTGACCGCGCGCTCGACCGCGGCCGCCCGATCCTCGGCGACGCCCGAGTTGCCCGCCAAGGCCACGACCTGGCCCTGGTGGCCCAGCTCGCGCAGCTCCGCGGCGGCCTCCTCCAGCGGTTCCTTCTTCCGCGCGGTGATCAGCACGTTCGCGCCGCGGCCGAGCAGCTCCGCCGCGACCGCCTTGCCGATGCCCCGGCTGGCCCCCGTGACCAGAGCGCTCTTGCCCAACAGATCGGTACTCATGGCATCGCACGGTAGCGCAGCCGATCGCATGAGCCGTTACCGCCGTCACATGCGGGGTGCTGGTATGGGGGAGCACCCCGCGGCCCGGGTAAAATCGGTGGTTCTTGTGCGCGTCGAGTCGCACAATCGAGCACGCGCCCAGCCCCACGATCCGCAAGGAGAAGTTTGTGATCACCGCGACCGACCTGGAGGTCCGGGCCGGAGTCCGCACCCTGCTGTCCGCTCCCGGACCGGCGCTACGGGTACAGGCGGGCGACCGGATCGGGCTGGTCGGACGCAACGGCGCGGGCAAGACCACCACGCTGCGCATCCTGGCCGGCGAGGGCGAGCCGTACGCCGGGAAGATTCTTCGCTCCAGCGACATCGGTTACCTGCCGCAGGACCCGCGCGAGGGCAACCTGGACGTGCTGGCCCGCGACCGGGTGCTGTCCGCACGCGGCCTGGACACGCTGATCCGTGAGATGGAGAAGCAGCAGGCGCTGATGGCCGAGGTCGCCGACGACAAGGAACGCGAGAAGGCGGTCCGCAAGTACGGGCGGCTCGAGGAACGTTTCTCGGCGCTCGGCGGCTACGTCGCCGAGAGCGAGGCGGCGCGCATCTGCCACAGCCTCGGTCTGCCCGACCGGGTGCTCGGTCAGTCGTTGCGCACCCTGTCCGGTGGTCAGCGGCGTCGAATCGAATTGGCGCGCATCTTGTTCGCCGCTTCCGACGGCAGCGGCGGGCGTTCGGACACCATCCTGCTGCTGGACGAGCCGACCAACCACCTCGACGCCGACTCGATCACCTGGCTGCGTGGCTTCCTGCAGAATCACGACGGTGGCCTGATCGTCATCAGTCACGACGTGGAACTGCTCGCCGACGTGGTGAACAAGGTGTGGTTCCTGGACGCGGTGCGCGGCGAGGCCGACGTCTACAACATGGGCTGGAAGAAGTACCTGGACGCACGCGCCACCGACGAGCAGCGCAGGCGCCGCGAACGCGCGAACGCCGAGAAGAAGGCGAGCGCGCTGCGCGCCCAGGCGGCCAAGCTCGGCGCCAAGGCCACGAAAGCGACTGCGGCGCAGAACATGGCCAAGCGCGCCGATCGCCTGCTGGCCGAACTCGACGACGTACGCGTCGCCGACAAGGTCGCCCGGATCAAGTTCCCCGAGCCCGCGGCGTGCGGCAAGACGCCGCTGATGGCCGAGAACCTGACCAAGGTCTACGGCTCGCTGGAGATCTTCACCGGCGTCGACCTGGCGATCGACCGCGGCAGCCGGGTGGTGGTCCTCGGGCTCAACGGCGCGGGTAAGACGACGCTGCTGCGTCTGCTGGCCGGAGTCGAGCAGCCCACGGCGGGCGGTTTGGTGCCCGGGCACGGGCTGAAGATCGGATATTTCGCCCAGGAGCACGACACCCTGGACGACAACGCCACCGTGTGGGAGAACATCCGCCACGCCGCCCCCGACGCGGGCGAGCAGGATCTGCGTGGCCTGCTCGGCGCGTTCATGTTCTCCGGTCCGCAGCTCGACCAGCCCGCGGGCACCCTTTCTGGCGGTGAGAAGACCCGTCTCGCGCTGGCCGGTCTGGTCTCCTCGGCGGCGAACGTGCTGCTGCTGGACGAGCCGACGAACAACCTCGACCCGGTGTCGCGCGAGCAGGTGCTCGACGCCCTGCGCACCTACGCGGGCGCTGTGGTGCTGGTGACCCACGACCCGGGCGCAGCGGAGGCGCTGTCTCCGGAACGTGTGATCCTGCTCCCGGACGGGACAGAAGACCATTGGTCGGCCGAATATCTGGAACTTATTCAGCTCGCGTGAGTTTCATCACAGGAACCCGTTGATCATGGCCTCCTGAGTGCTTAGCCTGGAAAGACGCTGCTCGGCGACTCGGAGGAAGCCATGAGCGACAGGCCACAAAGCAAGGCCACATTGGGTAAGGGCACACGCGTCACCGGGAAGTCCCGCGATCGCCTACAAACCCAGCTGAAGAAACAATACGAGGCGGGTGCGAGCATCCGGTCACTGGCGCGGTCCACCGGCCGCTCCTACGGCTTCATCCACAATGTGCTGGTGGAGTCGCATGTGCAGCTCCGCAGCCGGGGCGGAGCCAATCGCCGCAAGGGCCAATAGCGCCGTAACGGCGCGAGGGATTCGCGCCGCGAGGGCCGTCCGCACGTGGGGACACGTTGCCGACGGAAGCAACCGCGCGGTGCGGAGCCCCGCTGCCGCGGACCTGGTCAGCTTGCCCGGCCACGGATCAGACGCGCTCGGAGCGCTCGACCGGATCGACGTCGACGCCTCCGAACCGGATGCTGTCTCGCCGAGCTGTTCGGCGGCGCCGATACCCGGATCGTCGGTTCGCCAGGTGACGGCCTTTCGGCCGGTATCGGTCGCAAGCGCAACACAATCCGGCGCCGCGGTGATCTGGCGTAGTACCGGCCCGCCATGGCTGGTTCCCCGCTGGACCGGCACGGGGTCTGTGCGAGTGTCCGCGCCCGGCGCGGGGGGCGAACTCAGTAGCCTGCCACCATGCCGTCGCCGTCCACCAGCAGGTTGGCCAGGCTGCGGAAGATCGGCAGACCGGTCTTGATCTCCAGGTAGGCGAACTGGCCCTGCGGGTTGACCTCGAGGAAGTAGTACTCGCCGTCGCGGCCGAGCCGAATGTCGAGCACACCGAAGGACAATCCGAGCGCGCCCATCAGCGTGGCCAGTGACTTGCTCACCGAGGCGGGCAGGTGGTCGGGCACGAAATCGACCGACGTGTCCAGCCGGGAGTCGACCTTGCCGACGCCCGCTTGCGAGTCGATGCGCACCGTCCATTCGACGCCGTCGACCCAGACCACCCGCAGGTCGCAGGTGGCGTCGATGTAGTCCTGGAAGGTGGTCGGCGCCGAACGGATCGCGTCCAGCCTGGCGAAATCGTCCTCGGAGATGATCCTGGTCTCGGCGAACTCCGCCCGGCTGGTGCCGGTGCGTTTGTAAACGACCGGGCCGGGCCTGGATTCGACGAAGCTGCGCGCCTCGTCCGGATCGTTGGTGATCAGCGTTTCCGGCACCGCGAACCCGGCCCGCAGCGCCGTTTCCAGTTGCACGATCTTGCGTCCCGCGGTCCGGTCGGCCCCCGGGTCGTTGACCCAGTAGGCAGGGATGGACCAGAGCAGTCCCTGGATGAACCCGTCGCACTCGGCCTGGCGAAAATCGTTGTCCGAGGCGCGGACACCCGCGGGCACCCGCGCGGGGTGCGGGCGCCGCCACCACACCGACCGAACGTCGTCGAGGCCGATGACGTGCGACAGCGAGCGTGCGGTGCCGAGCCGGTCCAGCCGGAAGCTGCCGGACTCGCGGGGGAAATCACGCAGGTCGAGCTGGATCGGGCCGAGCCCGTGGTGGTCTCGCAGCGTCGCCGCCATCGCGGTGGCGTGTAGATCATCGGATTCGGACACGATCAGGACCGAACCGCGCCGGCGTGCGGCCATCCGCCTGCCGCTCAGTCGAGACTGTCGCAGTTGATGCCGTCGTCGCTGCCGTTGATCGATTTGGTCTGGCAGTAGGTGAACGTCGCCCCGCCCGAGCCCGGGCAGTCCACGAGTTGCAGCCGGTCGGCCCAGGTTTCGGTGAGCTGACGCAGCTGCTCGTCACCGAGCGCCTCCGACGGCGACTCCGGAATGGTCATCGGCCGATCGACCAGGTCGATGCGCAGCCTGCGGGTGAAATCGGCGGTGGCGCCCGCGCGGATGTCGACCAGCACCGGACGGCCGTCCTGCTCGGTCCGGGGTGCCGCGGAATCGACCACGCGCAGGACATCGGACCGACTGAACGTCCACGTTCCCTCGGCGACGCGCACGCTGATCTGCCGGTCCGATTCCGCGACCAGCAAGCCCTGGAGCGGAGGAACACGGTCATCCTTCGGCATCGTCCCGGGAAGGTGGATTGCGTCGGTCATAGCCGGTTCTCCGATCTGCTCACGATTTGCCACGACCCCCAAGCGTGTGAGCGATCATATCGCGATGAGGGGCGCTGTCGGCTCGTATCGCGAGATTTCCCGGCCTGTGACAAACCGAATTCCGATCCATAACGGCCGAGTGCCGAAAGTTTTCCGGTAGGCTGGAAATACTTACAGCGCAATCATGGAGCTGTTCTCCGATGCCGCACGGCCGGTGTCCATAGCCCGATGGTGGCGGTTGTGCATTTGTACTTTCGCGCCCCTGGCCCGGCCGGGTGCGACCGCTTCGTGAGCGATTCACGCGAATCCGCTCGCGCGCAGTCGGATCCAGGGCCCCTGTCTGCTATCGGTCCCGATTCGCGTTGCGCTCCGCCCACCAGGCGGGCGCGTCGATGAAGTGGTTGTCGAACTCGTCTTGGGCGGCAGCGAGATCGGTCATCGTGGACTCGCCCGCGGCGATCCGTTCCAGTAGCCGGAAGTACTCGAAACGCTGCACGCCGGGGGTGAGCGCGATCAGGATCCGCGCCGTGCTGTCCGGTGTGGCGCCGAAGGCGTGCGGCATGAATTTCGGGACCACGATGGAACCGCCCGCGCCGACGGTGACGATGCGGTCGCCGGCCAGCAGTTGCAGTTCGCCGTCGGCGACGTAGAACAGCTCGTCGGAACGCGTGTGATAGTGCGGCGCCGCGCCGTCCGCGCCACGATCCATGTTCACCTCGAGCGTGCTCAGCCCGCCGCCGGCCTCCTCGGCGTCGATCAGCAGGCGCAAAGTAACCGACGTGGTGCGCAGGACTTCCGCGTCCTGCGGCTGCCGGATCGCGACGTCCTTGCGGGGAGCGGGGATGGTCATCGGAGGCTCCAATTAGTTCGGTGATTGATAATTCGCTACCGAACTATAACCTGCCGAATAAGATCCTGTCCATGACCGAGCAAAGAACGGACGCCGTGGACGCCATCGTGGCGCAGTGGGAGCGCGAACGGCCGGACCTCGATCTCGAGGCGATGGGCGTGGTGGGGCGCCTGGGCAGGCTGCTGGTGGTGGCCCAGCGTGAGATCGAGGCGGTGTTCGGCAGGCACGGACTGCAACGCGGCGAGTTCGATGTGCTTGCCGCGCTGCGTCGTTCGGGCGAGCCGTTCGAACTCAACCCGTCGGTGCTCGCCGACACGCTGATGCTGTCCCGGGCGGGTATGACCGGACGGCTGGACCGGCTGGAATCGGCGGGGCTGGTACGGCGCGTCGCCGACGCCCAGGACCGCAGGGCAGTGCGCGTCGCCCTCACCGCGGCGGGGCGGGAACTGGTCGACACCGTGGTCACCGAGCACACCGCGAACGAGACCAGGATGCTGTCGGTACTCACCGCGGGGGAACGGACAGAACTGGACCGAATCGCGCGAATCCTGCTGACCAGTATGGAACCGGGCGCGTAGTCGCGGTAGCTCGTGCACCCCTCGATTCGCCGAATCGCGCTCTACATGGGAGAACTCGGGCTGCGATGAGGTAGCCCGATACTCGTGTCCGCAGGGCGCCGCGGGTCTACCTTGAGATTCCGTGCCGAAGGGGTCGGTGCGGTTGTGCAAGGAGGCCACGATGATCGACATCATCACTCTCCGCGGCACCGGCGAGCCGCGCAACTCCGACGGAACGCCCGCGGGCATGCTGCACGACGTCACGAAACTACTCGACACCGGGAAGTTCAGCTGCTTCGAACCGGATTGGCCCGCGTCGGTGGGTCCGGTGCCCGAGGCGTGGGGCCCTTCGCTGGAGACGTCGGTGCGGCTCGGCGTCGCCGCCGGGGTGAAGGCGATCCAGGACTCGCCGAATGTCTGCGGCCTGCTGAGCTATTCGCTCGGCGGTATCTGCGCCAGCCGGATACTGGAGGGCGTGCACGCGGGGAAGTACGAGAACACGAACGGCACGCCGCTGGAGATCGCTTTCGTGGTGAACATCGCCAACCCCCTGCGCCGTGCCGGGCAGTCGGTCGGGAATCTCTGCCCCGCGAACACATTCGGCCTGCACGGGCAGCGTGGCGCGTGGCCCGCATCCGTCGCGGTCCGCGAGTACGCCAACCCCGGCGACATCATCACCGCCTCACCGGGCAATTCGCCGTTGCGTGTGATCGACGTGGGCATCTCGCCGTTCTCCTTCGTGGAGGGCGCCCGCATCGGCGACGTCGCACCGCTGATCTTCGCCGAACTGCTCGAGATCCTGCTGCACGACCCGATCGGCAACCTCGACCGCTACACCGCGGCGGTCCGCGGCGTCGTCGGCTACCTCACCCCGTGGCCCTACGGCCAGCACGTCCTCTACAACCACCAGCACATGCCCGGGACGAACGTCCCGTGGACCACGCACGCCGCAGAGTACATCAATACGACGTACTGAGCCCTTGTCGCGAGCGCGGACGGTCCCATCGGTCCGCGCTCGTCGTCGCTGCCCGCGCCCGAGGATTCGTACCGGCCTAAAGACCCGGAGAGGCGGGGGAGCGGACCGACGCCTCGACGAGATCCAGGACGGCGGAGAGGTTCTCGTTGGTGTGCCCGGAGGCGATCCGGGCGATCAGCCCGTCGAGGACCAGATCGAGGTAGCCGAGCAGGACGTCGGTGGGCACGTCGTCGCGCAGTGCGCCCGCGGCCTTGCGGCGTTCCAGCCGGGCCAGGGTGGCGGCGGTGAGCTCGGCCGAACGCTGAGTCCAGCCCGCGCGGAATTCGGGATCGGTGCGCAGCCGCCGCGCGATCTCCAACCGCGTTCCGAGCCAGTTGAACTGCTCGGGATGGGCGAGCATGTCGCGCATCACCTGCACGATGCCCTGGTTGGCCGCGACGTCGGCCATGCGTTCGGCGTCCTCCTGGGCGAGGGCGAAGAACAGCGCGTCCTTGTCGCGGAAGTGGTGGAAGATGGCGCCCCTGGATAGCCCGATCTCCTCCTCGAGGCGGCGCACGGTGGCGCCGTCGTAGCCGTATTCGGCGAAGCAGCGGCGTGCTCCGTCGAGAATCTGGCTGCGCCGGGCGGCGAGGTGATCGTCACTGACCTTGGGCACGGAATCCTCCAGTGGGGAAACACGGACCCCCGCATCGACGGTCCACCGATGCGGGGGTTCTCACAGTACGAGCGAGGCGAGCGGTGATCCGAGCGACCGGGACGGCGGTGCCGAGAGCACTGACAACCGGTGCTCGCGGACCCGCCGCCGCTTGCGCTGACGCAACTCCGCGGGAGCGAGTCTTACGAGCGACGTTCGCGCCCGTCTCGTGTTTGCGTGCCCGAAGCGTATGCGCCGCAGGCGCGAGTCTCGGGCGCGCAAACACGAGACTTCAGGGGCGCGAACACGCGCCGCCGAAGGCGGCGCGATCAGGCCCTGATCATGTTCCGCAGCACGTACTGCAGGATGCCACCGTTGCGGTAGTAGTCCGCCTCACCGGGGGTGTCGATCCGCACCACCGCGTCGAAGGTGATCTTGTCACCGTTCTCCTTGGTGGCGGTGACCTTCAGGGTCTTCGGGGTGGCACCCTCGTTCAGCTGGGTGATGCCCTCGATGTCGAAGGTCTCGGTGCCGTCGAGCTTCAGCGACGCGGCCGACTCGCCCGCGGGGAACTGCAGCGGGATGACGCCCATGCCGATGAGGTTGGAGCGGTGGATGCGCTCGAACGACTCGGTGATGACGGCCTTCACGCCCAGCAGGCTGGTGCCCTTGGCGGCCCAGTCACGCGAGGAGCCCGAACCGTACTCCTTGCCACCGAGCACGACCAGCGGAATGCCCGCGGCCTGGTAGTTCTGCGACGCGTCGTAGATGAACGCCTGCGGGCCGCCCTCCTGGGTGAAGTCGCGGGTGTAACCGCCCGAGACGTCGTCGAGCAGCTGGTTGCGCAGCCGGATGTTGGCGAAGGTGCCGCGGATCATCACCTCGTGGTTACCGCGGCGCGAGCCGTAGGAGTTGTAGTCCTTGCGCTCGACGCCGTTGGCCTCCAGGTACTGGGCGGCCGGGGTGCCGGGCTTGATGTTGCCCGCCGGGGAGATGTGGTCGGTGGTGACCGAGTCGCCGAGCAGCGCGAGCACCCGGGCGCCCTTGATGTCGGTGACCGGCTGCGGGGTCTGCGGCATGCCCTCGAAGTACGGAGGCTTGCGCACGTAGGTCGACTCGGCGTCCCACTCGAAGGTCTTGCCCTCCGGCGTGGGCAGGCCGCGCCAGCGCTCGTCACCCCGGAACACGTCCTTGTAGTCCTCGAGGAACATGTCGCGGCTGATGACCCGGTCGATGGTGTCCTGGATCTCCTGCGGCGAGGGCCAGATGTCCCTCAGGAAGACGTCGTTGCCCTCGGTGTCCTTGCCCAGCGGGTCGTTCTCGAAGTCGAAGTCCATGGTTCCCGCGAGCGCGTAGGCGATGACCAGCGGCGGGGAGGCCAGGTAGTTCATCTTCACGTCGGGGGAGATGCGGCCTTCGAAGTTGCGGTTACCCGACAGCACCGCGGTGACGGTGAGGTCGTTGTCGTTGACCGCCTTGGAGATCTCCTCCGGCAGCGGGCCGGTGTTGCCGATGCAGGTGGCGCAACCGAAGGCGACCAGGTTGAAGCCCAGCTTGTCCAGGTACGGCCACAGGCCGGCCTTCTCGTAGTAGCCGTTGACGACCTGCGAACCCGGCGCCATGGAGGTCTTCACCCACGGCTTGCGGGCCAGGCCCTTCTCGACCGCGTTGCGCGCCAGCAGGGCCGCGCCGATCATGACCGACGGGTTCGAGGTGTTGGTGCAGGAGGTGATCGAGGCGACCACCACCGCGCCGTGATCGAGCACGAAGTCGCCGTACTCCGCGGTGGAGACCTTGACCGGCTTGCTCGGGCGGCCCTCCGCGCCGTTCGCGGCCGACGGCGTGAAATCGGAGCCGTCGTCGGCGAAGGACAGCACGGCTGGGTCGCTGGCCGGGAAGGACTCCTCGACGGCCTCGTCCAGCTTGCTGTGCGGGGTGTCGGCGGCGGGGCCGCTCTCCGCGTCGCTGGTGTAGTTGTGGATGTCCTTGCGGAACGCGATCTTCGACTCCGACAACAGGATCCGGTCCTGCGGCCGCTTCGGGCCCGCGATGGACGGCACCACGGTGCTCAGATCCAGTTCGAGGTACTCGGAGTAGGCGGGCTCGGTGTCGGGATCGTGCCAGAGGCCCTGCTCCTTGGCGTAGGCCTCGACCAGCGCGACCTGCTCGTCGGAGCGGCCGGTCAGGCGCAGGTACTCGACGGTCACCTCATCGATCGGGAAGATCGCCGCGGTGGAACCGAATTCGGGGCTCATGTTGCCGAGGGTGGCGCGGTTGGCCAGCGGCACCTCGGCCACACCCTTGCCGTAGAACTCGACGAACTTGCCGACCACGCCGTGCTTGCGCAGCATGTCGGTGACGGTGAGCACGACGTCGGTCGCGGTCACGCCGGGCTTGATCTCGCCGGTCAGCTTGAAGCCGACGACGCGCGGGATCAGCATCGAGACGGGCTGGCCGAGCATGGCCGCCTCGGCCTCGATGCCGCCGACGCCCCAGCCGAGCACGCCGAGGCCGTTGACCATGGTGGTGTGCGAGTCGGTGCCGACGCAGGTGTCGGGGTAGGCCTGGCCGTTGCGGACCATGACGACGCGGGCCAGGTGCTCGATGTTGACCTGGTGCACGATGCCGGTGCTGGGCGGGACGACCTTGAAGTCGTCGAACGCGGTCTGACCCCAGCGCAGGAACTGGTAGCGCTCACCGTTGCGCTGGTACTCGATGTCGACGTTGCGCTCGAAGGCGTCGGCGCGACCGAAGACGTCGATGATGACGGAGTGGTCGATGACCATCTCGGCGGGGGCGAGCGGGTTCACCTTGTCCGGGTCGCCGCCGAGGGTGGCCACGGCCTCGCGCATCGTGGCCAGGTCGACGATGCAGGGCACGCCGGTGAAGTCCTGCATGATGACGCGGGCGGGCGTGAACTGGATCTCGGTGTTCGGCTGCGCCGAGGGATCCCAGCTCGCGATGGCGCGAATGTGATCGGCGGTGATGTTGACGCCGTCTTCGGTGCGGAGGAGATTCTCCGCGAGGACCTTGAGTGCGTAGGGGAGTTTCTCGGTGCCGGGCACGGCGGAGAGGCGGAAGATCTCGTAGGAGTTGCTTCCCACCTCGAGGGTGCCCTTGGCGCCGAAAGTATCGATACTTGTCGTCACGTCAGCTCCACTCGTCTGTGAGGGCGGCCGCCGACGGGGCTGTGCCGGCGGCCGAGTCTTCGGAGGTGCTCCGGTGCCGCTGGAGCGCCGGTTCCTCGCGCCTACGACCTTAACAGTACGCTTGTCCTGTGAAACACCAGGGGGCGGTTCCGCGTGCCGTGCGCGCGGAATGCGACACTCCGTCGCGTACTGTGCTTTCGAGCCAGCAAGGGGGATCTTGCTCGACCTGCAGTGTTGGATGCCCGTCGCTTCGGTTGCCGATGCGGCTCGACAGACCGGATGGAAGATGACCGCCCCGCTCAACTCGGTTTTCACCCCTATGGCCGCCGAATTGCCGCCGAATGTCACCACCGACACCGTGCGCTCGCTCAACGCCGACCTGGCCGACGATCACGTCGCGACGCTGACCGGAAAGGACAAGGCGGAATTGGCCACCATCGCCGCGGAGGCGCGATCGCAGGGAATTCCGCTGAGCATCGTGGTCGTCCCCGGCAATCCAGGACACGACTCGAGCCTACGGGACCTGGCCACCGAGGTGGGCAAGACGCAGCACGGCACTGTCGTCGTTTTCAGCGACGACTGGATCGGCACCTACAGCGACGCGATCAGCCGGGTGCGGCTGGAATGGGCCGAGGACGCGGCGAAGGGCACCCAGGGCAAGAGCGGGGAGGCCGCGAGCATCTTCGTCGCCCGCCTGGAGACGCCGGAGTCGATGTCCTGGACCGCGATCACCGGGACGCTGCTGGTGGGGACTGCGGCGGCCATCGCAGGGCTGTACTGGCTCAAGGTCCGGCGCGCGGCGAACGACGCCGAGCCGGTGCGAGTGGCGAGCGATCGGCGGGCCCCGGAGGGCGAGTAGCCCTAGGCTCGCCGTTTCGGCTGCGCGATGTCGCCGTCGCCTGCTGTCTCCCTCGCCTGATTCTTCGCTGGATGCGAAGGCTGTCGCAGGTGGGTCTACGGGGATTACCAGCGCTTCCAGTTTTTATTCAGCTAATTTTCGGAACAGTTGGTTCGTTCTACCTGAATGAACCAACGACCGCATCTAGCAAACTTTCAGCAATTGAGAAGCTGAGCCGCATAGTTGTGTGAATGTTGTTTCGTCGGTGACGCAAGTGTCTTACGGTTCGAATGATCCCTGATGGGGAATAAGTGTTCCCAGAGGCCATCCGTCGACCACGGTGCGTCATGGTTCGCCTGATGCCCTCGAGGATTACCGGAATCCGGTCCTTGGAGGTGTGATGCGCAACAACGGCGCGCTGACCTACCGGCGCCGAATAACGATCGCTGCGGGGTTGCTGTTCTCGGTCGCTGTAGTGGTCACGGCCGGGCCGGTCGTCGCTGTGCCGCCTCCTCCGCCAAATCCCAGCGACGGCCAGATCGCGCAGGCGGGCGCACAGGTCGACGCGGGGGTCGCCGAGGTCGGCACCCTGGTCAACCAGGTCGCCGTGGTCGATCACCAGCTGGGGCAGCTCGACGACGCCGTCGCGCGGCGCCGCGAAGCCGTCAACAAGGCGCTGGTGGACCTGCAGGCCGCGCGCGACGCCGCCGACGCGGCCGCCGTCGTGGTGGTGGACACCCAAGTCGCCTTGGCCGACGCCGGGGCCAGGGTCGGCCAGGCGCGACGCAACTTCGACCAGTTCGCCACCCAGGTCTATACCCGGCCGGGCTCCGACTCGATGGTCACCTACCTCGCCGCGGCCACGCCCGCGGTCGCGCTGGACCGGGCCCAGCTGCTCGACCTCGTCTCCAAGAACCGCCAGCAGGTGCTCGACGGCCTGCGCCGCGCACAGATCGATCAGGGCAACAAGAACTCCAGCGCCCGGCGGGCGAAGTCGGACGCCGACGCGGCCGCCGCCGTCGCCGCGGCGCGCAAGACCGACGCCGAGCACGCGGTCGCCGCGGCCAAGGCCGAACTCGACCGCCAGACCGCCCAGCGCGACGACCTGCTGCGGCAGCGCCAGGACGCCCAGGGCCGGCTGGATCAGGCGCGTCACAACGTGGCGGGGCTACAGGACCAGCGCGAGGCATACCTGGCCTGGGACGCACTGCGCAAAGCGGAGGAGGCCGCGGTCCGCGCGGCCGCGGCGGCCGCCGCCGCCCGCGCGGCCGCCGACCGAGCCGCCCAAGATCGCGCGGCCGAACTGGGCGCGGGCAAGCGCCCGCACACCCAGTTGGAGGATTCGCCACCGGCGCGGCGCAGCGCGCCCCGGCCGGACGCGCCGTCGGTCGGGGGTTCGTCGGCGATCGAGATCGTGGTCGATCGGGCCATGTCCCAGCTGGGCGTCACCTACGCCTGGGGTGGTGGCGACGAGGACGGGCCCACGCTGGGCATCCGCGACGGCGGTGTGGCCGACCGCCACGGTGACTACGACAAGGTGGGCTTCGACTGCTCCGGGTTGATGGTCTACGCGTTCGCGGGCATCGGGGTCTCGCTGCCGCACTACAGCGGCTACCAGTACAACGCGGGCACCCGGGTGCCGGTCGATGACCGCGAACGCGGCGACATGCTGTTCTGGGGGCCGAACGGCAGTCAGCACGTGGCCCTGTATCTGGGCGACGGGAAGATGGTGGAGGCGCCGGAATCCGGCGACGTGGTCAAGGTGTCCCCGGTCCGGGAGGGCGGCATCATGCCGTTCGCGGTGCGCATAGTCTCCTGATATCGGACATTCCGGGTACTGTGCGTGGCCGCGGGGCCGCCGAATTCCCATTCTGTCGGGTCCGGTTGCGGCACAGGCGGTGATTACCTGGAATAGTTGTGGCAGCACGCACAGGACCAAGGCGAAAGCGGGGATGTTGGTGACTTCGACGGACGGTGTGAGCGGAGTGAACTCGGCGAAGGACACGCCGGCTTCCACGCCCAGCACCCTCGAGCGTGACGTCCAGACCCTGGAGAAGGCGATCTACGAGGTCAAGCGGGTGATCGTGGGCCAGGACCGCCTGGTCGAACGACTGCTCGTCGGTGTGCTCGCGCGCGGTCACGTCCTGCTCGAAGGCGTTCCCGGTATCGCGAAGACCCTCGCCGTGGAGACCTTCGCCAAGGTGGTCGGCGGTTCGTTCGCCCGGGTGCAGTTCACGCCCGACCTGGTGCCCACCGATCTCATCGGTACCCGCATCTACCGGCAGGGCCGCGAGCAGTTCGACACCGAGCTCGGCCCGGTCGTCGCGAACTTCGTGCTCGCCGACGAGATCAACCGCGCGCCCGCCAAGGTGCAGTCGGCGCTGCTCGAGGTGATGGCCGAGCGGCACGTGTCGATCGGCGGCAAGACCTACCCGATGCCGGATCCGTTCCTGGTCATGGCGACGCAGAACCCGATCGAGAGCGAGGGCGTGTACCCGCTGCCCGAGGCGCAGCGCGACCGCTTCCTGTTCAAGGTCGTCGTCGACTACCCCTCGGTGGAGGAGGAGCGCGAGATCATCTACCGGATGGGCGTCACCCCGCCGGAGGCGAGCCGCATCCTGGCGCCGGAGGACCTGATCCGCCTGCAGAAGGTCGCGGCCAATACCTTCGTGCACCACGCTCTGGTCGACTACGTGGTCCGGGTGATCGCGGCGACCCGCAAACCGGCCGAATTCGGCATGCAGGACGTAGCCAGTTGGATCTCCTACGGCGCCTCCCCGCGCGCCAGCCTCGGCATCATCGCCGCGGCCCGTGCGGTCGCGCTGATCCGCGGCCGCGATTACGTGGTGCCGCAGGACGTCGTCGAGGTGATCCCGGACGTGCTGCGCCATCGCCTGGTGCTGTCCTACGACGCGCTCGCCGACGAGGTCAGCCCGGAGGACGTCATCAAGCGCGTTCTGCAGACGGTCGGCCTGCCGCAGGTCGCCCCGCAGGCCGTCGCGCCGGGCGCGCCCGCCGCCCCGGCGCAGGGCGCCCCGCAGCAGCAGATTCCGCAGCCGCAGCAGGCCGTTCCCCAGCCGCCTAACGGGCAGCAGTCGCAGCCCGCGGGCACCCTCCCGCCGAAGTGACCTCGGCATCGGATCCGGTTGCGCCAGTGCCGATGTCGCCGTCCCACGCACCGCCGTCCTTCCATGCGGGCGAGCTGACCGACCCGAGGCTCACGGTCGCGCTCAAGACCCTCGAACTCACCGTGCGCCGCAGGCTCGACGGCGTGCTGCACGGCGATCACCTCGGTCTGATCCCCGGACCCGGCTCCGAGCCGGGCGAGGCGCGCGCCTATCAGCCCGGTGACGACGTGCGCCAGATGGATTGGTCGGTCACCGCCCGCACCACCCACCCGCACGTGCGGCAGATGATCGCCGACCGGGAGCTGGAGACCTGGATGGTGGTCGATCTGTCGGCCAGCCTCGACTTCGGCACCGCCGCCTGCCAGAAGCGTGACCTCGCCATCGCCGCCGCGGCCGCGATCACCCATCTGACCAGTGGTGGCGGCAACCGGATCGGCGCGGTCGTCGCCACCGGCGAACGGTTGACCCGCATCCCGGCGCGCGGCGGGCGGGTGCACGCCCAGTCACTGCTGCGCAGCATCGCGACCACCCCGCACGCGCGCGACGGTGTGCGCGGCGACCTGCGCGGCGGCATCGAATCGCTGCGCCGCCCGCAGCGCAAGCGCGGGCTCGCGGTGATCATCAGCGATTTCCTGGGCGACATCGATTGGCAGCGCTCGCTGCGCGCGATCTCGGCCAGGCACGATCTGCTCGCGGTCGAGGTGCTCGACCCGCGCGACCTGTCGCTGCCCGATATGGGCGACGTCGTGCTGCACGACCCGGAGACCGGGCGCACCCGCGAGTTCAGCGTGACCTCCACGCTGCGCGCCGATTTCGCGGCTGCCGCGCAGCGCCACCGTGAGCAGGTCGAACAGGCGCTGCGCAGCTGTGGCGCCCCGGTGCTCACCCTGCGAACCGACCGGGACTGGATCGCCGATGTGGTCCGGTTCGTGTCCACCCGGCGCCACAGCTTCGGCGCCCCGACCGGGCGGGTGCCACGTCAGTGAGTATTTCGCATTTCACCGCACAGATCTGGCTCGGATTTCTCGCCGTCATCGCGCTGATCGCGCTGGGCTACGTCCTGGTGCAGCGCACCCGGCGCAAGCACATGTTGAAGTTCACCAACATGGAGCTGCTGGAGAAGGTCGCTCCCTCGCGGCCGAGCCCGTTCCGCCATGTGGCCGTAGCGCTGTTGCTCGTCGGCCTGGTGTTCCTCACCGTCGCCGCCGCGGGACCGACCGCGGTCAAGAAGGTGCCGCGCAACCGCGCGACCGTCATGCTCGTGATGGATGTGTCGCTGTCGATGGAGGCGACCGACGTCGCCCCCAGCCGCATCCAGGTCGCCAAGCAGGCGGGCAAGGAGTTCGTCGACGGATTGCCCGAGGGCGTGAACATCGGCTTCGTCACCTTCGCGGGCACCGCCTCGGTGATGGTCTCGCCGACGACCAACCACGAATCGGTCAAGGCCGCGATCGACAATGTCCGCCTCGCCGAGCGCACCGCAACCGGCGAAGGAATCCATACCGCGCTGCAGGCGATCCAGACGCTCGCCACGGTGCTCGGTGGCGGCCAGCAGCCGCCGCCCGCCCGGATCGTGCTCATGTCGGACGGCAAACAAACCGTTCCTAATTTCACCGACTTCGACAACCCGCGGCACGAGTACGTCGCGGCCCGGCTCGCCAAGAGCAAGAACATCCCGATCTCCACCATTTCCTTCGGCACCGCCTGGGGTGTCGTCGAGATTCCGCGCGAGGACGGTTCGCGCGATCGCGTGGAAGTCAAGGTGGACGACGACGCGATGCGGGAGATCGCGCGTTTGAGTGGTGGAGAGTTCTACACGGCGGCTTCCTTGGACGAGTTGACGAAGGTGTACAACACGCTCGAGGAGCAGATCGGATTCGAGCTGACTCGGGGCGACGCGAGCCGGCCCTGGCTGTTGCTCGGCCTCTTGCTCATCGCGACGGGAATCATCACAGGTCTGCTGTATCGGCAACGGCTTCCGTAATCGGAGCGGCGGAAAGACGTTGTCCGCCAAGTGAAGCTTCGGTACGCTCAGGCTCGTATCAGTCTGGGGAGGGAGTTTCGATGCGTACTGTAATCGCGTCTGCGGCAGCCATTTTCACTGCGATGTTTCTCGTGGGGGCGCCCGAAGCGGCCGCCGCGCCGTCGTGTCCGAACGGGAGCGTCTGTATGTGGACGGGGGCGAACTACACCGGCAGGATGCTCGAGTGGATTCCGGTGGTCGACTCGACCTCGTGTGTACTGACCTACCCGAAGGGCGGCGCCGCCCGTTCGGTGGTCAATCGCAGCGGTCAGTCGTTGACCTTCTGGGAAAGTTCGAACTGCAACGGTCGCCACACGAACGGCGCCACGTCGTTTTCCGATCTCGGATTCGACGCCTACTCGGTGCACTGGTGCAGGCAGTGCTGATTCGGTGATCGACCGAGTCCACGATCGGGCCGTGTGCGTGCGTTCCGTGCGCGCACGGCCCGATTTTCGTGTGTGAACCCGCGGCGGAGCGCGACGACGTCGGAGGATCGGATCGGGGCCCGACCAGCGCCGGGCGCGGATGTGTCGTCCGCCGGCGTCTCGAACGGGTGACATCGCACGAGCGCCGATGCCGGAGCATGTGTCATCACCTCGAGCATCGGTGCCCGCTCATGCGTGATCACCTCGACCAGGTAGGTTTAGCCCATGTCGAACACAACGTCACGTTCGGTCCTGGTGACCGGCGGTAACCGCGGCATCGGACTCGCGGTCGCGCAGCGTCTGCTTGCCGACGGTCACAAGGTGGCCGTCACGCATCGTGGGTCGGGGGTGCCCGACGGCCTGTTCGGTGTGAAATGCGATGTGACCGACAGTGAGTCGGTGGACCGCGCCTTCGCTGAGGTGGAGGCGCACCAAGGGCCGGTCGAGGTGCTCGTGGCCAACGCGGGTATCACCGACGACACGCTGCTCATGCGGATGAACGAGGAGCAGTTCACCCGTGTGCTCGACGCCAATCTGACCGGTGCGTTCCGGTGCGCCAAGCGGGCGAACCGCGCGATGTTGCGCGGGCGCTGGGGCCGGATGATCTTCCTCGGCTCGGTGGTCGGCATGAGCGGCCAAGCAGGACAGATCAACTACGCCTCGTCCAAGGCGGGTGTGATCGGCCTGGCCCGCTCGATCACCCGCGAACTCGGCTCGCGGTCGATCACCGCGAATGTCGTCGCCCCGGGCTTCATCGAGACCGACATGACCGCTGACCTTCCCGAAGACATGCGCGACATGGCCAAGAAGTTCATTCCCCTGCAGCGGCTCGGCCAGCCCGAGGACATCGCGGCCGTCGTCAGCTTCCTGGCTTCCGAGGATTCCGCCTACGTCTCCGGCGCGGTGATTCCCGTCGATGGCGGCATGGGCATGGGTCACTGACCACACCGAACGCGTAGCGCGGCCGAGCGCGGCCGCCCGCAGCCAATCCCACATACGAATTTCAGGAGAACCGAGAACTCATGGGCGGACTGCTCGAAGGCAAGACCATCCTGGTCACGGGCATCATCACCGATTCGTCGATCGCGTTCCACGCGGCGGCTGTCGCGCAGGAGCAGGGCGCGAAGGTGGTCATCACCGGCATCCCGGAGCGGCTGCGGCTGATCGACCGGATCGCCAAGCGCCTGCCCCAGGAGGTCCCGCCGGCCATCGGGCTCGACGTCACCAGCGAAGAGGATCTCGCAGGCCTGGCCGACAAGCTGCGTGAACTGGCTCCGCAGGGCATCGACGGAGTGCTGCACTCGATCGCGTTCGCACCCCGCACCCTGATGGGGCCGGAGGCGCGGCCGTTCCTGGAGGGTCCCGGTCCGGACGCCGCCAAGGCGTTCGAGATCTCGGCGTGGAGCTACGCCTCGCTGTCACGCGCGGTGCTGCCGGTGATGAACGAGGGCGGCTCGATCGTCGGCATGGACTTCGACCCGCGTACGGCGATGCCCTTCTACAACTGGATGGGTGTGGCGAAGGCGGCGCTGGAGTCGGTGAACCGGTACGTCGCGCGGGAGGTGGGCGCCGCCAAGAAGATCCGCTCCAACCTCATCGCCGCCGGTCCGATCAAGACGCTGGCCGCCAAGGCGATCGCGGGCACCGCGACCGACGACGCGGCCAAGCTCAACCAGCTCAACACCTACTGGGACGGCGCATCGCCAATCGGCTGGGACGTCGACGACCCCACGGTGGTGGCGAAGTCGATCGTGGCGCTGCTGTCGGACTGGCTGCCGGGTACCACCGGCTCGATCATCTACGTCGACGGTGGAGCCAGCCACAACACCTGGTTCCCCGAGGACATGTCCATCAACTGAGCCGGATTCGAGGGGAGACACCGTGGTTCGGACCGCCGACGCGCTGCTGCTGCTGTCCTTCGGCGGTCCGGAGCGTCCCGAAGACGTGATGCCGTTCCTGGAGAACGTCACCCGGGGCAGGGGAGTGCCACGTGAGCGCCTCGAGGCGGTCGCCGAGCACTACCTGCACTTCGGCGGTGTCTCGCCGATCAACGCGCTCAATCGCGACATCATCGCGGCGGTCGAGGGCGAACTGTCCGCCGCCGGCCTGGAGCTGCCGGTGTACTTCGGTAACCGGAACTGGCACCCCATGGTGGAGGACACCGTGGCCCGGATGGCCGCCGACGGCGTTGGCTCCGCGCTGGTCTTCCCGACTTCCGCCTGGGGCGGCTACTCCGGCTGCCTGCAGTACCACGAGGACATCGTCCGTGCGCGTGCGGCATTCGGCGCGGGCGCGCCGGAACTGCTGAAGCTGCGCCAGTACTTCGATCACCCGCTGTTGATCGAGGCGTTCGCCGACGCCATCCGCGCGGCGCGCGATCAGCTCACGGCCGGGCAGCGCGCCGCGGCGCGGCTGGTGTTCACCGCGCACTCGATCCCGGTATCGGCCGATGCCGCCGCGGGGCCGCCGGCCGACGGTGGGCGACTCTACAGTCGTCAGGTCGCCGACGCGGCCCGGTTGTGCGCCGCGGCAACGGGTTTCACCGACTACGACGTCGTCTGGCAGTCTCGCTCCGGTCCGCCGCAGGTGCCCTGGCTGGATCCGGATATCGTCGACCACCTGGACGATCTCGCGGCCAAGGGGGACGAAGCCGTGGTCGTCTGCCCGGTGGGCTTCGTCTCCGATCATCTCGAAGTCATCTGGGACCTGGACAACGAGGCCGCGCAGAAAGCCGCCGAGCTCGGCATGGGCTTCGCCAGGGCCGCGACGCCGGGAACCGACCCGCGCTTCGCGAAGCTGATCGTCGAGCTGGTCTCCGAGCAGTTGCGCGGCATCGAACCCCGGCGGCTCGGGTCGGTCCCGGGCTACGGCTGCACACGCGACGGCGAACCGTGTGCCGTCGGCTGTTGCGCGGTCGCGCGCCGTCCCACGACTGGGAATTGAGGCGTCGCGGGCGCGATAGCATCGCCAGCGACCGATCGCCGATCCGACTTCCTGGGGGGTATCTCTCGATGACCTATGCCGACGTATTGACCAATGCCGCGCTGCTCGATCCGCACGCCTGGTCCGATGCGAACGTGTGGACTGTGGCGCTCGACGCCACGGAGGCCAGGCGCCGCGGCCGCAGCAGTGGCGGTGGTGGTTTCTCCATCGGTGGGCTGCTGCTGTGCATCGGGGTCGTCGCCGTGGTCATCGGACTCATCATCTGGCTGAGTAAGCGAGGCAAAGCGAACCAGTCCCAGCAGCAGTACCCACAACAGCAGCAGTTCCAGCAACAGCAGCATCCGCAGGGGCAGCAGTACCCGCAGCCGTATCCTCCGCAGGATTTCTCGGGGCAACAGCAGTACACGCCGCCGCAGCAGTATCAGCAGCCCTATCCGTCGCAACCGCAACAGCAGTATCAGCAGTACCCGCAGCAGCAGCCCTATCCGCCGCAGCAGCCGTACCAGCCGCCGCAACCGCCGCAGCGGTAGCATCCCCGACCCGAACGGTCAGAAGTTCGGGGCGGCCAGGCGGGTGTAGACGGTGGGGAAGCCGGGGCGGGCCGCGCCGGTGCCCCAGGAGGTGAGACCGGCGAGACGCCCGTCGACGAGAATCGGTCCACCGCTGTCGTATTGTGCGGTGTCGGCGGTCGGGCTGCCCGCGCAGAGCATCGTGAGCGGGTCGAAGGCCGGACCATAGGCGGTGGCGCACTCCGCGTCGATGGACAGAGGAATGTTCGCGGCGTGCAACCGGGTGTTGGCCTCATCGGTTTCGAAGGTCGCGCCCCAGCCCAGGATGGTTGCGGTGCTGCCGGGGGCGGGTGCGGCGACGGTGATCGTCGGACCGGACTGCGGCTCGTCCAGGGTAAGGATCGCCACATCGTTCTGATAGGCGGTCGTCGTGTCGAGAACGGTGGCACGGAAGTCCGGATGAATGCGAATATCCTTCACGTGCACCGTGTTTCCGGTGTGCTCGCGGAGGTCGTCGCGGCCGAAGGTGACGGTGAGCGTCTGCGCAAGCGGACTGGTCAGGGCCACGCAGTGCGCCGTGGTGATCACCTCGTCCGGAGCGACGAGTGCGCCGCCGCAGAACTGGCCGGAAGCGCGGGTGAGGAACAAGGGCGTGCCGATGGCGGCCAGCCACGGGTACTCCGCCGTCGTCGCATCGGTGCCGCCCACGATCGCCGCGGCCGGGGCATGTAGCGCGAGACCGATCAGCACGGTGAGGGCAGCGGTGCGGCCACGGCGGGAAATTCGCATGTCACACCGCCCGCGTCATGATCTCAGCGGCTCTCGCGCGCGGAGGCGTGCACGGCGACCAAGCGTGCGGCGCGGATCGCGTCCCACAGCGGTCGCAGCAGCGATTCCTGCGCGCCGATCGCGCTGGCGGACGTGGGCGCGGAAGCGGGCTCCCGCTGCGCCACCGTGAGGATGGCCGCCACATGATCGGCGGTGTCGAGAATGCGCCTGGCACGCAGCGGGATCGACTCGGGGTAGTCGTGGCGCGAGTAGTCGGCGAGTTCGGCTTCGATGAGTTCGCGCGGATCGGAGTCGACCGTGCCGAGCGACGTGGTGTGCAGTTTCATCAGCGCGTCGGCGGCGTCGCGGACCGCTTCGCGCATCGCGTATTCGGCCTCACCGAGTGACATGTCGGGGCCGGGAGCGGCGGGGATGGGGGTACTGTAGACGGTCCACTGCAGCGTGTCGTCGTCGGACCACTGCGGGATGAGGCCGGTGCCTTCGGCGCCCGGTACGCCGATCAGAATGCCCTCCTCGGCCTCGACGGCGTCGGCGGCGAACGCCGTGCCGCTGGGAACTCCGCGCACGTCCCCCGGGACGGGCAGCACCAGCCGCAGTTGCGCCCCGGACTGGGCCATCGTCTCGCGAATCACCTTGAGCAGCGCCATGACTCCGCTTCCCGGCAGGTTGCCGTGTGCGGACCAGGGTAGATCGGTGCGGCCGCCGGTGAGCGGGTCGCCCGCCGCGATCGTGTGCTTGGGCGCCCACGCGTGCAAGGCGGCCAAAACGTCGTCGGGCGCGCTGCGGCCGGCCAGCCAGGAGCTCGCCCACACCGTCAGCGTCGCACTTGGAGAGCACATAATTATCGAGCATAAAGGGTGGGCGCTACCGGTGGGCATCCATGCGCGAGGGCATTCGTGAGCAGCGCGGAAACCGGGGTCGCCGCGCTGCCCGCGACGAGCGGGTCCGCGCGGATACCGCCCGGCATCTGGCTCGGGCCCTGCTCCGGAACGCGCTAGTCCGGTTCGGTGACGAAATCGATGAGGCGCTCGACCGCGCCGATGAGCGGCGCCTCCAGATCGCGGAAGGAGCTCACCGCGTCGTACACCCGCCGCCAGCCGTCCTGCGGAGTGCCCCAGCGCAGCCGTTCGCAGACGCCGGTCTTCCAGTCCTCGTCGCGCGGCACCCGGGGCCACTGCGCGATGCCGAGGGTGGAAGGGCGCACGGCCTGCCAGACGTCGACGAACGGGTGACCGGTCACCAGGACGTGCGGCCCGAGTCCGGTGGTCAGCTGGGTCTCCTTCGATCCGGTCACCAAGTGGTCGACCAGCACGCCGACCCGCCTGCCCGGGCCGGGCCGGAATTCGGCCAAGCGCGCGGCCAGATTGTCCAGGCCTTCCAGCTGCTCCACGACGACGCCCTCGACGCGCAGATCGTGGCCCCACACCCGCTCGACGAGCGCGGCGTCGTGGACGCCCTCCACCCAGATCCGGCTGCCGCGGGCGATCCGGGCGCGCAAACCATCGACCCTGGTGGAGCCGGAGGCGGAACGGCTCGGCGTCTTCGGCGGGGCGGCCGTCGGCCGCACCAGCGTCACGGGCTCGCCGTCGATGAGGAACGCGGCCTCGCGCAGCGCGAACAGGCGCACCGCGCCGCGCGCGTCCTCCAACTTGACGAACTCGCCGTCGTAGCTGCGATCGAATCCGACCACAGCGCCGCAGAATCCGGTGGCGGCGTCCTCGACGACCAGGTCGCGATCCGCGGTGACCGTCGGCACCACCCTCTTCTTCGATCGAGGATGTCCGGAGTAGATGTCGCCATACCTGTCAAGCCCGCTCACCCGCTTGAAGCTAGCACCGCCGCTGTGGCTTTCGATGCACTCGGGTCACCGCGCGTTCGCGGCCGGAATTCATCGGGAGTACTCGCGAAGGTCGCGCCCGATATCATGATCGGCGCACTACAGTGGTCGTGTGGCCGCAATTTTTTGGCTGGTCGCGGGCGTTCTGCTCGCGGCGGCGGAGATGCTCACCGGCGATTTCACCCTGCTGATGCTCGGCGTCGCCGCGCTGGGCACGGCGGGTGTCAGCGCGGCGGCGGACACCTCGCTCGTGGTGGATGCCATCGTCTTCGCGGTGGTCTCGGCGGTGCTGTTCCTTGGCGTGCGGCCGATCATCCGGCGTCGCTTCGGAACTCCGCCGCCAACGCCGACGAACGTCGACGCGCTGCCGGGGAAGACCGCCCTGGTGCTCGAACAGGTCGCAGCGCACTCCGGCCAGGTGAAACTGGGCGGTGAAGTGTGGACCGCGCGGCCGATGGATACGACCGAAGTCTACGAACCGGGTACGACCGTGTATGTCATGAAGATCGACGGCGCGACCGCCGTCGTCTGGAAAGGGCCTTGATGCCTGTACTGATCGTTGCCGCCGTCCTCGTGTTTTTGGTCGTGGTGGTGGTCTTCAAGTCGATCGCGCTGGTGCCGCAGGCCGAGGCCGCGGTGATCGAGCGACTGGGCCGGTATTCGCGTACCGTGTCCGGCCAGCTCACGTTCCTGGTGCCGTTCGCCGACCGGGTGCGCGCCAAGGTGGACCTGCGGGAGCGGGTGGTGTCGTTCCCGCCGCAGCCGGTGATCACCGAGGACAACCTGACCCTGCACATCGACACCGTGGTCTATTTCCAGGTGACCAGCCCGCAGGCGGCGGTCTACGAGATCAGCAACTACATCGCCGCCGTCGAGCAGCTGACCGTCACCACGCTGCGCAACGTCGTCGGTGGTATGACGCTCGAGCAGACCCTCACCTCCCGCGACTCGATCAACGGCCAGCTGCGCGGCGTGCTGGACGAGGCGACCGGGCGCTGGGGGCTGCGCGTCGCGCGGGTCGAGCTGAAGAGCATCGATCCGCCTCCGTCGATTCAGGAGTCGATGGAGAAGCAGATGAAGGCCGACCGGGAGAAGCGCGCCATGATCCTCACCGCGGAGGGCCAGCGCGAATCGCAGATCAAGACGGCCGAGGGCTCGAAGCAGGCGCAGATCCTGTCCGCCGAGGGCGCCAAGCAGTCGTCGATCCTCGCCGCCGAAGGCGAACGGCAGAGCCGCATCCTGCGGGCGCAGGGTGAGCGCGCCGCCGCCTTCCTGCAGGCGCAAGGCCAGGCCAAGGCCATCGAAAAAGTCTTCGCCGCCATCAAATCCGGCAAGCCGACGCCGGAACTGCTTGCCTACCAGTACCTGCAGACGCTGCCCATGGTCGCGCGCGGTGACGCCAACAAGGTGTGGCTGGTGCCCAGCGATTTCGGCAAAGCGCTGGAAGGGTTCGCCAAGAGCTTCGGCACCCAAGGCGAGGACGGTGTGTTCCGGTACGAACCGCCCGCCTCGGACGGCGCGGAAGCCAAGCCGGAGGACGACTCCGATGTCGCGGACTGGTTCGACACCGCACCCGACCCGACCATCGAGCGAGCCGTGCGGGCCGCCGAGGCGACGGCGCGGACTCCGGTCGAGGGGCTGACACCGACACCGACACCGCCTCCGCAGAGTTTCGAACCGTCGCCGCACCAGCCGGTCATCCCGCCGCAGGAGGCTTTCCCGCCCCAGCAGCAGCAGCCGCCGCAACAACAACAGCAGCCGCCGCAGCAGCCGCCGGCCCAGCGCCCGGACGACCCGCACGGCCGTCCTTGGCAGCCGCCGGAGAACTTCTCGAAATAACACCACCCGACCCGCCCCGGACTTCCCCGAGTCCGGGGCGGTCGTCTCGGTGCGGCCGAATCGTTCAGCGGGGCAGGCCGGTGGCACGGATCGCGGGGAGGATGGCGTCGGCGACGCCACGCATGCCCTGCGGGGTGAGGTGGTAGGGGATGAGTGTTTCGGTGGCGATGACGGGATCGATCCAGCGGACACCGGCGGGTGCGCACGCGTCACGGCCCGCCGACGCGGCGCGGGTGTCGACGTAGGTCGCGCCGTGCGCGGTGGCGACGCGGGCGACCACGGTGTCGAGACGATCGAAGGCCGCTTGGATGGGCGCGGCATCGGACGGTCGAAGACCGACCAGCTCCGGGCAGCCACCGTCGCGCACATAGGTCGGCCAGCCGTCGACGACGATCATCGCCTTCGGCGCCAGATCCGAAACCTGTTGCAACGCGGCCGCATAGGGCGCGGCGATCGCGTCGATGGCGGCATCCCAGTCCGGACCGGCGCAACCACCTGCGCCGGAGAGGCCGTAGACATGGCAGGCGACGATGTGCTCGGCCATCAAGGCGTCGTTGGCGCCGATGTGCACCGTGACCAACCTGGTGCCGGGACCGAGGGCCTCGAACTGCGGTGGAATGCCCGGCTGCTGCGCGGCGGCGAGATCCGGGATGCGCGCGGAGTTGCAGGTGCGGTCGTCGAGGCGCAGATCGAGCTCCCGGGCGATGAGCTTCGGTGTGTTCGCGGTCGAGCGGAGGCAGCGCGGCGGGGCGGTGATGTCGAAGTTCCGCACGCCCGTGGTGGCCGCCCCGGAATCGCCCAGCGCGACGTACTCGGCCCCGCCGCCGAGGGGGGCGGCCTCGGCGGAGGCGGTGGCGCCGAAGGCGATCGAGCAAGCGATGACCGCGACGGCCCGCGCAAGATTCGTCATGTCGGATCCTGTCCGTTCCGTTCGTCGGCGCGCTCCCGGGACATGTACGTCTCTGTGCCGAACGCTACCCGGCAAGGTGGGCACGCGGGCGGAATCGGGTGGCAGACTTCCAGGTATGACGACACCTGGATGGGCCGACGTGGACCGCTATCTCGTGGAGACGCTGGTGGCGGATCCCGATTCCGACGCGGCGCTGGCGGCGAACAAGGCGGCCGGCCTGCCCCCGATCGACGTGTCACCGCCGCAGGGGAAATTCCTGCATCTGCTGGCCAGGACGGTGGGGGCACGGCGGGTGCTGGAGATCGGCACGCTCGGCGGATACAGCACGATCTGGCTCGCTCGCGCGGTCGGGCCCAAGGGCCGGGTGGTCACGCTGGAGTTCGCCGCCCCGCACGCCGATGTGGCGCGGGCGAACCTGGAGCGGGCGGGTGTGGGCGACC
This sequence comes from Nocardia sp. NPDC047654, assembly GCF_043205035.1. NCBI lineage: Bacteria > Bacillati > Actinomycetota > Actinomycetes > Mycobacteriales > Nocardiaceae > Nocardia > Nocardia sp. NPDC047654. The sequence goes on from NZ_JBIDDF010000001.1 coordinate 1,100,725, forward strand.
GGGTGGAGATCCGGGTCGGCGCCGCGCTGGACAGCCTGCCCGTGCTCGCGGAGGAGGACCCGGACCCGTTCGATCTGGTGTTCATCGACGCCGACAAGGTGAACAACTCGAATTACGTGCTGTGGGCGCTGCGGCTGACCCGGCCCGGTTCGGTGATCATCGTCGACAACGTCGTGCGCGGCGGCGCGATCGCCGAGGAGCATTCCGAGGATCCGAACGCACAGGCCAGTCGCGAGCTGGTGGAGTTGCTTTCCGCCGAACCGAGCCTGGACGCGACCGTGGTCCAGACCGTCGGCGGCAAGGGCTGGGACGGCTTCGCCTTTGCCGTGGTGAACGGCGACAGCGCCGAGTGAACCCGCTCGGCTAGGGCTCCAGCACCACCTTGCCGGTCGTCGCGCGAGTCTCCAGCGCACGGTGCGCGGCGGCCGCGTCGGCGAGCGCGAAGCGATGGATCGCGGGGCGCAGCCGGCCTGCGGCCGCCTCGGCCATGGCGCGGTCCTCGAGCACGCGCAGATCGCCGCCTGCACGCGCCGACATCGGCGGGCCGATCACCATCTCCGAGGTGATGCCGCGTTCGGCCAGTTCCTCGGTGGATAGCCGCACCGGTCCCTCGGCGGCCGACTTGCCCGACCAGCCGTAGACCAGATGCTGCCCGCCCGGTGCGAGCAGATCGATGCCGGTGCGGGCGACGTCGCCGCCCACGGAATCGAACAGCACGTTCGTCCCGTGGTCGCCGACGCGCGCGCGGACCCGCTCGGGCCAGTCCGGCGACAGATAGTCCACCGCTAGGTCGGCGCCGTTGCGCCGCACCTGGTCCACTTTCGCGGGGCCGCCGGCCAAGCCGATCACCGTGGCTCCGGCGTTCTTCGCGTATTGCACGAGCAGCGTGCCGATGCCGCCCGCCGCTGCCGTCACCAGCACGACGCTGCCGGGCTTCAGTTCGGTGAACTGGAGGATTCCCATGGTGGTCCGGCCGGTGCCGATCATCGCCACCGCCTCCGCCGCGTCCAGGTTCGCCGGGATCTCGTGCAGCCGGGCGGCGTCGGTGACGGCCAGTTCGGCGTATCCGCCGGGCACCGCGCCGAGATGGGCCACCACCTGCGCGCCCAGCAGGCTCGCGGCCACGCCCGAGCCCACGCGGTCCACCGTGCCCGCGACTTCGCGCCCCGGGATGGTCGGCAGCTCGGGCGCGGGAAACGGCCCGGCCTCGCCCCTGCGCAGCGTTGTATCGACCAGATGCACACCGGCGGCGGCCACCGCGATGCGGACCTGGCCGGGGCCCGGTACGGGATCGGGTACGGGTTCGTAGCGCAAATTCTCGGCCGGGCCGAAGGCATGGAGGCGGATGGCGTGCACGGTGGCTCCTTGGTCGTGAGGCGGTCGCCGCCCAGCCTGCAACCTCAACTCAGGTCGAGGTCAACCGATCGCGCCGGGCGGCCCTGGCCTCGAATCCGTCGCAGAGTGCGTCGAGTCCGTCGTAGAGCAGTTCCTCCTGCGTCAGGTCGCGCACACCGCTGCCGGCCAGATCGGTCAGGGTGGGTGGGACCGAATCCCGTGCCGTGCCGTTCAACAGCGTCCGCAGCCCGTTGTCCCCGCCGGGATCCATGCCTTTGCGTGCCATCAAATCCGCGCTGATCTCCGGCAGCGTGGCGCCGGAGATGTGATTCCACACCGAGAAGGACATGCCGGTCGCCTCGCGGGTGGACACGCCGAGTTCCAGGAAGCCGTCCACCAACCAGGCCAGGCAGGCCAGGCTCTGCGGCCCGAAGCTGTAGCGCGGAGTGGCGAAGGTGAGCAGCACCCACGGATGCCGCCGGTACAGGGCCCAGTCGATCTCGGCGGCGATGCGAACCCGGTCGCGCCAGGTCCACCGCTGTCCTTCGGGGGAGGGGTAAGGATTGCGCCGGGCCACTTCGTCGGTCATCAGCGCGAGCAGTTCGTCTTTGTTCGCGACGTGGCGATACAGCGACATGGCGCCGACCCCGAGCCGCTCGGCGATGCGCCGCATGGACAGCGCGTCCAAGCCTTCGGCGTCGGCGAGCTCGATCGCGGTATCGACTATGGCGGCGCGGTGCAGCATGCGTACACTGTACCCGGACTCATGCGTACGACGTACGCGCCAGCGAGAGGATGTTCGGCGATGACAGACGTGCAGCCGGTGCGGACCGCGCCGTCCACGACCGGCTCGCGCCGCGCCTGGCTGGGCCTCGCGGTCCTGCTGCTGCCGGTGCTGCTGGTGTCGATGGACATCTCGGTGCTGTTCCTCGCGATGCCGACCCTGACGCTCGACCTGGACCCGTCGGCGGACCAGCAGCTGTGGATCCTGGACATCTACGGCTTCCTGATCGCGGGATTGCTCATCACCATGGGCAATCTCGGTGACCGGATCGGGCGGCGCAACATCTTGCTGGTGGGCGCCGCGGTCTTCGGCATCGCGTCGGTGATCGCCGCGTTCGCGCCCAGCGCGGGCGTGCTGATCGCGGCGCGAGCACTGATGGGCATCGGCGGCGCGACACTGCTGCCGTCCAGCCTGGCGCTGATCTCGGGCCTGTTCCCGGATGCGCGGGAGCGAGCCGCCGCGATCGGCGTCTGGACGGCGTTCTTCGCCGGAGGCTCTGCCGTCGGGCCGATCATCGGCGGCATACTGCTGCACCACTTCTGGTGGGGTTCGGTGTTCCTCATCAACATCCCGGTGCTGCTGGTGCTGCTCGCCTTCGGTCCGTTCGTCCTGCCCGAACACCGGGCGGGCGTGCGGGGCCCGCTGGACCTACCGAGCGTCGCCCTGTCGATCGGCGGCATCCTGCCGGTGGTGTACGGCATCAAACACGCCGCGACCGAAGGCATCGACGCGCGGGCGATCGTCGTCGCGCTGGTCGGCGTGGTGATCCTGACGGTGTTCGTGCGCAGGCAGCGCCGGCTCGACGAACCTCTGCTCGACCTGCGATTGTTCGCCCGGCCCCAGTTCTCGGTGGCCATCGGCGCCAGTCTGACGGGGATGATGTCGCTGGCCGGGCTGAGTTATCTGACCAGCGTCTACCTGCAGTCGGTGACCGGGCGGACGCCGCTGGCCGCGGCGGTGCTCGGCATTCCGATGGCGATCGCCGTTTTCGTCTGCTCGGTGGGTGGCGCCCGGGTCGGACATCGCTTCGGCGCTCGTGCCACCTTCGTGTTCGCCTTGCTGGCCTCCGCGGCGGGCAACTTGATGCTGCTCGGTGTCGGCGCGCACGACGGGCTGGGGTGGTATCTGGTCGGGTCCACGATCGCCGGAGTCGGCTACGGTCTGGCGTTCACCTTGGTGTCCGAGGTGTCGGTGTCCTCGGTGCCGCCGGAGCGGGCCGGGTCGGCCGTCGGCATCTCGGAGACCAGTTTCGAGCTGGGCAACGCGCTGGGCTTGGCACTGCTCGGGTCGCTCGCGGCGCTGATCTTCCGGTCCGGGGGCGACTACGCGGGGACGCTCGGCGAGACCATCCAGCGGGCCGCCGGTGACGCGGCGCTGGTGGAGGCGGCGCGCGGCTCCTTCGTCGACGGCATGCACGTCGCGGTGGCCGTCGGTGCGACGGCGCTCACCGCGATGGCGCTGATCGCGCGGTTCGCCTCGCCCGGACCGCGCTGAGCCGCGCTGCCGGGATCAGCGGCCGAACACCGCCGCCACGACCTCGGCCGCCCAGCGGTTCATCGGCCGGACGATCGCGCCGTGCGCCCATCGGACCGGACGCACCACCAGCGCGTGCCAGACGACCGCGAAGGCGGCGAACACCGGGCGCAGCACAAAGCGGTACACCGCCAGGCACGGCATCACCACGAGCACACCCACGATGCGAGCGGCCACCCGCCACCCATACCGCGCGGTCGCGCGCAGCACATTCCACAGCGGGCGGAGCACCCAGCGCCACAATTGCGACAGAGGCCAGACGATCAGCCACTTGACTGTGTGGTGGCATACCCAGGCGATGGCATAGACGATCGGTGACACGATCCAGCGCAGCAGCCAAACACCGGCGGGACGAATCACTCTGCGCCACAGGAAAACCTCCACCGCTCGCCGCAGCGGTCGCAACAGGTACTCCAGCAGGAGGGAGGCCAACGGCGTGAGCACCAAGCCCCACAGCAGATGCTGGAGCATCCAGCCCCACAAGAAGTCCTTCGCGAAGATCCACGCGGGCCGCAGCACCCAGTGCCAGATCAGTTCGGCTACCGGAACCAGCAGATGCCGCGCGACGTACACGAGCGCCGCTCCGGTGACGCGGCCCAGCAGGCGAATACCCTCCCACAGCAGGCGGATCGGGACCAGCACCGCGATCGCGAGTCCGCGTGCGATCCACTGTGCGATCGAGACCTGCGTGTCCGGCGTCGACACGACGTTCCCCCCTCGGCTGATATGCCGGAGCTCGACCCCGGCGAAACATTCTCCATGAAACCTACATTCGAGCACACTGCTGCTACCGGGCGCGTGAGTAGAAATGCTCGAGCGCACCGGCGCGCCGCCCGGGAGCCACACGTCGCCCGTGATAAAATCAAATGTCATGTTTTCGCATGATCCCGCCCTCGGCAGTCGCCCCTCCGAGCTCGACATCGAGATAATCCAGGCATTCTTGCGCCGCTATGACGACTGTGTCTCCGCATCCGACTTCGACGCGCTGCCCGGCTTTTTCGACCCGCAGATCCTGGTCGTCACACCCTCGACGAGCCGGTGCGTCACCCGCGAGGAATTCCTCGCCGCCGCCCGCGCCCGCGCCCGTGTCCGCGGGCTGACGGCTTCACGCGCCACACTGGTCACCCAGTCCACCGTCGAACTCGGCGGCCACTACTGGCTCACCTCGGCGCACTGGAGGATGACCCTCGACGACGCCGCCGCCCTCGAGCTCTCCAGCGATTTCCTGGTCCGGCGTACCGATGGCGGCCTGAGCATCGCCGCCTACCTCACCCGCCAGGACTTGCCGCAGCTCATACGGGACAGGTCCCGCACGGACTGATCGCCCGAACGGCGGGTGGCCGCCCAGATCGACGCCTACAGTCGGATTCGTGAACCACGCCCGGGCCTCGAGCAACGGCAGGCCGATCGCCGAACGAGTGGCGACGCGGCTGCTGTACCCCACGTCGCGGCCGCGCGAGCAGGCGTTGCGCGCCGCGGTGAGCGGCGAGATCGTGCTGGTCACCGGTTCCTCGCACGGCATAGGCAAGGCCAGTGCGCGCAAGCTGGCCGCGGCGGGCGCGATCGTCCTGCTCGTGGCCCGCTCCGGTGACGAACTCGACCGGCTGGCCGCGGAGATCACCGCCGCGGGCGGTGTCGCGCACACCTACCCCACCGATCTGACGGACATGGACGCCGTCGAACGGCTGGGCCGCAGGCTCCTCGACGAGCACGGGCGCCTCGACGTGGTGATCAACAACGCGGGCAAGTCGATCCGCCGCCCGATCGCCGAGTCCTACGACCGTTTCCACGATTTCACCCGCACCATCGATGTGAACTATCTCGGCCCGGTGCGCCTGCTGCTCACGCTGCTGCCCGCCATGCGCGATCGCGGAGCAGGCCACATCGTCAACGTGTCCACCTGGGGTGTGCGCATGCCGCCCGCGCCGCGCTGGGCGGCCTACGGTGCGTCCAAATCCGCCTTCGACGTCTGGTTGCGCAGTGTCGCGGCCGAGGTGGCCCGCGACGGCGTCACCACCACCTCGATCTATCTGCCGCTCGTGCACACCAGGATGAGCGCGCCCACCGACTTCAGCCGTGTCCCCGGCCTGACCGTGGACGAGGCCGCCGACCTGGTTTGCCACGCGGTGACCGCCAAGCCGCGGGAGATCGCCCCGTGGTGGTCGGCTCCGGTGCAGGCGTGGACCGACCTGACCCGCGGCCGCGCCCAGCGATTCATGGAGCGCGCCTTCCGCCGTTGACCCGCGACGACCGGGACGTCCGCTCGGCCCGCCGGGACATAGGATCGACCGGTGCGTGCATCCACTGCGACCGGTCCGGCCGCGTCCGGCCTGACGATGGTGCTCGCGCTCGCCGACTCTCGGCTGCCGATCGGCGGTCACGTGCACTCCGGCGGCGTGGAAGAAGCCGTCGCGTCCGGCTCGGTCCGCGACGCCGTGACAGTGGAGCTGTATCTGCGCCGCCGGATCCGGACGGCGGGACTGGTGGCCGCTTCGCTTGCCGCGGCGGTGTGCGCGGGCGAACTGGATCCGGCGCGCGCCGAGGCGGAAGCCGACGCGCGCACACCGGCCCCCGCTGCGCGGGCCGCATCGCGCGCGCAGGGCCGTGGCCTGTTGCGCCTGGCGAAACAGCTCTGGCCCCGGCACGATTGGTCGCCGTTGGGCACCACACCGCATTTGTCCACGGTCTTCGGCATGGCCGGCGCGGCTGCCTCGGTGCCGCCAAGGGAAATCGCGAGCGTGGTCGTCTACACGACCCTGACCGGCGCCGCCACCGCCGCTCAGCGGCTGCTGGCATTGGATCCCGCCGCGATCGCCGCGTGCACGATCCGGCTGGCCGGCCTGTGCGACCGCGTCGCCGCCGAGGCCGTGACCGGTCTCGCCGCGATGTCCGATCCGCTGCAGGATGTGCTCGCCGAGCGCCATCGGCAACGCGACATGCCCCTGTTCGCGAGCTGAAGCCCAGGAAGAAGGAGACCGCGCCATGCCCCCGCATCTGATCGACGGTGAGCCGCACGACCACGGTCACGATCGGCCGAAACGGACCCGCACGCCCGGAGAGGCGCTGCGCATCGGCATCGGCGGCCCGGTCGGTTCGGGCAAGACCGCGCTGGTGGCCGCGCTGTGCAGGCAGTTGCGCGACGAACTGTCGCTGGCCGTGCTGACCAACGACATCTACACCACCGAGGACGCCGATTTCCTGCGCAGGCACGCGGTCCTGCCGGACGAGCGGATCACCGCCGTGCAGACCGGCGGTTGCCCGCACACCGCCATTCGCGACGACATCACCGCCAACCTCGACGCGATCGAGGACCTGGTCGCCGCCAACCCGCCGCTGGATCTGATCCTGGTCGAATCCGGCGGCGACAACCTGACCGCGACCTTCTCCTCCGGCCTGATCGACGTGCAGATCTTCGTGGTGGACGTGGCGGGCGGCGACAAGGTCCCGCGCAAGGGCGGCCCCGGCGTGACCTTCTCGGACCTGCTGGTGGTCAACAAGACCGATCTGGCGCCGCTGGTCGGCGCTGATCTCGGCGTGATGGAGCGCGACGCGGCGCGGGTGCGCGCGGACCGGCCGACGGTGCTCGTCTCGCTCACCGAGGATCCGGCGGCGACACCGGTGCTGGCCTGGGTGCGCGAGCAGCTGCGCGCGGTCGCCGAGCGGGACCGCGCGGACGAATCCGCCGCCGCGCACTGAGCGCCGCTGGTGCGCACCGAATTACGAATAGTCGCCCGCCCGGCGGCCCTTCCGGAGATCCACGCGAGCGGCGGGTTGTCGGCCCGCCGCACGGGCCCGCGAACGGTCCATCTGATCGGCACCGCCGCCACACCGCTGGGCGGGGACGAACTCGACATCGCGATCGTGGTCGCGCCCGGCGCCGAACTGGTGGTGCGCTCGGTCGCGGCGACTCTCGCGCTGCCGGGCGCGGCGACGCTTCTGTCGTCCGGACGCTGGCACCTGGAGGTCGGTAGCGGGGGAGCGCTGGATTTCGATCCCGAGCCGATGATCGTCGCCGGTGGCGCGCGGCACCATACGGTCACCACGATTCGGTTGGCCTCCGGCGCCCGGCTGCGCATGCGCGAACGTGTCCAGGTCGGCCGCGCGGGCGAGGACGGCGGCGAGTGGCAAGGAGACCTGATCGCCGACGTGGACGACGTGCCGCTACTGCGCCACCGGTTGGCGCTGGGCGCGGGCACACCGGCCGACGACGCGCTGTCCGCGCCTCGGGCTCTGGAGAGTGAACTCGTCTATCCGGACGAACGCCCCGCGGCGACGACCGGTTTGACGCAGACCCGGCTGCCGCTGGCGGCGGGTGGCAGCTTGTTCACCCGTACCGGGGTGCTGCTGAACGTCTGATGAACAGACCGTGCAGTCTGTCGATTTCGTCTCGGACAGGTGTAGGCCTCCCGAGACATGGAGAAAGAAAGGGTGGGAGCCCGACAGCGTCGTCGGGTTCCCACCCTTTCGGCTCGCTCCTCGGACTGTCATCCGATCAGCCGTTGGCCGTATCCGCGGTCTCCGGAGCCGGCTCGGCGACCTCCGGAGCCGGCTCGGTGGCCTCCGCCCCCGGCGCCGGCGCGCTGAGCGCCCGCGGAGGCGCGCTGAGTGCGTGTACCGCCCCGAGACCCGCGCCGATGCCCGCGCCGATGGCGGACAGCGGGGCGGCCATCAGAGCCGCACCATAAGCGGCGCCGACCGGGCCCGCGGCGAGGCCGATCGGCGCGAACGGCAGACCGATGGCCAAGCCGAGACCCCCGCCCATGGCCGCCCCGAACAACGCGAACGGGCTGGCGAACACGAAGCCCGCCGCCGCGCCGATCGCGGCGGCGCCCATGGTCTGCCCGGCGACACGGTCGGACCTCGTGCGCTCCATCCCGATCGAATCGAGGAACGTCGCCATATTGGCCTCGGCCATCGCGGAGCTGTCGTTGATCTGGATCGCCTGCTCCCGGTAGAGCCACTCCGGTGCGTCGACCTGCACGTCACCGAAGCGCAATTTGCCCGAAGGCGGTGCGATCGGCGGCACGGGGGCGACCGGAACAGGAGCGTGCAGCCCTTCCACCGGAGCCAGGTACTGGTGATCCGGCAACGGACGTGCCCACTGCAACGAACTCAGCACGTCGTCCGGGATTCGCAGACCCTCGTACGGGCGCACGTTGGGCGCCTCGGCCCCGGGCCACTGGGCCTGCTCGGTCGAATCCGTTCTGGTCACCGGAGCGGGGTGATCGGGCTCGGCGTTCGCCGTACCGGTTCCCACCAGCGCGAGAACGAGAGGAACCGTCCCCGCGGCGACGATGGAGCCGAGCTTCGGCCGATGCGGCGCGGGTGCTCGGTGCTTGCCTGTGCCCATAGATCACCTTTCATCCGAAGGAGACGTCGACGCCTCACATTCGGATCTGTCGGCGACCTGGATTGGTCGAACGCGCTACTACACCGGTCAGCCTGCCTTGGCGTCGGTGTGCGCCTTGTCCACGGCGACCCGGCTGTTGGTGGAGGTGCCGAGGGCGGCGGCCAATTGTTCGGCGTCCTCGTCGTCGCCGTTGCTGATCGCCTCCAAGGCCAGCCGGGCGAAGACCCACTGTTCGGTGGCCGCCATCTGACCGCGACTGCGGCCGAGGAAGGTGACGAACCACTGGATGACGGTGATGATCCTGCTGCGGTAGCCGACCAGGTAGTACAGGTGCAGCGCCAGCCAGGCCAGCCACGCGATGAACCCGCCGAACTCGAGCTTGCCCACCTGGCAGACGGCGCTGAACCGCGAGATGGTGGCCATGCTGCCCTTGTTGAAGTACTTGAACGGCTTGCGCTCCTGCGGCGCCTGGCCCTTCAGCCCCGCTTTGATCTGCTTGGCGGCGTAGGTCGCGCCCTGGATGGCGCCCTGCGCCTGGCCGGGGACATTCGGCACCGACATCAGATCGCCGACCACGAAGACGTTCGGGTGGCCTTTGACGGTCAGGTCCGGTTCCACCACGACGCGGCCCGCCCGATCGACCTCCGTGCCGTCGGACTGGTCGGCGATCATCTTGCCCAGCGGGCTTGCCTGCACACCCGCCGACCAGACCTTGCACGCCGACTCGATGCGGCGGATCGTGCCGTCGGAGTCCTTCACCGTGACACCGAACGCGTCGACATCGATCACCATGGCGTTGAGCTGGATCTCGACGCCCATCTTCTCCAGTCGTCGTTCGGCCTTGCCGCCGAGTTTCGGCCCCATCGGCCCGAGCACCGCGCCGGCGCCCTCGATGAGCACGACCCGCGCGTCGCGTGGATCGATGTTGTGGAAGGTGCCCTCCAAAGTGCGGTCGGACAGCTCGGCGATCTGCCCGGCCAGTTCGACGCCGGTCGGTCCGGCGCCGACGATGACGAAGGTCAGCAGCCGGTCGCGCTCCTCCTGGGTGGTCGCGAGCTCGGCCTGTTCGAACGCGCCGAGGATCCGGCCGCGTAGCTCCAGCGCGTCGTCGATGGTCTTCATGCCCGGTGCATAGGTGGCGAACCGGTCGTTGCCGAAGTAGGACTGCTGGGCGCCGGTCGCGACGATCAAGCTGTCGAACGGCGTGACCGTGTCCTGGTCGAGCAGGCGCGAGGTCACCGTGTTGTGGGTCAGGTCGATATCGGTGACCTCGCCGAGGAGCACCTGTGCGTTCTTCTGCTTGCGCAGCACCAGCCGGGTGGCGGGCGCGATCTCGCCGACCGAAAGGATGCCGGTGGCGACCTGGTAGAGCAGGGGCTGGAACAGGTGGGTCGAGGTCTTCGAGATCAGCGTGATGTCGACGTCGGCGCGCTTGAGGTGCTTGGTGCCGAACAGGCCGCCGAAGCCCGAGCCGATCACCACCACCCGGTGCCGGCCGTTCTCGACAGTCTGAGTGCTCATCGTCCTGCTCCTCGATGGACCTTGGGGGTCGTCCCCGGCGGCGATTCCTGACAGCTAAACCGTAGCCGCCGCGCCGGGAAGCGTCACGGCGAGATCCCCGTTCCTGGCGTGTTGCTCCCCGCCGCCGGGCCGGGGCGGGGAGGATCGACGCGAGGCGAATCGGCCGAGCGGACGAGGTCGAGAGCCTACGATGGGAGCTGTCGTCCAGGGAGGATTGCCATGGTCGCCGGTGACCGTGCGGTCGGCCGAAAACGCAGCGTGCAGGCCGATTCGGAGAACATCGCGCTGATCGAGGTCCCGCACGGCCATCTGATCGACCGGGCGCTCGGACTGCTGCCGGAACGACGCCACGTGCTGGCCACCCCGCCGCAGGGCAGCGACGCCCAGCCGGTGCGCGGCGATGCCGGACTGCCCTACCTGGGCCGGGCATTGCACTACATGCGCTGGGGTCCGGCCGAGATGATGGAGCGCTACCGGCGGTACGGACCCGTGTCCCTGAACAGCTCGCTCGGCGTGGACCGGGTGCTGGTCGCGGGACCCGACGCGCTGGACGAAGTGCTCGGCCACCGCCGCCGCGACTTCGGCCAGGGCTGGGACTACTTCATCGGCCCGTTCTTCCGCCGGGGCCTGCTGCTGCTGGAATTCGACGAGCACAAATTCCACCGCCGGATCATGCAGCAGGCGTTCACCAGGGACCGGCTCGAGGCGCACCTGGCCGCGCTGACCCCGGTGGTGCGGGCGAGCATCGCACGCTGGGTGCCACGCGAGCGCGACGCCGAACGCACGGTGCGGCTGTACCCGACAATCAAGGAGCTGACCCTCGACATCGCGGGCGAGAGCTTCATGGCCGCCGACGTCGGGCCGCAGCGCAGGCAGTTGATCGACGCGTTCGTCGACTGCACCCACGCGGGACTCTCCATCATCCGGCACTCGGTACCCGGCGGCCACTGGCGGGCCGGATTGCGCGGCAGGAGAGTGCTCGAGGACTACTTCACCGCGATGCTGCCGCAGAAGCGCCGCGCGGAATCGGCGGACTTCTTCTCGGGCCTGTGCCACGCCCGCAGCGAAGACGGCGGCGTCTTCGGTGACGCGGACGTGGTCAACCACATGATCTTCTTGATCATGGCGGCGCACGACACCACCACGACGACCGCCACCGCCGTGGCCTACTACCTGGGCAAGCACCCCGACTGGCAGCAGCGGGTGCGCGCCGAAGTGCTGGACATGGACGCGCGCCTCGGCGACGCGGCGCCCGCCATCGCGGACTTGGAGGCGCTGCGCGACCTGGATCTGGTGGTCCGGGAGAGCCTGCGGCTGATGCCGCCGGTTCCCGGATTGTCGCGGCGCGCCGTGCGCGACACCGAGATCGCGGGCCACTACATCCCGGCGGGCGCCCCCATCGACCTCGCCTACCAGGTGAATCACCTGCTGCCCGAACTGTGGACCCGGCCCGAGCGCTTCGATCCGGAGCGGTTCGGCGAACAGCGGCGCGAGGACAAGTCGCACCGCCTGGCCTGGATGCCGTTCGGAGCGGGCGCGCACAAGTGCATCGGGATGCACTTCGGCACCTTCGAGGTGAAGACGGTGACCGCCGCCCTGGTGCGCGAATACGAGTGGCGGATCCCCGACGAATACCGCATGCCCTGGGGATTCACCACGATTCCCTTCCCCAGGGACGGTGCGCCGATGACGTTGCGCAGGCGCGCGGCCACCTGAGCGACCGGCCCGCCCGGGTCAGCGGCCGGCGAGCAGGATCTCCGCGAGCTTGGTGTCGGTCTCGGCGCCCTCGGTGTAGCCGCCCGCGTCACCCAGCGAGCTCATGATGGCCAGCGTGTAGCGCTCGCCCGGTCCCGCGAAGCCGACCGAGTTGACCACCCAGCCGCCTTGTTCGGCCGACCAGCCGTTCTTGAGCCCGGGACGCATGCTCGCGCCCGCGCCCCACACGCCCCAGTGCTGGTTGGAGTCCACCGCGCGCATCCGGTCGACCAGGTAGTTGCGGTCGTCGGGGTGCATGTGGTTGAGGATGTGATCCATCAGCCGGTCGAGGTCGGCGGCGGTGCACTTCTGGAACGACCAGTCCGGGAACAGCGCGGTGTTGGTGGGCTGCGGAACCAGCGAGCTCATCCCGTTGGCGCGGAAGGCGTTGTTGAACGCCATCCGGTCGATCCCCGAGTACTTGGTCCAGAGCAGGTCGGCGGCGCCGTCGTTGGAGGTGGCGAGCATTCCCTCCATCAGCCCGCGATCCTCGGGGGTCAGGTTGATGGCGCCGACACGCGCCCGGTTGAGCAGGTCGGCGGCGATCGCGAGCTTGATGGTGGACGCGGTCCAGACCGCGTTCTCGGCGTTGGCGTTGGCGTAGACGCCGCCGGAGACCCGGTCGCGCAGGACGTAGCCGGTGACACCGGGCCTGCTGTTGAGGTAGGCGTCGGCCTTGGCGATGCGGCTGCTCAGATCGCAGTCGAAGCCGGGCAGGCAGCCCTGCGTGTGCGCGAGCGGCGTCGCGCCCGCGATCGGGAGCGCGGCGGGCAGGCTCGGGGCGATGATCGCCGCGGCGGCGAGGAGACAGGCGGAGGCGGCCACGCGGGGAACGGTTCGGGTGGCGGGGGACGGGTAACGCACGAGGGACCACGATCGCACATCGCGGGTCCGGACGCACGTCTTGAGCTGGGGTCCAGGGTGTGCTATCGCCCGGTCCGGGTGCTTGCGCCGCAGTGTAATTCGCTCATCACCGCTGGCCAGGGCACGTCAGCGGAAGGCGGCGCGCAGTTCTTCGACGGTGCGTCCGTTGAGCCGGTAGCAGTGTTCGAACGCCTCGGTGTGCCGATCCCGGGGCCAGGAGTGTAGGACGACGGTGCGCCCGTAGTGGCGGGAGTTGACGAGCTCCCAGCGGTCACCGATCCGGCGGACCGTGAATCCGCCTCTCGGGACCAGGGGAATCACCATCGCATCCATGAACGCGAACCAGCCTTTCGGTGCAGCTCTCTCGTTCCGCCCCGGTGCAACTCTTACCTCCCCGGTGCAGCACTGTCGCACATCGCCGCGGCGGTCCCCTCGTGACACGGCGGAGTAATCCGTTCTCGTGTGGTCTATTTCACTGGCGTCCGGATGGGGGCGGTGCAGTTGCGCGTCGGTCGCTGGGCGTATAAACGTGCACGAAGTCCGAGGCCAGCGCAGCCGGACACCATCGATCGAGAGGGCGCAGATGCCGCTGCACATCCACCGTGCCGAGCGCGCCGACGTGCTCGCCCGGGTGCTCGCGGGGGTGCTGGCCTCGCCGCAGGCGGATCCCTTCGCGGCCGAGGTGGTCGCGGTACCCGCGAAAGGCGTGGAGCGCTGGCTGACGCAGACGCTCTCGGGGGTGCTCGGCGCGGACGGCTCGGGCGACGGCGTGTGCGCGAACGTCGCGTTTCCCTCGCCCGCGGCGCTGGTCGCCGAAGTGCTGGCCGCGGCGAGCGAGGTCGCGCCCACGGAGGACCCGTGGGCGCAGGAGCGGGCGGTGTGGTCACTGCTGCGCGTGATCGATGCGTCGCTGTCCGAGCCGTGGTGCGCGGTTCTGGCCAGGCACCTCGGCGCACGCGGCACCGCGGGCGGTGAGCACCGGGCCGGTCGGCGCTATGCGACCGCGGCCCGGATCGCCGCGTTGTTCGACAGCTATGCCGCCCAGCGGCCCGCGTTGATCACCGAGTGGGCGGCGGGTGCGGACACCGACGGGACGGGCGCCCCGATGCCCGACGATCTGCTCTGGCAGCCGATGCTGTGGCGCGGGTTGCGCGCCGAGATCGGGACGCCGAGTCCGGCCGAGCGGCTCGACGCCGCCTGCGCGCGGCTGCGCGCCCGGCCGGATCTGGTCGCGCTGCCGCCGCGGCTGTCGTTGTTCGGCGTGACCCGGTTGCCCAGCGACCAGCTCGCCGTCCTGGCGGCGCTGGCCGCGGGCCGCGACGTCCACCTGTGGCTGGTGCATCCCAGCCCGGTCCTCTGGTCGGCGCTGAGCGAGCTGCCGACCGCCCGCACCCGGGCCGAGGACCGCAGCGTCACGGCGGTCGCCCACCCGCTGTCGGCCGGACTGGCCCGCGACGTGCGGGAGTTGCAGCAGCGGCTGGCCGTACTCGCCGCCACCGGCTCCGACACCTATCACCCGAGCATCTCTGCTCGATCCGAAGACGGTGTCGCGGAGAACGATTCGCCCACGACACTGCTGCGTGCGCTGCAACGGGGCATCCGGGACGACCGGTGGCCGCCGGTGCCGGGGAAAGTCGCGGCCGACGGCACCGTGCAGGTACACGCGTGTCACGGCCCCGCACGGCAGGTCGAGGTGCTGCGGGAATGCCTGCTCGGGCTGTTCGCGGCCGACGAGACCCTGGAGCCGCGGGACGTGCTGATCATGTGCCCGGAGGTGGAGGCGTACGCGCCGCTGGTGCGCGCGGCGTTCGGGCAGCGCACCTCGGGGACGCCGGAGGCGCATGCCGACTCGGAACATCCGGCGCACCGGCTGCGGGTGCGCCTGGCCGATCGGGGACGCGGTGTGACCAATCCGCTGCTCGCGGTGATCGCAGCGCTGCTCGAGCTGGCCGACGGCCGGGTGACGGTGACCCAGGTGCTCGACCTCGCGGCCGCCGAGACCGTCCGGCGCCGTTGCGGATTCGACGACGACGATATCGAACGACTGCGCGAGTGGGCGGCCGAATCCGGGGCGCGGTGGGGC
Source organism: Nocardia sp. NPDC047654 (assembly GCF_043205035.1). Classification (NCBI taxonomy): domain Bacteria; kingdom Bacillati; phylum Actinomycetota; class Actinomycetes; order Mycobacteriales; family Nocardiaceae; genus Nocardia; species Nocardia sp. NPDC047654. The sequence goes on from NZ_JBIDDF010000001.1 coordinate 1,115,950, forward strand.
ATCGGGCAGCGGCAGCGCCAAGCGTTCGGTCTCGCCGATTTCGCGCAGAACACGCTCAACAGCGCGGTGGACCGGATCCTGCTCGGCGTCACAGCGGGCGAGACCTCGGATGATTGGCTGGATCTCGCACTGCCCTTGGACGACGTGGACAGCAACGACGTCGACCTGGCCGGGCGCTTCGCGGAGTTCATCGACCGGCTCGCGGTGTGCCTGCGTGACCTGCGCGGCCCCCGGCCCGCGCACGAATGGGCGGCGGCGCTGGGGCGTGCGCTGGATCTGCTGACCGACGTACCGGACGCGCAGGCATGGGTGCGCGCCGAGGCCAGGCAAGAACTCGCCGCCGCCACCGACCACGCGGGCGAGGTGTCGTTGCGGCTGGCCGATGTCGGTGTGCTGCTGCGTTCGCGGCTGGCCGCGCGTCCCACCAGGGCCAATTTCCGCACCGGTGAGCTGACCGTCTGCACGATGGTGCCGATGCGGTCGGTGCCGCACCGGGTGGTGGTGCTGCTCGGCCTCGACGACGAGATGTTCCCCCGCGCGAGCGCGGCGGACGGTGACGACGTGCTGGCCCGCGAACCGCTGCTCGGCGAACGGGATCCGCGCAGCGAGGATCGGCAGTTGCTGCTGGACGCGATACTCGCGGCCCGGGACGCACTGCTGGTGTTCCACACCGGCGCCGATCCGGTCAGCGGGGCGCACCGCCCGCCCGCCATTCCGGTCGCCGAGTTGCTGGACGCGCTGCGCGCTCATGCCGGCGCGGCGGCGATGCCGAGGGTGGTGACGCGGCATCCACTGCAGTCCTTCGATCGCCGGAATTTCCGGGCCGATCAGCCGTTCAGCTTCGACACCGCGGCCTTGGCCGGCGCGTGCGCGGCCGACGAACCCCCACAACCGCGGCCCGCGTTCCTGCCCGCGCCGCTGCCCGCCGCCGACGCGGCGGATGTCGCGCTGGCCGATCTGATCTCGTTCGCCGAGCACCCGGTGCGTGCCTTCCTGTGGCAGCGTCTCGGCCTGCGGGTGCCCGAGCACGAGGAGGACATCGCCGACCGGCTGCCCATCGAACTCGACGGCCTGGCCAAGTGGGAGCTGGGAGAGCGCCTGCTCGCGGCCCGCCTGACCGGCGCGGACCCGGCCGGGTTGCGGGCGGCGGAGTGGCGGCGCGGCACCCTGCCGCCCTTCGGATTCGGCGCCGCCGTGCTCGACGAGGTCGAGCACACCGTGGACCGGCTGGTGCGCGCCGCGCAGGCGGACTACGCGGGCCAGGCGCGCGCGGTGGACATCGCGGTGGATCTGGGCAACGGACGACGGCTCACCGGCACCGTGCCCGAAGTGCGCGGCGACACCCTGGTCCGCACCACCTTCTCCCGCTTGGCTCCCAAACACCGGATCGCGGCGTGGGTTTCGCTGCTCGCGCTGACCGTCACGGAGGATCGGTCCTGGCGGGCCGTGAGCACCGGCCGCGGCCAGTTCGGCCGTCCTGCCTGGCGCTGCGAGCTCACCGCGCCCGACGTGCCGGTGGCCGGGGAGATCTTGCGTCAGCTCGTCGCGCTGCGCGACGCGGGCCTGACCGAACCGCTGCCGGTCGCGCCCGCCGCGTCCGCGGTCTACGCCGAGCGCCGTCTCCGTGGCGCGAGCACCGACGACGCGATCGCCGCCGCGGAGCGCGAATTCAACGGCGGCCCCAACGGTCCAGGGCCGTTCGGCGATCACACCGACCGTCACCTGCGCTACGTCTGGGGTCCGGCGCCCCGGCTGGAGGACCTCATGGCCGCGCCCGCCGCGGCGGGCGAGCCGGGGGAGAGCACCCGCTTCGGTGCGCTGGCCCGGCGGATGTGGGCCCCGCTGCTGGCCGCGGAAAACCAGGGCCAGCCGTGACCGAACACGCGGCGGCCGGGCGCCCGCGACCGTTCGGCGCCATGCGGTGCCGAACGCCGGAATACACCGCCCCGGCGCGTGTCGGTCGCCGGTGGACGGACGGGCGCGCGGCAGAATGTCAGCTCGGACAATCGCTTCGGGACCGTGCGGCGTGGCAGGCCACCGGGGCGAGCGCCGAGGCCGCGAACCGCGTGACCACCGGCCGCGCAGGAGGGAGGCACGCATGACCGTGCAGGAAACCTCCTTCGACGCGGCCGCTTTCGACGCCGACGCGTTCGAGCCGTACGGGCCGCTGCCCACCGGGACGACCGTGCTGGAGGCCAGCGCGGGCACCGGCAAGACGCACGCCATCGTCGGTCTGGCGGTGCGCTACGTCGCCGAGGCCGGGGTCGGCATATCCCAGTTGCTGCTGGTGACATTCAGCCGTGCGGCGACCCAGGAGCTGCGGGAACGCACGCGCGACCGATTCGTCGCCGTGGCCGCCGGATTGGCCGACCCGGCAGCGGCCCGCGCGCACGCCGACGAGCTGGTCCGCCATCTCGCGCAGGCCGGGGAAGAGGAGGTCCGGCTGCGGCAGCGGCGGTTGCTGACCGCCCTGTCGGATTTCGACGCCGGCACCATCGCCACCACACACAGCTTCTGCCAGCGCATGCTCGACGAACTCGGGCTCGCGGGCGAGCACGACCCGGGCACCAGGCTGGTGGAGACCGTCGACGACCTCGTCGGCACCGTCGTCGACGATCTGTATCTGCACCGCTATGCCCGCGCCGAACCACCGTTCTCGGTCAAGGAGGGCCGCACGCTGGCGCTGGCCGCGGTGCGGGACCGGCACGCCGCGCTGGTGCCCGACGGCGCGGCCGGTGAGCGCGTGGCGTTCGCGCGGGCCGTGCGCGCCGAGACCGAGCGCCGCAAGCGGCTGGCCGGGCTGCGCGACTTCGACGACCTGCTGGTGCTGCTGCACGAGGTGCTCGCCGATCCGGAGCACGGCCCGCGCGCGTGCCGCCGTATCCGCGCGCGCTACCGGGTCGCCTTGGTCGACGAGTTCCAGGACACCGACCCCCTGCAATGGGACATTCTGCGCAGGTCGTTCCACGGGCACGCCACCCTGGTGCTGGTCGGCGATCCCAAACAGGCGATCTACGCCTTCCGCGGCGCGGAGGTGCTCAGTTACCTGGACGCGGTCGCGCACGCCGACATCCGTCGTGAGCTCACCACGAACTGGCGCAGCGACGCGGGACTGCTCGCCGCCCTGGACCATCTGCACGGCGGTGCGGCGCTCGGGCACGAGGAGATCCGCGTGTATCCGGTCGCCCCGGCCAGGGGGTGGTCGCGGCTGTCCGGACCCGGGGAACTCACCACGCCGATGCGCGTGCGGTGCCTGCCGCGCACCGGCGCGGGACCGCTGAACAAATCCGGCTTCCCGGCCGTCGGGCGGATGCGCGCCGAGGTCGCCGCCGATCTCGCCGCGGATATCGTCCGTCTGCTCGAATCCGGCGTATCCCTGGATGCCAAAGCGGAAATCGCCTCTCCCAGCGAAGAGCCGGCCGCTCCGGGGGAGACGGCGCGCAGGCCGGTCGGACCCGGCGACATCGCGGTGCTGGTGCGCACCCGCTCGCAGATCGACGTGGTGCGCGCCGCGCTGGACCGCGCGGGCGTCGCCTCCGTGCTGGCCGGCGGCATCAGCGTCTTCGCCACCAGCAGCGCCACCGACTGGCTGTGGGTGCTGCGGGCGCTGGAACAGCCGCATCGCGGCGACCGGGTGCGGCTTGCCGCGTGCACGCCGCTGTTCGGCGTGACAGCGGCCGAGATCGATAGCGGCGGAGCGGATCTGGTCGGCCGGGTCAGCGCCCAGTTGCGCGAGGCGGGGCGATTGTTCGCCCGCGCGGGATTCGCGGCCGTGTTCGAGAAGATCTCCACCGAAGCGGGCCTTGCGCAGCGGCTGCTGGCCGTCGAGAACGGGGAGCGGCAGCTCACCGACCTGCGCCATATCGCGCAACTGCTCGATCAGGTCGCGCTCAGCGATGGCCTCGGGCTGACCGCGCTGACGCGGTGGCTGGCCGACCGGGTGCGCGATCCCGCCTCCGGCGCCGTCGCCGACCGCAGCCGCAGGCTCGACCGGGACGCCGCCGCCGTCCAGATCGCCACCGTGCACGCGAGCAAGGGACTCGAATTCCCCGTCGTCTACCTGCCGTTCGCCTGGGACAGCGCCAAGAATCCCTATCCGGCGACGTTGCTGTTCCACGCCGACGACGGCACCCGCGTGCTGGACGTCGGCGGTCCGGATGCCCCGGGATACGCCGAACGCAAGGCACGCAGCGAGGCCGAGGAGGCCGGAGAGGAACTGCGGCTGCTGTACGTCGCGCTGACGCGGGCCATGTGCCAGATCGTCGCGTGGTGGGCACCCGCGATCTCCACCGCGGCGTCGCCGCTGCACCGGATGGTCTTCGGGCGCGCCGATCGGGACGCCGTCGTCGCCAACCGCGCCGCGGTGCCCGCGGATTCCGTTGCCGCGCAGTCTCTTTCGGCATGGGCGCAGACCGCGGGAGCGGCGATCTCGGTGACGGCGGTCGCCGGGACCGGCGACGTCGAGATCCGGCGGGCGCGCACCGCACCCGGGCAGGGCGCACTGGCCGCCGCGCGCTTCGACCGGGTGCTGGACCAGCAGTGGCGGCGCACCTCGTACTCGGCGTTGACCGCCTCCGCGCACGGGCCCGCGGCGATGGAACCCGACAGCGAACCGGAGGATCCGCGCGGGCCGGGCGACGAGCCCGCGGGCACCTCCCTGCTCGGCACGGAGCCGGAACCGGCGGGCGCGGCGTCGCTGATGAACGCGCTACCTTACGGCGCGGAGTTCGGCACGTTGGTGCACGGCGTCCTGGAACGGATCGACACCGGCCGCCCGGATCTGGCGGCCGAGGTGCGCGACCGGTGCCGCGAGGCGGTGGGCGAGCTGATGGCCGAGATGGATCCGGAGGTCCTGGCCACCGCACTGCTGGCGGTGCTGCGCACCCCACTCGACGGCGGCTGCCTGGCCGACATCGCCCCCCGCGACCGCCTCAGCGAACTCGAGTTCGAATTGCCACTGGCGGGCGGGGATCGCGTCGGCGCAGGCTCGGCGACCCTGCGGCATATCGCGGGCTTGCTGCGTGAGCATCTCCCGGCGGACGACGACATGCTCCCGTACGCCGACCTGGCGGCGGCGCTGGAGGACATCCCGCTGCGCGGTTACCTGACCGGCAGCATCGACGCCGTGCTGCGCGTCGCGAGCGGCGCGGAGCCGCGATTCGTCGTCGTCGACTACAAGACCAACCGGCTGGGCACCGGTGATCTCACCGTCGCGCACTACACCCGCGACCGCATGGCCGCCGAGATGCTGCGTTCCCACTATCCACTGCAGGCGCTGCTGTATTCGGTGGCGTTGCACCGGTATCTGCGCTGGCGGTTGCCCGGCTACGACCCCGCCCGGCACCTCGGCGGGGTTCGGTACCTGTTCGTGCGCGGCATGATCGGACCGGAGACCCCCGCCGGGTGCGGTGTCTTCGACTGGCACCCACCCGCCGCTCTCGTCGTCGCGCTGTCGGCGCTGCTGGCCGGGGAGGCGGCGCAGTGACCTCGATCCAGGTGGCGCAGCGGGGAACCGGGCTGCTGCGCACCTTCAACGAGGCGGGCGTGCTGTCGGCGGCCGACGTGCACGTGGCGCTGCGGTTGGGCCGGCTGGGCCGGGAATCGTCGGAGCCGGTGCTGTTCGCCGCCGCGCTGGCCGTGCGCGCGGTGCGTTCCGGCTCGGTGTGCCTGGAATTGCACCGGATGCGGGAGATCGGCGTCGACGCCGACGAGACCTGGGACGCGGGCGTCGATCCGGCGACGCTGCCGTGGCCGGACATCCCGGCGGTGGTCGCCGCGCTGCGGGTGAGCCCGCTGGTGCTCGGTGGGCCCGCGGGCCCGTTGCGTCCGCTGCGGCTGGTCGAATCCCAGGGGGCGGGCGATTCCGGCCCGCTGCTCTACCTCGACCGGTACTACCGGCAGGAGCAGACGATCCGGCGGGTGCTCACCGAGCGCTCCGCGCACCATCCGGTGGTCGATCCGCACATCGTGCGACGCGAGCTGGACCGGTTGTTCGACGCGCAGGCCGGTACCGCGCCGGACCGCCAGCGGCTGGCCGCCGCGCTCGCCGCGACGCACTGGACCACCGTGGTGGCCGGCGGGCCGGGCACCGGCAAGACCCACACCATCGCGCGGATCATCGCCTTGCTGTCCGCGCACCGCGCCGCCGAGCCGAAGCTGCCCGCCCTGCGCATCGCGCTGGCCGCCCCGACCGGCAAAGCGGCCGCGCGCCTACAGGAAGCCGTGCGCGAGCAAGCCGTCTCGCTCGGACTGCCCGAACTCACCGCCGCCACCCTGCACCGGCTGCTCGGCTGGCAGCGGGGACGCAGCACCCGGTTCAAGCACCACGAGTTCAACCGGCTGCCCTACGACGTGATCGTGGTCGACGAGACCTCGATGGTCTCCTTGACCATGATGAGCAGGTTGCTCGCCGCGCTGCGCCCGGACACCCGCCTGATCCTGGTGGGCGATCCGGACCAGCTCGCCTCGGTCGACGCCGGCGCGGTACTGGCCGACCTGGTCGCCGGACCGGTCGCCGCCACCCCGAACCCCGTCCTCGACGAGATCCTCGGACCGGAGACGGCCGCCGATCATCCCGAGGCGTTGACCACGCTGGAGCGCACCCGCCTGCGCGGCGGCATCGTCCGGCTGACCAGGGGCCGCAGGTTCGGCGGCCGGATCGCCGACCTGGCGGTTGCCGTGCGCGCGGGGGACGCGGACACCGCGCTCGAACTGTTGCGGGCGGGCGGCGACGAATTGTCGCTCGGCGCGCCCGACGAGCTGACCGCGGTGCGCGCCGACGTGGTGCGCGCCGCGGGCGCGGTCACCGCCGCCGCGCTCGGCGGCGACGCGGCGGGCGCGTTGAGCGCGCTCGAATCGCATCGCGTGCTGTGCGCGCACCGGCAAGGGCCGTTCGGCGTCGAGCGCTGGGACCGGATGGCCGCGGAGTGGGCCGCCGCCGGGGGAGTGGGCCCCGATGCCCACCAGGCGCCGTGGTACCCAGGACAACCGCTGCTGGTCACCGCGAACGACCACGAGGCGCGGATCTACAACGGTGACACCGGCGTCGTCGTGCGCATGTCCGACGGTTCGCTGCGCGCGGCGCTGCAACGCGGCAGCGAACCGTATCTGGTGCATCCCACGCAGTTCCCCGCGGTGGTCACCGTGTTCGCCATGACGATCCACCGCAGTCAGGGCAGCCAGTACGACACCGTGTCCGTCGTCCTGCCAGAGCCCGAATCGACCCTGCTGACCCGGGAATTGCTGTACACCGCGATCACCAGGGCGCGCAGGCACGTCCGGATCATCGGCACCGACGAGTCCATCCGCGCGGGTATCGCGCGGCGGGTGCTGCGCGCCAGCGGGCTGTCGCGCCGGGAGGGAGAATCCGGGCGCCGATGACGGAATCTCACGTTCCCGGCGCCCGCGGCGTCTACCCGGTGTGAGCCTGCCCCCGTTCGAGGAAATAGTGGCCGAATACGGCCCCATGGTGTTGCGCGTCTGCCGGGCGGTGCTCGGCCCGTCCGACGCGGCCGACGCCTGGTCGGAAACGTTTCTCTCGGCGCTGCGCGCGTTTCCCGGTCTCCCCTCGGAGACGAACATCGAGGCGTGGCTGGTGACCATCGCGCATCGCCGCGCGATCGACGTCGGACGAGCGCTCACCCGTGCGCCCGTCCCGGCCGAGTCGTTGCCGGAACGTCCCGCCACCGCCCCGGGACCCGCCGACTACGACCCCGACCTCTGGGCCGCCCTGCGCGCGCTGCCCACCAAGCAGCGCCAGGCGGTCGCCTACCACTACCTGGCCGGGCTTCCGCACGCGGAGATCGCCGAACTGCTCGGCAACTCGCCCGACGCCGCCCGCCGCGCCGCCGCGGACGGCCTGAAGACCCTGCGCAAGCTCTACCCGAAGGATGAAGCATGATGGCCACCCTCGACCGCGGCGACGGGTTGTCGCGCGCCCTGACCCCCGACGCCGACCTGCTCGCCACCCTGCACGCGCGACTGACCGCCGACGCCGAAGCGGAGGGCCTGCTCGATGTCGCCTACCGCCTGCTGGACACCCCCGTCGGGACGTTGCTGCTGGCCGCGACGCCCGCCGGACTCGTCCGTGTCGCCTACCCCACCGAAGACCACGACACGGTGCTCGCCACACTGGCCGCCCGGATCAGCCCCCGGATTCTCGCGGCGCCCGCCCGGCTGGACGCCGCGGCGCGGCAGATCGAGGAGTACTTCGCGGGCAGCCGAACGCATTTCGACCTGCCGCTGGATCTGCGGCTGGCCGCGGGATTCCGTCGTCAGGTGATCGAGCACCTGCCCGCCATCGGCTACGGACAGCGCGCGAGCTACGGCGCGGTGGCCGCCGCGGTCGGCAACCCGCGTGCGGTGCGCGCGGTCGGCTCCGCCTGCGCCCGCAATCCGCTGCCGGTGGTGATCCCGTGCCACCGGGTGGTGCGCGGCGACGGGTCCATCGGACAGTACATCGGCGGCATCACCGCCAAGCACGCGCTGCTGAGCATGGAGGCGGCGTGAGCGCGCGCCGCAGCGGCGCGAACCGGGACGGTCACCATCCCGCGGACCCGACACCATCCGCGGAGTTCGCGGAATCCGGTGCTTCCCTCACCGATCGCGTCGAGGCCCAGCCGTGGCGGGCGCTGTTCGAAGAAATCGACGCCCACGGCTGCGCGGCGACCGGACCGATCCTCACCCCGGCCGAGTGTGCCGAGTTCACCACCATGTGGGACGACCTCGCCCGCTTCCGCTCCACCGTCGACATGGCACGCTACCGATTCGGCGAAGGCACCTACCGGTACTTCGCGAATCCGATGCCCGAGCCGATCATGGCCCTGCGAGCGGCCTTCTACCGAAGACTGCTGCCGTCGGCGCGATCCTGGGCCGAGCGGTTCGGCGACCCGGCTCCGTGGCCGGACGACTTCGCGGACTGGCTCGATACCTGCCACGCCGCGGGCCAGACGAAACCGACCCCGATCCTGTTGCGCTACCGCCGCGGTGACTGGAACGCCTTGCACCGGGATCTCTACGGCGAACTGGTCTTCCCGCTACAGGTCGTCATCGGCTTGGATCGACCGGGGATCGACTACAGCGGTGGGGAATTCGTGCTCGTGGAACAGCGGCCGCGCGCACAGTCGAAAGCGACCGTCTCCGTGCTGGACCAGGGACACGCGCTGATCTTCACCACTCGTGATCGGCCGACGCGATCCAGCCGAGGGTGGTCCCGGGCCCCGATGCGCCACGGCGTCAGCCGTGTGCGCGGCGGCCTGCGGCACACATTGGGCCTCGTGCTGCACGACGCGCAGTAGCCGCCGGTGTACATGTTGCTCGGCGACGACGGCCTGGCGTATCCCAGCGCAGTGCCGGGACGGTACGGCGGTCATCGCCGCGGCCGGATCTACGGTCGCCTCGACTGCCCGTCCGCCCTGCGGGCCCTCGGTCGTGGGGGCTACCGGAGGCACCGCGTCTTCTTCGCCACCGAGCTCGACGCGCTGGCCGCGGGTTATCGCCCCTGCGCCGTTTGTCTCCCCGAGCGATACGCCGTGTGGAAAGCACCGCACTCGTCTCGATGAGGGTGGTAGCGCAGGACGGCAATGGCCGCGCGCCCGAATTTGGGAATATTCGGAACTGGCCGCCGAGCGGAATTGGTAAGAGACACAGGATCGCTCGAACATCTGGCGGCCCGGCCGGGCGATGTTATTGACTGCGACTTCGAGCCCTCCTACTCGGGGCCAGGAGTCCGACATGCCCGAATATTTGCAGCGAACAGGCGCGGCGCTCGCCGCGGTCCTCACTTTGGCCGGCGCGTTGATCGCGGGCGCGCGGCCGGTCCGTGCCGAACCGCCGCAGAGCGTCGTGGCGGCAGACGCCTCGCGAATAGTGGCAACGCGTTCCGAATCCGGTCGGCAATCGGAACTCGAGGTGTATTCGGCCGCGATGAACAACACCACGCGGATTCGTCTGCTGCGCGCGGCCGATCCGGATGAGCCCGCGCCGACGTTCTATCTCCTCAACGGCGCCGACGGCGGCGCGGACAAGAATTGGCTGGAGGGCACGGATCTCGTCGATTTCTTTCGCGACAAGCAGGTGAACGTCGTGATCCCCTTCGGCGGCGCGGGCAGCTACTTCACCGACTGGCGCAGCGACGACCCGGTCCTGGGCAGGCAGCGCTGGTCCACCTTCCTGACCAAGGAGCTGCCGCCGCTCGTCGACGCCACGTTCAACGGCTCCGGAGCGAACGCCATCGCCGGCATCTCGATGGGCGGGACCTCGGTGTTCCAATTGGCCATGACCGCACCGGGTCTGTACCGCGCGATCGGTTCCTACAGCGGCTGCGTGCGCACCAGCGATCCCGCGGGCCAGGCGATGGTCCAAGCGGTGGTCACCCAGCAGCGCGGCAACGTCGTCAACATGTGGGGGCCGCCGAGCGATCCCGCCTGGCGCGCGAATGATCCGTACCTGCACGCGGACCGGCTGCGCGGCCTCGCCATCTACGTCTCCACGGGAACCGGGCAGCCCGGGTCGATGGACACTCTCGACGGCGTGCACGGCGACATCGCGCACCTGCTCTATCAGCTGATGTTCGGGGCCCCGCTGGAGGCGGTGGCGAATCTGTGCACGCATCAGTTGCGGGACCGGCTGCGCCAGCTGGGCGTCGCGGCGACCTTCGATTTCCGGCCGAACGGCACGCACTCCTGGGGCTACTGGCAACAGGACCTGCACAATTCGTGGCCGATGATCGAAGCGGCGATCCGATGACCCGCAAAGAGGCAGCGGTGGCGCTCGGCTCGTTCGGGGCGTGCCTGATCTCCGTCTTCATGCAGATGATCGATGTGACGATCGTCAACACCGCCCTTCCGGTCGTCACCGCGGAGCTGCGGGCGACGCGGTCCGAACAGCTGTGGGTGGTGGCCGGTTACTCGCTGGCCTTCGCCTGCGTGCTGCTCACCGCCGCGCGCGTCGGCGCGATCGCCGGGCGCCGCCGGATGTTCCTGTGGTCGGCGGCGGCCTTCACGGCGGCCTCGGTGTGGTGCGGGATGTCCTCCAGCGCGACGGAACTGGTGATCGCCCGGATCGTCCAGGGTGTGGCGGGGGCGGGAATGGCGGCGCAGACCATCGCCATCATCACCGCGAGCTTCCGGCGCGAGCACCATCAGTACGCCTTCGCGGTGTACGGCGCGACAGCCGGTTTCGCCGGCATGCTCGGCCCGATCCTGGGGGGTGCGCTGATCACCCTGGATCCGTTCGGGCTCGGCTGGCACGCGATCTTCCTGATGAATCTGCCGCTGGGCGTGGTGGCGATGGCGCTGGCCGCGGGGTACCTGCGGTTGGGTCCGGCGACGGATCGGGACCCGCTGGATCTGCGCGGGACCGTGGTGGCCACCGCGGCGCTGTTCGCGCTGCTGTTCGCGCTGTCGGACAGTCAACAGGCGGGCTGGCGTCCGTCGCACGGGATGTACATCGCGGGCGCGCTGGTGCTCGGCGCGGTGTTCGTGGCCCACGAGCGCGCGACGCGCCGCCGCGGCGGCCGCGCGCTGGTGCGGCTGGACCTGTTCTCCGACCGGGGGTTCGCGGTCGGATCGGCGCTGGTGACGATCTTCTTCGGCCTGTTCACCGCGTTCGTGTTCACCGTCTCGATCCTGCTGCAGGACGTGCTGCGGTTCTCCGCGCTGCGAACCGGTCTGGCGATGACACCGTTCGCCATCGGCGCGGGGGCGGGCGCGGTGCTGTCGCCGATATTGGTGAGCCGCTGGGGGATCCGGGCGCTGGCCACCGGAATCGCCGTCTTCGGCACGTGCGTCGTGGTGGGGGTGGGATACCTGTACGTGGAATCAGGGGTGGTGAACTTGCCCCTGGTGGCCGGACCGGTATTCCTCGCGGGCTTCGGGGTCGGGGTGTTCGGGGTGCCGCTTCAGCCGCTGATGCTGGCGAATCTGGACGATCGGGCCATGGGTGAGGCGTCGGGTTTGCTTCCCACCATCGAACAGATCGGTAACTCGGTCGGACTGGCGGTGCTCAGCGCGCTGTTCTTCCGCGCGCACACGCTGTCGGGCAGCATGATCATGCTCTCGGCCATCGCCGCCGCGGCCCTCGGCCTCGCCGTGCTCACGCTGGCGCTGCCGGACCGCGCGCGGGCGGCCGCGAGGCCGTGGAGCTGGTCGACCGCGAGCTGACCGCTTCCCCCGCGCAGCACGCTTTCCGACACCACCGGGCGACGATTTGTTCTCCGCGCCGCGCTTCGCGGAGGGACACCCTCCCGGGACACTAGGGGCGTTCGGAGCCCTGGACGGCTTCGGCGCGGGCTTCCTCGGCCGCGGGCGCGCTGCGCCGCACGCCGCGTCGCAGCCAGGACGGAGCCCACCAGCAGGCGTCGCCGAGCAGGCGCATGATCGCGGGCACCAGCAGCATGCGCAGGATCGTCGCGTCGATGAACAGCGCCGCGACCATGCCGAAGGCGATGTACTGCATCATGACCAGATCCGACAGCGCGAAGGCTCCCGTCACCACCAGCAGGATCAGGGCGGCGGCGGTGATGATCCAGCCCGTGCGGGCGATGCCGGCGCGTACCGCCTCGGTGGTGGTCGCGCCCGCCCCCCGCGCCTCCACGATGCGGGCGAGCAGGAAGACCTCGTAGTCGGTCGACAAGCCGTAGATCACCGCGACGATCAGCACCAGCACCAGCGCCATGATCGGCTGCGGGGTGAAGTCGAGCAGACCCGCGCCGTGGCCCTCGACGAAGATCCAGGTGAGTATGCCGAGCGTGGAGCCGAGCCCGAGCAGATTCAGCACCGCGGCTTTGAGCGGCAGCACCACCGAGCCGAAGGCCAGCACCATCAGCACGGTGGTGACCAGGAAGACGAGCGCGATCATCAGCGGCATCCGGCGCAGCAGCGCGTCGACGCTGTCGTGCTGCTTCGCGGGCTGCCCGCCGATCAGCACTGTCGTGCCCTTCGGCACCGGCATGGAGCGCAGATAGTCGATGGTCGCGTTCGCGTCGTGCGCGTCACGCAGCACCGTCGAGGTGGTGAAGACGTTCGGATGCCCCGGTCCCTGCACCGCGCGCGGGAACGGCGCGATGAGGCCAGGGGCCCGGCCCGCCTGGGCCACCACCCCGTCGACGTCGGTGGTGTCGTGGGTGATCAGCACCAGGTCGACCGGGTTCATCTGGCGCAGCGGGAAGACCTGATCGAAGTGCTGCTGCGCCGTGCGGGCCGGATGCTGCGGCGGCAGGAAGCGCTCGGAGATGCCGCCGAAGGCCACGTCGCGCACCGGGGCGATGAGCACCACCAGGACGGCCACCAGCGGAACCGCCACCGCCAGCGGCCTGCGCATGACCCACCCGGCGACACGGCCCCACGGATTGTCCCGCTCGCGGTCGCTCGCCCGGCGTGCGTGAAAACGGTTGAAGCCCAGCCGATCCACGCGCCTGCCGAGCACCGCCAGCATGGCGGGCAGCACCGTGATCGAGATCAGGGCCGCCAAGGTGACCGTCACCATCGCGCCGAAGGCGAACGAGCGCAGGAAGCCCTGCGGGAACAGCAGAATGGCGCCCGCCGCGACGACCACGATGATCGCGGAGAACACGACGGTTCGTCCGGCGGTCGCGACCGTGCGCTGTACCGCCGCGGGCACCTCGTGACCGTCGGCCAGCTCCTCGCGGAATCGGCTCACGATGAACAGGCCGTAGTCGATGGCCAGGCCGAGACCGATCATCGAGACCACCGGCGAGACGAAGGAGTTCACCTCGGTCACGGTGGTCAGCGCGCGGATGATCCCCCACGCCCCCAGCACCGTCAGCCCACCGACGACGAGCGGGAGCGCGGCCGCCACGACGCCGCCGAACAGGAAGAACAACAGCACCGCCACGGCGGGAACGGCGAACAGCTCCATCCGCCGCTGATCGTGGGCCATGGTGTCGTTGAGCGCGGCAGCGACCGGCTGCCCGCCGGCGACCTCCATCTCGATGCCCGGTATCGGGAACTCGTCGGCGACCGTTCGATAGTTGCGCATCACCACCGTGTCGTTGCCGCCGCGAATGGCGACGGAGGCGAAGGCGTAGTCGCGGTCGGGGGAGCCGAAGACATCCGGTAGGTCGAGTCCGGTGTCGGTGGGCCAGTAGCTGGCATTGATCTTGGTGATCTGGTCCGGGAAGCGTTGCGGCAGGCTGTTCAAGTGGCCGACGACCGTGGCGGTGAAATCGGGGTCATCGATGGTCTTGCCCGCCGGGGCGTGAAACAGCAAGAGCACGTCGGCGATGTGGTCGTGGCCGAATGCCTCGTCTTTGAGCCGAGCCGCGTGCGCCGATTCCGAGGTCGGATCGTCCCACCCGCTGACGCTGAGGTGATCGCCGAGGCCGAGGCCGTACACCCCGAGGGCGAGCAGCCCGGCGACCATGACCCCGATGACCGTGAATCGCCGCCGGACGAGCGTATCGGTCCAGCGCGTGAACTCGGCGAACAATGCCGCCTCCTAATCGATGACATCGCATTTCGACGCGGGTTCGAACGGGTGAAAACCTAGCAATAGCAATGTCTTTCGCCAGCGCGGAAGACATAGTTTCGAGATGCCACAAATGGTTCGGCGGGTGAATTGTGAACTGTCCCTGAGTCCGCGACGGTCGGTGTGGTGGCCGTTACGCTGAGGCCGTCGCCAGCTGCGCACTCGCTAATTCGTGAATCGCCGAAAAATATGGCGGTCAACTTGATCCGACCCGGAGGATATGCATGTCGGATATCGCAATCGTCGGCATCGGCTGCAGGTTTGCGGGCGGAATCGACTCGCCCGACACCTTTTGGGAATTCGTCCTGGACAAACGCGACGGTGTGGTCGAGATGCCGGCCGATCGCTGGGATTACCGCCGCTACTACGACCCGGAGCCACGCACGCCGGGACGCAGTTACACCAAGCGCGCGGCATTCATGACGATCGATCCGTGGGAGTTCGACCCGGACTTCTTCGGCATCTCCGCTCGCGAGGCGACCGTGCTGGATCCGCAGCAGCGGCTGATGCTCGAGGTGACCTGGGAGGCGCTCGACGACGCCGGGATCGCGCGGCACGCGGCGGGCCGCTCGATCGGCGTCTACGTCGGCGGGTTCGTGGTGGACCAGTCGGTGATCGGCGTGGTCGGCCCTGCCCTGTTCCACACCGACATGCACACCCCGGCCAGCGCGTCCTACACGATGCTGTCCAACCGGATCGCCTACGCCCTCAATCTGGTCGGTCCCGCGCTCACGGTCGACACCGCGTGCTCGTCGTCACTGGTCGCCTTTCATCTCGCCTGTCAGGCGCTGGAGAACGGCGACTGCGAGGTGGCGCTCGCGGGTGGCGTGAACGTCATGCTGCAGCCGGAGACCTTCGTCCTGATGTGCAAGGGCGGCTTCCTGGCCGCGGACGGCCGCTGCAAATCCTTCGACGCCTCGGCCGACGGCTACGGACGCGGCGAGGGCGCGGGCATGGTGGCGCTGAAGAAACTCGACGACGCGGTCCGCGACGGCGACCGGATCTACGCGGTGGTCAAGGCGACCGGCTCCAATCAGGACGGTCGCACCACGGCGATCACCGTGCCCAACGCCGAATCCCAGGAGAACCTGGCCCGTTCGGTGTGCGTGCGCGCGGGACTGGCGCCGAACGAGATCACCTACGTCGAGGCGCACGGCACCGGCACATTGGTGGGCGATCCGGTCGAGTTGCGCGCGCTGGGGCGGGTGTTCGGCGCGCCTGCCGGGCGCACGCGCTCGCTGGGCGTCGGCTCGGTCAAGTCGACACTCGGTCACACCGAGGCCGCGGCCGGCGTCGCGAGCGTGATCAAAGCGGCGCTGGCCATCCACCATCGCACCATCCCGCCGCAGGGCTGGCTCGACAAACCCAATCCCGACATCCCGTTCGACGAGCTCGGACTGCACGTCCAGCTGGAAGCGGAGGCGCTGCCCGACGACGCCGAGCCGATGACGATCGCGGTCAACGGCTTCGGCTACGGCGGCACCAACGCCCACACCATCCTGCAGGAGTTCCGCCGGGAACCCAGCGAAACCAACGCGCCCGCACGGCATCTCGGTGTGCTGCCGATCTCGGCTCGCAGTACCGGCGCGGCACGTGCGCTGGCAGGCCGGTTCGCCGATCTGATCACCGCGGGCGCCGATCCCGGCCGGCTGGCAGAGGCCGCATGGACCCGCATGGCGCACCATCAGTACCGCACGGGCATGCTCGTCGGTGAGACCGCCGACCTGGTACGGGATCTTCACCTGTTCGCCGCGGGAGAGGGGCGCGACGCCGCGCGGACGATCGCGGCGCGGACCGCGGAACCGGTGTTCGTGTTCTCGGGCATGGGTCCGCAGTGGTGGGGGATGGCCCGCGAATTGCTGAGCGGTGAGAGCGTTTTCGCCGATGCCGCCGCGGCGATCGACGCGGAGTTCCGCGAGATCGCCGGCTGGTCGATCATCGAGGAACTGTTCCGACCCGAGGAGCAGTCCCGGGTCGCCAGGACCGAGGTGGCGCAACCGGCCAACTTCCTCGTCCAGGTGGCGCTGGTGCGGGAGCTGGCGGAGTACGGCATCCGTCCGGCGGCCGTGGTGGGGCACAGCGTCGGTGAGGTGTCGGCGGCCTACGTGAGCGGCATGCTGTCGCTGCGCGACGCGGTCCTGGTGGCTTATCACCGCGCCCGGTTGCAGGCGACCACCGCGGGCTCTGGTGGGATGCTCGCGGTCGGAATGTCGCCCGAGCAGGCCCGCGGACTCGTCGGCGACGACCCGCGGGTGGACATCGCCGCGATCAACAGCGCGAGCTCGCTGACCTTGTCCGGCGAGATCGACCGCTTGGACGAGATCGCCGAAAAGCTTACCGAGGACGGTATCTTCGCCCGCCGGTTGCGCGTCGAGGTGCCGTACCACAGCCGGTTGATGGACCCCATCCTCGACGAGCTGCGCGCGGCGCTGGCCGGGCTGGAGCCGAAGGCGCCGACCGTGCCGCTGTACTCGTCGGTCACCGGCGAACGGGTGACCGGTCCCGACTGGACCGCCGAGTACTGGTGCGCGAACGTGCGAGAGCCCGTCCGGTTCGCCGACGCGGTCACCGAGCTGATCGCTGCGGACAGCCGGGTCTTCCTGGAGGTCGGCCCGCACCCGGTGCTGTCGGGCAACATCCGCGAGACTCTGCTGGGCGCGGACGTCAACGGCACGACGGTGCCGACACTGGATCGCAAGCAGCCGGATTCGGAGAGCCTCCGCCGCACCCTCATCGGCCTCTACGCCGCGGGCGTGCTCGACCTCGACGAGCTGTTCCCCGCCCGGGACCCCGCCACACCGCACGTGCCACTGCCGCGTTATCCCTGGCAGCGGACCCGGCTGCATTCGGCGCTGCCGCTGTTCGAGCAGGCGCGCCTGGGCAGCCCCGGCACCTACGCCATGCTCGGCGATCCGGATGTCGAGGGCAGGCCGGACTGGTTGCTGCAGGTCGGCACCGAGCTGCTGCCGTGGCTGGCCGACCACGTCGTCAACGGCATCAAGATCATGCCGGGCGCCGCGTACCTGGACGCCGCGCTGAGCGCCACGGCCTCCCGTCTCGGTGTCGAACGCGTGGCGCTGGAACAGGTTCGGTTCGTGGCCCCGCTCATCATGGGCGCGCCGGACGTGCCGCTGGTGGCGCTGACCGTGGAGGAGGCCAGCGGCCGCTTCCTGATCCGATCGCGTTCGGCGACGGGGACGGCCTGGACGGTGCACGCTTTCGGCCGCACGCTGACCGGCAGCCACAAGCCGACGAAGGTCACGGTTCCCACCTTGGACGTCGGGCTCGACGTCGACCCGCAGATGTTCTACACCGGCCTGGCCGCGGCGGGGCTGCAGTACGGTCCGGCCTTCCGCCGCGTCACCTCCGTACGCGTCGGCGCGGACGCGGTGGTCGCCACTGTCGACGGCACCATCGCCGCGGACTCCGGACACCTGGCCCACCCCGCGGTGGTCGACGCCGCGATGCAGTCCGCGGCCCTGCTGTTCGCCGACGCCAGGATCGATGAAGGCACGCTGGTGCCGGTCGGTGTCGCGGCGGTGCGGCTGGTCGCCCCGCTACCCGAGCGGATCACCGTGGTCGCGCGCCGCGATCCGCGCGCCCGGCTGCGCGCCGACGTGGATCTGCTCGACGACGAACGCAACCTCGTGATGCGACTGAGCGGCCTGCAGATCGGTGCGCTCGCGCCGGGCCAGGATCCGCTGCATCGGATGGTCGACTTCTACTACGCCGAGACGCTGGAACGACGCGATCCGCTCGATCCCGAGGCGCTGCCGAAGGATTCGGTGACCACCGTGATCGTCGCGCTGGGCGGCAACTGCCGCCGTGCGGGGCAACTGGCCGCCGCCCTCCCCGGTTCCCGGCTCTACGTGGCAGGCGTCGCGGGCCGCGAACTCGCCGCCGACCTGGCCGCGACGCTGGCGGCCGCCAAGGCGGAGGGCACCGACCGACTGCACGTCTGCGTGGTCGCGGGGACCGTCGAGGACGATGTCGCCGATTTGTGGACCCTGGAGCGGATCGCGGTGGCCCTCGACGAGTTCGTCCACCCCGAGATCGCCGACGAGGGGCCCAAGAGCGTCTTCGGTGAGGGATGGTGTCATGCCACCCTGGTGACCGAACGGGCGTTCGCGCTGCCCGGCAGCCCGATCCCGCCGAATTCGAATCACGCCGCGCTGGCCGGCGCTCGCCGCGTGCTGCTCAACGAGCAGTCGGCGCTGCGCTGGCGGCTGATCGACGTGGAACCCGACACCGAGATCACCGATCTGATCGGGGAACTGGCCGTACCGGGCGCGTTCTGGAACGACAACCTCGACGAGGTCGTACTGCGCGCGGGCGAGCGCTGGGCTCCGTTGGTGACCAAGCCGCTGCAGGAGCGCCTCGACACCCTCGACACCGCCGAACCGCTGACCGACCCGGAGGCCAACTTCGCGCTGGAGCTGCCCCGGACCCGGATGCTGTCGGCGTTGGCCTGGCGGCAGTGCCCGCGGCGTGAACCGGGGCCGGGCCAGGTCGAGGTCAGGATGAAGATCATCGGTCTGAACTACAAAGATCCGCTCAAGGTCATCGGCCTGCTCGGCGAGCGCGAACTCGCGCCCACCTATTTCGGCACCGTGCCCGGCATGGAAGGCGTCGGCGAGGTGGTGCGCGTAGGCGACGGGATCACCGATCTCGCCGTGGGCGAGCTGGTCGCGGTCGCCGCAAAGGGCATGATGCAGCGCTACGTCGTCGTCGACCGGCAGCTGACCATTCCGCTGCCGCCCGACGCCGATCCCGGATACTGCACCAGCACCATCGCCTTCGGCACGGCCGAGTACGCGCTGCTGGATCTGGCCCGGCTGGAGCCGGGCGAGACGGTGCTGATCCACGGCGCCGCGGGCGGTGTCGGCACGGCCGCGATCCAGGTGGCCAAGGACCGCGGGGCACGCATCATCGGCACCGCGAGCACGGATGAGCGCCGCGCCCACGTGCTCGCCCTCGGCGCCGATCACGCGATCGACTCGCGCTCGCTGAACTTCGTCGACGACGTCCTGGAGCTGACCGGTGGCAAGGGCGTCGAGGTCGTGCTCAGCAGCGCGCCGGGGGAGATCCTGCGCCAGAACTTCAACGCCGTCGCGGAATTCGGGCGCATCGTCGAGGTCGGCAAGGCCGACATCTACACCGGCGGACTGCTCGAGATGGCCAACTTCGACAAGAACGTGGCGTACTTCTCGATGGATCTGGACCGCCTGGTCGCCGTCGACGCGCAGCGGCTGACCCGGCTGCTCCAGCGGGTCTACGAGAAGGTGCTCGCGGGCACCTATCGGCCGCTGCCCTACAAGCTGCTGGAAACCGACGAGGTGGGCAAAGCCTTCGAGGAGACCATTCGCTCGACCGGCCTGGCCCGGATCGCGTTGCGCATGGATTCGCCCACGCCGGCGGTGCGGCCCTACCTGCCCGAAATCGAGATCGATAGCACCGCGACCTATCTCGTCACCGGCGGGTTCGGTGGATTCGGGATGGCCATCGGGCGCTGGCTGGTGCTGCGCGGGGCGCGGCGGCTGGTCCTGCTCGGCCGCGGCGGCGCGAGCACCGAGGAAGCACGAAGGCAGCTCGAGGCGTGGCGCACCGTCGGCGTCGACGTGGTCGAGGAGCGTGCCGACGTGACCGACCCGGAGGCTGTCGCCACGATCGTCGCACGGGCCCACAGCGTCGAGCATCCGCTGCGCGGAGTCTTCCACGCCGCGGGAGCCGTGGCCGACAACCGTTTGGCGGCGATGCGATTCGAGGAGCTGGCCAAGGTGTACCGCCCGAAGGTGCACGGCGCCCGGGTGCTGCATCGGGCCGTGGCCGATGCCGGGATCCGGTTGGACATGTTCGTGCTGTGCTCCTCGGGCGGTTCGATGTACGGCATCTACGGCCAGTACAACTACTGCGCGGCCAATGTGGCGGTGGAGTCGCTGGCCGAGGAATGGTCCCGGGCGGGCGAGCGGGCGCTGTGCGTCGGCTGGGGCCACCTGTCGGGTGCGACGGGCGGCATGGCCGCCGACGAGACGGCCCTCAAGTACCTCGATCTGGTGGGCTTCGATCCGATCGACATGGCCGACGCGACCGCCTATCTGGAGCAGACGCTGCGCCTGGGCGGCGCTCGTGCGGCGATCATCCCGACCGATTGGGCCAAGCTGACCGGTACCTTCCCGCAGCTGGCCCGGACCGGCCGCACGATCGCGCTCGCTCAGTCCTCCGCCAAGGACACCTCCGAACTGGCCCGGTTGCGGGCCGAGGTGGCCGCGATCGAGGAGAACAAACGCGGGGCCTTCGTCGCCCGCAAGATGGCCGAGGAACTCGCCGTCGTCATGGGCGTGCCGGTCGAGTCCATCGACATGACCGTTCCGGTGCCCGAACTCGGGTTGGATTCGCTGATGGCGGTGGAACTCGGCGCGCGGGTCACCAAGACCCTCGGCATCGACCTGATGTCGCTGCAGATGGGCCGATCGTTCAGCCTGGAGCAGGCAGGCCCGAAGGTGGCGGAGCTGATCCTGGCCGCGGATTCCGGTCAGTCGCAGCCGGTTGCGGATCTCGCCCCGCCGATGGCAGGACCCGCGCCGTCCGACGGCGCCGCGGCCGAACGGGTGCCTGTGCTGGCGGCGGCCGAGGCCAGGCCGTGACCGACCGTCGTCGAAACGAGGTGGCATCGTGGTCGGTTTCGGGCTGATCGATGAATGGGAGCCGGGGCCCGGCAGGCTGGTCAGCTGGGCGGCGTCACCGGAGTCGGTGGCGCGCGCCCGGCGGGCGCCGGTGCACCCGGCGCCGCCCTCGCACCAGCAGGAGCAGTATCTGCGGCTGGCTGATCGGCACGCCCAGGCGGACTTCCGGTACTCGGGGCTGTGCCTGGTGACGGCGGAGATACCGGCCGGCGGCCTCGACCTGGCCGCGATGACGCGGGCGGTCAACGCGTTCCTGTTGCGTCACGACACCTTCCGGACCTGGTTCCGGATCGACTCCGCGGGCACGATCGAGCGCCACCTCGTGCCCGCGCAGGACGTCGAGTTCGTACCGATCGACTACGGCCGCGTCGACGAGGCCCGCGCCATCCGCGATCACGTCCAGAAGACGACGCCGGGACCCTTCGACTGGGACTGCTTCACCTTCGGCGCGATCGAGCGCGAGGAATCGACCACGGTCTACCTGGCGGTCGATCATCTGCACACCGACGGATTCGGCCAGTACCTGTCCGGATTCGACCTCGCGCTGCTGTATGTGCGCGAAGCGTGGGAAGACGTGGGCATGCTGGCCCCCGCGGCCAGCTACCTCGACTACTGCACCGCCGAGCGGGAGTACACGAGCCGGATGACGCTCGCCTCGCCCGGCGTACGCAAGTGGCTGGAGCTCATCCGCGGCAACGACGGCGAACTGCCATCCTTTCCCTTGGATCTGGGCAAGCGCACCGATGTGTACAACCGCAGCGCGCACCGCACGATCACCCTGTTCGACGAGCACACCGCGCTGCGGTTCGAGCGGGTCTGCCGCGCCAACGGCGCGGAATTCGTCGGTGGCATCTTCGCCGCGGCGGCGCTGGCCGAGCGCGAACTCATCGACAGCGACTATTACTTCGGCATGACGCCGGTCAGTACCCGCAGCAGCGCCACGGAACGCGCGTCGGTCGGGTGGTACGTGACGCTGCTGCCCGTAGCCTTTCCGATCGGCGCCACCACCACCTTCGCGCGCGCAGCGACCATCGCGCAGCACGCCTACGAGAACGGCCTGCGCCTGGCCCCCACCTCGTTCCAGCGCGTGGTGGAACTGCTGCCCGCCGACTCCGACCTGGACCTGGAACCGGGCTGGTCCACGCCGATGATCTCGTATGTGGACACCCGGGAGCTGCTCGGCAACGAGTTGTTCGACCTGGGCTCGTGCGGCCTGTACGCCAATCGCGCCGCCTCCGAACAGGTGCTGATCTGGATCAACCGGTTCGCGTCGGAGACCACGCTGAGCGTCATCTACCCGGACACCCCGGTGGCGCACGGCTCCGTCGAACGCTACGTCGCAACCCTTCGGCGCGTGTTCGCGGCGGCGGCCGAGGACACACTGTGAGGAGAACAGGTGCACAGCGCATTTCGTGACCCCGGAATTCCCGACGGAGAGAAGTCCGTCTACATCGCCACCATCGCCGACCGGGCGCCGAAGCTCGACCTGGTCAGCGTGGTCGCCCACGACGGCGACGGCTACCGCTCGATCGTCGAGGCCGGCCTGGGACACGGGAATTTCGCGATGACCATCGAGCAGCGGTTCCTGCGCTCGGGAGACCGGCTCCGCGCCGAGCGCTATCGCGCCGAAACACGCTCGGGCACAACGGTGGTCAGTCGCGAGGAGGCGAACTTCCTCGACACCGTCCATCTGCAGTTCGGCGGCGGGATCGCGCCCTTCCCGGCCGATGTGATGCCGCTCGCCGGTGGCCTGACCCTGCTGCGCGGCCTGGACTTCGCCGAGGGCGCCGAGGAGTGCGTGGCTCTGTGGCTGGCGTTCTCGGTGCACATCCCGCTCGGCGCCAAAGTGGAGCAGCGCACCGTCGTCGAGGTACCGGCCGGGCGCATCAGTTGCTGGCAGGTCCGGCTGCGGCCGCGGTTGTCCGGACTGAACATGATGCTGGAGAAGGTGCTCGCCGGATTCCTGCCACCCGCGGTGGCGCATTTCGACGCGGCCCCGCCCCACCGCCTGGTCCGCCTCGGCTTCCCGACGGGCCCGATGCCGTGGGATCCCCGCGGCCTACTGGAACTCGTTGCCTAGCGACCTGTCGAGACGCGGCGTGGGCGCGCGTTCTCGGACGCGGGTGAGGGTGGCCGGGATGATGCGTGGGCGGCCGGGCGACCACCAGTTGGCGGGTCCCATCAGCTGGACCAAGGCGGGCACCAGGAGCATGCGGACGAGGGTGGCGTCCACGACCAGGGCGATGATCATGCCGAGGCCCAGGAAGCGCATGGGGGTCAAGGGGGACAGGGTGAACGCTCCGGTGACGATCACCAGCAGGGTCGCGGCGGCGGTGATCACGCGAGCGGTCTTGACCGTGCCCGCCCGCACCGACGCGGCGGTGTCGGCGCCCGCGTCGTGCGCTTCGACCATGCGCGACAGCAGGAACACCTCGTAGTCGGTGGAGAGCCCGAAGACGACCGCGATGATCAGCACCAGCATGCCCGCGGTGATCGGGCCGGTGCTCACGCCGAGCACGCCGGACAGATGCCCGCCGCAGAAGATCCAGGTGAGCACGCCGAAGGTGGCGGCGAGGCTCAGGAACGCCAGGGCGACCGCCTTGAGCGGCAGCACGATCGAGCGGAAGGCGGCCGACAGCAGCACCATCGTCGCGCCGACCATGACGAGGATCATCCACGGCATCGCGGCGACGATGGAGCGCACGCTGTCCACGGTGGCAGCGGTGTCGCCGCCGATCCACAGCACGGTGCCGTCCGGGGGAGTCACCGCGCGCAGGGCGCGGACCGAGGCACTCGCCGCTTCGGTGCGGTCGGTGTCGCGCAGGAACGCGTGGAAGACGACGAAGTCCTCGGCGCGACCCACCTGGACGACCTGCCGCACACCGTCGATCTCGCTCAGCGCCGCCGCGGCCGTGTCCACCGCGGCCGACTGCGGCGGCCCGTCCGTGCCGTGCAGCACGGCGGTGGCCCCGCTGCCCGCCGCGGGAAACTGCGCGGTGAGTTCCTCGACGGTGACGCGCATGGGGTTGTCCGCGGGCAGCGCCCGATGGTCGATGTCGCCCAGCCGCAGCCCGGCCAGCGGCGCCGCGAAAACCAGTAGGACGGCGCCGACGGCCATGGTCACGAGAGCGGGCCGCCGCAGCACGCGGTCGACCAGGCCGCCCCAGAACCGGTCGTTGCGATCGATCGCTCGCCCGGCGCCGATACGCGCGCCGAACAGGGCCAGCAGTGCCGGCAGCACGGTGAGCGAGAGCGCGGCGGCCAGCGCCACCGCCGTGATCGCGCCGACGCCCAGCGACCGCAGCACCGCCTGCGGGAAGACGAACGTCCCCGCGAACGCGCAGACCAGCAGCAGCGCCGAGAACGCGATCGTGCGCCCGGCGGTCGCGTAGGTGCGCGTGATCGCGGCGGGCACGTCCTGCCCGTCCGCGACCTCCTCGCGTAACCGGGTGACCAGGAACAGCCCGTAGTCGATGGCCATTCCGAGACCCAGCAGCGAGGCGATGTTCATCGCGAACGTGCTCACCTCGGTGAGTTCGGCGAGCACGCGGATGGCGCCCATCGCGCCCAGCACGGTCAGGCCCCCGACCACGACCGGGAAGGACGCGGCGACGAGCCCGCCGAACACCAGCACCAGGATGAGCAGCGTCAGCGGCAGCGAGATCGATTCCGCCCGCAGCAGATCGTGCTGGGACTGCGCGTTGATCTCCGTGGAGACCGCGCTGTAGCCGGACAGATCGGTCGCGACACCCGGTACGCGCAGTTGCGGTTCGATGTCCGGATACACGCTGACACGCTGGTTGGCGTCACCGGCGAGATAGACGACGGCCAGTGCGTGGCGGTCGTCCGCGGAGCGCAGGAACTGCTTGCGTGCGATTCCGGCGTTCCAATAGGTTTCGATCGGCCGTTGCAGCAGCGCCGGGTCGATCCGCGCCAGCGATTCCCGCACCCGGGGGCCGATGTCGTCGAGCGTCTGGCCCTGCGGCGCGGTGTACCGCACCACCACGTCCGGATTCTGCGGTCCGAAGTGCTCGCTCACGAGCTGATCCACGTGCGCGGACTCGCTGCCGGGATCGATGAACCCGGCCGCCGTCACCTTCTCGGACGCTCCGATGCCGAGCAGACCGGCCAGCAGCATCACCCCGGTCACGACCGCGAGCACCCGCCGCGGCCGGGCGAGCACGAGTCGGGCGAGGGCGGTCATCGCACGGCCGCATCGTGCGGGGCCGACTCGGCTTCCAACCGCGCGGCGATCTTGTCCAGCAGTGCCTCCAGCCGGGGCTCGATGCCCGCGCCGTTGCGGCAGGACACGGTCAGCTCCAGCTTTCCGCGTGACTCGACCATGGCGAACAGCAGCGGCATCGCGCCGCTGTGCTGGGGCAGCACCCGCATGGTCGTCGGCGTCCAGCCGGGCACGGCCATCTCGTCGAGATCGACGCTGCCCATGTGGGAGACGGTGGCCGACACCATGTTCCGGTTCAGCCGCGCCCCGAGCCAGTTGCTGCCGCGCAGCACGCCGCGGATGACGGGGGCCGGGAACTTCGACAGCTTGCCGTTGTCCAACTGGTTCAGTTCGCTTCTCTCCCGCAACCCGGTGCGCATCCGGCCGCTGATCGTCGCCCAGTCCTCGCCGGGCGCCACGTCGAGAAACAGGGGCAATGCCAGGTTTCCGGTCGAGCGCAGCTCGGGATCGTGCCTGCGCAGGTCGACCGGAATCATGAAGCGCGACCGGGCCCCCGACTCCGCGGCCAGGACCGCCGCCACGCGTGCGACGACGCCTTTGCCGGTCGCCTCGATCGTGCGGTGGCGCAGCAGCCAGCGCGGGGCGGCCGGATCCTGGCGGCCGTGGCCGGTCGGCGCCCGGAACGTGGGCAGCACCCGGGTCGGTTTGCCCGGCGCGCCCACCCGCGCCACCAGTTCGGCGTCGGCGACCGGGTCGGCAGCGCCGACGGGCGGCAGGCCGCGCAGTGCGCGGAAGACGTCGTCCACCCACATCCGCAAGCCCATGCCGTCCATCACGCCGTGGAAGGCGCGGAACACGACGGTGGTCCGGTCACCGGTCAGCAGCAGCACCTCGGTGGTCCGCTCCGGCGTGGGACCGATCGGGCTGTCGAGTACCGCGTCGTGTTCGAGCGCGTCGTAGTTCAGCGACCATCCCGGCACGACGCGCACGGTGGCGGCCAGACCACTGTCCACCCAGTCGCCGCCGTCGCGGACCAGGCGGGCGCCGGGGTCGGCCGCCGAGGCCACGTCGACGGCCCGTTGCAGGGCGGCCGGGTCGAGGCTGCCGTCACCGTGTACGGCGAGATGCATGACGAATGGCGGAGTCACCCGCCGTGTGGCGAAGTAGAGGCGTTCGGTGGGTGTGATCTTCCGCCGGAAGGAGGGGGCGTTGCTCATGCTGATCTCCGGTACCGAGGTGGTGCTCAGCGCAGATTGCGGGTGAGTTCGACCGCTCCGCCCTGGGCGGGCAGCCAGGCGAGGAATGCGGCCAGTCCGCTGTCGCGGTCCACCACCGGCCGGTAGCCGAAATCGCGTGCGGCGGCGGTGGTGTCGTAGGTGGCGCTGCGGGTCATCAGGGCGACGGCGTAGCGCGAGAGCGGCGGCGACCAGCGCGTCGCGACGGCCGGGACGCGCCAGATCGTCTCGATGACGCGCACCGCCGCTGCGATCACCCTCGGATGGGGTTTCCTGGTCGGCGGCTGGTACCCCAGCCGAACGGCGACCTCGCCGAGGAATCCCCACACGTCGGTCCGCTCGGCGTCGGCGACGAAATACGCCTTGCCGCCGACCGCGTCCGACGCGGCCGCCTTCACACAGGCGTCGACGATGTTGTCGACGTGACACAGCGAGGCGTAGACGGTGCGGCCGAAGGACAGGTCCGGCAGCGTTCCCGCACCGGCCCGGCCGAGCAGCCGCACGATGGGACCGGACCGGTCGCCGGCTCCCCAGATCGCGCGGGGGCGCAGCGCACAGGTGCGGAACCCTTCGGTGTCGGCGGCCAGCACCGCCCGCTCGGCCGCGGCTTTGGTCTCCGAGTACAGGTTCAGGTAGCGCCGGGGATAGGGCACCGATTCGTCGACGTCGATCTGGTCGCCGCCGTGGTAGTCCATCAGAGCGCTCGGGCTCGAGATGAACACGAACCGCGCCGCCCCGCCGCGCCGGGCCGCTTCGAGCAATCGCTCGGTGGCGCGGACGTTCTCGTTCCAGAACTGCTGCCGGGTACCGCGCTCGTCCACCCGGGCAGCGCTGTGGAACACGATGTCGACCCCACGGGTCGCTCGTTCGAGCGAGGCGAAATCGGTCAGGTCGCCGTAGACCAGCTGGATCTTGTCGACGTCGGCGCCGAGGTCGGTCAGATCGCTGGTGCGCCGCACCAGGATCGACACGTGATGCTCGCCGTCGCGCACCAGCCTGCGTACCAACGCGCCGCCCAGGAATCCGGACGCACCGGTCACCAGAACTTTGCTCATTGCCGTTCCTCCTTGCCGGGCTGGGTTCGCCACCAGGTCAAGCCGAAGATCTGTGTCAGGACCGCCGTCTCGAACCGGCCGCGTCCGGTACCCTCGGCGGCGCGCAGGGCCACCGGGATCTGCGCCGCGTGCACGACGACGCTCAGGAACGCGTCGATCCACCAGGCGGCGCGCAGGATCCGGCTGTCGGGGACGCGGCCGGTCGCGGCGGCGAGGGCGCCGCAGGCCAGATACAGCCACCCCAGGACGGGAACCGCCCGCAATGCCGTCGTTTTCATCGTCGGTTGTCCGTTCCGAGCCGCTCGGCCGCCCAGATCGTGAGCTGTTCGCGCCCGATCTTCGCGTTGTGCCGGATGTCCACCGGGAACGACGGGTGAATCAGGAAGTCGTCGATGGTCCTGGTGAGGTCGAACCGCGCCCCGTGGACCCGCAGTGCGGCCTCGACGACCTGCGCGTCCGCGCCCGGCTTCGGTTCCACGCAGAGCACCGGTCGCTGCGCTCCGCGCGCCCCGACCCCGACCAGCGCCGTGCGGGCCACGCCCGCCACGGTGTTGAAGACTTGTTCGACCTGGACGGTGAACATCGGACCGTGCGCCGTGACCACCCGCTGACTCTTGCGTCCGCAGAACCAGATCCGCCCTCGATCGTCGATCCACGCGAGATCGCCGGTACGGTGCCAGATCCGGTCGCCGTCGACGATCTTGCCCAGCGCGTTCGCCTGTTCCGGCCAGTAATACCTGGCGCTGACATTCGGCCCGGCGACCACGAGTTCACCGATCCCGCCGGTGTCCTGGAGCCCGCCCGCGAGCTCTTCGGCCCGGCTCCACGTCGGGATGGCGTCGTCGGTGATGGCGACGATGCGCGCCTGCAGCTGGTGGGAGGGCCTGCCGAGGCAGGTTCCCGCCCCGCGGTGCGCCCGTTCGACCAACCCGTCCAGCAGTTCCCTGGACTCGATGGTGGACATCGGCAGTGCCTCGGTGGACCCGTATCCGGCGACGACCTTCGCCTCCTCGCCGAGCACCGCGCGCAGTCCGGCGATGCACCAGTCCGGCACCGGCGCGCCGCCGGAATAGATGCTGTCGAGTGTGTTCAGCTCGGCCGGTCGGCTCCGCAGGTGCTCCAGCAGCGGGATCAGCACCGCCGGGGAGGCGAACATGGTCCGCACGCCGAACTTCTGGATCGCGTCGACGACATGTGCGGGATCGGTCGCGCCGACCTTGCTCGGAATCAGTGGCGGCAATACGCAGCGCGAACCCAGTAGCAGATCCAGCACACCGACCAGCGGGAGAGTGATCAGCGATGCCTCCGGCGCCACCTCCCCGCGCGCCACGTGCACCTGCTCCACCATCGCGGCCAGGTTGCCGTGCGTGAGCTGCACGGCCTTGGCCGGTCCGGTGCTGCCGGTGGTGAACGCGATGAACAGCAGGTCGTCCTCGGTGGCCGGTCGGCTCGCGGTGACCGAGCCGGTGGGCGTGCGGCCCCAGTCCCGCAGCGACTCGCCGCGCCAGAACCACCGCCTGCCGACGGTGACGGCGGTGTGGACGTCACGGAAGCCGCGCCGGAACAGCACGCGCAGCGCGTGCGCCCGCGGGATACCGATGAACGCCCCGGCGTCCACGGCGCACAAGCAGCGCAACATCTTTCGCACGCCCATCCCCGGGTCGATCACCACGGCCACCGCGCCGATCTTGAGCAGCCCGAACATGATCGCGTACAGCTCCGGGCTCGGCAGCACCAGCACGATGGTGCGTGTCCCGGTGCCGACACCCGACGCCGCGAGCCGCTGGGCGATGGTGTCCGACCACGCGTCCAGTTCGCGATAGGTCAGGTGCCGGTAGGCCGGCAGGCCATCGGGGCCGACCCCGTCCGCGTAGCGCACGGCCACCCGGGTGGGGTCGGTGCGGACGACCGCACGGAACCGATCGATGGCCTGCCAGTAGGTTCCCGTCGTCACGCGGGCGCCCCGGCGAAGACGGGCAACCGGTAGAGCACCGCCGCCGCCGAAGGACCGGCCCCCGCCGCGACGAACAGCACCTGGCGGTGCTCGGCGAGGGCGTCGTCCGCGACCGCCAGGTCGTAGGCCGCGGTGAGTGCCGCGGTGTGCGGATCGCCGTCGCGCAGGTCCGGAGTGCGCACCGCGCGCTGATCGATGCCGAGGGCGGCGGCCAGCCTCTTCGGGAACTCCGGGCTCGGCGTCGACGCGATCAACGCGATCCGCTCGAGCGAGGCGTGCCCGAGTTCGGCGAGCGCTTGCCGCGCGGCGTCGACGGCCACCTCGAGCAGGCGGTCCTCGAAGCCGGGCTCCCGTTCCACGGTCATGGCGCCGCGCCCCGTGTTGCCCATGGTCGAGACGTCGACGTAGGCCTCAACGGCGGGCGTGCCTTCCCCGGCGACGGTGTGCACCCGGCCGAAGCCGGTCGGCTCGTCGGTGCGCTCGAGCAGTAGCGCCGCGCCGCAGGTGGCGTACGGGAACCGTTCGTCGCCGACCGAGCGCAGCAGCGACGGGTGGGTGTCCCCCGAGACGATCAGCACGTGCTCGGCACTGCCGGTCTCCAGGACGGAGGTGGCCACCTGGACCGCGTTGAGCACGCTGACCGCCCCGTTCATCAGGTCGAACGAGAAGGTGCGCGGGTCGTCCTTGGCGTATTCGAGCCCGATGCCCGCGGCCTTCTGGATCAGCGCCGACACCGCCGGTTCGACGGTGTTGGAATCCCGGAAGATGCCCGCGTTGATCAGCAGCCCGACCTGTTCGGGAAGGATCCCGGCACGCTCGAGGCTCCGCTTCGCCGCGCGGGCACTGTGCTCGACGATGCTGTTGGTATCGCCGCCCCGGCTGACGCCGGTGGACTTGATGCGTACGCTCATGACCTACCTCAGACCTTCAGCGACGAGATGGTGGTGGACAGGAACCCGGTGACGATGCCGGAGGCCGCGGGCACCAGCAGCAACTTCGATCCCGGGGGGATGTTCTGCTCGCCGAGCTGATCGTGCAGCACGATGAAATGCGAAGTGGTGGAGGTGTTCCCGTACTTCTCGATGACTCGCAGATCCGGCGGCATCGGGCTGCCGAACTCGCGCTCGGCGATCGCGTTCATCCACGGGATGGCCGCGGCGCCGAACTGGTGGTGGATCACGTAGTCGAACTTCTCGTCGGCGAAGGTCTTGCCCTGCGCCTCGAGGAATTTCCGCTGGGTATTGGTACCGAGCAGGAAGCGGTCCTCGTTGTGCATCCGGCGGTTGTCGGTGTACATCGCGATGCCCTGCGTCTTGCCGCTCGGCATGCCCAGACACAGCTGCGCGTATTCCGCCGCGGTCATCATCTCGATGTAGTGGATCATGTCGTTTTCGTCGACCGCCTGGTCCAGCACGATCGCACAGCCGGAATCGCCGACGGACAGCGAAGCGAATTGTGGATCGTATTTCTGGGAAATCTCCGCGACCGCGGTCTCGGCGATCGGAGTAATTGCCTCGCCGCTGACCACCAGGCCGTTTCCAACGGCGCCGGACCGAATCATACGGTCCAGGATGTAGGTGCCGGTGAGCATTCCGGCGCAGGCATTCGTTATGTCGAACGTAATGGCGTTCTTGGCTCCGATAAGGCGACTTATCGAACCCGCGAACGACGGCTCCATGTATACCCGGGTCGCGTGCTTGCTTCGGGTGATCGAGGCGGAGATGACTACGTCGATCTCCTCCGGAGCGTACTTTGACCTGGATAAACAGTCCTCTACCGCCTTGACGGCCAGCGTGAACGAGTCCTCGTGACTTTCCGGCCGGGTATCGCGTACCCGGCGTTCGCGTACGCCGGTGATTTTCTCCAGATCGAACGAAGGCGGTTCTTCCAGGCCGGAAAGCAATTCCGTGGTGGTGACAACTCGGGAAGGCAGATAGGCGCCGATGGATTCGAAGCGAGAATGGGGAGACACGAGCGCTCCTGAAATCGTCGAGATATACGGTTCCGGATCGACTCTGATCGTCGGTGCGATGAACACTACCCGACAGTAACAACGAATGACCACAGCCATTTCCCGCCGCCGTCTGAGACGGAAATCACGACCAGGAGTACATGTTTCGTGAGGTATCACCAACCGGTGACCGACTGGCTATGGCTTGCCAGTATTGCCATCCGACCTGCTGCTTCGGTTCGTCACCGCATTTCGCGTTCGACACCGCGCGCGTGGCGCGACGCGCGCGACGGTGCCGCTTTCGGAATGGCTATCGAACGGCTATTGCCGGATGGTGGCGGTTCGTGAGTCGTCGGCACGGGGTATCCCTCGCCGGATGTGAGTGACTTCACTGTGCGTCGCGCATTCGGTGCGGATCGCCTGTCGCTCGATTTGACTTCGCGCCGAACAAGTTGTGGCGGAAGGGAAGTCGGGCGGCTCGGGGACCGGCGCGAGCCGGGATCAGGCTTCGGTGCTCAATGCGGAGCGCGCGGTGGCGATCCGCTCGATGACGTCGGCGGCGTGCGCGTCGAAACGTTCACGGGAGACGGGGATTTCGCCGTCGAGCCAGGGCCGGTAGAGGTAGGCGAGTGCGCCGAAGATGGCGCTGGCGTTGAGCGCGTAGTCGTGCTCGTCGGGCACCGGCTGGCTGTAGTCGCCCGCGCTGATGGTCAGCGCGATCGGCGCGGTGAACAAGCCGATGAGTTCGTTGGCGCGCGGCATGAGCACGGGGGTGGCCTGCGATTCGATGAACATGATCCGGCCGCGGCGGCGGTCGGCCAGCAGATAATCGGTGAAGACGCCGACCATGTGGCGGAACATCGCGTCGCGTTCGATGGGCGCGTTGGGCAGCTCGTCGAGCAGCCGGTCGCGCGCGCCGAGGACGACGGTGTCCAGCACGGTGGTCAGCAACGCGTCCAGGTTCGGGAAGCTCTCGTAGAAGTAGCGCTCGGTGAGTCCGGCCTGCCTGCACACGCCGCGCATCGATGTCTCGGCCGCGCCCACGGTCGCCATCAGCTCCGTGCACGCCTCGACCAGCTGTTCCCGGCGCGCGGCGACGCGATCGGCGGGCGATTGCCCGCGCCAGCGGCGCATGCCCGGAATCGACCCGTCGGCTTGGTCCATAGCGTCATCCTCTCATAGGGCCGAATTGACATCATGTGATGTTGACAGCACCTGATGTCACCAATACATTGCGAAGACACCGATCGATGACGAGGGGTGCGAGATGGGTTCTGCCGTATACGCCGACCAGACACACGCCATCAACGCGCGGGCGGTGGAATTCGACTTCGCCACGGTGCCGATGCATTACATCCCCGGCGAGGCGATGGCCACCCACATCATCAACGTGATGCACCTGGTGCTCCCCGAGGGTGAGCGCGCGATGGCGCAGGCGCTGGCCGAGGCGTTACCCCTGATCGACGACGAGCGGTTACGCGAGGAAGTCCGCGGCTTCATCGGCCAGGAATCCATGCATGCCAGTTCGCACGAGAAGGCGCGCGAGCAATTGGAGCGGCTCGGCCTGGACGTCGGCCCGATGGTCGATCGCGTGAGCTGGCTGGTCGACCGCATCCTCGGCGACCACGGATTGACCGGCCGGGCCAAGCGGGAGTGGCTGTGCGAGCGGCTGGCGTTGTTCGCGGGCATGGAGCACTACACCGCGGTCATCGGGGAGTGGCTGCTCACCAACGACACCCTCGAAGCCAAGGGTATGCACCCGGCGATGCTGGATCTGATCCGCTGGCACGGTGCCGAGGAGGTCGAGCACCGCAGCGTCGTCTACGACGCGTACATGCACGTCGACGGCGGATACGCGCGCAAGGCGCGGCAGGCGCTCATCGCGAGCGCGGGATTGCTCGTCCTGTTCGTCGTCTCCGGGGGCTACCTGTTCCACAAGGACCCGTCGCAGCACAAAGGACGATTCTGGCCGCTCCAGCTGGCCGGTGCGTCGGTGCGCGGCGTGGTGCCCAGCTTCACGACGTTCTTCACCGAGATTCCGCGTTACCTGCGGCCGGGCTTCCACCCGTCGCAACTCGGCCCGATGGACAACGCGCTGCGTTACCTCGCGCAGTCGCCCGCGGCACGGGCGGCGAACGCGTGACCGCCGTGGGGGAGCGGTTCCAGCCCGGGGCCGCGCTGCGGCTGATCGGCTCGGCGGCCGACGCCTACAAGCGCCTGTTCGTCGAAAGCGACGCCGCGCAATTGCTTTCGCGCCCTGATCCGGTCCGCCGCACCGGCTACGAATTCGAGGTGGTCGTCGACCGGATCGGGCACGAGGCCGACGGGGTGGTGAGCTTGTGGCTGCGCCACCCCGAGGGCGGTCCACTGCCCGCGTGGACGCCGGGCGCGCATCTGGACGTCTTCTTGCCGTCCGGCCGGCAGCGGCAGTATTCACTCACCAACGACCCCGCCGACCGCGGGTTCTACCGCATCGCGGTGCGCCGCATCGCCGACGGCGAGGGCGGTTCCGCGGAGATCCACCGGGATCTGCGGGCCGGTGACCGGTTGTGCGTGCGCGGTCCGCGCAACGCGTTCCCACTCGTCGAGGCGCCGTGTTATCTGTTCGTCGCGGGCGGCATCGGGATCACGCCGATCCTGCCCATGGTCGCCGCGGCTGAACGCGCGGCGGTGCCCTGGCGGTTGATGTACCTGGGCCGGTCCCGCTCGCGCATGCCGTTCCTGTACGACCTGGCCCGCTACACCGGCGGCGACGTGGTGGTGCGGCCGGACGACGAGTACGGCGCGCCCGACGCGCGGATGATCTTCGAGCAGACGCCGCCCGGCGCCGCGGTATACGTGTGCGGGCCGCCGCCGTTGGCCGAGGCCGCGCGTGTGGTGCTCGCACTGCACGATCCGACGGCCTCGCTGCACACCGAGCGCTTCTCGCCGCTACCCGTGCGCGACGGCGAGCCGTTCCGGATCAGGTTGCATCGCAGCGGGTTCGACGTGGAGGTCGCGGCCGACGAGTCCGTGCTCAGCGCGATCCGTCGTGTGCTGCCCGGCGTGGCCTACTCCTGTCAGCAGGGATTCTGCGGCACCTGCAAGACGCGGGTGCTCGCGGGCGCGGTGGACCACCGGGACCGGTCGCTGCTCGAATCCGAGCGCGCGGAGACGATGCTGACCTGCGTCTCCCGGGCGCGCGGCGGCGAACTCGAACTGGATCTGTGAGTTCGGCGGGCCACGCGCCCGCGGCGGAAGGAAGATATGGCTGCGCATCCGGAACACGTGCCGATCGCGGTGATCGGGGCCGGGATCGCCGGGATCGGTCTGGCGGTCGCGCTGCGCGAAGCGGGCGTCGATGATTTCGCGCTGCTCGAGCGCGCGGATGACCTGGGTGGCACCTGGCGGGCGAACACCTATCCCGGTTGCGCCTGCGACGTGCCCTCCCAGCTGTACTCGTACTCCTTCGCGCCCAATCCGAACTGGTCGCGCACCTACGGCACGCAGCGGGAGATCCTCGCCTACCTCCGGTCGGTCGCGACGCGCCACGACGTGGTGCGGCACATGCGGTTCGGCGTCGAGTTGCTCGAGGCGCGCTGGGACGACGCGGCCACGCTGTGGCGGCTGCGTACCGGTCGCGGCGACCTGACCGCGGCGGTGCTGGTTTCCGCCGTCGGGCCGTTCAGCGAGGCGCGGATCCCGCGGGTGCCGGGCGCGGACACCTTCGAAGGGACGCAATTCCACTCGCTGCACTGGGATCACGAACACGATCTCACCGGCGAGCGCGTCGCGGTGATTGGCACAGGCGCGTCGGCCGTGCAGTTCATCCCGGAGATCCAGCCGCTGGTGGGCGAGCTGACCGTGTTCCAGCGTTCGGCGCCGTGGATCGTCTCGCGACTGGATCGCCGAACGCTGCCCGCCGAACGCGCGCTGCTGCGCCGGGTCCCCGCGCTCGGCAAAGCGATCCGCGGTCTGTTCTACACCGGCATCGAAGGCTTCGGTCTGGTCGGCTTCGTGGACAAGCGGTTCCGGCATCCGTACGAGGCGCTGGGCAGACTCCAGCTGCTGCGCCAGGTGCGCGATCCGCGGCTGCGTCGCAAACTCACCCCCGACTACGTGATCGGTTGTAAGCGGGCGATCTTCTCCGACGCCTACTACCCGGCCCTGACCCGGCCGAACGTCGAAGTGGTGACCGAGGGCATCCGGGAGATCCGCGCCAGGTCGATCGTCACCGCCGACGGCGCGGAGCGCGCGGTGGACACGATCATCTGGGGCACCGGTTTCGGCGTTCCCCCCGCGGTTTTCGATCGGATCCACGGGCTCGACGGTCGCTGCATCGGGGACCGCTACCGGGAGCGTCCGAGCAGCTACCTCGGAGCGGCCATGGCGGGCTTCCCGAACTTCTTCTGCACGCTGGGGCCGTTCGGGGCGGCGGGCAATCAGTCCGCGATCTATATGATCGAGGCGCAGGTGCGCTATATCGTCGATGCCGTGACCACCATGCGTGCGCGGAACATCCAGCGGATCGATGTGCGCGAGGAGGTGCAGCGAGCCTTCCTCGACGAGGTGACCGAGCGCAGTCGCGACACCGCCTGGCTGACCGGCGGTTGCCGCAGCTACTACCAGACCGCCGAGGGCGGCAACGCCGGTCTGTACCCGAACTGGAGTTTCGAATACCGGCGGCGCACAAGTCGTTTCGATCCGCAGTCCTACCAGTTGCAGGCCGGGTGAGCATCGTGGTCGTCGACCTGCTGCGTCAGCTGCTGTCCCCACCTGCCGAGCATCGGCTCGATGTGCGCGACCGGGTGGTGGTGATCACCGGTGCGGGCACCGGAATCGGCC
The DNA here is from genome assembly GCF_043205035.1 of Nocardia sp. NPDC047654. Lineage (NCBI taxonomy): Bacteria > Bacillati > Actinomycetota > Actinomycetes > Mycobacteriales > Nocardiaceae > Nocardia > Nocardia sp. NPDC047654. Next base: position 1,152,322 of record NZ_JBIDDF010000001.1, read on the forward strand.
GCGCGCTCGCCGAAAAGCTCTACGCCTCGGGCGCTTCGGTGGCGCTGATCGACATCGATCAGGCCGCCGCCGCTGCCGTCGGGCGCTCGATGGGGGAGCGCGCGCTGGTCGTGCGCGCGGACGTCTCCGATCGAATCGGGATGCGCGAAGCCATCTCCCGGGTGCGCGAGCGGTTCGGCCGGATCGACGTGGTGGTGGCCAACGCGGGGGTAGTGCCCGAGCCCGCCACGATCCGGACGATGAACCCCGGCGACTTCGATCGGGTCATCGGCATCAATGTGACCGGGGTGTTCAACACCGTGCATCCCGCGCTGGAGGACATCGTCGCCGCGAAAGGGCACGTCGTCGTGGTCTCCTCCGCCGCGGCGTTCGCGCCCGGCATGGCCGGTTCGCCCTACATGGTCAGCAAAGCCGCGGTCGAGCAGTTCGGGCGGGCGCTGCGGGTCGAGCTCGCCGCGGTCGGCGCGACGGCGGGCGTGGCGTACTTCGGCATCGTCGACACCGCGATGACGCACGGCACGCTGGACGAGGACGAGCTGGGCGCCGACCTGGGCGCATTGCTGCCGTGGCCGCTCAACCTGCGCATCACCGTGCGCGACGCGGCGGAATCCATCGCCGACGGCATCGCCCGGCGCGCGGCGCGCACCATCGCGCCGCCGCAATGGGAGCCCTACGCGTTGTTCCGCGGCGTGATCAATGTGGTGCTGGACAGCAGGCTGGCGCGAGACCCGCGCGTGCACGACCTGATCCACCGGGTCGAACAGCGCGTCATCGATGTCGATCATCCCGTCACCCCGGTCCCGCGCTGACGCGCGCGGGCCGGACTACGACGCGGGGGGGAAAATCGCAGGCAGCGTCAGCGCGTACTCCACATCGACGCGTGTACCGAGCGTTGTGAGCAGCACGCGGATCATCGTCAGGCGCGCCGCCGCGACGGTGTCCGCGTCCGGTTCGGCGCCGGGCGCGGCGCCCGCGGAGATCCGGTAGACCACGTACTCGCACAGGTGCAGCGCCGCGTCCAGGTCGAGCGGGCTCGGCACCGGCCTGCCCAGCTCGGCGAACGTCTCGCGCACCAGATCGCGGATGTCGTCGAGCGCGCGCTCGCGGTACGCCGACACCGGCGAGCCCGGGTCGTGCAGCTCGGCGAACAGCGGCCGCAGCATGGGGCCGTGCCCGCGCGCCCAGTCCAGGTAGGCGTCGATCAGCCGAATACCCAGCTCGACCGGCTCGTCGGTGCCCGCCAGCGCCGCGCGGATGCCGCCGACCAACCCCTCGTTGGAGCTGTCGAGCACCGCGAGCAGCGGTTCGTTCGCGTTGCCGAAGTAGCGGTAGAAGGTCGGCCTGGCCAGTCCCGCCTGCTCGATGATCTGCGCGACGCTCAGCCCACGGGAACCCGTGCGGGTGAACACCTCCGCCGTCGCGAGCACGATCCGGGCGCGGACCTCCTCGGCCTGCTCCTGAGTCTGCGGCGGCCTGCCGCGCCGCGCGGCCGTCGGCTCAGCCTGCATAGTGCCGCCTCACAACGCGGCCCCCGGGATCCCTGTGCGCCACGACGAACAGCTTGACACGAGGTGTGACATAGTTATTAATCTAACACCACTGTTCATTTAATGGGGCGCGTCCGCGGCGCGGTCCACCGTCCTCGAGAGGGCCGACCATGACGACCGCCTCCCAACCGGCCACCGCCGACGCGCTGTCCACGGCACTGGTGCAGCCGCTGCTCGCGCACGCCGTCGCCGGGGGCGCGCCCGCCGTCGAAGTGTTCGCACCCGCGACCGGCGCGAAGATCGTCGATCTGCCGCAGTCCTCCGCCGAGGACATCGAGACCGCGTTCGCCACCGCCCGCGAAGCCCAACGCCAGTGGGCGCGACGTCCGGTGCGGGAACGGATCGCGGTGCTGCGCCGATTCCACGACATCGTGCTGGCCGAGCAGGACGCCATCCTCGACATCGTGCAGACCGAGACCGGCAAGGCGCGGGCCCACGCCTTCGACGAGGTCGGCGACGTGGCCGTGAACGCCAGGTACTACGCCTCGGTGGCGGCCCGGCTGCTGGCCACGCGCAAACCGCGCGGGGTGCTTCCCGTGCTCACCCAGGTCGACGTGCGGCATCGGCCCAAGGGCGTGGTCGCGGTCATCTCGCCGTGGAACTACCCGCTGGCGCTGGCCGCCTCCGACGCGCTGCCCGCCCTCGTCGCGGGCAACGCGGTGGTGGCGCGTCCGGACAACCAGACCGCGCTCACCGCGCTGTGGGCCATCGATGCCGCCGTGCGCGCCGGATTGCCGCGCGGGCTCTGGCAGGCGGTGCTCGGCCGCGGATCGGTGATCGGCGGCGAGGTGATCGCCCGCGCCGACTACGTCGACTACACCGGCTCCAGCGCGACCGGACGGACCATCGCCCGGCAGGCCGGTGAGCGCCTGATCGGCTACTCGCTCGAACTCGGCGGCAAGAACCCGCTGCTGGTGCTCGCCGACGCGGACGTCTCACGCGCCGCCAAGATCGCCATCCGGGCCTGCTTCGCCTCGGCGGGACAGCTGTGCGAGTCGATGGAACGCATCTACGTGCACGACAGCGTCTACGACCGCTTCGTCGCCGAATTCGTCGGGCACGTCGAGGCCATCCGGCTCGGCGGCGGTCTGAACTACGACAGCGACATGGGATCGCTGACCTTCCAGCGCCAGCTCGACACGGTCGTCGCCCACGTGAACGACGCGGTCGCCAAAGGCGCCACCGTCCTGGCGGGCGGTCGCGCGCGTCCGGACCTCGGACCGTATTTCTACGAGCCCACCGTGCTGGCAGGCGTGCGGCCGGGCATGACGGTTCACCGCGAGGAGACCTTCGGCCCCGTGGTCTCGATCTACCGCGTGAGCAGTGACGAGGAAGCCGTCGAGCAGGCCAACGACACCGCCTACGGCCTCAACGCCAGTGTCTGGACCAAGGACACCGCCCGCGGTCGCGCGGTGGCGGCGCGGATCGAGGCGGGCTCGGTGAACGTCAACGAGGGCTTCATCGCCGCATGGGGCAGCGCCGACGCGCCGTCCGGCGGACTCGGCATCTCCGGCACCGGCCGCAGGCACGGTCCGGAGGGCCTGCTCAAGTACATCGACACCCAGACCATCGCGGTGCAGCGGGTAGTGCCGATCGCTCCGCTGCCCGGCATGTCCGAAGCGCTCTGGGCCAAGACGATGACGCTGTATTTCGGCGTCATGAAAGCGCTTCGGCAGAAGTAACTCGCACGACTCACGGATCAGGAAGCGGTACGGATGAAACTGGACACGGTTGCGGGCAAGAGGGTCCTGGTCACGGGGGCCGCGATGGGCCTGGGCAAGCTGTTCGCCGAGCGGGCGGTGCGCGAAGGCGCCGCGGCGGTGGTGCTGTGGGACATCAACGAGGCCGCGCTGAAGGACACCGCCGCCGAGCTGACCGGCCTCGGCAGCGCCGTTCATCACTTCGTGGTGGACGTGGCCTCGCCCGAGGCGATCACCGAGGCGGCGGCCGGCGTGCGCGAGCAGGTCGGCGGCATCGACATCCTGGTCAACAACGCCGGCATCGTGCGCGGCAACAGCTACTTCTGGGAAACGCGCAACCGCGCCGACATCGACAAGACCATGGCGATCAACTCGCTCGCCCCGATGTACGTCACGCTCGAGTTCCTGCCCGCCATGGTCGCCGGAACCGGCGAGGCGCGGGTGCTGACCATCGCCTCCTCGGCGGGCCTGGTGTCCAACCCGCGCATGAGCGTGTACGCCGCCTCCAAGTGGGCGGCGCTGGGCTGGTCGGACTCGGTGCGCATCGAACTGGAACAGGCCGGCCACGAGCACGTCAAGATCACCACGGTCTGCCCGACCTACATCAACACCGGAATGTTCGAGGGCGCCAAGGGCTTCCTGTTCACCCCGATCCTGGACCAGGACAAGGTGGTCGACACCTCGTGGCGGGACATGAAGAACGGCGCCCCGCTGGTCGTGCTGCCGTGGACCTCGCGACTGAACAAGGCGATCTCCGGCCTGCTGCCGATCAAGCTGCGTGACCTGTTCCTCGACACGGTCGGCGTCTACCACTCCATGGACGAGTTCACCGGCCGCGAGAAGTAGAGCGCGGCGCGTTCGTCCCGGCGTCCGGTGCGGCTCCACAGCGGGGCGTGCGGGGCATAGAGGTCGCGGCCGCCGAGCGGCGCGGTGAACTCCCAGGCCGCACCGCTGGAATGGGATACGGCGCTTCCTCGACGGGTGGCCGCGGTGGTCAGCGTGGACGGGTGCCGATGACCACGGTCGCGTAGTGCTCTTCGGATGCCGCGACCCGGCCCGCGAGGCCGTTCTCCGCCAGCACGGCGAGCGCGGTCGGCGCTTGGTCCTCGCTGGACTCCACGAGCAGATGCCCGCCCGGAGACAGCCAATCGGCGGCCTCGGCCGCGACCCGGCGCAAGACGTCCAAGCCGTCCGGGCCGCCGTCGAGGGCGGTACGTGGTTCGTGGTCGCGGGCCTCCGGCGGCATCCGCGCGATCATCTCCGAGGGCACGTACGGGGTGTTGCAGAGCAGGATGTCGATACAACCGCGCAATTCCCCGGGCAAGGGCTCGAAGAGATCCCCTTCGTAGACCGGTGCGCCGAGCGGGGTGAGATTCCGGCGGGCGCACTCGACCGCGATCGGATCGATGTCGGCGGCCGCCAGCGTGACCGGACGACCTTCGTCGGCGGCGGTCCGAGCCGCCGCCAGCCCGAGTGCGCCGGAGCCGCAGCACAGATCGACCACCACCGGATGACCCGTCCGGGTGTGGATCAGCTCGACCGCGCGGTCGACGAGGAACGCGGTGCGCTGCCGGGGCACGAAGACGCCGGGAGACACCGCCACCCGCAGCCCGTGGAACTCCGCCCAGCCGAGCAGGTGCTCCAGCGGACTACCGGCGACGCGCTGGGCGACGAGCGATTCCAGCGCAACGCCGGTCTCCGCGGCGGCGGACGTGAGCAGTCGCGCCTCGTCCTCGGCGAACACGCAGCCCGCCGCCCGGAGCCGGGCGACCACATCGGAATTTCCGGCTGACGTCACCGGGCCATCCTGCCGCGCCCACGCGGGACGCCGCCAACGAATTTCCCCGGCGATCGGGACCGGCGCGCTCGGCGCGAATCCCGATCTGCCGGTGATCAGCGTGCCGTGCTGAGCTGGAAGGTACGCGTGGCGTCGAGATAGATGCCGCGCTGGCCCGGCTTGCCGGGCGGCGGCAGCTGCGAGACCAATTGTTCGAGCGAGGTCGTCGCGCCGACGACCCGGGTGCCCGCGACGACGAAATCGGCGACGGCACGGCGGATGTGGTTCGGCGAGGTGACCACGATCGCGCTCGTCGCACCGACATCCCGCAGCAGCCTCGTGCTGAACAGCGCGTTCTGCACGGTCGAGCCCGCGCGGCTCTCCACGTGGATGCGCGCGGGCGCTACGCCGTGGGCGACCAGCCAGTCGCGCATGGCCTCGGCCTCGGTGATGCCGTTCTGCGGATTCCCGCCGGTGACGACGATCGGCGACAGCGGAGCGGCGATGGACTGCAACCACGCCGCGGTGAGCCGGTTCACCAGTTCGGGGCGCAACGCACCATCCGGCAAAAGGCCGTAGCCGAGCACGACGATGCCGGTTTGCGGCCCCGCCAGCGCGGGCAGCGGGTTCGGCAGCGTGCCCACCGCCGCGCGCACGGCGCCGAGCACGTTGTCGGTGCCCTGTGCCAAGCCCGGATCGACCACGTGCAGCCGTGCCATGGCGTCCACGAACGCGGGCAGGTCACCGGCGTAATCGGACCAGATCGCCTGCAGGGCGAGCGCTTCGGCGTCGGCGGGGTCGGCGCCGATCAGATTGCGCAGGTCGGCCCGGCCCGCGGCGTCGTCGCCGTTGGTGAAGTGGCGCTGGGCGGAGTTGTACAGGGCGTCGGTCTCCGGCGCGGCGTGCGCGGGGACACCGGCCAGACCGGTGAGCGAGAACGCGGCGAACGACGCCGCGACGAGAAGTTTCCACTGCCTCGAGATCATCACTACAGTCGTCACCTTTCCGCTGTGGAACGGGTTGGCACGTGCTAGCAGTTAGCTGGGGCAAACACGAAATACCATACGGGCGAACTCTTCGTCCAACCGGCAATTTGCGAACGGGTTCCCGCGATGTCGCCCACGGCGCGCGTGCCGGGGGTGAAACCGGGGCGTTGGTTCGTTTTCAAGGCAGGATCGCGGCGGCCTCTTTCGGATCCGAAGGCATTCGAAACTACTTGAATCACAGTCGCGCACTGGGGAAATGCCGGGGCTGCTGTCCACTGGCGTCGTCGGCGGCGCGGCTGTGCCGCCGCGCCTGCGACCGGTGTGCCGTGGTCGGCGACTGCCGTCCGGCTGCGTGCGCCGTTCGGCCTCGCTGTGGTCGCACGACCTGATCAAGTCAGGCTCGCCGTTCGATTGCCCCGAGTTTGCACTGCCGGACGCGGGCGGGGAAGGAACACGCCCGGCCGCGCCCGTTAGGCTGTGTCAACGTGGATACCGTTTCGCTGTCCGGCAAGGAACTCGCCGCCGCCATCAACGCCGACACCAAGGCCCGCGCCGCCGCGCTCACCGACGGCGGCGCCGCCCCGCGCCTCGCCCTGGTGGTGGCGAACGACGATCCGGCGAGCACCTGGTATGTGAACTCGCTCCGCAAGGCGGCCGAGCGACTCGGAATAGCCTGCGACACGGTCGATCTCGGTCCCGAGGCGAGCGCTGCGGAGATCCGCGCCGAGCTCACCGCGCGCGGTGCGGATTCGGCGACCGACGCGATCATGCTGCAGACGCCCCTCCCGGCGGGTGTCACGCTCGACGACGTGAGTTCCGCGATCGTCGCGTCCAAGGACGTCGACGGCGTCAGCCCCCTGTCGCTCGGTCTGCTCGCGGCCGGGCTGGACGGTTTCGTCCCCGCCACCTCCGAGGCCGTTGTCGAACTGCTCCAACACCACGAGATCCCGCTGACCGGCCGGCACGTCGCGGTCGTCGGCCGCTCGAACGTCGTCGGGAAGCCGCTGGCGCAGCTGCTGCTGGCGAAAGACGCGACCGTCACGGTGTGCCATTCCCGCACCGCCGACCTCGCCGCCGTCACCGCCACCGCCGACGTCGTCGTCGCCGCGGCGGGCCGCATCGGCCTGATCGCAGGCGAGCACGTCAGGGAGGGTGCGGTGGTCATCGATGTCGGCACCAACGAGGCTCCGGACGGCAAGATCGTCGGCGATGTCGACGCCGAGTCGGTGCGCGGCAAGGCAGCCGGGCTCAGCCCCGTCCCCGGCGGCGTGGGCCCGGTCACCACGGCCCTGCTGATGCGCCACGTCGTCACCGCCGCCGAATCCGACCGACCGAGCGGCTCTGCGTGAGGGTCCGCCTCACCCCCGGGCGATGGCGCTGATGAGCGTGCGGCTGCCGTCCTTGGTGGTGGTGACGACCTGCGGGTTGTAGGTGACCGGCTGCTGCCCGGGGCGATGTTCGGTGACCACCACGGTGTACTGGCCCGCGAACGCGCCGGGAGTGATCGCCACGCAGTGGGTGGTGCCCGCGGGGATGCTGTCGATGCCGCGCTGGATGGCGTCGGCGGCCTGTACCGCGGCGTCCGCGGTGGTGGTGGCGCGGACCTGCTCGCCGGACCGGTCCACGTAATAGGCGTGCTGGAAGGCGAAGATCACCGCGGGACCGGAATCGAAGCCGCCCACGCCGTTGCCCTGGATCCGGTTGCCGACCCGCTCGGCGGGGCACTGAGCGACCGGCGCCGCCGGAGCGGTGGCCTGCGCGGGCGGGACCGGCGCCGCGGCCTGCCGATCGGAGCCGGTCCCGAACTGTAGGAAGGCCGCGAAGCCGAGCGCGGCGACGCCGAGCGTGCCGAGCAGTGGTACCGCCCATCGTCGCGTCTTACGCGGCGCGGGAGAGCGGTCGATCAGTCCCGCGAATTGATCTTCGTACTCGTCCGGAGCGGGCGCCTGTGTGTGCACGGGTTCGGTGGGCTGCGCCTGGTCCTGCGGCCGATCCACCCACGTGGCCCACTCGCCGCGGTACTCCTCGCCGGCCGGCGCCTGCCCGGGCACCCCGGTGCCATACGGATTTCCCCGGTCGTAGCCGGGTCGCGCGCTCATCTCCGGTCGATCCATCGCCCCGCCCTTCATCAGGTCCCCGTCAGATTAACCGCATCGCCACGACGCGGGAACGCCCTGCCGCGTTCACAATTGAGCCGTCCGCCAACCGGAGGATACCGGCGGGTCTCCCACGCGGCCTCGAGGTGGCCGGTGGGCGGGTGTCACTTCAGCAGAGCCAGCCATTCGTGTTCGGGATAGTGGTCGGACACGTAGGTCCGCACCACGGTGCGCTGGGCGGCGCTCAACTGCGGCCAGGTCCGTTCGAGGTCGACGCGGTCTTTCGGCCGGGCCTGTTTCACTTTGAAGATCAGCACGAACTCGGGATTGAGGTAGCGGATGCCGTCGTCCGCGATCCAGGTCACCTCGTCGAGGGGTGCGACCATGGTCCGATCGCGCCGGTTGACCCAGGCGCCCCGCTGTCCGGGATTCAGCAGGAGGTCGATCAGCCACGGAGACCGTGCGTTCGCCCGCAGCCAGACCTGGTCGGCGCTGTCGGGCAAGGAAGGGAAGCGGTCATCGACGGGGCGAATGCCGTCCGGGCCCGCAGACCAGATGTGCAAGCGGCCCCGTGCCGCGGTGCGCAGAGCGGGCAGATCGGCACGGAACATCGACGCGTCGACATCACTGTGCTCGCGCCGCGTTCCGGTCCATGCGTCGATCGCCCATCCGCCCGCGATCCACCACGGGGCGTCGATGTCGCCGAGGACCTCGCCCACATCGCGCGGCGTGACGAGAGCCCATGGGCCCCAGAGGTCTTGGAACTCGGCTTCCTTCGCGTCACGCGGTGGTGGGATCGGAAACTCGCGCAAGGATGACCCTCCCCTCGGGTATGTCGCTGGACGCTACCCGGCGGAGGGCGCCGCTCACCAGTGCGTGACGACCGGATCGCCGACGCCGATCGTGCGATAGACCCATTCGGCGTCGTCGCGGGAGAGGTTGATGCAGCCGTGGCTGACGTTCGCATAACCCTGCTGGTCCACCGACCACGGCGCCGAGTGGATGAAAACGCCTCCCCACGTGAGCCTCTCGGCGAACTCGCCGTTGATGACGTAGCCCTCCGGCGAACTCAGCGGGATGCCGATGGTGCGGGAGTCGAACACCACGGATCGGAACTTCTCCAGCACCGGCCAGGTGCCGGCCGGTGTTTCGTACCCCGGCTTGCCCATCGAGGCCGGCATCGTGCGGACGACGGTGCCGCCGACGGTGACCGTGAAGGTATGCGCCGACATGTTCGCCTCGCCGAAAACACCTGCGTTGGTGCGGAATTCCGTGCGCGCGCCACCGACCGAGACGAGGACGGTGGCGTCGGCGGGCAGGAACCCGCTCGGCGTCCACACGGCTTCGCGATCGTCGGTCCACGCGAATGTGCCCGGCAACGGCCGGGTCGTTCTGATGTCGATGGATTGTTCCGTCTTCGCGCGATCCGTGACAGGTGCGGCGAACCGAATGGTCACGGGATGAGCCACGCCCACCACCTGGCCGTTCGAGGGTCCGATCGCTGCCACCGGAGGCGTCGGCCGGACGATCATCGTCGCGGCCGCCGCACCCGACCCGAACGCGGCCAGTGCCACGATCACGGTCGCGAGGAACAGGTACCGAATGGCGCTCCTCATGGCGTCCACCCCTTCGAGCTGGTGTGGTAGGCAAGGAACATTCTAAGACCCCATGATCAACTCGGCCACGGATAGAACCGGTCCATGGTCCGGTTGTGATCGGGGGGCAGGCCCACCAATGATCGCGTACCCCAAGCCGCCCGTTCGAAACGGCAGCGAGTCGCTCGGGGTGCCGCGGGCGCGGAGTCCGACGATCCGGTCAGCGCGTGAGCCCGAGCGGCAGCGGTTGCGGTTCGACTGCGGCTCGCGCGTCGAATTCCGCTCGCGCGGCCAGGATTCGGTCCTGATGCTCGACGGCCCAGACGCCCATGGCGTGACTGATCGCACCGATGCTCGCACCGAGTTCGGTGAGCGAATACTCCACCCGGGGCGGCACCGTGGGGTAGACCGCCCGGCGCACGAGGCCCTCCCGCTCCAAGTTGCGCAGGGTTCGGGTGAGCATCTTCTGCGTGATGCCGTCGAGGCGGCGGCGCAGTTCGTTGAAGCGGATCGGCCCGGCATGGGAGCGCAGGACGCTCAGCACCAGCATCACCCATTTGTCGGCGAGGACGGCCAGCACTTCCCGCGCGGGACAGTGATGCAGGTAGCTCTCGACCAGGCTGCCGGTCTCCGGCTGGTCACTGGCGGTATCCATGGGGAACCTCAGTATCAAGAAGGTGCCTTCTTCCCGAAAGGTACCATGTGGCCGCAGAATCGGTACATGCTCGCAATCACGCAGTACTCGTTCGGTGGCCCGGAAGTCCTCGAGGTGGTCGAGGTGGATCGGCCGCGGCCCGGCCCGGGGGAGGTGCTGGTACGGGTCGCCGCGACCAGCGTCAACGCAGCCGACTGGAAGGTGCGCGCCGGACTGATCGCGAAGCTCGGCGATCCACCGCTGACGCTGGGACTCGATGTGGCGGGTGTCGTCGAGGAACTCGGTGCCGGAGTGGACAGGTTCGCGATCGGCGCTCCCGTGTACGGAATGGTGTTCGGCGGAGCGAACGCGGAATACGTGGTGGCGCAGGCACACACGCTGGCGGCGGCGCCGAGGAACATCGATCTGGTACACGCGGCGGCACTACCGACGGCGGCGCTGACCGCCTGGCAGGCGCTGGCGGCGCTCGGTGCCGGGGAGCGCGTGCTGGTGCACGCGGCCGCGGGAGGCGTCGGGCATCTGGCGGTGCAGATCGCCAGGCATCGCGGAGCGCATGTGATCGGCACCGCGCGTGCGGTCAACCACGAGTACCTGCGCGGTCTCGGCGCCGACGAGGTGATCGACTACACCGCGATCGATTTCGGCGCCGCGGTGCGCGACGTCGACTTCGTTCTGGATCTGGTCGGCGGTGCGTACGGGTCCCGCTCCCTTCCGGTGCTGCGTCCCGACGGCAGGTTGATCGACACCCAGGGTTCGGACGCGGAAGCAGACCCGCGTTACGAGCGGTTCTATGTCGAACCCTCCGCGGTATCACTGCGCGAGATCACCACGATGGTCGAGCGCGGTCACCTGCGTGCGACGATCGACCAGGTGCTGCCGCTCTCGGACGCCGCGAAGGCGCACGAACTCGGCGAGTCCGGACGGGTACGCGGCAAGGTCGTACTGGTCGCCTGGGATCCGCCCGCCTGAACGGGCGGCCCTGTGCGATCGCGCGGCTATCGGCGGACGGCGTGCACGACGTCGGCGTGCAGGGCGTCCGCCCGCGCGGTCAGCTCCTCGATCCGCACCAGTACCGCGGCGAACCGGTCACCGTCGGCGGCGGGCAGCGATGCCACGTTGATCTCGATGTTGAGCTGCGAGGTGGTCGCGGCGGCGCGGCAGGCGTCGGCGGCCGCGCCGATATCGGTGACGACGTTCGGATTCCCGATCGGGAACAGCTCCGCGGCCAGCGACAGCACCTCGTCGGCCTCGTCGACGACGTCGGCGGGCACGCGGGCGGCCTCGATCAGCGCGGCATTGATCGCCGCGGTGCGAGCGGCGAGGTCCTCCGGGGTGTCCTTGGCCAGCTTGTAGGCGGCGCCGACGGCCGTGAACGCGGCGGCGTCGGCGGCGGCCAGCGCGAGCGCGCGCTCGCGGGCGGCGTCGGCGGCTTCGATGATCCGGTCGATCACCGGCCGGTTCTCGGCGTCCTTGGCGCGAGTGGTGTAGCGCGCGACCATCGCGACGAGCGCGGCGCCCTGCGCGGCGTGCAACGCCGCCACCGCGCCGCCGCCCGGTGCGGGAATCTTGGCGGCCAGATCGCCCAGGTACTGCGCGAGGGTGACCTCGCCGGAGGACGGCGCAGTTTCCGTGGACGACGAGCTGGGCTGCGACACGTGCGTATTGCCTTTCGTTCTACGGCGAGGAAGGACTACGAGTAGACGCTACCCCGTGGCGCCGCCGCCTCGGGCGTGACCACGCCTTGCCGGGCTCGCACCCGGCCGGTGCGCGGCCGGGACGTACCCGCCGTTATGTTGAGTGCTATGCGGATCGGATTGAGCATCAACTACTCGGGGGGCTTCAAAGAGGCGGCGGCCGAAGTCGCCGACCTCGAGCGGGCGGGCCTGGACATCGTGTTCGTGCCCGAGGCGTACTCGTTCGACGCGGTGAGCGCGCTCGGTTACCTGGCCGCCAAGACCACCACCCTGCAGCTGGCCTCCGGCATCCTGCAGCTCTACACGCGCACACCGAGCCTGACCGCCATGACCGCGGCGGGCCTGGACTTCGTCTCCGACGGGCGCTACGTGCTCGGGCTGGGCGCGTCGGGTCCGCAGGTGATCGAGGGCTTCCACGGCGTGCCCTACGACGCGCCGATCGGTCGCACCCGCGAACTGGTGGAGATCTGCCGGAAGGTCTGGCGGCGCGAGCGCCTGGAATATCAGGGCAAGTACTATCAGATCCCGCTGCCCGCCGACCGGGGCACCGGCCTCGGTAAGCCGCTCAAGCTGATCAACCACCCGGTGCGCGAGCGCATTCCGGTGCTGCTGGCCGCGCTCGGCCCGAAGAACGTGGAACTGGCCGCCGAGATCGCCGAGGGGTGGCAGCCGATCTTCTTCCTGCCGGAAAAGGCGAAGGAGGTGTGGGCGGACTCGCTCACCGCCGGTCTCGCCAAGCGCGATCCGGTCCTCGGTGATTTGGACGTCTACGCGGGCCCGGCGCTGGCCATCGGGGACAACGTCGACCCGCTGCTGGAGTTCGTGAAGCCGCATCTGGCGCTCTACATCGGCGGCATGGGCGCCAAGGGCAAGAACTTCTACCACACCTTGGCCACGAAATACGGCTACGGCGCCGAGGCCGACCGCATCCAGGAGCTGTACCTGGCGGGGGAGAAGGAGGCCGCGACCAAGGCCGTGCCGGACCAGCTGGTCCGGGACGTCTCCCTGGTCGGTCCGGCCGGCTACGTCAAGGAGCGGGTCGCGGCCTTCAGGGAGGCGGGCGTCACGGTCCTCAACGTGGTGCCGATGGCGGCCACCGCCGCCGAGCGCGTCAAGCTGATCGAACAGTTGCGCGAACTGGTCTGAGACAAGGCGCTGCCGCCGTCGACGGGTGCGACGGCGGCAGCGGCCGGGGGTCATCTCTGGCGGAGCGCCGCCAGCGCGGCGTCCAGCGTCGAATGCAGCGCGAACACCTGATCCAGGCTGGTCATCTTCAGCTGCCTGCTGGTCGCCGGGCCCTCCGCGACGACCGCGATCGAGGTGGTCGAGCCCGCGCGCTGGTGGGCTGCCACGAGCGTCGCCATGCCCGCCGAGGCGAGGAAGCTGACCGAGGTGAGGTCGATGATCAGGGCCGCGGGCTTGCCGCTGAGAATGGCATCGATCGCGTTCTCCAGCGCGGGGGCTGTCGCCAGATCGACCTCGCCGGCCACCGTCAGCACCGTCGCGCCGTCGTGCGCCGAGACCGTGGTGGTCATCGTGTCCGCGAGGGGATACGCGTCTCCGGAAGTGTTGGTCACAACATCACAACACACAAATCGCGGCAGATTCGCAACCTTTGAGTGTTCATGGAGCTAACCCTACCTCGTTCGCCGACCGGCCTGGTCCGGCTGCGGCCTGGTCGTCGCGGCGGCCGATATCGCCGCCTCGGTGATGCGTACGAGTTCGTCGATGGGCGCGAGAACCCGCGGCGCAGTCGGTGAGGGCGACTGTTGCTGTATCGGTGTACACCGTCGTCGGCGGCTGCGGTGTACGGGTGACCCCTCATCACCCGTACACCGCCCTTACGTCGAGAAGCTTCGGCGCAGAGGGGTAGTCGCCACATCGGTAACCAAGGGGTGGCCGCGTGCGCCCGGCATCGTCGATGCAGGAAGATCCGTGGAGCCCGAATCGGTCCGGCGCGAGTTCGTGCCGACGGTCCTACGTATGCGGAGGGAGTGACCTGCGGAGTGGGTCGCCGGGCGGCTACCGATGTGGCGAATCTACCTAGAGCTCATAACCTTGCGACCACTTCGCACCGTTGAGAAAGACTCGCCGATGGTCAGCATGACTCGAACCGCAGCATGGCTGGGAAGCCACTTCTCCCCGTTCTCCACCGCTTCTGTTCTCGGACATCGAGCAGGAACGGCAGCGTTCCCGCCCACCGCCGAATCGGGCGTATACCCTGAGCTCGCACCGCAAATCCATTTGCCATTGGTCACGCGAATGCTGCTGTATGGCGATGGCTCCACGACGCTTCTGCTCCAGCAGATCGCCGGATCGAATATCGTGGCCGATGTATTGCCCTCGCGCACCATCGAAACAAGGGATCTCGGAATATTCCAGGATGTTTTCCGCGACTCGGTCGGCGGTCCGCTCAGAGTGCGGCACACGAGGTTGCGGGATGCCGCGGGCAATATCATCAGTGAAAACCTGATCACGTATCGGGGTGCGGACGAAGCGACCTTGATCCCGCCGGACGGTATTCCATTCGGCATCCATCTCCGACGTCTCGGCGCCTTCGAACGGCGGCGGATCTTCCTCACCGGCGTGACATGCGGGCCATTCGGTCTTTTTCCCGCCGCCGCGGCTGCACGCGTGTACGAGATAATGTTCTCGACGCAGCAGAGCGTGCTGGTGCACGAAGTATTCAATCCCGCCGTGGTCGGTACCCGGAGCGTGGCATTTCGCAGGCCAGGGCCGCCAGTCGTGGCACGGGCCCTGCGGGCGTCGGGCGCGAGTCCGGGGCTGCGTAGCATTCGGGGAACGAGGGCAGGCGCACTCGAAACGCAGTCTCGTGAATCGCGAGAGGAAACGTCGATCAGAACTACTTGACGCGACGCTGTGAAACGGACGAGAAACGGCGCTTGCCGAGGGAATCTCGGCAAGCGCCGCCGTATCCGAGTCGATTCGCGGCGGGCCTCGGCGACGTTATTCCGATCCGATCTGCCCGGGGCGGTTACTTCCGCTCGGATCGAGCCAGCCTGCGACCGCTTTCCAGTCGTCCCAGGTGAGATGCGATACCGGGCTTTTCATCGGCGCGGCGCAACCGGTATGCATGCGTCGACGGCGGTCGTTATTCGACCGCAAGCGTCTTCCGCATCGTGAGCAATTAATCTCCATCATGTTTCAACCATTCGTTCGTCCGTGGAGCGACGTCATCGGTACGCGGAGCGCCTGGCGGCTCGGTCGGTAATGGCCTGCCGCGTTCGCCGCAGACCTCAACCGACTCGACGTCGCCGCACCAAACCCGCCGTCGACGGAAATCGCAGCCGCCGGTGGCATACTTCGTCCACCAATTCCGCATACCCTTCGCGCACCTCGCCCAGGTGAAACCACACCCTGTGCCGCGTCTCGACGTCCTTCGTATGCAGAACCGTCCACCATGCCTCGGCATACACTTCGGCCATGTGACTCATCACTTCGCCGAGTGAGTGAGTATGCATCCGAGCGCCGTTCGGGCACGGCACGTTGCGGATGGCCCAGTCGTCGACCGCGGCGACGACCCGGTCGACTTCCGCGCGGATCTGCTCGCCGTCGAAGCCGTTTCGCCTCGGGGTTCCGACGCGGTGGAATGGTATGAGCTCGGCATGCAGGTCGCCGAGTTCTCGTGCCCATGTCACCAGGGACATCCGGCTGGTGACGTGGCCGGAAATCGCTCGGAACAAGTGCTCGGGCCGCAACAAGGGCACCATCGATGTCGCCGGCCACCCGGCGTCGGACCGATCGATCGTAGATGCACATCCGTTCGAATGCATCGCTCACCTCCTCGACTCTCCAGCCTGCTGGCATAGGGCGATGTCGCGCATCGGTAGGCCTCGATCGATGCCGGTGGCGAGCCTGCGATTACCTACGTATTCCGGCACCACCAGTTCCCGGGCCCGGTAGCCGGGCGCTGGGCACCTTCGCTACCGCCGAGGGCGACACCGGTCGCTGTCTTCTGCTGGTTCCTCGCCGAAGCGCTCGCGAGAAGGGTAGTTCGCAGCGTGGCTGATCGCTGATGTCGGACAGGCGGCATCGTGGCAGGACGTCGGCTTTGTCGTCGCATTCGTCCGGACCCGCGGCCCGGATCACGGGAAGTTTGCCCGCCTCCACTTCCATCGGCGCCGAAAATGCGCGAAGACTACGATGACATCGTGTGACGATCAGGAGGCGGGATCGCGTCGGTGGCTTGCCCGCAACCGCCGCGAACTTCGTCGGTCGCGCAGGTGAGTTGGAGAAGATCAGTCTCCTCCTGCTGGAGCAGGCTCGGCTGGTCACGTTGACCGGGCCCGGAGGTATCGGTAAGACCCGTTTGGCCGTGGAGGCTGTGCGCGGATTCAGCAGAGCCAAGAGCGCGCCGGTCTATTGGGTGCGGCTGGCGCGGTTGGCGAGAGACAGTGACACCGCCGCGGTCGAGGAGGAGATCGCGCGGTCGGTGGTCGAGACCGACTTTTCCGGAAGATCGGCATGGGAACTGCTCATCGATACGTTCACTCGAGTGTCCACGGCCGGGCGGCAGCGACGAATCTTGCTGGTGCTCGACAATTGCGAGCACGTACTCGTCAGCGCCGCCGTCGTGATATCGCGATTGCTCGATGCCTTGCCCGAGCTGACCGTCGTGACGACCAGCCGTGAACCGATCGGCTGGGTCGACGAACATCTGATCGCGGTGCAGCCGCTGGCCCCACGGCATGCGGTGGCTCTGTTCCGTCAGCAGGCCGAACTCACCGGTCACCCGATCACCGGAAGGGAGCAGATGACCACGGCGGCCGAGATCTGCCGCCGCGTGGACAATCATCCTCTCTACATCCAGTTGGCGGCCGCGCGACTGCGTCATCAACCGCTCGTGGTGCTCTTGCGCGGGCTCACCGGTCGAGCCGATGACGCGCGGTTGCGCTGGTCGCACGGTCCGCGGTTCGGGGCCGACGCGCGGCACCGCGGGGTCAGCGATGTCATCACCTGGTCGTATGAGTTGTGCACCGAGGAGGAACGTGTGCTCTTCGATCGGATGTCGGTGTTCGCGGCGGGCTATGACACCGACGCCGACGAAGACGGCAGCGGTGCCTCGGTAGAGGTGGGCGTGGACCTGGAAGCCATCGAGGTTGTATGCGGTGACGGCGACCCCAGCGGCCCCGGCGAACCGGCATCACCCGGTTCGGACGCGCGATCGGCGGTCGAGGAGATCGAGGAGTTGCTCGAGTCTCTGGTCGATCACTCGCTCGTGACCGCGCACATCACCCCGACAACCGTGCGGTATTCCCTGGTGGAGACTCTGCGGGTCTATGCGCAGCAGCGATTGCGGGAACGCTCGTCCGCCGAGATCGACGAACCCGCCCGGCTGGCGCAGCGCCATCTTCGTTACTACCGAGACAAGATCGCCTATGCGGCCGCGCATTGGTTTCATTCCGACGGACAGCACGGCCACGTGAGCTGGGCACGGTCGGCGTGGGCCGATACCCTGACCGCGATCGAGAACAGCCTGGCCGACGGCCGGGCCGACATCGGTCTGGAGATCTGCCTCGGCCTGATCAGCCTGCGGATGCCCTTCATTCGAGGCTCACTGCGAGAGATGCGCCAATGGACCCAACGGTGCCTCGACGCCGCCCGTGCGCCGACCACGAAGCCCACCGAACGCCAGATCGAAGCAATGGCCGCTATCGCATGGCTGGCCCTCACGCAGGGTGATCACGAATACGCCGCGCGCGTTCTGGACGACTGCGTCGCCGCCTGCCTCGCGGACGAGACCGAGCGACAGAACTGGCGGCAGATGCCCGAGCGGGACATCGGCTTGCCCGCCGCCGTCGAATTCACCTGGGCGATGGAGCTGCTGTTCGTGCGTCGCGATGCCCGGGCCATCACCGTATTCACCCGCGCCCGAGCCGCGTTCGATGCTGCGGGCAATGCCGGCAGTGCGGCACTGAGCGAACTGTACGCGGCGATGGCCGCGGGTCTGTTGGGCACCGGCCAACAGGCCCTGGAACTCACGGAACGGTTCCTCGAGTCGGCGCGTGCTTCCGCTGCGCCCCGCGCCGAATCCTGGGCCGAACACGCCCGAGCGATCGCTCTGACAAAGCACGGTGATCCCGGCGAAGCAATGCGTCTGGAACGATCCTCGCTGGCCTACAAGTTCGCTTCCGGTGATCTGTGGGGCGCTATGTGGGTTGTGGAGTGCCGGACCTGGTCGTTGGCGCGCGTCATCGCCGACGCGCTCACCACTCTCGAGGTCTCCGATCGTGATCGGCTCGTCGCGCCTGCCATCGAGATCGCGCACTTGGCCGGGGGAGTCGAAGCGCTCCGCACCAAGTTGGGCGTCGACATCGGCAAGCTGGGCCCCTATGCCGACGAATCCGCGAAGGCCGTCGAAGTAGCGCGCCGGATACTCGGACCGGACAGGTTCATCGAGGCAAAAGCCCGGGGGGCGCGGCTGCGGCCCGAAGACGGCGACGTTCAGCGGCTGGCGCTGGGCACGCTCGTCATCGAAGCAGCGCCTCGGGAGAAAATCCGCGAAGCGGAGCCGACCGGAGATTGGCTGCAACTGACCGCCACCGAGCAGCAAGTGGCGACGTTGGCCGCTGCGGGGTGGACGAACCCCGCGATCGCCGCCCGGCGCGGAAGTTCGGTTCGCACCGTCGACGCGCAAGTCGCCTCGATACTCCAGAAACTGGTGCTCACCACTCGCGAGGACATCATCGAGAAGGTTCCCCGCAGCGTCATCAGCATCGTCGGCATCGAAGCCGCCCGCAGGCCGCGGCGAGGCAAGGGCTGACGTCGACAGCACCGGCGTCGCGCGGCCGCGGGGTCGCGCCCCTGGGTCCGTCCTCGAAGTAGCAACCGAGGCCAGACCGAATCGCAAATGGTCGAAATCGCCGCGAGGTCCGGCAGGGTGGCGGCTCTTGCGCGCGAGTCCGCGACCCCCGGTGTGGCCGCCCCTTGCCGCGCAGCTGGTCTGTCACAGGGGGTTGTGCGATGGCTGAACGCTTTTCGGCGCGTTGGATCACCTGACCGGGGCAATCGCGAGGTGGCCTGCGAGGATCGAGGCTTCGGCGGCGAGGCCGGGGGGATTGGTGGCGATGAACATCGAGTCCGCGGCCAGGTTGCCGAGGGCGTGCCAGGTGGGGTCGGGGTGGTCGCCGACGAGGAGACGGCGGGTGCCGGACTCGATGCGCAGACCGCCGGTCGGCGCGAGTTCCGCTGCGCCGGTGGCGATCAGTGCGCCGAGGAGCGGTTCGGTCTCCTGCGGTGTGGTGTAGGCGGGTGGGTTGACGGCGTTGAAGACCATGTCGGCGGGCCAGTCGGTGCCGTCGAACACCGTGAAACCACCGCCGGGCCGGGCCGCCAGCTTCGTGACACCGGGTCGCAGCCGTAACTGCCCGGAATCCAGCAGGCGCAGGATGATTCGCGCGTTGTGCGGCACCATCGGGGAGCTGAGACTGCTGATGGTCCGGAAATACCTCTCGCGCAGCATCGTCCGGTCGTGCTCGGCGAGCACTGGCCAGAGGATCGGACCCATGGTCCGGATCGCCATGGTCAGCAGGCGGCGGCCCTGGTGCGGTGAATCGACCGCGTCCAATTGGCGGCGCAGGCGGGTGGCCGGTTCCTCGGTCTCGGTTTCCAGGATCTCGGTGGCGAAGGATTCGAAATCCTGCCCCAGATCCGCCAGTTCGGCGCGCATGAGTTCGACCAGCCGGGTGACGGGGACCGTGCCCCGCCCGGCCAGTTCCAGCGCGCGGGGTGGCGTGAGGTGCTGCGGCGCCAGGGGCAACGGCCGCTGCTGGACGTACGGCAGCACGCCGCTGCGGGAAAGGAAGCTGATCGGCCCGGTATGGCCGTGGGCCGTCAGTGCCGCGGCGATGTCGACCGCGGTCAGTCCGCTGCCGACGATCGCGACGTGCGCGCTGGACGCCACATCGGCCGTTGTGGTCGCCAGAGGGTAGGGCTCATTCACATATCCGGGTGCGCCGGCCAATCCGTAATGGTCGCGGGGACGGCCGCTTCCGACACACAGGACGGCGCGGTCCACCGGATGGCTGCCGCCGTCGTCGGTGTGCAGCACAGCGTCGCTCTCGCGGGTGAAGCCGGTAACCCGGGCGTTCACCACGCTCACTCGCCCGCCGCGGGCGCGCAATCGCGAGATCGCGGCATGCGCGGTCTGCTCCAGATACGCGCCGTAGACACCACGCGGGACGAGGGGAACGCCGAGACCTTCATCGAGGTACTGCTCCAGATCGTCACCGCGCCACCTCCGCTCGACGACGCGCGCAGAGGATGCCCCGACCAGGCCGTCGCCGACGTGTCGCGCGGTGTCCTCGTTCGGGTCGACCCGCGAGGGGCCGGTGCGCTCGGTCCGTACCGGGTGTTCGCGGGGCGGCTCCTCCCCGACGAGGGGCGCGCCGGGACGCTCCTCGAGGCGCCCTGCTCCGTTGCCGCGGTCGCGCAGCCAGCGCTCGTAGTGGGCGCGGTCGTCGGCGCGTACCGACATCAGGGCGGGCGGGGCGTTCACCCGTACCGCCTCCAGGTCCGGCTGGTACGGGCGGCCGCGCCATACGGCGGGGGAGCCGTCGAACACGGTGATGCTGCCGGGCGCCCGGTCGGCGGCGGCGAGCGCGTCGAGCAACGCGACCGCCGCGGCGCCCGCGCCGATGATGCCGATACGCATGGTTGTGCCTTCTTTCGTCGAGGTGCGTAGTGCGCACGGCTGCGGCCTCGTGGCCTTCCCTGCCGCCTTGCCGTGCGCTGACCAGCCTCGGCGGCCCCGGCCCGTACCGGCATCCCACGATCGAGGGAATTTCGCCTCGAGCCTGCGGCTTATCCCTCATATGCGGGATGGCGGGTGAACGGGCGGGACAGCAGGATGACGAAGATGACCACGCCGACTCGGCGCGCCGTCGACGCGCTGCGCACCGGCATCGCGCAAGCGCCCGACGCGCACGCGCTGTTCGCCGAGACCTCCGACCGGTTGCGTCGGATCACACCGTTCGATGCCGCTGTATGGGTCGCCACCGATCCGATCAACGGGCTGACCACCGCGCCGGTGCGGGTGGAGAACCTGCACGAGGGCGGCTGCGGAACCTATTGGGAATCAGAGCTTTTCGCCGAGCATGTGAACCTCTTCCGCGATCTGGCGGTGGCCTCGGTACCGGTGGCGGGGTTGCGGGAGGTGACCGGTGACCGGCCCACTCTCAGCCCGCTGTATCGAAGCTTCATGTGCCCGCGCGGTTTCGAGGACGAACTGCGTGCCGTGTTGCGAGTCGACGGGCAGCCGTGGGGGCAACTGAGCCTGTTCCGGGAGCGCGGCCGCAAGCCGTTCCGGGCCGCCGATATCGAGGTGGTCAACGCGCTGTCGACACCGATGGCCCGGCGGCTGCGCAGCTTCGCGCGGTCGTCGGAGCTGTCGGCCGCGCCCCTCGCCGACGCGCCCGGCATGCTGCTGTTCGACCAGACCGGCGGGCTGGTGTCACTGAATGACGAGGCTCGTCACCTGCTCGCCCAGATGCCGCCCGGGCCGATGACGCCGACCGCCACCGGCATCGCGCTACCGCTGCCGGTCTGGATCCTCAGCACCGCGGGCCGGGCCCGATCGACCGGTGAGAACTCCCGCATCCGCATCCGCTCCAGCACCGGCCGCTGGCTGGTCTGCCACGCCTCCTGCCTGCACGACGCCGACGGGCGTCCCGGGATGACCGCGATGGTGATCGCACCGGCCAAACCCTCCGAGGTCATGTCCCTGGTGGTCGCCGCCTACGAGTTGACCCCACGCGAACTGGAGGTCACCGAACTCATCGCCCGTGGCCTGGCCACCAGCGATATCGCCGCCCAGCTCTTCCTTTCCGCGCACACCGTCCGCGACCACGTGAAGGCCGTCTTCGAGAAGGTGGGCGTCGCCAGCCGCGGCGAACTCGTCGCCAAACTCTTCACCGACCACTATGAACCCCTCGCCGCCCGCGACACCGTTCGCGTGCTGGACGCTGGGGCGAGGTAGACGTGCCTGAGCTTCGTCCCGGCCGGCGCGCGAGATTTCCCTCCCTGGTGCCCCAGGGAGGGAATGATCGAGTGGTGACGAAGACGGCGCATCCTGGCAGCGGAAGCCAGGCGGAGACCGCCGACGGCGAGCGGCAGGAGCTGGAGACCATCGGAAGCTTCCGATTCTGGTTCGCCGACCACCGTTGGGAGTGGTCGGATCAGGTCGCGAGGTTGCACGGGTACGCGCCGGGGACGGTGGAGCCGACTACGGAACTGCTGCTGGCGCACAAGCACCCGGACGACCGCGCCACGGTCGCGGAGACGCTGGCCACGGCGGTGCGGACCGGTGAGCCGTTCTGCAGCAGGCACCGCATCATCGATGTGGCCGGCCGGGTGCATCACGTGCTGGTGGTGGGGGATCGATTGCACGACTCGACCGGCGCGACCGTGGGAACCACCGGCTATTACGTGGATCTGACCGGCCGGCTGGACGAGAACCGGCAGGAAGTGCTGAAGGAGACGCTGCCGGAGGTCGTGGCCGCACGGGAGGTCATCGAGCAGGCCAAAGGCGTCCTGATGTTCATCTACGGCATCAACGCCGAGCAGGCGTTCGGGGTGTTGCAGTGGCGCTCCCAGGAGACCAACACCAAACTGCGCGATCTGGCGGCCAAACTCGTCGCCGCGGTCGTCGCGCAGGGCGGCGGGCCGGTTCAGCAGCGCACCCGGTTCGATCATCTGCTGCTGACCGTCCACGAACGACCCGACTGAATCCGTCCGGATGAACTCCGGCGCGATTCACCCGCGGTGGCTCGGCTGCAGCCCGACCAGTTTGACGAGGAAGCGGTCGACCTGTTCGGCCGCCGGCGGCCAGGGCAGGTCGGGCTCGTTGATGCGTTGCGACAGCATCCCGTTCACGGCCGTGCGAAGGTCGAGGGTGACCGTCGCCGGATCGTCCGGCGGGGCGAGGCCCTCGGCCATGCAGCGCTGCACGGCCGAGTTCGTGCGGGCGACCAGCACCTCCTTGAAGGGCATGCCGAGGCGCCGGTGGACCTTGCTCTCGTGCAGCACCTTGTAGAGGCCGGGGTGTTCCTCGGCCCACGCCACCTGGGCCAGGATGCGGCCACGCAGCCCGGCTGCCGGGTCCTCGGCCGCCGCCTCGGCCGCGTCGCCCGCCTCGACCAGTTCCTCGTGACAGCGCCGCATGGCCGCGAGCACCAGGGTGTCCCGGTCCGGGAAGTGCAGGTACACCGATGTGGCGGCGATCGAGACCGCCCGTGCCACCGCCCGCAGGGACAGCGCCTCGTCGTCCGCCAACTCCTCGAGCATCCGCAGCGCGGCCGCGATGATCTCCGCCCGTAGCCGTTCCCCCTGGCCACGGGCGTTGGGCTTACGGCGGGTCGCCGGAGCGGCGGTCGGGTCCATGATCGGCGATTGTAACTGAACACCTGTAGTGCTACGGTCGTCCTGTCTAACTGCACACCTGTAGCGCTACGGGTGTTTCTCAAGGAGTGACATGACCACGACCATTCGTCCCGATGCCGATCTCGACCCGGTGTTCTCCCAGATGGCCAGGGCGACCACGGCGCACTGCTGGGCGGTCCCGCAACTCACCGACCGGGAGAAGGTGTTCCTCTGCGTGGTGGCCGATGTCTGCCAGGCCGGCCTCGGGCTGCCGTTCGAGATGCACATCCGTGCCGGGCTGGACCGCGGCGTGTCCACCGGCGACATCCGGGCCTTGTTGCGGCTGGTCGCCTATGACAGCGGGTACGCGGCCGCGCTGATGGCCCTGGAGCGGCTCGCCGAGATCGAGGCGGCGGCGGGGCTGCCCGGCCCCACCGCTGAACCGTTGCGGGGCGCCTTGCTCGACATCGGACCGGACGCCGCGCCCAGCCCGCTGCCGGAACCGATCCGGGCTCAGCTGCGCGAACTCGATCCGCACTTCACCGAACACTTCGAACTCCAGTCGCGGATGCGGTCCGGTTCCGGGCCGGGCACTTTGACCATCAGGGAACGGGCCTTCGCGACGATGAGCGTCGACGTGCACTATCAGACCCTGGAGGAGACGTTCCAGGCGCACGTCGACCGGGCGCTGGGTGGCGGGGCCTCCGCCGAGGACGTGCGCGCGGTCCTCCGTTTCAACGCCCAGTTCGGCGTGACCAAGGCCTGGCGCGCGTGGAAGGCGCTCAACGCGCACCTCGCCCACCGGGCGTCGGCAGCTAACGGCGGCGGGGTCGCCCGACTGCCGTGACGGGGCCGGGACGTGGCGCTCGGAATCCCGCTCAGGTCGCTCGTTCGACCGGAGCGCGCGCGGCGCCGCGATCCCGCGAGCCGGTTCACGACTCCTCGACCTCCGGCGGCGGTGCGATCGCCGCCCCGGCCGAGAGCAGCCGCTGCGCCAGCGCGCGACTGCGCCGCCCGAGTTCGGGAGGGTCGAGGATCTCGAAGTCGTGCCCCAGCAACAGCATGTGCACGAGCACGATGTCGAGGCTGCCATCGGCGCCGCTGAGCACTTCACAGAGCTCGCTGCCGCGTGGTCGCACCACCGCCGCCGACGCGGGGATCTGCGCGCGCACCGTGTCGGCGCAGGCGTGCACCAGGAAGCGGGCGCGATGCGGGTAGACCCGGCTCGCCACCCCTTCCTGCACGTACGCCGCCGCCTCGGGCGCAGTGCGGGGGCGGAAACGCCACGTCCGCGCGGACACATCGCTCATCCGGTCCACGCGGAAGCTGCGCCAGTCGTCGCGATCGAGGTCGAAGGCCAGCAGGTACCAGCGGCGGTCGGAGGCGACCAGGCGGTAGGGCTCCACCCGCCGCCGTCGCACCTCGCTCCCGGCGGGGTAGTCGAAGCCCGCCTCCACCTCGTCGCGACAGGCTCTGGCCAGGGTCATGAGCACGCCGGGGTCGACCGGGGCGCGGCCTCCGCCGAAGGACTCCACCGCACCGGAGAGCGCGCGCACCTCGTGCCGCAACCGGGTGGGCAGGACCCGGTCGAGCTTGGCCAGCGCTCGGAGTGCGGCGGCACCGGCGCCCGCGACCGCGCCACCCGCGCCGACCAGCAGCGACACCGCCGTGACGATCGCTTCCTCGTCGTCGAGAAGCAGCGGCGGGAGGTCCTGCCCCCGGCCGAGCCGGTAACCGCCGCCGACACCTTGGTCGGCATGCACCAGGTAGCCGAGCGTGCGCAAGCGCTCGACATCGCGCCGGATCGTGCGCGCTGTGACGCCGAGCCGGTCGGCGAGTTCGGGCCCGGTCCAGACCTCGCGTTGCTGGAGCAACCCGAGCAGCGTCAGCACCCGCTCGGTCGTGCCCCGCTCGTCACCGCTCGCCGCCTCCATGTCGCTCAGCCTGCCAGAAATAGCGGACCGATTCTGTCCGCTGGGCATGTCAGGGTGGCGGCATGGACGCAGACGAACTCGACTGGAACAAGACGTTGCGCGAACAGTGGGAGTTCCACTGGACCCGGCAGCTCCGGCCCCGGCTCGACGGCCTCACCGACGACGAGTATTTCTGGTCGCCGGTGCCGGACGCCTGGAGCGTGCGGCCGCGCGGCACTTCGACGGCGCCCGTGCAGGCCGGTGCGGGCGATTTCACGATCGACTTCGCCCTTCCCGAGCCGGTTCCCGCACCGTTCACCACCATCGCCTGGCGACTCGGTCACGTCATCGTCGGCGTGCTCGCCGCGCGCAACGCGGCCCACTTCGGCGCGCCGGCGGCGTCGTACGAGACATGGGAGTACGCCGGCGACGCGGCGACCGCGCTCGACCAGCTCGAGGCCCAGATCGACACCTGGCTGGCCGGGGTGAGCGGTCTCGGACAGGCCGCACTCCGGGTGCCGATCGGCGCGAAGGAGCCCTTTCCCGAGTTGCCCATGGCAGACCTGGTGCTGCACATCCACCGCGAGCTGATCCACCACCTGTCCGAGGTCTGCCTGCTGCGCGACCTCTACACGCACACCGGCCCGGCCACCATGAGGAGTCCCGTGACCACGACGCATCTCGACCCCGAGGAACTGCACCGGAACCCGGCCTTCACGCAGGGCGTGATCGCACCCGCCGCCCGGACGCTGTATGTCGGCGGCCAGCTCGGCACCGACAGCACCGGAGAACTGCTCGACGGCATCGAAGCGCAAACCGTCCAGGCGATGCGCAACGTACTGACCGTGCTCGCCGCCGCGAACACCGGTCCCGAGCACGTCGTCAAACTCACCATCTACCTGGTCGACGGAGTCGATGCCCAGGTGGGATACGCGGCGTCGCGATCGGTGTGGGGCGATCACCGCACCGCCATCACGGTCGTCTCCACCGCGGGACACGCCCGCCCCGGCGCACTCGTCGAAATCGACGCGATAGCGACAATCCCCGAATAGGACCTGCGAGTCGACGAGCCCGTGGCACCTGTCCGACGGCGCCCGGTCCGACCAGGGCCGGTGGGCGACCGGCGTCGCTCCGGACGGTGTGCACCAGAGCGGCTTCCCCGCCGACCCGCAACGGCTTTTCGCGCTCTTCCGAGGTTCGCCGGCGGTCGCAGCTCGTATGTTCAGCGATGCCCGGCGCGATGGGCGCTGCTCTGGGACGCCACGATGCGAACCAGATCGCCGAGGGCGATCTCCACGTCGGTGAGGTGCAGGCCCCAGGTCGCGTCCGGGACGGGATACAGCTCGGGGCTGCCCGGGTCGGGAGTCGCCATCAGCGCCGTCGCGTCGTCGCCGCGCACGCACTGGAGCCGGTACTTCTCGGCGGGGACCAGCCACGGCGTCGGCGCGACGACGGCGGACGGCCCGTGGCGAAGCGCCACTTCGACGCCGAGCGGGCTGGGCACCGGATTGCTGCGGAGCACGGTCGCCGCGGTGCGAGATTCGTTGCGGCTCAACGAGGCCGGATTGGTGCAGGCGATCTCGTAGCCGGGGCCGTACGGTCGTGGCAGCGGCTCCGGGGTCATCGGGTTGCGGCCGAATCGGCTGTCCGGCGGCGGGGTCGCGCCGAAGGTCTGCCAGGCGAGCACGCATCGCGTCTGCTCCTCGCTGCGGCACAGCGGCAAATACCGGAAGTCGCCGCCCACGTCACCGTGCTCGGGCACCACCACGTTGCCACCCAGCAGGATCGCCGACAGGATCCGGTCTCGTACCGCCTGCTGCGGTTCGATCTCCTCGCGGATCAGTTGGCGCAGCATGCGCGCGCCCTGCGAATGCCCGATCAGCACGACCGGCCGTCCGCTCTCGCGCTCCGCGAGGAACTGCCGCCATGCCCGCAGGACGTCTTCGTAGGCGATCCGCGACATCTGCGCGCGCTGCTCAGGGGTGTAGGTCCGCTCCGTCGCCAACGCGGTCAGGGTCCGCTGCCGGTACACCGGCGCGAATACCTCACAGACCTGGGAGAATCGGGCCGCCTGCTGCTCGGCGACTGCCCGTACCTCCGGCGTCACGACGGTATCGGAGTTGGGCGTCGGCTCCGATGACACCGTCGGGTACACATAGAAGCAGTCCACCCCCGGATCCTCGGCAAGCGCCGGGTCCTCGCGCACATCGGGTCGGCCCGCCTGGCGCACGGTCGTCGCCGTACTCCCCGCGCAGGGATCATCCACCCGATCCGGCCTGCACAACCACACGACACCGGCGTCATCGACGGTGTCCGCCGCCGCGCTCACCGATGACCCCGCCGCCAGTCCGACTCCGCACACGACGGCCGCGACCGCCCGCTGCCACCGACTGTCCCGCATCCCGCACACCTCACTGCTTCCGCGCCCGACCACGAGCGCCGGTCCGCGACACCGCGACCGGTGTTTCGGCGCTCTCGTCGGCGTCAGCCTAGCGGCGATCGCACGCGGCGGGACCTCCGATCGCTCGGCACGGGTACCGCCGCCTCAGCGGTCTCGAGGGGCGAATGCGCCGCCTCGGCCCCCGGGCTCGTCTTTCATGAGCTGGGCGAGGCGGCGAATTCGGGTAGATACCACACCACCGGCGTGCCGAGGTCGAGAAGTCCGCGCTCGAGCTGCTGGAGGACCAGCGTGGTGGTCATGACCTTGGTCACCGAGCCGAAGAGGAAGCCCGTGTCTTCGAGCATCGGTGCGCCGGTGGCGATGTTCGCGGTGCCGTGGGCGACGACGATCTGCTCGCCCGCGTGGTAGACGCCGACGGCGAATCCGGGTACATGGTTCGACGCGCGGAGTCCGCGGCCTGTTCGCGGATCCGGGTTTCGACGGTGCGCAGTGCGTTGCTGTTCATGCCGACCACCGTCCAACCTTGACCCCGGGGCAAGGTCAAGGCCGGGAGGTGAAGTCCGGCTCGAACCATCGGAACCGATGACGCCGCACCTGTGGTGAGGCCCTTCGGCCGCCTGTCGCGAGGCCTGGCTCGCGCGGGTGCTAGGGAGAATCGCCATCAACATGATGGCCGCGATCGACCGACGCCAAGGTCCTATTTCCTGCTCGAATTCGGCACTTCAGCGCCTGATTGCCGGTAGCCCTTCCGTTCCAATGAGAATTGTGACTAACATAGCTGCGGATCGAAGCGAAAGGATGCATCGACGCATGCTCAAGAGACTCGACCGGATACTCGGTTACGAGATGAAGGTCTCCGAGTTCCTCGGCACCCTCATCATCATCGGCGTTCCCTACGGGGTGGCGGGGGTGATCTGGACGCTCACCCATACCGGCCATCTTCGCGATATGCACGGCATCGACCTGGTGATGTCGTTCCTGGGATCCATCGTGTGCTGGCCGGTGCTCACCTTCTCGAATGTGTGCATGACCTGATGATGGCTGTGGTGTGGCTCATCGACGTTCTCGTGATCGTGGTGAAGATCCTCGGTGGGCGGATGAAGGTGAATCCGGTCCTTCGCGCCGGGATGTGGGTGGCTGTGCTCAGCCTCTTCCTGGCCGGCTGTGCGGTGCTCGTCGCACTGGTGGTGCTACTGCAGCGGTGGTTGGAGGGCCTCGCGTAGCGCGTCACCCGCCTGGTCCATCCTGCATGCGGCGAGGAATGTCCGATTACTTACTGTCTCGTGGAGGCGCGCTATGGAGTGGGCACCTGCCTACGAATAAGGCATATGCGCAGTTCAAGCCGATGTGATTCGGCTGAACGCCGGCCCGGCGGAGACCTGATGCGGTAGTCGGTCGTGTAAGAAATAGTCAATCACTTATCCCTTGTATGACGTCTGTGCGGTGTGCAACACTTCACACGCTCCGCGCCATCGAAGGGGCGGCCGCTGGTGCGGCGGACGAGAAATCGAAAGGAACGGCCACCAGTGACTGCCTCGCTGCGATCGCCTGCCGACAAGCAACCGCCACTGGAACCGGGCGAAATCGAGAAGTTGGTTGCCGGCGCTTCGGGATTGTGGCGACGCCACCCTCAACGCTCGCTGGAAACGCTGGGCCGTCAAGTCACTCTGGGCCGCGAAGCGATTGTCCAACTGTTCGTTTCGCTGGTCCGAGGACGATTTCCCTACCAGGAATTCATCAAGCAGTGCGCGTTCATGGCCGGGGTGTCGGCGGCGCCGACGGTGTTCGTGGCCATTCCGATCGCCGTCGTGGTCTCCATCCAGGTCGGCGCTCTGGTGAATCAAGTGGGCGCCACGACATTCATCGGCGCGGTCGCGGGATTGGGCATCATCCGCCAAGGCGCGCCATTGGTGTCGGCATTGATGGTCGCCGGTGCGGTCGGCTCGGCTATCTGTGCCGATCTGGGATCGCGCACCATCCGGGAAGAGATCGACGCGATGATGGTGATGGGGGTCGACCCGGTACGCCGCCTGGTCGCGCCCCGGCTCGCCGCGGCGGTACTGGTGAGCGTCTTGCTCTGCGGGTTCGTCGTCTTCGTCGGCTTCGCGACCGCCTACATGTTCAATGTGTACGCCCAATCCGGCACGCCGGGTTCGTTCATCAGCTCGTTCGCCTCCTTCGCGGTGGCCGACGACCTGATCATCGCCCTGGTGAAGGCCGCGATCTTCGGGGTGCTGACCGCGGTGATCGCCTGTGACATCGGTTTGCACGCGCACGGCGGCCCAGGCGGTGTCGCCAACGCGGTGAACTCGGCGGTGGTCAGTTCCGCGCTGATGCTGTTCGCCACCAACATCATTCTCACCCAGCTGTACAACACGTTGTTTCCGGCGAAGGTGGTGTGAGGGTGGCGAGCAGCTACACACCCCCGGCGCTGAAACCGCTGCGCACCGTCGGACGAGCCGCGCTGGCGCCGGTGCACGCCAATCAGCGCCTGGGGCACCAGGCCATCACATTCTTCCAGGCGCTCGCCGCCATCCCGTTCGTCCTGCGGCACTACCGCCGTGAGGTGACGCGGCTGACGGCCGATATCGGCTGGGGCAACGGCTCGCTCATCGTGGGCGGCGGCACGATCGGCGTCGTCGTCATCTTGTGCGCGTTCGGCGGGATCATCGTCGGCATGGAGTCGTTCACGGCGCTGAACCTCCTCACGATGTCGCCGCTCACCGGCGCGATCTCCGGCTTCGCCACCACCAGGGAACTCGCGCCCATTCTGGCGACCTTGGCCTTCGCGATTCAAGCGGGATGCAGATTCACCGCCCAACTCGGCTCCATGCGGATCTCCGAGGAAATCGATGCGCTGGAGTCCATCGCCATCCGCCCTCTTCCCTACCTGATCAGCACGCGCATGATCGCCTCCACCCTGACCATCATCCCGCTCTACAGCATCGGCCTCGCGACCGCCTATCTGGCCACCAAGATCACGGTGCTGTTCCTGGGCGGAACGGCGGCCGGTACCTACGATCACTACTTCTTCCAGTTCCTGATCGGCACGGACGTCTTCTTCTCACTGCTCAAAGTGGTGGTGTTCGTGATGCTGTCGACGTTCATCCAGTGCTACTACGGCTATGTCGCCACCGGTGGCCCGGAAGGTGTCGGGGTCGCGGCCGGACGTGCCATCAAAATGGTGATCGTCGTGATGGTGTTCGCCAATCTCTTCCTGACATTGACCATCTGGGGTATCGATCCCGGATTCCGGATCTCGGGGTAAGGCGGACAATGATTCTGGACCCCAGTGGCCGCGGACCGAGCGCAAAGCAGTTGACCCTCGCCGGGCTGGCGGTGCTGACCACGGTCGCGGTTCTGCTGTACCTGCTGGCGCTGCGCTACACCGGCTACTTCGAGGACAAGGTGCCGGTGACCATCGTGCTCACCAGTACCGGCGACGGCTTGCCGGGCCGAGCGGACGTCAAGTTCCGCGGCATGGTCGTGGGCCGGGTGGCCGCGGTGGACGTGGTGGCCCGTGGCGCCCGGCAGCAGGCGAGCGTGGATCTGAAGCCCGGTGTGGCCGAGACCATCCCGGTGAATGTGACCGCCCGGGTGATTCCGAACAATCTGTTCGGCGTCACGGCGATCGAACTCGTCGACAACGGGCCGGAACCGAAGACGCTGCGCGCCGGCGCGACGATTCCGGAGGACACCGGCAGCGAGACGGTGGCGTTGCAGACCACGTTGAACGTGCTGCGCAACGTGCTCGACAACATCCAGCCCGAGAAGCTGGGCCGCGTGCTGGCCACCCTCTCGGCGGCGCTGGATCCCTCGGCGCGGGTGCCCGGCTCGACGATAGAGCGCCTGGACAACTGGCTGACCGAGATCAGGGCGACTCCAGGCGTCGACGCGCTGTTCGGAGATCTCGGGCGAGCGTCGATCGCGTTGAGCCAGTCGGCTCCCGAACTGGTCGGCGTGCTGTCGGAGTCGGTGACCACCGCGCGGACGCTGGCCGAACGGCGAGCGAAACTCATCGACCTGCTGGCCACCGGAAACGCGACGGTCGAAACGGTCAACGCGCTGTTCGCGCGTAATCCCGACGCGGGCAAGTTCCTCGTCTCCGGACTGGACGATCTGTTCGGTGGTTTGGCCAAGGATCCGGAAGCCATTCCCTACACCGCCGCGAACCTCAACGTGGCACTGCAACGGCTGGCCACCACGTTCCACTTCGGCCCGGCCAGACAGATGGTGTGGAAGATGGATGTCTCGTTCACGCCCTTCCAGCAGTACACGGCGAAGGACTGCCCGCACTACGGCGACCAGTACGGTCCCCGCTGCGGTGGAGCCTCCGTCCCGGAGGTGGCGCCGGAGCAGAACTACCCGCCGCAATTGATACCG
This sequence comes from Nocardia sp. NPDC047654, assembly GCF_043205035.1. NCBI lineage: Bacteria > Bacillati > Actinomycetota > Actinomycetes > Mycobacteriales > Nocardiaceae > Nocardia > Nocardia sp. NPDC047654. The sequence goes on from NZ_JBIDDF010000001.1 coordinate 1,184,448, forward strand.
AAGTGGCTCGATGCGGCAGGGCCCGCACCGGTACCGGCTGCGCCCGCACCACTGGGTGCCATGGGGCTGGTGCTTCCGAGCCTGCCCGCGATTCCCGGTCTTCCCTTCATTCCGGGTCTGCCGTCCATTCCGGGTCTCTCGCCGACGCCGAGTGCCGTCGCACCGACGGAGCCCGGCACGCAGGATCCCGGCACCACCGCGAAGCCGATCGCGCTGCGCGGATCCGATGCCGTGGCGGCGATCGTCGGAGCACGGCCGACCGTGGCGCAGTACCTGCTGCTGAGTCCGGTGCTGGCCGGCGGATCGGTCACCGTAGCCGCCGACGACGAAGGGCCGGGTAAATGAAATCAGCCAAGGCCCTCGCGGGATTCAGTGTGTTCGCGGTGGTCGCCGTCGCGCTCACCTTCACCATCTGGTCCACGTTGCAGCGGTCGGTCGACGGCGACACCCATCGCTACTCGGCGATCTTCTCCGATGTGCTGGGGCTGCGCGTCGGCGACGACGTACGCGTGGCAGGCGTGCGGGTCGGCCGCGTGGACAAGATCGATTTCACCGACGGCTACCGCGCCCAGGTCGATTTCCGGATCGATGAACGCCAGCATCTCACCACCACGACCAAGGCGCTGGTGCGCTACCAGAACCTGATCGGGCAGCGCTATATCGCCCTGGCGCCGGGCAGGGAAGCGGGCACCGTGATGGCGCCGGGGACACGGATTCCCTTGGAGCGAACCGAGCCGTCGTTCGACGTGTCCGCGCTCCTGTCCGGATTCGAACCGCTGTTCAGCGTGCTGCAACCGGACCAGGTCAACTCCCTGTCCGAAACGTTGATCCAGGCCCTCCAGGGCAATCAGATGTCGCTCGGCAACCTGATCGTGCAAGCATCCCAGCTCGCGGGCACCTTCGGACAGCGCGACAAGATCCTGGGGGAGGTCCTGGGCAATCTGAGCTCGGTGATCGGCGGTCTCGCCCATCGCAGCGGCGAGCTCGAGACCCTGCTCACGCAGGCCAGGGCGCTGGTGGAGGCCCTCTACTCGCAAGGAGAGAGTCTGAAGCACTCGGTCGACCGGGTAGCCGACACGACCGACGCACTGACCGGGCTCATCATGCAGGTCAAGCCCGGCCTGGCGAAGGCGCAGAACGACGCCACAACGGGTGTCGCGCTGCTGCTGCTCAACGGCGCCTCGCTGGACCGCGCCGCGGTCGAACTGCCCGCCGTCCTCAACGGCGTCGCCCGCTTCACCAGCAACGGCGCCTACGGAAACGCCTACCTGTGCAGCCTCGACGTGTCCCTGTGGGGTGTGCTGTTGCCTCCCGGACTGTTCTCCCAGGTGGGCGGCAACTCGCATTCGGAGGTGTGCCGATGATCAAAAGCATTCCAGTGCCGGGATTCCTGCGGAATCGATATCTGCGGCTCGGCCTGATCGCGGCGGCCACGGTGGCGGCGCTGCTGGTCGGATCGAGTGTCTTGACTCAGGCCCGGCTGGGAGACAAGACCATCCACGCCGAATTCGCCCAGGCTGCCGGTCTCCGTCCCGGCGCGACCGTCGACGTATCCGGAATAGAGGTCGGCCAGGTGCACTCCGTTCGCCTCGAGGGCACCAAGGTCCTGGTGGATCTGAAGATCCGCCGCGATCTTCGCTTGGGGCCGGACGCGCGCGCGGCCATCAAGATGTCGACGATCCTCGGCCGGTTGCACGTGGACCTGGTGCCGGGCGATGGAAAAGGACTTCCCGGCAACCGCATTCGGATCGAGAACACCTCGGTGCCCTACAACCTGAGCAAGGTCATCCAGGATCCGAAATACAAGAACTCGTTCGAGCGCATCGAGCGCATCGATCCGCAGAAGCTCCGTCAGGCGCTGGATCTGGTCGACCAGCAGATGGGGGATTCCCCGCAGCTGGCAGTCCAGGCGCTCGACAGTATCGGTGCGCTCGCCAAGGTCGTCACCGATCGCCGGGACGAGGTGGATTCCCTGCTGAAGAGCATGGACCAGGTGTCCCAGCTCGTCTCCGACAACCAGAACAGCGTGCTGCTGTTGCTGACCCGCGGAGAAGCGATCGGCAATGCCGTGCGGCAACGGCAGGATCTACTGAGGCAATTGCTCGACAATGTCGCGGCCCTGTCGAGATTGCTGCAGCAGATGGGTCTGGAGAACAACGGACAGCTCGCGCCACTGATCCACGATCTGAACACCATGTCGGAGGGCCTGGAGAAGAACCGCGACAACCTGGACCGCCTCTACGAGAACATGCCCATCGCCCTGCGGCAGTTCAACAACGCCGTCGGCAACGGCCCGTACGGCGACGTGTGGGCGCCATGGTTCTTCCCGGACAACTGGCTGTGTTTCGCTCGAGCCGTACAGGGGTGCAACTGATGAGAACACGACGATTCGCCCAGATCGGTGGGCTGATCGTGGCCGCGCTGGTCACCGCGAGTTGCGCGCTGGTACCGGACAGCCTGACCTCGCTGCCCAGGCAGTACCTCGGCGAGCACGTGCGCATCAGCGCCGACTTCGAGAATGTCGCCGGGCTCTACGCGGGCAACGAGGTCGCGGTGCTGGGCGTTCCGGTCGGCCGGGTCGACACCGTGGCGGCCAAGGGCAGCTACGTCCAGGTCACCATGAGCTTGGAGAAGGGAACGAAGATCCCGGCCGATGCCATCGCCGCCCTGGTGTCGCCGCAGCTGATCACCAACCGCCATGTCGAGCTCGCGCCCGCCTACGGCGGCGACGGACCGATCCTGGCCGACGGCGCGCACATCCCGCTGGCCAGGACGCGGACACCGGTCGAACTCGACCGCATCCTGCAGAACTTCGACCAGCTCGGCGCGGCCCTGAGGGGTGACAACGAGAACGGACCCATGGCAAGCCGGGTCCTGTTCCCGCTCCTGGACGGCAGCGGCGACCGACTGCGCGAGACATTGGACGCGCTGTCCTCGGCCTTCGAGGTGACCTTCGCCAACAAGGACCAGATTTCGAACACCATCATCAAACTCAACGAGATCACCCAGATCATCGCCCAGAACGACCAGACCGTGCGCGATTTCAGCGGCCGGATCACCGAGCTGGTGCAGCTGATGGGTGACCAGGCGCCCGGCCTGCAGGCGGTACTGCAACAGCTGGACCAGTTCGTCACCAACACCGGCAGCCTGGTGGGCGAGAACTCCGATCAGCTCGCCGGTGCGCTGGAGCGATTCACGACGATCACCGAGCAGATGCGCGCCAACGCCCGCGGACTCACCGAGATCGTCGACATCGGACCACTGCTGTTCGAGAACCTGTCCAACTCCGTCAGCCGGGAGCACCAAGCGCTGCGCCTGCACGCGCTGACCGACAAGGTCCTGCTCGACAACGAAGTCGTGTCGCAGTTCTGCGAGCGGATCCAGATGCGCCTCGACGGCTGCCGTACCGGGAAGATCCAGGACTTCGGGCCCGACTTCGGCCTCACCGCGGCACTTCTGGGGATCACGAAATGATCGGTACGCATGGGCTTCGACGCACCGCGATGGCGGCAGCGCTGGTCGCGGCGGTGAGCACGGTGACCGGCTGCACCGTGACGGTGTCCAGTCTGCCGATGCCCAAACCCGGTATCGGCGCCCCGGGCTACACGATTCGCGCGGCATTCCGTGACGCGCTCAACCTGCCCGATCACGCGCACGTGAAGATCGGCGGGACCGACATCGGAGTCGTCACCGCGATCAGCACGACCAACTTCATCGCGGAGGTGGAAATGCTGATCAGGGAGGATATCGAGCTCCCACGGGGCACCACCGCCGAACTGCGTCAGGCGACGCCGCTCGGCGACATCTTCGTCGCGATGACCTTGCCCGCGGCGGCGGATGGCGCGAATCTGCGCGCCGGTGACGTCATCGGCACGGAGCACACCTCGGCTGCCGCGTCCGTCGAGCAGCTGATGATGTCGGTCTCGATGCTCATCAACGGCGGCGGCATCAATCAGGCCGCGAAGATCACCTCCGAGATGGATTCGATGTTCGCCGGTCGCGCCACGCAGCTGGCGCACCTGATCAGCGAGATGACCGCCGTCATCGCCGCGCTGAACCAGCGAACCGGGGACATCGACAACACCCTGACCGGCCTCAACGTGCTGACCGGGGAGTTGGCCGGTCGGAAAGCCGAACTGGGCGCCGCCGCCGACACGTTTCCGGCGTTGTTGGCGCTGTTCGCCGAGAACAACCAGTCCATCGTCGACCTGCTCGACAAAGTGTCGACGACGATGACCGCGCTCGGCGATTTCACCGAGACCACCGGGCCGCAAGCGGTCAGCCTCTTCGACAGCATCCAGCGATTGATGTCGGGCTTCACCCAGATGGGTGACGACTTGGGTGGAACCTTGGACGGCCTGCACACCCTGTACCCGTCGTTGATGGCGAGCCTGGACGGCCCCGCGTTGGCTGTCGCCGCGACGGTGTCCTATCTCAGTGTCGGCGCCTTGACCGATCCCAGCGGAAGCAGGTTGCCCGAGATCGGCGACGTGCCCGCGTTCATCGGCAGCTTGGCGCAGGTCATCGAGAAGGTGATCGGGCGGGTCACCAGTCCTCCGCAACAGCCGCGGCAAGGGGGAGAACGATGAATCCTCCTCTGTGGCAGTGGCTCGTACGGCACCGCGTCGCGCTCGCCAACCTGGGATTGGTCGTGGTGCTTGTTCTCGGCGCGGTCTATCTCGGCGCGGAAGTCCTGCGGATCAATCCGCTGCCGAGCAACTATTCGGTGACGGTGGAACTCCAGTCCTCGGGCGGATTGTCGGCAGGCAACGATGTCACCTTCCGCGGCACCAGGGTGGGAAAGGTCCGCGAGGTGAAAGTCGCGGGTAGCGGCGTCGCGGCCGTCGCCGAGATCGACTCTTCAGCGAAGATTCCGGTGGGCGGCACGGTCGCCGTCGGCCGGTTGTCGGCGGCGGGCGAGCAGTACCTGGACTTCCGCCCGGACTCCGATACCGGTCCCTATCTCACCGACGGGGCGTTGGTGGAACGCTCCCAGACCACCGTCCCGGTGACGGTGCAGTCGGTGCTCACCAACCTCAGCGGCCTCATCGGCGGCATGAACCCGGACCGGCTGAACATCATCGTCGATGAACTCGACAAGGCCTTGGCCGGCGGTCCCGACCAGTTGCGGAACATGGTGTCGGGCATCAGCCGTGCCATGGCCGGGTTGACCGAGCTGCTTCCGCAGACACGGCAGTTGATCGAGAACCTCGAGGTGATCGCGGAGACGACCTCGCATGCGCAGCCGGACCTCGCGACACTCACTCGCACGGGTGGTGTGCTGTTCGAGCAGCTGACCGCGGCCGACCAGGAAGTGCGTCACCTCCTGGACGAAGGGCCGGTCCAGCTCCGTACCCTCGGCGGTTTCGTCTCCCGCACCCAGGACCCCCTCACCGACCTGGTCACGAACTTCGTCGCGATCACCAAGGCCGCCAAGCTGCGCGCACCGGCCATCTCGGCCCTGTTCCCGGCGTTGCGGGTCGGCTCGGAGGCGCTGGGCATACCCGCCCACGACAACGCCTTCTACACGCTGGTCGACATCTGGCCGCGCCCCACCTGCGAGTACGACACCATCCCCGTCGTGCCCACGGACAAGATGACCGACACCCGGATCCGGCTCTACAACTACTGCGTCACCAGCGATCCCGCCCTGCAGGTACGCGGTTCGGCGAATGCGCCACGTCCCGACATCCCGGACAACGGGTCGACCCGACCGCCCGGCGTCACCGGCGACGAGCTGTCCCGCCCCGTCCCCGGCAACTAGGAGATTCCGATGAAGAGTGAAGACGCCGAGCCGACCACCGAAGCCGAGTCGCGCCCGAGCCGATCGGAGGAGCGCGCTGTCGAGCCGGTGAAAGCCGGCTCCGAGGACACGACCGCTGAGCGGGTGGACGGCGGCGTGGAGTCCGACACGGGCGCCGTGGCATCCGCCGGTCGCTGGAATCGACTGCGCCGTCTACCGCTCGGGCGTCCGGGGCCGATCGCGCTGCGCTCGGCTGCCGCGATCCTCGTGGGCGTGTCGGTGGCCTGCGCCTGCTATTGGTACATCCAGAACGACAACAGCAAGGACCTGCTGGCGGCGCAGGAGGACGCGCGCGCCGCGGCCTGCCGTTACGCGCCCATCCTGGCCAACTACGACTCGAAGAACCTCGACGCCTACTTCGCCGCTGTCGGTGACGGCGCCACCGGTGACTGGAAGAAACAGTTCGAGTCCACCAGCGCCGAACTACGTGAGGTACTCGGCCAAGGCCAGGTCACCTCGGCCACGCGCGACGTGCAGTGCGCGATCCGCGCCGGTGACGAGCACTCCGCGGAAGCGATCGTGATCATCGGCCAGACCATCACCAGTCTCGGCACCAAGGGCAAGCCCGCCCCGGGACAGCTGTCGATGGTGATGCGCCTGGAGAAGGTCGGTGACCGGTGGTTGGTGAACAAGGTCAACTCGCCGTTGGCCTTGCCGCCGCAGCCCTGACCGCGGGGAACCCGGCTTCATGATGTGACCGCAGAAGGGACCCGGACCGTCGCTCGATCCGACTGCAAAAGAATGATCAACTACATGCATTCAGGGATACGCCAGGCAAATAGCCGTACAACCTGGCTCTTTACTGTTGATACTTGCCACTGAATCAGTAGAATGATCAGTAACATAAATGCAAGGTCCGATGTTCGACGGGGATCGGTGCGACTGATTCACCTGGTCGCGCGACGTGTCAACGCAGATGGAAGGACATCCCGATGACCGCAGTGGCTTCTCGATCCGATCGCGACCACGGTGTACCGCTGACCAAGGATCGCACCCGGATCGGTATCAGCGTCACGCATCGACCGTTCACCAAGCGGCCGCTCGAACTCACCGACGCTCTGGACTTCTGGTCCTTCGCTGGCGCCGCGGCGAACGTCGTCATGCAGATGGCCCGGCCGGGTGTGGGTTACGGTGTGGCCGAGAGCAAAGTGGAATCCGGATCGCTGATGAAGCATCCGTGGAAACGCGCGCGTACGACGACGCAATATCTCGCGGTCGCCATCCTCGGCACCGAGGAAGAGCGTAGGGCCTATCGCGAAGCGGTGAATGTGGCGCACCGGCAAGTGCAATCGGCGCCGGGAGCGCCGGTCAAGTACAACGCCTTCGACCGCAACCTTCAATTGTGGGTGGCCGCTTGTCTTTACATCGGCTTCGAGGACACCTACCAGCTGTTGCACGGAAGAATGAACGACGAGCAGGCCGAAGCGTTCTATGCCTCATCCTCCGCCCTTGGCACCACCCTGCAGGTGACGGAGGACATGTGGCCCGCCACCAGAGCCGAATTCGACGAATACTGGAACACCGCGTGCGAGCAGGTCGCGCTGGACGACTATGTCCGGGACTACCTCGGGAACTTGCTCGAGCTGCGCATGATCCACTGGTATCTACGGCTGCCTTTCCGCAACCTGCTCCGGTTTCTCACCATCGGATTCCTGGCCCCGATCTTCCGGGAACAACTGCGGGTGGAATGGACCGCCGCCGACCAGCGGCGCTTCGAGAACTTGTTCGTGTTCGTGTCCTTCGTCAACCGCTTCATTCCGCGCTTCATCCGCCACGGCGGATCGCACGGGCTGATGGTCGACCTGCGACGGCGCATCCGCAAGCAGAAGAACCTCATCTGAGATCGTGTAGCTAAACCATTCGGCCGCTGCGGGACTCGGATTTGGCGATATCGCGTGCTACCCGGTACATTCGTGTGGTCAAGCTACCGAGCGATCGGTGGATAGGCACGAATACCCCCGAGCGAGCCCCGAACCGATGCAGACCGGTGCGGGGCTCGGTTGGTCGACGCGGACTGTTGGTCACACAGGCTTCGGGTAATTCGGGTCGGCGCACGCTTTCGTACCGGCCTGCTCCGGTACCGCTGTCCGAGGTCGAGCAAATCAGTCCGGCGGTTCTTGCGCCTCATCGGTGGTCAGTTCCGGGGCTATCTCCCGGGTCGCCATTCCACCGTGGCGGTCCTGATCGGTCGGGCCCGGCCTGCCTCCTTTGGGCTCGCCGCTGTTCTGGTCGTCCTTGTCTTTCTCGCGTGCCATGACAAATCCCTTTCCGTGTTGCTTCGATCTACCCGCCCCGGTTCGCTTCAATCGGTCGGGGTGGTTATGACCGGCGCGATCATGTCGACGGTGGTCTCGGATCGGGCGCTCATGCACGGTGAGCAGGACGTGGTCGAAGCGGGTACGCGTCTGCACCCCGGCGCCACCGAATTCGATCAGCGCGGCAACCAGTTGTTCGGCCACCACACGCAATTTCGTATTCGTCTCCTGCGATCGCCAGGTCAGCACGCGGAACGCCTGATCGGCCGAGATGCCGTACACCAGCATCAAGGCGCCCTTGGCCTGCTCGATCACATCACGAGCGGCCACCATTTCCGGCAGGGTCCCGTCGATGACTTCCTGGCGTTCCTCGTCGACGGTGTCGGTGACATCGATATAGAACCCCGCCGTACCGACCACCGCACCGGTGGAATCACGCATCTGATCTCCCACCACCAGCACGTGGTGCACGATTCCCGCGGTATCGATGATGCGGTGGCGGCCGCTGAACGGCAGCCCGGTTTGCACCGCGGTCGCCAGGGTGTCGGCGACCTCGGCTCGATCGTCGGGATGTTTGTGTGCCAAGAGCAGCTCCGTGGTCGGCGTCACCTCACCGGGCGCGTAACCATGCAGGGCCGCGACCTCGTCCGACCAAGTCCAGCGTTGGTCGGCGAACCAGAATTGGAAACTGCCCGTTCTCTTCGAGATCGGGACCGTCGGCGCCGATCCCGATGGCGCGTTGTTCGTCACCGAACCAGTTTTCCCCGCTGCGGAATCGGTATGCGCCACGACCGGCACGGCAGCGCGTGAACCGCCTCACGAGCCACACTCGCGCGTCGATCACGCGCATCCGGCATGGTGCTCGTCGCGGAATCATGGTGGAGCCATGCCGATTCGATTGCGGCGGCGACACTGCTCTTCGGCGGAGCGACCGCGTAACGCGGTGTCGCGCGGCAAATCGCCGATACCCCGCGCTCCTCGCGCAGGCCGCGGGCGGCGCTCCCCGATTCGGATCGTGCGGTGTTCTGGCGCAGCCAGGCATCGCGGGCACAGGCGCGGTCGATGCCGGCGTGGACGGGTCGAGTGCGGTGGCGCTCACCACGGCGGTCGCGGTGTAGCGGCGGGAGGGGCCTGTTCGATCTGCCCCGGCGCGACGCCGGTGTGAGCATCATCGCGACAGGGCGCCGCCGCCGGGAGCTTCAGCACCGGTAACGCGGGTATCCGCCGCTCTGTGGTGGATTCTTTGCGACGGGCGGTCAGCACGCGCCTGCTGTTCTTCTTCATCCTCGGTGACATCCTGGGTGCGGGGGTCTATGTGCTGGTCGGGGCAATCGCACAGGAGTCCGGCGGCGCGATCTGGTTGCCGCTGCTGGTGGCGCTCGGTCTCGCCTGCCTCACCGCCGGTTCCTATGCCGAGTTGGCGACCAAGTATCCGAAGGCGGGCGGCTCGGCCCATTACGCGGGCCGTGCCCTCGGGCCGGCGGCCGGGTCGCTCGTCGGGTTCTGCATGCTCGCGGCTGGTGTCGTGTCGGTGGCGGCGCTGAGCAGGGCGTTTGCCGCAGATTATCTGCGCGCCTTGGTGAGCCTGCCCACCGCGCTCGTCGTGGTGGTGTTCCTCACCGCGTTGGCGCTGCTCAACATCTCCGGGATCAAAGAGTCACTCGGCGCCAACGTCGCCGCTACGCTGGTCGAACTCGGCGGCCTCGTGCTGGTCATCGGGCTCGGCGCGTGGGTGATGGTTCGGGGCGACGCCGATCCGGGCCGGCTCACCGAGGTGGGGACAGCGGAGCAGGGTGCTGTCGGCGCGACTCTCGCGGGCGCCGTCCTGGCCTTCTACTCGTTCGTCGGGTTCGAGACGTCGGTGAATCTGGCGGAGGAAGTCGCCGACCCGCGCAGATCCTATCCGCGCGCGCTCTTCGGGGCGTTGCTCACCGCCGGTGGCGTGTACTTGCTGATCGGGGTGGTGGCCGGTGCCGCGGTGCCCACCGACCGGCTGGCGAACTCGAGCGGTCCGCTGCTCGAGGTGGTGCGCCTGGCCGGAGGCGTACCGGACAAGGTGTTCGCGGTGGTCGCCTTGGTGGCCGTGGCGAACGGCGCCCTGCTGACCGGGATCATGTCCTCACGACTGGCCTACGGCATGGCTCGCGAGGGCCTGCTTCCGCGGGCGCTGGGCCGGATCCTGCCGGGCCGCCGGACGCCGTGGGTGGCGATCGGCGTCACGGCGGCGGTGTCGTTGCTGCTCGCGCTGACCGGGGAGGTGGCCTCGCTCGCGGAGACGCTGGTGTTGTTGCTGCTCGTCGTTTTCGCGGCGGTCAACGTGTCGGTGCTGATCCTGCGGCGCGAAGGCGACGAAGCAGAGCACTTTCGGGTGCCCGTCGTCGTGCCTTGGCTCGGGTTGGCCTCATGTCTGTTCCTGTTCACCCGGATCGACGGGGAGGTGTGGTTGCGCGGTTGCCTCCTGATCGGTATCGGAGTGCTCTTCGCGGCCGTGAACGCGATCCGGGCCCGCCGCTCCGAACCGGATGGTCGTGAGGCCTTCCCGGCCCCGCGCGGAGCATGATGATTCGCGGCGACACGGCCGTGTCCTTGCACGCTCCATGAGGCCGGTGGTACACAAAATCTGTGAGTACCTAGGTAGATTTTCTTACCATCACCATCGGTGGCCAGGCGTAGGGCCTGGACGCCATCGCCACGGCGCCGTGGGCGCCGATCGCAGTACGGAGATCTGATCGGAAATCCCCACCCGCACCCATCCCGGAGGTTCCCACGCATGACCCCTTCAGCGCACGGCGGCTCCTTGCTCGGCAGCGGAGTCCACGGATACACCACACGGCGAGACAACCCGGTCCCGGCGGCGCATCGCGTTCTCGCCGCACCGGACCGTCCCAGCGAATGGCAGCCGGGAATGCTCTGGTGGGATGCGAGCACAGTGCTGGTGACCTACCCGCGGCCGGAGGCATCCGGACACTGGAATACCGTGCCGCACCTGGTGTTACCGGTCGACCACGGACGTCTGGCCTTCCGGATCTCCTCGCATTCGAGCGAGGCCGAGCACCTGGCACGCGACCGCCGGGTCATCGTGCAGGCGGGGGACTGGCACGGCGGGCCGGCTCTCGGGTCGCGCCAGCACCAAGGTATGGCCGAACTGCTGCGGCTCGGACCGCTGGTCGACCAGGTGCGGACCGGCATGGACACCAAATACGGAAGACGGGTCGGCTTGGCGCGCCTCGCGCACAGACTGGCCATGGGCGCGGCTCCCTACGGAGACATCGTGGTCGTGGTCACGCCGCGCGAGAACCGGCTCCCCGGTCTGTGACCGCGCTCGAACCCGCCGTGGCATCGCGGTATACCGGGCTCGCCCTCGGCGCTGGATCACCACCGCCGAGGGCGGCGAGGACTCCGCGGCAGGGGAGTCCCGGGAGCACGGCGCCGGTCGGTCCGTAGCCCGGTCCGTGGCGCCCGCGCGGCAGATTCCCGTCGGACTGGACACATGCACGGAGTGCTGTCCATACGATGGGGTCGTCGTGTCGCGGAAGGCGTGGCGCGCCGATGACCGACGGAGGTCGAAGTGAAGGTCCATCTACAGGTCACCGGAGCGCCACGGCAGATCACGACCGACGCGCGGGAGCTGGCCGAGACCGGGGCCGACGGCCTGTTCACCTTCGAGGGCCCACACGACGTGTTCTTCCCCCTCGTCGTCGCGGCCGGCGCGACGTCGCTGGAATTGATGACGAACGTGGCGATCGCCGGGCCGCGCAGCCCGATGCACCTGGCGCACGCGGCCTACGACCTTCAGGTCTACAGCGAGGGACGGTTCCGGCTGGGGTTGGGCTCACAGATCCGCGCCCACATCGAAAAGCGCTACGGCAGCACGTGGGGCGCGCCCGCGGAACGTACCGCGGAGAGCGTGGCGGCGGTGCGGGCCATCTTCGACGCGTGGGAAGGCCGGGCGCGGTTGAACTTCCGCGGCAAGTACTACACGCACACTTTGCTGCCGCCCACGTTCGATCCCGGACCGAACCCCTTCGGTCCTCCGCCGGTGCTGATGGGCGCGCTCGGACCGGTGATGACCCGCAAGGCCGCCGAGGTCGCCGACGGACTGCTGGTGATGCCGTTCAACAGTGAACGGCACTTCACCGAGCGCACCCTGCCCGCCGTCGCCGAGGGCCTGCGCCGGTCCGGTCGGACGCCGGACGGGTTCCCGGTGATCGCGCAGGTGATGGTCGCACTCGGACGTACGGAGGAGGCGCTGACCGCCGCGATGGGCGGGGTGAGCTCCCTGATCGCGTTCTACGGTTCCACCCCCGCCTATCGTCCCGTGCTCGAGGTCGAGGGCTGGGAACAGTTGCACTTCACGCTCAACGCACTGTCCAAGACAGGCGGTTTCGCCGAGATGCGGGCGCTGGTGACCGAAGAGATGGTGCGCACGATCGGGGTGGCGGGCACACCGGAAGAGTGCGCCGCGCAGATCCGCACCCGCTTCGGCGCCGAAATCGAGGAGGTGTGCTGCTATTTCCCGGGATACGCGCCGAACGCGGCGGACGTGGCCGATCTGGTCGAAGCCTTGCACGACCGGGAGGACTGACGCGCGCCCGTAAGGGTCGAGGAGCGAAGTTAGCAACACCGGACCATCGCGGTCACCTGTTCGGCGCACGGTGCGCGAAAGCGTGGTGAGCCGGGCGCCGGGTCGCTTTGACTGCACAGATGCCTGTTCCACCCCATGCTCGCGGCTACGAAGACTTCGGCGGCTCGGTCGGTCGCACCACGACCGATTCGACGCCGGATTGGCGCTATCCGCCCACCGCCCCCGAGGGCGCTCCGAACATCGTCGTGGTGCTGATCGATGACATGGGATACAGCGATATCGGCCCGTTCGGCTCCGAGATCGAGACGCCGACACTGGACCGGTTGGCGGCGAACGGTCTTCGGTTGACCAACTATCACACCACCCCGCTGTGCTCGCCGTCGCGCGCGTCGCTGCTCACCGGCATCAACGCCCACCGCGCCGGGTTCGGCTTCGTCGCCAATGCCGACCCCGGCTACCCGGGTCTTCGCCTGGAACTGGCGGACGACGTACCGACGCTGCCGGAGATCCTGCGTAGCAACGGCTACGCCACCTACGCGGTCGGCAAATGGCATCTGGTGCGCGACGCCACGATGAATCCCGCCGCCCACCGGGATTCCTGGCCGACGCAGCGCGGCTTCGACCGGTACTACGGCTCGCTCGAGGGGCTCAACTCCTTCTACTACCCGAATCAGCTGGTCTCGGACTCCTCGGTCGTCGATATCGAGGAGTACCCGAAGGGGTATTACCTCACCGACGACCTGACCGAGAAGGCCATCGCCTACATCAAGGACCTGCGCGCGCACGACGCCGCCAAACCGTTCTTCCTGTACTTCGCCCACGTCGCCATGCATGGTCCGCTCCAGGCCAAGCCCGCGGATCTGGCCAAATATCGCGGCCGCTACGCGAAGGGATGGGACGAACTACGCCGGAGCCGGTTCGCCGCACAACTCGCCCAGGGCCTCTTCCCCGCCGGGACGCAGCAGAAACCGCGCAACACCGAACCGGGATACGAGGCGGCGGAATGGGATTCGCTGACTCCCGCGCAGCAGCGGCGATTCGCCCGGTACATGGAGGTGTACGCGGGCATGGTCGACAGCATCGATCAGAGCCTCGGGCGCATCGTCGGCACGCTCGAGGAACTCGGCGAACTCGACAACACCATCGTGGTCTTCACCTCGGACAACGGCGGCACCGCCGAGGGCGGGCCGGAGGGCACCCGGACCTACTTCGCGGAGTTCGCCCACATCACCGATCCGGACTGGGTCGGCGATGTGCCGCACGACGAGGAGCTGATCGGCACCGCGAAGCTGGGCGTCCACTACCCGCGTGGCTGGGGGCAGGCGTCCAATACGCCGTTCCGCTTCTACAAGGGCCAGACCTTCGCGGGCGGTGTGCGCGTGCCGTTCCTGATCTCCTGGCCGAAGGGACTGCCGCGCGGCGACGACGACAACGGTATCCGGCACGAGTACACCTACGTCACCGACCTCGCGCCGACATTGCTGGCGCTGGCCGGGTTGCGGCGGCCGAGCGTGCGCAACGGTCTGCCCGCGAAACAGTTCGACGGCGTGTCGGCCGTGGCGACGCTGCGTGACCCACGGGCAGTGTCCGAACACACCGAGCAGTACTCGGAGATGGTCGGGAACCGCGGGTTCTATCGGGACGGGTGGAAACTGCTGTCGCTGTACGAGCCGGGAACCGATATCGACGAGCCGCAGTGGCAGCTGTTCGACGTCCGCACCGATCCGACGGAACTGCATGATCTGTCCGGGCGATTCCCGGAGAAGGTCGCGGAGCTGGCCGCCGCATGGGACGAATCCGCCTGGGCGAATACGGTGTTCCCGCTGGTCACGCGCCAGGATCTGGCCCGGCGGCGGCCGGAGGAGGAGAGCTTCTCGGCCCCCGTCCGGCTGCTGCCGGGCACGCCGACCCTGGAACGGTATCGCGCACAGCGACTGATCGCCTACCGAGACTTCGTCATCGAGGCGGAACTCGCCGGCTACGCGTCCGGTGACGAAGGGGTCCTCGTCGCGCACGGTGATCCGCTGGGCGGTTATGTGCTCTACCTCGAGGACGGCCGGGTGACGTTCGGGCTCAACAGCTACGGCCGTTACGACAGCGTCACCACGCGACCTCTCGCCGCCGGGGCGCGGCACATCACGGTGCGCGCCACGGTGCGACCACGGCTGCGGTGGGATTTCACCGTCGAGATCGACGGTGTCCAGGTCGCACGGCTGCTCGATCAGGTCCAGTTGGTCGGCATGTCGCCGTGGACCGGAATCTCCGTCGGCGTCGACGCGCGCGGACCGGTCGCCTGGGATCTGCGCGAACGTCGCGGCACCTTCCGCTACACCGGCGCATTGCGCGCGATCACGTACATCCCGGGCCCGATCCAGGTGCCGCGCCGGACCATCGAAGCGGTCGAGCGGGAGGCGGAGTTCGTCGCCGAATGAGTGCCGGACCGCGTCCCCGGGGACGGTTCGGCGGCCCGCTCAGTCGGCATCGCCGAACACGCGCCCGGCATATCGGGCTCGACGCCACCTGAATCCGGGGCTGTCACCACGCGGAACACGATGTTGCGGCCGCCCGGTACCTCGCGCGAAGGCGACTCGGGAAGGTGGGTGCAGTCGGAGGGGATCGAGCGCACCCACCCTCGCGCCTCGGCGTCGGCTGAGCAGCGGGCACGGCCGACGCGGGCTGCGCCGGGACTGACCGACGGAGACGAATGCGAAAACCCCCGGAAACCCCGACCCGAGACCGACCTTAACGCCGCCGGTCCGGCAATGGCGTGAAAAACCGCAATTCGCCGTTCCTGAA
This sequence comes from Nocardia sp. NPDC047654, assembly GCF_043205035.1. Lineage (NCBI taxonomy): Bacteria > Bacillati > Actinomycetota > Actinomycetes > Mycobacteriales > Nocardiaceae > Nocardia > Nocardia sp. NPDC047654. The sequence continues at coordinate 1,199,887 of NZ_JBIDDF010000001.1, forward strand.
ACGGATTTCAGGTGACTTCAGGCTGCCTTAAGCCGCTGCCTGCGAAGGTGATCCACATCTTCGGATCACAACTCGCATAGGAGGTTTCAGGATGAAGGCCACTGTTCGCCGGGCACTGTCCGGTCGGCGCGGACTCCTCACAGGCGCCATTGTCGCCGCTGTCCTCGTCGGTGGGCCCGTGGCGCTGTACGCCGCCACCGATGATCAGGCGCCCGGCGGGCACCGCGTCGCCGCCTATCTGTCCGATCACGACTGGGAACTCACCGCGGCTCCCGCGATCGGCAGGCAGCAAGCCGTCGACAAGGCGCTCCAAGCGGTGCCCGGTAGCACCGTGGTTTCCGCCGAACTCGACGCCGAGGGGCCGACGACGGTGTGGGAGGTCGAGCTCCGCACGGCCGACGGCATCGAGCACGAGGTGACGATCGACGCGACCAGCGGTGCCGTCCTCGGCACGGTGAAACAGGACTGACGGCAGCACAGCGAAGGACGAGGATCCCCAGACATGGTTTTGCGCAAGATCGCCACGGTATCGACGCTCGCAGTCGCGATTGCGAGCGTCTCGGCCGGACATGCCGTCGCCGCGGCTCCGGATGCCGGTTCGGAAGTCGTCAACTACACCGCCACCACCTCCGCCGATGGCGTGGTCGTCCAGATCGACTCGGGCTCCTTGCAGGCCGAGAACGGGGTCTTCGCGATCGAGGCTACCGACGGCACACTATTGGCGGGCACGCCCCTGGAGTTCCGTGTCGACGATTTCGTCTTCCCGATCGCGGCCGACATCAGCGGCCGGACCGCAACGCTCACACCACTGTTCGACCTCGAGCACGCGAAATACCGGCCCGTCGCCCTTCCATTCGAGGACTCGGCACACTGGAGGACGCCGTACGAGCGCGAAGTCGCGGCCTTCACCCGGCTGAAGGACACCATCGCGACGGGTGCCGCGGTCGGCACCGTCGTCGGCGGCCTGGGCGGCGGCCTCGTCGGATGTGTGCTCGGTGGCATCGCGGGTGCCACGGTCGCGGCCGCGACGATCGTGGGTATGTTCGGTCCGTTCATTCCGGCCGCCGCCGTCGGCTGCTTGGGCGGCATCCTGGCAGTCGGCGCCCTGGGCACGCTCGCCGGACAACTGTTCATCACCGCGCCCGTCGCCGTCGCCGCCCTCGTCCAGTACTTCACCACGGTCAACCAGCCCTTCGTCCCCCCGGCCAAGTAGGTCTCCGGCTGGACGCACCCCTTGAATATCGTGCCGTGCCAGGTCGAACTGCCGGGACCTGGCGCCTCGGGCTGTTTCGCCGCCCGGAGACAGGGCAGCTATGAGATATGAGCACACAACGCGCTACACGCGGCCCCGAGCACCACGGTGACTGAATGCGATTGCGCCGTAGCCGACCGTATGACGGCGGAGTCGAACGTGTCCGGCGCGGACGCGGGTTCGGCTACCGCACCGCGCAAGGTGAACCCGTCGACGACGCGACACTGGAGCGCATTCGCGGGCTGGTGATCCCGCCGGCCTGGCGGAAGGTGTGGATCTGCCCGCACGAGAACGGGCACATCCAGGCCGTCGGTGTCGATGCGGCGGGCCGGCGCCAGTACCTCTACCACGAGCAGTGGCGCAAAGAGCGCGACGAGGAGAAGTTCGACCGGGTTTTGGCGCTGGCCGGGCGGTTGCCGGAGATCCGCGCACAGGTAGGGGAGGATCTCGCGCTGCGTGGCACGGTCCGGCGGCGGGTCGAGGCGGTGGCCATCGATCTGGTGGATCGCGGAGTGTTCCGGGTCGGCGGCGAGGAGTACGCCGAAGAGAACGGCACCCGGGGAGTCGCGACGCTACTACGTGAACAGGTCCGGGTATCCGGAGAGCGGATGCTTTTCGATTACGTCGCCAAGGGGGGAATCCGGCGACGAGTGAGTGTCCGGGATCCGCTGCTCGCCAAGGCCGTTCGGTCCCTGCTGCGCAGCGGGTCGGACTCCGACCGGCTGTTGGTGTATCGGGAGGGCGGCCGATACGGCGAATTGCGCGCCGACGACATCAACGCGCGTTTCCGGGAACTCGCCGCGTGCGAATGCAGCGTCAAAGACCTGCGCACCTGGCAAGCCACCGTGCTGGCCGCGGCAGCGTTCGGTTCGATCGACCCGCCGGACGGCGGCCGGGCGCGCAAACGCGCGGTACGGGAGGTCATGGACGAGGTGGCCGCCGCGCTCGGTAACACGCCCGCGGTGGCCCAGGCGTCCTATGTCGATCCACGGGTCGTGACTGCCTTCGAGAACGGCACGACAGTCGCCGCGGCACTGCGGCGCGCGAACCGCGCCGATTCCGCCGATGCGCAGCGGGCGATCATCGACAGCGCCGTCATTCGCATGCTCCGTCGGATGCGGTGACACCGAGCCCGGTAGCCGCCGACCTCGTCGAAGATCTTGTCGCCCGATCAGAATCGCGCAGGCGCGGCTCGTACACCGCGGGCCCCGCGTCCAGCACCCCGGTGACCGATCCGGAGGAGTCCGGTTCGAGCGTTGGTCACACCCGCTGTCGCAGGTGGACTCGCTCGGCGAGGGTTTTGGATGACGGGGTAACGGTCGGCGTAACCGGCGAACACCGTGCATCTCCGATGCCGCGATCGCCAACGGATCTCGTGCCACGGCGGCACCAGGCGCGATGAGGGGTGGAACTGCCGAAACACAAGCTGCGCAGTCGGTTTCCCCATTTCCTTTCGGCCTCAACCTATCGGAGCAGCAACCTCGCAGCCATCAACGGCCGATACTGGGGAGGTAGCCCCTCCACACCTCGTGGTGATTCCTACGAGCCGATCTGGTAAGCGACGCTCCGAGAATCGACAGGATCCGGCGATGCCCAAGATCAAGAATTTGAATCCGCTCCCGATGGCAGATATCGGCGGCTCGGATCTCTTCATCCCCTTCCGCATGCCGAGTGGCGAGATCGGATACGTCCTCGGCGACACCTTCTCCGGCACCGAACCGCGAGTCGGAGGCCCGAATTGGCGTTCACCGATGCTGTTGCGCAGCGATACGCACGATATGTCCTGGCCGATCGAATTCCGGTCGGCGGCGCGGGACGCCCGGCAACTCTGGGATTACGTGCACGACAATCCGCAATACTCCACGATCCTGCCCTGCGACGCGATAACGATCGGCGGCCGAATCTATCTGTGGGTGATGGTCACCCAGGGATTGGCGAACGAGCGATGGTGCGAGATCCGTTATTCCGACGACAACGCGGAGAGCTGGACCGATACCGGGGTCCGGTGGTCGACCAGCGCCTACGGCGGCAAACGCACCATGATCTCCTGGGAACGCGGCGGCGACGGCTACGTCTACATCATCTCCACCGGTGGGCTCGCGCGGAACAAGAACATGCTGTTGTGGCGAGTTCGCGAAACCCATGCCGCGCTGGTCGACCCGGCGGCCTGGCAGGGATGGGGCTGGAACGGGCAGGACTGGGGCTGGGGCCGGGATCCGGGCAGCGACCCGCGTTTCGGGATCCTGGCCGACGGCACGAAGCTCGGCGAGATCGGATTACGGCGCATCCAGGGGAATTGGGTGATGTCCGGGTTCGACGCCGGGGCCTACGGCGCGTTCGTCAAGGTCGCCGCGAGGATCACCGACAATTGGCGCACCGCCTTGACCTATCGTCCGGTGAAAGGGTCCTTCTGGGCGCCGGGCGGGCCGGATATCGTGCCGCGTCTCTACGGATGCTATGTCCATCCGGACAGCAGATTCGACGGCGCGTTCGGGATGATCGTGAGCGAATGGGCGGAATCCGGTATCCCGTACCGGGGCATGCAATACCGGATATACGGAGTGCGGCCCGCCGTTCCCATCCAATTCGTGGCGCGCACCGTCAGCCGGGAACTCGGCGGTTCGTCCCGCGCAGCGGATTGGCCACCGGGAACGTGATCGCGGGCAGCGTCACCGACATCCGCACGGTCGTGCCCGATTCCGAATGGTCGATATCGAGTTCCTCGGTGAGCGCGCGCATCATGTCGATGCCGCGGCCACGATAGCCGGGATCGGACGCCCGCGGCTTCCAACTGCCGGTGTCGGTGACCACGATGACGACGGTGTCGATATCGCAGGTGGCCGACATCCGTACCCGACCGGCGTCGTTGTTGTTGCGATAGGCGTGCTCGATGCTGTTGCTGCACGCCTCGTTCGCCGCGGCGACCAGGTCGGCGGCCAGGTCGTGCGGCACCGCCGCGGCGGCAAGCCACCCCTTCAGTGTGCGCCGCAGCACAGCGAGTTCGTCCGCGCGCGCGGGCACGTCCAGCCGCAGCGGCGCGGGGGGCTGGCGGTAGACCACCATGGCGACGTCGTCGTCGTAACCCGCGGCGGGCCGCAGGCGAGAGAGCACGGCGTCGGCCACCTCACGGGGTAGGCGTCCCGAGGTGTCGGCGAGCACCGCGGCGATCTTGGCGAATCCCTCGTCGATGTCCACGCCGCGCTGTTCGACCAAGCCATCGGTGAACAACACCAAGGTGGAACCGGGCGTCAGCGCCGTGGTGGCCTCCGGCCTGCGCGGCGTATCGAACGTCGCCAGCGGCACCGCGCGCCCGCCTTCCAGCATCCGGCCGGTCTTGCCCACGTCGGCGAGGATCGGTGGCATGTGACCGGCGTTACTGTAGCGGACCAGTCCGCGCACCGGGTCCAGCACGGCGGCGCACACCGTGGTGCACATGGCGCCGGGGATGCGCGCGGCGACGGTGTCGAGTTCGGCGAGCAACTGCGCCGGTCCCGCGCCGCGCAGCAGCAGCGCACGGGCAGCGGTCCGCAATTGGCCCATCACGACCGCGGCCGACAGGCCACGCCCGACGCAGTCGCCGACCACCACGCCGATGGTGCCGTCGCGCAGCGGCACCACGTCGTACCAGTCGCCGCCGATCTCCAGCGGCGGCAGAGCGGGCTCGTAGTGCACCGAGAACCGCGGCGGCAGATCGATCGGGCCGAGCATGGCGCGCTGCAGGGTCAGCGAGGTGGCACGGGCCTGGTCGAAGTTGCGCGCCCGCTGGACCGCGAGACTGAGATGGCCGATCAACAGCGAGAACAGCGTCCAGTCCGCGGCGCTGATCGCCCGGGGCGCGGCGAAGCGCAACCACATCGCCGCGTCGCCGGTCTCGCCCAGCGGCGCGACGATGCCCTCGGAACTCTCCGCCCCTTCCGGAATGGCCAGCAGGCTGCGCGGCGGCCTGCGCCTGGCCCGATCCAGCAGTGCGCGCGACCGGTCGTCGAGGGAGGCGGCGCCGTCGTGCGACGCGCCGTCGGCGCCCACCCCGGAGACGTACACCTCCGGCACGGCGTTGCGGCTCGGCCACACGGCCACCACGGCGGTCTCCGCGCCCACCGTCCGGCGCACCTCGTCGAGCCCGACGGCGAGCACCTCGACCACACTGGTGGCCGCGCCGACGGCGGTGGCGAGCCGGGATGCGGCCTGGTCGCGCGCCTGCGCATCGTGTTCGGCGGTGATGTCGCGCAACGTGCCGACGAAGATCCGTTCGTGGTCCTCCGGCTTGATCAGCGCGCTGGTGCTCACCGCGAGCCACACATTCCGGCCGTCGCGGTGGCGGATCGGGATGACAAAGCGCTGCGCCTCGGTACCGAGGTCGGGGTAGCGCGGGCCTTCCGGGCTCGACCACGGATGCGGCAGCGCGTAGGGGAGGCCCGCGGCGCCGTAGCCGGTCAAGGCGCCGAAAGCGGTGTTGACCTCGATGATGGTGCCCTGCGCGTCGGCGACGAAGAAGCCGTCCTGCAGCGATTCCACCAAGGCGGTGCGGAACGCGTCGCGTCCGGCGAGATCGTCGGCGCGGGAACGCTGCTGCTCGTAGCGGCGGGTGCCGTCGAGGTAGCCGCGGGTGGCGATGTCCAGCGGAACGAGGGTCTGCAAGAGGAATTCCAGTGCGGTCTCCGGCAGGCGGGCCCCGGATTCGCCCCCCTGGGCGGAACTGTCCTTCTGCCGCTGTTCCTCCACGTCCTGGACCACCCGGAAGTGGTTCTCGGTGAGATCGAGCAGGCTGATGCCTTCGACCAGGGCGCGCCTGCCCAGTTCGTACCCCTCGGCGAGGCCGGCTTGGGTTTGCGAATCCATGTGCCGCCGTAGCGCGTCGGCGTAGGCGTCCAGAAAGTCGGCCAGCAGGGCGCTCATCTGGCCGCCCCTGCCGCACCGCGGTGCCGCGCCGCGAGGACCAGCGCGTCGTCGGTGTCCTTGGCGTGCCGGGCGAGCATGTCGGCGGTGATGTCGGCGGTGGACTTGGAAAGGTCGATGTCGGCGGCTTCGGTGACGATGCCGTCGGTGGACATCAGCAGCAGGTCACCGGGGCGGACCGCGACGGTCTGCGGTTGGAGGGTCGCCGGAAGGCGATAGCCGACGATGCCCGCGGTCAGCAGGACGGTCGCGTGCACCCGCAGACCCGCCGGACCCGCGGTCAGCACCTGGGATTCGACATTGCCGACGCCGAGCCAGCGCACCCGGTCACCCTCGTCGAACAGGGCCAGCGAGATCGCCGCCCCCCGAGTGTCGGCCATCGCCCGGTGGCACAGCACCATCAGCACGTCCAACGGTTCGGCGCGGTTCTCCGACAGCACTCGGATGGCGCGATCGGCCGCGTCCGCCGCGGCGGCGCCGTGCCCGAGTCCGTCGAGGACCGCGAACAGGACGGTGCCGCCGCCGGTGTCGAGGACGACGCCGCGGTCACCGGAGACCTGTTGACCGGGCAGTGCGCGACCGGCCACCGCCCACTCGATCCGGCCGATGAACCCGTCGTCATGCACCGTTCGGTACCCACTTCCACATTTCCACCAGCGTGCCGCGACCCGGCGCCGAATCCACGGTCAGCCGGTCCATCAACCGCCGGGCGCCGGGAAGGCCGAGCCCGAGCCCGCGTCCGGTGGAGTAGCCGTCCTCCAGAGCCCGGGCGATGTCGATGATTCCGGGCCCCTGATCCTCGGCCTGCACCACGAGGGCTTGACGTCCCTCCCGGTCGTCGACGAGCAAGCGGATCTCCCCGCTGCCCGCGTAACTGGTGATGTTGCGGGCGATCTCGGAGATCGCCGTGGAGATCATCGTGCGGTCGGTCAGGGTGAATCCGAGCTTTGCTGCCAGTTCGCGTCCGGCTTGACGTGCGGTCACGATGTCCCCGGACACCCTGACCGCGATCACCACGTTCTCAGCGGCCACTGTCACGACCGTCTCGCTGGCGACGGGCTGGGATCTTTCGGTCCAACCAGGCGAGTCCCTCTTCCAGATCGAGGGCGGTGTGCATGTCCTCGAAGGTGAGGCCGAGTTGCACCATGGCGAACGCGACTTCGGGTTGCAGACCGACGATCACCGTTTCGGCGCCGCGCAGCTGCGTCATGTGCGCGATGGTACGCAACGATCTCGCGGCGAACGAATCCATGACGTCGATGGCGGTGACGTCGACGATGATGCCGTGTGCCCGATATTTGCTGACCTGTTTCATCAGGTCGTCCTGCAGGCGCTCGGTATCGGCATCGGTCAGTGCGGACTGAACCGACGCGATGAGGTACGTACCCTGTTTGAGAATCGGAACCGGCATGGGGGCGCCTGATCAGCGGCCGTCGCGTTCGGTAACCCGTTCGGTGACGCGGGAAACCTCGTAGCCCAGCAGCCGTTCCGCTTCTTCGATGCCTCCCTGCAGGTCGCCGACCGCGTTCATCTTCGACAGGTCCAGACCGATGGTGACCAGGGTGAGCGCGATCTCCGAGGACAAACCGGTGATGATCACGTTCGCGCCCATCAGGCCGGACGCGTCGACGGTCTGCACCAAGTGGTTGGCCACGGTGGAGTCGATCTGGGGCACACCGGTGATATCGATGACGACCACTTTCGCCCGGTTGGCGCGGATGGCGCGCAGCAGCTGCTCGGTGAGCTGGCGGGCTCGCTGGCTGTCCAGCACGCCGATGATGGGAAGGATCAACAGCTGCTCACGCACCTGCAGCACCGGCGTCGACAGCTCGCGGATGGCTTCCTGCTGCTGACGGATGACGCGCTCGCGCTCCTGCACGAAGGACACGGTCACGGTGTTGGCGATGCGGTTGGCGGCCGGTTCGTAGGCGTCGAGCACCTTGTTCAGCAGTTCGAAGTCCGACTGGTACTTCTCGAACAGGCTGCGTGCGAGCACGTCGCGCAGCAGCAGCACGATGCCGATGACCTCGTCGGTCTCGACGCCTCTCGGGATGATGCGTTCGGACAGGTCGCGCGCGTAGGCCTGCAGCGCTTCCACGCTACCGGTCTCGAGCACGTCGACGTAGCCGTCGTAGATCGATGTCGCCTCGGAGAAGATCTCCTCCGGGGTCATGGCGGTGAGCAGCTGGGCGTCGGCGATGCGGCGGGCCCACTCTTCACGCAGCGCGGTGCGGTTCTGTCGCAGGTGCTCGACGAGCTGCGGCAGCAATTGGTCGATCGGTCCCGCGGTCAGGGAATCCGCCGAAAGGCTCATTGACACCTCGGACATGGAAACTCCTGCCCCTTTCGACGGTTGAGTCGGGAAGTTCGTGCGTTCGGCGCTAGCCGATTCCGAGCCTAGTCATACCCCACCCGAGTCACCCGCGAAACCTGCCGGTTGTTCGCCTGATGTTCGAGCGCGGCGGACCTTACGGCACCGTAGCGAATCCGCGTTCCAGCGCTGCGAGCGCCTCGTCCAAATACACCGTGAGGTCGGCGTCCGCGCGGGCGAGCCACGCGTCGAAGGCGGCGCGCGCCGCCGCGAGTGTGGTGCGTCCCACGGCGAGCGGGATGAGCCCGTCCTCCGGTTCGCCCAGTCGCCGAGCGGCGAAGGCGCTGACGGTGCGCTCCCAGGTGTCGTAGTGCGCTCCGGCGGTGGCCGACAGAGCGGGGACGGTGGCCGCCAGATGCATGCGGGTGCGCAGTTCGGGGACGTCCTCGGCGCGATATTGGTTGGCGCTCACCACGACTCGGCGCACGGCGGTCATCATCGGAATGTCGTCCGGCACCGTCGCGAAGGCGGCGCGCAGCGCGGCGACCTCGTCGTCGAACTGCCACCAGAGCACCTCCGCCTTGGTGGGGAAGTAGCGGAAGAAGGTGCGTCCGCTGATGCCCGCCGCTGCGGCGATCTGTTCGACGGTGGTCTCGTCGAAGCCCTGTTCGGTGAACAGCCGCATGGCGATCACTTCGAGTTCGCGTTTGGTGGTGCCCCGTGGGCGGCCGCGCGCGGCCCGGTTCTCCAGCATCGTCTGATTGTGCTCGGCCGCCTCGGCCCCTTGATTATGTCAGTGACTGACGATAATCTCGCGGCATGTTGGCGGATCTCACTTGGCCCGAGGCGGGCGCGCGCGCCTCGGCGGGTGCGATCCTGGCCGTCGCGGTCGGCGCGACCGAGCAGCACGGCCCGCATCTGCCGCTGTCCACCGACACCGACGTCGCCGCCGCGTTGTGCGCGCGGCTGGCCGCGGCGCGGACCGACGTGCTCGTCGGACCGGCGATCCCGTACGGCGCCAGCGGCGAGCACGCGGGTTTTCCCGGCACGCTGTCGATCGGGCAGGCGGCACTGGAACTGCTGGTCGTCGAGCTGTGCCGCTCGGCGACCGACACCTTCGACCGGATCCTGCTGGTCAATTGGCACGGCGGCAACATCGAACCGCTGCACCGGGCGAAGGATTTGCTGCGCACCGAGTCCCGCGACGTGCGCGTATATTTGCCGCGCTTCGACGGCGACCCGCACGCGGGCCGGTCGGAGACGGCGCTGCAACTGGCCCTGGCGCCCGAGCGCGTGCGCGGTGACCGCGCTGTGGCGGGGGACACCCGTCCGCTGACCGAACTGCTGCCGCTGCTGCGCACCGGCGGAGTGCGCGCGGTGAGCGCCAACGGTGTGCTCGGTGACCCGGCGGGTGCGACCGCCGCCGAGGGCGCGGCCCTGCTCGAGCACCTGAGCACCGATCTGCTCGATCGAACCCGGCTCTGGTGGCCGGAGAACTCCCCGGAAAGGACCGGAACATGAATCCGTGGTTCGAGACCGTCGCCGAAGCGCAGCGGCGGGCGAAGAAGCGCCTGCCGAAGTCGGTGTACGGCGCGTTGATCGCAGGCTCCGAGCGCGGCCAGACCATCGAGGACAATCAGCGGGCCTTCGCCGAACTGGGTTTCGCGCCGCACGTGGCCGGGCCGATCGGCGAGCGCGATCAGTCGACGACGGTGCTTGGGCAGCAGATTTCGATGCCGGTGCTGATCTCGCCGACGGGCGTGCAGGCGGTGCACCCCGACGGTGAGGTCGCCGTCGCCAGGGCGGCCGCGGCGCGGGGCATCGCGATGGGCTTGAGCTCGTTCGCCAGCAAGCCGATCGAAGAGGTGATCGCGGCCAATCCGGCCACGTTCTTCCAGTTGTACTGGTGCGGCGGCAAGGACGAGATCCTGCAGCGGATGGACCGGGCGAAGCGGGCCGGGGCGGTCGGGTTGATCCTGACGCTGGACTGGTCGTTCTCGCACGGGCGGGACTGGGGCAGCCCGGTCATCCCGGAGAAGCTGGATTTGCGCACGATGCTGAAGTTCGCGCCGCAGACCCTGGCGCGTCCCCGCTGGCTGGCGACCTATGCGCGGTCGGGCAGCATTCCGGACCTGACCGCGCCGAACATGGCCATCGGTGGCGCCGCGGCGCCGGGCTTCTTCGGCGCCTACGGTGAGTGGATGGGCACACCCGCGCCGGATTGGTCCGATGTGCGGTGGATCTGCGAGCAGTGGGAGGGCCCGGTGCTGCTCAAGGGCGTCATGCGGGTCGACGACGCGCTGCGCGCGGTCGACGCGGGTGTGGCGGCGATCTCGGTGTCCAACCACGGCGGCAACAATCTCGACGGCACCCCGGCCGCGATCCGCGCGCTGCCGGTGCTGGCGGACGCGGTGGGCTCGCAGGTCGAGGTGCTGCTCGACGGCGGCATCCGGCGGGGCAGCGACGTGGTGAAGGCCGTTGCGCTGGGTGCGCGGGCGGTGCTGATCGGGCGCGCCTACCTGTGGGGGCTGGCCGCCAACGGGCAGGCCGGTGTGGAGAACGTGCTGGACATCCTGCGCGGCGGCATCGATTCGGCGCTGCTGGGTCTGCGCAAGACGCGCGTCACCGAACTGGATCGCTCCGACGTGGTGGTGCCCGCCGGTTTCGAGCGCGCGCTCGGGCTGCCCGAAACCACCGCCGCGGCAAGCGCTCCGGCCGATCACGCGGAGACGGCGGGCACACCCGCCTGAGCGGTCAGCTCTCTGCCGCCGATCGGCGGTGATGCGCGAGCAAGGTGTCGTAGATATCGGCCAAGGCGGTCAGCTGCTGGCGGTCGAGGATGTCGATCATGTGCCTGCGCACGCTCTGTACGTGCGCGGGCGCCGCGCCGGTCAGCACTTCGGCGCCGCGCGGAGTGAGCTTGGCGGCGGTGCGGCGGGCGTCGTCGGGGATCGGCTCGCGCACGACCAGCTCCCGCTTCTCCATCCGGGTGATCTGGTGGGAGAGCCTGCTCTGCGACCATTCGAGTGCGGCCGCGAGGTCGGCGAAGGTGAGCCGATGGTCCGGCGACTCGGCCAGATAGGCCAGTACCGAGTACTCGACGTAGGTGAGGTCGGACTCCTTGGTGGAATCCCGCCCGACCGCCGCGGCGATGAGGTCGCGGGTGCGCACGAAACCCAACCAGGCGCGCATCTCGACGTCATCGAGCCAATGGGGATCGGTCACGATAGCGCTCCAAACTCTGCTGTGTCCCGAGATCGTGGCGCGTCGCGACATGCGGCGCGCGAACGGTCTGCGCGCGTCCGGACTCGGGCGCCCGGGCGCTTTCTCACCAGACGAGAGGTAGCATCACCGGGGTTGAACGTGCAACCTTTTCGGGCAACTGTCCGAGATAGGGTTGCCTAACCAGCAGTGGGGTGCGTGGTGGTGGCTAGGCTCGCTGTGCTCGTGACCAGCCCGGCCGTTCATGGCATCCGGGCCCATGCAAAGGAGTGCGACTGGTGACCGCGCCGGACTTCCGTTATTCAGACCTGCTGCCCATCGGCGCGGACGACACCCCCTACCGGCTGCTCACCACCGAAGGCGTCAGCACGTTCGAGCACAACGGGCGCACCTTCCTGCAAGTGGAACCGGAGGCGCTGCGGCTGCTCACCGAGACCGCGATGCACGACATCAGTCATTTCCTGCGCCCGGCGCATCTGGGTCAGTTGCGCAAGATCATCGACGATCCCGAGTCGAGCGGCAACGACCGCTTCGTCGCGCTCGATCTGCTCAAGAACGTCAACATCTCCGCGGGCGGCATCCTGCCCATGTGCCAGGACACCGGCACCGCGATCGTGATGGGCAAGAAGTCCGAGGGCGTGCTGACCGGCGCCGACGACGCGGAATGGATCAGCCGGGGCGTCTTCGACGCCTACACCAAGCTGAACCTGCGTTACTCGCAGCTGGCGCCGATCACCATGTGGGACGAGAAGAACACCGGTTCCAACCTGCCCGCGCAGGTCGAGCTGTACTCCACCGCGGGCGATCCGGCGAACCCGGCCTACAAGTTCCTGTTCATGGCCAAGGGCGGCGGGTCGGCGAACAAGTCGTTCCTGTACCAGGAGACCAAGGCCATCCTGAACCCCACGCGGATGCTGGAGTTCCTGGACGAGAAGATCCGCTCGTTGGGCACCGCGGCCTGCCCGCCGTACCACCTCGCGGTCGTGATCGGCGGCACCAGCGCCGAGTTCGCCTTGAAGACCGCGAAATACGCCTCCGCGCACTACCTGGACAGCCTGCCCACCGAGGGGTCGCTGTCCGCGCACGCCTTCCGCGATCTGGAACTGGAGGAGGAGGTCTTCAAGCTGACCCAGTCCTTCGGGATCGGCGCGCAGTTCGGCGGCAAGTACTTCTGCCACGACGTGCGCGTCGTTCGCCTGCCCCGGCACGGCGCCAGCTGCCCGGTCGCCATCGCGGTGTCCTGCTCGGCGGACCGGCAGGCGCTGGCCAAGATCACCGCCGAGGGCGTGTTCCTGGAACAGCTCGAGCGCGAGCCCGCGCAGTACCTGCCCGAACAGACCGATGCCATCCTGGGCGGCGACGTGGTGCGCATCGACCTGAACCGGCCGATGGACGAGATCCGCGCCGAATTGTCCAAATACCCGGTCAAGACCCGGCTTTCGCTGAGTGGTCCGCTGGTCGTCGCCCGCGACATCGCGCATGCCAAGATCAAGGAGCGGCTCGACGCGGGCGAGCGGATGCCGGACTACCTGCGCGACATGGCCGTCTACTACGCGGGCCCGGCCAAGACGCCGGAGGGTTACGCGTCCGGTTCCTTCGGCCCGACCACCGCGGGCCGGATGGACTCCTACGTCGACCAGTTCCAGGCCGCGGGCGGCTCGTTCGTCATGCTGGCCAAAGGCAACCGGTCCGCGCAGGTCACCAAGGCGTGCAAGGAGCACGGCGGCTTCTACCTCGGTTCGATCGGCGGGCCGGCCGCCCGGCTGGCACTGGACTGCATCAAGTCGGTCGAGGTGCTCGAGTACCCCGAACTGGGCATGGAAGCCGTCTGGAAGATCGAGGTCGAAGACTTCCCGGCGTTCATCGTCGTCGACGACAAGGGCAACGACTTCTTCGCCGAGACGCAGAAGCCGATCGCGCTGCGCGTGCGTACCCGCTCGAAAGAGCGCGTCTGACTTCTCCCTCGACCCGCATGCGGCAGGCCGCGGACACGCCGATGTCCTGCCGATCACCGGGTTCTCGGCATCGCCGCAGCGGGCACGCTTAGCGAAGTACACCGTTGATTCCGGCACCGATGCAGGTCGAGGAGAGCTATGAGCACGTCCAGACCAGTACCGACGGCGTTGTGTATCACCGAGTCGGCCGCCCTCCGGTTGGCCGATCGCGCTGCCCGAGAGGGAACCAGCTGTACCGCACTGCTCGACCGGCTGATCCGTGAGGGCGTCGACCAACTCGAACACCCCGGGATCGTCTTCCGCGGTCCGCTCGACGATCGCCGCGCCGCGCTCGCCGCCGGCCCGGAGATCTGGGAAGTCGTTGCGCGCCTGCGCGAATTGGGCGGCCCCGCGGAACGCCGGATCGCCGTGCTCAGCGCGAAGTCCAACCTGAACACGAGCAAGATCAGGCTCGCGCTCGCGTACGCCAGGGCGCACGACGGCGAGATCCTGGAACGGATCGCGCGCAACAAGCAAGCGGCGGAATCGATTCGCCGAGAACGAGTGTGGATGGGCGCGCCGCCGTGGCGTTCGAGCGCGCTGAACAGTCCGCCATACGCGTGATTCGGCCGGATTGTCCGAGGCACTCGGTCTCCACATAGCTGGGGATGGAATGTGAAATTCCCGACATCTGGATATAACCCACCGATTCGCGGGCGGCTGACGACAGGAGTCGACAGCCGCCCGCACTGTGTTTGCAACGCAGTGGTGTTCGCCGCGCGCGGGGCTGTCGGCGACCGCGCGGAGTGCGTTGTCGTGTGGCCGAGTTCAGCGCCGGGGGGAGGCGCGACATACGGGCCGAAAGGGACACATCGCTTCGCGAAAGTTCCTTTCAACGGCAGGAACTCGACGACCCGCCGACCACGAGACGGCGCAAATCACTCGAAACTCCCACGGATTCCGGCATTTCGGGTGTGGTAGCCCTGCTGGAGCGGATGTGATCCACAGCACTGGAATAGATTGTGGACAGTGCGTCTTCCAAGCCGGGCGAAATGTTTGCTCACCGAGGGGAATTGGGCGCATAACGGACATACCAGATCCCTATTATCCCAAGGTGTGGAGTTATCTGTGGAATTCGCTGAGAGTTGTCCACATGGTGGCCGCGTCCTGTGGAGCGGACTCGCGGGGGCGCGTCACGTTGGGCCGCGTACTCGCAGACGCACGCTGACCGCCGCGAAGAGACGTCCTTGCCCGCCGCGGGAAATACCGCTGACCCACCTTCGAGTCGCGGCGCTCGATGCGGTCCTCGCCCGTGCCGCACGAAGCCGTCCTGGCGATCAGGGCATACCCGGCATAGGCGACCGCAGGCGATAGCATCGGCGCATGGTGCTTGGGATCGCTGGTCGGAGTCGGATGTTGGTCGGTCTATCGGTGGCGCTACCCGCGCTGGTCGTGACCGGTGCGCAGGCGGGGCAGGCGCAGGCCGACGCCGCCGCGGTCATCGAGCAGCGGGGGTCGGTCGGGTCGGCGGCCGGGACCGACGGGCTCGATCCCCCGCTGGCGCTCGCGTACACCCTCGCCGAACGCGAGGCGCACGCGCAGGGTGTGCCCCTGTCCATCACGTCCGGATACCGGACGCCCGCCGAGCAGCAGGCACTGTGGGAGGACGGTGTGGCGACCTATGGTCCGGACGCCGCGCGCCGGTGGGTGCTGCCGCCGGAGGAGTCCACCCACGTCTCCGGACAGGCGATCGATGTCGGTCCGCAGCAGGGCGCGCGCTGGCTCGAGGCGAACGGCTACCGATGGGGGCTGTGCCGAACGTTCGAGAACGAGTATTGGCACTTCGAGTTGCAGACGGTGCCCGGCGCGCCGTGCCCGCCCATGCTGCCCGACGCCAGCGTGCGGTAACCGGCGAGGGTCACGTCGGCACCGTGCCGGCCTGGGCTGCCCGCCGATGACGCCGGACGCGAGGGCGCGCCGACACCGCCCGGCCGGCCGAGCGCGCTAGACCATCGGGTCGGGAGCGGCGGTGATCAGGCCTCCGTCGACGAGCAGGTCCTGCCCGTTGATATACGACGCCTCGCCCGACGCCAGGAAGGCGACGGCGTCGGCCACGTTCTCGGCGGTGCCGACGCGCCCCGCCGCCACCGTGGCGCTGATCGCGGCCTGCGCCTCGGCGGAGACGTTCGCGCGAAACGACGGCGTCGCGATGTAGCCGGGACTGACGGAGTTCACCCGGATGCCTCGGGGCGCCAGTTCGGCGGCGAGGCTGCGCGCCAAATTGTGTACGGCAGCCTTGGTCGCCGAGTAGAGGGACGCGCCCGGTACCCCGCGATGTAGCGCCCAGGAGGCGTTGACGACGATCGCCCCGTGCTCCGCCACCAGGGGGAGGGTCTTCTGGATGGTGAAGAACACCCCTTTGAAGTTGGTGTCCACCACGCGGTCGAACTCGGCTTCGGTGATGGTCTCGGTCGGCTGGAACGCCGCGATGCCCGCGTTCGCGAAGACGACGTCCAGCCGTCCGTACCGTTGCGCCACGGCCGAGACGAGCGTGTCGAGATCGCCGAGGTCGGCCGCGTCGCCGGCCACCGCGAGAACGCGGTCGGCGCCACCGAGCTCCGCGGCCGCGCCGTCGAGGCGGCCCTTGTCGCGGCCGGTGATGACCACGTGCGCGCCTTCGGTGAGCAGGCGTCGTGCGGTGGCCAGGCCCATGCCGCTCGATCCACCGGTGATCAAGGCGATCTTGCCGTCGAAGCGATCGATACCGGCGCCCATGAGAACCTCCCAGAGATCATCTAATTGTACGAATACTTACGTACAGTTCGACTGTATGTCAACTGTCGCGCTAACCTGGTTCGCGTGATCGCGGCACATCCCGAGCGAGCGCAGATCCAGCTGACGAATGTGCTCACCGCCCTGGGCAACCCGCTGCGGCTGCGGGTGGTGGGGATACTGGCCGACGGCGGCGAGCACACCTGCGGCTCGGTACTGCCGGACGTCGCCAAGTCGAACCTGACCCACCACTGGCGGGTGCTGCGCGATGCCGGAGTGATCTGGCAGCGGCCCTCCGGCCGGGAACTGCTGCTGTCCCTGCGTCGCGATGACCTGGACGCCCGCTTTCCCGGCCTGCTGGACACCTTGCTCGACGCCGCGCGCCGCGAAACTACGGCCTGATCGCCGCCGCTCGGTGATCCCGGACGGCTAAGTCACCGGCGTGAGTTCCAGGCCGCCTTCGATCGTGGTGGGCACCCGGCGGCGATCGGGCGAGCCGAGCGCGGCGGTGAGGTCGGTTCCGTCGTGTTCGGCGAGCAGGTCGCCGCTGTCCCATACCAGCAAGGTCGCGCTGACGGTGTTCTCGGCCGCCGCGTGCGCCAAGTCGTAGTGCGCGCACGCCGGGACGTGCGGATAGGTGATCCACAGGTCGTAGCCGGTCATGAAGAGGTCGAGGTCGAATTGCACGCTCAACCCGAGCAATTCACTGCGGCCGTTGTCGTCGACGCCCGCGAACGCCTCGTCCAGCGCCAGTAGGCGCGGGGCCTGCGGGTCGGCCGAATCGAGCATGACGTGCGCCGCGGCGAACAGCGGCAGGTGCAGCGACACCGACTGCTCCCCGCCCGAGAGCGCGCTGTGCCTGGCCACGGTGAGCTTGTCCTCGCTGCCGTCGGCGGAGATCAACGTGAACGAGAACACCCGCCAGGTGCGGTAATCCAGCGTCGCGGCCAAGATCTCGGGATAGGAGCGTTCCGGGTGCGCGGCCCGTGCGGCCCGGATCTCGGCGGCGAAGTGCGCCCGGATCGCCGCCAGGTCCTCCGCCGTCAGCGCCGAGGCATCCCGGTCCAGCAGCTTGCACATCGCCCGCGCCGCGTCGGACAGGCTGTCGGCGAGCACCCAGTGCACGCCTATGGTGTTGCCCGAGGACATCCGCCGCTGCTTCATCTCCGCGCCCATTCGGGCGATGAGATCGCGTGCGTCGCTCGTGCGTTCGTGAATCTGCTGGGCCAGGCCGGTCAGCAGAGCATCCTCCAGGATGCGGCGCTCGGCGTCGGTCAGCAGAAGTTCCTGGTCACGGCGCGCGGCGTCGATACGGGTGGCGAAGTCGGCCAGCGCGGAGACCCCGTGCTCGTCGTGCACCTGGACGACGGTGAGGCCGTCGGCGGCGTCCCATTGCAGCCGGTAATCGCGGCCCGAACCGGCCAGCGCGGCGTCGAATTCCTGCAACGCCGCGGTCACCGCCGTGCGCGTGGACTTGCGCGTCGCCTCGCCCACGCGCACCGAGGCCGTCGCCGCGGTGAGACTGTCGAACAGCGCGTGGACTTCGTCGGGCAGGATGCGCGGTGCCGCCTCCGGTCCTGCCGTCGAGATCCGGTACAGCAGTTGTTCGGGCGTCGACCACGCCGCGTCGCTGCTGGGCCAGCGGCCCTCGGGCGCCGCGCCGAGCAACCTCAGCAGATCCGGCTGAGCGTAGGGCGCGAGAGCCCGAACCTCCGCCAGCACCTCGGTGAGCGCGGTGGCGAGGGACTCGTGCGCGGTCCGGTAGGCGGCCTCGGCGTCGCCGACCGCCTCGATGGCCTGGTTGGCGGCCTTACGGGCGGCTTTCTGCTCGGACTTGGTCGCCTCGATCCGCTGCCGGGCCTGTTCCAGTTCGCGGTCGATATCGGCCGCGCCCGCGCCGAGGGCATCGCGCAGGGTCTCCAGCTTGCGCAGTTGTTCCTGGTAGCCGGTGCGCGCGGCCTCGGCCTCTTCGGTGAACGCCTCTGCCAGGTCGGCGGCCTCGGTCAAGCGGTCGGCGGCCTCGCGTTCGCGCTCCCGTTCCCGTTCGTGGTCGCCGCGCAGCCGCAGCAGTGCCGTGCCGGTGTTCTCGAAGTGCCGGATGGCGGCGGCGAGGGCGTCGATCTCCTGGGCCGTGCGCGGCGTGCGGTGGGTGGTGGCGGCGGCGCGCAGCTTCTTGTCCGCGGCGGACAATTCCGCGACCGCTCGGTCGAGATCGCGCTCGGCGTGGGCGGCGGCCTCCGCCCGCGATCGCAGCACGCCTGCGGCCTCGGACACCGCGCGCAAGGCCGTGGTTACCGTGGTCGGGCGCGGAAGCGTCTTGGCGGCGGCGGAGATTCGCGCGAGTTCGGCGGTGGCGGCGGCCTCCTGCTGTTCGGCGGCGAGCCGGTCCTCGTCCGCGGCCGTGACAGCCGCGGCCAACTCGGCCGAGCGGAGCTCGCGGCGCCTGGCCCGCGCGGTGGCGCCGATGAATTCGGCGTCGGTCTTGCGGTGCCTGCCGATCTGCACGCCTTGTCGGAACGCGCCGTCCGCTCCGATCGTCACCGGCCCGCTCGGCTCGACCGCGCCCTCGTGCAGGGCGATGGAGGCGAGCACGTCGGCGACGACCTGCCGCGGCACCGCCAGGGTGTCGGAATCGTCCTCTATGACCAGCACGTCGGCGAGTGTGCGACCGTTCGGGCGCTCCGGCTCGGGCAGCGGTACCAGGAACTGATCGGAGTCGTAGTCCGGCGGCAGCTCGCCCTCCGGGCAGACCCAGGCGTCCAGCAGATTCGCGGCGTGCAGTGCGGCCTCGATGCCCGCCGCGGACTCGGGCGTCATGCCCTCCGCGAAGCGCACCAGCCGCCACAGCGGGGCGCCGGGCCGGTCGCCGGTCCGGCCGCGGCGGCCCGCGAATGCCGGTGGCGCGTCGTCTCGCCGGGCCGTCACCCGTTCGTGTTCGGCGCTCAGCTCACTGCCGCGCGCCGCCGCCGCGGCCACGCGGGCGCGTGCGTCCTGGCGGCGGCCGCGAATCTCCTCGAGCAGCGGCTCGGTGCGCTCGGTCAGCACCTCGCCGATGGTCGGCGCATCCGAACCGGCCTCGGCCAGAGCCGAGTTCAGCGCCTCGAAAAGGCCGGCGCGCACCGGGGTGTAGACCTCGTTGTGCTCGTCCCACCAGGCGCGCAACGCGGCCGCGGCCTCGGAGCGGGTCAACGCGACCTTCGCTTCGGCGTGCGCGACCTCCGCCGCGGCCGCGTCACGCAGCTCGTTCGCGCGCTCGGACAGCCGCTCGGCCCTGGCGCGTTCGGCGGCGGCGGTCTCCATCGCCCCCACCGCCTTGCGGACCGCACGCACGTCGGCGTCGCGTTCCTCGGCGTGCCCGCGCACCGCCGCGGTGAGCTGCTCGGCCCGGATCGATTCCGGCAGCGACGCCCACGCGATCCCCGCCTCCTGGGCGGCGGCGCGCAAGTCGTCCTCGCCGCGGGCGAGCGCGGCCGCGGCGGTGCGCACCGCGGTTCGCGCGCGCTCGGCCTCCACGGTCCGCTGGTCCAGGGTCTGGCTGGCCTTGAGCGCCTTGTCGGCGTGCACACCCGCCGAGGTCTCCAGGCGCCGCACCGCGTCGGCCAGGTCGTCGAGCTGCTGTTTGCCCTCGTAGGCGCTGGAGCGCTGGAGGTTCTCCCGATCGGCGAGGGCCTGCTCGTAGGCGCGGTCGGCATCCTCGGCGCGGGCCTCGGCGGCGGCGCGCTCGGTGTCCCTGCGCTCACGCAGGGCCGTGGCGGCGAACAGCGCCGTACTGGCGTGGGTCACCGCGTCCAGCCGCACGCGTACCTGGTCGACGTCGGTCTTCGCTTGGACGGCAAGATATTTGCGGTACACCTCGACGAAGGCCCGCGTCGCGGTGTCGGCGTGCACCAACCCCTCCAGGGTGCGCCCGACCTCCTCCATATCGCTGAACGACCGGGCGGCGTCCAGGATCAGTTGCTCGTCGAGCGGGCGCAGGCCGTCGGTGAGCGCCTGCGACAGCCCCCGCGGGTCCAGGTTCTTGGCCAGTTGCGGGCGGCGGAGTGTGAGGATCAGATTGATCAGCTGGTCGTAGCGCTGCGTGCCGAGACCGAACATGCGCGCGTCGATGGCGTTGCGATAGTCCACCGGCCGGTCGACGATCGAGTCGGTGCCGATCTGCTCGGCGAGTTGTTTACGGGTGAACGGCCGGTCGTCCGGGCCGATCAGGGAGAAATCGACGCCGACCCGGCCGTCGGCGACGAAATACCAGCGGGTCACCTTGTCCGAGGAACGGGTGGCGCGCATGCCGATGCCGACGGTGACCGCCTCGGGGTCCTCCCAGCGACCGCGCGCGAATTCCATCCAGACATAGGAATAGGCCGAGTCCTGCTTGCGGTAGAGCAGATTCGACTTCATCGTGCGTTCCTCGCCGGCGAACGGATTGAGCCTGCGCGGCTCGATCCGGCCGTCCAGCACGAACGGGAACAGCACCTCCAGCGCTTTGGTCTTGCCCGACCCGTTCGGCCCGCGCAGCACCAATCTGCCGTCGGCGAAACAGAACTCCTGGTCGCGGTAGTCCCACAGGTTGACGATCCCGGCGCGGGTCGGGGTGAACCGCACTCCGCCGTGAATGAGCGACATCCCTCAGTTCCCTTCCGTGCCGGTACCGTCGGGCCCGTAGGTGTCGGCCGCGGTGACGAACAGTTCCGCGGCCCGCTTGGTGCGGACCGTCACGACCGCGCCACGGTAGCGGGCCAGGGCAGGCAGCACGAGCAGTCCCTCCTCGATCATCCGGACCAGCCGTAGTCGTTCCAGCAGGGCCACCACCTCGGTGGTGAGGCGCCCGACGTCGGCCTGCCACTGCGCTGCGAAGGTCGTGCCGTACCGGTCGGCCAGTGCCTGCACCGTCTCGCGCAACCAGGTCCGCTCGATCAGCGGATAGCCGGGCGTGGGCCGGTCCTCTCCCTGGAAGTCATCCGGGGGATCGAGATCGTCGGCGGGCGCCGCCGGTGCACGGGTCTCGGCCAGCGGTGCGAACACCGTGGATTCGGGGATGGCTTCATCGAGCTGGTCGGCCAGGGCCGCATCCGGCTCCGCGACGGCGTGGCGTCGCGGCAACGGGTGGTCGATATCCAATACCCGGTCGGCGATCTCACCGGCCAGCAGCAAAGCGACCTGCGCGAGCGTACCGGTCCCCGGGAAACGGACATCCGACAGTCGCCCCGAGGTGTCGATCAGCGCGACCCCCTCGGCGCGGCGTTCGGCACGCAGCCCGGTGAACAGCTCGACCTCCGCGACCAGCCGCTCCTGGGCGAGGGCGGGGCGCTCTTCGGGCGCGAGGTCCTCGGCGTACACCACCGGCTGTTCGACCAGCGCCCTGCGTACCCGGCGCGCGATCTCGGCGCCGGCCGTCCCGGGGGCGGAAACGGTGGTGCCCGTAGCCTCCTCGCCGAGCAGCCCACGCACGCTGTGCAGATGCTGCAATGCCCGCGGCGGCCGGAACAACGCGAAGACCACCGGCCGGTCGATGTCGTAGAGCGCCTCACCGGCATCCGGATCGCTGGCCCACCCGCCCGCGTCACCGTCGGCCAAGGCGAGCGCGCCGCGCGCGGTCAGCCAGCCCGCCGCGTCGACGAACGCGTCGCGGTCGGCGGCCCTGTCGGTGGCCAGCTCCAGGCCGTCCACCCGGCTCGCGTAGGCCGCGACCTGATCGGCCAGCTCCGACAACGTGATCTGGTCCCCGGCCCGCCCCAGTGCGGCGAGCGCGAGCGCCAGGTAGGCGTATCGGCGGCGGTCGAAGACGCGCTCGGCGGGCGTGCGCGCGGGCCTGCCCGCGTCGAGGCGGTCCAGTATCGGGAAGACGCGTGCCGTCGTCTCGGTGACTTCGAGCCGATAGCCGAACAATTCGGCGAGGTCCTCGCGCAGCTCGGTGGCCCAGCGCCGGATCAGCGGCAGCGCGATCCGGTCCGGATAGGTGCGGGTGACCAGGTGGTTGGCCAGGATGACCCGGGCCGCGCGTTGATAATTGTCCAGCGCGAGTGCATCGATGGTGCGTCCGTGCATCAGCGGCGCTCCCCGCGCGGGCGCGACCGTGCTCCGGTCGTCTGCTCGATCCTCAGCGCCCGGTTGTTCAACCGCAGCAGCCCGCGGGTGGTGCGCACGACGGTCGGGCCGTCGTGCTCGGACACCGTCAGGGTGACGCCGCTGTCGGAACCGGTGGTGCCCGCCACCCGGCCGCGCACCGGAACCCACGCGGTCGACGCGGCGTCCAGTAGCCGCAGCAGCACTTCGGTTTCCCGTTCGTCCAGCACCCGTTCGTGCACGTCGCCGGAAGCCAGTGACCGGGCGGCCTCGGCGCGGGCCCGCTGCGCGTCCAATTGCGCCTCGCGCAGGCGCCGGATACCGGCGTCGTTGCGGTGGATGCGGGCGGGCGCACCCGCCGAGGGCGGGCGCCCGGTCTCGGCGAGCGTGCGTGAGATCTCCAACGGCGGTGCGTCCCACCAGGACCGGATCGCCGGAATCACGTCGGCGTCCGGGTGTTCCATCGCCAGGTGCCGCGGCTTGCCCAGCCCGAACACCGCGTCGAACAGCGCGTGGGCGCTGTCCGCGCTCGGCGCCGCGGTGAACCAGCCCGCCAGATGCCGTAGCGCCGACTCCCGGCTGACCCCGCCGCGCCGCGTCTCGGTGACCCGGCGCAGCAACGACAGCACCGCGGCGATGGCGCTCATGGTGGCCTCGCGCAGCCGCTCGGCCTCCGTGGTGCCCGCAGGCTCTGCGCCGCCGGACGCGACGAACCAGGTCCGCAGTCCGTCCCACCTGGCCTGCCAATCCGACCGGCGTTCCTCGATGCCCAGCAGCACTCGTTCGTCGCAACGGGCCGCGCGGCCGATCAGGTCCTCGACGCCGGTCTCCTCGATCTCGGCGATCGCGGCCGCCAGCCGCGGGGTGAACCGGGCCAGGTCGAGGCTGAACTCACGCATGTGCGCCAGCAGCGCGTCCTTGTGCGCGAGAAACGATTCGGGGGTGATCTCGGTGGTGCGCACCAGGTCGCCGAGCCCCAGATAGAAGTGCGCCGCGCGGGCGGCCAGGTCGGACAGCGCGGTGTCGAGGCGGCGCAGCGTGCGGTACACGCGTTCGGCGTCGCCCGCCCGGTTGGCCTCGGCCAAGGTGTGCAGATCGGCCAGCAATTCCGGCAGGACCAAGCGCGACAGCGAGGCCTCGTCGAGGCGCGCGCTGAGCACACCGGCGACCGCCCGGTATGCCTGGAATCCCGCCTGGGAGAACTGGTATACGTAGTGCCGGTTGCGGTATTCGGCCAGTGTCGCGGCGCGGGTTCCGTCGTAACTGCGCTCCAGCACGCCCCACTGGTGCAGCTGGTCGAGCAGCGGACCGATCTCGGTGGCCGTCAGGCGTTGGCGCGCCGGGCCGCTGGTCTCCGGGGATCGGTCCGGCGCGTCGCTCTCCGGTTCCGGCCGGCGACCTTCGCGCGGGCCTGCGGACCTGCGCGATTCCCCGGCGTGCTCCTCGGCACCGGCCGTCGCGACCGGTTGGTTCGTAGCCACCAGATCGGGCGTGCGCAGCGAATTTCCGTTGCGTCCGATCCACTCCGCGACGTCGTCGGCATGCAGCAGCACCACGTACGCCGCGCGCGCACTGTCGAACGCGCGCAGCACCCGCAGGTAGTCGGCGCGCCGCTCGGCGGTGGCGAAGGAGAACAGCCGCAGCCGGTCGTCCCAGCGGGTATCGGCACAGCTGTCAGCGGAGTCGGTCACCGGGAACAGGGTAGTAGCGGGCCGATCGCCGCCCGCACGACGTTCCGGTGTCCGGCGTGGCCGCGTCCGGTTCGGCACCGTTCGCCGCGGTCGCGGAGCGGGCCGGCTCATTCGACGGACATCGAACGCATCTGGTCCAGATACGCGCGCGTGCGCGGGTCGCCGGGGAAACGCTCGATGATCTCGCGCGCGACTTCGCCCGCGATCCACATCAGCGAGGGCAGGGAGCGCCTGCTGCCTGTGAACGCGCGCATGCCCTCGGCCACCGCCAGCTCCAGGTCGCGGTCGCGCACCGCGACCACGGCCAGCGTCAGGTGTGCCTCGGAGACCCGCATCGGGTTGCGCACCGTGCCGTCGGGACGGGTGGCGTTGCGAATCACTTCGCGCGCGTAGCTTTCGGCGAGCCGATCCTCGCCTGCGACGCGGCAGCAGTCCATCGCGTAGAAATCGAACTTGTTCGCATCGATCACGAAGTGGTTGTCCAGATTCGCCGGATGTTCCAGTCGCTCCAAGATAGCTCGGCCCTCGTCCAGCGCGGTCTCCACCTCGCGCGTATTGCCGAGCCTGGCCCAGGCTTTGGCGCGCTGGGCGGCGAGCTGGACGCCGACGCGCAGGTGCTGGCTTACTTCCAGCGTCGGCTGAACGGCCTCGATGACGCCGCGGTAGTTACCCTGGGTCAGCGCGAACCACGCGGTCATTTCCGCCGTCCACGCGGCGATCTCGACGTTCTCCGCCTCCTGCGCCAGCGATTGAGCGGCGCGGCGGGTCGCCTCGGCGGCGGTGCGCCGGCCGAGGTCGTAGTCCACGCAGCCGACCAGCAGCGCGACCCATCCGGCGAGAACGAGGATTTCGCGGTGCTGGGCCAGGGTCAGGCGACCGTCCAGCAACGAGGTGATCCTGCGCAGCCACGCCGTGCCCTCGGCGTGCAGGTCGTGCGGGTCGGCGTAGGAGTATTCGCAGCACAGGCGTTCGGCGGTGATGCGGATGGCCTCCAGCGTCACCGAGGACACATCGGACATGCGCAGTCGTCCGATGAACTCGAGCGTGTCCATGCCCGTCGCCGAGAGCAATTCGTCGTCCCGGTTCGGTCTGGTCTTGGGGAAGAACGCCGCCGGCACCGTGTCGAAGGTGGCGGCGATGATGGGCGCGTAGAAGTCGTCGGGGCGTGATTCGCCCGATTCCCAACGGCGCCAATTGCGTAGGAGAGTACTGTCGGTCGGCAGGTTGTGCGAAGACTTTCCACGCATTACGCGAACAGCGTCGGCTTGCGACCACCCCCTCGCGTCACGCTCGGAGCGCATTCGGACAGCCCAGACGGGTCGATCGTCGGTAGCGGCCACGTCTGTAGTATCGCACCAGTTAACGTTTGGTGGCCCCAAGAGGGCAGGCAGATGTCCGTGTGTTGACAGCTACATTCGCGCCGCCGCATTGTGCATGCTGGTCATGGCGCCAGAAGTTAGCCAGCCCCTCCTGTAAGAGCAACTGCAAGTACATCTGCTCTTGCACGAAGCGCAAATACCCCGTAAAACGGGTGGATCCACATAAGAGAACAGCGATCCCAATCCAACGGAGGTTCGGGTGGAAGCGTTGATCTATGGATACTTGCGTGACGATCTGGCCGATGGCCATAGCAAGGAGCTCGAGGCCGCGATGAGCAGCCTCGCCCGCGAGGAAGGGCTGTGCTTCGCCGCAACATTCCATGAATCGACCGGCGGCGACGGGACGGCTTTCGCCGAACTCACGGCGGAACTCAAGCGCGCGGACGCGCATCATGTGGTGGTTCCCTCACTCGATCACTTTGCCGGTCAGACGATTCCGCGCGACATCCTGATCGCCAAACTGGCCCAGGAGGCGGCGGCGCGGGTGTGGACCGTGGAGAGCTGACCGCCGCGACCGAATTGACCGATACCGCACCGATCCCCAGCGTCGCAGCCAGGTAACCGTCCCCGTCGCTACCACACCCGCTGCCAGGGAAGCGAGCAGCCCCGCGAGCCGGTGCTGTTCGAACAGCGGGTACACCTGCCAGTGCAGCAGATAGACGAACAGCGATCCGTCGGCCAGCACCGCCGCGCAGACGGCGACGACGGCGGGAACCCGGACCGCGGACAACCACACCAGTGCGAGCAAGCCCGCCATGATCAGTCGCTCTCGCTCAGGAACGCCGAAATATCCGGGCACCGCCATCAGTACGACGGCACTCACCGTCATCCGCTGCCACATCGACGTCGCCTTCGCCGCCGCCCAGCCGAGCGCGAAGAGCCACACCGCCAGCGGGGAGAACGGGATGTCCTCCGGCGAATACAGACCGAACGCCTGGTATCGGAACACGAGACATATCGCGACCAGCGCCATCGCGAACCAGAACGGCTCGGCGCGTTGCCATCGGTCAGCCACGGGAATCCGGATCAGCAGCGCGGCGGCCAGCATGAAGTACACGAGCACCTCGAGAAACCACAGGTGCCCGGCGGTGGCGCTGTCGTGCGGGCCGAGAATCTTGTTCAGCAACAGGACATTCTGCCACCCGTAATAGTCACTGAAGGGCAGCGTCAGCGCGACCCAGAGCGCCGTGGGCGCCGCGATGGAGACCGCGGCGCGCAGCGTGTGCCGCAAGCGGGTGGCGGGTGGCGCCGCGGTCGCGGCGAACCGTGCGAAGTTGAATCCGGCAACACCGAGCAGCACGTGCGCCGCGCCCCATCGCACGAACACTCCGGCGTGCGCGCTCACGATCAGCACGATGCCGATCGCGCGCAGCAGCGTTCCGGTGTCGAGCGCCCGTCCGAACCTGCTGCGGCCCTCCGGTATCCGCTCCAAGTCCGCCACGGAGGTGTTCGGCCAGTCGGTCGGCAGGCTGCCGAGTGTTCGCTCCAGTCGTGCCGCGGTGGTCACGTAGGTCAGCGAATTTCCGCCGAGATCGACGAACGTGCTGTCCGCGTGGATCAGCGCGGGGTCGATGCCCAGGGTGGTGGCGTAGAGGGTGCGGATGTCACGCACCTGCGGCACGGATCCGGCCAGCCGCCGGATCGCGGGATAGTCGGGTTTGCCATTCGGTAGCCGTGGCATTCGCTCGACCGGGCGGATCCGGATGGCGGCGGCGGGCAGGCCGGACAGGCGCGCGGCGATTTCGGTCGGATCGGACCGAGGAGTCTCCACCGCGACGACCAAAACCGTGTCGTCGTCGGCGCAACACGCCGTGAAACCGGCCGCCGCCAGCCCGGATTCGAGCCGTTCCAGATCGATGCGCAATCCGAAGATCTTGGCGAAGCGGCTGCGCCTGCCGACCACCTGATACAAGCCCTCCGGTGTGCGCCGGGCCAGGTCGCCGGTGCGCAGGGCGTCGAGCGTGCGGCCGAGTGCGAGGTCTGCGGCCGACTTCGCGTAGCCCATCATCACATTGGCGCCGTGATAGACCAGTTCGCGCGGTTCGTCCCCCTCGTCGGCTTCCTCGATCGGCTCGAGGGTGAACTCGCCGCCGGGGATCGGGATCCCGATGCAGTCGGGATGCGCGCTCGCCAGAGGCGCGGGCAGGTACGCCATTCGGGCGGTGGCCTCGGTCTGGCCGTACATGACGACGAAGTCCCAGCCGTTCGCCCGGCCGAGTTCGGCGTATTCGCGCACTCGCCGCGGCGCCAGCCTGCCGCCCGCCTGGGTGACGTAGCGCAGGTGCGGCAGGGTCATGCGAGCGAAACCGATGCGGTCGAGTAGATCGATGGTGTAGGGAACCGCCGCGAAAGACGTTGCGCGACACTCCCCGAACGCGCGCCAGAATTCCGTATCCAGTACCGACCGGTCGGTGAGTAGGAGGCTCGCCCCGCGTAACAGATGACTGTGCACCACCGACAGGCCGTAGCAGTAGAACATCGGCAGGGTGGTGGCCGCGCAGTCCTCCGGGCCGATGGCCAGGTACTCGGCGATGGCCGCGGCGTTGGCGCGCAGGTTTCTCGCCGAGAGCCGGACGAGCTTGGGTGACCCGGTGGACCCCGAGGTGCTCAGCAGCAGCGCGAGATCCGGATGCAGTCGATGCGCCGAGCGCTCCCGCACCACGCGGGCGCGGCCTCCTTCGATGAGGACGTCCGGATCGTAGGCGTCCCGCAACTCCGCAGTGATCTGCTCGGTGAGCAATACGACGCAGCCGGCGCTGAGCGCTCCGAGATACGCGACCAGCGAGGCGAGGTCATTGCGCGCGGCGAGCGCGACGAGGCGGCGGGCCGGGCCCAGCTCGGCCGCGTAACCCTCGACCAGCGCCGCAAGCCGAGCGTAAGTGACCTGCCGCTCGGATTCGGGCATGGCGCCGTCCGTGTCCGCGCGTTCGGGGCACCGGACGGCGATCCGCTCGTCGAAGGTGCGCAGACGCTCGACGATCGGATGGACGGTCACCGGCGAAAGTGTAGGAGGCGGCCGTTCCCCGGCCCGAAGGTGGCCCCCTGGCGAACTTCCGGTGAACGGTCGTCCGTCCCAAACGCGCCGCCGCGCCGCCGATCAGAGACCGAAGCTGCCCGGACCTCGTCTGCGCAGGTACTTCTCGAATTCCGCCGCGATGGCGTCGCCGTCGATCTTGGCCATCGCCTCGTTCACGTCGACCGCCGCGTCCCCGCGCTCCTCCAGCGAGCGCACGTACTCGCTGATCTCCTCGTCGCCCACGGTCATCTCGTTGACCGCGGTCTCCCAGTCCTCCGCCTGCTTGGGCAGCTCACCCAGGGGCACCTCGATGTCGAGCACGTCCTCCACCCGGTGCAGCAGCGCGATGGTCGCCTTCGGATTGGGCGGCTGGGAGACGTAGTGCGGTACGGCGGCCCAGAACGACACCGCCGGGACGCCCGCCTTCACGCACTGGTCCTGCAGCACGCCGGTGATCCCGGTGGGGCCCTCGTAGCGGGTCTGTTCCAGGTTGAACCGCTCGGCCGCCTCCTTGCTGTAGGCCGAGCCGGTCACCGGCACCGGTCTGGTATGCGGAGTGTCCGCCAGCAACGCGCCGAGAATGACCACCGTCTGCACCCCGAGCTGCTCGATGAACTCCAGCAGGTCGCCGCAGAAGCTGCGCCAGCGCATGTTCGGTTCGATGCCGCGCAGCAGCACCACGTCGCGGTCGCTTCCGGGCGGCGAGCAGACCGACAGCATCGTCGACGGCCACTGGATTTCCCTGGTCACCCCGTCCACTTGACGCACGGTCGGCCGGTTGACCTGATAGTCGTAGTAGTCCTCGGAGTCGAGTTCGGCCAACGGTTCGGCGTCCCAGATCAGTTCCAGATGCTCGACGGCGCCGCTGGCCGCGTCACCGGCGTCGTTCCACCCCTCGAAGGCGGCGACCAGTACCGGATCCCGCAACGTCGGCAGTTCCGGATCGGGAGTTTCACTGGCGTTCACTCGGTCAGCCTACGGCGTGCGGCGATATGGCGTGTCGTATGACGGCCGGACCGGGTGGCGTGTTTCCGCGAGCGGATGCGGCGGCGTCGCGCCGGGCGTGTGGTCCAGGCCACCGAGCCTCGACGCGGTGGCCTGGAACGTCCCCCCTGCCCACTACGCTGGAGCGCATGTCTGCGTCCATCCCCGCCGAGTTCGACACCACGCTACTCGACACGCTGCGCCGCCGTGTCGTCATCGGCGACGGTGCGATGGGCACCATGCTGCAAGCGGCTGATCTGACCCTGGACGATTTCCGCGGGTTGGAGGGCTGTAACGAGATCCTCAACGACACCCGCCCCGACGTCCTGCGCGACATCCACCGCGCCTATTTCGAGGCGGGCGCCGACGCGGTCGAGACCAACACCTTCGGCTGCAATCTGCCCAACCTCGCCGACTACGACATCGCCGACCGGATCCGCGACCTGTCCGAGCGCGGCACCAGGCTGGCCCGCGAGGTCGCCGACGAGATGGGTCCGTCCGCCGACGGTACGCCACGGTACGTGCTCGGTTCGATGGGGCCGGGCACCAAGCTGCCCACCCTCGGTCACGCCCCGTTCGCCGCGCTGCGCGACGCCTACACCGAGGCAGCCCTCGGCATGCTGGACGGCGGCGCCGACGCCATCCTCATCGAGACCTGCCAGGACCTGCTCCAGGTGAAGGCGGCGGTGACCGGCAGCAGGCGCGCGATGGCGAAGCTGGGCCGCCGGATCCCGATCATCACCCACGTCACGGTGGAGACCACCGGCACGATGCTGGTGGGCAGCGAGATCGGCGCGGCGCTGACGGCGCTGGAGCCGCTCGGCATCGACATGATCGGCCTGAACTGCGCGACCGGCCCGGACGAGATGAGCGAACATCTGCGCCACCTTTCCCGCCACGCGCAGGTGCCGGTCTCGGTGATGCCGAACGCCGGGCTGCCGGTGCTCGGCGCCCACGGGGCGGAGTATCCGCTCACGCCCGAGGAGCTCGCGGTCGCGCTGCGCGGGTTCGTCACCGAGTTCGGGCTTGCCCTGGTCGGCGGCTGCTGCGGGACGACGCCCGAGCACATCCGTCAGGTCACCGCCGCGGTGCGCGAGGTCGAGCAGGCCCTGCCGCCGATCGCCGAGCGGCGCGCGCCGGTGCACGAGCCGAGCGTGTCCAGCATGTACACCGCGGTGCCGTTCGAACAGGACGCCTCGGTCCTGATGATCGGCGAGCGCACGAACGCCAACGGCTCCAAGGCCTTCCGCGACGCCATGCTTGCCGAGGACTGGCAGAAGTGCCTGGACATCGCCAAGGATCAGACCCGCGACGGCGCGCACATGCTCGATCTGTGCGTCGACTACGTCGGCAGGGACGGCACCCGCGACATGAGGGAGCTGGCCGCCCGGCTGGCCACCGCCTCGACGCTGCCGATCATGCTCGATTCCACCGAGGCCCCCGTTTTGCAGGCCGGGCTGGAACATCTCGGCGGCCGTTGCGCGGTCAACTCGGTGAACTACGAGGACGGCGCCGGCCCCGATTCGCGTTTCCAGCAGACCATGCGACTGGTCGCCGAGCACGGCGCCGCGGTGGTGGCGCTGACCATCGACGAGGAGGGCCAGGCCCGCACCGCGGCGAAGAAGGTGGAAATCGCCGAGCGGTTGATCGCCGACATCACCGGCAACTGGGGGCTGTCGGAGAGCGACATCATCATCGACACGCTCACCTTCACCCTCGGCACCGGCCAGGAGGAGTCGCGCCGCGACGGGCTGGAGACCATCGAGGCCATCCGCGAGCTCAAGCGCCGCCATCCCCGGGTGCAGACCACCCTGGGTCTGTCCAATATCTCCTTCGGTCTCAACCCGGCGGCCCGGCAGGTGCTCAACTCGGTCTTCATGCACGAATGCGTCGAGGCCGGTCTGGACTCCGCGATCGTGCACGCCTCGAAGATCATCCCGATCAGCCGGATCCCGGACGAGCAGCGCGAAACCGCGCTGGATCTGGTGTACGACCGCCGCGCCGAGGACTACGACCCGCTACAGAAACTGATGGCGCTGTTCGAAGGCGTCTCCACCTCCTCGTCGAAGGCGTCGCGGGCGGAGGAACTGGCCGCGCTGCCGCTGTTCGAGCGGCTGGAGCGGCGGATCGTCGACGGTGAACGAGCGGGGATGGAGGCCGACCTCGACGCGGCCATGACCGAGGTGCCGCCGCTGCAGATCATCAACGAGACCCTGCTCGCCGGGATGAAGACGGTCGGTGAGCTGTTCGGCTCCGGTCAGATGCAGCTGCCGTTCGTGTTGCAGTCCGCCGAGGTGATGAAGGCCGCCGTCGCGTACCTGGAGCCGCATATGGAGGCCACCGACGACAGCGGCAAGGGCCGCATCGTGCTGGCCACCGTCAAGGGCGACGTGCACGACATCGGCAAGAACCTGGTGGACATCATCCTGTCGAACAACGGCTACGAGGTGGTCAATCTCGGCATCAAGCAGCCGATCGCCACCATCCTGGACGCGGCGGTGGACAAGAAGGCCGACGTCATCGGCATGTCCGGCCTGCTGGTGAAGTCGACGGTGGTGATGAAGGAGAACCTCGAGGAACTCAACGCCAAGGGCGTGGCCGAGCAGTTCCCCGTGCTGCTCGGCGGCGCGGCCCTCACCCGGTCGTACGTGGAGAACGATCTCACCGCGGTGTACGAGGGCGACGTGCACTACGCGCGCGACGCGTTCGAGGGCCTGCGGCTGATGGACGACATCATGACCCGCAAGCGCGGCGGCGAAGCGGACCCGGACAGCCCGGAAGCCGTCGCCGAGCGCGAGCGGGCCGCCGAGCGCAAAGCGCGCCACGAGCGCTCCAAGCGGATCGCCGCGGAGCGCCGGGCGGCCGAGGCGCCCGTCGTGGTGCCCGAACGCTCCGACGTCGCGGCCGACCTGCCGGTGCCGGTGCCGCCGTTCTGGGGCACGCGGCTGGTGAAAGGTCTTGCCCTGCACGAGTACTCGGGTCTGCTGGACGAGCGGGCGCTGTTCCTGGGCCAATGGGGCCTGCGCGGGCAGCGGAGCGGCGACGGACCGAGCTACGAGGAACTGGTGGAAACCGAGGGCAGGCCGCGCCTGCGCGCCTGGCTGGACCGGTTGAGCACCGAAGGTGTGTTGCAGCACGCCGCGGTGGTGTACGGCTACTTCCCCGCGGTGTCCGAAGGCGACGACGTCATCGTGCTCACCGAACCGGAGCCCGACGCGCCGGAACGGTACCGGTTCACCTTCCCGCGTCAGCAGCGCGACCGTTTCCTGTGCATCGCCGACTTCATCCGTTCCCGGGACTACGCCCGCACGACCGGTCAGGTCGACGTCCTGCCGTTCCAGCTGGTCACCATGGGTCAGCCGATCGCCGACTTCGCCAACGAGCTGTTCGCGGGCGACAGTTACCGCGACTACCTGGAGGTGCACGGCATCGGCGTCCAGCTCACCGAGGCGCTCGCCGAGTACTGGCACCGGCGCATCCGCGAGGAACTGGTGCTCGACGGCCACGCGGTCGCCGAGTCCGACCCGGCGGACGTGCTGGAGTACTTCAAGCTCGGTTACCGCGGCGCGCGTTACTCCTTCGGCTACGGCGCCTGCCCCGACCTGGAGGACCGCGCCAAGCTGGTCGACCTGCTCGAGGCCGATCGTATCGGCGTGGTGCTGTCGGAGGAGCTGCAGCTGCATCCGGAGCAGTCCACCGACGCGTTCGTGCTGCTGCATCCGGAGGCGAAGTACTTCAACGCGTAGGCGTGCGACGCACCGCGAGTCATAGCGAAATGCTCTCGCGCCAAGGGCCTTTGTTACCTGGCCGGATGTCGATTCTCGCGCGAATCGGGTGCACGTCGGCGCGTCATGGCGCGCGGGCGCGCGGTGTTGACCTGGGCGATCGCCCAGGCCCGCGCCGGGAGGTGGATGTCTGTCGGGTGGATGTGCCATTGTCGAAGGCGTTGTAACTGCATCCGGAGCAGTCGGCGGATGCGTTCGCTTCCCTGCTCAGTGGTGCGAAGCACCTCGGCGCGTACGCCTTCGGAGTTCTTGGCGGGCTCACGCGCGGAGTGCGAAACGGCTAGGCGCGTGAGTAGGAGAGGCACACCACCATGACGGCGGATCGATTGATCGCGGGACGGTACCGGCTCACGGATCCGATCGGCACCGGCGCCATGGGTGTGGTCTGGCGAGCGACCGATATCCGGTTGCAGCGCGCCGTCGCGGTCAAACAGGTGTTGCTCGGGCCCGGGCTGTCCGGGTCGGCGGCGCTGGAGGCGAAGCGACGTGCCATGCGGGAGGGGCGGATCGCCGCCCGGCTGCACCATCCGAATGCCATCACCGTGTTCGACGTGGCCGAGGAGGACGGCCAGCCCTGGTTGGTCATGGAGTACATGGACGCGCCGAGCCTGGCGACCAAACTGTCGGGCAATCGCACGCTGCCGCCGATCGAGGTCGCCGAGATCGGCGCGCAAGCGGCGAGCGCCCTGGCCGCCGCGCACGACGCGGGGATCATGCATCGGGACGTGAAGCCGGCGAACCTGCTGGTCGCCGACAACGGCACGGTCAAGATCACCGATTTCGGCATATCCCGCGCGGTCGGCGACGTGACGGTCACGGCCACCGGCTTCCTCGCCGGGACGCCGGCCTATCTGTCGCCGGAGGTGGCGCGCGGCGAGGATCCGGAACCGGCTTCCGACGTCTTCGCCCTCGGTTCGACGCTGTACGCGGCGGTGCAGGGCACCCCGCCCTTCGGCGAGGGTGACAACCCGCTCGCCCTGCTGCACGCGGTCGCGCGGGCGGAGATCCCGCCACCCGAGTCCGCGGGCCCGCTGGGGCCGGTGCTGATGTATCTGCTCGCTCCGTCCGTCGCCGACCGCCCGACCATGCGGGAGGCGAAAGCGGTCCTCGAAGCCGTTGCGGCGGGCCGGGATCCGCAATTGCCCGCCCCGGCGACCAAGGTGATTCCCGCCCCCGCCACGGCGACGACCGTCCTGCCCGGCCAAGCCGCTGCCGTATCGCCGGAGCAGCCGGTGGACAACGGGGTCACCGCTGTCGTGCCCTTCGCCGGGCCGAGTCCGTTCCCGCCGCAATCGGTCACGCCGCCGCCGGCGCCGAGGCGGCCCGGGCGGGCGGCGACGTTGCCGGGCGTTCTGCGGGGCAGGCAGCGCGGCCGGCTGATCGCCGTGGAAGTCGCCGCAGTGGTCGGGGTGCTGATCCTGGTCGCCATCATCGCGACGCTGACCACCGTCGACAGCGAGGGCGGCGACGCGGCGACGTCGTCGGCAGTGCCTCCGGCCGCCGGGGCGCCCGAGAACGCGCCGTCGACGGCCGACGCGGCCGGACCGGAGCCGCGACAGGCCCCGGCGCAAGCTCCCGCCCAACCACCGGCTCAGGCGTCCTCCTCCCCGGCGCCCGCCCCCGTGCCCGGGCCGGCGCCCACTTCCGCGGGAGCGCCGCCGCCCCCGCCCGCACCGGGAACCCCCCCGCCCGCGCAGACGACGAATCCCGCACCGAGCACCACCCCGCCGCCCGGCACCACACCCCAGCCCACCACGTCGAGCCCTGCCCCGACCACCACCGGCCCGACCGCCACCGCGACGACCGCCCCGTCCGGGCCGCCGACGCCCGACCGGATCGCCTCGTTCATCCAGGGCTATTACGGCATGCTGCCCGCCAACGTGTCCGGCGCCTGGACACAGCTCGCCCCTGGATACCAGTCGAAGACCGGTTACGACTCCTACGTGAACTTCTGGGGCTCCATCCGCTCGGTGAGCGTGGGCTCGGTCACGCAGAACGGTGCGAACCGGGCGGTGGTCGCGCTGACCTATACCCTGAAGAACGGCACGACGACCTCCGAGAACCGATGGATCGAGGTCGTCGGGGACAGTGCCAAGCTGCAGATCGCCGCGTCGGGCACCTAGACCGGTTCCTCTGCGCGTCGGCGCCCGCTGTGTGCGACTTCGGCGTGACCGCGCCGATCGGGCGCTGCCGCGGCCCTTGCTCGGGCTCGGTGTGGAGGTGCGCCCGACGGTGCGCTTCGGGCGGCTGCCTCCGCCGCGCGGCACGATGGACGAACGCTGGGCAGTACCCGGTCCATAGCTGCACGGGTGCGGGGCTTGGCCCGACGGTACGGTTCGTGGGCCCACTTGGCGATGGGGTGGGGGCGGCCGCCGAGCCGTGCCGATGACATGGACGAGATCTAGGAGAAGGACCGAACGTGACAGCGCGACTGGCCGGAGTGCTCTGGGACATGGACGGCACGCTGCTGGACTCGGAGAAACTCTGGGACGTCGCGGTGCGTGAACTGGCGCGCGAGCACGGGCGCGAGATGACCGACGCGATCCGGCACGCGCTGATCGGGGCGTCGGGCCCGAACGCTCTGCGGATCATGTTCACCGGCCTCGGCATCGCGCCCACGCCCGACTCACTGCGGGCGGCGGGGGAGTTCCTGGAACGGCGGGTGACCGAATTGATGACCGGCCCCATCCCGTGGCGGCCGGGTGCGAAGGACGCACTGGCCATGGTTCGCGCGGCGGGGTTGTCCAGTGCGCTCGTCACCAATACCAAGCGGTCGCTCACGGAATTCGGTCTCGACACCCTGGGGCGCGACTTCTTCGACGTCTCGGTCTGCGGCGACGAGGTGGCGCACGGCAAGCCGGAGCCCGATGTCTACCTGCGCGCCGCCGAACTGCTCGGACTCGATCCGGAACACTGTGTGGCGGTGGAGGACTCGCCCACCGGCGCCCGTGCGGCACAGGCCGCGGGCTGTGCGCTGATGGTGGTCCCGTGCGAGATCCCGGTGCCGCACACGCCGGGGCGGGTGTTCCGGGAATCGCTGATCGGGCTGACCGTCGCGGATCTCGAACACGCTCTGCGCGTACGCCGTTGAGCTGTTCCCGCGATCGCCCGCCGCGCCGCCGCGGGCCGACGTGGACCGAGAGTTACTGTGCCGCAACGGGAGTGCGCGCAGATAGTAGGTGTGACCGTGATCACCGGCAATCTCGCCGAATCCCGGGCGTGTCGGCGACGGGTCCACCAAAATGACGCCATGGCAGCGTTGGGCGTACTCGACGAGATCGTAGATATCGCACAGTATCCCCTGGCGGATCCGGACGGGCCCACGCTGCGGGAAGCGGTCCGGCGCGCCCGTGCGGAACTGGCCGACACCGGCTGCACCGTGTTGCGCGGGTTCGTCCGCCCTGAACTCACCGAGACCCTGCGGACGCAGGGTGAGCTGATGGCTCCGCACGCGCACTACGAGGTCGAGCGGGTCAACGCCTACAACATTCCCCTGGACACCGAACTGCCGGAGAATCATCCGGGCCGGATCGTGCTGGAGCGGGGTAACGCGTTCGTACCGCGCGACCGCATCCCCGCCGACGCGCTGATCCACCGGCTCTACACCGACGAGCTGTTCCAGCGGTTCGTCGCCGACTGCTTCGGATTGGCCGAATTGCACGAGTTCGCCGATCCGCTCGCCGGACTGTGCCTCAACGTCGTCGCGCCGGGTATGTCGCATCCCTGGCATTTCGACACGAACGAATTCACCGTCTCGATGCTGACCCAGCCCGCCGAGGACGGTGGCGTCTTCGAGTACTGCCCCGATATCCGCACACCCGAGGCGGAAAACCTCGACGACGTACGCGCCGTGCTGACCGGCGACGGCGAGCGTTTCGTCCAGCGGCTCGAACTGCGCCCGGGCGACCTGCAGCTGTTCCAGGGTCGCTTCTCGTTGCACCGCGTCTCACCCGTGGGCGGTGCGCGCCAGCGCCATTCGGCCATTTTCGCCTACACCGATCGTCCCGGAATGGTCGGCACGGTGGAACGTACCCGGCAGTTGTTCGGCCGCGTGCTTCCCGACCACCTAGCCGCCGCGGCCGCTGCCGTGCGGGGCGATCGACTGCTCGACTGAGCCGAACGGCTCGACTGACCGAGCTCGACCCGAGAGGACCGACAGTGCCAGTGCCGTTACACACGACCGGGAAA
This sequence comes from Nocardia sp. NPDC047654, assembly GCF_043205035.1. NCBI lineage: Bacteria > Bacillati > Actinomycetota > Actinomycetes > Mycobacteriales > Nocardiaceae > Nocardia > Nocardia sp. NPDC047654. The sequence continues at coordinate 1,237,377 of NZ_JBIDDF010000001.1, forward strand.
GCGTCTTTCGACGACATCTACGACCGCCCCGATCCGCGCGCGTACTACGCGCGTATGTCCGATCTGGACTACCGCATTCCGGAACTGGCGAAACCGTTCTTCCAGCAGCAGATTCGAGAGTTTCGCGCCTCCGCGCGGGTCGCCGTGCCGACCGTGCTCGACATCGGCTGCTCCTACGGCGTGAACGCGGCGCTGTTGCGTTTCGACACCACGATCGGCGAACTGGCCGAGCACTACGCCGTGGCCGACATCGATCGGGCCGGTCTGATCCGGCGCGACCTGGCCCGCGTCGCGGCGCGGGCCGTGGCGGACGACGTGCGTTTCCTCGGCATGGACGCCTCCCGCCCCGCCCTCGACTACGCGCGGGAGGCCGGGCTCCTGCACGACGTGGTGCACGCCGACCTGGAGTCCGGCGAACCGACCGACCAACAGCGCGTCCTGCTGGCGACCGCCGATCTGGTCGTCTCCACCGGCTGTATCGGCTACGTCACCGAGAAGACCTTGACTCGCGTGGCCACCGCGCATCCGCGCAGGCGGCCGTGGATGGCACACTTCGTATTGCGCATGTTCGACTTCGGACCGATCGAGGCGGAACTCGCCGCGCTCGGCTACCGGACCGAGCAGGCGCCGGGGTTGTACGAGCAACGCAGGTTCGCCTCACCGGCCGAGCAGGCGCAGGTGCTGAACACCCTGTCCGCCAACGGAATCGACACCACCGGCCGGGAAGACCAGGGATGGTTGTATGCCAACCTGTACGTGTCCAGGCCGCTGCCGAAACATCACGCCGACACCGAGGACTCGCATTGACCGAACGCACCTTCGCCGCCGACGACCACCTGCCCCGGGTGCCCCTGCCGACGCTGGAGGACAGCTGTGGGCGGTTCCTGCAGTGGTGCGAACCGCTGCTGACCGCCGACGAACTCGCCGCCACCCGGGCGGCGGTCGACGACCTGCTGCGATCCGACGGGCCGGGGCGCACGCTGCACGCGGCGCTCGCGGAGTACGACGCGACGCCCGGGGTCGGCAGCTGGCTGGACCTGTTCTGGCCGTCGCGGTACCTGGGCAGGCGGGACCGGATCGCCCTCAACGCGAACTTCTTCTTCCTGTTCCGGGACGACACCGCCCTGGCCGCCTCCACCGCAGCCACCCAGGTGGACCGCGCGGCGGGCATCATCTCCGCCGCCGTGGACTACAAGCTGGCGCTGGACCAGGAGACCGTCCCTCCGGTGACCCAGCGCGGACAGCAGCTGTCCATGTGGCAGAACAAGTACCTGTTCTCCGAGACCAGGATCCCCGGCGTCGAGCAGGACACCGTGCGGGTCCCCTACAGCGAGGAATGGCCGGGCCCCTCCCAGGCCCGGCACATCGTGGTGTTCTTCCACGGCAGCCCGTTCCGGATGGACGTGATCGGACCGGACGGAGCGCCGTACTCGCCGGAGGATCTCGCCGACGGGTTGCGCGCGGTGCTGAAAGCGGGCGCCCGCCCGGCCCGCACCGACACCGCCGTCGGGCAGCTCACCACCAAGGCCCGCGCGGAGTGGGCGCAGAGCAGGCAGCGGCTGCTGGCCGAACCGGCGAACGCCGCGGCACTGGACACCATCGAGACCGCGCTGTTCGCCGTCTGCCTCGAGGACTTCGCCCCGCGCGACGAACTGCACGCCTGCGACGAGCTGCTGCACGGTGACAGTGCGAACCGGTGGTTCGACAAATCGGTGTCCTTCATCGTCTTCGATGACGGCCAGGCGGGCATCAACGTCGAACACTGCGGACTCGACGGCACCACGATCCTCTCGTTCGTGGACGCCCTGCTGGAGACTCCGGTGCAGGAACACGCCACGCGCTCCGGCGCGCAAGCGCAGGGACTGCCCGCGGTGGAGCCGATCGAGTTCGTGCTGGACGAGGCGCAGCGCGGCGATATCGCGGCCGCGGGCGCCGCCTTCGCCCGGTACGCCGCGGAGAACGCCACCCAGACGCTGTCGTTCCCGGACTTCGGCACCACCGCGGCCAAAGCGTTGGGCATCTCACCGGACGCGTTCGCGCAACTGAGCTACCAGCTGGCCCATCGGCGCAGCAAGGGGCTCACCGGCGCCACCTACGAGTCCATCGCGACCAGGCAGTACCGCAACGGCCGCACCGAGGCCATGCGGGTGGTCACCCCGGAGATGATCGCCTTCGTGGACGCGATGCAGGACCCGGACGCGGGCGCCGAGGCCCGGCTCGCCGCGGCGCGGACGGCGGCGGCCGCGCACGTGGAACGGGCCAAGCAGTGCCAGACCGGGGCCGCCCCCGAGCAGCACCTGTGGGAGCTGCAATGGATCCAGCGCCGTCGCGGCGCGGAGCTGGGCGTCACCGACCCGATCCCGCTCTACGACAGCCCGGGCTGGACGATCATGCGCGACGACTACCTGAGCACCAGCTCGGCGCCGTCGGTCAACATCCGCTACTTCGGTTTCGGCTCCACCAGCTCCCGGTGCATCGGCATCGCGTACGTCCTGCTGCCGGACCGCTGGAATCTCTATCTGGCCACCCCGAAGCCGGTCGCCGACCAGATGTACGCCTTCGCCGACCACCTCCGCACTGCGGTCGCCGATCTGCGGGCGTTGCTCGCCGCGAACTAGGCGCCCTCCGCCCGGCTCCTCCGCACCCCGCGCGGGGTGCGGAGGAGCCGGGCGGTCGCAGTTCCCGGCCATCGTGGGCCGGAGCAACGGGCCCGCATCCGGGTCTGAAACAATGGCTCATCGTGAAGAACTTCGAATCCCTGTTCGCCGAGCTGCAGGATCGTGCGGTCAACCGCCCCGAGGGGTCCGGAACCGTTGCCGCGCTGGACGCCGGCGTGCATACCCAGGGTAAGAAGGTGCTCGAGGAGGCCGGTGAGGTATGGCTGGCCGCCGAACACGAGAGCGACGAGTCGCTCGCCGAGGAGATCTCCCAGCTGCTGTATTGGGTGCAGGTGCTGATGGTGGGCCGCGGGCTGAAGCTCGAGGACGTGTACCGACATCTGTGACGGCCGTCCGACACCCCCGTTTCTCCTCCCGAAAGGACTCCTCCCATGCTGCGCGTCGCAGTTCCCAACAAAGGCGCCCTGTCCGAATCCGCCGTCTCGATCCTCGCGGAAGCGGGCTACCGCAAGCGCACCGATTCGCGTGATCTGACCGTTCTCGACCCGGCCAACCAGGTCGAGTTCTTCTTCCTGCGGCCCAAGGACATCGCCATCTACGTCGGGTCCGGAGAACTCGATCTCGGGATCACCGGACGTGACCTCGCGCTGGATTCCGGCGCGCCGGTGCAGGAACGACTCGCCCTCGGGTTCGGCCGCTCCACCTTCCGCTACGCCGCCCCCGCCGGGCGGGAGTGGAAGGTCGAGGACCTCTACGACAAGCGGATCGCCACCTCCTACCCGAACCTGGTGCTGAGCGATCTGCGCCGCCGGGGCATCGAGGCCGAGGTGATCCGCCTCGACGGCGCGGTGGAGATCTCCATCCAGCTCGGCGTCGCCGACGCGATCGCCGATGTCGTCGGCTCGGGGCGCACGCTGCGCCAGCACAATCTGGTGGCCTTCGGTGAATCGCTGTGCGATTCGGAGGGTGTGCTGGTCGAACGCAAGGACGCCGACCAGGGCGACCGGGCGCGCAACCAGCTCGTCGCCCGGATCCAGGGCGTGGTCTTCGCCCAGCAGTACGTCATGCTGGACTACGACTGCCCGAAGGAACTGCTCGACGAGGCGTTCGTCATCACCCCCGGGTTGGAGTCGCCCACCGTCGCGCCGCTGGCCGATACCGGCTGGATGGCCGTGCGGGCGCTCGTTCCGCGCAAACAGAGCAACGAGTTGATGGACCAGCTGGCCGATCTGGGCGCCAAAGCCATCCTGGCCACCGACATTCGCTCCTGCCGCGCATTCTGAACGTCGGATGCGTCGATACGCCTGATCCGCTCAGCCTGAGCGCAATCGGTGTGCGCTGTGACCGCGTGTTGCTACCGTGCGGCCTCTCGATGAGGAAACGCAAGGAGTCCCCGTGTCACAGTCACCACCCGAGGAGCAGTCGGGCAGCACCTTCACCTGGAACGAGGATTGGCTGGCGGCCATCGCCGGGCTGGTGCTGATCGCACTGGTCCTGCTCGGCGTGATTCCGGATCGGTTGGTGCCGTGATGGCCGCGACCGGCGCCGAAGCGGCGAAGGATCCGAAAGCCCCGACCGGCGCCGGGCCCGGCCCGGACCCGGCGCGGGCCGAGGTCCCGTCCTCGGAAACCGAAGCGGTGCAGGAGGTGTCCCGTCCGTCGGCCGCGGCCATCGCGGCCGGTGTCGCGGTTGTCGTCGGGTTGGGTGCCCTCACCCGATACTTCGAGACGCACGTTCCGCCGTGGGCGGTAAACACTCCGTTCCAGCGGGTCGCCAAGTCGATCGAATACCCGGTGTACGCCATCGCACTCGGCCTGATCGGCAACCTCGTATTGACGAAACTCGCCCTGCGCGGTCGGCTTTCGGCGGGCTTCCGCACCGAGTTCTTCATCAAGACCGGCGTGGTGCTGCTCGGCGCGTCGATCAACCTGAAGATCCTCGTCACCGCCGCGGGCCCGTCGATCGTGCAAGCGCTGCTGCTGATCACGGCCGTGTTCGGGTTCACATGGTGGCTGGGCGGGCGGCTCGGCCTGGACGACAAACTGCGCGCGCTGCTGTCCTCGGCGGTGTCGATCTGTGGTGTCAGTGCGGCCATCGCCGCGGCGGGCGCGGTGCAGGCGCGGCGTGAGCAGATCGCCTACGCGGCGTCGCTGGTGATCGTCTTCGCCCTGCCCTCGATCTTCCTGCTGCCCTGGCTGGCGGAAGTGCTCGGGTTGCCGGACGCGGTCGCGGGCGCCTGGATCGGCGGCAACATCGACACCACCGCGGCGGTCGCGGCCTCGGGCGCGATCGCGGGGGAGCAGGCACTGCAGATCGCCACGATCGTCAAGACCACGCAGAACGCATTGATCGGCGTCGTCGCGATCGCGCTGACCGCGTACTTCACGCTGCGCGTCGAGCGCGTGCCCGGCGCGGTGCGGCCCTCGGCGAGCCAGTTCTGGGAGCGGTTCCCGAAGTTCGTCCTCGGCTTCATCGCCGCCTCGATCATCGGCACGCTGTACCTGCAATCGGCGGACAAGAAGTCGGGCGCGGCGCACATCGCGATCGTCAACGATCTGCGCACCTGGTTCCTGATCTTCGCGTTCGTCTCCATCGGCTTGGAGTTCTCGCTGCGCGGACTGCGCGAAGCGGGCTGGCGGCCGGTCGTGGTGTTCGGATCGGCGGCGGTCGTGAATCTCGCGGTGGGGCTGGGCCTTTCGGTGCTGTTGTTCCACGACTTCACCGCCTGAGGCGACTCGCAGGTATCCGAGCCGCCGCCGCGTGCCCGGCCCCGGGCCGCGCCGCGGGATCAGTCCGAGACGGCTTCGGCGAGGGTCTCGTCCGGGGACTCGGTCGCGCCGCCGCTCGGCCAGCCGGGGTAGGGGGGTGGCGTGCCGCCGAACGCCGGGCACAAGGGCTTGTAGTCGCAGTACGAGCACATCCGGCCGGTGTTCGGCGGGAAGTCTCCGGTGCGGCCCGCCTCCAGGATGGCCGCCCACAGCGCGGAGAGCGTGCGCTCGAAGCGCAGCAACTCCTGCTCATCGGGGGCGTAGGTGAGGATCTGCTCGTCGGCCAGGTAGATCAGCCGTAGCTGGGCGGGCACCACGCCGCGGGTGCGCAGGACCACCAGCGCGTAGAACTTCAGCTGGAACAGCGCCTTGGTCTCGTGCGTCGGCCCCGGTACGCGACCGGTCTTGTAATCGACGACGCGCAGGGCGCCGCTCGGCGCGATGTCGATCCGGTCGACGAAGCCGCGCAGCAGCGCGCCGTCGGCGAGTTCGACCTCCACCCGCGCCTCACGCGATTCCGGGTCGAAACGCGTCGGATCCTCCAGCCGGTAGTAGCGGCGCACCAGTGCGCGCACCTCGCCGAGGAAGACGTCGAGCCGCTCGCCGGCGATCAGCTCCGCGACCTCCGGCTGCTCGGCGAGCACCCGCGCCCACGCCGCGGGGACCAGGGCCTCGGCGCGCTCGGGCACGCGCTCGGTCGCGGGCAGTCCGTAGAGATCCTCCAGCACCGCGTGGACCACCGTGCCGCGCACCGCGTGCACCGACGGCTGCTCCGGTATCCGATCGATCGCCCGGAACCGGTATTTCAGCGGACACTGCTTGAAATCCATTGCCCGGGAAGGCGACAGCGCGGGCCGGGCGCGGCTCGCCGTCGCGTCGGGCTCGGAGGTCCGCGCGTCGTCGGCAGGGGGCGTGGACACGGGCGAGCACATACCTGGCAGGCTATCCGGCGGTACCGACACGCCGGTGCCGGACAGCACGGATTCCAACCAGCGAAACGGAGATTCATGACGGCCAGACGGACCGGGCCATTCACCATCGGTGACCGGGTGCAGCTGACCGATGCCAAGGGGCGCCTGTACACGGTGGTCTTGGAGCCGGGCAAGGAGTTCCACACCCATCGCGGCGGGATCAAGCACGACAGCCTGATCGGCGCCGACGAGGGCAGCGTGGTGCACTCCACCAACGGCACGCCCTACCTCGCGCTGCGTCCGCTGCTGATCGACTACGTGCTGTCCATGCCGCGCGGGGCCGCGGTGATCTACCCCAAGGATGCCGCGCAGATCGTGCACGAGGGCGACGTGTTCCCCGGGGCCCGCGTGCTCGAGGCAGGCGCGGGGTCCGGTGCGCTGACCTGCTCGCTGCTGCGGGCGGTCGGGCCGCAGGGGCAGGTGGTGTCCTACGAGATCCGCGCCGACCACGCCGAGCACGCGGTCCGCAACGTGGAGACGTTCTTCGGCGAGCGCCCGGCGAACTGGTCGCTGACCGTCGGCGACGTGGCCGACTACACCGGAGAGCCGGTCGACCGCGCCGTGCTGGACATGCTCGCGCCGTGGGACGCGCTACCGGCGGTGTCGAAGGCGCTGGTGCCCGGCGGCGTGCTGATCGTCTACGTGGCCACCGTGACGCAGTTGTCCAAGGTGGTCGAAGCGCTGCGCGAGCAGGAGTGCTGGACCGAGCCGCGCTCCTGGGAGTCGCTGGTGCGCCCGTGGCACGTGGTCGGCCTGGCCGTGCGGCCCGAACATCGCATGCAGGGTCACACCGCCTTCCTGGTCAGCGCCCGCAGGCTCGCCGAGGGCACCGTCACGCCCAAGCCGCAGCGCAGGCCGTCGAAGGGCTGAGCGCGGCAGGGCGGCGACGGCGGTGACCGGCGCGCCGGCCTCAGGCCGGGACGCAGGGCGCCTGCGCGAAGCCGAGCAGCAGACAGCCGCTCGCGTCCGACAGCTTCCAGGTGCCGTCGACGTTTTCCCAGGTCAGCGGTACGGCCGGGGCGGCGCCGTGCGGCGAGCTGATGGTCACCTGCGCGTTCGCGGTGCTGCCCTGGGTGGTGAGGTCGGCGACGGCGAAGGTCAGCGTGTAGCCCTGCAGGCCGGCGTTCATCTGGTCGATGTTCGCGGTGCGCTTGTCACCGTTGACGATCAGCTTGGACTTCTCCGCGGTGGGTACATTCGGATCGGCGAGCCTGACCAGCATCGCCTGCAAGGTCTCGGCGGTCGGCGCGCCGGTCGCATGGTCGCCGTGATCATGGGTACCCGACGCGGCGGCGCTGATGGTGGCGGAGGTCGCCGCGCTGGTGGAAGAGTCGTCGTCGGAGCCGCACGCCGTCAACGCGCCGGAGATCGCCAGCGCCGCGGCGGCGGTGGCAAGGGAAACACGCAGGGTTCTCGCGGGAAGGAGCATGGTGGCAACCTTTCGGCTCGGGCGGCGAGCAGGCTCGCCAGGGTCGGGTTAGGGCAGGCTAACATGGTGGTTCGGCCGCCGATCGCGGCCCAGATGTGATCACCACGAAACCATGTCGGAAAGCGAGAACGGGTCGCGCCCGGTAGCGTTGATAGACCGGGACTGGGAGGAGCAGCACATGAGCCCCATCGAGAATTCGGATTCGGCGGCCTGGAGAGAGCTCGAGGCGGTACGCGCCGAAGCGGCTGCACTCCGAAGGCAACTCGCCGACTCGCCGGATCGCACACGGGAATTGGAAGCCCGCATCGATTCGCTGACCATTCGCAACACGAAGCTGATGGACACCCTCAAGGAAGCACGCCAGCAGTTGGTGGCGCTTCGCGAGGAGGTCGATCGGCTGGGTCAGCCGCCGAGCGGATACGGCATTCTGATCGGCGTGTACGACGATCAGACGGTCGACGTGTTCACTTCGGGTCGCAAGATGCGGTTGACGTGTTCACCGAACATCGAGACCTCGACGCTCGAATACGGTCAGACCGTCCGCCTCAACGAGGCGCTCACGGTCGTCGAGGCCGGGCACTACGACGCGGTCGGCGAGATCGGCACCCTCCGGGAGATCCTCGACGACGGACGTCGCGCCTTGGTCGTCGGCCATGCCGACGAGGAGCGCGTGGTGTGGCTGGCCGGCCCGCTGGCGAAGGTCGCCGAGATGGACGACCTGGACGACCCCGATTCCCCCATTCGCAAGCTGCGGCCGGGCGACTCGCTCCTGGTGGACACGAAAGCCGGATTCGCCTTCGAGCGCATCCCCAAGGCCGAGGTCGAGGACCTCGTGCTGGAAGAGGTGCCCGACGTCGACTACGGCGACATCGGTGGTCTCGGCAGGCAGATCGAGCAGATCCGCGACGCGGTGGAGCTGCCCTTCCTGCACAAGGACCTCTTCCGCGAGTACGCGCTGCGTCCGCCGAAGGGCGTGCTGCTCTACGGTCCCCCCGGTTGCGGCAAGACGCTCATCGCCAAGGCGGTGGCCAACTCGCTGGCCAAGAAGATCGCCGAGGCGCGCGGTGAGGATGCCAAGGAAGCCAAGTCCTACTTCCTGAACATCAAGGGCCCCGAGCTGCTGAACAAGTTCGTGGGCGAGACCGAGCGCCACATCCGGATCATCTTCCAGCGGGCTCGCGAGAAGGCGTCCGAGGGCACGCCGGTGATCGTGTTCTTCGACGAGATGGACTCGATCTTCCGCACCCGCGGCTCGGGCGTCTCCTCGGACGTCGAGACCACGGTGGTGCCTCAGCTGCTGTCGGAGATCGATGGTGTCGAGGGCTTGGAGAACGTCATCGTGATCGGCGCCTCCAACCGTGAGGACATGATCGATCCGGCGATCTTGCGGCCGGGCCGCCTGGACGTGAAGATCAAGATCGAGCGTCCCGACGCGGAGTCGGCGCAGGACATCTTCTCGAAGTACCTCACCGAGCACCTGCCGCTGCACGACGACGACTTGGCCGAGTTCGGCGGCGACAAGAACCTGTGCATCCGCGCGATGATCGAACGGGTCGTCGACCGGATGTACGCCGAAAGCGAGGACAACCGCTTCTTGGAGGTCACCTACGCCAACGGTGACAAAGAGGTCCTGTACTTCAAGGACTTCAACTCCGGCGCCATGATCCAGAACATCGTGGACCGCTCCAAGAAGTACGCCATCAAGGCGGTGCTCGACACCGGCAACCCCGGCCTGCGCATCCAGCATCTCTACGATTCGATCGTGGACGAGTTCTCCGAGAACGAGGACCTGCCCAACACCACGAATCCGGATGACTGGGCCCGCATCTCGGGCAAGAAGGGTGAGCGGATCGTCTACATCCGCACGCTGGTCACCGGCAAGAACGCCAGCGCCAGCCGCGCCATCGACACCGAGTCGAACACCGGTCAGTACTTGTAAGGGTTCCGCCGGACCACGAAGGGCCGCGTCTCTCCGGAGGCGCGGTCCTTTCGCCGTTCGTGCCGGAGCGCAATCGCGCCGGTCACGCGGGCGGCGGGCCCGCGGGCAAGTGGTCGGGCAGGCCGAACCGCGGATAGAGAGCGTCGAGGTGGAAACGGGTGATCCTGCCGATGCGGTTGCCCGCGGGGGTGAGCACGATCAGGCCGGCCGGAGTCGCGACCGGTCGCAGTGCGTCGTCGAGGTATGCGCCGAACGCGGGCAGGCCGTTGGCGCCCGTCGACACCAGGTGGACGCGGCGCTCGCCACTGTAGGCGAAGGAAGCGGACAGGAATTCCGCGATAGCGGCCGTGCCGTGATACTCGTGCGGCGCGGGCGGCATCGAAAGCCACGCGTCGTCGGTGAGCAGCGCGATCACGCCGTCGACGTCGCCCGAGAGGTATGCCGAGGCGAAGCGGCGTGCGAGATCGTGTTCGTCGGGAGCGGCTCGGCGCGGAATTGTTCGACCCCGATGCCGGTCGAGCGACGCCCGTGCGCGTTGCAGCTGTCCCTTGACCACGGTAGGCGTGACGCCGAGGAGGTCGGCTACCTCGGCGACGGGGAAGCCGAGAACATCGCGCAGCACCAGGATCGCGGCTTGGCGCGGCGAGAGTCGCTGCAACCCCATGACGAAGGCCAGCTCGACCGCTTCGGTGGCCGTGTAGCGGGCCTCCGGACCGGGCGCGGGGTCGGCGATGTCCAGCTTGCTGTCGGGGTACGGCTGCAACCAGCGCACCTCGTCCCGGCGCGTGGGTTCGGGCGGCGAGAACGGTGGCACCGGCTCGGGCGGCACTCGGCGACGGGCGTCGCGCAGCGCGTTGAGGCACCGGTTGGTGGCGATGCGATACAGCCACGAGCGCAGCGATGACCGCTGCTGGAACCCCGGCAGGCCGCGCCAAGCCGCCAATAAGGTCTCTTGCACCATGTCCTCGGCATCGGTCAACGAGCCGAGCAGGCGGTAGCAGTGCAGTTCCAGTTCGCGCCGGTACGGGTCGGTGAGGATCCGAAACGCCGACTCGTCGCCCGCGCATGCCCGCTCCAGGGTCGTCTGCTGCACGCCGTCGATGGTGCCAGTTCGTCGTCGGACGTTCCATCGGGCCGGTTTCCGGTGTCACTACCTACAGCACGGCGAAGCGCCGATGCTCACCGGAAGGAGACACAATGTCGGAACCCATCGCTCTGCGGACCTCGCTGGCGTTCTATCGCGCCTGGACCGGACACGATTTCGGCAACGCCATGACCTACGTCGCCGACGACATCATCTGTGACGCACCGGCCGGGCGGATCGCGGGCGCCGCGGCGTTCCGCGATTTCCTCGAACCGTTCAGCCGGATCCTCACCGACTCGACCTTGCTCGCGTCGTTCGGCGATGACCGCACCGCGCTGCTGATGTACGACACCGTGACCGTTCCGGTTCCGAACGCGCCCGGCGCGGAGTGGCACACGGTGGTCGATGGACGGATCACCTATGTCCGGATCATCTTCGACCGGGCGCCGTTCGACGCGGTTCGGGCCGCCGCGCGCTAGCCCGGAGGGGGTAGGCCGCTCGTGCTAAAATTTGGCCATGCGGCCAGAAATTGATACGGGCGGCCAACGCAAGTCGTTCATCGAGGAGGCGCGGCGCAGGCAGATCATCGCCGCGGCGGTGGAGGTGATCTCCGACCTCGGGTACGCCAACGCCTCGCTGGCGCGGATCGCCGAGCACGCGGGCATCTCCAAAGGCGTCATCTCCTACCACTTCGCGGGCAAGGATGAGCTGATGACGCAGCTGGTGATCCAGCTGTACGTCTCGGCCGCGGAGTACATCGCGCCACGGGTGGGCGCGGCGACGGGCGCGCGCGAGAGCCTGCTGGCCTACCTCGCGGCGAACCTCGGCTTCATCGAAGCGAACACGACCTACGTGGCCGCGCTGGTGGAGGTCGTGACGAATTTGCGCGACGCGGAGGGCAGACCGAAGTTCGCCTCCGCCGACGGGGAACGCGACATCATCGCACCGCTGGTCGACATCATGACCGAAGGGCAGCGCACCGGAGAGTTCGGCGAGTTCGATCCGCTGTTGATGGCCAAGTCGATCCGCGACGCCATCGACGGTGCGGCCGGGCGCGCCGTGCGAGAGCCGGATTTCGCGATGGACCCCTACTCGGCGCATCTGTGCAGGTTGTTCGACACGGCGACGCGGAAGGCGGGCGGGCATGACTGAAGTGCTGGATCTGCCACGGCGACAGGCGGATTCCGGCGAACCGCTGCCACCGTTCGCCTTCGGCGGAGTGGGCGCTGTGACGGCGCTCGGCACACTGGCACTGCTGGCCTCGATCGGACGGTATGGATTCTTCGGCGACGAGCTGTATTTCGTCGCCGCGGGCCGCAGGCTCGTAGTCAGCTATGCCGATCAGGGGCCCTTGCTGCCCGCGATCGCTCGGACGATGGATCTGCTCGCCCCGGATTCCCTGACGGCGCTGCGTCTTCCGGCCGTATTCGTCACCGTGGCAGCGGTGGTGGTCACGGCCCAGATCGCCAGGGAGTTCGGAGGCGGCCGCGCTGCGCAGGTGCTGGCCGCGGCCGCCTACGCCACCTCGCCGTTCCTGCTGGTACAGGGAGATCAACTGGCCACCAACACGATCGACACGGCGCTGTGGGTGGTGGTGAGCTGGCTGGTGGTCCGTTGGGTCCGCACCCGCCGCGACGGCCTGCTGGTCGCCGCGGCACTGGTCACCGCGGTGGACATGCAGGTCAAGTGGCTGATTCCGTTCTTCTGGATCGCACTCGCGACCGGGGTGGTGATCTACGGACCACGTGAGCTGCTGCGCCGCCCCGCGCTGTGGTGCGGCGCCGTCGTCGTCGTGCTGACCGCGGCGCCGAGCCTGGTGTGGCAGGCGGCGCACGGGTGGCCGCAGTTGCGTATGGGTGGGGCGGTCGCCGCGGAGCAGGCCACGATCGGCGGGCGCTACGCCTGGCTGCCGGTGGCACTCGCCGCCGCCGGTCTGCTCGGCGGCCTGTTGCTGGTCTACGGAATGTGGACGCTGCTGCGGACGGAGGCCTGGCGTCCCTATCGGTTCCTCGGACTGCTGTCGATAGTGCTGAGCGTGGCCTTCGTCGCGACGAACGGCCGTCCGTATTACGCGGCGGGCTGCTATGGAGTGCTGATCGCGGCGGGGGCGGTGCGGTGGACCGAGAACCGGCGCCGCGCGCGCACGATCGTCACCGTGCCGTTGCTCGCACTGTCCGTCGCCCTGGTGGTGTTCTCCCTTCCGCTGCGAGCGGAGAGCGATATCGAACCGGTCGACACGCAAGCCCAGGCGGGCCTGGAAATCGCGCTCTACGGACGATTCGGCTGGTCGGAACTCGCAGCCGGGACCGCGGCGGCCTACCGCGCGCTGCCCGAGCCGGAACGAGCGTCGGCCGTGGTGATCACCGATTCGTATTGGCAGGCAAGCGCTTTGGACATCGATCGCGCCGTGTACGGCCTGCCCGCCGTCTACAGCCCGAATCGTGGCTTCGGTTACTTCGGCACCCCGCCGGACACGGCCACGACAGTGCTGTGGGTGGGCGGCGCCGAGGCCGACGTGCGCGCGCACTGTGCCGAGGTCACCGCCGCGGGGCAGATCGAGGCCCGGCTCGGGTATCCCGGTGTCACCCGGGGCGTCACCATCTGGCACTGTGCGCAACCGCGTGCGCCGTGGTCGCGTGCCTGGCCGGACATGTTGCGGCTGAACTGATCGCCGCGGTTCACCACCAGCCGAGGATCGGCGACAAGCGCCTGCCGAGTTCCGGTGCGAGCGAGCGCGAATAGCTCGCGGTGAGGTGGTGCTCGTCGTGATAGATGAGGATGTTGCCCTCGGCGACCGCGCAGACGTCGCGTTCACACAGCGCGTCGGACAGATCCACCGGGAACACGTTGGGGAACGAGGCGGCGAACTCCAGCGCCGGGTTGACGGCATTCAGCGCGGCCGCGCGCGGCATGCCGCAGCTGATCCGGTCGCCCTGCTGGGCGAGGCAGTCGATGGCTCGATACCGCACCCCGTCGCGGCGCAGCCATGGTGTGTCGCGGATGGCGAGCACGTTGAGTCCACGGTCGGCCAGCCGGGCCCAGACGTCCAGGTAGTCGCCCGGAGTCTCGTCGCCGTCGCCGTCTCGCGGCCGGGTCGCCGTCGTGAAGACCCACTCCGGGCGTTCGACGGCCAAGCGGTCGATCACCTCGACCGACCAGTCGCGGCAATCCGGATTCGCTTCGCCCTTGTACATCGGTTCCGCCGCCACCGTCAGCGGGCAGCCCATCTTCAGATACACCTCGACCCGGAAGGCGTGCTCGCGAGCGAGCAGATCGAGGGCCGGCACCCAGTGCTCGGCGTGCGAGCTGCCCACCACCGCGAGGGTCCGCTCCGCGTGGGCATCCCCGTAGGTGCAGGTGATGACGTCGCGGGTGTCCCAGTCCGCGATGCAGCCGTCGCGAGACGGGTAGGCGGCGTCCGCCGGCGCTTCGTACATGGTCGGACGCATCGGGGCCTCGGGTGTGCTCGCGCCGTCGACCAGCGCCTCCGCGCCGGGATAGTGCACCGGTTCCAGCGCCGTCACCGCCCGCGGCGGATTGGCTCTGGTCGCCACCTGTTCGCCGACCGACACCGCGAGCACCGCGATGCCCAGCGCCGCGACCAGCCGGCCGGTGTGGCGGGGGCGGACGGGTGTCTCGCGCGCCGAGCGGCCGGACCGCATCCGTAGCGGCTCCTCGACGAACCGGTTCGTCAGGTAGGCGAGCACCAGCGACGCGCCGATGACCCCCAGGCCGACGCCGAGTCCCGCGGTCGCGGCTCCGGTCCGTGCCAGCACGAAGATCAGGATCGGCCAATGCCACAGGTACAGCGCGTAGGACAGTTCGCCGAGACGGACCGCGGCAGCCGCGCCGAGCAGCCGGTTGGGCAGCGGTTGCTCGGCGGCGGTCAGGCCGCCGCCCGCGAGGATGAGCGCCAGCGTGGCGCCGACCGGCACCAGCGCGGCGGGACCGGGAAACCGATCGGCGCCGTCGATCAGCCATCCGCAGGCGAGCACCGTGACCGCGCCGAGGACGGCCGCCGCGACCCGCACCAGGCGCGGTGGTGCCAGCCGGGGCGCCACGGTCGCCAGCAGGCCGCCGGCCGACAACTCCCAGGCCCGGGCGAAGCTGTCGTAATAATTCCAGCCCTGTTGCACCGCGGTGCCATGCGCGGCATAGGCGAACGAGGCCACCGTGCCCGCGGCGAGCAGGACGGCCAAGACGGGGCGCAGCGCCCCGGGGCGGGCGAAACGCAGGCACAGGGCCGCCGCCGACGCCACGACGAGGATGGCGAGCAGGTAGAACTGCATTTGCACGGCCATCGACCACAGGTGCTGGAGCGGGCTCACCGACGGATCGGCGGCCAGATAGTCCGACCAGGACAGCGCCAGATACCAATTCTGGTAGTACAGCAGCGACGCCAGCGTCTGCGCCGCCATCTCGCCCCACTGAGTGAAGGGACGCAGCAGCACGGTCGCCGCGACCACGGCTGCCAGAAGCGTCACCAGCGCCGGCAGCAATCTACGGGCGAGCCTGCCCGCGGTGTGGAGGACGCGAACGGTGCCGGTGGATTCCGCCCCGCGCAACAGCGAACCGGTGAAGAAGAAGCCGGACAGCACCAAGAACACGTCCACGCCGCCCGAGACCCGCCCGAACCAGATGTGGAACGCCACGACCAGCGCTATCGCCACGCCGCGCAACCCGTCCAGATCGTGCCGGTATCCGCCGGCGCCCCCGTGCGGCCCCGCCGGGGCGACCGCACCCGGCCGGAGGAGCCGGTTCACCGCTCGGGCGACCGTCACCGGACTCGCACGGCGCGGTCGCCGCGGCAACGGAATGCGACGGCTCGGCAACGGGACGATGTACGGGACACGTCATCTCTCTTACCACGGCCGGTGAACCACGGTCCAACTCGCGGGGCCGGCCTATGGTGCGGAAACAGTCGCTGAATCCGGACAATTCGGTCACCCGTCGACCGGCCGCCCTCGGCTGGTCGTTAGGGTGGAGTCGTGAACGTTGAGGTGACACCCCTGCCGGGTATCGGTGTGCGTAAGGATTTTCCGCTGGCCGATACACGACGCCGGATAGGAGTGATCGACCATCGCGACGGCACGATGGACCTCATCGTGAGCAAGCCGGACGACCCCGATGAGACCGAACAGGTACCGCTGACGGCGAAGGAGGCGGCGGTGCTGGCGAGCCTGCTCGGTGCGCCGCAACTGGTCGAGCAGCTGCGCGAGGAACACCGGGAGTTCACCGGGCTGACCACCCGCCAGCTGTCCATCCCGGACCGGTCCCGCTTCGACGGTCGCAGGCTGGGCGAGACCCAGATACGTACCCGGACCAAGGCGTCCATCGTCGCGGTGGTGCGCAGCGGGCAGCCCATTCCCTCCCCGGGACCGGACTTCACCTTCACCGCGGGGGACGTGCTGGTCGTCGTCGGCACCGCGGAGGGCCTGGAGGCCGCCGCCAAGATCCTGTTAGACGGCTGAGCGCATGGTGGCACACGAGACCGCGCTCGCGCTGATCCAGCTGGGCGCGGTATTTTTCGGCCTCGGCCTGCTCGGGCGGATCGCCGCGCGCATCGGCATGTCGCCCATCCCGCTGTACCTGATCGGCGGGTTGGTGTTCGGCACCGGCGGCCTGGTCGAGCTGCGGCAGGTGGACGACTTCATCCACCTCGCCAGTGAGATCGGCGTCGTCCTGCTGCTGTTGCTGCTCGGCCTGGAATACAGCGCGCCCGAACTGGTCACCGGCATGCGCCGATCGTGGGCCGCGGGCGTGCTGGACCTCGTGCTCAACGCGACGCCGGGTGTGCTCGTCGCGTTCGGACTGGGCTGGGGGTTCACCGGCGCCATCGCCATGGCCGGCGTCACCTACATCTCGTCCTCGGGCATCGTCGCGAAGGTGCTCAACGATCTGGGCAGGCTCGGTAACCGCGAAACGCCGGTGGTCCTGTCCATCCTGGTGTTCGAGGACCTGGTGATGGCCGGATACCTGCCGGTGCTGACGGCGGTACTGGCCGGTGTGGGCTTCGTCGCCGGACTGAAGACGCTGGGCATCGCCTTGGCGGCGGTCACCGTCGTGCTGATCGTCGCGCTGCGCTACGGCCGCTACGTCTCCGCGATCGTCGACAGCGCCGACCGCGAGATCTTCCTGTTGAAGCTGCTCGGATCCGCGCTTCTGGTGGCGGGAGCGGCCTCCGCGGTCCAGGTATCCGCGGCGGTGGGCGCCTTCCTGCTGGGCATCGCGATCTCGGACTCGACCGCGCACAACGCGACCAAACTGCTGGAACCCCTGCGCGATCTGTTCGCCGCGCTGTTCTTCGTGCTGTTCGGCTTGAGCACCGACCCGGCGAGCATTCCGCCGGTGCTGGGCTGGGCTTGCCTGCTGGCGCTCGTCACCACGGCCAGCAAGATCGCCACCGGCTGGTGGGCGGCCAAGCGGGCCGGTGCGGGCCGCCTGGGCCGGGCGCGCGCGGGCACCGCGCTGGTCGCCCACGGCGAGTTCTCCATCGTCATCGCGGGACTCGCCGTCGCCGCGGGCGCGGTCCCCGCCGAATTCGCCGCCCTGGCCACCACCTACGTGCTGCTGATGGCCGTTCTAGGTCCGATCGCCAGCCGCTTCGTCGAGCCGGTCATGGCGCTGGTGCTGCGGCGGCGTGCCGGCGTGTCCTGACCGACAGCGGGCTGAACCCGCGGTGGGGACGCCGGAGCGCACCGCCACCGCGGCGGGATTCAGTTCCGTCCGGCGGCGACGGAATTCAGCACGACCTCGACGGCAGGCTCGCCGTCGGAGGAGCCGTCCTTGACGCCCGCGGCGGCGATGGACGACAGAACCTCCATGCCCGCGGTGACCCGCCCGAACGGGGTGTAGCTCGGCGGCAGCGGCGCGTCACGGTAGACCAGGAAGAACTGGCTGCCGTTGGTACCGGGTCCGGCGTTCGCCATGGCAACCGTACCGGCCGGGTAGGTGGCCCCCGCCAGGTTCTCGTCGGGGAAGAAGTAACCGGGGCCGCCCATGCCGGTCGCGGTCGGGTCGCCGCACTGCAGGACGTAGATGCCTTCGGTGGTCATCCGGTGGCACTTCGTGTGGTCGAAGAACTGCTCACCGGCCAGGAACACGAACGAGTTGACCGTGCGCGGCGCGTGTGCCGCGTCCAGGGCGATGGTCACGGTGCCACAGCTGGTGGTCAGCGTCGCCGTGTACCCGGCGTTGGCATCGATGGTCATGCCGGGTTCGGCGGGCCACTGCTTGCCGTTCGGCTGACCGGCGGCCGGTGCGCGGCAGCCGGCCGGGCCCTGCTCCCGAGCCGGCGCGGGGGTCGCCGAGACGACACCCGTCGCGGACGCCACCAGCGTCACGCCGACGGCGAGTACCCCGAGGATCCGCAGCGATCGCCACGGTAGGCTCCGGCGCCCCGCGCGCCTGCCGTTGACGAGTTCTCGCGCTTGCACTTCGCTGCTCACCGCTGAAAAGCTCCTTCACTCGGGGTTGCGCACCGGACGATGCAGCGCGAATCATTCCATCTCCCCCGCAGTGGTGGGGGAGTACGGCTCGATTTCCGCCCGCGCGGTCCGATGACAGGGCCTGCGATGGCCGCAGATCGGCCACAAAATGTTTCCGGCAACTTGTTGGACAACAGAATTAGTTCCCGGTGACGTATAACAAAGCATGGGAATCGTTCGAGCGGCGCTGGTCCAAACGAACTGGACCGGCGACAAAGAGTCGATGCTGAAGGCGCACGAGGCGTACGCGCGCCGCGCGGCCGCGGAGGGGGCCGCGGTGATCTGCTTCCAAGAGCTGTTCTACGGGCCTTATTTCTGCCAGCGGCAGGACACGGGGTTCTACGACTACGCCGAATCCGTCCCGGGGCCGACCACGGAGCGATTCGCCGCGCTGGCGAAGGAATTGCGCCTGGTGATGATCCTGCCGGTGTACGAGCAGGAACAGCCGGGCCTGCTGTACAACACGGCCGCGGTGCTCGACGCCGACGGCAGCTATCTCGGTAAGTACCGCAAACACCACCTGCCGCACGTGCACGGGTTCTGGGAGAAGTTCTACTTCCGCCCGGGCAACCTCGGCTGGCCGGTGTTCGACACCGCGGTCGGCAGAGTCGGCGTGTACATCTGCTACGACCGGCACTTCCCGGAGGGCTGGCGCGCCCTGGCCCTGTCCGGGGCGGAGATCGTGTTCAACCCGTCGGCCACCTCGCGGGGTCTGTCCGGCTACCTCTGGAAACTGGAACAACCGGCGGCAGCGGTGGCCAACGAGTATTTCATCGGCGCCATCAACCGCGTCGGCGTCGAGGAGTACGGCGACGACGACTTCTACGGAACCAGCTACTTCGTCGACCCGGAAGGCAAGTTCGTCGGTGAGGTCGCCTCCGACACCGACCCCGAACTGGTCGTCCGCGATCTGGACATGGACCTGATCAAGGTGGTGCGCGATCGCTGGGCCTTCTACCGCGACCGCCGCCCCGACGCCTACGGGCCGCTGGTGGCCCCCTGAGACCGGGGAACGACATGGCGCGCACTTTCATCCACGGCGGCACGGTCGTCTCCGCCACCGGATCGCAGCCGCTCGACGTGCTCGTAGAGGGCGAGACCATCGTCGCCGTCCTGCAGCCGGGCTCCGCCGCGCTGGGCGCGGACCTGGCCGCCTCCGCCGATCGGGTGCTCGACGCGACCGGCAGATACGTCATCCCCGGCGGTGTGGACGGCCACACCCACATGCAGATGCCTTTCGGCGGGACCCAAGCCTCCGACACCTTCGAGACCGGCACCCGCGCCGCCGCGTGGGGCGGCACCACCACCATCGTCGACTTCGTCGTGCAGAAGCCGGGGGAGCGGGTGCAGGACACCTTGGCCGCCTGGCATGCGAAGGCCGCCGGACAGTGCGCGATCGACTACGGCTTCCATCAGATCATCGGTCAGGTCGACGACGAGTCCTTGAAGGGGATGAGCGAATTGGTGGCCGAGGGTGTCACCAGCTTCAAACTCTTCATGGCCTACCCGGGTGTCTTCTACTCCACCGACGGCCAGATACTGCGCGCGATGCAGTCCGCCGCCGAGTTGGGTGCGCTGCTGATGATGCACGCCGAGAACGGGATCGCCATCGATGTGCTGGTCGAGCAGGCGCTCGCGCGCGGGCAGACCGCGCCGTACTTCCACGGCACGACCAGACCGTGGCAGCTGGAGGAGGAGGCCACCCACCGCGCGATCATGCTGGCCGAGCTGACGGGCGTGCCGCTGTATGTGGTGCATGTGTCGGCCAAGCAGGCGCTGGCCCGGATCGCCGCCGCCCGCGACGCCGGATGCAATGTCTTCGGCGAGACCTGCCCGCAGTACCTGTACCTCTCGCTCGAAGACCAGCTGGGCGCAGCGGGTTTCGAGGGCGCGAAGTGGGTGTGCTCGACACCGCTGCGATCGAAGGCCGAGGGGCATCAGGACGAGCTGTGGCGCTATCTGCGCACCGGTGACGTCACCACCGTGGGCACCGACCACTGCCCGTTCTGCATGAAGGACCAGAAGCAGCTGGGTCTCGGCGACTTCAGCAAGATCCCCAACGGCATCGGCGGCGTCGAGCATCGGATGGACCTGATGTTCCAGGGCGTCCGGAGCGGGCGGATCTCGCTGGAACGCTGGGTCGAGGTCTGCTGCACCGCGCCGGCCCGGATGTTCGGCATGTATCCGCGCAAAGGAGTGATCAGCCCGGGGGCGGACGCCGACATCGTCATCTACGACCCGGACGGCCACACCAGCATCGGTCTCGGCAAGACCCACCACATGAACATGGACTACTCGGCCTACGAGGGATTCGAGATCGACGGTCACGTCGACACGGTGCTGTCCCGGGGCCGGGTGGTCGTGGACGGCGGCGGCTATCTCGGTCGCGCGGGACACGGCCGGTTCGTCAAGCGTGAACTCTCGCAGAACCTGATCTGACGCGCCTTTCGATCCTCGAAACGGAGAGTGCCGCATGGACATCGGTCTGGTGCTGCAATGCACGCCCCCGGCCTCGCGGGTGATCGAACTGGCCAGGCTCGCGGAGACCTACGGGTTCTCCCACGTCTGGACCTTCGACTCGCATCTGCTCTGGCAGGAGCCGTACGTCATCTACAGCCAGATCTTGGCCGCCACCCGCAAGGTGATGGTCGGTCCGATGGTGACCAACCCGGCCACCCGGGATTGGACGGTGACCGCGTCGACCTTCGCCACGCTCAACGAGATGTTCGGCAACCGCACACTGTGCGGGATCGGCCGCGGCGACTCGGCGGTGCGCACGCAAGGCGGGAAACCCGCCACCCTGGCAACGCTGCGGCAAGCGGTGGAGGTGATCCGGGAGCTGGGCAACGGGCGCAGCGCGCGAATCGATGACACGGTGGTCCGGCTGCCGTGGGCGGCCGACTCGCGGCTGGAGGTATGGATAGCGGGCTACGGGCCACGTGCTCTCGACTTGACCGGCGCGGTCGCGGACGGATTCATCCTGCAACTGGCCGACCCGGACATCACCGCCTGGACCATCGCGCGGGTGCGCGCGGCGGCCGAGCGCGCGGGCCGGGACCCGGCGACGGTGCGGATCTGCGTCGCCGCGCCGGCTTACGTCACCGACGGGACGGACGCGGCGCTGGCGCACGCGCGCCGACAGTGCCGATGGTTCGGGGGGATGGTCGGCAACCACGTAGCGGAGATCGTCGCGAGATACGGGACGACGGGCGATATTCCGGCCGCCCTCACCGACTACGTCGAAGGCAGGCGAGGCTATGACTACAACCAGCACGGACGCGCGGACAACGTGCACGCCGAGTTCGTCCCCGACGCCATTGTGGACCGCTTCTGCCTGCTGGGCACGCCCGACGACCAGCTGTCCCGGTTGCGCGGCCTCGCGGAGCTCGGCGTGGACCAATTCGCCGTCTATCTCCAGCACGACGCGAAGAACGCGACCCTCCAGGCGTACGGTGAATCGGTGCTGCCCCGTCTCGCTCCCCTCGTGACCGCTACCCGGTCCACCGAAGGGAGCGACTAGCGTGGTCGATCACGTCTTCTGACTCGCTGATCGGGGTGAACTCGCCTCGGGTGCGTGTTCATGGGGTCAGGGGGTACATCATCTGTCGGGGCATCTGGGCGCGAGGGGGTGGCGCACAATGCGGGCCAAAGGGTGGGGTTGGCCGACCACCGCGACCGATGCCCGTGACCAGCGACTACAGGACACCCTCGCCCCTTTCTGGCGTATTCGGGTCACATCCCACCAGAACATCGCTGACACAGTCGGTGGATCGGTGCTCTGGTGACCGATCGGTTGCGGAACAATAGACCCGAACACCGATTCTGACGGCGCCGCAAGTAGGCCGCTGACCAGCATTTTTCCGTTGTCTGCGCCGCTACTACCGGAACCCCCGGTGAGCCGAGCGCGGTCCCTGCTCGCGCCCCCTTCCGTCACGCGAAGGGTGATCGTATGTTTGATCTGTGCCCGGTTTGTCAACGCCACCGGAGTTCGGATCCCAGGGGGAGGACCCGCCGTTGCGCTCCCCCGTGGCCCTGGTTCATCGCGATTTTTTCGTCTCGCCGGCGGCGGCGGCGGAGTCCGACGCCCGTGTGATCCTCGGCCTCCCGGCGAGCTGTCAGGCGGCGCTGGACCTGGCCGGTCAGGATCCCGGCCTACGCCGGCAGATCGACATGCTGCGTAGGGACTACTCGCTCGAGGTCCCCGCCGGCGACCGCGAGTCGTCGGGGAGCTGGGATGATATGTTCCGCGGCAAGCAGGGGGCGGTGCGCGCCGTCGCGTGGGTTTGCGCCATCGTCCTGACTTGTGGCGTGGCTCTGATCGCCCTAGCCGTCCATGTGCTCGACGTCTCCCACCGCCAGGGCAACTGGGGAAACAAACATCACAAGGCTTCCGACTCCCCGAGGGAGATCCGCCGGGTGCAGGTCAGCCAGTTCTGGGAACGTGAGGCGCACATCGAACAGCTTGCTCCCGGCACCAGTTCGGTCCGGACCTCGCGCATCCGGATGGGAGTCACAGAGGAGCAATCCCGGGAGCTGACGGTGAACTTGTGCCTACCCCAGATCTCCTCTCTTGGTCCTGAGTTGACCCGCAAGCTCGGCAGCGCCACCAGGCTCGAGCAAAGCCGGGAGGTCGAGACGACTATCCAACTGTCCAACAACCGCACGGGGTACTACAGAAGGATCGCCGTCTGGCACCTGATCGACGACGTGCGGATCGAGGCATTGGCCGTCGTCCACAACGGGTTGGGATGGGCGCCCCGGACCGCCGTGCGCTACAGCAGTTCGGATCGGGTGGCCACGTCCTACGTGGACGTCGCGAAAGCCGATCTGTAGGTCGCGCTCGCCGACACGAACTTCGTTGGATTTCCGGCGGGTACTACCGGAACCCCTATCCCGCCGGTTTCGCCCACTTATCGGCGGTGATGGCTTGGATGAGTTCGTGCAGTGGAGTCTGTGGTGGGATGATCGGTGCGATCAGCACGAGGGCCACCGCCCTTCGCCAGTACCCGGGTGTTCAGGCTGCGAGTAGTCGACTTCTGTGTGGGCCAAGGGTTTACCTCCGCGTCGGGGGCGCTCGACCGCACGGCCCAGGTTCGGTCAGCCGCACCGGGTGTGTGATATCCCGCTGTGGCTGTCCGCGTCACCGATCGAGAAGGTGAGATTCGGTTGGCCGACGCGGATGCGAGTAACCTGCGATGGAGCGGCGCAGGTCTGACCGTGCGACGAAATCTACTGGTGCACAGCGGTTTCGTCGAAAGTTCGGTGCGGCGCCGCTGTGGTGGATCAAGGACTGGCTCGTGGTGGTGTTCGGCGGGTGGCCGCGGCTTGCGCTGAATCTGCGCGCGAAATCGGTCGAGTTCAGCCGGTCCTCCGAGGAAATGGGTCGACAGTGCGGGGCAGGTTAGACGAATGCGGGTAGCGGCACGTACCCTTCCAGCTCCAGGCCCAGAAGTGCGGCGAACTCGATGGTGGTGAGGTCGCCACCGCTAGGGCCCATTGCCTGGAGACCGATGGGGAGTCCACTTTTGCTCTTGTGCACCGGGATGGTCGCAAGCAGACGCGGCACGCCACGAGATCCGGCAGCGCTGGCTCGAGTTCGCGCCGTCGTCGATCAAGCGCTGCGCGGTCGCGGCGCCCACGCCCTTCGCGCCGCCGGTGATGACGGCGACTTTCCCGACCAGTGACGACTTGCTCTCCATACCGAGCACGGCAACTCCCTTGTCGCAGCCAGGGTTTGACTCGTTCGGTGGTTCAGCTCGCCAGCTGCGGGTACTGCGCCGCGATATCCGCGGCCAGCCCTGCCTTGACCTGCCGCGAGATGTCATCGGCCAGTACTTCGTATGCTCCGGACTCGATGCCGTCGAGCGCGAGCGCGGCGACGTCGTCGGCGCTGGACTTGGGCGCGGTGACGCCAGCGGTCAGGTCGGTGTCCACGTAGCCGACATGCAGTCCGGTAACCGCGATACCGCGTGGTCGCAGTTCCAGTCGCAGGGAGTTGGTCTGTGACCACAGGGCGGCCTTGGACGCGCTGTAGGACCCGGCGATGCCCAGCCAGGAAAGTACGGAGTGGACATTGAGGATGTGTCCGCCGCCGTTGCCTTCGATGATCGGTGCGAAGGCGCGGGTGAGGAACAGCGGTCCGTAGAAGTTCGTCTCGAACTCCCGGCGCACGTCGTCGAGCGGGGAGCCGAGGAAGGGCGCGCCGACCGCGGCACCCGCGTTATTGATCAGGATCGTGACGTCACCGGCAAGTTCGGCGGCGGACGAGACGGCATCGAGGTCGGTGACCTCCAATGCCACCGGTACAGCGTCCGGGTGTGTGACATTGCGCGGGTTGCGGGCCGTGGCGTATACCTTGCCGGCGCCGCGGGCGTACAGCTCCTCGACCATCGCCTTGCCGATGCCACGGCTGCCGCCGGTGACGAAGACGACGGCGTTTTTGATCGCAGTCATCGCTGACTCCTAACTCCGTTGGTGTGCGCGATACCTACAGGCCACGCTTGGGTGCGAAAGATGTCCGGCCGTTGCGGCGCAGCAGCGCGAGGACCGTGGCGACGCGACCCCGATTCAGGTCCGGCTCGAGACCGGCGCTTACACGGTGCAATTGGTCGGTGTGCCAGCCGAGGTCGAGTACCCCGTCGAGCCCCTTGAGGTCGGTGACCCTGCCCAGGACGCCGCGCATGCCGGCTCGCACCTGGTGCGCGGTGAGGGCCTGCGCGCGTCCGGCGAGGATCACGTCGGCGGCGTCTGTCGTCGTCGCGGTTGGTCGGCCGATGCCGACGACATCGCACTCACCGGAACGGACGGCATCGTCCATCGCGGCGCGGGACCGGAAACCGCCCGTGACCGCCAGCGGAATGTCGCCGACTTGGGCGCGGACTGTACGGGCGTATTCCAGGAAGTAGGCCTCCCGTGCCCGCGTACTGGACGCGGCCGTGCCCATCATGGCCGGCGACTCGTAGCTTCCGCCGCTGACCTCGATCAGGTCGAGGCCCTCGCGCGCCAATGCGGCCACGACACCGCGGGACTCTTCCTCGGTGAACCCGCCGCGCTGGAAGTCGGCCGAGTTGAGCTTGATGCCCACCGCGAAGCCGGGTGACACCCGGGCGCGGATGCGGCGGACGACCTCGAGCGCGAAGCGCATGCGTCGTTCGGGATCGCCGCCCCAGTCATCGTCGCGCTGGTTCGACAACGGCGAAAGAAACTGCGCCACAAGGTATCCGTGCGCGCCGTGCACCTGGACGCCGTCGAAACCCGCGGTCTCGCACACGGCTGCCGCGGCCGCGAAGCGTTCGATGATGTCCTCGATCTCGGCGGGTGTCAGCTCACGAGGCGTGGTCGCGCCGGGCATATTCAGGGCGATGGGGCTGGGGGCGACCGGGGTGTGCCCGAGCGCGAGCGGATTCGACTGGCGTCCGGGATGGTTGAGCTGAACCCAGATCGGGACGCCCGCATCCTTCGTCGTCTTGGCCCACCGGGTCAGCGCGTCGAGGTCACGCTCATCCTCGATGACGATATTGCCCGGCTCGCCGAGTTGTGTGCGATCGATCATGACGTTGCCGGTGATGAGCAGGCCGTAGCCGCCTCGGCTCCAGGTTGTGTAGAGCTGTTCCAGGCGGCCGTCAGGGGAGTTCGTCTTGTTGCCCAGCGCTTCGCTCAACGCGGCCTTCATGATCCGGTTGGGGAGCACCTGGCCACAGGGCAGTGTCAGCGGGTCGTGCAGGGAGGTCAAGAGATAGTCCTTTCGACTGGTCGGCCTCGAGCCGGATTCGTGTGTGCGGAGAGGCGCGGCCACATGGCCTCTGTTGCGGATAAGCGCTGAGGCCTGGCCGGCGCCGATTCGAGCTGCATTGAATTACGATCATAATATAATCGAGCGCGAGCGACCAGGGGCAAAATGGCTGTTCTGGTGTCGAAGGAGTATGGGATGCGTTACAAGAGTGAGCACAAGGACGCGACGAGGCGCCGGATCATCGAGGCGGCCGGTCGTCGGTTCAAGCGCAGCGGCATCGATGGCTCGGGGGTCGCCACGTTGATGAAGGATGCGGGGCTCACCAACGGCGCCTTCTATGCCCACTTCGGGTCCAAAGAGGATCTGGTCGCGAACGCGGTCGCCGATCAGCTGCGTGCGCAGGGTGACAGCGTCGGCGCGCAGGTGCGAGACCTTGTCGGACTGGAACAGTTCGTGCGTTGGTATCTGTCGGCGGAACATCGTGACAGCCGCGAGGACGGATGTCCCTCGGCGGCGCTCCTCGATGAGATCGGGCGTTGTCCGGATGCGACGAGGCGGGCGTATACCGACGGTGTGTTGAGGGTCATCGACGACATCGCCGCCCTGCTGTGGCCGGATGATCCGCAATCGGCGCGTGCGCGGGTGCTCAGTGTTTTTGCCATGATGACCGGGACCTTGCAGCTTTCCCGTGCCCTCTCCGACCGAAAGCTCGCCGACGACATTCTGGATGAGGGCATCAGGAATGTCCTCGCGCTGTTGGCCATCGCGCAAAAGGAATGACCCGCCGCAGGATACTGTGGCGGGTCATCGTCGCAGCAATTCGTGCGCGACGGCGTCACGACCCCGCGGCTCGAGCATGGGCTGTTCGTAGCGAGACCTTGTCGATCTTGCCGACCGCGTTCTTCGGAATGGCCTCCACCACGATGAACGAGGTCGGCCGCTTGTAGGGCGTGAGTTGCTCGGCGCACAGTGCTTTCAGCGCGGCGGAATCGATCGCCGAGTCCGGCCGTGGTTGCACATAGGCGACGACGATCTCCCCCCATTTCTCGTCGGGGACCCCGATCACGGCGGCCTCGAGGACGGACGGGTCGCCGACCAGGACGTCCTCGATCTCCTTGGGGTAGATGTTCTCGCCGCCGCGAATGATCATGTCTTTCGATCGCCCGACCAATGTCAGATAACCCTCGGCGTCGATATGGCCGATGTCGCCGGTGTGCAACCAGCCATCGACGATGACGCGCGCTGTTTCGCCCGGACGGCCGAGGTAGCCCCGCATGACGTTGGGCCCGCGCACAACGAGCTCACCGTCGACACCAGGAGCTACCTCGGTGCCGGAGTCGTCGACGATCCGAATCTCCTGCCCCGGGAAGGGGAGTCCCACTGTCCCGACGCGTCGGGGACCCGCGACAGGGTTGATGGTGGTGCCGCATGTTCCTTCGGACAGTCCGTAGCCCTCGATGAGGGGGAACCCATACCTGTCCTCGAACCGGGTCAGCAACTCGGCCGAGGCCGGTGCCGCACCGCAGATTCCGAAACGCAATGACGACGTGTCGGGCCGGACGCTGTCCGGGAGCGCGGCAAGGATGCTGTAGATCGTCGGCACCCCGCTGAAGAAGGTGGGGCGCTCGGATTCGACGAGGTCGAAGAAGGATCGGGGATCGAACCGGCCCGCGATGACGACACTCGCACCGGCCAGCAGCGGGGTGAGGATGCTGACCACGATGCCGTTGACGTGGAACAGCGGCAGGACCAACAAACACCGGTCGGTTGGGCCTACTCCCAGCGATTCGACTCCCATGGCCGCCATGGCGTCGATATTGGCGTGGTCGAGCATTACGCCCTTCGGCACGCCGGTGGTGCCGCTGGTGTAGATGAGCAGGGCCAGCGCCGACGAGTCCACCCGCGGCTGTCGAATCCGCTCCACCGCCGTTCGATGCAGGAGGTCCAATGCAGACGACTGCTCCGGTGCGAGACGCGAATTCGCCGCTTCGGTGTGCAGATCGCCCACTGCGAGGGTGGTGATGCCGTCTACCGGAGCCACGTCGTTCTCGACCACCAGCACGCGGGCGCCGGAGTCGTCGAGTTGTCGAATGACTTCGTTGTCGGTCAGGCTCGGATTGACCGGCGTGATGGTGGCACCCAGCCGCCAGGCTCCGAACAACAGCAGCACGAATTCGACGCGGTTCGTCAACTGGAGAGCCACGACATCACCGGGGCCGATCCCGAGTTCTCGAAGGTGATGAGATGCCGCTCGGACACGATCCAGCAGCTGGACATTGGTGAGCGACTGAGACCCGTCGGTGACCGCGGGCCCATGCGGGTCCAGCTCGGCGCGGCGGTCTGGCAGAGAAGCAAAATTCATCGCGAGCGTACCTATCTTGATGTGACGCGATCTGGTTCCGGAATCGAGGGGGCGGGCGCCGGGGCGAACTGGCGGGTCAGAAACTCGACCTGGTCACGGACCAACGCCTCGAAGGCATCGCCGAGATAGAAGTCGAAGTGGCCCGCGGCATACGTTTTGATCTCCCCTCGGGGCGCAGTGCGCGCGTATCGGAGGGTCTGTGCGGGAGGCGTGACGGTGTCGGTGTTGCTGACGCAGAAGAGGATCGGGACGGTGACGTCTTTCGCCACCCGCCCGGGCCGGTATGCGGCAATGGTCGGAATGACCCGCGCCGCCGCCTCGTTCACGAACGTCGACCTCTCGGGGATCAGCGCCTCGTAGCCGGGCAGCGCGTCGGGGGCGTTCATCAGAGCCAATGAACCGGGGGGTGCGGCGAGCGGAATCGTCACCGGCGCGCGGCCGAGAACCATGGCCGTCAGGTCCCGGGCCAGTACCGGAGCAAGTTTGAGTGACGCGACCGGGCCCAGCGCGAGCGCGGAGGCCAAACCGTCGGTGAATGGGCACTGGGCCACGGCCGCTCTGAGTTCGGGATGGCGGGAAGCGACGGTGATCGCGTGGCCACCGCCGAAGGAGCTGCCCCATACCGCGATGCGTGCGCCGTCGACGTCTCGACGGGCACGCACGTAGTCGATGGCGGCATCCCAGTCGGCCAGTTGCCTCTTGATCGACAGCAGCTGGCGAGGTTGGCCGCCGCTGTCGCCGAAGTGCCGATAGGTGAAGGCCAAGCAGGCGAGCCCGGCCTTCGCGAAACGCTCGGCGAAGGCGTCCAGGCGCATCTCGCGGGTCGCGCCGAGGCCGTGCCCGAGCACAACGACGGGCGGCGAGGTGACACCGGTGGGCAGGTAGAGCCACGCGGAGCAGGTGCTGGTGCCGGAAGAGAAATAGACGTCTTGGCGGGTGAAGGGCTTTCCAGCGGCCATGGCTTGTCTCATCGTCCGTTCGTCGAGCGACGCCTGGGCACAGTGCCCAGTTCGAGCGCTTGCTTGTAGATGTCCGGGTTGTAGAGGGGGAGTTCACCGGTGGATTCAGTGCTCTGCACGTAGTCGAGCATCAGTTCCTGGCCTTGTTTCGACAGCGCGGTGCCGAGGAACTCGGTGCGCTCGACGTGCAGGCCGTCCGTCAGCGACATCGAGCCCCCGAAATACACCGCTCGCTTGATGGCCTCGACCGATCCCTTCGTTCGTGCGCCGAAGTGTGCTGCGAGTTCGACTGCCCTCGTGACGACTTCGTCCTGCGGGACCACGGCGTCGACGGCCCCGTTGGCGAGTGCCTGCGCGGGTGTGAACGGCTTGCCTTCGAGGATCGCGACCAAGGACTTGTGGGTGCCGATCAGGCGAGTCAGTCGCTGGCTGCCGCCACCGCCCGGCATGATGCCGAGCAGGACCTCCGGTTGGCCGATGAAGAAGTCGCCGTCGGCCATCACCCGAAGATCGTTTGCCCAGGCGAACTCCGCTCCGAGGCCGAGGGCCGAACCGTTGAGCGCGGCGATGAAGATGACGCCGCTGCGGTTCATCTTCAGAAATGTCGTGTGCAGGCGCTCGAGCTCTACCGCGGGCCCCATCGGGGTGCGGTTCACCAACGGGCCCAGACGGGCCCGGTCCACATTCTTGGCGGTACGTGCGAGGACGGAGGCGCCGAGTCGGTTGACCGGGGGCACCGCGGCGCCACCCTCCTGCAGCCAGCGGACATCGGCATGGCTGACGAACCGCTCGGGATGTGCCCCGGTGAAGACGACCGCGTGCACGCTCGGGTCGCGGTCGACGCGATCCACCAACGCCTCGAGCTGGTTGGCGATCTCGAGGCCGAACAATCCGTGCGGACCGCCGTCGACGCGCACGATCAAAACTGCGCCGCGGTCCTCGATATCGAGGTGCCCTTTGCTGTGTTGTCTCATCGACTCTGCCTCCGTGATGAAAGTTGATAGGGATCGGCGAGCCGAGCGGGTGCCTGGCCACGCTGCAAATAACGAAGTTACAGAGTTAATATAACGAGGTTACAGGACGTGTGGCAATAGCCGGACCGACGCGGGCCGGGGCGGGTTGTGGAGTCAGGTGGAAATATGAGGAACGTGTCAGAGGATTCGACCACCGAAAGCGTGCCGGAGCGGCTGGTCAAGGCGACCATCGGTCTGCTGGCCGAGCAGGGGCCTTCGGCCATCAAGGCGCGGACGGTGGCCTCGGCGACCGGGCTGTCGACGATGGTGGTCTACAGCCACTTCGGTGGGATCCCCGAGCTCGTTCGTGCCGTCGTCGATCAGGGTTTCAAGGAACTCGGCCAAGCGTTCTCCCGTATGCCGGTGACCGCCGATCCGATCGCGGATCTGTTCACGATGGCGCTGATGTGTCGGCGCGTCGCCCGGGACAACCCTCACCTCTATGACCTGATGTTCGGTCTGTCCACGCGCGCGACATACCGGCCGATGGGGGATTCCGACATTCGTTTCAGCGGGCGTTCGCCGGCCTTCCGGGACGCTTACGCGCACATGGTCGAAGCGTGCCAACGGCTCGTCGACTCCGGCCGGATCGAGCAGCAGGAACCCGAGGTGGTCGCCGCCCAGTTGTGGAGCCAGGTGCACGGTTATATCACCCTCGAGCTGGCCGAGCACTTCGTCGATTTCAGCGACGCGGTTGTGCAGGTGATGCTGCCCATGGGGGTCAACTTCTCGGTCGGACTCGGTGACGAGCGGGAACGGGCTCAGGCTTCGCACGAGGCGGCCCTGCGCTTTTACGACTCGATCAATCCACGGCCGGTCCATCCTCGGTGAGCCGGGTCATTGGCGTGGCCTCGATCGCATAGTCCCATGGTGGGGCGGCAATGGCGCCGGCAGCGGCCCGCGGTGCCATCTCGGGATCGGTGCTGATCCGCACTGTCACCGGCACTGTCAGCCCGAGCCGCGCGCTTTCGGCGAGCACCGCCGCTTCGAATGCCGCGGTGTAGCGCCGGTATCGCCGTAGCCTTTCTGCGAATGGATCCAGACCGCCTCACGACTCCTCGATCCTCCTGCGACGAGCCGGGCGGCGCTGCCGACATCGGCGGCAGTTCGCTGACGAACAGGCCGCTCTGCCGAGCAGGCGCGTCGACCGGATCGACGGCGGCGGTGTGTACCCGGACGACAACCTCGCCGAGCGCGGGGACCGGCAGGGTGACGCGCTGGAGAACCTCCGGTCCGCCGAGCTCGTTCTGGCTGATGGCCTGCATCGTCTGGCTCATGGCTGTCTCCTGATCGTCACGGGTGTTGTGGCGGAAGGCTTTTTGTCGGCGCCAGGCGTGAGCTGGTCATGTCGCCCCAGTGCCTCGACCTCACGCTCCAGGGTGGGAACCAGTTGGGCCGCGAAGCGCCTCGCCCAACGCCAGGTCAGCGGCGAGTTCACGGCACCTTTCGTCCAGTTGGCCACGGAGACCGCGCGCGGTACGTACACGCGGGCACGTCGGCGCGCGGTTCCATCGACGATCGCGGCAGCCGCCTCGTCGACGCTCGTGGTGACATTGCCCGGATAGGGCAGCCTTTCGCGCATGCCCTGGAATGAGGGCAGGTCCGCTTCCGCGCCCCGGACGAGATCGGTGTCGATCCATGAGGGATGGACCACACCGACTGTGATACCGAGGTGCGCCACCTCCTGGCGGTAGGCCAGGGTGAGCATTTCGACTCCGGCTTTGCTCGCACCGTAGGAGGCCAATCCGGCCAGGGGCATGAACGACAGCGCGGACGCGATGACCAGCACGTGACCTCGGGTGCGCTCGAGATGCGGTGTCGCGTGCTTGAGGGTGCGGAAGACGCCGTTGAGGTTGATGTCCAGAACTCGATCGAACGATGCCTCGTCCATCTGCCGCACGGTCCCGTAGGCCGCGACTCCGGCATTGGCGACAAGGAAGTCGACGCCACCCATGATCTCCGCGCAGTCATCGATCGCCGACCGCAGCGCGGCGCCATCGCGCACGTCGGCCTCCCGCCAACATGCGGTGGGACCCAGATCTGCGGCTAGCGCGCGCAATTTATCGGGCTCGAGTCCGATCAGGGCCACTCGCGCGCCTCGGGCGGCGGCCAGACGTGCCACCTTTTCCCCGATGCCACGTGCTGCCCCGGTAACTACCAGTCGTCGACCTGCCAAGCTTCGTTGCATCAGCGGAGAATA
This sequence comes from Nocardia sp. NPDC047654, assembly GCF_043205035.1. Taxonomy (NCBI): domain Bacteria; kingdom Bacillati; phylum Actinomycetota; class Actinomycetes; order Mycobacteriales; family Nocardiaceae; genus Nocardia; species Nocardia sp. NPDC047654. The sequence continues at coordinate 1,269,939 of NZ_JBIDDF010000001.1, forward strand.
ACTTCGTTATAGATAGAAGGCAATAGCCATGGGGATTGCCGTGCCGGTTCGATGTCGGTGCCGCCGTCGTCCGGTGGCTATCCGCCTACTTCGAGCCGGCGCTCGGCGAGCGCGATGCGGCGGTCTCGGAGGCGTTCGCCGATTCGGCGGTGTCGCCCAAGCCGACCAGCAGGTTCACTGTCATCGGTTGCAGTATCTGGCGGACGGTGTCGGGGACGTGGGTGAAGGAACCTCCCAGTTCCAGCGTGATGAATCCGTGGACGCAGCTCCAGAGTTGGGTGGCGATGGCGTCGGGGTCCTCGTCGCTGCGTACGCGGCCGCTGCGTACGAGTCGAGCGCATGTCTCGACCAGATGTGCGTAGTCGGCCTGGAATTCCTTGGAGCGTCTGATGGCGCCGGAGTTCGAGGTTTCCCGTGGCCGATAGCTGCCACGGGTCGACAGGCCGAACATCGCGTCGTAGAGGTGGGGATTGTCTTGGGCGAACCCACGGTAGGCCAGCGCCATCGCAAACAGATCGGTGACCGGATCCTCACTCGGTGGTACGGCGACTAGGGTTCGGCCGCGGTCGCGGGATCCTTGCTCGATGACGGCTCGGAGTAGCTCGGGCACGCCACCGAGGTGGTAGTACACCGCCATCGTCGATACCTGCGCGGCCTCGGCCACCGACCGTGCCTTGATCTGCGACGGTCCCTTCTCGGCTAGCAGTCTCGTGGCCGCCTCGACCAGCCGTTCGACGATCTGATCGGGCGTCAATCGAGCGGCGGCTTCCTTGCTCGGTTTCGGCATCGGAGCCGCGTACCTCCAGGTTCGAGCTGCTGTGACTCGACGGCGGCGTGCTCGTCGCGCGTTTCATCGGCGATCAGCTGGGTTTGTTCGGCCGCGCGGATGCTCCCGGACTGTTCGATCTCGTCGAGCGTGCCGACCGTGATCCCGACGTTCGCGTGGTGGTGTTCACCGGTTCGCATCCGGGCCGATTCATCAGCCATGCCGATCTGGCGTGGCTGCGGGAAGACGGTTCGGTCATCCCACAGGTCGGCCGTGGTGTCACCAATGCGGTGGCGCGGATCGCCCATCAGTTCGGCCGGAACAAGCTCACCCGATGGGTGGCGCGCAAGACACCGCTGACCGGGGCGGTCCAGCTCGACCTCATGCACGAGACCCTGCTCCGGATGAGCACGAGCTCCACGATCTTCGTCGCGGCACTCAACGGGTCGGTGCTCGGTGTGGGCGCCGAGATCTCGTGGGCCTGCGACCTGCGATTGATGGCCGCCGGCAACCTTCTGGAAATCGAGGATGGAGACGGCACTCACCACAGCTGACCGGGCTCAGCCCTGTCGACCGCAGCAAGAACGGATCGAAGATCAGGTGATCTCCGTGCGAACGGAATCCCTTCGACCACAGGCGTTTCCGCTGCCAGCGCACACGAATCGATAGATGCGGTGAAGTGATGCGGAACACAACGAGCACTCCGGCGCCCGTCCCGAACTTGCGGTCGGCGAACCATGTCCCAGCGACATCGATGCTCAACGTCGGGGCAGTGCTTGCACCTCGGGGGTTGTGGCCTCGCTCATCGCGTTACGACGATCTTGCCGCTGGCGCGGCCCTGTTCGACGTACGCCATCGCCTCGAGTGTCTGATCGAAGGGGAAGGTGCGATCGAGCACCGGACGCAGGGTGCCGTTGTCATATAGCGCAGCCAGTTCGTTGAGTTGTGCGCCATTGGCCTTCATGAAGAAGAACGAATACCGCACTCCGTGTTTCTTGGCCTGCTTGCGGATCTTGCGGCTCAACAGTGCCATGACCGGCGCGAGGAGCGGTTGACCGACTTGTGCTGCGAAGGAGGGGTCGGGCGGGCCGACTACGCTGATGGCGAGTCCGCCCGGCCTGAGTACGGTCAACGACTTCTCCAGATTGGTGCCCCCGAGTGAGTCCAGCACGACGTCATATCCGGCGAGTACCTCGGAGAAATCCTTCTTGGTGAAGTCGACGACTTCGTCGGCGCCCAAGGCGCGGACCTTCTCGACGTCGTTGGTGTGGGCTGTGGTGGCGACGTAGGCGCCCAGATGTTTGGCGACCTGGATGACGGTCGAGCCGAGGCCGCCTGCACCGGCGTGGATGAGGACCTTTTGGCCTGGCTCGAGGTGGGCGACGTCGACCAGCGTCTGCCAAGCCGCCAGTGCGACGAGAGGTACGGCTGCGGCCTCATCGAACGACAAGGACCGAGGCTTGAGCGCCACATCACCCTCGTCGATCGCGATGAACTCGGCGAAGGTGCCGATCCGAAGGTCTCGCGGCCTGGCATATACCTCATCGCCGACCCTGAAGGCACGCACGTCCGCGCCGACCTCCGTCACGACACCAGAGACGTCGTGCCCCAGAATGAACGGCCGCTTGTACTTCAGCAGCTGCTTGAACTCGCCGTTGCGAACCATCTTGTCCAGCGGGTTGATGCTGGCCCCGCGGACCTGGACCAGAACGTCACGACGGCCCACGCTGGGCTCGGGAACGTCCGCGGCTCGGAGTCCGTCCTTGCCGTAGGACTCGACAATGAACGCCTTCATGTCACCTGCCTTCTTCTTCTCTCGGGTGATGATGCGCAGCGTGGTGGCCTCGGAGCGCCTTGGCCACTTGCCGATGGCATTGCGCGTTGCCGACGGCACTGCGCGGAAATGTGTCCTTGTAGCAGCGGGTAAGCCCGCGTCATGCCACTGTTAAGCTACCACAAATATAACCAAGTTATTGCCACCGTCGAGCCGCCAACACCTGAGATCGGTGCCGCGGTAGTCGGCCCCACGGGGTGAAATAGCACACGAGGAGCTCGACATCTTGTCGGGCTATTTCGGTGTGGGCCTCGGAAAGGGAGAGAGAGGTCGGAAGCGTGGCGGTGGATTCGGCGGAGAGCGCGGGCCGCAACCGACACGCTCGCTATCCCGGGCAGCCGCAGATTCTCGACTACCTCCGACAGGTCGTCACCGAGCGCCGGATCACCGCACATCTACGGCGGGGCACCGCCATCAGTGAAGTGGTTCTATCGGTCATCTGTGGCGTCACTCATCGGTGAATATCGACGTCGCTCGGCGACGGGAGATCTTTGTATCGGCGAATTCCGGCGTCGGGGTTCCAGGTCCCCCGCAAAACGGCTACTGGCCGCAGAGGCCCCATGCGTCGAGTCCGCTGTAGATATGGGCCTCCTGGCAGCGGGGGGCGGTGTAGCCGACGGCTTCACCGCGGTAGATGGCGACGAGTGAGTCCTTGCCCCGCCACCAGGTGTCGGTGAGTCCCTGGACCTCGGGTACGGGCTCGAATCCGTCGAGATCCACCTCTTCGACAGCGTCGCCCTTGATTCTCGTGACGGTCCGGGCCCAGCGGCCGGCGTGGTGGGCCAGTGCCAGGGCTTCTACCCATCCCTGCGTGCCGGCGTGCAGAGGTACCCAATGGTCGGCGTCGATTCCGAATTCACCTCGGGGCCCGATCATGAATCCGTAGGCCATGGATACGCGGCAGTCGCCGGCTGGAAAGCGCCACCCGTCCGCGGCCGGGCCCTCCGGGACGTCGGCTTCGAGAACACGCGGGCCGCCCTCGTATGCGGGAGCAGGGGGCAGGACGAGGCCGCCCCACATCTCTTGGAAGGCCACGGCCCGGTCGATCTCGGCAGCAGGTATCCCGTGCTCGAGCCACACATCCCGATAGGGGCGGATATCCAGGCAGGGAAGACGCATTCCGTGCGTTTCGACGAAGCACTGGGCCCGGCGGCTCAGTCCTTCCGGCGTTCGAGGCGGCAACGGCGCTCGCGCGTCCCTCATGAGCCGATAGCGCAGGCCGAACAGCACGAGCAGAGGAATCCGAGATCACCGAGCATGATCGGAGCTTAGATCGTGGCTCACGACGATCTGCGGCCGTCCGTGACCGTGCGCCTGTGATGTCGAATTTCACCGTCACGACTCACTTCGCACGAACCCGACGCGGTGTCGGAATTATCAGCGCCTGCAGGCCGAGTCTGTCCTCCACCGGCGCGGCCGGACCGCGTGATACACGTCTGCTCGATGAATCCGATCATCATCGCGGTGGCGAAAATCGGCGAAGCCGGGCCAGTCGGGCGCTACGCCGGGGACGGTGTGCCTTGTGGTGACGACCATGCTTTCGCGGTGGTCAGCCCAGGCTGCAACAAGGTTGCCGCTGTGATGTTGTCATAGGATTCCTACTCGCATGTTGAGCGGCCAGGTGATTCGTCGCGTTGTCGTGGGTTCGCCCCACAGTTCGGTCAGATCGGCCGCGAACGCGTGCAGGACTTCGGTTCTATCGGCGTCCTGTGCCCGGCGGACCGCGGACCACGTCGACAGGTAGCCCATGAACTCATCGAGGGTCCAATGCTTTTCGATCCGCATGGCCGGCGCGGGATACTCGTCGAAGGGGAAGTCGATATCGGCGTACCCGCTGTCGACGAGTGCGCGTTCCGGTGGCCAGAATGGCCCGATTTCCTTGTGGTAGAAGCGCGTGAACCGTTCCTCGAGCTCGGGCTCGAGTCGCACCACCCCGTAGCTGATCAACGCGATCACCGCACCTTCGATCGCGATGCGCCGGACTTCGGCGTAGAACGCCGGCCGGTCGAACCAGTGCGCCGCTTGGGCTGCGGTGATCAGGGACGCGCTGCGACCGGGGATCGGTAGGCGCTCCGCGGGTGCGTGGAGATAGCGAACTCGTTCCCGCGGCGGTGCGTGCTCGATTTGTTCGGCGCTGGGGTCGACCCCGATCGTGGTGGCGAAGTAGGCGGCGAGTTGCGAGGTCAATTGTCCACTGCCGCAACCGACGTCGACGGCGAGGTCTGTGGACGGCGCCATCGAGGCGAGAAACATCGGCAGCCGAGCGGGGTACTCGGGGCGAAACCGCGCGTAGGCCCGGCCGTCGCGATCGAACCAATTCCGTTCCGGCGTCGCACCCGTCGAGAGCGGATCGTCCCGCTCGGTGCGCCGCCGCCGCGCCCGCTCGAGCCTGGTCGCGAAACCTGTGCGTTCGAGCGCGGCCGCGGCGTCCCCGAGGACCTGCCGCAGCGGGAATCCGATTTCGGACTCCAGTTCGGCGATCGCGGCAAAAGTGTTCTCCCAGTGCGGCTTCAGCAGTTCCACCAGCTCGCGACCACCGGGGGTCAGCTGTATGCCACTCTTGCGGGCGTCGGCGAGTTGCTCGCGTGCTACCAGCCCGTCGGCGACCATCAGTCCGATGGTCTGACTGATAGCCCCCTGTGTGACATGGCTGAACGCGGTGATCTCCGTAACTGTCTTCGCGCCGAGGCTCATTGCCCGCAAGACCGGGGTGTACCGGGGCCGATACGACATCCCCAGCGAGTCATACGCTTCCCCGGCACCCTTATCGACCAATTCGCCGACGTAGCGCAAGAGTTCACCGAGTCCGGGCGTGGGTCTCACGATCACAGGCCGAGAATACATTAGCGCTAATTAAACTAGCGAGTTGTCCTCCGCTGGGGTTCCGACTTCGGCGGTACGCGACGCCATCCGAACTCGGCCGCCGGTGATCCGAGGCGAGCTCTTGGTCCCCCCGCGCCTTTCGACCCGGGATCGCCGCCGCTCTACCGCTGCTTCCGGTCCCATGTTCGGACTGAACTACAGCTCAGCGTAAGTGGCGGGCGGGACTGATGTCATAGGGGCCGGCCCTTCCTTCGCCTACGCGTCCGCGCCACCCTGTTCTGACCCCGCAGTCGAATCCCCGGCGCGATCCGGACCGCGGCGGGCAGGGGAGCGCCGTACAGACGCTCACCGGCTGGCCGTGATTGTGGTCAGTCGGTGAACATGCGGGCGGCCATGTGCCGGGAGTTGTCGATGGCCTGGCGGCCGCGGGGCAGCATGACCGCCTGGTATGCGGCGACGGCTTCGATCAGTGTTTTTTCACCCCGTGCGGCGGAGAGGATTTCGCCGGCCAGAGTGGCGGCGTCGGCCAGGGCGGTGTTCGCGCCCGCGCCAGCGGTCGGCGGCATGGTGTGGATCGCGTCGCCGAGCAGGGTGACCGGGCCGGGCTCCCAGGCCGGTATCCGCCCGCTGATGCGGAAGGTGATCGGGAAGAACGTATCGGTATCGGAGCGGGCGTAGATCTCGCCGATCACGGGGTGCCAGTCGGCGATGGTGTCGGCCGAGAGTTTCCACAGCTGTTCCGACGACATGCCGAACAACACATCGTCGGTGACGCCGAGACGGTGCGGGGTCGCGATGAGGGTGACCATCAGGTAGTCGGGCCGTTCGTCGGTGGGGGTGCGGAACCGGACGGTGCCGAATCCGGCACCGCAGGTGCTGTCGGCGGATACCCAGCACAGTCCGCGCTCGAATTCCTCGGGCGACAACCGGCCGGTGAGGGTCATCCGGCCGTAGATGCAGCGCAGCCCGAAGTCGTCGACCACGGCGTCGGGCAGCAGTTGGTGGCGGATGGCTGATCCGGCACCGTCGGCGCCGATCAGTAGATCGCCCTCGTCGCTGCTGCCATCGGCGAACTCGACCCTCACCCGGCCGGTGTCGAGCACCTGATAGCCCGATACCGTGCGCCCGAACTCGATGATCTCGTCGAGGCCGGTGAGCAGCCCCCGGCGGAAGGTGTTGCGATCGACCGCGGTGAGCTGAGCGTCGGAGATGTCGGGGAATTCCTGCGCGAACACTCGCTGCAGCCCGGTGGTGAACGAGGTCACCAGGTCGCCGTTGCGTCCACTGGTGCGGCGCAGCAGATCCAGCACCTGCGGTGTGAGGCAGTCGACCAGGGCGGCATTGCCGGACGGGTCGATGTGGATGCGATAGCCCTGGTTACGCGTATGCGGCGTCGGGTCCTGCTCGTAGACGGCCACGTCGACTCCGCCGTGGTGCAGCGCCTGCGCCAGCGTCAGGCCTCCGACACCACCGCCTGCGATGAGAACTCTTGTGCTGTCCGACATTTCGATCTCCCTAGTTGAGTGCGGCCGCCTGTCGACCGGGATCGTGGCTTCATATTGTGCCGGGCGTCCCGCTGTTGTCAATCATTCATTTGAAACTGACAAGGAGTTATTTGATAGTGCTCGATGGTTGTATGATCGGTGGCATGTCTGCGTCCAAGCCCCGCCGGTCGCCCGCGCCGCAGGAGCGGCAGCGCGATCCCGAACGCACGCGCGCGCTGATTCTGGACGCGGCGATGGCCGAGTTCGGTGCACACGGGTATGCCGGTGCCCGGATCGGAGCGATCGCCGCTCGCGCCGGGGTGAACGTGCAGCTGATCTCGTACTACTTCGACGGCAAACAGGGCCTGTATCAAGCGATTTCGCAACGGTGGCAGCAGCGTCGCGGGGTGCTGGTCGCGCCGGATGCGCCGTTGCCCGAGCAGTTGCGCCGCTATGCGCTGGAGGCGTTGCACAATCCGGACGGGGTGCGCCTGTTGGCCTGGAACGGGCTCGAATACCGCGGGAACCGCGATACCGGAGCCGAATCACCCTCGGACGCCGGACTGTTCGCCGACAGCATCGACGAGCTGCGCAACCTGCAGCATGCCGGTCGTCTGCCCGGCGATGTCGACCCCGCTTGCCTGGTGATCATGCTGATGGCCGCGGCGATGGCACCCACCACGCTGCCGCATATCATCGAAGGCGTCTGCAACACCGACCCGCGCTCACCCGAATTCCTCGAACGATTCGCCGACCAGATAGCCATCCTCGCAAGCCACCTCGGGCTTGGGCCCTCCCCGGTGTCCGAAAACCCAGGAGCGGCGCTGCCCGCCGAGGCTCAGACGTGACCCACCACTCGCGCCGCGCGACCCATGCGCGAAGGCATGATCCCGCGCCTGCGCCGCGAGACCCGGATCGAACAGGCGCGGTGCCTGACCCCGGTCACGAGACGCGGTGATCGCTGGGGACCGCAGAGTATTACGGCCCATGAGACTGGGCCAGTGGCGCGAAAGTCGCGCTTGGCCCCTCAGCGCACCGTCCCAATCTGAGATGCCATGTGCGGCAGTCGGTTTCTTATCAGTGGCTGGCTTCGCCGGCCGCAAATCCCGACCAGTGCGCTGCGGGCGCCGCGGGGGTGTCTCTGTAGCGGGCCTTCGGTCTATTCTGCGCCGACCGATCCTCGGGTGGTCCTCAGATGGCCAGGCGCGCTGCGATGCCATCGAGGACAGAGTCCAGACCGATCTCGAACTGCCACTGCACGTCGTCCTTGCGGTCGGCGTCGTGGATATAGCGTGCGTACATCGGGTAACGGCCCGTGTTCAGGAGCCAGGTCATCTGTGTGGCCAATCCCGCGCGGGCCTCCTCACGGGTGGACCATCCGCGCACGTGGAGCATCTGACTCAGCCTGACCTCCGAGTCGACCGCGCCGTGTACATAGGCGGTGACGGTGCTGTAGACCGCCATGGCGGTGTCCACATCGAACCCCAGGCCGTCGAGCGCGACGAGGGCCGCCTCCGTCACGGCCAACTGGTTCGGGGTCGGCGCGCCGCACGCCACCCGCGTCACCCAGGAGTGTGCCAGCAGGACCTCCCTTATGCGCAGGGCGACGGACCGTATGGTCGCGCGCCAGCCGTCCTTGTTGTCGGGCAGAGCCAGCTCCCCGTAGACGAAGTCGACCATCAGCTCGAGTAGCTCGTCCTTGCCGGTGACGTAACGGTAGGCGGCCATGGGGGCGACACCGAGTTCGGTGGCCAGGCGGCGCATGGTGACTGCGTCGAGTCCCTCAGCGTCTGCGATGGCGACAGCGACCTCGGCGATCCGTGGGGGAGTGAGGGTCACGCGGGGAGCAGGCGTCGGCCGTTCGATGCGCTCCCACACCGAGACGGGGTTCTTCTCCTCGCTCGCCGACCGTCTTTCCTGGGAGGCCATCGCTTGGGTTCCTTCCGCCGGATGATGTCGTGTACATCGTAACTGGTGTGGACACGGTACACGCCGATGTGTACGTTGTATTTCATGGATACAACGTACACATGGTTGAGGGGTTTTCGTGGCTGAATCGACTACCGGAATCCTGCGCATCGCAGTGATCATCGGCAGCACCCGGGACGGACGGTTCGGTCCGGTCGCCGCCGACTGGATCGCCGGACATATCGCCCAGCGCGAGGACGTGACGGCCGACCTCATCGACCTCGTCGAGACGCCCCTGCCGACTGTTTTCCCGGCGTTCGGGCAAGCTCCTTCCGACGAGGTCATGGCACAGTTGGGCGCCGTGTCGCCGCGGCTGGCCCAGGCTGATGCCTTCGTGATCGTCACGCCCGAGTACAACCACAGCTTCCCCGCATCGCTCAAGAACGCCCTCGACTGGCACAACGAGCAGTGGCACGCCAAGCCCGTCGGCTTCGTCTCCTATGGCGGCTTAGCCGGCGGGCTGCGCGCCGTTGAGCATCTTCGTGTCGTGCTCGCCGAACTCCACGCGGTCACGATCCGCAACACCGTCAGCTTCCACAACTACGGTGAGGTCTTCGGTGTCGACGGCAAGCCGTCCGACCCCGGGTGTGACGTCGCAGCCGAAGCAATGCTCGATCAGCTCAGCTGGTGGGGGCAGTCCCTGCGCGAGGCCAGACGCGTCCGCCCGTACGCCGTCTGACATCGCGTCAGCGATGAACGACCGTCACTCCCGCGCTCCTTTCGCGGCGCAAGACGGACGACAGATCCTCACAGTAGGTTTCCCCGACCTGGGGCGACCTCGAGCACTACTGCCCCGGACTCCTATCAGCGACCGAGGCGGAACTCCGGCCCATACGCCCAAGCCGCCGACCGCATGGCCGGAATCCCTCGTCGCAGCACGGTCGGCCTCTATCGAAAGCGAACACCGATGCCCACGAATCCCCTCGAACGTGCCAGGGACATCCTGGTCCGTCCTTTCTCCTTGGGCAGCCTCACGCTGCCCAACCGCGTCGTGATGGCGCCGATGACGCGCGAGTTTTCCCCCGGAGGTGTGCCGGGCCACGACGTGGCGCAGTACTACGCCCGACGGGCGGCCGCCGGTATCGGTCTGATCATCACCGAGGGCACCTATATCGGCCACGACTCGGCGGGCGACAGCGCCCGGGTCCCGCACTTCTACGGCGACGAGGCTCTGGCGGGCTGGTCAACCGTGGCCGAGAAGGTCCATCAGGCGGGAGGCCGGATAATGCCGCAGTTGTGGCACGTCGGAATGGATCGCACCGTCGGCAATCCGCCGATCCCCGACGCCCCGCGGATCGGCCCCTCCGGCATCGCCCTGGACGGCACGAACTCCGGCCGAGAAATGACCCAGGCGGATATCGACAATGTGGTCGCCGCGTACGCCACGGCAGCGGCGACCGCCGAGGCACTGGGCTTCGACGGCGTCGAGATCCACGGTGGCCACGGCTATCTGATCGACCAGTTCCTGTGGGCCCACACCAACCGGCGCGCCGACGCCTACGGGGGCGACATCGTGGGCCGTACCCGTTTCGCCGCCCGGATCGTGGCCGCCTGCCGGGACAGCGTCTCCGGCGACTTCCCGATCTCCTTCCGTTTGTCTCAGTGGAAGGTGAACCACTACCAGGCGCGGATAGCCCACACGCCGCAGGAACTGGAGACCATGCTCGGCCTGCTGGTCGACGCCGGCGCCGACGCCTTCCACTGCTCCACCCGGCGGTTGCCACTTCCCGAGTTCGAGGGCTCCGACCTGAACTTGGCGGGCTGGGCCAAGAAGCTTTCCGGAAAACCCGCCATCAGCGTCGGCTCGGTGGGCCTCAGCAACGAGTTCCCCCAGATGTCACCAGGCGAAGCCACGAACATCGGCGAGCTGCTCGACCGCATGGAGCGCGACGAGTTCGACCTCGTGGCGGTCGGCAGAGCCCTGCTGGGAGATCCTGAGTGGCTGGCGAAGGTCCTCACCGGCCGCATCGACGAACTCACCCCCTTCCACGGTGGCCTCCTCAGCAGTCTCCGCTGAGCGCGGATCCACCGATCTTTTGGTGACGATAATCGAAGGATTGGAGCAAGGCAGAATGCAAACCCGACCTACTCTCGGTGATTCCTCGCGAGCAACCACGGCTCACGAGGTGGCCTCACGGTTCGCCGAAGGGCTGCAACAGTCAGGCGCAGCAGGCGACGCGGACGGCTACGACGCTGCCTTCGCGGCAGATGTGGTGTGGGGTAGTCCATATGGTGCGTCAGTAACCGGCTACTCCGAATTGAACGCCATTCACCGTCGGTTGATGAACGCCCGGGTTGCGCCGCCGTCACACTTCGAAGTTGTTGGCGCGACTTCGCCCGCGCCAGGGGTCGTGCTGACCCAGATCCGCAGGCTCGCCGCCGAAGCGGGCGGATTCTCCGAGATTGCCATGTACGTACTGGTCGAGAAGGATGGCAGATGGTGGCTTGCGGGGGCCCAGAACACGCCGATCACGGATTCACCCCAACGAACCGAATCCACTTCATGATCTCCTCGCGTAGGGCAAGTCTCATACGCGGTAGTCCATGCCGCCGAGTCCTCGGCGTTGCATAAGATCCTCTCGACCAGCCGGCCGTCGAGGCGAACCGAGGCCCTCGCAGACAGGCTGGGCCCCGGTCCGCAAGTCTCGTCATCCGAGCCGCTAACGCATTCCGAACCGAATTTCCATACTGTGAAGTGCGGGGCCTCTCGCGCGTGTGTCCCGCCGGTTTCCATGCCTCGACCCGCGCTGGGCAGCAGGGCGGATTCAGCCGCGGCAGCGTTGCCGGAGTGTTCCGGCAGGTACTTGTAGATCGTGGAGCGGGATCGGATCGAGGGCGTTGCCGTCGAGGGTGAGCGGTGCGGGGCTGTCGAGATCGTGTGTCGGCGTGGCCATGCCGTGGACCGTGGGAGAAAGATCCGACGAGAATTGTTGGACACCAATACTTTTCGATACGTTTCATCGCACACGGCCGACTCGGGTGATCTGGGACCACAGACCACACCGCGCCGAGACGCGGGAGTGTCGGAGAACTGAACGATTCTCAACACCCGCGCGGTGCGGCTACGAGGCTGTTGTGACAGCGGGTGGCCAATCCTGTGGCGCCGCCGCGGCCACGAAGACGACCGCGTTGGTGGTGGCGGGCGCGGTCGGGGAGGGGGCTTGTGGTGTCTGGCGACGCGCAGCCACCGCCGGTGAGGAGTAGCGCTGCTGCTGCCGCCGGTGGGGAGGATGCGGGCGCATCGCTCAGCTGAGGCCGTATCCGAGTCCGAACGTGACGGCCAGCCATCTGAGGAATGCGTGGAGGCCGACGCCGAGATCGAGGCCGAAGTAGTCCATCGATCTCATCTCCTTCCGAGATCGAATCTTCTGCGGTTCCCCGACCTGTAGATGATTTTATCGCTGGTCACAGCCTTGCCGCATCATCGATCGACACTGATGGGAGGTGGTTGGTCGGCGCGGTCGGTGGTGCGGGCGCGGCCGAGGGGGAACGGGAGGGTGATGGGGTCGCCGGGGCGGTGGGCCTCGATGAGTGTGAGATGGGGGGTGAGGCCGGTCAGGCCGGTGAGGCGGGCTTGGCTGTAGTGGGTGCCGACGAGCAGGACTTCGACTTCGCAGTCGTGCACGGTGTCGGTCGGTAGTGAGCGGTCGAGGGTGGCCGCGATCGTTGTGACCGGTTCCAGGCCGCGGTCGAGATAGCCTTCGTCGGTGTCGGACGGTCCGTAGATCCAGGTGAGGAGTTCCGGGCCGGAGCATTCCCCGAGGAAGGTCCAGCCGCGTACTCGCATCATGACATCCAGCCCGGCGAACACCCGCAGGTCCGCCGCGGGTACCGGGTGACCGCAGGGTGTGCCCAGCGCCTGCATCACCGAGGACGGGGGGTATCGGCGATGCCAGATGTGCGCGCGCATCGCCGCGACCCACGCCGCCTCACCGCGCGGGGAGCTCCAGGCCGCGTCACCGCCAGATCGCCCGGCGCGGCGGCGGGCTGGTTTCTTCGCACCGGACATGGGCGCTCATGCTCGCAGCCCGCCTTGCGATACCCCAGCAGACACGCCTACCGTGTCGCTGGGTTTTCCGGCACCGACCCTGCCCGGCTCAGCGCCTGGCATCCGGTCGAAGACCGGCTCACGGCGCAGGCCAGCGGGTATTCGGGGACGCGGTGGCGGCGGGAGCGGTGATGGCGCTGCGATCACGCAGGCACAGCGCCTGCGGACCGGCGGCGAGCTCGTCGAGGTCCTCGTGGAACCGGGTCCCATCCTCGGCGAACCCGCCTCGCGGAGGTGGCAGGCGCGGCCGGTGGCGCCGCCGCAGGCAAGGGGAATTCGTGTGCTGGGTTCGGCGGCAGCGCGCCTATCCGAGACAGGGCACCGGCCACCGGAGGTGGCCGAACAATCGCACCCGCCCAGGTATTTGGACCGCCGCAGCGTAGACGCCCCGCCTCCCGTGTGCCTGAAACCTCGGCCGGACGCAACGAGTACCCGGCCGCGTTCGGGCGATGGCGGCGCATAGGGGCGAGCGGCAGCTCGACCATGTCTCCTGCCGTCGCTCCGGGATGCGGGACGGCGTGGCCGAAGGCTTCCTGACCCGTGGGGAATCACAGGCGGGACAGTTCTCGTCATATGCCGCGCCTCCAGCCGCGCAGGCGCCCCGATAGGGCTATGGTGCCAATGTGCTGTTCTATCCAGGTTCGAAGGGGGAATTCGCCCCATGAGCGTGTCAGATCACGTCTTCTATCCCTGGAGCGCACAGGCCGAGTTGAACCCGGCCCCCATCACCGGGGCGTTCGGCTCCTACTTCTGGGACGACACGGGCAAGCGCTACCTGGACTTCTCCTCACAGCTGGTCAACGTGAACATCGGTCACCAGCACCCGGACATCGTCGCCGCGATCGTCGCCCAGGCACAGCGGTTGGCGACCATCTCGCCGACCGTCGCCAACGACGTACGCAGTGAACTGGCCCGGCTGATCGTCGAGCGGGCTCCGGGTGAGCTGAACCGGATCCTGTTCACCACGGGCGGCGCGGAGGCCGTCGAACACGCGGTGCGCCTGGCGCGAAGCTACACCGGGCGCACGAAGATGCTCGCGGCCTACCGCTCCTACCACGGCGGTACGGGGGTGGCGATCGGCCTCACCGGGGAACCGCGGCGCTGGGGCGCGGAGCCGACCAACGTCGACGTGGTGCGATTCTTCGGGCCCTACCCGTACCGATCGCCCTGGGGCACGGCCGGTCCCGAGGAGGAGACGGCCGCCGCGCTGGCGCACCTGCGGCAGGTGATCGAGCTGGAGGGTCCGCAGCACATCGCCGGGCTGATCCTGGAGACGGTGGTGGGCACCAACGGTGTACTCGTCCCGCCGCCCGGTTACCTCGCGGGCGTGCGAGCACTGTGCGACGAGTTCGGCATCGTCTACATCGCCGACGAGGTGATGGTCGGGTTCGGCCGGGTGGGTGAATGGTTCGCGGTGCAGGCGTTCGGTGTCGAGCCGGACATCATCACCTTCGCCAAAGGGGTGAACTCCGGCTATGTCCCGCTCGGGGGCGTACTCATGGCCGAACGCATCGCGCAGCGCTACGACCATGTGACGTATCCGGGCGGCCTCACCTACGCGGGGCACCCCTTGGCCTGCGCGGCCGGCGTCGCTTCGATCGCGGTGTTCGAGCGTGAGGGAATTCTGGATCACGTGCGTTCGGTGGGCGCCGATGTGCTCGGAAAAGGCCTGCGTGAGCTGGCGGCTCGCCATCCGAGCGTCGGCGAGGTCCGTGGACTGGGGTTCTTCTGGGCGCTCGAGCTGGTTCGGGATCAGCGCAGTGGGGAACCGCTGATCCCGTTCGCGGCGACGGGTGCGGACGCCGAACCGATGCTCGCGGTCACCGCGGCGGCCAAGGCGCGTGGGCTGTGGCCGTTCAACGCGGGCAACCGTTTCCAGATCGCGCCGCCGCTCACCACGACGGCCGACGAACTGCGCACCGGCCTGGAGATCGTCGACGAAGTGCTCGACGTCGCCGACGGCTACGTCCGGAACTGACCCGCCCGCTCAGTGCGGCGTCAGTTCCACCACCACGCCGCCGTGCTGCCAGGTCTGGTAGATGTCGGCCTTGGAGGGGGAACCGTCGGCGTTGAAGCCGATGCCGTTGTATTTCGCGTTCTGCTTGTTGTCCCGTGCGACGATCTCGTAGAGCCGGAGCACGTCGGCCTCGGCGGTGTGGACGACCGGGACGAAGGTGCGCGGTTCGCCGCCGAAGGAACCCCGCACGGGATCACCCGCCCGCAGGTTCTTCACCCACGGACGCAGGGCGGTGCCGATCAGCAGGTTGTCACCGTGCCGGGTGTAGGCCAGCGGCACATCGTAGACCTTCCCGGACTTGCGTCCGACGACGTGCAGGACCATCAGCCGTTTGCCGACGACGCCGGATATGCCCGGCACACGCAGCAGCGTCCGCACGACCCGATTCATCAGGACCTGGTACGACGGGATGGGTTCGGGACCGGACGTGGTCGGTGTGCCATAAGGGTTTTCGGACGATGCGTGCTCACTCATGCTCCAAGTATCGGAGTACGCGCCGCACTTCGCGGGACGACGTCCGAGATCCGCGAATGGGCACCGGATGGCGGCGGTGGGCGCGCTCGGTACCCTCCGTGTATGACTTCCGGGCAAACAGAGATCTGGCACAACCCGCGGTGCAGCAAGAGCCGCAACGCCACCGCGTTCCTGGACGAGGCCGGTGTCGACTACACCGTGCGGAAGTATCTGGACCAGCCGCCGACTGCCGCCGAGTTGCGTGAGGTGCTGCGGCGGCTGGACGCCGAGCCGTGGGACATCACCCGCACCGGCGAGCAGACAGCCAAGGATCTCGGCATGGCGAGCTGGGCGCGGACCGCGGCCGACCGCGACCGCTGGATCGAAGCACTGGTGGAACACCCGGGCCTGATCCAGCGACCGATCGTGCTGACCGCCGACGGCGGGGCGGCCGTGGCCCGCGACGA
This sequence comes from Nocardia sp. NPDC047654, assembly GCF_043205035.1. Taxonomy (NCBI): domain Bacteria; kingdom Bacillati; phylum Actinomycetota; class Actinomycetes; order Mycobacteriales; family Nocardiaceae; genus Nocardia; species Nocardia sp. NPDC047654. The sequence continues at coordinate 1,285,799 of NZ_JBIDDF010000001.1, forward strand.
CGCCGCGCTGCGCGACCTGCTCTGACGGCCGTGCCGGCGGGGCAGGCCCCAGCGGTAGGGTCGGCGGGCATGAAGGTACAACTGCGCCACAGCCCGGCCGCCGCCATCGCGCGCTGCTTCCTCGCGGGTGGCGAGCCGATGCGGGTCGAGAGCGGCGCCATGGTGGCCCATTCGGCGGGAGTCACGTTGCAGGCCAAGGCCGAGGGCGGCATCCTGGCCGGGTTGAAGCGGTCGGTGCTGGCCGGGGAATCGTTCTTCGTCTCGACGTTCACCGCGCCGCCGCAGGGCGGCTGGGTCGACGTGGCGCCCGCGCTTCCCGGTGACGTGCTCAATCTGCAGATCGCTCCGGACCGGCCGTTCTTCATCAGCCGCGGGGGCTGGATCGCCAACTCGCACGGCGTGCAGGTGGAGAGCAAGTGGGGCGGTTTCGCCAACCTGTTCGGCGGCGAAGGCGGGTTCGGCCTGCGCGCGCACGGCGAAGGCGAGATCGTGGTGGGCGTGTTCGGTGCGATCGATGTGATCGACTTGCAGCCGGGCGAGCCGATCACGATCGACACCGGGCATGTGGTCGCCTACGACCTGGCGATGAACTTCACCATCCGGCGGGCGGTTTCGGGTCGATCGATCCAGTCGTTGAAGTCCGGCGAGGGCTTCGTCTTCGACTTCACCGGCCCCGGCCGGGTGCTGCTGCAGACACGTAATCCCGGCGCGTTCGCCGCTTGGGCCGGGTCGGCCGCGTCGCCCAGCTGATCACGGCGTCGTGCTGCCGCTACCCGGCGCTCACCAGCAGGTCCTCGATCAGCAGGCGGGTGTCGGGGACGAACGGCCAGTCCGGATCGGCCAGACGCGCGCGCAACTCGGCGTCGGTCCACCACCATCCATCGGCGATCTCGTCGGGTTGGTGACGGACGGGGCCGTCGTAGCGCAGTTCGTACGCGTACAGGTGGCATCGCATCGGCCGGCCGTCCCATTCGCCGTCCCAGGAGACCCGCGTCAGCGGCTCCGGGGACAGCTCGGCGGGGTCCGGCGTCACACCCAATTCCTCGGCCAATTCGCGCAGGGCGGTCTCGCGCGGCGCTTCGCCCGGCGCGACCACACCACCGGCCAGGCAATCGTGCATGCCCGCGAAAACGAGCTTGGTGTCGGTGCGACGGTGCACGTAGACGCGCGCGCCGTCACCGGACCGCAGGAGTACACCGGCGCTGGCGTGCCACAATCCCTCGCGATAGACCGTGGCCCGCTCGGCCTCGCCGACCGGGTTACCCGCCCGGTCGTAGATCGCGATCGACTCGGCCCTCGGATCTCCGGCGTGGGGCGACGCAGGATGCGGCGGAGCGGACATGGGGTCGAGGGTAACGTGAACACCGCACGCCACAGGGAGAGAGGATCGCCGCCCATGGTGCTTCCGCACGCACTGGCGAATTTCAACCGGCATGTCACCAATCCGACCGCGGGCCTGGTCGCGGGCCGCGCCCCCGGCTTCGGCATCGTGCTGCACAAGGGCCGGAAATCGGGACGGTCCTATCGCACCCCGGTCATGGTTTTCGAGCAGGACGGCGCGTACCGGATCGCGCTGACGTACGGCCGGAATGTCGACTGGGTCAAGAACATCAGCGCGGCGGGCACATTCGCGCTGGAAACCCGCGGTCACGTTGTCGAACTGACCGATCCGGTGGTGCGGCGCGACCCCTCCGCGGCATGGGCGCCGGTGGGGGTCCGGCAGGTGCTGAAGACGATCTCGGCGGACTATTACGTCGAGTCCCGTCCGGTGGCGTGAAGGCCGCCGTCAGGCGGGGGCGCCACCGCGGAGCCAGTCGGTCCACGGGATGCTCCAATCGCCGTTGTGCCAGATGTCGAGGGGGTCGCCGCCGGTGTTGCGGACCTCGACGACATCGCCCGGGATGACGAAGTCGTAGAACCACGCGGCGTCGGCAGGGGAGATGTTCAGGCAGCCGTGTGAGACGTTGGTGTTGCCTTGGGCCCACATGCTCGCGGCCAATTCGTGCACGAAGATTCCGTCGTGGCTGATGCGGACCGCGTGGTTGATGCTCGTGCGGTAGCCGAGCGCGGAGCCGGTGGGCAGGCCGTAGCTGGCGGAGTCCATGATCACCGGATCATTCTGGTCCAGCACGGTGTAGACGCCCGGACGAGTCCAGAACGACATGACTCTGCCGCCGACGACCGCGGTGCCGCCCATGCCCATCGAGGTGGGCATGGTGCGCACCAGGTTTCCGTTGTCGAAGACCTCGATCTGTTTGGTGTCGTCGTCGGCGATCGCGACGTGCGCGGGCCCGATATTCACCGAAACCCTTTGATCGCGCGCGCCGTAGCGGCCATCGCCCAGCGCGCGGCCGAAGAGTTCGGCCGCGATCGTGATCCTGGTGCCCGGTGCGTGATAGTGCTCCGGCCGCCAGTGTGCGTTCTGATCGTCGAGCCAGTACCACGCACCGGCGACGGCCGGCTGGGTGATGACCTTCAGGTGGCGTTCCACGGCGGCTCGGTCCACGGGTTCGTCGAAGTGGGCGACGAGCACGAAACCTACTCCGTAGCTGTCGTCTTCGGCCAGATCGACGAGATTGGCAGAGCGCAGGGAGACATCGATGAGCTGTCGCGGTGCCACCGTGGTGCAGGTTGCGGTCGCGGTGACGTCGCCGGTTTCACCGTGAGCCACGGCTTTCGCGGTGTAGGTGTGTCCGTAGCCGAGTGGTTCGGCGGTACTCCACGAGCGATGATCGGGTGCCGGTACGCCCGGCAGCGATCTGCCCGTTTCATCGATCCATTCGACCGACCGCAGCGTCCCGTCGGTGACGGTGATCGTGCCGGGACTGCGTGCTTCGACATCGTGGGCACCGGGTGCGGGATCGAACCGGATTGTGGCGGGTACGGGAGGTGGCGCGAGTTCTCGCGTCCACCCCCATCCGGCCAAGGCGAGGCCACCCGCACCGGCGAAGCCGATCAGCAGCCGACGACGTCCCAATGCCACCGTCTATCTCCCTTCTCCGGGGTGCTGGGCCGACCTCTGTCCGCCAGCATGCGGCAGCTGAGCGTCGCCAGGGACACCGACGCCCAGCATCTCCACCGATCCGCCGCACAACCGATACCGTTCCTCGATCGATCCGGGTTCTCGTAAGACGCTCGACGGTGATCTGCCAGGACCTGGATCAGATATGCGCGCCGACCTCACGCACCGGCGGCCTGCCCGCGACCGGCCCGGCCACCTCGGGCATCCCCTATTGCGAGCCTGTTGCCCTCGGCCACGTCGCAGCACCACGCCGGCGGCACCCCACGGGGGGCCACTCCGCCTCATCTCCGGTGACGGCAGCAGCTGGTCGGGGGCCGGTGTCGAGGCGGCGGCTGCTGGATCGTCGCATCGGCCGACGCAACGGGGAAGAACGATAGGCGAGTAGGGCGAGCGCGAGCCGATCGCCGGGCGGAAGAGTTACGCGTCCGGGGCCGGTTCGTCGATGCGGCTCAGTACCGAGGGCGGCAGCCCGAAAGTCCGGCGGCAGGTGCGGGTGAGGTCCGCGCCGTCGGAGAAACCCGCGGCGTGCGCGGCGGTCGTGAGGTCGTCCCCGGCCAGTGCGCGGGTCCGCGCGATGTGCAGTCGCAGCCAGACGATGTAGCGGCGCAACGGGATTCCCATCTGCTCGGTGAACAGATGGGAGAGCCGGGGCGCCGGAATGCCGAGTTGGCGAGCGACGTCCGCGCCGCGCACCGAGCCCGTGCGCACCAGAGCGGGCAGCAGTTGCAGGGCCGCCGTGATCACCGCGTGCCGCTCGCCCGCGCCGGACGCTCCGTCCTGCGGCAGCAGTTCGTCGACGACGGCGGTGACCTGCGCGGTCAGATCGCCGCTACCGGCCGTGATGCCCAGGGTGTCGGTGCTGTCGGCCCAGCCGTTGAGATGGGCCCTGCGGTCCGCCGCCGCACCGGCGGCGGTCTCGGGATCGAGGTAGACGGCCGTGCCGTGTGCGGCGCCCACGTCGATGCGGTGGGGTGCGTCGGTCGGCACGATGACGTGGGTGCCCTGCCTGCGGACGCCGCTGCCGTCAACCACTACGATCGGAGTGCTCGCGGCGACAATCTGCACCGCGTGGTGCGCGTGCAACTCCGTCGGACCGATCGATCCGGCGAAAGCCAGGACCCCGGGCCGCAGCAGCGCGACACCCGCCTGCGGTGGTTCGTCCGCTGCGCCCACAGGCGACATCGAGAAGCCGTTGGTGACCAGAGCCTTCATCATGGGATGCTCCCGGCTGAGACACTCGCGCTGAATCCTGGGATGAGCGTATCGGTTTCGCGCGGGCGGTATTCCCGATTCCTCCGATTACCGCCCGTCGCCGGGATGGGGCCTGCGGTGCCGCCGACCCGGCCCATCGATCACCGCCCGGACGGCCGCACGACCGGATTCCGGCATCGATCATGAGTTCGCTACTCGATTGCTCGCAGCGAAAGTCCGCCGGTCAGTTCTCGGTCACCTCGACGCCGCGCCAGAACGCGACATAGTCCTTGATCTGCGCCGCCTTGGTCTTCGGCTCCGCGTAGTACCAGGCGGCATCGGTATTGGAGTCTCCGTCGACCACCACCGTGTAGTAGCTGGCGGTGCCCTTCCACGGGCAGTAGGTGTGCGTATCGGAGGGCTGGAAGAACTCCGGCCGGATGGAGTCCGGCGGGAAGTAGTGGTTTCCCTCGATGAGGATGGTGTCGTTGCTGGTCGCCAGGACGCGGCCGTGCCAAGTTGCCGTTGCCATCCTTCGATTCTGCCCCGATCCCGTGTGTGGTGCGGCGTCCGAACAGGCCGGGCCGCTTCCGGGCGGTCACACCGGACGATCTGGCCGCAACGCGGGCCGGTGCAGCTCGACGGCCAGCGCCACGAGTTCGCTCAGGTGCTCGCCGTCGGATTCGGCCCGCCGCATCGCCTCGGCGACCGGGAAAGTGCGCACCTCGAGGATCTGCTCGGCGTCGTCGGGATTGGTCGGCGCGGAATCGAGCACCACGTCGGCGGCGCACCAGAGCCACGCCTTGTGCGGATGGGGCTGCCACTCGCGATGCGGCGCGGCGCTGTTGCTCGTCGCGTGGTGGGCGCCGAACCATTCGATCGGTCCGACCGGCCGCGCTCCCGCCTCCTCGAGCAGTTCGCGGCGTACACACGCGTCGACCGACTCGCCGCGTTCCCTGGTACCGCCGGGAATCAGCCAGACGTCGCGATCGTCGCGGCACAGGACGATCTCGTCGCCGACAAAGCAGACCACGTGGATGTTGGTGACCAGTTCGTCGGACGGGAGCGTGGTGGAGAACCGCACATCCAGATCACCCCATGCCCAGTGGGCCGGGGTGTGCAGCAAGGGGTAGCGATCGGCGAGCGTCACAGTAAGACGGTAACGACAGCCGAGCGCCGTGTCCGGCCCTTTCGTCCGCGGCCTCGGTGCGACAAGCCCAGCGGCGCAGCCGAGTTCGGCGTCGAGCCGGTCGGCCTGGTCAGGCTCGCGGGCGTTCGCGGCGAACTCGGCGTTCCCGGGCCAGCGTCCGGTAGCTCACGTTCCAGAACCACTCCACCGGCCCTCGCTCGAAGTGGCGTAACCACAGGTGCGCTCCACTCGCGATGATCACCGCCACCAGCAGGTAGACACCGATGGTGAACGGGACGCGGTCGCCGGGTGAGACGCGGGCGGCGAGTCCGAAGCCCCAGCCGTAGCAGATCATCGATGCCACCAGGTTCTGCAGGATGTAGCAACTGAGCGCGGTGCGGCCGATCTCGGTGAGGCGCCGCCCGGCGAACCCGGCCGCGGGACGCCGCAGGTACCACTCGGCGACCGCCGCCAGAATGCCGAGACCGACGAACGGGGCGCTGCCGTAACGAGTGAACAGGATGAGGTCGCCGCCGGCGATGAGGCCGACGGCCGAGTCGATCGGCGCCGCCACGCCGAACCCGAGGATCATCAGCCGCTTCCGGATCCGCCCGCCTTCCGGGCCGAACACCCCGGCCCGAAACAGCCGGGCGCCGGTCAGGAACAGCGCGACCGACATCGCGAAGACGAAGACCGCCTCCACCCGGAACAGCCCGGCGTGGCCGAGCCGGAACATCGCGAGATCCCAGAACGAGCCCTCCGCGTATGGATTCGGGTCCAGCGTGGGACGTGCGGCCGCATCCCGGCGCGGTGCGAACACCAGAGCGAGCGCGATCAGCGTCAACAGCGACGCGTGCACGGCCGCCGCGCCGACCAGCCAGCGCCGCTGCGCACGCTCGCCGGTGGCGAGCACGAACGCGACGACGAGGCCGGTCACCGCGTAACCCGTCAGGACGTCGAACTCGGCGACGAAGACGAAATTGAGCAGACCGTCCAGCAGCAGTAGTCCCGCGCGCCAGGGGTACTTGCCCGGCCAGCGGCGCCCGGCCGTCGTCGCGGAGCGCTGCTGGATGGCCAGGCCGACGCCGAACATGACGGTGAGCAGCCCGAGGAACTTGCCCTGCGCCGCCTGTTGGAGCACGCGCTCGGTCCACGTCCATCCGCCGGCCTGCCCGCCCAGGTCGTGCAGGTAGCCGACCAACCCCTGCGGGTTGGTCATGATCCAGATGTTGGTGCCGAGGGTGCCCAGAATCGCGATCCCGCGGAGCACGTCCAATGCGACGAGCCGGGTGCGCGCGGGCGCCGATCGGCGCTGTTCGGTGGCCTCCGCGCGGCGGTCGGCGATCGATTCGGGCATGTTCCGACTATCGCGCCGACCTGCACCGGGACGAGTCCTCCGGAAGTACCACCTGCGGTATGACATTGGACTCCGCCGGTCGCGACCGGTTGCGCCGGTTGCGTCGCATAGGCTCGACAGCATGCAGCGCATCATCGGAATAGAGGTCGAATACGGCATCTCGACCCCGACCGAGCCGTCGGCCAACCCGATCCTCACCTCGACCCAGGCGGTCTTGGCCTACGCCGCGGCGGAGGGCGTGCCGCGCGCGAAGCGCACCCGCTGGGACTACGAGGTGGAGTCGCCGCTGCGCGACGCGCGCGGATTCGACCTGAGCCGGATGAACGGGCCCGCGCCGGTGATCGACGCCGACGAGGTGGGCGCCGCCAACATGATCCTCACCAACGGCGCCCGGCTCTACGTCGACCACGCCCACCCGGAATACTCCGCGCCCGAGGTCACCGACCCGCTCGACGCGGTGATCTGGGACAAGGCGGGCGAGCGGGTGATGGAGGCCGCCGCGCGGCACGCCTCGAGCGTACCGGGGGCCCCACGGCTGCAGCTGTACAAGAACAACGTCGACGGCAAGGGCGCCTCCTACGGCACCCACGAGAACTACCTGATGAGCCGGGACACCCCGTTCAACCAGATCATCGTCGGGCTCACCCCGTTCTTCGTGTCCCGGCAGGTGGTGTGCGGCTCCGGCCGGGTCGGCATCGGCCAATCCGGCGACCACGCGGGCTTTCAGCTGTCCCAGCGCTCGGACTACATCGAGGTCGAGGTCGGCCTGGAGACCACGCTCAAGCGGGGCATCATCAACACCCGCGACGAACCACACGCCGATGCCGACAAGTACCGCAGACTGCACGTCATCATCGGGGACGCCAACCTGGCCGAGATGTCGACCTACCTCAAGGTCGGCACCACCGCCCTGGTCCTCGACCTGATCGAGGCGGGCGAGGACCTGTCGGACCTGCAATTGGCGCGCCCGGTCACCGCGGTGCACACGATCAGTCACGACCCCACGCTGCGGGCGACCGTCGCGCTCGCCGACGGCCGCGAGCTGACCGGCCTCGCGTTGCAGCGCGTCTACCTGGACCGGGTGGTGAAATTCGTCGATCGCACCGGCAACGACGACAAGCGCGTCCAGGACATTATCGAGAACTGGGCGATGGTGCTCGACCTGCTCGAACGCGATCCGATGGAGTGCGCCAACCTGCTCGACTGGCCCGCCAAGCTGCGCCTGCTCGAGGGCATGCGCAGCCGGGAGGGTCTCGGCTGGGCGGCCCCCAAGCTGCACCTGATGGACCTGCAGTACTCCGACGTGCGCCTGGACAAGGGTCTCTACAACCGTCTGGTCGCCCGCGGCTCGATGAAGCGCCTGATCAACGAGCAACAGGTCCTCGACGCCATGACCAACCCGCCCACCGACACCCGCGCCTACTTCCGCGGCGAATGCCTGCGCCGCTTCGGCGCCGACATCGCGGCGGCCAGCTGGGACTCGGTGATCTTCGACCTGGGCGGCGACTCCCTGGTCCGCATCCCCACCCTGGAACCCCGCCGCGGCACCAAAGCCCACGTCGGCAAGCTCCTCGACGGCGTGACCACGGCCGCCGACCTGGTCGAACAGCTCACGACGTAGCTTCCGGCAGCGCACGTTTCCCGGCCGTATCGGACTCGATCGGCCGGAACAGCCAGGTGAAGTCCCGGGGTCCGAGTGGCCGCCGCGTAGGCGACGAAGGAGCAAGCGGTGGTCGCTCGGGCGCGCCATGAGGGCGCCGTGAACACGCAGCGCCGCAGGTGCTGCAAAACGAATACAGGCCGTGAACCCGCCGCGCCCGCGCGGCTGAGGAGACAGCAAAATAGGCACACTGTCGGTGCTGGTAGGTAGTGTTGAGGAACGAGCACGGACAATGCTCATGATCGGGATCGTGCTCAGGATGGGTCCCGGTCATGGTGAGGACAGAGGAGGTCGGCTGCCATGGCACAAGAGCAGACCAAGCGCGCCGGGGGTGGCGACGAGGACGAGGGCCCGGACGGTGTGGATGCCGCCGGTCAGGAGCGCCGCGAGAAGCTGGCGGAGGAAACCGACGACCTGCTCGACGAGATCGATGACGTACTCGAGGAGAACGCCGAGGACTTCGTCCGTGCGTATGTGCAGAAAGGTGGCCAGTGACAGTCGGTGACCCCTCGCGTCTCCACCTGGGGTACGCCCTCTCTTCCTTCTCCGAATATCTCCGCATGCATGCTCCGGATCTGTTGCCTTCCACCAGGTTCGGACAGGGTGCCGCCGGATTCTCCGGCGGCACTTCCGCGAAGGAGATCGCCCCGCACGGCACCACCATCGTCGCGGTGAGTTACCGCGGCGGAGTGCTGATCGCCGGTGACCGGCGTGCCACGCAGGGGAATCTGCTGGCCAGCCGGGATATCGAAAAGGTCTTCATCACCGACAGCTATTCCGCGGCAGGCATCGCGGGTACGGCGGGCATGGCGGTGGAGATGGTGCGAATCTTCGCGGTGGAGCTGGAGCACTACGAGAAGTTGGAGGGTGTATCGCTGACCTTCGACGGCAAGGCCAACAAGCTGTCGAAGATGGTGCGCGAGAATTTGCCCGCGGCCCTGCAGGGTCTGGCGGTGGTGCCGATGCTGGTCGGCTACGACCTGGACGCCACCGATCCGGACAAGGCGGGTCGCATCGTGTCGTTCGATGTGGTGGGTGGACGCAGCGAGGAGCGTTTCGGGTATGCCGCGGTCGGTTCCGGCTCGGTGTTCGCGAAGTCCGCGCTGAAGAAGTTGTACGCCAAGGGAATCGATCAGGAACGCGCGCTGCGCATCGCCGTCGAGTCGCTGTTCGACGCGGCCGACGACGACACCGCGACGGGCGGTCCGGATCTGGTGCGCGGCATCTTCCCGACGGCGATCGTGATCGATGAGGAGGGTGCGGTCGAGGTGACCGAGTCGCGGCTCGCGGAGATCACTCGCGGAATCGTCGCCGACCGCGAGGCCGCCGAAGAAGGGATCGCCTGAGCATGACGTTGCCGTACTACGCGTCGGCCGAGCAGATCATGCGCGACAAGACCGAACTCGCCCGCAAGGGCATCGGTCGGGGGCGCAGCGTCGTGGTGCTGACGTATGACAAGGGTGTGCTGTTCGTCGCGGAGAATCCGTCCGCGACGCTGCACAAGGTGAGTGAGCTCTACGACCGGATCGGGTTCGCCGCGGTCGGCAAGTACAACGAATTCGAGAATCTGCGCCGGGGCGGCATCTTGCAGGCCGACATCCGCGGGTATCAGTACGACCGGCGCGATGTCACCGGCCGGGCACTGGCCAACGCCTACGCGCAGACCCTCGGCACGATCTTCACCGATCAGCTCAAGCCCTACGAGGTGGAGATCTGTGTGGCGGAGGTGGGCTACCCGGAGCAGGCCCCCCATTCGGTGCTGTACCGGATCACCTTCGACGGGTCGATCGTGGACGAGCGGGAGTTCGTGGTGATGGGCGGCACGACCGAGCCGATCGTCACCGCCTTGAAGTCGTCCTACCAGCCGGGTCTGGACCTGGCCTCCGCGGTCGGCGTCGCGGTGCGCGCGCTGCAGGCGGGCGTGCCGGAGGGCACGGAGAAGGAGAAGCGGGTCCTGGGCGTGAACACGCTCGAGGTCGCGACCCTGGAGCAGGCGCGTCCGCGCCGGGCGTTCCGGCGGGTCGCGGATGCCGCGCTGGAGCGGCTGCTCAGCCCGGCCGAGGCAACCGATGCGTCCGAGAAGGAAGCGGAGCCCTCGGCGAAGGACACCCCGCCGGCGGAGTGATCCGCCCGGGCCGACGAGCTCGGCGGCCCGCGAACGACACCTCGTTCGCGGGCCGCGTCGGCATGTCCGCAGCCGGTGTCGAGGTGGGCATCCTTCGGTCGAAGCGGCGTTTCGTCCGGGCAAATTCCGACAAAGCGGGCCAAATCGTTGTGAAGACGTATGCATACGGGTTGTTCGGTGCACCCCGCAAGTCCCGCACATGGCTGTAGTGTCGATGGTGTGCAGCGACGAATTATGGGGATCGAGACCGAGTTCGGTGTGACATGCACCTTCCACGGTCACCGTCGACTGTCCCCCGACGAGGTGGCCCGGTATCTGTTCCGCCGGGTGGTGTCCTGGGGCCGTAGCTCGAACGTGTTCCTCCGCAACGGTGCTCGGCTCTACCTCGATGTCGGGTCCCACCCGGAGTACGCGACCGCGGAGTGCGACAACCTGGCGCAACTGGTGACCCACGACCGTGCGGGCGAGCGGGTCCTCGAAGAGTTGCTGATCGACGCCGAGCAACGGCTGGCCGAAGAAGGCATCGGCGGCGACATCTACTTGTTCAAGAACAACACCGACTCCGCGGGCAACTCCTACGGCTGCCACGAGAACTTCCTGGTGGTTCGCGCCGGCGAATTCTCCCGGATCTCGGACGTGCTGCTGCCGTTCCTGGTCACCCGCCAGCTGATCTGCGGCGCGGGCAAGGTGCTGCAGACGCCGAAGGCGGCGACGTTCTGCCTGTCGCAGCGCGCCGAGCACATCTGGGAGGGCGTCTCCTCGGCGACCACCCGCTCGCGGCCGATCATCAACACCCGCGACGAGCCGCATGCCGACGCGGAGAAGTACCGCCGCCTGCACGTGATCGTGGGCGACTCCAACATGTCCGAGACCACCACCATGCTCAAGGTCGGCACGGCCGCCCTGGTGCTGGAGATGATCGAGGCGGGCGTCTCGTTCCGCGACTTCGCCCTGGACAATCCGATCCGCGCGATCCGCGAGGTCAGCCACGACCTGACCGGTCGCCGTCCGGTGCGCCTGGCCGGTGGACGGCAGGCCAGCGCCCTGGACATCCAGCGCGAGTACTACGCCCGCGCCGTGGAGCATCTGCGCAATCGGGACCGCGATCCACAGATCGACCAGGTGGTCGACCTGTGGGGCCGCACCCTGGACGCGGTCGAGGCGCAGGACTTCGCGAAGGTGGACACCGAGATCGATTGGGTGATCAAGCGCAAGCTGTTCCAGCGCTACCAGGACCGGTATGGCATGGAGCTGTCCGATCCCAAGATCGCCCAGCTGGATCTGGCCTACCACGACATCAAGCGCGGGCGCGGCGTCTTCGACCTGCTGCAGCGCAAGGGTCTGGCCAAGCGCGTCACCGAGGACGAGGCCGTGGACGCGGCGGTGGACACCCCGCCGCAGACCACGAGGGCCAAGTTGCGCGGTGACTTCATCACCGCCGCGCAGGAGGCGGGCCGCGACTTCACCGTCGACTGGGTGCACCTCAAGCTGAACGACCAGGCGCAGCGCACCGTGCTGTGCAAGGACCCGTTCCGCTCGGTGGACGAGCGCGTCGATCGCCTGATCGCGTCCATGTGACCGGGCGGGCATGATCGAAGCATGATCATCGCCTTCTCCGTCACACCGCACGGGACCGGCGTCGATGTCGGGCGCGCGGTCGCGGAAGCGGTCCGCGTGGTGCGCGCCAGCGGACTGCCCAACCACACCGATGCCATGTTCACCACCGTCGAGGGCGAGTGGGACGAGGTGATGGCCGTGGTGAAACAGGCGACCGATGCCATCCTCGCCGTAGCGCCACGATGCAGCCTGGTGCTGAAGGGCGATATCCGGCCCGGCGTGACCGATGCGATCAGCGCCAAGGTGGAGAAGGTCGAGCGATACCTGGCCGAGGGCTGGCAGCGTTTTCGGCCGGCACACTGTCCCTGACGCTGCGAACTGTCGACGTCGCGGCCGAAACAACGCCGAATCGCGCGCCGCCGCGCGGTGGCGCGGGTGCGCAGATTACCCTCTATCGGGTGGCGATATCCAAGGTCGAGCGGCTGATGAATCTGGTCATCGCGCTGCTGTCGACCCGGCAGTTCCTGACCGCTGAGCGGATCCGGGACAGTGTGGCCGGATACGAGGACTCCGCCAGTGACGAAGCGTTCAGCCGGATGTTCGAGCGGGACAAGAACGAACTGCGCGATCTGGGCATTCCGCTGGAAGTCGGCCCGGTGAGCCGGTACTCGACGATCGAGGGCTACCGGATCAATCGGGACGCCTACGAGCTACCCGACATCGACCTGACCGACCAGGAGGCCGCCGCGGTCGCTGTGGCCGTGCAGATGTGGGAATCGCCCGAGCTGGCCGCCGCCGCGGAGGGCGCGCTGCTCAAGCTGCGCGCCGCGGGCATTCACGTGGAGACCGACGTCGCGGTGGCCTCGGTGCCCGCCGTTCCCGCTCGCACCCGAGGCTCGGAACCGGTGCTCGGGAAACTCCTGGCCGCGATCGATGCCGGTCAGGCGGTGCGGTTCGAGCACCGCGGCGCGATCAACGCTCCCTATCTGATGCGCGATGTGGAGCCGTGGGGCGTCGTCACCCATCGCGGCCGCTGGTACTTGGTCGGGCACGACCGCGATCGGGACGCGGTGCGCAGTTTCCGGCTCTCGCGCATCGGCGACGAGGTGACCGCGTACGGTGCGCGCAATGTGGTCCGCAAGCCCGCGGGCGTGGATCTGCGGGCCATCGTCGACCAGGTCACCAGCACCTCGCCGGTCAGCGGGTCGGCCACGGTATGGGTCGCCGAGGGCCGGGGACGTGAGCTGCGCAGGATCGGGCAGGTCGTCGGCGAGCGCACCGTGGGCGGCCGCGCGGGTTCGGTGGTGGAGCTGCCGGTGCGATCGCGCGACTGGCTGGCCCGGCTCATCACCGGCCTTGGCCCGGACGCGGTGGTGCTGGCTCCCGAGTCGCTCCGCGCCGATGTCATCGCGCGGTTGCGTTCGGTGTTCGACCGGACGGAGGTGCGGGCATGAGCTCGCGGCTCTCGGTGCGGCTTTCCCGGCTGCTGAACATGATCCCGTACTTCATCGCCCACCCCGGCATCAGCGCCGCCGAGGCCGCCGCCGACCTGGGCGTCACCACCAAGCAACTGATGAGCGACCTCAACCAGCTCTGGATGTGCGGCCTGCCCGGCTACGGTCCGGGTGACCTGATCGACCTGTCGTTCTCCGAGGAGAGCATCGAGGTCACCTTCTCCGCAGGTATCGATCGGCCGTTGCGGCTGACCTCCACCGAAGCGACCGCGCTGCTGGTCGCGCTGCGCTCGATCGTCGACATGCCCGGCATGGTGGACCCCACCGCGGCGCACGCGGCCATCGCGAAGATCGAATCGGCGATCGCGGGTGGCGCGTCCACCGACGCCGACGGGCGATTCCCGACGCCGCCGCAGGAGGCGCCCACGGTGGCGGCCGTGCGATCGGCGCTGGCGCTCGGCCGGGCGCTGCGGCTGGTGTACTACTCCGCCAGCCGGGACGTGGTGTCCGAACGCGTCGTCGACCCGATTCGCATCGTTCTCGTGGACGACAACAGCTACCTGCAAGCCTGGTGCAGGCAGGCCGAGGGAGTGCGGCTGTTCCGCTTCGACCGGATCGAGGCCGCGACCGAGTTGGACGAACTCGCCAGGCCGCCGAAGCATGCCACCGAGGCGACGGCCGGGCTGGACCTGTTCCAGGACGATCCGGCGGTTCCCTCAGCGCGTTTACGAATCCACGCCGACTACGCCTGGGTGCTCGATCAGTACCCGATGCACCGGCTGGCGGTGCATCCCGACGGCAGCTCGGAGGCGACCATGCGGTTCGCCACGCTGGACTGGATGGCCCGCCTGCTGCTCGGTTTCGGGGCGGGCGTCACCGTCCTCGGGCCACCGGAGCTGGTCGCGGCGGTGCGCGAGCGGTCCAACGCCGCGCTGGCCGCCTACGAGGAAGCCGGATTCTTGGGGGCTCGATGAGAGACGAAGAGGCCCTACCGGCATGAACAGTCGTGTGCTGGTGGTAGGCGCGGGCAGCGTCGGCAACTTCGTCGGCGGCAAACTCGGCGTGGCGGGCGCGGAGGTCACCTTGGTCGGCCGCAGGCGGGTGCTCGACGGCCTCGGCTCGTCCGGGCTCCGGCTCACCGACCTCGACGGCGGTGACGAGGCGTTACCCGCGGATCGATTCCACCGCGCCACCGAACCGGATGACGTCGGATCGGCCGACTTGGTGCTGGTCACGGTGAAATCGGCGGCGACAGCGGCGGCGGTGCGCGATCTCGCGGGCAAGATCAGGCCGGGCACCGTGGTGCTCAGCCTGCAGAACGGTATCGGCAACGACTCGGTGATCCGCGAGATCCTGCCGCATTGCGTGGTGCTGGCAGGCATGGTGATGTTCAATGTCGTGCACCATCCCGGCGGCCGTTTCCATCGGGGCACCGAGGGCGGGCTCGCGGTGCAGGACGACCCGGCGCTGGCGCCGTACCTGGATGTGTTCGAGCGGGCGGGACTCGGCTTGCGGCGGTATCCCGACCTGCGCCCGGTGCAGTGGGCGAAGCTCCTGCTCAACCTCAACAACCCGATCAACGCGCTGTCGGGGCGCCCGCTGCGGGAGGAGCTCGCCGAGCGGGACTACCGCCGCTGTCTCGCGCTGACCCAGCGCGAAGCGCTCGCGGTGATGAACAGAGCGCGAATTCGCCCGGCCCGGCTGACTCCGCTGCCGCCCCGGCTGATGGCCACGCTGCTGACCGTCCCCGACGGCCTGTTCCAGTGGGTGGCCGGACAGGTGCTGGCCATCGATCCGATGGCGCGTTCGTCCATGGCGGACGACCTGGACCTGGGCCGAAAGACCGAGATCTCCTGGTTGTGCGGTGAAATCGTGGGACTGGGCGCGATGGTCGGGATGCCCACGCCGGTGAATCAGCGGCTGATCGAATTGATCGTGGCCGCCGAGCAGGGCGGCAGGCGCGCGTGGACCGGCCGGGAATTGCTCGGCCAGTTGCGGGCCGCCGCGGCGGGCGCCGTGACCGGACCCGGGGCGAACGAGCGGTGACGGCAGCGTTCGCGCACGTCACGGTCCGGTAGCATCGAGGCATCACAGTCTTGGGAGGTAGATCATGGGCAGTCTGAGCATCTGGCACTGGCTGATCATTGCGGTGGTTTTCGTGATGTTCTTCGGCGCGAAGCGGATGCCCGACGCGGCCCGCAGCCTGGGCCGGTCGTTGCGCATCTTCAAGAGCGAGGTCAGTCAGATGCAGCACGAGAGCAACGCGTCCGACAGCGGCGCGCCGGCTCAGCAGCCCACACCGCAGCTGCCCGCCGCGCAGCAGTCGCCGCAGGCCACCGAGCCCCGTACCGAGCCGAAGTCGGTCTGAGCGGATCCGCTCGCGCCGGAGTGAGGAACAGCTCACTCCGGACTCAGTGCTGTTGCCGAGCTGAGCGAGGCACGTGAACCCAGGGGCGATCACCAACCATGCGAATCCCGTTCGATCCGCGGCGTAGCAAGCGCAGGACGAATCCCGACGGCACGATGTCGTTGGTCGAGCATCTGCAGGAGCTGCGGTACCGGTTGCTGGTGTCGATCGCGGCGGTGATCGCGACGACGGTGCTGGGGTTCCTGTGGTACGGGCATGGGTTCCTCGGGGTGGAGAGCCTGGGTGAGATCCTGCGCGGGCCGTACTGTTCGCTGCCCGCCTCGGCGCGAGCGACGTTGAGCCAGGACGGGGAGTGCCGTCTGCTGGCGACCGCGCCGTTCGAGCAGTTCACGTTGCGATTGAAGGTCGGCATGACCGCGGGCGTCGTGCTGGCGGCGCCGATCTGGCTGTACCAGCTCTGGGCGTTCATCACCCCGGGGCTGTATGCCAAGGAACGCAAATACGCGATCGGGTTCGTGTCCTCGGGCACGGTGTTGTTCGCCTCGGGAGCGGTGCTGGCCTATGTGGTGATCGCGCACGCGTTGAGCTTCCTGCTGACCATCGGCGACAACGTGCAGATCACGGCGCTGAGTGGGTCGCAATATTTCAGTTTCATCCTGCAGTTGCTGATCATCTTCGGGGTCAGTTTCGAGACGCCGTTGCTGATCGTCGGGTTGAACCTCGTGGGAGTGCTGACCTATCAGCGGCTCAAGGCGTGGCGGCGCGGGATCACCTTCGGTTTGTTCGTGTTCGCGGCGATCGTGACGCCGCAGGATCCCTTCTCGATGTTGGCGCTGGCGTTGGCGCTGACGGTGTTGTTCGAAGTGGCGATCCAGTTCTCCCGGATCAACGATCGCCGCCGGGCGCGCAAGGAGCGCGAGGGCCTTGGTGCGTTGTCCGACGAGGAGGCCTCCGATCTGGGCGCCCCGGAGCCGATCGATCCGGCCGAGTCGCTCACCACCCCCGCGGAGAAATCCACACGACCGGTGTCGGACTACTCCGATACGCTCTGACGAGTGACAGATGACCGGTCGCAGATGGGCGAGTTGGCCGTATTTTCCGCCGAGCTGAAGTTCCGGCTGGATCCCTTTCAGCGTGCTGCCTGTGCGGCGCTCGAGGAAGGCCACAGCGTCTTGGTCTGCGCGCCGACGGGCGCGGGCAAGACGGTCGTGGGCGAGTTCGCCGTTCACCTGGCGCTGGCGGCCGGTGGGAAGTGCTTCTACACGACGCCCATCAAGGCGCTGTCGAACCAGAAATTCGCCGACCTCACCGAGCGCTACGGCCGTGACAGCGTCGGACTGCTGACCGGCGACCAATCGATCAACCCGGGCGCTCCGGTGGTCGTGATGACCACCGAGGTGCTGCGCAACATGCTCTACGCCTCCTCGGACGCGCTGCGCGGACTGTCCTACGTCGTGATGGACGAAGTGCACTACCTCGCCGACCGGTTCCGCGGCGCCGTGTGGGAAGAGGTCATCCTGCACCTGCCTCCGGACGTGCGGCTGGTCAGCCTTTCGGCCACGGTGAGCAATGCCGAGGAGTTCGGCGCCTGGATGGAAACCGTGCGCGGCGACACCGCGGTGGTGGTCGACGAGACCAGGCCCGTGCCGCTGTGGCAGCACGTCATGGTGGGGCGGCGGATGTTCGACCTGTTCGACACCAAATCCACCGAACAGAAGGTGCTCGTCGACGAAGACCTGGTGCGGTTCATCCGCCACCGCGAGGCCGCCGACCGGATGAACAACTGGGGCCCCCAGCGCAACGGTCGCGGCGGCCCGCGCCGGGATTTCCGTCCGCTGCCGCGGCCGGAGGTGCTCGCCAAACTGGACGAAGAGGGCCTGCTGCCCGCGATCACGTTCATCTTCAGCCGTGCGGGTTGCGACGGCGCGCTCGCGCAGTGCCTGCGTTCGCGGCTCGACCTGAGCCGTCCGGAGGAGCGCGACGAGGTCGACGCGATCATCGACAAGCACACCGGCGATCTGCCCAAGACCGATCTCGAGGTGCTCGGTTACTGGGAGTGGCGCGAGGCGCTGCACCGCGGCCTGGCCGCGCATCACGCCGGGATGCTGCCCGCGTTCCGCCACACCGTCGAGGAACTGTTCGTCAAAGGGCTGGTGCGTGCCGTCTTCGCCACCGAAACGCTGGCCCTCGGCATCAACATGCCCGCGCGCACCGTCGTGCTGGAGCGGCTGGTCAAGTTCAACGGCGAATCGCACGCCGAACTCACGCCCGGCGAGTACACCCAGCTGACCGGGCGCGCGGGGCGGCGCGGCATCGACGTCGAAGGCCACGCGGTGGTGCTGTGGCAGCCAGAGGTGGACACCAGCGCGGTCGCCGGTCTCGCCTCGACGCGCACCTACCCCCTGCGCAGTTCGTTCCGGCCGGGCTACAACATGTCGATCAACCTCATCGACCGGATGGGCGCCGACGAATCGCGCGCCCTGCTGGAGCGGTCGTTCGCCCAGTTCCAGGCGGACCGGTCGGTGGTCGGCCTGGTGCGCGGCATCGAGCGCAACGAGGCGGCGCTGCGCAAGCTGCGCGACCAGATCGGCGGCGCGGAGGGCGGGTTCCTGGAGTACCTGTCGCTGCGCGACCGGATCAAGCAGCGCGAGCGGCAGCTGACCCAGCAGAGCCGCGCCGATCGGCGAGGCGCCGCGGTGGACGCGCTCGGCGCGCTGCGGCGTGGCGACGTGGTGGCGATTCCTTCCGGCCGCCGCGCCGGGCTCGCGGTGATCCTGGAGCCGGACGCGACCCCCGGCGATCCGCGGCCGCTCGTGCTCACCGAGGACAAGTGGGCCGGCCGGGTGTCGGTCGCCGACTTCCCGGTGCCCGCCGAGACGCTCGGGCACATGCGGCTGCCGCGCCGGGTGGATCACCGGACCGCGCGCATCCGCCGCGATCTGGCCTCCGCGCTGCGCAGCACGGGGATCTCGGTGCCGGGCAGGCCGCGGCGCGGCAGGCAGTCCGCCGCTGCCGACGACCGGGAACTGGCCACGTTGCGCCGCAGCCTGCGCGCGCATCCGGCGCACTCGCGGCCCGATCGCGAGCAACTGGCCCGGGTGGGTGAGCGCTACAACCGGCTGCTGCGCGAGACGGAGGCGATGCGCCAGAAGGTTGCCGCGACCACCAATTCGCTGGCGCGCACCTTCGATCGCATTCTCGGCCTGCTGGAGGAACGAGGATTCGTGCAGGAGAGCGAGGTGACTCCGGACGGACGCAGGCTGGCTCGCCTCTACGCCGAAAGCGACCTGCTGGTCGCCGAATGCCTCAGGAAGGGGCTGTGGCGCGGACTCGGCCCGGCCGAACTGGCCGGTGTGGTGTCGGTCCTGGTGTACGAATCCCGCCAGGAGGGTGGCTATCTCGGCGCGAGCGGTCCGACGGCGCCGATCCGGCGGGCGGTCGGCGCGACCATCGGGGTCTGGTCCGAACTGCGATCCGACGAGGCGCGGCACAAACTGCCCCCGACCAGGGAGCCCGATCTGGGTTTCGTCGACGGCGTCTACAAATGGGCGCGGGGCGATGGATTGGCCGAGTCTTTGCTCGCCAGCGGTGACCAGGGCGCCCCGCTGTCGGCCGGTGATTTCGTGCGCTGGTGCAGGCAGGTGATCGATCTGCTCGACCAGATCCACGGCACCGCCGACGATCCCGAGGTCGCGGCCACCGCGGCCAAGGCGGTGCGGGCGATCCGCCGGGGCGTCGTGGCGGTGGACGCCGCCTGAGCGGCGTGGGCGTCGGGCGCGCGGCGGCGGCAATAACAACACGGCGGATTCGATTGTGATTTGATTTCTTTCGCGTACCGACCGTGGCGGAATAGTCGTGTCATGCGACGAGGCCCACGCGGGGGGCTACCGTGTGTACAACGATGCGAGTGGAGGCAAGCAGATGAGCGGCCCGTACGGACCGAACGACCCCGGGGAGGGACGCAACGATCCCACCCAGCAGTGGAGTGGACAGCAGGCGCCGGGCGGAGCCGGTCCCACGCAGCAGTGGGGTGGTCAGCCGCAGACCCCGGCCTCCGCCCAGCCGACCCAGCACTGGGGTGAGCAGCAGCAACCGCAGCAGCAGTGGGGTCAGCCGCAGCAGCAACAGTGGGGCCAGCAGCCGCAGCAGCCGCAGTGGGGTCAGCAGCCCGCACAGGGCCAGCCGCAATGGGGCCAGCCGCAGCAGGACTGGGGTCAGCAGGGGCAGCAGCCGCAGTGGGGGCAGGCGCAGCAGCCCCAGCCGCAGTGGGGCGCTCCCGGCCAGCAGCCGCCGCAGCAGGGCGGCAAGGGTAAAGGCCTGATCATCGGTCTGTCACTGCTCGGTGTCGCGGTGGTCGGCGCGATCGTCGCACTCGTGCTCGTGCTGACCGCCAAGGACCAACTGGACCAGGCCGCGGTGCAGGACGGCGTGAAGAAGGTGCTGTCGGACTCCTACGGCATCCAGGACATCAGCGACGTCTCCTGCCCCTCCGGACAGGAAGTCAAGGTCGACGCCACCTTCGAATGCAGCGTGAAGGTCAGCGGCGAGGCCAAGAAGGTGAACATCAAGATCACCAAGGACGACGGCACCTATGAGGTCGGTCGCCCCAGCTAGGGTGTCGGTTTGTCCAGCGCTTGCGGCGCTGGACGTTCACGGCCCCTTGGTGGCTCGCGTCCGAGCGACCGCCGCTTGCTCCTTCGTTGGTACGCGGCGGCTACTCGGACGAGAGCCGTGCTGCGTTCGTTTTGCGAGCGCCCGCGGCGCCGGGTGTTCGCGGCCCCTTCTTGGCTCGTATCCGAGCGACCCGCCGCTTGCTCCTCCGTCGCCTACACGCCGGCTACTCGGACGCGAGCCAGGCTGTGTTGGTTTTTTTGGCGCTTGCGGCACTGGGTGTTCGCGGCCCCTTCTTGCTCGCATCCGAGCGACTCGCCGCCTGCTCCTTCGTCGTCTGCGCGCCGGCCACTCGGACGCGAGCCGGGCCGCGAACCGTGGATGCTCGGTCTCGCTTCTCTCGAAACCTGTAGTTGATCCGGTGTGATCGCGCCGGGGGTAGTCGCCTCTCGGACCCTTAGCCGGGCCGCGAACGGCGCCTGCTCAGCGCTTCGCTCGGTCGGGGCGGAGTTGTCGTGCGTAATGCGGTGTGCGGTGGGGCTTCCGCGTCTCCCGGATTCATCTGGAGCGGGCCGCGAGGGCGGTGATCAAGCGCGTGACCGGGCTCTCGGCGTTGTAGGCGGTGGCCAACGCGCGCAGACGGTCCGGGTCGGCGGGTTCGGCGGGGAGAGCGTCACTGCGGGACAGGGTGACCTCGGCGTCGCGGACCACTCGCACCACCGGCGCGGCGGCCTTCAGATAGTCCTCGGCGGCGCGCAGCCGGGCGCGCACGCTTTGGGACAGGTCGACATCCGGGTCCTCGACCGCCGCGACCAGTGCTTCGAGGGAACCGAAACGGGAGATCAGCATCGAGGCGGATTTCTCGCCGATGCCCGCCACCCCCGGCAGACCGTCGGAGGCGTCGCCGCGCAGCGTGGCCATGTCGGCATAGGCCGGGCCCGCGTTTCGCAGCGGTACGCCGTACTTCGCCGATACCTCGGCCGGGCCGAAGAGTTCCGCCTTGGCCAGCCCCCGTCCGGCGTAGAGCACCCGCACCTGGGGCGTCGGCTCGTCTCGTACCAGTTGCAACAGGTCGCGGTCGCCGCTGACCACGATCACCTCGTCGGTGCGCTCCCGGGTGGCCAAGGTGCCCAGCACGTCGTCGGCCTCCAGGCCCTCCGCGCCGCCGGTCGCGATGCCCGCCGCGGCGAGCACCTCCAGGATCATGTCCACCTGCGGGGTGAGCGTGTCCGGAACGGTTTCGGCGCCGGGTGCGGCGTCCGGTGAGGTATCCAACCGGTGTGCCTTGTAGGACGGCACCAGCTCGACCCGATACGCCGGGCGCCAGTCCAGATCCAGGCACACCACCAGCCTGCTCGGTGCGAACTTGGTGATCAGCGACGCCACCATGTCGGTGAAACCGCGCAACGCGTTCACCGACCGCCCGTCGGGAGCGGTGATCTTGTCGGGGATGGCGTGGAACGCGCGGAACCACAGACTGGCGCCGTCCAACAGCAACAGGGGTCCACCGGCAGCAGAGGTCACGGGCTGAGGCTACTCGCCTGCGCCGACAGCGCCCGGGCGAAGTTCGGCGTTCCTCCCACGCGCCCGGCAGGTAACGTCGGACGAATGAGCTCGCATACGGAATCGAGGTTCGCGGCGGACGTCTACGGTGCCCGGCTGGAGCGGGCAGTGGAGCTGATGCGGGCCGCCCATCTCGACGCTCTGCTGATCACCCCCGGGCCGGACTTGCGCTATCTGATCGGCTCGGCGGCCGAGTCGTTCGAGCGGCTGACCTGCCTGGTGATCCCGGCGGACGGGGCCACGCCGTCGGTCGTGATCCCGAAACTGGAGCTGGCGTCGCTGGAAGGCTCCGCGGCGGGTGAACTGGGCCTGCAAGTGCTGGACTGGGTCGACGGCACGAACCCGTACGGCCTGGTGAAGTCCGCGCTGCACGTCGGCTCCCGGGTGGCCGTGGCCGATGTGATGCCCGCGCTGCATCTGCTGCCGCTGGCCGAGTCGTTCACCGGTCTGCCGGTGTCGGCCACCCCCGTGCTGCGCGAACTGCGCATGATCAAGGACCCGGCCGAGGTGGACGCCCTGCGCCGGGCCGGTGCCGCGATCGACCGGGTGCACGCTCGGATGGGGGAGTTCTTGCAGGTGGGGCGCACCGAGGCGGAGGTCGGCCGCGATATCGAAGCCGCGATCCTCGCCGAGGGGCATACCGAGGCGGCGTTCGTCATCGTGGGCAGCGGTCCGCACGGCGCGGACCCCCATCACGGCGTGTCCGAACGCCGGATCGAGGCCGGGGACGTGGTGGTCGTCGATATCGGCGGCCCGGTCGAGCCCGGCTACTACTCCGACTCCACCCGTACCTACGTCCTGGGCGAACCCGACCCGGAGGTGGCCGCCCGGTACGCCGAACTGGAAAGCGCCCAGGCGGCGGCGGTGGCGGCCGTCCGTCCCGGCGTCACCGCGGCCGCGGTGGACGCCGCGGCGCGAAACCCGTTGACCGAAGCCGGTTTCGGGCCCGCTTTCGTGCACCGCACCGGCCACGGCATCGGCCTGTCGGTGCACGAGGAGCCCTATATCGTCGCGGGCAACGACCTCGTCCTGCGGCCCGGCATGGCATTCAGCGTCGAGCCCGGCATCTACTTCCGCGGCGAGTGGGGCGCGCGCATCGAGGACATCGTGGTGGTCACCGACGAGGGCGGCGAATCCCTGAACAAGCGGCCGCACGGCCTCACGGTCCTGTGATCGACGGCTGAAGGCCCAGCCGCGGCGGAGGTGCTAGGCGCCTGCGCCGTTCCCGCCGGCGGCCGGTGCGACGAGCGTGCTGCTGGACAGGACGCGCCGGACCTGGATGGCGATCACCACACGCGTCGGGTTCTCCCGCGGCACGCGATAGCGGCCCGCGTACCGCTCGACCGCCTCGGCGACGTCGTCCGGGGCGTCGAGCACGGTGGCCGGGCCCTCCAAGGTGATCCACCGGATCCCGTCGACCTGACTGACCGCCGCGTATCCGGAGCGGCGCACGTTGCGCACCTTCACCGACCCGTCGTTGGTGATCACGCGCGCGATCCCGGCGTCCTGATCCCAGGTGAACCCCACCGCCACCACATGGGGCGTTCCGTCCGCCCGCAATGTCGTCAGCGTGGCGAGATGCCGTTCGGCGACGAACTCGAGGGCGGCGGGCGACAACTCAGCGGTACTCGTCGGCATCCCCCGACCGTAGCCGTCGGTGCGCGTCGGCGCCGCACCAGCCCGGTCCGCGACAGGTGAGCGATGACGGGCCGCACCCATGGCAATGAAAGACTGACCCCATGGGAACGCGTGGATTGGCCGACGGCACGGTACTGCTGCTGGGCGGTCGCAGCGAGATCGGGCTCGAAGTGGCGCGGCGGCTGGCGCCCGGGCGCGCGGTGGTTCTGGCGGCCCGGCGCAGTGGCGAGCTGGACGCGCAGCGGGCGCAGATCACCGCGGCGGGCGCGAGCGAAGTGCACGCCGTCGAATTCGACGCCGACGACGTGGCGAGTCATCCGGCGCTGCTGGAGAAGATCGCCGCCGAGCACGGGCCGATCGGCATCGCGGTGCTCGCCTTCGGCGTGCTGGGCGATCAGCAACGCGCCGAGCGGGATCCCGCGCACGCGGCGGCGATCCTGCACACCGACTTCGTCGCCCAGGCGAGTGTTCTCACCACACTGGCGAACCTGATGCGCGCGCGGGGGGCGGGACAGCTCGTCGTGTTCAGTTCGGTAGCGGGCGTGCGCGTCCGGCGTGCCAACTACGTCTACGGGTCGGCCAAGGCGGGACTCGACGGATTCGCTTCCGGTCTCGCGGATGCCCTGCACGGCAGCGGGGTTCGGTTGCTGCTGGTCCGGCCCGGATTCGTCATCGGGAGGATGACCGAGGGGATGTCTCCGGCGCCGTTCTCCAGTACTCCCGATCAGGTCGCTGGCGCCGTGGTCGCGGGTTTGCGCAGCGGCGCGAGCCGGGTCTGGGTACCCCGGATCCTGCGACCGGTGTTCTTCGCGATGCGTCTGCTGCCGCAACCGATCTGGCGTCGGATGCCGCGGTGAGCGCGACGCCCGCGTCGTGGACCGGCGCGCCGATCGCGGTCGTGGGCATCGGCGCCGACGGGTGGGACGGTCTCGGTCGCGCCGCGCGGGAGGCGGTCGGCGACGCCGAATTCCTGTTCGGTTCCGCGCGTCAGCTCGCACTCGTGCCGCCCACCGCGGCGGCGCGGCGGATGACCTGGCCGTCGCCCTTGCTGCCCGCGCTGCCCGGCCTGTTCGAACGGCATTCCGGCGCGCGATTGTGCGTCCTGGCCAGCGGCGATCCCATGTTCTACGGGATCGGCGTCACCTTGGCCCGGCTGCTGGGCCCGCAGGCGCTCCGGGTGCTGCCCCAGCCGTCTTCGGCTTCGCTGGCCTGCGCCAGGCTGGGATGGGCGCTGGCCGAGACGCCGGTGGTCAGCGTGGTCGGGCGTCCGCTGGCGACGGTGCTGCCCGAGTTGGCCGACCGCAGGCGGCTGCTGGTGCTCAGCGCCGACGAGCACACGCCGCAACGCCTGGCGCAGTTGCTGGGCCGGAACGGTTTCGGCGGTTCCGAGCTGACGGTCCTCGAGCAACTGGGCGGTTCCGCCGAACGGCACCGCGCCGGAATCGCGAAGCAGTGGGAACATCCGCCGGGCGACCCGTTGAACATCGTGGCGATCACCTGCGCATCCGACCCGGACCAGCCGCGTGCCACGCGCTTGCCCGGACTGCCGGACGAATTGTTCGGGGGCGACGGGCAGCTCACCAAGCACGAGATCCGTGCGCTGACACTGGCGGCGCTGGCGCCCGCCCCTGGCGAACTGCTGTGGGATGTGGGCGGCGGTTCGGGCAGTATCGCCATCGAATGGTGCCGGGCGCATCCGGGCAACCGGGCCGTCACGTTCGAACGGCTCGAGCGCAGGCGGCGGCAGATCTCCGGCAACGCGGAGGCTCTGGGCGTGCCGCACATCCTGGTGCGCGGCGAGGTGCGTGCCGAACTCGCCGCCGACAGCGAGATCATCGCTCCCGACGCAATTTTCGTGGGTGGGGGCCTGACTCAGGATGGCCTGCTCGAGACATGCTGGGCGCAGTTGCGCCCACGCGGCAGGCTCGTCGCGAACGCGGTGACCGCCGAATCGGAATCGCTGCTGCTCAGCTGGTCAAGTGCCCAGGGCGGCGTCTTGCGGAAGTTCCAGATCTATCGCGGGGAGCCCCTGGGGTCTTTCACCGCTTGGCGCCCCCAGCTTCCCGTCACGCAGTGGTCGGTGGTGAAAACCGCGGCGGCGTTCCCCGCAGAGGGGTGAACACGTTACCGGTCACGCGGTAGGGTCGGGGCCGAGTTCCGGTCACGACCGGAAATCCGATTCCTGTTGGGGAGATAGATGAGATACAAGAAGTTCGCCGCTACCGCATTGCTGGCCGTCGCCGCCACCGGCGTCACCGCCGGTACCTCCTACGCCGCTCCCACGCCCCCCGCGGCGCAGGACCAGTCCGCGGCCGCGCCCACCGTCACGGGCACGGACCAGGGCGTCGGCTACGCGTTGCAGCTCGCCGACGCGGGCAAGTCGGTCGTCACCAGTGTGACCGGCGGCGCGTTCAGCGTCGACACCGACAACCGGTCGGTCACCTTGAAGAACTCCGCGGGCGAGACCGTCACCAGCATTCCGCTCACCGCGACGGCCAAGGGCCAAGAGGTGAACATCGCGGCGGCCGTCGCCGACGAGGGCAGGCAGCTGACGCTGACCCCGCAGGTCGCGCCGACCGCGAACGCACCGGTCGCCGCCGAGTTCATCGGCGCGCAGGAGTGGTTCTTCGCCGAGCTGCAGCGCGCCTCGCTCGGCGCTCTGGTCGGCGGCCTGATCGGCGCCGCCATCGGCATCGTCTTCTTCGGTGTCGGCATCCTGCCGGGCGCGGTGCTCGGCGCTCTGATCGGTCTGGCCGTCGCGGGCGGGCCGTCGCTGCTGAACGCGGGTATCGCCTACTTCAGCGGCCAGCCCTGAGAGTTCTGATTCTGGGCGGCACCCGGGAAGCGCGGGAGCTGGCCCATATCGCTTCCGGCGAGCGAGGATTCGACATCGTCTCCTCGCTCGCCGGTCGTGTGCGCGCACCCTTGCTACCGGAGGGCGCGGTCCGCGTCGGCGGTTTCGGCGGCGCCGAGGGACTGCGCGCCTGGCTCGCGGCCGACGAGACGGCCGCGATCGTCGACGCCACCCATCCGTTCGCGGCGGCCATCAGCGCCAACGCGGCGGCGGCCGCGCATGCCTCCGGTGTGCCGCTGGTGCACCTGCGGCGGCCCAGATGGGTGGAGCGGCCGGGGGACCGGTGGGTGCGGGTACCCGATCTCCCCGCCGCGGCGAGGGAAACGGCCGCTCTCGGCGAGCGAGTCTTCCTGACCATCGGCAGGCAAGGCGTCGACGCGTTCGCGGGATCGGTCCGGCAATGGTTTCTGATCCGCGCCATCGACCCGCCCGAAGGCGCGCTGCCGCCGCGACGCGAAGTGCTCCTCGCCCGTGGGCCCTTCGCGGTGGAGGACGAATCGCGGCTGCTCGCCGAGCATCGGATCGATGTGCTCGTCACCAAGGACAGCGGCGGCGAGCAGACCGAAGCCAAACTCGCCGCCGCTCGCGCGGCCGGAATTCCGGTCGTCGTGGTGGACCGCCCGCCGCTGCCCGAGGGCGCGCCGGTCGTGGAATCACCCGAGCAGGCACTGAATTGGTTGCGCGACAGGCGAACCCGGCGCTCATGAGGCGGTCTCGCACCGCTCAGCCGTCGAGCAGCTCCGGCAGATGGTCGAACCACTCCAGCACCGCCCGCTCGTAGCGGATCCCGAAGTCCAGTGTGGCGCGGGCGAACGTGGGCTTTCCCTCCGGATCTTCGGCGAGATACCGCGTGAGCCGCGCCTGATGGATCTCGCGGTTGGCCGCGACGATGCCGTCGAGCCGGCCGCGATCGAGATGCTCACCGAAGGAGAGCGTCAGCAGCAACGGCACCCGGATGGTCTCCCCGCCGGGATCGCGGGCGACCCACTCCAGGAACGCTTCGCGCCCCGCGTCGGTGATGCGATAGGGCGTGCGTTCTCTGGCTCCGGTCTCGCCCTTCTCGACGAGTCCCGCCGCGTCCATCGTGGCGAGTTCCCGGTAGACCTGGCTCTGCGTGATCGTCCAGAAGTCGCCGATCCGGTCCTGGGCCTGGGTCACCAGATCCCATCCCGACATGGGCCCTTCGTGCAGAAATCCGAGCAACGACGCCGCCGTCGAGTTCAGTGGTTTGCGCTTGGTCGCGGTGTTGGTCAACGACTGCTCCCTTCGCTCTCAACATTCCATAGTGGAATGTTACCGGAACGGGGCGGGTCAGGCGTCGCCGGTCAACTTGTCGAGCCGGGCGAGCACCCGCGCCATGCCCTGCTCCAGTCGCGCCTGTCCCTGTTCGAGCTGCGCCTGGCCGTGGGCCAGCGCGGTCTGGCCCTGTTCCAGCCGGATCTGTCCTTGTTCGAGCACGGTGACCCTGCGGTTGAGTTCACCCACATTCTCGCGCAGGTTCCCGACCTCCCGGCGAAGCTCGCCGACGGCTTCCCCGACGCTCTCCGCGCGCCGGTCGATCCGGCCGATGCCGTCGAGCGCCTTCCTGGTCAGCGCCGCGAGTTCGTTGAGGACCTCGCCCTGCTCGTCGAGCGCTTGTTCGCTCGCGGTGGCCCTGGCCTCCAAGGCGCGGGCGCGCAGCGTCAGCTCCGGCAGTGTCGCGGCCAAGGTCCCTCCGATCGTCGGTGCGTCTGGCGATCTTACGCGCTGCCGACGGCCGCGTCGTGCGCGCGATCGTAACGGCGGGAGGTGTAGACCCGTGTGCCCGCGTCGGTCTCGCGCGCCGTGGTGGTGGACGCGCCGATGATCAGCAGCGTACGCATGTCCACCTCGTCGGGGTCGAGGTCGCCGAGCGACACCACCCGGACGGATTCGGTGGGTCCGCCGACGTCGCGCCCGACGACGACGGGCGTGTCCGGCTTGCGATGCTCCAGCAGCAGGTCCCGCATCGCGCCCACCTGCCAGGTGCGTTGCGAGGACGCCGGGTTGTAGACCGCGATCGCCATGTCGGCCGCCGCGACGGCGGAAAGCCGCTGCGCCACGACCTCCCACGGCTTGAGCCGGTCGGAGAGCGAGATCATCGCGTAGTCGTGCCCGAGCGGCGCGCCCACCCGGCTGGCCACCGCGTTGGCCGCGGTGAGGCCGGGCAGCACCCGGACCGGCACCCCGCTCCACTGCGGATCGCCGGATTCCTCCAGCACCGCCGCCGCCATCGCGAACACGCCGGGATCTCCCGAGGAGACGACCGCGACCCGCGCGCCGCGCTTGGCCAGATCCAGGGCCATGGCCGCGCGCTCGGACTCGACCCGGTTGTCGCTGGCATGCCGGCGCTGCCCCGGGCGCTCGGGCACCCGGTTCAAGTAGGTCGTGTAGCCGACCAGATCGGTGGCGTCCGCCAACGCCGTGCGCACCTCGTCGGTGGTCCACTCCGGCGCGCCGGGACCGAGTCCCACCACCACGACCTCACCGACGCCCTCGGTCGTCTCCGCGTCGGCGACCCGCTGGGCCGCGGCCGTCTCCGCTTCGAGGCGCGGCAGCGGCGTGGTCGGTTCGGGGCCCGGCACGAGGGCGATGGCGAAGTAGGGCACCTCCGCGTCGTCGACCGCGCCCGCGTGCAGCACGCGCTGCTGGGTGGTGCTCGCGCGCTCGACGTAGTACGCGCCGGCGAGCCGTCCGGAATCCGAAAGCGCTCGGCGCACACCGGGATAGGTGCGTCCCAGTTTCATGATCGCGGCCGCGTCGGTCGTGCGCAGCCGCCGGGTGAGCTCGTCGACCGGCATGGTGCCGGGCAGCACGGTGAGCACCTGCTCGCCCTCGACCAGCGGGGTTCCCAGCGCTGCCGACGCCGCGCTCACGGAGGTGATGCCGGGGATGATCTCGGCGTCGAACCGGTCGGCCAGCCGCCGGTGCATGTGCATGTACGAGCTGTAGAACAGCGGGTCGCCCGCGGCGAGCAGCGCGACCGACCGGCCCGCGGCGAGGTGCCCGGCCAGCCGCTCGGCGGCCTGTTCGTAGAACTCGTCGATCGCGCCCTGGTAACCGCCGGGATGATCGGTGGTCTCGGTGGTCACCGGGTAGACGAGATGCTCCTCCAGTTGGCCGGGGCGCATGTACGGCGCCGCGATGCGGCGGGAGATGCTGCGGCCGTGGCGCGCGCTGTGGAACGCGACGACGTCGGCCGCGCCGATCACGTTGGCCGCTTTGACCGTCACCAATTCGGGATCGCCCGGTCCGAGCCCGACGCCCCACAGTTTGCCCGGAGTGGTCATTCCTGTTCGCTCGCAATCGCGTTCAACGCGGACGCGGTGATGGCGCTGCCGCCGCGCCTGCCGCGCACCGTGAGGAATTCGACGCCGCCGAAATCGATCAGCGCGTCTTTGGATTCGGCCGCACCGATGAATCCGACCGGGATGCCGAGCACGGCGGCGGGCCGGGGCGCTCCCGCGTCGAGCAGGTCGAGCAGATGGAACAGCGCCGTCGGCGCGTTGCCGATCGCGACGACGGCGCCGTCGAGACGGTCGCGCCACAGGTCGAGCGCGGCGGCGGAGCGGGTTGTGCCCTTGGCCGCGGCCAGCTCCGGCACGCGCGGATCGGCGAGGGTGCATACGACCTCGTTGCCCGCGGGCAGTCGTTTCCTGGTCACACCCGAGGCCACCATGGTCGCGTCACAGAGAATCGGCGCGCCCGCGCGCAGCGCCGCCCGCGCCGAGGCGACCACACCGGGGGAGTAGGCGATATCCGCGGCGAGATCCACCTGACCGCAGCCGTGGATCATCCGTACGACCACCTGCGCCACATCCGGCGGGAAACCGCTGAGATCGGCCTCGGCGCGGATCGTCGCGAACGAGCGACGGTAGATCTCGGCCCCGTCGGTCAGATAGCTGGCACGTACGTCGGACATGCGGTCCACCCTATGGGGGCAGGTCCGGACAGATCGGTCCGGGTCGGGCGCTCCGCATTCCGGGACTGCCACCGGCTACCGCCGCGCGGGCGCCGCCGGATCAGGTGCGCGGGCGCTCCAGAATCCGGGACATGACGATGGCGCTGCGGGTACGCCCGACCCGAGCGTTCTCCCGGATCCGTTCCACGGTCACCTCGATCTCGGCCATGTCGGTGGCCATCACGTGCACCAGCGCGTCGGCCTCGCCCGCGATCGTCCAGACACCGACCACCTGCGGGATCGGTTCCAGACTGCGTTTGAGTTCGGCCGGGGAGATGTTGTCGCGGTAGTACACCTCGACGTACGCCTCGGTCTTCCAGCCCAGCGCCGCGGGATTGACCAGCGCGGTGAACCCGGTGATCTGCTTGGCCGCGACCAGCCGGTCGACCCGCCGTTTCACCGCGGGCGCGGACAATCCGACCGCGCCACCGATCTCCTGGAACGAAGCGCGGGCGTTCTTCAGCAGTTGCGCGAGAATTCGCCGATCGAGGTCGTCCACATCACACCTTCTCGCTATGGAAGCAATGATTCGCTGTTTTCGGGCCGATATGCGCAACGGATCGTCATTTCTGGTGCAATGCTAGGCGCTCTACCGTCGAATCAGCCGAAAACCCACGCTCATACCGGGAGTTCCGTTGACCTCTGTAGCCACCCTCCCTGTCGAGTCCGCCGCTCGCCGTTCGTCGCCGCGCCGGTTCGTGATGTGCCGTCCCGATCACTTCGAGGTGGCCTACGCCATCAATCCCTGGATGAATCCCGCCGAGCCCGTCGACCGCGCGCTGGCGCTGACGCAGTGGGAGACGTTGCGCGCCACCTACGCCGAATACGGGCACGTCGTGGAGGTGGTGCCCGGCATCGCGGGCCTGCCCGACATGGTGTTCGCCGCCAACGGCGGACTGATCGTCGGCGACCGCGCCATGTCGGCCCGCTTCACCCACCCGGAGCGTGCCGCGGAAGGCCCGGCCTACCACGCCTGGTTCGCCGGATACGGCTTGCCGAATCTGGTGGCCGCCGCCGAATGCAACGAAGGCGAGGGTGACTTCCTCCTGGTCGGTGATCGGCTGTTGGCCGGAACGGGCTTCCGCAGCTCGCTCGCCGCGCACGAGGAGGTGTCGCGCCACTTCGGGCTGCCCGTGGTGTCGCTGGAACTGGTCGATCCGCGCTTCTACCACTTGGACACGGTGCTGCTCCCGCTGGACGCCGAAACCATCGCGTATTACCCGCCCGCCTTCAGCCCGGCGGCGCGCGCGGTGCTCGCCGCGCTCTATCCCGACGCGATCGTTGCCACCGACGCGGACGCCGCGGTGCTCGGGTTGAACGGAGTCTGCGACGGTTTCCACGTGTTCCTCAGCAGCGCGGCCACCGATCTGAGCGAAGCCTTGCGCGCTCGTGGCTACCATCCGGTGGGGATCGAGATGTCCGAGTTGCTGAAGGCCGGCGGCTCGGTCAAGTGCTGCACGCTCGAGATCCACGGCAGGTGACCGGCCGGTGCCGCCGGAGAGTCAATCGACGCGATAACCCTCGTCGGTCGCGACGATGTCGGTGACCTCGCCCTGCGGGCGGCCGCAGCGGCGGTCGCACCCCGACCAGTGCTGACGTCCGGCGACGGTGACCTCGGTCGCGGATATCGTCCGCGGGCCGTCGGCCGGATCGGCTGCCCCGGGCAGCACCCTTCCGGTGTCGACCGCGTCGGCCGCATCGGCCCGCACGTCGGTATGCGACTTCGCGCAGCCGGGCTGTCCGGCGCAGGCGCTGACCAGCAGCCACGGCGAGTCGGCGTCGAAGATCAAACCCATCGGCGCCAGCACGCGCACCACCTGTTCGGCGGCCCACTCCGCCAGGTCGGTGATCACCAGGCTGCGCCACGGAGTGACGAAGATCGGTCGCTGCACCGCGGCGAGGAACTCGGCGGTGCGGGCGGGCAGCGAGCCGAGGCGCACGCCCGCGCCGAGCCCGACCGCTCCGTTGTCCTGCTCCAGCCATCCGATCGGTACGCGATGTGTGGTGGAGAATTCGAGTCTTTCGGCGGTCGGGGACAAGCCGAGGCGATCGACGACGCGTTCGGCGCCGTGTTCGATCTCGTGCAGCCGCCAGCGGCCCGCGTCGTCGCCGCGCAGGTCCAGGAACGCGTGCGCGGCGGCGAGCGCGACGTCCACCGCGTCGGCGGCGCGCAGCCGCAGGCCGCTGTCGCCGCCTGCCAGCAGCAGGGCGAACTCGTCGGTCCCGGTCGCGTGTACCCCGATGTCGGGGCCGAGCCCACTGACATCTCCGCGTCCGTCGTCGAGGGTGAACAGCACCCGGCCGGGCAGGCCGGCCAGCCGCGGCGACGCGAGCAGGCCGGTGTCCAGCGCAGGAACCAGGGGGTGCACGTCCGCGAGGCCACCGATCCGGCCGGACAGCGGCGAGGCGATGATGTTGCGCACCCGTTCGTGCGTGGTGCTCGGCAGAAGGCCCGCGGCCGCGAGCCGGTCGGTCAGCGTCCCGGCGTCGCGCACCCGGCGTAATTGGACGTTGCCCCGGGAGGTGAGTTCGATGTTCCCGTCCGCCAGGTCGAGCGCGGCCTCGGCCAGCGCTTGCACCTGGGCGGGATCCAGGCGACCGCCGGGCACGCGGATTCGTGCCAGCGGCCCGTCGGCGGCCTCGTGCAGCCGCAGCACGCCCGGGCAGGAGTCAGGAGCGCGTCGTGTCATAGCGGCATCCAGCCTACGGTCGCGCGAGCCCGGCACAGCGAACGGCCGGTCACCCGCCGATCGAACGCACCCAGTCGATGACGGCGGCTCGATACTCCGCGGTGTTGCGCGCGAGATTCACCGAGTGCCCGCTGCCGGGCAATACGTACGTGCGCAGTCGTGCCGCCGGGCCGAAGAACGGCGCTTCGGTGGCGCGCAAGGTCTCGGCATCCGCGCAGACGGCGTAGCCGGGGCCGCAGGAGAGCCGGTCCAGACTGCCGTCGACGACCAGCACCGGGGCGTCGATGAAGTTGGTCATCGGCGGGAGGGTGGAGGTCAAACCGTCGGGATACTCCGTGGGCGAGAAGACTTCCTTGGTCGCTTCGTCGACGGCGAGTACTTCGGGATCGGCCGTCTCGGGGGCGAAGAAGTCGCCCGCGCGGGTACCGGGCCGAGTGGTCAGGTAGCCGGGGTCGTAGCCGCGCCCGCCGAAGAGCGGATCCTCGGCGGCTTGGTGGTAGGTCGCGATCACGCCGAGGACTTCGGGCACGTTGAGTGCGTGGGAGAAGCCGGTGAGCAGGACGCCGTCGACGTCCTGGTACGTGGTCGCCTCCAGGACGTCGATGCCCGAGCTGAGCGAATGGCCTCCGGTGATGACCTTGCCGAACGGCGGTGCGCCCGCGAGTCCCCGGCGCAGGGCTTGCACGATGTCGTGCAGGGCGCGAGCGGAAACCGTCGCCGTGACCTGCGTGCTCGGCGGCCTGGTGCTCGCACCGTTGCCGAGCCGGTCGACCGCCAGCGTCGCGATGCCCGCGGCGTTCATCGCGCGCCGGAAGTTGTAGGTCTCCGGCGCGTAGGGGAAATCCCAGTAGGTGTGGTTGTAGTTGGAGCCCGCGATCAGCACCATGACGGTATCGGTGGCGCCCGCGGCGGGAGTGCACAAGGAACCGGCCATTTCCCCGAGCGGCACGGGAAGAAAAACCGCTTCGCAGCGGCCCGGCGCGGTGTCGTCTGCGTGGGCGGTACCGGGTGTCAGGCAGAGCAGTACTGCGGCCGCGGACGCGACGATCGACCGTAGCGAGGTTCGCACGCGACGCAGGCTATGCCCGAATGCCATGGCGCGCAATACCTGTCGCCGACGGCCCGGACTTCACCCGAAGGATGTGACAACAGCCGTCGCGGCAATTGATTTCCGGACTCGAGCAGTCGATCGCCCTCCGGCGGAACGAGTGTGGCGAAGTCGAATTCGGCGGCTCCGTCGTCGACCGCTTCGGCGACGACCTCGAACGAGCGGGCGTCGATGGCGGTACACCCCAGCGCGGCGAGACCGGCGAACCGGTACTCACTGTCGGCTTCGCGCATCGCGTTGTCGAGGTCTTCGCGAGTGTCGTAGATCGTGATCGAGAAGACGGTGTTGTCCTGCCGATCGATGAAGCGCCTTCCGAGCCGGAGCCGGTCATGCCTGGTGACTGTCGGCGAATGACGATACCGCACAGAATGGTCGGTGGCTGTCGCATAGTTGATGCCGCACGCGTGCACCCGGCCGCGCCCGATATCGCGTCGGGAGCGGATGTCCGGGACGACGCGGTGAACGAGGAGCGCGGGAACATGGGTGCGACGGGGCAAGGGGCGGGTATGCGAACGGTGCACTTCGTCGGTAGCTTTCCGGCCGAGAGCACGGATGTCGCGATGAAGGCCATGCTGGACAGCGTGGGGGCGCGGCTGCGTACCCTGCCGACCGGGGAGACGCGGCGCTACGAGTTCTACATCCAGCCGATTATCGAAGACCTTGTCACCCAGGGTGTCCTGGCGGTGAAGAAGCCGGGGACGTGGCGGTCGAGCCGGGACCGGACGATTCATCGCGTCGCTCGCGGCGCCGAATTACGCGGGGAAATCATGGATCTCGGATATCTCCGGGAGGCAGAGGAGGCACTGCCGATTTTCCGCGAACTGCGTGGCATGCGCGAGTTGCCCGGCCTCGCGCTCCAGATCGGCATGCCGACCGATTTCACCCTGACGTTCATCGCCATGGGAGCCGCCGGTCTGCGGCGCCATCGCCGAGCATTCTTCGACGCCACCGTGCGCGAGATCGCGGCCATCCGCGCGCTGGCCGGCGACGACGTCGTCGTGCAGTTGGAGGCCACCGCGGAACTGGTGCTCACGGCGAGGGCGCAGCCGTCGCACCGGCTGGTCGATCGGGCGCTGGGACTGGGCGAGGGGATCGCCGCGCTGGCCGCGGCCGCTCCCGAGGGGACCCGTTTCGGTGTGCACCTGTGCCTCGGCAGCCTGCGCAACAAAGCCCGGGGAAAGTTGCGTGATGCCCGGCCGCTGGTCGATTTGGCCAATTCCGTCGTCCGGAATTGGCCGCGGGGGCGCATCCTGCAATTCGTACACGGCCCGGTCGCCGCGGGCGACATACCGCCGTCGGCCGATCCGGAATTCTATGCGCCGCTGGTGGATCTGGCTTTGGCGGCGGGCACCGATTTCTATGCCGGGTTGGTGCACGATGTTCCTGCCGAGGCACAGCAGTTGGAGACGTTGCGGACTCTGGAGCATGCGCTGGGCCGCCCGGTCGACGGAGTCGCCTGCGCGTGCGGTCTGGGCCGTCGCCCCCGCCCGGTGGCGGACCTACTCATGGCGAGGGCCGAGGTGCTCGCGGCGGCGACTTGGTCCGGGAGGCAACGGTAATTGACTCTCCCACAGCGCTTTCGACCGGCAGATGTTCGCTGCGCCGGAACGAATGGCGGCGAGGGGAAGGGGCAGTTCGTTACGAACCCGACCGGAGTGATCGAAACGGTACGGTGTGCGGCATGGAGCGAGCACCGCGGGGCGTCGATCCGAATCTGCCGAATTCCGCCCGGGTATACGACTATCTGCTGGGCGGCAAAGACAACTACGAGGTCGACCGGGTGGTCGCGCACCGCATGCTGTCCATCGCACCGGACACCCGCACGTTGGCCTGGTTCAGCCGGAAGTTCCTGGTGCGGGCAGTCGAGCTGGCCGCCGAGGCGGGGATCCGGCAGTTCATCGATCTCGGCGCGGGTATCCCGACCTCACCGAACGTGCACGAGGTCGCCCGCAGAATCGATCCGTCGGCGCGGGTGGCGTACGTCGATTTCGACCCGGTCGTGTACGCGCACTGCGGAGCCCTGCTCGCCGGGGCCGAGGGGGTCACGGCCATGCTGGGCGACGTGCGCAGGCCGGACGACATTCTCGATCGGCTGCGCGACGAAGGGGTGATCGACTTCGGTGAACCGGTGGCGATCACGCTCGTCGGGGTCCTGCACTTCGTGATGGACGACGAGGACCCGGCCGGGATCGTCGCCCGCCTCGGTGCGGCCATGGCGCCGGGAAGCCACCTGGCGTTCACCCACGGCTCCGCCGACAGCGATCCGGACTTCATCACGCAGTCGTCGTCGGATACCGCCAACTCCTCGGCCCAGGTGGTCTACCGGTCTCCGGCCGTGGTGGAGTCGTTGTTCCAGGGCTTCGAAATGATCGGTCCCGGTGTGGTTCCGCTGCAACGGTGGCTCGACGACGATCTTCCGGACACCGGACTCGTGCTGCCGGGCGGGATGGTCCGCAAGACCTCGCACGCCCGCGCCGACTAAGGTCGCCGTATGTCCGAAATCTCCACCCTCGCCGACCGGCTCGCCATCATCGATGTGATCACCAAAATGTTCGTGTACACCGATCAGAAGCGCTGGGAAGACTTGTCGGCCGAGGTCTTCACGCCGAGCGTGGATTTCGACGGCGGGTTCGGCGGGCCGGTCGGGGAGCGGGCCGCCGCCGACATCATCGCGGATTGGCGCACCGGCCTCGCCGACCTCGACGGGGTGCATCACCAGTCGGGCAACCATCTCATCGATCTGGACGGTGACACGGCGCGCGTGCACGCGGACGCCATCGCGGTGCACGTCAAGAACGCCGCGGTCGAGGGCAAGACCCGCACCTTCGTCGGCAGCTACTCCCTCGGCGTCGAACGCACGGCGGACGGGTGGCGGGTCAACCGATTCCACTACCACCTCAAGGTGATCGACGGGAACGCGGACCTGGTGTAGGTCCGGTGTGTGCGCGGGGGGACCGTTCGGCGACCCGGATCGGGTTCGCGCAATCGTCTCGCGTGCCGCTGTCACATCGGCGACGGTGTCGTGCTGTTCGGTCGTGCCGCGGCGGCATCGCGAGCTGTCATCGGGGCGTCGTCGGTTGCGTTTCCGGCCGCGCGACCGCGGGTTTCGCTTCCGCGCGCGACCGTCCCGGCGCCCACACGCCGATCGGTATCGCGGCGACGAGGGTGAGAATGCCCAGCGCCAGCGCGGATTGCTGGGCGCCGTAGACGAAGGCGGACTCGGCGAACTCGGCCAGGGGCGCGGCTTGCGGGCCCACCCGCTCGGTGACCTGCAGCGCCGCGGCCAGTGAGTCGCCGACCGGTTCGCGAATCTGTTCGGGCACCTGCGGCAAGGCGGGCGCGATGCGGGTGCTGTAGCCGGCGGCCAGGATGCTGCCCGCGATGGCGATGCCGACCGCCGCGCCGACTTCGCGCGCCGCGTCGTTCACCGCGGCGGCGACGCTGTGTTTCTCCACCGGGGTGCCCGCGATGATCGCGGCCGTCGCGGGTGCGGTGCACAGTCCGGTACCGCTGCTCATGATCAGGAACGGCCAGAGCAGATCGACGTAGGTGCTGTCGACGTCGAGGCCGGAGAGCGCGATGAGCGCGATTCCGATGATCGCCAGCCCGCCGGCCATCGGTAGCCGCAGTCCGGTCCGTTCGGCCAGCCGGGGCGCCACCGCGGAGATCGCCACCATCGGCACGACCATCGGCGCCATCGCCAGCGCCGACATCAGTGGCCCGTACCCGAGGATCAGCTGCAGGAACTGGACCATCAGCAGGAAGGTCCCGAAGCACACGAGGAACTGGAGGGTCACCGCCGCGGTCCCCGAACCGAAGCCTCGATGGGTGAACAGGCGCACATCCAGCAGCGGGTGTGCCACCCGTGTCTCCACCACCACGAACGCCGCCGCCGCCAGCACCGCGACGACGGCCGTGCCGATCACCAGCGGATCCAGCCAGCCACGCTCGGGCGCCGCGATCGCGGCCACTACCAGCGATCCGACGGCCGCGGCCGAGGTGAGCGCGCCCCACAGGTCCACCGCGGGACGTGCCCGGTCGACCGATTCCGGCAGCGTGAACCCCGCGATCATCAGGAGCAGGCCCGCGATGGACATGGCGAGCAGGATCGACGCCCACGACCACTGCTCGAGCAGTAGGCCCGACCCGAGGATGCCCAGCACCGCTCCCGCGCCGGCCACACCCGCCCACAGCCCGACGGCATTGCTCCGCCGTGACTCGGGAAATCCGGCGGTGATCAGCGACAGCGTCGAGGGCATGACCAGAGCGGCCCCCGCACCGGCCACCGTCCGGCCCGCGATCAACCAGCCGGGCGTATCGAGCAGTACGGGCGTTGCCGAGGCCGCCGCGAACACGAACAGCCCGGTGATCAGGACGGCGCGCCGCCCGTACCGGTCGCCGAGCGCGCCCGCCGGAAGAACCAGGCAGGCCAGCGCCAGGGTGTACCCATCGATGACCCAGGTGAGCTGCTGCTGACTGGCTCCGGTGGCGGCGGCGATCTCCGGCAGTGCGGTGTACAAAGCCGCCATCGACGCGACGACCAGGGCCACGGTGGCACAGGAGATCGTCAACATCCAGCGCTGAGCGGCTGACAAACGTCTCGTGGTGGACTCCATGGCGCCTCCCCGGCAGAACAAAACTGTCAGTATCGCTACGCTACTATCAGTAGCATAAGTGGGCGGGGTGGCGATAGGCGTCGCGAAGGAGGAATGTTCGACCCATGACCGGTGCCGCAGAACCGCCCCCGCACCCTGACCCCGGTGACGAGGTCGATCCGCGCAAGCTGCGCTCCCGGGCCAGGCTGCTCGACGCCGCGACGGCGCTGTTGAAATCCGGTGGGCTGGAAGCGGTCACCGTCGAA
Organism: Nocardia sp. NPDC047654; assembly: GCF_043205035.1. Lineage (NCBI taxonomy): Bacteria > Bacillati > Actinomycetota > Actinomycetes > Mycobacteriales > Nocardiaceae > Nocardia > Nocardia sp. NPDC047654. The sequence continues at coordinate 1,324,966 of NZ_JBIDDF010000001.1, forward strand.
GCGGTGACGACCATGTCCAAGGTCGCGCGCACCACGCTGTACCGGCATTTCGACAACGCCGTGCAGTTGCGCGCCGCCACGCTCGAGCGGCTGCTCCCTCCGGTCATCGAGGCGCCGCCGGACGGTCCGCTGCGGCAACGGCTCACCGAATTGCTCAGCAGGCAGGCCGCGGTCGTCAACGAGGCCCCGTTGCAGATGTCCACGCTGGCGTGGCTGGCCACCGGCGAGCGCGGCGCGTCCGGTGCGGGTCCGGCGTTCACCTCGCTGCGCCAGCGGCTCATCGAGCAGTACCGCAAGCCGTTCGATCAGCTGTTCGGCGATCCGGAGGTGCGCGCCCAACTCGGCGAGTTCGACGTGACGCTGGCGCTGACCCAGCTCGTCGGCCCGATCGTCTTCGCCAGGCTGGTCGGACTCGCGCCGACCACCCCGGCCGAATGCGCGCGGCTCGTCGACGACTTCCTGGCCGCCCGGTCGAGCGACCGCGAACGCCGGACGGTGCAGCGGGGCGGACGCGTGGACGAGCCCGGCCCGAACGGCGGGTAGCATCGGCGTGCTCGGCGGACGACGAGGAAACCGGTGGAAGTCCGGTGCGGTCGCGCCACTGTAGAAAGCCAGACCCTCCCCGGCGAGCAGCGAACCCCCCGATGGGCGCGTCACCCGAGGAAGGCTGCCACCCGTGATTGTGTTGTTGTCCACGTCCGACACCGATCTGCTCAGTGCCCGCGCCAGCGGCGCCGACTACCGCTGGGGGAATCCGGCTCGCCTGCTGGTCGACGACCTGCCCGGCCTGCTCGACGGCGCCGATCTGGTGATCGTGCGCATCCTCGGTGGCAAGCGGGCCTGGGAGGACGGGCTGGAGGCGCTGCGCGCGAGCGGGATCCCGCTCGTCGCGCTCGGCGGCGAGATCGCCCCGGACGCCGAATTGATGGAGTGCTCCACCGTGCCGGGTGGTGTCGCGGCCGACGCGCACAACTACCTCGCCGCCGGCGGCCCGGAGAACCTGCGCCAGCTGCACAATTTCCTGTCCGACACCGTGCTGCTGACCGGCCACGGTTTCGAACCCCCGATCCAGTTGCCCAGCTGGGGCGAACTGGACCGGGTCGCCGCCGCGCAGGCCGACGGGCCGACGGTGGCGGTGATCTACTACCGCGCTCAGCATCTGGCGGGCAACACCGCCTACGTCGACGCGCTGTGCACCGCGATCGAACAGGCGGGTGCGCGGGCGCTGCCGCTGTACTGCGCGTCGCTGCGCACCCCCGAACCCGAGTTGATCGCGACCCTGCGCCGCGCCGACGCGCTGGTGGTGACGGTGCTGGCCGCCGGCGGCACCAAGCCCGCCACCGCGTCGGCGGGCGGCGAGGACGAGGCTTGGGATGTCGGCGCGCTCGCCGACCTGGACGTGCCCATCCTGCAAGGGCTGTGCCTGACCACCGGCCGCGCGCAGTGGGAGGCCAACGACGACGGGCTGTCACCGCTGGACGTCGCCACCCAGGTCGCGGTGCCGGAATTCGACGGACGGATCATCACGGTCCCGTTCTCGTTCAAGGAATTCGACGCCGACGGCCTGTCCACCTATGTCCCCGATCCCGAGCGCGCCGCCCGGGTCGCGGGCATCGCGACGCGCTACGCGCGGCTGCGCCACATCCCCGCCGCGCGCAAGCGTATCGCGGTCATGTTGTCGGCCTACCCGACCAAGCACGCCCGCATCGGCAACGCCGTCGGCCTCGACACCCCGGCCAGCGCGATCCGCCTGCTCACCGAAATGCGTGCCGCCGGTTACGATCTCGGCGCACCCGGCGAGATCCCCGGCCTGGACGAGCGGGACGGCGACGCCCTCATCCACGCCCTGATCGCGGCGGGCGGCCAGGACCCCGACTGGCTGACCGCCGAACAGCTCGAGGGCAACCCGATCCGCATCGGCGCGGCCACCTACGCGGCCTGGTTCGACACCCTGCCCGGCGACCTGCGCGACGCCGTCGTGGAAGCGTGGGGCCCGCCGCCGGGCGAACTCTACGTCGACCGCTCGTCCGACCCGGGCGGGGAGATCGTCATCGCCGCGCTGCGTTTCGGCAATGTCGCGCTGATGGTGCAGCCGCCGCGTGGTTTCGGCGAGAACCCCGTCGCGATCTACCACGACCCCGATCTGCCACCCAGCCACCATTACCTGGCGGCCTACCGGTGGCTCGGATCGCCCGACGGTTTCGGCGCGGACGCGATGGTGCACCTGGGCAAGCACGGGAACCTGGAGTGGCTGCCGGGCAAAACGCTCGGCATGTCCGCCTCGTGTGGAACCGATGCCGCCCTCGGCGACTTGCCGCTGATCTATCCGTTCCTGGTGAACGACCCCGGTGAGGGCACCCAGGCCAAGCGGCGCGCGCACGCCACCCTGGTGGATCACCTGATCCCGCCGATGGCCCGGGCCGAAAGCTACGGCGACATCTCACGTCTCGAGCAGTTGCTCGACGAGCACGCCAACATCTCCGCGCTGGACCCGGCCAAGCTGCCCGCCATCCGCCAGCAGATCTGGACGCTGATGCGCGCCGCGAAGATGGACCACGACCTCGGCCTCACCGAGCGCCCGGACGAGGACTCCTTCGACGACATGCTGCTGCACGTCGACGGCTGGCTGTGCGAGATCAAGGACGTGCAGATCCGCGACGGCCTGCACATCCTGGGACAAGCCCCGGCGGGGGAGAGCGAACTCGATCTGGTGCTGGCCATGCTGCGCGCGCGCCAGCTGTGGGGCGGCGAGCGCACCGTGCCCGGTCTGCGCGAAGCCCTCGGCCTGGACGAGTCGGGCGGGGAGGCGCGCGAGCGCGTGGACGCCGTGGAGGACCGCGCCCGCGCGTTGGTCGCGGCGTTGCAGGCGGCGGACTGGTCGGCCGAGGCGGTGGACGGCATCACCGACAACCCCGAGGTGCGCCGGGTACTGCGGTTCGCGGCCACCGAGGTGGTGCCGCGCCTGCGGCAGACCGGCGTGGAGATCGAGCGGGTGCTGCACGCGCTCGACGGCGGGTTCATCCCGGCGGGCCCGAGCGGTTCGCCGTTGCGCGGCCTGATCAACGTCCTGCCGACCGGACGCAATTTCTACTCGGTCGATCCCAAGGCCGTGCCGTCCCGGCTGGCCTGGGAGACCGGGCAGGCCATGGCGGAATCCCTGCTGGAGCGCTACCGCGCCGATCACGGCGAGTACCCGCGGTCGGTGGGCCTGTCGATCTGGGGCACCTCCGCCATGCGCACCTCCGGCGACGACATCGCCGAAGTCCTCGCGCTGCTGGGCGTCCGGCCGGTCTGGGACGAGGCGAGCCGCCGCGTCAGCACGCTCGAGGTGATCCCGCTCGCCGAACTCGGCCGTCCCCGCATCGATGTGACGGTGCGCATCAGCGGCTTCTTCCGCGACGCGTTCCCGCACGTGCTCGCCCTGCTCGACGATGCGGTCCGCCTGGTCGCCGACTTGGACGAGCCGGACGAGGCGAACTACGTGCGGGCGCATGCCCAAGCCGATCTCGCCGAGCACGGCGACCGGCGGCGCGCCACCACCCGCATCTTCGGCTCCAAGCCCGGCACCTACGGGGCCGGCCTGTTGCAGCTGATCGATTCGAAGAGCTGGCGCACCGACGACGACCTCGCGCAGGTGTACACCACCTGGGGCGGCTACGCCTACGGACGCGACCTCGACGGCGCGCCCGCCGCCGAGGACATGCGCGGCGCGTACCGGCGGATCGCCGTGGCGGCCAAGAACACCGACACCCGCGAGCACGACATCGCCGACTCCGACGACTATTTCCAGTTCCACGGCGGCATGGTCGCGACGGTGCGGGCGCTGACGGGCAAGAACCCGGAGGCCTACATCGGCGACAGCACCCGCCCGGACGCGGTGCGCACCCGGACGCTGTCCGAGGAGACTGCGCGAGTGTTCCGGGCCCGGGTGGTGAACCCCCGGTGGCTCGAGGCGATGCGCAGGCACGGCTACAAGGGCGCGTTCGAAATGGCGGCGACCGTCGACTACCTGTTCGGCTATGACGCCACCACCAACGTGGTAGCCGATTGGATGTACGAGAAGCTCTCGGAGAGCTACGTTTTCGACGAGGTGAACCGGAAGTTCATGGAGCAGTCCAATCCTTGGGCGCTGCACGGCATTGCCGAGCGGCTGCTGGAGGCGGCCGAGCGCAAACTGTGGGAACACCCCGAATCGGACACGCTCGATCGACTGCGGCAGGTCTACTTGGAGACCGAAGGGGAGCTGGAGTAGCGGGAGCCGCCTTCCCGTCCTCCCCTGGATGACCGCCGAACAGCTTGGCGGGCAAGACATTTCGGACATTCTCAAGTGCCGGAAATGGTGATGTCCAACGCCTATAATCGCTAGTGTTTCACGGCTGTACCCAGGTAACGACAGATCGAATCTGCTGAGGATGGGAAGGCTCATGAAGTTCAGAGAATTGGTTGCGACCACGCTGCTGACCATTGCCGCCACCGGCGTGACCGCGGCGACGGCGTACGGGCAGGCCGAGATCTACGACCCCGTGGTGAGCGGGAACGAGAGCGGTGTCTCCTACACCACGTCCGTCGCGCCGGACCGGACGAGCGCTGTGGTCACGCTCGACTCCGGTACGTTCGCCCGCACGCCGGGGGGGATCGCGGTGCTGGGGCCCGACGGATCGGTCGTGACCACGGTGCCCACGACCATGGTGTCCATGTTCGGCCAGCAGGTCGAAGTGGCGCCCGACATCGATGCGGCCGGGACGACCTTGACCTTGAGCCCCATCGGAGCCGCCGTCCCGGAACCGGGCGCGCCGCAGTTCATCGGTGACGCGGGGTCCACATTGGGCGGGGTGGCGATCGGCTGTGCCATCGGGGCGCTGGTCGGTCTCGTGTTCTTCATCGTCGGGGTCTTCCCCGGTTGCGTGGTCGGCGGCCTCATCGGTGCCGCCGCGGGCGCCAGCCGGTAGTGCGGGACTGATTCGCGGGGCGCTGTCGGCCGCGCTCGGTGCTCTGGCATCGTGCGCGGCCGTTTCGTCTGTGCGAAGGCTCGCGATCTCACGTCATTTCTTCCCGGCCGCCCGCCGGAAACGGTCGGCCGTGGCGACCAGGTGTTCGGCGAGCGCGGGGGAGTCGAGCACCTCGAACTCGACATCGGCGAGGCCGAGATACCACGTCAGCATCCGAGGGGAATCCGAACCCACCAGCGCCACACAGTGTTCCGGCCCGTCCGATATCACCTCCACCGCCGCGGGCAGCCGGGCCCGGATCACTTCCGCCGGGGCGGCCATGCGGACCCGGGCACGGTAGCGCCACGTGGCGGCTCCCACGCCGCGCTGCACTCGCTCGGCGATCTCCTCCTCGGAGACGGCGCGGGGCGTGAATCGTGGCCCGTACGGAACCTTCGGCGCGATCCGGTCGACGCGGAAGGTACGCCAGTCGCCGCGCCCCACATCCCACGCGACCAGATACCAGCGGCCCCACCAGTGCACCATCCGGTGCGGCTCGACATCCCGGCTGGAGGGTGCGCCGCCATGACTTTCGTAGTCGAAGCGCAATCGCTCGCTCGCCCGGATCGCGTCCGCGACCGCGGTGAGCACCGCCGCGTCCACGGTGGATTGTCCGTCGCCGGACACGTGCACGGTGGCCGCGGTCAGCGTGTCGACGCGGTGCCGCAATCGGGACGGCAACACTTGCCGCAGTTTCGTCAGCGCCCGCACAGACGTCTCCTCGATGCCGGTGACCGCACCGTTGGCGGCGGTGACCAGTCCGACCGCCACCGCCACGGCTTCCTCGTCGTCCAGCAGCAGCGGTGGCAGCGCCGATCCGGCCCCGAGCCGGTAACCCCCGGCGACGCCCGGCGTGGCATGCACGGGGTACCCGAGCGTCCGCAGGCGCTCGATGTCGGTGCGCACGGTCCGGGTGGAGACGCCGAGCCGTTCGGCCAGCGCGGGCCCGGTCCAGTCGCGCCGCAGTTGCAGCAGTGACAGCAGCCGCAACAGGCGTGCGGAGGTTTCCAGCATGGCTCGATCATGGCAGCTGTCGCGGAAGCGAGCCTTCCGCGACAGCCGATCAGCCTGCCTGCGTCATGCACGGCTCGACGGTGAAGTCGAGCCCGAAATTGTTCAAGGTCACCGGCAGCGGAGCGTCCGGGTTCGGCCGGGGCGTGGACCGCAGCCGGAAGTCGGCGGAGGTCAACAGGTGCGCGAGCAGCGCGCTGGTGACGAACAGCACCAGGTTGCGGCCCGGGCAGTCGGCGGGGCCCGCGCTGAACGGCACCAACTGGGGGTACTGCTCCGCACGGCCGTCGAGCCAGATCTCCGGGACGAACTGGTCGGCGAACGGCAGCAGCTCGGCGTCCCGGTGGAACGCCGCGACCGCGATCATCAGTGCTGCGCCCGCCGCGATGGTAAAGCGCTCGTCGCCGTCGCGCCATTGGGTATCGGCGGTGATGTCGCGCAGCAACATGGGCGTGGTCGGCCACAGCCGTACCGACTCGAGCACGCAGGCGCGCAGATAGCCGCGCAGGTCGACGCGGTCCGGGTCGACGGCATCCGCCAGCGCGCGGGCGTGGTGCTCGGGATGGGTGCTCAGCACCGCCAGCGCCCGGCTCAGCGCGATGCCCGCCGCGTCGAAGGCGAACAACCAATGCGGTATCTGCCCCACCGGATCGGTCGCCCCGCCCGCGGGCACCGCGGCCAGTGCCCCGGCGAGGCTGTCCGGGGGAGCGGACTCGACGTGACGGTAGAGCCGATTGGTGAACTGATCGCGCTGCCTGCGATGCGCGGGCGCCAGGAACGACCAATTGCCCGCCGAGCGCAGCCGGGACAGCTCGTCGGTGAGCACCGTGTCGTCGCGGCCCCGCTCACCGAGCACGATCCGTCGCACCAGCCGCCACCATCGCGTGGTGAACTGCCGCGCGTCCAGGTGACCGCGGTGCAGGGCGGACGCGATCATCTCGCGTGCCTCCTCCGCGATGGCCTCGGCGAACGGCCCCGCCAGGCGGTGCAGCGGCTCGGCAGACTCCAGCGCCGCCTCGTTCACGGCCCGGCGCTGATCGCGGATCGGGCCTTCGGACAACAGGACACCGTGCGGCTGGAACTGGCGCAGCGCGGCGCGCTTCTCGCGATTGGCCGGGTGAAACGGCGTCGGCGCGTCGGCCAGGACCCGCCCGACGTCCTGCGGGTCGAGAACGACCACGATCCGGCGCCCCGGCACCACCAGCTCAACCGGACCCGCACCGAACTCCCGCCGCAGCTGTCGTACGCGCTCGATCGCCCGCGAATCGGCCCCGGTGCGTTCGAGCAGGCCCAGTACCGGCCGACGTCGCGCGATGACCCCCGAGGCGACCGAGGCGAATCCGAGATCCGCCAGTGCCGCCACCGCGGGCACTCCCACCAGTCGGTGTTCGCGGTTGTCTGCCATACGGCCTCCTCCCGGTGCGCTCAGATCGGCACGGTGCCGACGACCGGGCAGATACCCGGCGACGCGGGGTCGAAACCGTGGCGGGGTCCGAGCGGCACCGATGCGGCGCCGGAGGCTCAGCTGGGGGCTTGGGTCTCGTCGACTGCCAGCGCGGCCTCGACGGAGTCGAATACCGTGAGCAGACGGTCCAGCGCGGTGACCTCGATCGGCCTGCGCGCCGCGTCGCTGGGGACCACACGCAAGCCACCGGAACCGGTGGCCTCCGAGGCCGCCAGCAGGACGCTCAGCCCAGCGGAGCCGAGGAACCCGACGTTCGACATGTCCACCACGACCGCGGCCGGTGTGTCGCGCAGCGCCTCGTCGAGCGCCGATTGCAAGCGTGGCGCGGACGCCATGTCGATCTCGCCGTGCACGGTGACGACCACCGTGCCCTCCGCCGACCGCACCTCGACCTCCAGCGCCCGGGGCGCGCTTTCGGAACTCACAATCCACCTCCCGTGCCGGCCACGCGTCCTCGGCAGTACGCCACGTCGACCTCCGCTCAGGTTCGCATCTCTTGCGCAGTCGGACACGGCGCAGAGAGCGAGCATTCCGCGGCCAACTTACCCCATCGCGCTCCGGTGCAATCACCCTGTGCGCCGCGTCCCGCCAGACCAGGCGGTATCAGGGGCCGGAGGGCGCTGCCGCGCGGGTACGGAAATCGGTCCCCGTGCACAACGAATGCCGCCGCCGTGAGTTCAGGCCCCTGGGAAGAGTGTCCGAACTCACGGCGGCGGCAGCGATTTCGAGCGGCGGCGGACTGCCGCTCCGGCACGGTGGCGCTATTCCGGCCAAGTTCCGGTGAGCGATTCGTAACCGCTCGCGCCCGCCCGATCGATCGCGGCCTTGACCAGGCCGAACACCGCGCCCTGTAAGGCCGCGGCGAACAGCACCTCGCGCCAGGAATGGTCTCGCGCAGTGGAGGACGGGGCCTGGTCCTCACCGGTGATCTGCGCCCACACCTTGGTGAACACCGCGTTCGCCGCCAGGCCGCCGAGCACGCTGATCACCAGGCCGAGCGGTTTGTAGAGCGTCTTCATCGCCGCCTCCGCACGATCTGCCACACCGCCGCCGCGATCACCGCCGCGCCGAGGGCCGCCGGGATCGGGTGGGCGCGCAACGCGCCACCGGCCTGCCTGCCGCGCGCGGCGACCGGCTCCGGCGCCGCCGCCGCCACCCGGTGGGCGAGATTCGCGGCGCCCGTGCGAGCCTGCTGCGCCTTGTCCGCGACGGCGAGCGCCGCCTCGGACGCCACATGCTGGGTCGCCTCGACAGCCTCGTGCGCCTTCTCCTTGCTCCGCGCGGGCACGTCGAGCTTGTGGCCCAGCTCTTCGACCGTCCTGCCCAATTCCGCTCTGGCCTCGTCGCGGTCGCGCCGCAAGGCCGCGACCTCGTCGGTGGGCTGCCCGGCCCGGGGTCGGCTGTCACTCATCCCCGCCTCCTGTCCTTGATCACCTCGATGTCCTCGCGCACGCCCTCGACCGCTTCCTGCGGTATCGGCGGCGCCGCGTGCTCCACGCTCTTTTTCCCGGACAGCCCGAGGACCGCCGCGACCACCAGCAGCGCGCCCGCGACGATGAGCGCGGACGCCCAGCCCGGCAGGACCTCGGCGAGGCCGAGCACCGCTGCGGCGACCAACGCCGCGCCGCCGTAGAACGCCAGCAGCGCCGCGACCCCCGCCAAGCCGGCGCCGAGCCCGAACCGCTTGCCCTTCTCCCGCATCTCGACACGGGCGAGCTGCAGTTCGTCGCGGATGAGCCGGGACACCTGTGCGGTGGCGTCCTCCACCAGTTCGGTGACCGACCGAGCGTTCGCGGGCGGCCGAATCTGTGTCGTGTCGGTCATGAGACCTCCTTCGGCATGTCACACCTCCTCCACCGCGACTACCCGCGCGACCGGATTCCAATCGGACATCGGGCCGGTCGGACGCGGCTCGGGTAGCCGGCGCGCGGGGAGGACCGACCCGTGATCGCCGGGCGCCGGCGGTCTCCGAAGCGATTGCGGTGCAAACGAAATCGCTAGGAGGTCACTCGATGTAGGCGCCGATCTGCGCAACGGCCTCGACCGGGTGCCGCGCCTGCAAGCCCGCGCCGATGCCATCGAAGTGCCAGCCGCCACCGGCGCGACGCACTCGACCGAGCACCATGCCGGTGTGCGAGCCGCCGCCGGTCAGCTCGTGGCGGGCGAGCTGGGTACCCGCCGCGGTGTCGATCACCCGGCAGTAGGCGTTCGCGATCCGATCGAGCGTCCGGCCGGTGTAGCTGGTGATGAGGAACAGCACGGTGGTGACGTGTGGGGAGAGGCGCGACAGGTCCACGCTGACGACCTCGTCGTCGCCCTCCCCCTCTCCGGTGAGACTGTCGCCGTGCAGGCGGACGGCCCCGTCCGTCGAGGTGAGCTGCTCGTGATACACCACGTCGACGAGCCGGTCCGCGGCGAAGAGCAGGGCCGCGACGTTGAGATCGATCTCCTTGCGCCGGCCGAGCAGGCGCGAACGGGTAGCGGGGTCCCAGCCCAGCGCCACGGTGACGTGCTCGAGCGGGACGTCGCGTTCATCGCGGAGCACGGTGAGCATCGGTATTCTCCTCTGCGTCGGAAAGCGGTCGGGTTCCGCCGTCGAGCGTGGACGTGCCCCGGGTCGTAGCGCGCGGCCTTCCGTGCGCCCGGCAACGCCATGACCGAGACGATAGGGACGATTCCGGCGGACGAGCAGCGTACCCGTGTTCGTGCCGGATATGGGCGAGAATCCAATCCGCGAGGCCGTTCGCCGCGAAGTCAAGGCATGCGGGTTGGCACAGGGCAGGTGCGCCGAAACCGCGGCGCGGGTCCCACCACGCGCGGTCGTTCGCCTGCGGAGTCCGGAGACGGTTCGCGTGCGGAGGTAGCGGCGAGCGCTCTACGGGTGAGTGGAGCGCACCCACGGCTACCGACCGGAGGTGACCGGCGATGACCGGTACAGAGACCTCGCGCGCGGATCTGCTCGACCTGGCGTACCCCTACGCGATGGACGCGGTCGCCGAGATCGAGCGCAGGCGCATCGAAAACCGGCTTGCGAAGACCGATTCCGGCACGGCCGCGGCGTTCGCGGCGGCGGTGCACGGGATCCGAGAGACCCTGGCGGCACTGAGCGCGACCGCCGCGGTGAATCCACCACCGACCCTGGAGTCGAAGATCCTCGGGGCGATCGGCGACTCGCGTCCCGCCGCGCGCCGCCGTCGCGAAATCCTCGCCCGCCGCCGCCTCGCACAGTTGGTGGTGGCCGCCGCGGTGGCCGTCGCGACCGGAGCGGGCGGCGTGGTGGTGGCCGAGCGGATCGCGGGGTCGCATGCCGCGGCGGTCACGGCCGACCAGGTCTCGAGGCAACCGGACGCGCGTTCCCGGGTGATCGAACTGTCCGTCGGCGGCACGCTGACAGTGCGCACCTCCGACCGGCTCGGCGCGGTCGCGGTCACCTTCGACGCGGTACCCGCGCCACCGCCCGGCCGGGCATATCAGCTCTGGGTCGTGTCGTCCGCGGGTACGCCGCGTTCGGCGGGCGTGTTGACCGGCGTGCCGCAGGCGGGCGTGGCGACCGGGTTCGATCCCGCGGACATCGTCGCCGTCACGATCGAACCCGCGAAAGGATCGCCGCGGCCGACCTCGCCGCAGATCGCCGCCGTCACGCTGGGCTGAGCGTCTTCGAGTCGCCGGTGCCTGCGCGGAGACGCCCCTGGCTAGTCGCACCCTTCGAGGGTCGCGCGCGCGACCTCCTCGACGACGTCATCGATCTCGCCGCGCGCCCGCAGCGCCGAGACCTGCCGATGCGCGCCGTTGCCGCGCGCGAGCAGGTGTGCGAACGCCTCGTCGACGAACTGCCGGTCGCCTGCCTCGTCCAGCGCGGGGGCCACGTGCTCGATCAGCCGGAACAGCAGGTCGCGCACCGGCGCCACATTGCTGTCATAGGGATCGACACCGTCACCGTCCAATCCCGAACGGGCGGCTTTCCAGTACGCCGCCCGCAGCACTTCGGCGGGGACCGGCGGTGCGATCTGCCCCGCGGCCAACGATTTCCGCGCCGTGACGACGATGGCGCGCACCAGCGCCGCCAAGAGCGCGGTCTCCTCGACGGTGGCAGGGATGTCGCTCACCCGCACTTCGACGGTCGGGAACGAGACCGACGGACGAACGTCCCAGTAGACCATCTGCTTGTCCAGGATGCTGCCGCTGTTGAGCATCATCGCGACCATCGCCTCGTAGTCACGGGCCGACTCGAAATACGGCGGTGGCCCCGCGCTGGGCCAGCGCCGCCACAGGATGCTGCGCCAGCTGGCGAATCCGGTTTCGGTGCCGCGGTAGATGGCCGAATTCGCGGTCATCGCCAGCAGTTGCGGCAGCCACGGCCGCAGGTGGTTGCTGACCTGGACCGCTGTTTCGGCGTCGGGGACGCCGACGTGCACATGGCAGCCCGACAGTCCCTGTTCGTGGGCGAGCATGCCGAAGTTCTCGGCGATGCGCTGGTAGCGCGGCGTATCGGTGACGGGGAAGTCGTGCGGGACGGTGGGCGGGATGCCGACGGCGAGCAGGCGTGCGTCGTTGCGCTCGGCGCAGGCGGCGATATCGCGGCGCAATTCCCGCAACTGCCGGTGCAGTGCGCCGATATCGGTGTGGACCGCCGTGCTGGTCTCCACCTGACAGCGCGTCAGCTCGAGTTGCAGGTCGACCCCGATCTCCTCGGCGGTGCGCGCCACCTCCACATTGCGCGCCAGCGGCGCGCCGGTACGGGGGTCGACAAGCAGGAACTCTTCTTCTACGCCGACCGTCAGGCGCCCATCGTCCATGTGCAGGCAATACCCAGGACCGCCCCGGCTAGTCAGCCGAAACGCACGGCTCCCCAGGGGCGGTGCTGCGGCAACAGCCCCCGCGGGCGGGGGTCGATAATGTCGCCCTCATGCGGATCGTCGTCCTCGGCTCGGGCATCACGGGCCTGTCCACCGCGGCCGAACTGCTCCGCGCGCGACACGAGGTCGTCGTCGTCAGCGCGGAGCCGATCACGGCGACGACGTCTTTCCTGGCCGCCGCGGTCTGGTTTCCGACCGCCGCGGGCCCCGCCGATCGTGTGCGGGCCTGGGGCGAGATCACTTTCGAGCACTTGGCGGGGTTGGCTGCCGCGGGCGCGCCGGGTGTGCGGATGTGCTCGTCGATGGCGCTGTATCGTGACGAACCCCCGATACCGGCGTGGTCGCGATCGGTGCGCTCGTTCCGGTCGGCCGATCGCGCCGAACTGCCGCCGGGCTACCGATTCGGGTTCCGTTTCGAAGTTCCCTTGGTGGAGATGCCGACCTATTTGCCCTTCCTCAGTGCGCAAGTGGACGCGGCGGGCGCGCGTCGCGTGCCGCGCACTGTGCGACGGCTCGACGAGCTCGCCGACCTGTCGCCGGACGTCGTGATCAACTGCGCAGGCCTGCGGGCCGCCGAGCTGGTCGGCGACCGGGAGGCGTATCCGATCCGCGGTCAGATCGTGCGGGTCGCGAATCCCGGACTGTCCGTCTCGGTCCGCGACGAGGCGCATCCGCTCGGCCGTGCCTACGTCCATCCGCGCGCGAACGACTGCGTGCTGGGCGGGTCCCTGGACATCGGCGAGTGGGACACGGCGCCGGCTCCCGACCTCACTCGATCGATTCTGCGGCGCTGCCGCGATCTGGTTCCCGCTCTCGCGGGCAGCGAAGTGCTGGAAACCGTGGTGGGACTGCGCCCCGGTCGCCGGGAAGTCCGCGTGGAACTCGACACCGCCGTGCTGCCCGGCACGCCCGTCGTCCACAACTACGGCCACGGCGGCTCCGGCATCACCATCGGGTACGGGTGCGCGCTGGAGAGCGCGGCGCTCGTCGCCGCGCTGTGACCCGGTCGGATCAGTTGGCGTAACTGCGCGCCACGACCGAGTTCAGCGCCTCGAGGAATTCGCTGAGAACGCCGGGTTCGACCTGGTCACGCGGGGTGCGTCGCTCGGGCGAATCGGCTACGGGCCCGGCGAGGCCCGCATCGACGCTGTCGCGCAGAACGGCGTGCACCGCTTCGATCGGGATGCCCGCCTGGGCGCACCGGGTGGTCGCGTGCTCGAATCGGCCCAGGGCGAGATTCCCGGCCGCCTCGGCCGCGTCGACCAGCACGAGGGCCAACTCCAGCCCCATTCGAATCAGCGCGTCGGGACCGCTGCGACGGGTGCCACGATCGGATCTCGCGGACACCTCGGCGATGTCCCGATCTTTTTCGTGCGGGCCGATATTCATGGCCCTCCCTCCGCCCGGCGACCCTGCTGCTACCGACGTTACGACGGGGATCGAAAGAATTCGACCGCGCGAATACGACTTGTGAGGCTTCACAGACGCGCACCGCGCGGTTCGGGTGGTGTCCCCAACCGGGGGCGCGACCCTCGGCACGTCGACGCGGTCAAGTTACCGTGGAGTACTTTCCGTGATCGGGGACTGAAGGAGTCACATGTCCATCACCGATTCGGCAGGCCCGGATCTGACCCTCTCGGGCCGCCCGGCCAGTTCTTCACTGCGGGATGTGCGGAATCTGTCTCGCAAAATGGTCGGCCACTTCATCGAGACCGTCGCGCACTGCCGGACCCTCCCCGGCGAGGCGCTCAACGGCGACATCACCAACATCACCCGCTTGTGCCTGGAATTGGCCGTCAGCATGCTCGACGGCAGCGACATCCCGGAGAAGACCCTGCTGCTGCGCAACGCCGCGGCGGGCTGGGCGCGTGAGGGCATCCCGATCGACACCATCCACCACGCCGTGCACGAAGGGTTCAAGCTCGGCTTCGACCTGATCGTCGCGAACGCGACCGCCGCGGACTTCGACAGCCTCAAGGACATCAGCCGCCGCCTGCTGGAGATCCTGGACACCATCACCTCGACCGTCTCGCGCGCGTACGTGACCGAGTTGCGCGCGGTGGTCGGCGAGCATCACACGGCGGCGCACACCCTCGCCTCTGCCCTGCTCGGCGGACACCCCACCTTCACTATGGCCCGCGAGTGCGGCATCCAGATCGCCGACTCGTATTCGGTTCTCGCGCTGGCGATTCCACCCCATCCGGACGAACGCAATCCGCAACTCGACGGTGCGGTGGTGGCGCGGCGGAAGCTGCGCAGGGTGCAATCCGAACTCGCGACCCGCTGCGGGGAGGCGGTGCTGTCGCTGCTGAGCGTGGACGGCGGCACCGTCCTGTTGCCGTCCGCCTCGCCCGAGGACAAGGCCCTCGACGACCTGGTGGAGGGGCTCGGCCGTGCGGCGCAGGTGCCGATCGTCGCGACGGTGATCGCCGCGGCGCCGGTCGAGGTGCCGACGGCCGCCGACCGCGCCCACGAGCTGCTCGACATGGTGCAGCGGCTGCGCTGGAGACGCGGGCTGTTCCGATTCGACGACCTGGCGCTGGAATACCAGCTCACCCGGCCGGGCCCCGGCTTGGAAACCCTCCGGACGCTGCTCGATCCGCTCGACGAGCACCCCGAACTCCTCGAAACACTCAAACGGCATATCGGCACGAACCTGAATCGCCAGCGCACCGCGCGATCGCTGCACATCCACACCAACACCGTGGACTACCGGCTCAAGCGCATCGGTCAGCTCACCGGATTCGACCCCGCTCAGGCCTCCGGGGTCTGGTATCTGCGCGCCGCGTTGGTCGCCCGCAGCTATCGGGACAACGAGGACGAGTCGCCGGTCGGGGATTGGTCCCGGGCGGCCGCGGTCTCCTCGTAGGTTCGCCGCCGCGGCTCCTTCGCGCCGATCAGTTCGTGAACCGCTTCGGGCGTCCACCGCCGGTCGGCGCCGGGACGAGTGGCGAGGTAGCCCGCGGTCGCCCGGCGGGACCAGCCGTGCGCGGCACGCAGGCCCGCGGCCAGGTGCCGCAGGTAGGCGGCGGCGGGCGGATTGCCCCGCACGTCGCGACAACGCCACGGTGCGGTGAAGGTGAGCACCGGGTGTCCGGCATGTGTTCCCGTGCAGACCAGGGTCTCGTACCGGCCGGGACCGAGCGTTGTCGTCCCCGTCTCGAGCACCTCGGTCAAGCTCAGCTCCGTGCCCGGGGCGCGATACATCTCCTGCGCCACGATGTCGGAGAACTGGGCGGTGGTGAGCAGGTGGGCGCGCACGGCCATCTCGCCGGGGCAGCCCGGGTCGTAGAAGGCGCGGCCGCCGGTCCAGGTCAGCGATTCGGTGGCGAAATACAGCACGCCCGGGAGCAGGAGGGGGATCGAGCGGATCGGGTCGGCGTGGTCGCGGCAGCCGGGCAGGGTGAGCGCTCCTCCCTCCGGCCTGCCGCCGCGAAGGTAGGTGCGCAGCCTGGTCAGGCTCATATTGGAGCCGTACGCGGCGTACCAGACCAGATCGCCGCGCGAGCGGTGCCGATCCGCGTCCGATGCCGCTCGGGGTGGCGCCGAGCCGGCCGCGCCCTCGAGATGCCGCGTCATCATGACTCCCATTCTCGGCTCTTCGCCGTACCCGCACAGCGCCCGCGGCGCCAGGTCGGAAACCGGTGCGACAAAGTCGGAAGATTGCGGAAGCAAGTCTTCCGCAATGGCCGCGACAGTAGCTCTCATGACGAACACGAAGCAGATCCGGCCTTTCCGCATCGACATTCCCCAGGCCGACCTCGACGACTTGCGGGAGCGGCTCGGCCGGGCGCGCTCGCCGTACGTGGTGCCGGGCACCGAGGGGGACTGGGACCGCGGGATCGCGCCGAACTACCTGCGAGAACTGGCGCGGTACTGGCGTGACGAATTCGATTGGCGCGCGCAGGAGGCGCGGTTGAACGCCCACCCCCAGTTCACCACCGAGATCGACGGGCAGACCATCCACTTCTTCCATGTGCGCTCGCCCGAGCCGGACGCGATTCCGCTGCTGATCACCCATGGCTACCCGGGATCGGTGGTGGAATTCCTGGAGCTGATCGGCCCGCTGGCCGATCCGCGGGCGCACGGCGGTGACCCGGCGGATGCCTTCCACGTGGTGATCCCCTCGCTGCCCGGGTTCGGGTTCTCCACGCCGCTCGTCTCGACGGGGTGGGAGCTGGCGCGCACGACCGAGGCGTTCGCGGAGCTGATGAGCAGGCTGGGTTACGAGAAGTTCCTGGCGCAGGGCGGCGACATCGGCGCGGGCGTCACAGGACGCCTGGCCGCCACCCATCCGGAGCGGGTGATCGCGACGCATGTGAACAGCGATCCGGGCACACTCGGGCTGGTGGGCGAGCAGCTGCCGATGCCGGACGGGCTCACCGGCGACGAGCTTGCCGCCATCGATGCCGAACGGGAGAAGTGGGCCCAGCAGAAGGGATACCTGACGCTGCAGACCACTCAGCCGAACGCCATAGCGGCCGCCCTGACCGATTCGCCCATCGCGCAGCTCGGCTGGATCGCGGAGAAGTTCCAAGCCTGGACCGACCCGGCGCGGCCGGTGGGTGAGGCGGTGGATCGTGACCTGCTACTGGCCAATGTCAGCATCTACTGGTTCACCCGCAGCGGGGCGTCGGCGGCGCAATTCCTCTGGGAAAACGCGCATTCCGGGATGGACTGGGTGATGCCGTCCGGAGTGCCGCAGGGATGGGCGGTGTTCGGCACGCACCCGTTGATGCGCCGGGTGATGAATCCGGAGGGGCACATCGAGCATTTCACCGAATACAGCGAGGGCGGGCACTTCGCCGCGGCGGAGCAACCGGAGCTGTTCGTGGCCGATGTTCGCGCCTTCTTCCGCAAGCATCGCGGGTAGCGGTCGAGAGGGCGGCGGAGCGAGCGCGTCGCCGCCCACGTCCGTCGGAGAGCTACGCGCGAACGCGTAGTGGTGAACCGTTCTCCGGTCGGATGTCCGCGCCGGTGTTCAGGTCTACCGTTTCCCTTATGACGTGGAACGAGATGAGCCAGAGCAGGACCGTCCTGCTGACCACCTTCAAGAAGGACGGGACGCCGGTCGGCACACCGGTGTGGGTGGCTCCGGAGGGGGATCGGATCGTCGTCTGGACCAATCCGAAGACCTGGAAGGTCAAGCGGATCCGCCGCAATCCCGACGTCACGTTGCAGGTCTGCGACGGGCGCGGCCGCCCGACCGCGGAGGAGGTCTTGCCGGGCAGCGCCCGCATCCTCGACGCGGACGGCACGCAACGGGTCCGGGACCTGGTAGCGAGCAAATACGGCCTCATCGGCCGGCTCGCCATTCGCGGCCACAAGCTGCTGCGCGGCGCGGACGCGTCCGTCGGCATCGCGATCGAGCCGAGGACGGAAGGCGATCCGCCCTAGGCGGATTCGGCGAGCCCCGCCGAGCGCCAGATGTCCGCGAGATCGTCGAGCGGGACCGCGAGCGCCTGTCCCAACGCGACGACGGTGCCGAAAGCCGGAGAGGGCAGCCGGCCGGTCTCGATCTTGCGCAGCGTCTCCGGGGAGATCCCGGCCGCCCGCGCGACCTCGGTGAGTTCGCGGTCCGCGCGAGCGGCGCGCAAGGCGGTGCCGAGGCGGCGGCCTGCCTCGATCTGCGCGGGAGTCAACGGGAGCCGGACCATGCGCTCAGGCTACGGACGGCCTGTGAGCACCGCAAGCGACCCGATTGGTATTAAAATACCGGCACGCTATCGTGGTATTAAAATACCGATGTACGGAGGATCGATGGTCGAGTTGAAGAGCCCCGCGGAGATCGCGCGAATGCGAGTGGCAGGGCGTTTCGTCGCCGGCGTGCTCGCCGAGTTGCGTGAGCGCGCGCGGGTGGGAGTCAATCTGCTCGACCTGGAAGCCCACGTCCGCGAGCGCATCCGCGAACGCGGCGCGCAGTCCTGCTACTGGGACTACGCGCCCTCGTTCGGGCGCGGGCCGTTCCGCAACACCGTCTGCCTGTCGGTGAACGACGCTGTGCTGCACGGACTTCCGTTCGACTACACACTGCGCGACGGCGACGTGCTGAGTATGGACCTCGCGGTCGGGATCGATGGCTGGGTCGCGGACGCGGCGACCACGGTGGTGGCCGGTCGCGCCGCGGACGAGGACGCGCGGCTGGTGCGGGCCACCGAGGGGGCGCTGTCGGCGGCGATCGCGGTCGCGGTGCCCGGCAACCACATCGGCGATATCTCCGCCGCCATCGCCGCGGTGGCGCGTGCGTACGGCTACCCGGTGAACACCGAGTTCGGCGGACACGGCCTCGGCCGCACCATGCACGAGGACCCGCACGTGCCGAACGCGGGCAGGCCCGGGCGCGGCCATCGGCTGCGGCCCGGACTCACCATCGCGATCGAGCCGTGGTTCGCGCGCACGACCGACCGCATCGTCACCGATCCCGATGGCTGGACCATCCGCTCGGCGGACGGCTCACGGACCGCCCACTCCGAACACACCATCGCGATCACCCCGGACGGACCGGAGGTGCTGACCGCGGCGTGAGTGCGCCGACGGGCGGCTATGTCTCCGACAGCCAGTCCGTCAGGTCGTCGGAGGCGCGCAGCTCCCCGGCGATGGACGCGCGTTCCGCGGCGGACAGTTCCATCGCGCGCAACCCGCCGCGGAACTGCTCGGCGCGACCCGGTTCTCCGATCGCGACGGCCAGTTCGGCGAGCGCCGCCAGCGCACGGGCCACGTCCAGCCGCGGCGCCTCGGCCCGGAACCGGCCGAGACCGACCTCGAGCACGCGGAACGCGGCCTTGTCATCGGTCTTGAAATCACGCAGGATGCGGGCGTTGTCCAGCACTCTGGCCAGCCCGTCCAGCTTCTTCGATCCGCCGTATTCGACTTCCGGGGGTTCGTCGCGCTGGATGTAGATCACCTGATTGCCCGCCGGATCGACCACGGTGAACCGGGACTGGCCCGGCCGGAAGCGGGTGATCCGGGGCAGCCCCTTCGCGGGTACCTTGCCGTAGCGGTTGCGCAGCGCCGCGCTGAATGCCTGATGCCTGCTCGCGACGTCGTCGACCATGACGAGACAGCCCGCGCGTTCGGTGGGGACGTCGCCGTCCTTGGGTGTGGGCACGAAGTGCAGGGCGCAGCCGTGGTCTTCCACCGCGCCGTAGACGTAGGGGCGGGTCTGCTCATGCGTCACCGTGTAACCCAACGCTTTGTAGAAATCCAGCGTGCTGGACAGATCGTCGGTCCAGAGCTGCGGTACCGCCGTGTCGGCCATAGAATCCTCCCGATTACCTGCGGTAGTCAATTTTGATTAGCTGAGGGTAGGCCCCTGTCCGCCGGGAAGTCAAACTTGACTACCATGCGGTTCGGGGAGGCGAAAGGAGTTCACGATGTCGGTGGTGCGCCTGCTGGTGCTGGGGGTGATGCGCCTGCGTCAGCCCGTACACGGGTACGCCCTGCGCCAGGAACTGCTGTCCTGGCGCGCCGAGACCTGGACGAATGTCAAGCCCGGCTCGATCTATCACGCACTGAAACAGCTCACGCGGGAGGGGAAGCTGAGCGCGTTCGCGACCGAGAACAGCGACCAGGGCCCCGGGCGCACGCTGTTCGAGCTGACCGAATCGGGCGAGGCCGAATTCCGCGAGCTGATGGACGAGGCGCTGGTCAGCGTCGACATGGAGGAACTCGGGGCGGGCATCGCCTTCATGGACGCGCTGCCCAGGGCGCACGTCATCGCGAAGCTGCGCGAACAGAGCCGCCGCAGTGCGGCGGTGCGTGCCGATCTGCTGGCCATGATCCCGGACCACCCCGGGCGATACGAAGCGCCGCACGCGACCGATCTGCTGGAACTGTGGAGCGGAGTGTTCTCGAACCTGTCGACGTGGACCGAGGGCGTGCTGGCGCGCTTGGAAGCGGGGGAGTACCGGATGCCGGAATAGGTCGTCGGCGAGCAGGCCGCCTTTCCCGCCCAACTCCCCGCGCCGGGATGCGGGATACGCTGCCCGGCATGACGAATTCGCTGGACGCCGTCGCCAAAGCCGACTACGTGCTGCTGACCACCTTCCGTAAGGACGGGACTCCCGTCGGCACCGCGGTGTGGGCGGTGGCCGAGAACGGCAAACTGTACGTCTGGACCGTCACCGACAGCTGGAAGGTCAAGCGCTTGCGCCGCAATCCGGCGGTCACCCTGCAAGCGTGCAACGCCACCGGCAAGCCGCGCGGTGTGGTGATCGAAGGGACCGGGCGGCTGCTCGACGCCGAGGGCACCGAACGGGTGCGCAAACTGCTGCGCCGCAAGTACTGGCTCACCGGGCCGCTGGTCATTCTCGGCAGCAACCTGCGGCGCGGCAAGTCCGGCACCATCGGCATAGAGATCACCCCCGCTGCCTGACCCGCGCCGATCAGGTCGCCTGGCTGACCGACGACATGTGGAAATCGGGAATCCGCAAGGGCGGCATGGCGGTCCGGGTGAACCAGTCCTTCCATTCGCGTGGCAGCGTGAGTTCGGTCGCGCCCGCCTCGCTCACCCGCCGGAGCAGGTCCAGTGGGCTCTCGTTGAACCGGAAGTTGTTCACCGCGGCGGTGACCTCGCCGTTCTCGACGAGGTACACCCCGTCCCGGGTGAGTCCGGTGAGCAGCAGCGTCGCCGGGTCGACCTCGCGGATGTACCACAGCGTGGTCAGCAGCAGACCGCGCTCGGTGCGCGCGATCATGTCATCGATCGTGGCTTCCGAACCGCCGGTGAGCAGCAGGTTCTCGCCGGGAACCGTGGCGGGGGCGTCGAACTCGGCGGCGCTGGCGCGCGGATAGATCAGCGCGGAGATCACGCCGTCGCGCAGCCAGTCGACGCGCTCGGCGGACAAGCCGTTGTCGAACACCGACATCGATTCCGACGACGCGGTCGCCGCCACGAACGGACGGTATTCCAGGCCGGGGGCGTGCGGGTCGGAGTAGAGGGTGAGCGGGATATCGCTCAGGCGCTCGCCGACCCGGGTCCCGCCCGCCCGCGCGAACGCCGTGTGGCCCTCCTGCGCGCCCCGGCCCTCCATCGACCAGGCCAGATAGATCATCAGGTCGGCCACGGTCGAGGGAGGAAGCAACGTCTCGTAGCGGCCCGCGGGCAACTCGACCTTGCGTTTGGCCCAGTCCAGGCGGCGGGACAGGTCCGCGAGCAGGCCGGATACGTCGACGTCGGTGAAGTCCGCGGTGCCGACCCCTACCCACGCGCTGGCCAGATCCGCGCCTTCGCCGCGCTTTCCGTTGATCTCCACCGAACCGGTTGGCTGCACGAAGCGGCGGCGGATTCCGGTCGAAGTGCCCAGCCACGTGGTGTGCATCTGATGGTGGGCGAAGCCGTAGAGCCGGTCGGCGCTGTCGAATCCGGCGGCCAGGCCCTCGGCCAGATCGGTGAACACCTCGATGCCGGTGCCACCCGCCGGGGCGGTCCAGTCGTCGTCGGCGGCGTCCGGCTCGAGCAGCGGCATCGCGTCTCGTGCGGGCTCGGCGTCGCGCGCCGCCGCCTCACTCGCCCGCACCACGGCCTCGATATCGCCGGGATCGACACTGGTCGAGGCGATCGTGCCGACCCGGGCAAGGGTAGGTCCCTCGCGGAACACCGAGACCACCGCCCAGTGCCGTGACACCGACGACCCGTTGGTGGTCATGGAGTTCCCGGCCCAGCGCAGCGACGCCTCGTGCTCGTCGCGGACGATCACGATCGCCTCGTCGGCGCGGGACAGCGCCAGCGCCCGCTCTACGGTCACGCTCGCGGGGAACAGATCGTCGCTCACTGGCCGGCCTCCGTCCGGGTGTTGAGAATGTTCACGCCGCGCACCAGGATCGACGGGCAGCCGTGGCTGACCGCGGCGACCTGGCCTGGCTGCGCTTTGCCACAGTTGAACGCGCCCCCGAGCTGCCAGGTGGACGGTCCGCCGACGGCTTCCATCGCACCCCAGAACTCGGTGGTGGTGGCCTGGTAGGCGACGTCGCGCACCTGGCCGTCCAGCTTTCCGCCGCGGATGCGGAAGAACCGCTGGCCGGTGAACTGAAAGTTGTAGCGCTGCATGTCGATCGACCACGACTTGTCGCCGACGATGTAGAGGCCGTCGTCCACCCGCGAGATCAACTCCTCGGTGCTGGTGTCGCGGTCCGGATCGGGTTGCAGCGAGACGTTGGCCATCCGCTGGATCGGCACGTGATGCGCCGAGTCGGCGTACGAGCAGCCGTTGGACCGCCGCAGACCCAGGCGCGGCGCGAAAACCCGGTCCAGTTGATAACCGACCAGGACGCCGTCGCGGACCAGGTCCCAGCGCTGCCCGGCGACGCCCTCGTCGTCGTAGCCGACGCTGGCCAGCCCGTGCGATTCGGTGCGGTCGCCGGTCACGCGCATGATCGGGTTGCCGTAGCGCAGCGACCCGAGCTTGTCGGGCGTGGCGAAGGAGGTGCCCGCGTAGGCGGATTCGTAACCGATGGCCCGGTCGTACTCGGTGGCGTGACCGATCGATTCGTGAATCGTCAGCCACAGGTTGGTCGGATCGATGACCAGATCGGTCGGCCCGGCCTGTACGCTGGGCGCTTTCACCTTCTCGGCCAGCCACTCCGGGATACGCGCGAGTTCGCCGTCCCAGTCCCACACGCCGTCGGCGCCGGTGACGTATTCCCATCCGCGGCCCACCGGCGCGGCCAGCGTGCGCATCGTCTCGAACACTCCCGCCGAGGTGTCCACCGTGATCGCCTCGAGGCTCGGGTGCAGCCGCACCCGCTGCTGGGTGATCGACGAGCCCGCGGTGTCGGCGTAGAAGGTCTGCTCCTTGACCTGCAGCACGCTCGCGGTGACGTGGTCCACCCCTTCGGCGTGCGACAGCCGCTCCGAATAATCCTGCAGCAGTGCCAGCTTCTCGCCGGTCGGCACGGTGAACGGGTCGATGTCGTAGGCCGAGACCCAGCGCGCGTCGGCGTAGCGCGGCTCGTCGGCCAACTCGACGCGTTCGCGGTTGAGCGCCCGCAACGTGGTCGCGACGGTGACCGCGGTACGCGCCACCTCGGCGGCGGTGTCGGGTGTCAGCGCGGCGTGCGAGGCGAAACCCCAGGTGCCGTCGACGATCACCCGCACGGCCAAGCCGAGTCGGGTGCTGTCGGTGACCGCCTCGACCCGGCCGTCGCGCAAGCGGATCGACTGGGTGACCAGGCGATGCACCCGCAGATCGGCGTGTTGGGCGCCGGCTGCCGTCGCCGCGGCCAGGGCGGCGTCGGCGAGCGCGGCCAGCGGCAGGTCGAGGAACTCGGCGTCCACGTCTCTGGATGTCGCGATGCTCACCCGCACCAACCTAGCCGGTGGCGCCGCACGTGCGTACGGGCGCGGTGATCACACGCCGTGCGAGAATGCATTCCGTGCCGGTTCGCACGGAATACGCCGCTGCCGCAGGGCGAACGGCGCGCGCGACACTCGTACCTCCGGCGTGTTGCTCGCCGGATGCCGTACTGTGCCCGCGTGCCGCCATCCGCCCTTCGTGACCGCAAACGCGAACGTACCCGCCGAGCCATCCTGGAAGCCGCAGCCGAGCTGTTCGAGACCAGAGGCTACGAGGAGACCACGGTGGCCGACATCGCCGCCGCGGCGGACGTCGGCACCCGCACGTTCTTCAACTATTTCGCCAGCAAGGAAGAGCTGCTCTTCCCGGAATCCGACCAGCGGGTGCGCGCCGCGGTGGCGGCCATCGCCAGCAGGCGACCGGGGGAACGGCCGGTGGAGGTCTTGCTGCGCGCCTTGCGTGCCGCCGGTGACAATCCCGGCGAGCATCTCGTCGACGACCTCTATGCCCGGATCGGCGCGCTGCGCGCCCAGGTGTCACGGACCGTGCCCGCGGTGAGCGGCCGCGCCGCGCACGCCCAACTGGTCACCCAGCGCGAGATCGCCAGACAGTTGCACAAGGCGTTTCCCGCCGAACTCGACGAGGTCGGCGCCGCCGCCCTGGTCGGCGCGGTCGTCGGCGCGGTGTCGGGTGCGCTGACCGTGCTGTTCCAGCAGCCGGTGGCCGGTGTCGAGGACGCCGAGCGTCTGCAGCGCAGGATTCACGAGACGACATCGCGGGTGCTGCAACCCTGGCTCGCCACCCAGCGCGCCGAGCCGGTGGGCTGATCAGCCGAACTGCTGCCAACCCAAGCGGATCACCATCCCGATCACCACCACCAGCAGTACGACGCGCACGAACTCGGCGCCCTTGCGCAGCGCCATGCGCGCGCCGACCACGGCACCGAGAACGTTCGCCACGGCCATTCCCGCGCCGAGCGCCCACAGGATGTGGCCCGTCGCCCCGAAGAAGATCAGCGCTCCGACGTTGGAGCCGCAGTTGATCACCTTCGCCATGGCGGCGGCCCGCACGAACTCGGTGCCGAGCAGGGTCGCGAAGGTGATGATCAGGAACGTGCCGGTGCCGGGACCGAGCAGGCCGTCGTAGAAGCCGATCAACCCCGCCGCCAGCGCCACCGTGAGCACGATCTTGCGCCGGGTGGGCGGATGAGTGGCCAAGGTGACGCCGATCGACGGACGCAGCGTCACGAACACGGCGACGCCGACCAGCACCACCATCACGATCGGGACGAACAATTCGCGGTCGATCAGCGAGACCGCCGCGGCGCCCACCGCGGCCGCCGCCGCCGCGATCGCCGCCGCGGGCAGCAGCACCCGCCAGCGCATCGGCACCTTGCGCGCGAAGGTCAGCACCGAGGCGCTGGTCCCGGCGACCGCGGCGAGCTTGTTGGTGCCCAGCGCGGTCTGCGGCGCGATGCCGGGGGCGACCACGAACAACGTCGGCAGCACGATCAGCCCGCCGCCACCCACCACCGCGTCCACCCAGCCCGCGGCCGTCGCCGCCGTCAACAGAACCGCCCAGTCTCCGATCTCCACCCCGGTAGACAACCAGACCCCGGCCTGACCGGGTGTTCCGCCTGCCATCGGTTTCCCGGTCCTGACCGGATGCGCGTCGCCCTGGGAGAGATCGGCGCGCGTGCGGCCGCGATATCGTGCGCGGGCACCCTCGGACGCCCCTCGACCAGATCTCGACGGCCGTGTCGCGCCGGAAATCGCGCCCACCGTCCGCGACGGAGCCCGCCTGCCTTCCAGCCGGGCGCATCTAGGCTGATCGCGTGCGTCGTTTCAGTCTGTGGCTCCGGGGCAAGCCCGTCGTGGCCGATTCGGTGCTCGCGGCGGTCTTCGTGCTGCTCGAGATCATCGGCGTGGGTAACGCGCACAACAAGCTCGCCTACCTGGCCATCGGGGTGCTGCTCCCGCTGCCGCTCACCCTGCGCCGGGTGTACCCCCGGGCCATGGCGGCCACCACCTTGGCACTGTCGTTGACGGCGACGCTGGTGGGCTTCCTGTCCGAGGACGACGCCGACCACATCGCGATGCTGTCGCACGGCATCATGCTCTACACCCTGGTCGCCTACGTCGGCAGGCGGGACGGACTGTGGTACGGGCTCGGCCTGGCGGTGGATCTCGCGCTCTCGATCGTGGCGATCGGGAAACCCTCCGGTTCCGACAGCGTGTTCACCATCATGTTCTACGCCTTGTGCTGGACGCTCGCGGAGTTCATCGGCGCGCGGCACGCCTACGACGCCGAGGTGGCGGCCCGGCTCGCGGTCGCCGACTACGACCGGGAGCGTCGCGCGCACGACGCCGTCGCCGCCGAACGCACCCGCATCGCGCGGGAACTGCACGATGTGGTGGCCCACGCGGTGAGCGTGATCATCGTGCAGGCCGACGGCGCGAGATACGCGTTGCGCCGCGACCCGGACGCCGCCGAACAGGCGCTCTCCACCATCGCGGGCACCGGCCGCGAAGCATTGCGCGAACTGCGCAGAACCGTGGCTCTGCTGCGCACCGAACACGCTCCCGACCAGTTGCCCCAGCACGGCACCGCGGGCATCGCCAAGGTCGTGGAGATGATGCGGGGCACCGGTCTGGCCGTGGAACTCGAGCTGACCGGCGAACTCGACGACATCGCCCCCGAGGTCAGCCTCGGCGTGCATCGCATCGTGCAGGAATCGCTGACCAACACGCTGCGGCATGCCGGGCCGCACCCGAAGGCGTGGGTGCGGGTCCGTCGCACCGACGCCGACGTGCTGATCGACGTCACCGACACCGGCGGGGTCCCGCTGCACGAATCGGGCACGCGCATCGAGGGCAGCGGGCTCGGCTTGGTCGGGATGCGCGAACGCGTCGCCGTGCTCGGCGGCAGCCTGGAAGCGGGCCGCGACGCCGACGGAGCCTGGCGCGTGCACGCCTGCATCCCGCTGCGACCGGTCGCCGCGGAGTGAGCCGGGCAACCGGATTCTTCCGCGACGTGTAGAGCGCTGCGCCGCATAGGGTTTCGTCCCCCAGGCCGGGTGCGCGCGAGCCGTCACGGCACAGGTCGCCCAGCGCGCCGAAGCGGTCACGTTACATTGGGCAACGTGCCGATCACCGTGCTCGTCGTCGATGACCAGGAACTCATGCGGATGGGATTGAAGATGGTGCTCGGCGCGCACCCCGACATCGAAGTGATCGGCGAGGCGGCCAACGGCGCCGCCGCGGTCGCCAGAGCGGCCGAACTGCGCCCCGATGTGGTGCTGATGGACGTGCGGATGCCGGTAGTGGACGGGGTCGTCGCCACCACCCGCATCGTGGAGGCAGGGCACGGCAGCCGGGTGCTGGTGATGACGACCTTCGACCTCGACGAGCACGCGCTCGGCGCGCTTCGGGCGGGCGCGAGCGGATTCCTGTTGAAGGACACCCCGCCGGAGGATCTCGTCTCCGCCATCCGCAGCGTCGCCGCCGGCGACGCCGTGGTCTCGCCCAAGGTCACCAAACGCCTACTGGACCGGCTCATCGCGGAGAACCCGGCACGGACCCGCGACCCGGGCGTGCTCGACGTGCTCACCGCCCGCGAGCGCGAAGTGCTCGAGCAGATCGCGGCCGGACGCTCCAACGCCGAGATCGCCGAACAGTTGTACCTGTCGGAGGCGACGGTCAAGACGCATGTCGGCCGGGTGCTCACCAAACTCGGTCTGCGCGACCGGGTTCAGGCGGTCGTGCTGGCCTACGAGACGGGGCTGGTGCGGCCGGGCGGCTGATGCGAGGCGGATCTCAGCGCCTTGTCAGGCGGGTCGGGGAGAAAAACCCGGGTGCGGAACGTTGACCGGGTAGATCGTCCGAAAGGATCGCCATGCCCGCCCTGTTGTTCGTGCTGTACGTCGTCGTCGAAGTCGCCGCCCTGGTCGCGGCCGGTCAGCTGATCGGCGTGCTGCCGACCATCCTGGTGCTGATCGCCGGATCGGCCGCGGGCCTGCTGCTGGTCGGCTCCCAAGGGCGGCGGGTTTTCGAGCAGTTCCGCCGGGCCGCGCGGGGGGAAGTGGCGCCCGGGACCGCCGTGGCCGACGGCGCCCTGGTCGCGGCGGGCGGGGTGCTGATGTTCGTGCCCGGCCTGGTCACCTCGCTGTTCGGCCTGCTCCTGCTGCTGCCTCCCACACGAGTCCTGGTGCGCCCCCTCGTGATGGCCTTCGCCGCGCGCCGCTTCCGCAGGTTCGTCGCGGCCGCGCCCTATCGCGGCGTGGTCGTCGACGGAGGCGACGTGGTCGACGGCGCCGTCATGGGGCAGTGGTACGACGACGGCCAGGGCAACGCACGCCGCGCGATCACCTCGGCCTGAGCGTCGGAGTCGGCGTACCCGGTTCCCTGTCGCGCCGCGAAGGGCTATCGTGGCGCGATGGCCACCGAGCAACTCACCGTAACGGTGAGCGAGGAGCTGGCTGCCGCGGTCAAACGAGCGGCGGCCGCTGCGGGACAGTCGATTTCCGGATTCACGGCCGCGGCGCTGCGGCTGGAGCTGATCGCCGTGGAGGCGGGCTGCCTGCCCCCCGCGGCCGCGGCAACCGGCGGTGCGCCGCCGGAATACGCGGAAGTGATGGCGGTGCTGGCGCAGCCGGAGGATCTGGCGCGCCACCCCCTGCTGAACGGCTGACCGAAACCGCCGGATCGGGCATACGGCAGACTGGTGCCTCGTGAGTACCCAGTTGCTGATCGGCGGTCGTTTCTACAGTGCCAGTTCACCCGACGCCACGGCGATGGCGGTGAGTGACGGCACCGTCGTCTGGCTGGGCGCCGAGCAACCGGGGCGCGCGCTGCACCCGGAGGCCGAGATCGTCGACCTCGACGGCGCCTTCGTCGCGCCCGCGTTTGTCGATCCGCACGTGCACGTCACCGCGCTGGGCCTGAAACCGACCGGGCTCGACCTCTCGGCTACCCGGTCGCTCGAGCACTGCCTGCGGTTGCTGCGCGAGTTCGCCGAGGCCCACCCTGATGGCGCGATCCTGGGCGACGGCTGGGACGAGACCGCCTGGCCGGAGGGACGGCCGCCCACCGTCGAGGAGCTCGACACGGCGGCGGGTGCGGGCAGGCACGTCTACCTCTCGCGGGTGGACGCGCACTCCGCGGTGGCGTCTTCGGCGTTGCTGGACGCGCTGCCCGAACTGCCCGCGACCGACGGATTCACCCGTGGCGAGCCCGTGCGCGCCGCCGCCCATCACGCCGTGCGCGCCGCCGCGCTCGCGAATCTCACCCGGGCGCAACGGGATCGAGCACGCGCCGCGGCACTCGACCACGCCGCCGCGCGCGGTGTCGTCGCGGTCCACGAGTGCGCGGGCCCGGAGATCGCGGGCCGCGCCGACGTGCGCGAACTGCTCGAATTCGAACACGGTGTCCAGGTCCGGGCCTACTGGGGCGAGGCGGTGCGCAGCGCCGAGCAGGCCCGCGCCCTGATCGATGAACTCGGGGTGCACGCCCTCGGCGGTGACCTGTTCGTCGACGGCTCCCTCGGTTCGCGCACCGCATGGCTGCGTGCGCCTTATGTCGACGAATCCGGCTGCGGCCGAAGCTATCTCGACGCCGAGGCGATCGCCGCCCACGTCCGCGCCTGCACCGTCGCCGGTATCCAGGCCGGATTCCACGCGATCGGCGACGCCGCCATGGACGCCGTCCTCGCCGGTATCGAACGGGTGGTCGCCGAACTCGGCGTCCCGGCGGTCGCGGCGCTCGGGCATCGCGTCGAACACGCCGAACTCGTCGACGGCGAGCACATCGCCCGCATGGCGCGCTGGGGTGTGATCGCCAGTGTGCAACCGGGATTCGACGCCGCGTGGGGTGGGCCGGGCGGCATGTACGCCGCGCGGCTCGGCGCCGAGCGCACGGCGGCGTCGAACCCGTTCGCAGCCATGGCCTCCGCGGGCGTCGCCCTGGCGATCGGCTCCGACGCCCCGGTCACCGCGCTCGACCCGTGGGCGGCGGTGCGTGCCGCGGCCGCTCACCGCACCCCCGGCCACGGCCTGTCCCCGCGCGCCGCGTTCGCAGCGGCCACCCGCGGCGCTTGGCGCGCGGGCGGCGTCCGCGACGGGGTGGCGGGCACCTTGGTACCCGGCGCGCCCGCTTCCTACGCGATCTGGGATACCGGTGAACTCGTCGTCGCCGCGGCCGCCGATTCGGTACAGCGCTGGTCCACCGACCCGCGCTCGCGCGTGCCGGGGTTGCCCGCGCTCGAACCGGACGCACCGCTGCCCACGTGCCTGCGCACCGTGCACCGAGGAGTGACGATCTATGCGCGATGAGCGGGCGGCCGCGGAGCCCGCTGCGGCTCCCGGCCATTCGATGCCCGGCCTTCGGGTACGCGAACTCGGCCGGACATTCCCATCTCGCTTTCCCTCTACCGGCCCCAGGTCGGCCGAACGGCGGACGCCGTATCTCCAGCCGACGATCGCCGGGGAGCCGGCGTCCAGCCCGGAGCATGCGTTGAGGACAATCACAGAAGATGCAGTCCGCCGTGCGGAGTGCGTTTGCCGGAGTGCGGTAACCGGGTTTCTCGATCCTGATCGCCGGGCAGCGGGATGCCTACGCTCGATGACCCGGCGGAACTCGGGCCGCCACCTGTCCGCCGCGGGGCGCTACCGCACCGGCACGTGGGCCGACATGGCACTGAGTGCCAGATGGGTGGGGTCGCGGAAGAGTGGCGGTGCGAGCGCGGACGGGACTGCGAGGCAGCGGCCTCGCGCGTTCGAGTGGCGAGTTCACCCGGCGCGAATTCGGCCTACCGGTTCGCGGGTTCCGGCCGGGAGTTGCCGGTTTGTCCGGGGAAGTGCGACCAGGAAGCCGACCGCGTGGCAGCGACGGTTAACGATCCGGTGGCGGGTGACGATTCTCAGGTGGACGCCCGATTACCCGGATACGGTCGTGGCTCGCGTAGTTCTGCGCCGCGCTCGGGTCGAGCCGGTCGTGCGGCGTGAGATCGCCGCCGGTCCGACTCGGTCCGACCGGTGCGCCGAGGGCTGCCCGGCCGGGCTGTTCGTGGCGACCTCGACTTCTGGTGTGACGAACGCCACATCATCTCGTCGGTTGGGGTTTGCCGAGCGGCGATCCTTCGGTGGGGTGCGTTTTGCGTCGTGCGGGAAGGTTCAACGGCGGCCGGCGGCTGACCGGCGGTCGCCGGTCCGATGGCAGGCAGTGGCCGAGTGATGGTGCGAGAGCGAGCGCTCGGGATGGGGCGGGAGGTGTCCGCGGTGTTACGCGGGCATCCGGTGACGGCGCGCTCGGTGGCGGCGATCGTCGCGGGACTGCTGTTGTTCGGCAGTTTTCCGCCCAGGCCGTGGTGGTTTCTCGCACCGCTCGGCGTCGCGATACTCACCCTCGCCGTACGCGGCGACGGTCGGCTGCGGGCGGGCTTCGGCTACGGATTCCTGGCCGGGCTGGCGTTTTTCGTGCCGCTGCTGCCGTGGACCGGCATTTACGTCGGGCCGCTGCCGTGGCTGGCGCTGTCCCTCGCCTGCGCGCTGTACCTGGGCGTCTTCGGTCTGCTCGGCCGGCTCGTCGGTACTTTGCCCGGCTGGCCGCTGTGGGTGGCATCGGCATGGACGGCGGCCGAATGGGGCAGATCCAGCTTCCCGTTCGGCGGGTTCCCGTGGGGGCGTTTGGCGTTCGGTCAGGCCGACGGTTGGTTCCTGTCGCTGGCAGCGATCGGTGGCACCCCGCTGGTCGGGTTCGCGGTGGCGCTGACCGGAACCGCTACGGCGGCGTTGGTCGCCCTGCTCCAGTCCTCGCTTACCCCCGAAGGCAGGCGCGAAACCGGCGCTGACGAGACCGGTCCGCTCGGACCGGGCGCCGTGCGCGGGCCCGCGACCCGACTCGGATACGCCGCGGTGATTTGCACCTTGCTCGTCATGCCGCTCACCGGTTTGCTGCTGCGATCCGCGCTGCCCGAGCCGGACGTCGGCGTCCGAACGGTCACCGTCGCGGCGATCCAGGGCAGCGTGCCGCGGCTGGGGCTGGACTTCAACGCGCAACGGCGGGCCGTGCTGGACAACCACGTCCGGCGCACCGAAGAACTGGCCGACGAAGTGACGGCAGGCCGCGCGCCGCGCCCCGATGTGGTGATCTGGCCGGAGAACTCCTCCGACATCGATCCGCTGCGCAATGCCGACGCCGCCGCCCTGATCACCGCGGCCTCCGAGCGGATCGGCGCGCCCATCCTGGTCGGTGCCGTGCTGATCAACCAGGACCGGACGACGACCAACTCGGTGATGGTGTGGAACGGCGCGGCGGGCCCGGGTGAGCGCCACGACAAGAAGATCATCCAGCCCTTCGGGGAATACCTGCCGATGCGGAATTTTTTCCGGCTTTTTTCCGAATACGCCGATCGGGCCGGATATTTCGTACCGGGAAATGGTGACGGAGTTGTGCACGCGGCGGGTATCGACATCGGTGTCGCGACGTGCTATGAAGTGGCCTTCGACCGGTCGTTCGAGGACGCGCTGCGCGCAGGTGCGCAGTTGCTCACCGTGCCGACGAACAACGCGACCTTCGGCGACAGCGAGATGACTTATCAGCAACTGGCCATGTCTCGCATCCGTGCCGTCGAGCACGGCCGAGCGCTGGTCGTCGCGGCCACCTCGGGGGTGAGCGCCATTATCAGCGCCGACGGCACTATCCGGCAGGAAACCGCGTTATTCGTGCCCGCCGCTTTGGTCGCGGAGCTTCCGTTGCGTGACGACACCACTCTCGCAACGCGAATAGGGCCTGCGCCGGAGCGGATTTTCGTTATTCTGACGGCTGCCGCCGCGCTGGCCGCGGTCGCTCGGCGGCGAGCTGCGCGCGGGGCCCGGCCGACGCCCGGTCTTGTCGGCGAACGCTAGATTATTCCCCGCCGACCGGACGTTAACCGAACATTCGGTATGTTCTTGCCCCCCTTGTCCCGGAAGTGAAGGTGCGTAATTAAGTTGCGCACTGTTCGCCAGGCAATGTAGACGATGGCCGGGGTATCATCGAACGGTCTGGTCAGGGCCCGTTTTGCTTCGGATCGCCCTAGTTGAGTCGCAATGTTTGCGGAAATGTAACCAACCAAAGTGGCCTTCTGCCAAGGACGTTGGATGTGACACAAATCCAAAACGTCGGCAATCCGGTTGATGCGACGCTCCGAATCATAGGGCGTGGATCACGTCCTACAGCTGGCGCGCGCGCTTGCTGGGGTGGTGCTCGGGGAGTTGCGTCAACAGCGGCAGAACGGAGTGATTGATGAGTTCATTGGCCACGGATCGCGTCGACCAATGTTCATCCGGCGAATTCTCTGCACAACCGTTTGCTCTGTCACCCGCACAGACCGCCCTCTGGTACGCGCAGCGCATTCGCCCCGACGTACCGTTGACCATCTCCCAGTACGTCGAGATACACGGCGACTTGGACGAGGGGCGGTTGCTGTACGCGATCGAGCGTTTCGGTGCGGAGACCCAGGTGGGTCAAGTTCGCATGGTGGAGATAGATGGCACTCCGTATCAGATCGTGGATCCGGTGCACCGGCCGGGCTGGGTCCGCATCGACCTGCGTGACGAGGCCGATCCGTACGCGGCGGCGCTGCGCTGGATGCACGAGCACACGAGTTCGCCCATCGACCTGGAACGCGACCCGCTGACCTCCAACGCGGTTCTGCGGATCGGAGACTCCGACTACCTCTGGTATTCGTTCGCCCATCACATCGTCATCGACGGCTACGGCGCGATGAACGCGCTCACCCGTACGGCGGAGATCTACACCGCGCTGGAGAATCGGACCGAGCCGGTCGCGTCCCGCGCGACCTCCCTGGCCGAGATCTACGCCGACGAGGCGCGCTACCACGACTCCAGTCGTTTCCAGAACGATCGCGAGTACTGGCTCGGGCAGCTGTCGGGCGTGGGTGAGCCCGTGAGCCTCGGTGGCGCCCGCCTCGGCACCATCACCCACGACGCGGGCCGCAGGCTGGCCACCGCCGTGCTGGACGACGACCACCATGCCGCGATCGAGGCGGCGACCAGCGCGTGGAACACCACCGACTCGGCGGTGTTCGTCGCCGCGCTGGCCGCGTACGTGCGGTCGGTGACGGGCAACTCGGACGTGGTCCTGAGCCTGCCGGTCTCGGCGCGCACCACGGTGTCGCTGCGCCGCTCGGCGGGCGTGATCTCCAACGTCGTGCCGATCCGGCTGCGATTCGACGAGGCGACCACGATCGGCGACCTGGTGAAGGCGACCGAGTTGCAGATCACCGGCGCCTTACGCCATCAGCGCTACCGCCACGACGACATCCGGCGCGACAGCGGCTACTCCCGTGACGCGCGCGGATTCTTCGGCCCGATGGTCAACCTGATGCTGTTCCATGACGAACTGCGTTTCGGCAGCCTGGTCGGTTCCATGCACGTGCTGGCCACCGGCCCGGTCGAGGACCTCTCGGTCAACGTCTACAACGGCGCGGGCGGCCGCCTGCACGTCGACTTCGAAGCCAACCCCCGCCTCTACGGCGAGGCAGAAGTGAGCGTGCACCATGCGCGCTACCTGGACTTCCTCGGCCGGTTCCTGGCCGCCGATCCGATGTCGGCCGCCGAGTCGCTCGGCGCGATCACGCACGCCGAGCGCGAACAGGTCCTGCACGGCTGGAACGCCACCAAGGCGCCCCGGCAAGACGGCACGCTCGCGAGCCTCTTCGCCGAGCGCGTCGCGTCGGACCCGGACGCGGTCGCGCTCGAATTCGGTGCCGAGGCGCTGACCTACGCCGAACTCGACGCCCGCGCCAACCGCCTGGCCAGGCTGCTGATCGCGCGCGGCGCCGGACCCGATACGACGGTCGGTCTGTGCCTGCGCCGCAGCCTCGACCTGGTGGTCGGCATGTACGCCATCGTCAAGGCGGGAGCGGCGTACCTGCCGCTGGACACCGAGCATCCGGCCGAGCGGATCGGGCAGATCGTGCGTCAGGCCGAACCGCTGTGCGTGCTCACGGCGGCCCGCGACGATGTCGAACTGCCCGCGACCGTCACCCGGCTGGAGATCGACACCGCCCGGGTCTCCGGATTCGACGACGCGCCGATCACCGACGCCGACCGCAAGGGCACACTGCGTCCCGATCACCTCGCCTACGTCATCTTCACCTCGGGATCCACCGGAAAACCCAAGGGCGTCGGCGTAACTCATGCCGCGATCGTCAACCGGCTGCGCTGGATGCAGCACGAGTATCCGCTCGACCACGGTGACGCGGTGCTACAGAAGACGCCGGCCACCTTCGACGTCTCGGTGTGGGAATTCTTCTGGCCCTTACAGATCGGCGCGCGATTGGTGATCGCCGCCCCCGACGGGCACCGCGACCCGGCGTACCTCGCCCGGATCATCTCCGAAAGACGAATCACGACAGCGCATTTCGTGCCGTCCATGCTATCGGTGTTCGTCACCGAGGCCGATCTGAGCGGCTGCGCCTGCCTGCACCGGGTGTTCTGCAGCGGTGAGGCGCTGCCCGCCGCCACCGTGCGGGAGTTCTACGCGGCGTTACCGGCCGCCGAACTGCACAATCTGTACGGCCCGACCGAGGCCGCCGTGGACGTCACCTACTGGGCGTGCCCGCCCGACGCGAGCGTCGTGCCGATCGGCTCGCCGGTGTGGAACACCGAGACCTATGTGCTGGACGACCGGTTGCAGCCCGTCCCGCCCGGCGTGGTCGGCGAACTGTATCTCGCCGGAGTCCAGCTGGCCCGCGGCTACCTGAGGCAACCACGGCTGACCGCGGACCGCTTCGTGGCCGATCCGTTCACCCCGGGCGCCAGGATGTACCGCACCGGTGACCTGGCGCGCTGGCAGATCGGCCGCTCCGGCGGCGAGCCCGGTGTGCTGGAATATCTGGGCCGCAGCGACTTCCAGGTCAAGATCCGTGGCCTGCGCATCGAGCTCGGCGAGATCGAGGCCGCACTGCTCGACGACCCGAAGGTGGCTCGCGCGGTGTGCGTGGCGCACACCGGACGCACCGGTGACGAGCTGGTCGCCTACGTGGTCGCGGCGAAGCACGAGGACGACGACGCTCCGCTGGACACGGCGGCGCTGCTGACCGCGCTGCGGCACACGCTGCCCGGGTACATGGTGCCCTCCGCGCTGATGGAACTCGACGAGCTGCCGCTGAGCGCCAACGGCAAGATCGATCGCAAAGCGCTGCCCGCTCCCGCGCCGAGTGTGCGGTCGATCCGGCCGATCGCCGAGCCGCGCACCGAGGTGGAGCGGGTCCTCGCGGGCATCTTCGCCGAGGTGCTCGACACCGAGGTCGGCGTCGAGGACAACTTCTTCGATCTGGGCGGCAACTCGCTCATCGCCGCGCGGGCGGTATCCAGGATCAACGCCGCGCTCGGCACCGCGCTGACCATCCGGGATCTGTTCGAGGCCGCGACGATCGACGCGCTCACCCGTCGCTTCGCCACGCAGACCGCCGACGTCTCCTCGCCGCGGCTGGCGCCCGCCGAACGACCGGAGCGGATCCCGCTGTCGCAGGCGCAGCAGCGGCTGTGGATCCTGAACCGGTTCTCCGAGCATGCCGCCGCGTACAACATGCCGCTGGCGGTGGAGGTGGAGGGACCGCTGGATGTGGCCGCGCTGCGGGCGGGTCTGGTGGACGTCATCGAACGGCACGAGAGCCTGCGCACCACCTTCCCGGAGTCGCCGGACGGGCCCTACCAGCTGATCCACCCGGCCGAGGCGATCCCGCTGACACTCGACCCGATCGATGCGGCCGAAGCCGATGTGGCGGAGCTGGCGACCGAATTCGCCGGGTACGGCTTCGATCTGCGCCGCCAGGCCCCGATCCGGGTGGCGCTCTACCGCACCGGCCCGCAGCGGCACGTCTTCCTCATCGTGTTGCATCACATCTGCGGTGACGGGTGGTCCATCGCACCGCTGGCCAAGGACCTGATGACGGCGGTGGCCGCGCGCGCGAACGGTGTCGCGCCGCAGTGGACGCAACTGCCGGTGCAGTATGCCGATTTCGCGCTCTGGCAGCGCGAACTGCTCGGCGACGAGTCGGACCCGGGCAGCGCGCTCAGCAGGCAGCTCACCCACTGGCGCTCGGCGCTGGCCGGCCTGCCCGAGCAGCTCGACCTGCCGCTGGATCGCCCGCGCCCGCTACGCAGATCGACCGTCGGCGGCCGGGTCGAGTTCGCCATCCCGGCCGAGATCCGCCGGGGCGCGATCGAACTCGCGGCCAGCCGGGGCGTGAGCATGTTCATGGTGCTGCACGCGGCGCTGGCGACGTTGCTGTCGCGGCTGTGCGCGAGCGATGACATCGCGATCGGCACCCCGATCGCGGGCCGCTCCGATCCGGCGCTCGACGACCTGGTCGGCATGTTCGTCAACACCCTCGTCCTGCGCACCGCGGTCGACCCTGCGGTCGGATTCGACCGCATGCTCGACGTGGTGCGCGAGACCGATCTCAACGCCTTCGCCAATGCCGATGTGCCGTTCGAGCGGCTTGTCGAGGTGGTCAACCCGGAGCGTTCCCCGTCGCGGCACCCCTTGTTCCAGGTGATGCTGTCCTACGACCACGCGCCGGACCTGCGGATCGATCTGCCCGGGGTGCGCGCCGAGGTGCTGCCGATCGCTTCGGACGTCGCCAAGTTCGATCTGCAGCTGGTCGTCCACGACGACTCGGGCGACGGCCCGCTGTCGGCCGAATTCGGCTACACCACCGATGTTTTCGACCAATCCACGGTGCAGTCGTTCGCCCGCCGGTTCATCGCGGTGCTGGCGGGCGGCGTGGCGGCCCCGGAGCTTCCGGTGGGCGACCTGCCGATCCTGGACCGCAGGGAAACCGAGAACCTCGTGCCCATCGCGGGCGCGCCTGCCGAGCCGCCGATCACCTTGGCCACCTTGCTCACCGCCACCGCGCGCCGGCTGCCGGACGCGGTGGCGGTGCGCTACCTCGGCGCCGACACCACCTACCGCGAACTCG
The DNA here is from genome assembly GCF_043205035.1 of Nocardia sp. NPDC047654. Classification (NCBI taxonomy): domain Bacteria; kingdom Bacillati; phylum Actinomycetota; class Actinomycetes; order Mycobacteriales; family Nocardiaceae; genus Nocardia; species Nocardia sp. NPDC047654. Next base: position 1,362,569 of record NZ_JBIDDF010000001.1, read on the forward strand.
ACGAGCGCTCGAACACGCTGGCGCGCGCCCTCATCCAGCACGGCGCCGGGCCCGAAACGGTCGTCGCGATCGCACTGCCGCGCGGTCTCGACGCGATCACCGCGATCTGGGCCGTCGCCAAAACCGGTGCGGCCTATGTGCCCGTCGACCCGAACTACCCGAGTGAGCGCATCGCGCACATGATCGGCGACTCCGGCGCGATGCTCGGCCTGACCGACCCCGATTGCCTGGCGGCCCTGCCCGCCTGGCCCTCGCGGGGCAAGCACCGCAAGGGTCAGGTCGACTGGCTGGTCCTCGGCTCCGGCGAACTGACCGCAGAGTCGTCGGGCCGCCCGGCGGACCCGATCACCGACGACGAGCGCCACCACCCGATGCGGGTGAGTCACCCGGCCTACCTCATCTACACCTCCGGGTCCACCGGCATGCCGAAAGCGGTCGTGGTGACCCACGCGGGCATCGCGTCCCTCGCCGCCGAGCAGAACTACCTGTTCGGCATCTCGGACGCGGCGCGTACGCTGCACTTCTCCTCGCCCAGTTTCGACGCCTCGGTGCTGGAGATGCTGCTCGGCTTCGCCGCGGGCGCCACGATGGTGATCGCCCCCTCGGGCATGTACGGCGGCGCCGAGCTGGCCACACTGCTGCGCGATGAGCGGGTCACCCACGCCTTCGTCACTCCCGCCGCGCTGGCCACCGTGCCGAACGAGGGGCTCGACGAGCTGGAGACGGTCATCGTCGGCGGTGACGCCTGCTCGGAGGAACTCGTCGAGACCTGGACCGCCGGGCATCGCATGCACAACATGTACGGTCCCTCGGAGGCCACCGTCGCGGCGACGGCGAGCGGGCCGATGGAGCCGGGCCGCCCGGTGCCGCTCGGTTCGCCCGTCCGCGGCATGCGACTGTTCGTGCTGGACAACCGTTTGCACCCGGTGCCGCCGGGCACGCCGGGCGAGCTGTACGTGTCGGGTCCCGGTGTCGCTCGCGGCTACCACGGACGTTTCGCCCTGACCGCGCAGCGGTTCGTGGCCAACCCGCACGGCAGGCGCGGGGAGCGGATGTACCGGACCGGCGATCTGGTCGTCGTGGAGCGGACGGGGCGGCTGCGGTTCCTCGGACGCGCGGACGACCAGATCAAGATCCGCGGCTTCCGCATCGAACTGCGCGAGATCGACAACGTGCTGCGCCTGCATCCGGGCATCCGGTTCGCGCTCACCGTGGTGCACACCGACGAGCAAGGTCAGGTTCGGCTGGCGTCGTATGTCACGGCCGACCGGCCGGTCGAGACGCGGGCCGTGCTGGAGACCGCGCGCAGGCAGCTGCCCGGCTACATGGTGCCCGCCTCGGTGGCGGTGCTCGACGAGATCCCGGTCACCCCCGCGGGCAAGCTGGATCGAAAGGCGTTGCCCGCGCCGGTGTTCGCGGCCGCGGGGACCTCCCGCCCGCCGAGCACCGCACTGGAGCTGGGCGTGGCGGGCGTGTTCGGCGGGGTGCTCGGACGCCCGGTCCTCGGAGCCGAGGACAGCTTCTTCGATCTCGGCGGCAACTCGCTGCTGGCCACCCGGCTCGCCGCCGCGCTGCACGCGGAGTTCGGTGTGGAGCTGCCGGTGCGGTCGATCTTCGAGGCGCCCACGGTCGCCGGGATCGCCGGGCAACTGGATCGAGCGCCCCGGACGCAGCGGCCGGCGCTGGCGGTGCGGACACCGCGTCCGGGACGTATCCCATTGTCCCTGCCGCAGCAGCGTTTGTGGTTCCTCAACCGATTCGCGCCCGAATCGAGTGCCTACAACATCGCTTTCGTGATCCGCGTCGCCGGTGATCTCGACGTGCCCGCACTGCGCGAAGCGCTCGCCGATGTGCTGCGCAGGCACGAGGTGCTGCGCACCGTCTTCCCGGAGGACGCCGAAGGCGCCCAGCAGGTGGTGCTGCCGGTCGAGCGCGCACTGCCGGAGGTGGCGGTCACCGACATCGACGACTCCGGCGCGAAGGCCGCGCTGGAAGCGCTGGCGCACACCGGGTTCGACCTCACCGCTGAGCCGCCCCTGCGGCTGTCGCTGCTGCGCACCTCGCCCGAGCGCTACCTGCTCGGAGTCGTGCTGCACCACATCGCGGCCGACGGCTGGTCGCTCGGCCCGCTGACCGGGGACCTGGCCGCCGCCTATGCGGCACGGCACGAGGGCGCGGCGCCGGCGTGGACGCCGCTTCCGGTGCAGTACGCCGACTTCGGACTCTGGCAGCGTGCCTGCCTCGGTGAGGAGAGCGATCCGGACAGCGCCGCAGCGACCCAACTGGAGTACTGGCGCACCGCGCTGACCGACCTCCCCGATCAGCTGCCGCTGCCGTATGACCGGCCGCGGCCCGCTGAGCCGACCCAGCAGGCCGGGACGGTGCGTTTCACGGTGCCGGAACAGGTGCAGCGCGAGCTCGCCGCGCTGGCCCGCGAGCGCGGCGTCAGCAAGTTCATGGTGCTGCGTTCGGCGTTCGCGGTGCTGTTGCGCTGCGTCACCGGTGGTCGCGACATCGTGATCGGCACCCCCGTGGCGGGGCGCACCGACACCAAGCTCGACCGATTGGTCGGCATGTTCGTGAACACGTTGGTGCTGCGCTCCGACGTGGATCCGGACCGCAGCTTCACCGACCTGCTGCGCGCGGATCGGGACACCGAGCTGGCCGCGCTGGCGCATGCCGACATCCCGTTCGAGCGCATCGTGGACGAATTCGGCGCCGAAGCCCGCTCCTCGGGCAGGCACCCGCTGTTCCAGGTCGCACTGAGCGTGCAGGACGGTCCGGCGCCGACGCTCGAACTGCCCGGTCTCGCACTGCGCGCGGAGCCGCTGGACATCGCGTCCGCGAAGTTCGATCTGGAGCTGCGCGTCGCGAACGACACCGGCCGACCGGGGTCTATCGCGGGCGAGGCGGACAGCGTTTTCGAATTCGTCTACGCCGCCGAGCTTTTCGACGCGATGACGATCGAGACGCTGGCGGACCGATTCTTGCGCGTGCTCACCGCCGTCACCGGCGATCCGCGCGTGCTGATCCGCGACGTCGACGCGCGCACCGACCACGAGCGCCGTACCCTCGCCCCCGCACGGGGCGGCCAGGCGGCCCCGCCGTGCACGCTGGCCGAGTACTTCACCGCGACCGCGCGGCGGTATCCACACCACACGGCGCTGTGCGCGGGCACGACGTCACTCACCTATGCCGAGCTCGACCGGCGCTCGAATCGCCTGGCGCGCGCGCTGATCGCGCGCGGACTCGGTCCGGGGACGCGGGTGGCGCTCGGGCTCATCCGCTCGATCGACTCGGTGGTGGCAATGCTGGCGGCGGCGAAGTCCGGCGCGGCGTTCGTCCCGGTCGACCCGAAGTACCCCGCCGACCGCATCCGGCACATGCTCGCCGACTCCGGCTGCGCGACCGGCGTCGCGATCACCGCGCATGTGGAGCACCTGCGCGAGGGCGCCCCGGCAGGGCGCGACATCGAGTGGTTGCTGCTGGACCGCCCCGAGTTCGCCGCCGAACTCGAAGGCCACGACGACGCGCCGATCCCCGACCACGAGCGTTCGCGCGCCATCCAGGTGGCCGATCTGGCCTATCTGATCTACACCTCGGGGTCGACCGGAACGCCGAAGGGCGTCGCGGTGACCCACAGCGGTCTGGCCAACCTGGCCGACGAAATCCGCGACCGCATCGGCGTCGACGAGAATTCCCGCACACTGCACTTCGCGACGCCGAGTTTCGACGCGGCGATCCTGGACCTGTTGATCGCACTGGGGTCGGGCGCGGCGATGGTGATCTGCCCGACCGACATCTACGGCGGTGACGAGCTGGCCGCGCTGATGGAACGCGAGCGCGTCTCGCACGGCTTCATGACCCCGGCCGCGCTGGCGACGATCGACCACGAACGCTGGCCGCTGCCGCACATGCGGGCGCTCATGGTCGGCGGCGAGGCGGTGGCGCCGGACCTGGTGACGCGCTGGGCGCCGGGACGGGTGATGTGCGATGTATACGGGCCCACCGAGACCACGGTGGTCATCACCATCTCCGGCCCGATGCGCGTCGGTGATCCGATCACCATCGGCACCCTGGTTCGGGGCGCCCGCGCGTCGGTGCTCGACGAGCGGCTGCGCCCGGTACCGGTCGGCGTCCCCGGCGAGTTGTACCTCTCGGGGGATGGCGTCGCGCGCGGGTACTTCGATCGATTCGGTCTCACCGCGACACGTTTCGTGGCCGATCCGCACGGCCCCGCCGGCGCCAGGATGTACCGGACCGGCGACGTGGTGCGCTGGAACGCCTCGGGCGAGCTGGTCTACCTCGGGCGCAGCGACCATCAGGTGAAGCTGCGCGGTTTCCGTGTCGAACTCGGCGAGATCACCGCCGCGCTCGGCGAACACCCGTCGGTGCGATTCGCGCACACCGAGGTGCGCCGCATCGCGGGCGCCGACCGGATCATCGCCTTCGTCCAGCCCGCCGACCGCGCGGCCGGGGTGGACACCGAAGCGCTGCGCGCCTTCGTCGCGCGCGGGCTGCCCACGCACATGGTGCCTTCCGGTGTCACCGTGCTGGACACCATCCCGCTCACCCCCGTCGGGAAGCTGGACGTCAGCGCACTGCCCGAACCGCAGTCCGTCGGCGATTCGACCGGTCGTGCGCCCCGGACCGACGCGGAGCGCTTGGTCGCCGCCGTGATGGGCGAGTTGATCGGGGCCGAGGGCGTGCACGCCGACGACAACTTCTTCGACATCGGCGGCAACTCGCTGCTGGCGACCCAACTCGTCGCGCGGCTGGCCGCCGCGACGAACGTGCGGCTCGCCGTGCGCGCCGTGTTCGCCACGCCGACGGTCGCCGGACTCGCCGAGCTGCTGGACACGGGCGCCGCGTCCGACGCGGACCGCCCCGCGCTGGTGCGCAGGGAACGCCCGGAGCGCATACCGCTGTCGGCCGCGCAGCGGCGGCTGTGGTTCCTCAACCGGTTCAACGCGGGCGGGTCGAGCGAGGGACAGTCGGCGGGCGCCTACAACATCCCGCTCGTGTTGCGGATGACCGGCGATCTGGATGTCGGCGCGCTGGTCTCGGCGCTGCGTGCGGTACAGGTCAGGCACGAAACCCTGCGCACGGTGTTCCCGGAGACCGACGGCGCACCCGCGCAGGTCGTGCTCGACCCGGCCGAGGCGGCGATCCCGCTGGCGCGGGTGACCGCGCGTCCGGAGGAGGTCGAGACCGCCGTACGGCGTTTCGTCGCACCGGGGTTCGATCTGGCCACCACCGTGCCGATTCGCGCGGCGCTGATCTCGGTGCCGACCGGCGCCGACGAACCGGCGCAGCACGTTCTCGTCGTGGTCGTGCACCACATCGCGATGGACGGCTGGTCGCTCGAGCCGATGGCCGCCGACGTCGCGGTGGCCTATCGGGCGGCCTGCGGCGGCGGCGCGCCGGACTTGCCGGAGCCGGAGGTGCAGTACGCCGACTACACACTGTGGCAGCAGGACGTGCTCGGCAGCGAGGACGACCCGGACTCGGCGGTGAGTGCGCAGCTGGCCTACTGGCGGCAGGCCCTGGACGGCATCCCCGAGTTGCTGACCGTGCCCGCCGACCGGCCGCGCCCGCCCGCTCCGTCCTACCGGGGCGGCACCGTGGAGTGCGCGGTGGACCCGGTCACCCACCGCGAGCTGCAGACGATCGCGGGCAGCAACAACGTCAGCCTGTTCATGGTCCTGCACGCCGCGCTCGTGGTGCTGCTGCACCGGATGACCACTACCGACGACATCACCGTCGGCACCCCGATCGCGGGCCGCGGTCATCCCGCGCTGGACCGGCTGGTCGGCATGTTCGTCAACACGCTCGTGCTGCGCACGCGGATCGACCCGGGCGCCCGGTTCACCGACCTGCTGCACGCGGTGCGCGAAGCCGACCTGGACGCCTTCGCCCACGCGGACCTGCCGTTCGAGCGGCTCGTGGAGGTGCTCAATCCGGCCAGGTCCCAGGCGCACCATCCGATGTTTCAGGTGATGCTCTCGGTCCGCAACGAGCCGGTCGGCGGACTGGACCTGCCGGGGATGCGCATCGAGGCCGCCGACATCGATACCGGGGTCGCGAAGTTCGATCTCCAGTTCACCCTGACCGAAACGCAGACCGCGCACCGCGATCCGGCCGGCATCACGGTGTCGGTGAACTACGCGAAGGATCTGTTCGACGAGCCGACCGCCCAGCGGCTCGGCAAGCGCCTCGCCCGGCTGCTCGCCGCGATCGCCGCGAACCCGACCACCGCGGTGGGCGATCTGGAGCTGCTCGACCCCGCCGAGTGGTCGGGGCTGGCTCCGGTACGCGGAGGAAAACCGGACCGGCCGATCACCTTCCCCGAGGTCTTCGAGCAGGCCGCGAGCGTCGATCGCGCCGCCGTCGCCCTGGTCTCCGACGGTACCGAGGTGACCTACGACGCGTTGGATCGCTGGACCAACCGGCTGGCGCGGGTGCTCATCGCCCGTGGTGTCGGCCCGGAAACCCTGGTGGCGCTCGGTATCCCGCGATCGATCGAGTCGGTGGCGACGGTGCTCGCGGTGGCCAAGGCCGGGGCGGCGTTCGTGCCGGTCGACCCGTTGTACCCGCAGCAGCGCATCACGCACATGCTGTCGGATTCCGGTGCGGCGCTGGGTATCACGCTGGCGGGTTACCGCGGCGAGTTGCCCGAGGGCACGGAGTGGATCGTGCTGGACGATCCGGCCTTCCGCGCGCGGGTGCTCGATGCGCCGGACGCGCCGATCGCCGACACCGAGCGCCTGGCTCCCCTGCGAATCGACAACCCGGCGTACGTGATCTACACCTCCGGCTCCACCGGCACACCGAAGGGCGTGATGGTCACGCACGGCGGATTGTCGAACTTCGCCGCCGAGACCGCTTACCGGTTCGACGTCCAGCCGGGATGCCGCGTGCTGCACTTCGCCACCCCGAGCTTCGACGCCGCGATGCTCGATCTGCTGCTGTCCCTCGGCGGCGCGGCGACCCTGGTGATCACGCCCGGCGGCGTGGTCGGCGGCGACGATCTGCGGCAGGTGTTCGCCGCGGAACGGATAACCCACGCGTTCATCACCACCTCCGCCCTCGGCACGGTCGACCCCACCGGGCTGCGCGAGTTGCAGCACGTGCTGGTCGGCGGTGAAGCGCTGCCGCCGGACCTGGTGACCAGGTGGGCGCCCGGCCGCAGCCTGTACAACGTCTACGGCCCCACCGAGACCACCATCGTCACGGTCATCTCCCAGCCGATGACACCCGGCGAGCCGATCACCATCGGCGGACCCATCCGTGGCGTGAACGCGGCGATCCTGGACGCGCGGCTGCATCCGGCTCCGCTCGGGGTGACCGGTGAATTGCACCTGGCCGGTGACGCGCTGGCCCGCGGCTACCTGAACCGTCCGGGATTGACCGCCCAGCGGTTCGTCGCCAATCCGTTCGGCAAGCCGGGCGAGCGGATGTACCGTACCGGCGATCTGGTGCGCTGGTGGGCCGGGTCGCGCGACCACGGGGCGGTGGTGGATGCCGCGCCGGAGATCGAGTACGTCGGCCGCACCGACCATCAGGTCAAGATCCGCGGCTTCCGCATCGAACTCGGGGAGGTCGACGCCGCGCTCGCCCGTCATGGCGCGGTGGCGTTCTCGACCACCATCGGGCATCGCACCCCGGCCGGCGCGACGGCGCTGGTGTCGTATGTGAAGGCGCGTGACGGGGTGACGCTCACCGCGGCCGAGTTGACCGGGCACCTGACCGGATTGGTGCCGAACTATATGGTCCCGCAGTCGATCATGTTGCTTGACGAGGTGCCGCTCAGCCCGGTGGGCAAGCTGGATCGCGCGAAGCTGCCGGAGCCGGTGTTCACCGCGGGCGAGGGCTACCGCGCACCGTCCACCCCCGCGGAGGAGGCGCTGTGCGCGGCCTTCGCCGAGGTACTCGGTGTGGAGTCGGTGGGCGTCGACGACGGCTTCTTCGAACTCGGCGGCAACTCGCTGCTGGCCACGAAAGTGGTCGCGCACGTGCGAGAGACGGGCATCGATCTGCCGGTGCAGTTGATGTTCGGGGACGCGACGCCCGCTGCGATCGCGGCGCGGCTGGACGGGGCGGACGCGTCCTCAGGCAGCGCGGTGGCGGCGATGCTCGCGCCGGTGCTGCCGATCCGGCCGAGTACCGCGGCGAGTCAGGCGCCGCTGTTCTGCGTGCATCCGGCGATCGGATTGGCATGGTGCTACTCGGGGTTGCTCGCGCACCTCCCCGCGGACCGTCCGGTCTACGGCTTGCAGGCTCCGCACGTCGCGGGGGAGGACAGCTACGAGTCGATCGCCGAGGCCGCGGGTCACTACGTGGCCGCGATCAAGCAGATCCAACCGGAGGGTCCCTACCACTTGCTCGGCTGGTCGCTCGGCGGACTGATCGCCCACGAGATGGCGGTGCAGCTGCAAGAGGCGGGCGAGGAGGTCGCCTTGCTGTCGATGATGGACAGCTACCGGCTGTCCGACGAATTGCTCGCGCACGCGACCCCGAGCGTCGCCGAGATCGTCGGCGAATTCGGCAATGACGACCTCGATGGCGAGATCGATCCGGACATGAGCCTGCGGGACGCGGCCGAACTGCTGCGCGCCCGGTCCGGGCCGTTCGCGGCGCTGACCGTGGAGCATCTGGAGCGGCTCTACGCGGGCTACGAGAACGGCACCGTGCTCGCGCACAGCTTCCGGCCCCGGCCGTTCGACGGCGATTTGTTGTTCTTCACCGCGGGCGACGACCCGGTCAACCGGAACGATCCCGACCGGCGCGCCGACGCATGGCAGCCGCACGTCACCGGTGCCGTCCATGACCACGAGCTGCGCTGCGCGCACTCCGCGATGACCACGCCGGGCGCGCTGGCGGTGATCGGGCCGGTGCTGCGGAGGTGGCTGGAGACGAAGGAGACGCCCAGGTGAGCTTCGCGGTGGAGGTAACCGGCCTGGTGAAGAACTACGGCCGGGTCCGCGTGCTGGACGAGGTCGACCTACGAATCCCCACCGGCACCGTGATGGGCCTGCTCGGCCCGAACGGCGCGGGTAAGACGACGACCGTGCGGATCGTCACCACGCTGCTGAAACCGTCCGCCGGGTCGGTGCGGGTAGCGGGGATCGATGTGCTGCGCGATCCCGCGGCGGCGCGCAAACGGATCGGACTGTCCGGCCAGTACGCCGCCGTCGACGGCAACCTGTCCGGCTACGAGAATCTGCGCATGGTGGCCCGGCTGTACGGGATGTCGCCACGCCAGGCGTCGGCCCGTGCCACCGAACTGCTCGACGTCCTCGGGCTCGACTACGCCGCGCACCGCAGGGCCGGAACCTACTCCGGTGGCATGGCCCGGCGGCTCGACCTCGCCGGCGCGCTGGTCGCCCGGCCCGCCGTGGTGGTGCTGGACGAGCCGACCACCGGTCTGGACCCGCGCGGCAGGCTGGACATGTGGCGGGTGATCGGCGAACTCGTCGACGACGGGACCACAGTGCTGCTCACCACGCAGTATCTCGAAGAGGCCGACCTGCTGGCCGACCGCATCACCGTCATCGACCACGGGCGGGTCATCGCCCGCGGCTCGGCCGACGAGCTGAAGACCTCGATCGGTGGCGACCGCCTCACCGTCACCCTGGCCGCCGGGCAGGCCGCCGAGCCCGCGCTGGTCGTCCTGGCGCAGATCGGCGTCGGCGAGCCCGGCCACGAGGCGGGCACCGACGAGGTGTCGGTGGTGGTCGGCGACGGTTCGCGCACCATGGTGGAGGCACTGCGCAGGCTCGACGACGCGGGTGTCTGCGTGGTCGACGCGAACGTGCACCGGCCGAGCCTCGACGACGTATTCCTTTCCCTCACCGGCAAACCGGGAAGCGCGCCCGCCACGGAACCGGAGAACGACGACGTACAAGAGGAGATCATGTCGTGAGCACGGCAATGGTTGGGGAGGCCACCCCGAAGGCGGAGCCGGAGCCGAGAAACGCCGCCGCGCAGCCGAATTCCGCCCCGCGCCTGCGGCTGTTCCGGGACAGCGCGATCGTCGCCCACCGCAATCTGCTGACCATCCTGCGCGTGCCGACGCTGCTGGTGACCGCGACGATCCAGCCGTTGATGTTCGTGTTCCTGTTCGCCTACATCTTCGGCGCCTCACTGGGCGGGGGCCAGTACCGGGAATTCCTGCTCGCAGGCATCTTCACCCAGACTGTCGCGTTCAACGCCGCGTTCACCACGGTCGGACTGGCCGGGGACCTACAGAAGGGCATCATCGACCGGATGCGGGCGCTGCCGATGTCGCGGCTGGCCGTGCTGATGGGCCGCACGCTGTCGGACCTCGTGGTGAACATCCTGAGCCTGGCGGTGATGGTCGGATGCGGGTACGTGGTCGGCTGGCGCATTCACGGCAGCGTCACCGATGCCGTGCTGGCGTTCGCGGTGATCCTGCTGTTCGCGTTCGCGATGTCCTGGATCGGCGCGCTGACCGGCTTGCTGTCACCGACCGTCGAGGTGGCGCAGAGCGCCGGGCTGATCTGGCTGTTCCCGCTGACGTTCATCTCCTCGGCGTTCATCTCGGCCGAGACGCTGCCCGGCCCGCTGCGCGCGATCGCCGAGTGGAATCCGATCACCGCGGTCTCGGCGGCGGGACGCAAGCTGTTCGACAACGACTCGCCGCCCACGTTCGTCCCGCCCACCGGCTGGGCCGCCGACCACTGCGTCGAATACGCGGTGGCCTGCTCGGTGGCGATCCTCGTGGTCGCCGTGCCGCTGGCGCTGCTGCGCTACCGCAAGGTGGCCAGTCGCTGACCGGCGTGTGAGACACGAACGGCCGCCGCATCCGACGATGCGGCGGCCGTTTTCCGTGAAGCGCGGACCGTCAGGCGCGGCGGCGGGTCTTGAGCAGTTCGAGGCGCTCCTTGAGCAACTCCTCGAGCTCCTCCTTGCTGCGGCGCTCCAGCAGCATGTCCCAGTGCGTGCGCGGCGGCTTGACCTTCTTGGTCTCCTGGCTGGTGCCCTCGATCAGGACGCCCTCCTGGCCGTTGCGGCACAGCCAGGTCGGCGGGATCTCGGCGTCGTCGGCGAAGGGAACGTCGAATTCCTCGCCGTTGTCGGTCCGGTACCGGGCGATCCGACGCGGAGCCAGGTCGTGGTCGCGATCGGTCTCGTAGCTCACCGCTCCGAGCCGACTGCCTCGGAGTACGCGATCTGCCATGGTGTGCCTCTCCCTGTGTGCTCGAGTCTTCGTGCGCTGCGACCGTGTCCGCGCGAGTGCGCGGGGCACCCGCCGGACCTTACGTACAACGATCGGGCCTGCGCCGATAGTTCCCGACGCGGCCGCGGTGAACCGTTCCATTGTAGTGCTCGCGTCGCGCAGGCCTCGCCACACCCGATGCCGGGTGATTCGCGGCGGGGGTCGCTGAGCGGATCGCGGGGGGCGAGCGATTAGTGTTCTGCGTCATGTCGCGCCGCTTGTCCTGCCAGTGGTGTGGGCGGGAGATCGTGGAATCGGAGGCCGGCCGTCGTCGCCGGTACTGCCGCCAGTCCTGTCGCCAACGCGCCTACGAACACCGCAACAGCTTGAAGGGAACCGGAATTCCCGACGACGCGGTCGTGCTCAGTGCCCAGGAGGCCGCCGACCTGGCCGATCGCTGGTTCGCGGCCCGCTGCGCCGCCGAGGACGTCGCCACCGCCATCGGGGAGGGCGCGACGCCCGAGGAGCTGGCCGCGCTCGGCCGGACTCTGGTCGCGCTCACCCGTGACGCGGAACGTCTGCGCTGACCGGCCCCACTGCCGTGCGGCGGTGTGCCGCGCCGGTGTCGCGGTGGCGGAGATACACCCCACCGAGCAATGCTCCGACGGTCGCGGCGAGTCCGCCTGCCGCAAGCCAGGTGACCGTGTCCGGGTGGACCAGGGACTGAGCGCGCATCGCCTGCCAGAAGACCAGGGTCAGCAGACCGGCGTACCCGGCCGCGAGCACACCCACGACGGCCGCGCGGGCGCGTTCCGGACGCAGCCAGCGGTAGCGCGGCGCGAGCCAGGTGAGGGTGACGGCCATCACCAGCAGCACCTGGATGCCATGCAGTCCGACGAAGTGCGGAACGCGCAGGTCACCGCCGACGGTGCTCCAGTGCGTGATCGGCATGCCGCCCATGGCGTCGCGCGGCGCGAGATCGCCCGGATCGGCGACGACCGTGTGCCCGGCGGCCAATTCGACGATCCGCCCGGCACTGTCGCGCACGAGCTGCTTTCCTGTGAAACCCATCAGGTAGCCCAGCGCCATGCCGACGACGGCCAGCGCCAGGCCTGCGTGGATGGCCCGTGCCGTCGGGCGGTCCACCAAACGCTGCCAGGCCAGGATCAGCACGATGAGCAGGTTGGCGAGGAACAGGCCGGGCACGCCGGAGGCGAATACCACCTGACCGATCGAGTTCACCGGGTCGCCCTCGGTGTTGAAGTGGCTGAATGTGCCGCGGGCCGCCTGCAATACGATGAAGCCGACGTCGATGAACCCGGTCACCGCGAACACCGTGCCGAGCCACCAGGTGGCGCGGCTCCCCTTGTGCGGCAACGACAGCAGCCACGCCAGGGTGAGGCTGTAGAGGAAGAACGCGAGGCCGAACTTCATCGGCTTGAGCCAGACCGACTCGCCGAGCAGTTCGCGGTCGTCGACCAGCATCGCCGCGAGGGAGAGCAAGACGAGCGCGGCCATCGCGGCCACCGTGCCGAGCAGCGGTCGATGCAGCCGCGCGCCCATCGCCGCCATCGTGCTCGGGCGCGACCGCGGCGCTGACGACCCGTCCTGGGCCACGGCGACGAAACGTGTTGTGGACATGGACCGAAAGTAGGAATCGCGCACGCTGTGTGGCGTCCCGCCGCGGCGCTATTCGCGTCTAGTACTTCGGTACCGGGTCGCTCTCGCGGGCGCTACCGCAGGGGCGGCGGAACCAAGTGCCGCAGCGGGTCTGGCGGGCGAGAGGAAAAGAATCGGGCCGCGAACGCGTCATTGCGTTCGCGGCCCGCCGCGGGCGACGGCACTGTCGCCGAGTTCGTTCGCGAGCCCCTCATGTCCCGCGAGAAGGATCGGGATCAGTCCTCGGGGGCATGCCCGACGTCGATGCCGCGCTCGGCCAGCCAGGGCTGCGGATCGATCTTCACGCCGTCGGGTAGATGGACTTCGTAGTGCAGGTGCGGGCCGGTGGAGTTGCCCCGGTTGCCGACCGTCGCGATGACGTCGCCCGCGCGGACCGGCTGGCCGACGTCGACGAGGATGTCGTTGACGTGGCCGTAGACGCCGACGGTGCCGTCGTCCTGTTGCACGCGCACCCACAGACCGAAGCCGGAGGCGGGGCCTGCCTCGATCACGACGCCGTCGGTGACCGTGGCGATCGGCGCGCCGAGCGGGTCACCGAAATCCAGGCCGGCGTGCATCGCGCCCCAGCGAGCGCCGAAATTGGAGGTGAGCACACCGGCTACCGGGCGGACGGTCTTCGGGCGGGTGAACTCCTGCGCGACGCGATTCGGATCCCAGGGCACCGGCGCTGCCTGCGGCGCGGGGTTGTCGGGCGGGGTGAAGAGGGCGAACTGCGCGGTGCCCTCGGCCGGGCGGATCTCACCCGACGCGATCTTCCCGGCGACGAGCCGGGCGGACGCGTCGGTGTCCGGGTCCTGCTGTGCTGCGGCGATGATGCCGAAGGAGGCGGTGACGACCGCGGAGGCGGCGACCACTCGGGTGACGGTGCGGTCGCGGCGTAACCGGGTCACGCCGCGACGAATTGGTAACGGAAAGGTCACGGGCATGGAGTCGAACGTACGGTAGCTGCCGCACCGGTCCGCTATCTTGTGGCAACCATCACCGGCGATAAAAGCCCAGCTCGACGGTCACGGCGAGGTAACGACATGTGGTCGTTGGCCACGCGAGCTGGGGATATGACGCCTTTCCCAGGAGTTGACCAGTGAAACGCCGGACGCCCACACTGTGTGAGTGGCGACTAATGGAGTTCAGGCCTTGACTGCGCTCGCGGACCCGACTCGCCGTGCGATCTTCGAGGCCTTGCCGCAGGCCGCGCGCTCGGTCGGTGAACTCGCGTACGAGGTCGGTGTGACAAGTTCGGCGGTCTCCCAGCATCTGCGTGTGCTGCGTGACGCGCGGTTGGTCATGATGCGGCCGGAAGGCAACCGGCGGCTGTATTCGCTGGACCCGCGCGGCCTCGCCGACGCCCGCGACTACCTGGAGCAGTTCTGGCCGAGTGCGCTCGCTTCCTATTCCGCGGCGCTCAGGACGGCCGCGACGGCGGAAGCCTGACCGCGGGAGGAACCGGGCGCCGCGATCGGCTCCCCGAATGGCGTCGGGGGCGGCGGCGGTCAGCCGACGCGTCGATACGCCGCCTTACGGCGGTCGGAGCCCGTGCCGGGCCAGTTGCGCTTGCTCAGCTGCTTGTCGACGGCATTGATCACTTCGGTGACCCCGATCTGCAGCAGACCCGGGTCCGGGGCGTCGGCGTCCGGGTCGCCGACGTGGCCGGTCCACAGCACCGCGTGCCGGCCGAGCAGGTGCGCGGGCGGACCGGCCCGCCGGGGCGGGGTGGGGCCGAACAGCAGGACGGTGCGGGTGCCGAACGCCGTGGCCAGGCCTACGACCCCGGTGTCCCCGCAGATCACCAGGGCGGCCTCGGCGACGGTGGCGGCCAGATCGATGAGGTTCTGCTCTCCGGCGAGCACCCGGCCGACGGGCAGCCCCGCCCGAGCGGCGATGGCCAGCGCGAGCTGGCGTTCGTACTCGTCGCCGGTGATGACCACTTCGCGCCCGAGCATCAAAAGGTGCCGGACCACCGCGGCGAAACGATCAGGCGGCCAGCGGCGGGCCGGTGCGCCCGCGCCGACGTGCACGACCACGCAGTCGCGGCGGCTGGTCGTCGACACCGGTGGAACCAGTCCGAGATTGCGGCGATCCGCTCCGATGCCGCCGTACTCCAGCAGATGACACCAGCGGTCCACCTCGTGCATGTCGGGTTCCCATTCCGGGCCGGACAGCTCGGGGAACGCGGCGTTGCGAAAGGAGAGGATGCGTCCGGGCCGGGTCTTGGACAGCGCGACGATGCTTTCGGCGCCCGCGCCGTGCAGGTTGACCGCCAACTCGGGGGGCGGTGCGTCCCAGCGAAGGTTGCCCGGATCGGTGGTGGGCGCCAGCGCGTCGACCGAGGCGATCAGATCGACGATCGGCTTCAGTCGCTGCGGTGCCGCCAAAACGATGCGATCGTGCGGTTTGGCCCGGCGCAGTGCGCGGAGAGCCGGGACCGCGGTGAGTAAGTCACCCAGCCCACGCGCCTGCAACACGAGCAGAACCGCCACCCTCTTCTCCTAGCCACCCGAGTCTCACCGAACCCCGACCCACCCGTTCACCCCCGGGGGCGCCAACGAAGAGTCACTCAGAGATGACTACCCGACCGCACGGGCGGCGAAACGTGAACTTCGGGCAACGCCGCGGTACCGGCCGATCCGGCATGTTGCGGCCCACTGGGCAAATGGTCAGTAAACGCGAGGGGGTGAGCTATAGCATCAATGCATGACGACAAACAGCGTGGTAGAGGGTCCCCTGCAGTCTCTTGCCCGCCGTGCGTGGCAAACGATTCTGCTCACCGGCATTCTGGCGGTGATCCTCGGCATCCTGATCCTGGCCTGGCCGGACATCACTCTGCGGGCGGCCGGCATCATTTTCGGCGTCTACCTCGTGGTCACCGGTTTCCTGCAGCTGATCGCGGCGTTCGGTGCGCCTGTCGGCGCCGGTCTGCGGGTGCTGTCGTTCATCATCGGTCTGCTGTCCATCGTGGTCGGCGTCTTCTGCTTCCGCGATGAATTGGCCTCGATCCTGCTGCTGGCATTGTGGATCGGCATCGGCTGGCTGTTTCGCGGGATCGCGCTGCTGGTCGGCGCGATCTCCGAACCCCGGCTGCCGGGGCGCTGGTGGCAGGTGTTCTTCGGCGTCGTGACCGCGGCCGCCGGTGTCGTACTGATCGTCTGGCCGGTGCGATCGGTGGTGACGCTCGCCGTCTTGGCGGGGGTGTGGCTGATCATCCTCGGCATCATGGAAATCATCGTGGCGTTCGGGGTTCGCAAGGACGCCGCGGCGCTCGGCGCGGAACACGCCACCGTCTGATCACGGAATTCGCTCGGCCGAGCGCTACCGGTGCCCGGCCGGGCGATGCCATGTCTTCCGGTGCCTCGACCAGCACGGTTCCGTCCCGCTGGAACTCGTGACAGAATCACAGGCGCATTTTCACGAGACGTCGGCTTCGGGGTTGGTCGACATCGAAAAGAACTGGAGGCACGAATGATTCGTACTGCTGGGTTTGTCGGTGCGCTGGCCCTGGCGGGGGCCGCGGCCATGCTGTCGGCGGGGACGGCGCAGGCCGCGGTCGGAACGCTGTCGATCAACGGTGAGCTGCACGCGGATCCGGTGGGCTGCTTGAACACCGACGGCACCTTCTACACCACGTTCCAGATCACCGTCGTCAACAGCACCGATCGTGCCGTCACGCTGTACTCCGGCCGGGACTGCACCGGCTCCGTGGTCGGCGAGCTGCCGGTGGAAAAGATCGGTTACCTGCCCAAGGGTGGCAGCGTCTCCGTCAGCTGACGAATGACCGCGGCGGCGGCCGAGGCGTGACACCGCCTCGGCCGCTTGCTGCTGTTCCGACCCGGCCGCGCGAACACCGCCTCGCCGCCTGATCGCCCGAACTCGCGGACGGCGCCGATCCGGTGTCCCGGATCAGCGCCGTGTGCCGTTCAGCGCGTGCGCGGCCAATCGCCTGCGCTCGGCACCGCGGACTCCGCGGTCGCCCGCACCGGAATCGGCGCGGCGACGGCCGCGCGGCGACGGCCGCGCGGATCCCACACCATCGCCGTTGCCGCTGTGCCCAACAGGACGGCGACGATCATCGCCACAACGCACCACACCAACACTGCCATGCCTCCCGGGCATCACCCATCCGGCTGACAGACTGCGTTGGCTTACCAAGGCGGACAGTTGTTTTCGAGTCGTGCACAGTATCGCCCGAGCGAGTGGCCTACGCGAGTCGACGGTGGCCGCCGCGCGCCGCGACCGAAGCCGCCATCGACGTCTGCCCGGCGCGTCCCACCAGCGTGGACGCCGGTTCCTCCTTGCGGCACGGCTCCGGTGTGGTCGGCGCAGGAGACAAGGATCACGGCGCGCCACCGGTGACCCTGGTATGCGGGCCGGGCCGTCGACCACCGCGTGCGCCGACAAGCGTGCAGCCTCTTGTTTGCCCGCTTCCCGCTGGGGTAGCACGGGGACGAAGTACCCACTACCAGCGGAAAGGGTCGGCTCGGCGATGTCTGCTACTTCCCCACCAGGCGCGACAACAGATCGGCGGTCTCCTCTTCAGGTCGCCGCCATGGCCGTAGGAGCGGTATTCCTCCTGGTCGGCATCCTCGGATTCATTCCGGGGATCACCACCGAATACAGCGAACTCGACTGGGCGGGACATCACTCCCGGGCTCAGTTGCTCGGTTTGTTCAGCGTGTCCGTGCTGCACAACGTGGTCCATCTGGCTTTCGGTGTCGCCGGAGTGCTGGCCGCACGCACCGCCGCATCGGCGCGCGCGTACCTCATCGGCGGCGGTGTCGTCTATCTGATCCTGTGGCTGTACGGACTCGTCGTGAACCCCGACAGCGACGCCAACTTCGTGCCGCTCGACACGGCGGACAACTGGCTGCACTTCGTGCTCGGCGCCGGCATGATCGCGCTGGGAGTGATCTTGGCGCGGCGGCCCGCGACCCAAGCGCCCGGAGCGGGCAGGCAGTCCGGGATTCTGGAATAGAGCGGGCCCGACCCAGCCCGATCGAGCCGCCCGCGCCGGGATGGCAGAAGGCGGTGGAGCGGGAGGCCTCCGGTAGCGGGAAGTTGGCGCAGGAGCGCTCGACACCGGCCCTCGACTGGAACACGCTCTAGTCGAGGGCCGGTGTCTTGCCGCTGGGAGATCGCCACCGGGCCAATGGATCTCGGTGTCCGTCCACGAGCCCGGCAATGCCGGAGGGGCGGCGATACGCTCTGCGGGAGGCCGTGTCCGGCCCGGAAAAACAGTTGCACTTGTCGCACGCCGCACATGTTGACATCAGCTGCTGTAGACAACATATGATGTCAATACCTTGCTCAGCCCGTTCCTCGATGCGCCGACGCCGCTCGAGCTGTGGGAGTGCAGGCGCTTCGACCACTTCAGCAACGACCGCGCCGAGGGAGTACCGATGAGGGCCAAACCACCCGCGCTGGGATATCTCCGCAAGGACGTCTCGGGTGTGTCCCAGGATTGGGACGAAGCGCAGATGCGGAGTTTGGCGAAGCGGCTGGGCTACGAGCTGTGCAAGACCGTGACCTTCGGCGCCGGTACCGACGCACCGGTCGATCGCCTGGTCGAAGCCGCACGCGGCTTCGGTGTCGACGCGGTCATCGCACCGGGGCTGCAGCACTTCGGCAACGCGGTACCGGCCGAACTCGTCGAGGTGTGCGACCTGATCACGGTCGCGCCCCAGCGGACATACTCCCGCTCGGCGCTGTCGCGCATCTGGGCATAGATCGTCCGGCGCCGGCGAGCGTTCTCAGCCGACGGGCAGGCCCGCGCTGATAGCGATGCGGGTCCCGACTCGACGTGGTCGCAGATCGGTGGTGTCGATGATCCGGGCTTCCCGGCTGTGGCACAAGGGGCCGCGTCGTCGTCGGGGTGACCCAGGCGCCAGGGTGCGTACGGGTATGTCGCCGCCGGACAACGGGTCAGGCGCCGGATACGTGAATCAGGGTCCCGGTCTCGTCGGGGTCGTCACCGACGCCCACGTGGAGGCCCTATCACCGCTGGTAGCGAAGTGCGGCCTATCGAGCGTAGGCGGTTGTCGCGACCGGGACGGATAGGCTGGCGGTATGTCGGAAACGGTGTCACCCAACGGATTCTCGGTCGCGCTCGTGCTCGGTGGAGGTGGTTCGGTCGGTTTGGCGTGGTTGGCGGGATTGGCTACCGGGCTGCGGGACAGCGGGATCGACTTGGCGCTGGCGGACCGGTTCGTCGGCACCTCGGCGGGGGCGGTGGTCGGCGCGGTCCTGGCCGACGGCGGTGATCCGGCGCGTTTGCTGCGTCCGCCATCGACGTCGACGTCGGCGCCGGTGCAGGCGGATCCGGCGCGGATGGCGGAGATATTCGCCGTCCTGCGCGCCCCCGGACAGGATCCCGCCCAGGCGCGCCGCCGGGCGGGTGAGCTGGCGCTGGCCGCGCGGGTGGGTGATCCGGACGAGCACGTCGCGCGCATGGGCGGGCTGGCCGGTGTGGCGCAGTGGCCCGCGCGTGACCTCGTCATCACCGCGATCGACATCACCACCGGCGAGTTGCGCGCGTGGACCAGGGACGGCGCGGCGTCGTTGCCCGCCGCGCTGGCGTCGAGCACCGCGGTGCCGGGTGTCTTCCCGCCGATTCCGATCGACGGCCGCCACTACATCGACGGCGGGTTGCGCTCACCGGTGAACGCGGACCTGGCCGCGGGCGCGGACGTCGTGGTGATCGCCGAGCCCTTGGCGCACATGTTCCCGCGCATCGCCAGCGATCGCGAATTGGGTTCGGCCACAGAGGTATCCATAGTGCCCGACGACGCCGCCATCGCCGCATTCGGACTCGACGTGTTCGACCCGGCGGTGCTGGCCCCCGCCCATGCGGCCGGTGTGCGCCAGTCCGCCGAGGCGGCGCTGCGACTGAAGGATGTCTGGCCGAACCCCTGACAGACTGCCGAGCCGGCTTCAGCACCAGCACGACGGCGCCCAGCACGGCCACATGCGTCCCCGCCATCCCGGCCACCCGTCCCCTCCCGTGCGCGCTCCGCTACGACCCGGCTTCTTCCGGTGCGTACCCGAGGATGCCCTTGATCTCCAGGTAGTCGTTGAATCCGAATTCGCCCCATTCGCGGCCGTTTCCGCTCTTGCGGTAGCCGCCGAAGGGGGCGTGGAAGTCGAAGGCGTCGTTGATGGTGATCCAGCCCGACCGGATGCGGCGGGCTACGGAGCGGGCCTGGTTCAGATCGGAGCCCGCGACATTGCCCGCGAGTCCGTACTCGGTGTCGTTGGCGATCTCGACCGCGTGGTCGACACTGTCGTAGCCGAGGATGGCCAGCACCGGGCCGAAGATCTCCTCGCGGGCTATGGTCATGTCGTTGGTGACGTTCGCGAACACGGTGGGCCGCACGTAGTAGCCCTTGGTGAGTCCGTCGGGGCGGCCGGTGCCGCCCACCACCAGCGTGGCTCCCTCGTCGATGCCCTTCTGGATGAACGCCTGGATCTTGTCGAACTGCGAACCGGAGACGACGGGGCCCAGTGCCGCATCCCCGGTGGGGTCGCCCACGCTGAGCTGGGCAGCGGCTCGGCGCGCGGTGTCGATGGCCTCGTCCATGCGGGCACGGGGAACCAGCATGCGCGACAGCGCGCTGCAGGTCTGGCCGGAGTTCATCATCATCGGGCCGATCGCGGCGGCGACATTATCGGTGAAGTCCGCGTCGTCGAGCACGATGTTCGCGCTTTTGCCGCCCAGCTCCTGGGTGACCCGCTTGACGCTGGGCGCGGCATTGCGCGCGATCTCGATGCCCGCGCGGGTGGAGCCGGTGAAGGAGATCAGATCCACGTCCGGATGTGCCGACAGCGGCACCCCGACGCTGGGACCATCGCCCTGGACCAGATTGAAGACGCCGGCCGGAACGCCTGCGGCATCGAGGATCTCGGCGAAGATCTGCCCGGTGAACGGCGAGCGTTCCGACGGCTTGAGCACCGTCGTGCAGCCAGTGGCGAGGGCGGGGAACACCTTCACGGCGATCAGGCTCATCGGCCAGTTCCAGGGCGTGATGAGGCCGCACACGCCGATGGGCTCCTTGACGACCAGGGTGGCGCCGCGCCGCTGCTCGAAGGCGAAATTCTCCAGGACTTCGATGGCGGTCGCCAGGTGCCCGGCCCCGAGATCCACCTGGAATCCGCAGGCCAGCGCGCTCGGTGCGCCCATCTCCTCGGTCAGCGCAGCGGCGAGGTCGCCCGCGCGTTCGCCGTACTCCGCGCCGATGGCGCGCAGCAACGCGATCCGTTCCGGCACCGAGGACGCCGACCAGGCGGCAAACGCCTCGCGGGCGGCCGAGACCGCACGGTCCACGTCCGCGGCCGACCCGTTGGCGACCGTGCCGCACACCGCTTCGGTCGCCGGGTTCACGACTTCGAAGGACCGGGCCTCGGCCGGGGCGACCCAGGCGCCGTCGATGTAGAACTGGGAATACTCGCGCATGACTACTGTGTCCCTTCCGCGTACCAGGTGCGGAACTCGTCGTAACTCGGCATCTCCTCGGAGTTCGCCTTCGGATCGACGGCCACGTGGATGACGCCCGGTTTGCCGCTGGCGTACGCCCGTTTGATGGCGGGGGCGATGTCCTGGTCGTGGTCGACGAATTCGCCGTAGCAGCCGAAGCCCTCGGCGACCTTGTCCAGGCGCGTGTCGGTGCTCCAGTGCGTACCGGTCTCCAGCGAGCCGGGCCCGAAGAGCCCCTTGTAGACCCCGACTTCGAGGCCCCACGCGTAGTCCACGGCCACCACGCAGACCAGCGGAAGGTTCAGCCGCGCCGCGGTCTCCAGTTCGCCGATGTGGAACAGGAACGACGAGTCGCCGGTGACCAGCATGACCGGCCGCTTCCTGCCCTCGGCCACCGAGGCTCCGATGGCGTAGGGCAGTCCGGTACCGAGGTGCCCGAAGTTCTGGTTCCAGATCACGTCGTGCGGCTTGGCCTGCGAATAGGTCCAGCCGAAAATCGTGGTGGCGCCACCGTCGCGGACCATGATGCCGTCGGAGGGGAACACTGCGGTCGCCTCGACGACGAGTCGCGCGGGGTGTACCGGGGACCGCCCCGACGGCGCGGTTTCGGACAGTTCGGCGAGCCGGGCGGCGTCCTGCTCGATCCAGCCCGCGAGCTCGGGCGACGGCGTGCGAGGCGTGTCCTTCAGCGCCTCGACCAGCTGCGGAACGATCGCGCGCAGGTCACCGACGAGCGGCACATCGATGGGGCGATTGACCCCGATGGCCTCGGGATTCTGTTCCACCAGAATCCATTTCCGGTTCGCCTCGTTGGCCGCCCAGTGCCGGCCCACCCCGTAGTGGACGGGCTCACCGAGTTCGGTGCCGACGGCCAGGCACAGATCCGATCGCACCACCGCATCGATGGACGACGGCGAGAAGCCGTAAGCGAAGGTGCGGTCCTCGAGTCCCTCGATATACGAAGTACCGCCGGAGGTCTGGATAACCGGGCAGGCCATCAGCTCGGCGAGCGCGCGAACCGAGTTCCCGGCGCGCGTGGTGTGCACGCCGTGCCCGACGAGCAGGACCGGCTGTCGCGCCGCGCGGATCAGCCGCGCCGCCTCCTCGATCCGGTCCTGGCCCGCGGTCTGGCCGACGAGCCGATACCGGCTGGGCGGCAATGGTTCCGGAACGTCGAGTTCCTCTTGGATGATGTGCTTGGGCCACTCGATGTAGACCGGCCCGGGTGTTCCGGTGAGTGCCCGGCGCAAGCCCTCGCGAATGATCTCGTCGGTCTGGTCGGCGTATTCGATGCTGGCGTGGTACTTCACCGACGGTGCGAAGAGTTCGGCCTGCTTGACGAATTGGATACGCCCGCGCCGCACCCGCTGCTCGGTGATCCGGGCGCGCTGCCCGCCGAGGAAGATCACCGGCGAATTCTCGACCTTCGCGCACATCATCGCGCCCGCCAGATTGGCGACGCCCGGCCCGAGGGTGCCGATGCACACCGCGGCCTTACCGGTCATCCGCGACACCGCCTCGGCCATGAAACCGGCCGATTCCTCGTGATGCGGCGCGACGACATTCCAGCCGCGTTCCTCGGCGAGGTGGAACATGTGCACGAAATTGGGGTCGGGAATACCGAATATCGTATTGATGCCCTCGGCTTCGAAGAGCTGAAGAATACGTTCGTAGACCTTAACGGGCATGCTGTCCTGCTTCCGTGGCTGACTCGAAACTCTTCCTGATGTGATCGCTGTGCCCCGAGGGAACGGCAGGCAGAATCCAGGAGCCGGTCGTATCGCGGATCGCGTCGATCTGCTCGCCGATCTCTTCGACCGTCCACGAGGGGCGGTAGACCCCGGGGGTCTCGGCGATGTAGGCCCTGGCCACCCGTCCGGCGACCGACACCAGCATCTCGCCGGTGATCGAGCAGGACTCATGGGCGAGCCAGCCGACGGCCGGCGCCGTCAGTTCCGGCCCCATGGGCGGATAGGACGAGGTGTCGAGTCCGTCGGCCAGTCGCGTCACCGCGGCGGGCACGATGACGTTGCCGAGAATGCCGAATTCGGCTCCCTCCAGGGCGATCACATTCGACAGGCCGATCATGCCCGCCTTCGACACGGCGTAGTTGGCCACGCCCTTGTTGCCGTACAGCCCGCCGATGGACGAGGTGAGCACCACGCGGCCGTACCCCGCGTCGGCCATGACCGGGAATGCGGGCCGGACGACGTGGAACGCGCCGCGCAGGTGCACGTCGAGCACCGCGTCGAAATCCTCGTAGCTCAGTTGCCGCAGCGAACCGTAACGGACATTGCCCGCGTTGTGCACGAGGATGTCCAGGCGGCCGTACCGGTCGAGCGCCGTGTCGATGATCGCGCGCCCGCCCTCGGCCGTGGCCACCGACTCGGTGCAGACGACGGCGGTGCCGCCCGCCGCTTCGATCTCGGCGACCACCTCCGCGGCCGGGTTCGCCTCGACGCTGTCGCCGCGCACGCTGCTGCCGAGGTCGTTGACCACCACCTCGGCTCCCTTGGAGGCGAGCAGCAGGGCATAAGCGCGGCCCAACCCCCTTCCGGCGCCGGTGATCACGGCCACGCGACCGTCGAATCTGAGTTCTGGCAAGGTGGTCGGTCCTCTCGCAGGTGCGTCGTGATGGCTGGGGACTCGTCATGCGCCGAGGACGAGACCCTCCAGCCGGCCGGTGTCGCGCCAGTCCCGCAGCAGGTCCTCGAGCACGTAGAAGCCACCCCAGAAGGGATCACCGAGGAACGACCGCCCGTTCGGCTCGCCCTCGCTGTTGTAGTAGCCCGGGGTGCATTCCCGGACGAAGTTGCTGTTGTCGAACGAATTCGCCCGGATGGTCGCGATCCACGCCTCCTCGGCCTCCGCGCTGGGCTCCACCGTGGTGGCCCCCCGGGCCAGGGCTTCGGTGATGATGTAGGCGATGTGATCGGCCTGCTGCTCGAACATCCGCGTGGTGGACGCGGTCACCCCGCCCTGGACGAACCCGGTCGCGAAGTGGTTCGGGAACCCGTGCGACATGATCCCGTGCAGGGTGCGGAATCCCGCGTTCCAGTGCTCGTAGAGCGACCGGCCGCCTCGCCCGGCGAACGGCTGGATGGCGAGCCTGCGGTCGATGTCGCTGCTGATCTCGAAGCCGCTGGCGAAGACGATGCAGTCGACCTCGTATTCGACACCGTGCGCGACGATGCCCTTCGCCGTGATGCGCTCCACCCCTTTGGTGTCCGAGACGTCGATGAGCGTGACGTTCGGGCGGTTGAACGCCGGCAGGTAGTTGTCGCTGAAGCCCGGTCGTTTGCACAGGTGCCGGTAGTACGGCTTGAGCGCCTCGGCCGTCGCCTCGTCCGTCACGATCTCGTCGACGCGGCGGCGCACACGCTCCATCGCGCGGTAGTCCTCGGCCTCCTTGAGTTCCATGACCTTCAGCGGATTCGTCGCCAGTTCGGCCCAGCCGCCGGTAGCGTCCAGGTGGGCGGCCACGTTGCGGGCGACCTCGGTCCAGCCGTCGCAGATCAGGTCCGGCTCGCCCGGGGAGTAGAACGCGTAAGCGGCGTTGTGGAAATTCCGCTGCCGCTCCTCCCGCCAGCCCGGCCGCAGCGAGTTCACCCATTCGGGGTCGGTCGCGGTGTTGCCGCGCTCGAAGATGTAGGACGGCGTCCGCTGGAACACGTACAGGTGTCCGGCGCCTTCGGCCAGATGTGGGATCGTCCCGATACCACTGGCGCCGGTGCCGATGATGGCCACCTTCTTGTCGCCGAGCTTGTCCAGGCCGCCCTTCAGCGTGCCGCCGGTGTACGTGTAGTCCCAGCGCGCGGTGTGGAACGTGTGGCCCTGGAACTGCGTGATGCCGGGGATGCCGGGAAGTTTCGGCCGGTTGTACGGACCCTGGCACATCACGATGAACCGGGCGCGGATGTCGTCGCCCCGGTTGGTCGCGATCCGCCACCGTCCGATCTGCTCGTCCCATTCCAGCGATCGGATCAGCGTGTGGAAGATCGCCTTCTCGTACAGGCCGAAGTGCTTTCCGATGCGCTGGGCGTGTTCGTAGCACTCGTCGCCGAAGGAGAACTTCTCCTTCGGCATGTAGCCGGTCTCCTCGAGCAATGGCAGATAGCAGTAGCTGTCCGAGTCGACCTGGATGCCGGGGTAGCGATTCCAGTACCAGACCCCGCCGAAGTCACCGCCCAATTCGATGATCCGGAAATCGTCCACACCGGCCAGCCGCAACCGGTGCGCGGCGATGAGACCCGCGAAACCGCCACCGAGAATCGCCACCTCGATCTCGTCGGTGATCTCGTCTCGCGGCTCGACCGGCGTGTAAGGATCCTCTTCGTAGTAATCCGCGAATTCGCCCTCGGTCAGCAGATATTGCTTCTGTCCCTCGGGCCGCACGCGCTTGTCGCGCTCGGCGAGATATTTCGCGCGGAGGGCATCCCGATCGACATCGGGCGTAACCGTGGGCTTGCACTCTTGCATTCGGATTCCTGGATCTCTAACTCGGTCATCGGTGGCGGACCGGCGGGTCCCGCTCGTCAGGTCAGATCGCGCGGCTCGCCGGTACCCATGTACTCGGCGAGGTTGCGGTGCAGATTCACCACGCTGCGTTCGCGATAGGGGTTGGGTTTCGGGCCGGAGAAGCCGCGGCTTTTCATGCCCTGCTGGACCGCGGCCATATTGGCGAAGTCCTGCGGTAGGACGGTCCGCCAGCCGGGGTCGCCGACTGGGGTGTACTCCCACTCGGTCCGCGGCTCCTGGCCGGGCGGGAAGAGTTCGAACACCGCGGCCTCGAAGATGCACTTGTCCGGGTCGTAGCCGTAGGGCCGGAACCGGTAACACAGCATGTTGTTCAGTGCGTGGCCGATCTGGAAGTTGGGGAAGATCTGCCACGCGGTGCCCGCCCTGGCGACGATGTCGGGGTCGACCTTCGGCCAGACCACGCCGCGTGCCTCGTCCTCCGACCGCGCGGTGTCGAGCCAGTAGCGCAGCACTTCGCCGGCCGGGGTGCCCTCGGGCAGTTCGTCGACCAGCCGATTGGCGACGTCGACCAGCGTGCGGGTGGTATTGGTATTGGCGTTCTCCCAGGTGAAGTTCTGTAGCGTGGCGGTGGAGACGCGCGCGTCCGGACCGCTGCCGACGCGCACTTTGGCCTGGTTCTCCTCCATGCCCTTGGGAGCGTCGTAGCCGATATTGCTGTGCTTGCCCTGCGCCCGCGACCATCCGAGGAAAGTGCCGAAGTTCATGAACTCCGGGTGGGTGTAGGGCACGTGGTAGGTCTCCATGAACGCCTCGAAGGCGACCTTCCAGTTGCAGTCGAAGGTCAGCCACCGCCGCCAGCGGTAGCGCATGTTCTCCAGTTCGAAGTGTTCGAGCAGACCGGCCGCGGGCTCCAGGTACTCCCGCAGCGGTTCCGCGTCGGGGTCCATGTTGATCCAGATCCAACCGCCCCAGGTGTCGACCCGCACCCGGTTCAGCCCGTCGTTGCGCTCGGTGAGACCGCAGGACCAATCCTCGCGCTCCGCCGCGAAGGTATTGCGGCCCTCCAGGTCGTAACGCCACCCGTGGAAACCACACACGAACTGTTTGCGACTGCCGCGGGCGTCGTGCGCGCCATCCGGGGTGTCGATCAGTTTGCGGCCGCGGTGCGCGCACACGTTGTGGTAGGCCTGGATGGTGTCCGGTGCGGTGCGCACGACGATGATCGAATCGTCGAGGATCTCGTAGGTGAGGAAGTCACCGACACGGGGAATCTCCTCGACCCGTTCGACCTGCTGCCACACCTTGGCCCAGAGCTTGTCGCCCTCGGCGCGTGCGTATTCCTCCGAGATGTACGCCTCGACGCCGATCGTCATCGGCGTCGACAACGGTTCGGCAGTCGCGGAAGTCGTTGCCCCGTTTGTCGTTTCGCTCATGACATGCTCCTGGTGAGAACTCGGGTGCGTCAGCGGGTGATGGATGCGCGGAAGTTTTCGTCCTTGAGGAACAGCGAGGTGTGGTCGTCCCCGAGATGGGTCCACCTGAGGTTCAGGCCGCCGTCCACCAGCAGGGTCTGGCCTGTGACGTAGGTCGACAGATCCGACAGCAGGAACAGGATCGGTCCCGCCTGCTCCTCCGGTCGCCCGCGTCTGCCCATGGCGATGGCCCGGCGGTCGCGCCGGGGATCGTCGTCGACGTAGGTGCCGGAGGCCGGTGTCTCGGTGACGCCCGGCGCGATGGCGTTCACCCGGATGCCGTCCCGGGCCAGCTCCACCGCCAAGGTCCGGGTTGCCGCGACCAGCGCCGCCTTCGCGGTGCCGTAGGCGATATGGAACGGTGCGGTGTTCATGCCGCTGATCGAGGAGAGCGATACCAGCGAACCGGGCCTGCCTTGAGATTTGAGCTCCGCGGCCACCGCCTGGCTCATGAAGAACATCGTCTCCAGGTTCTGGGCGAACAACGCCCGCCAGTCTTGCCGGGTGACCCGGGTGGCGGGCATCCAGGTGCGCACCGCGGCGCCCCCCGCCACATTGACCAGTCCGTGCAACTCGCCAGGCGCCGAGCGGGCGTGCTCGAGCACGGTCGCGACACCCTCATCGGTGCCGACGTCGGCCGCGACGGACAGCACGGAAAGCCCCTCCGCGGCAAGGGGTTCGACATGCTCGGCGAGGTTCTCCTGCGAGCGGCTCACCCCGATCACGGTGGCGCCTGCTCTGGCGATCAGGCGCGTGACGGCGGTGCCGATGCCGCCGCCGCCCGCGCCCGCGACGATGACGACGCGCCCGGTCAGTCCGAAGAAGTCGTGTGTGAGGCCGTCATCGGTCATGGCCGGGTCATGCCTTCCCGCGCAGTGCCAGCACACTGCCCTCGGCGTCGGCGGAGAGATAGATCGTGCCGTCCGGTCCGGCGGCGAGCCCCGCGAACGGGCCCATGGGTCCGGAGAACGGGGGAGTGCCGCGCAAGGGTTTGGCGACGACGCCGGGCGGCGCGCCGACCGGAAGGTTCGCGGCGAGCGTCTGTCGCGCTTTGGTCTCGAGATCGACGCAGACCAAGGCTTGCGAACCGGCGTCGAGGACCAGTAATTGTCTGCCGCGCACCAGAATTCCCTGCGGCGTCTCCAGTCCGTCCACCACGGTGTCGACTCCGGCGCCGCTGATCGAGACGATCCGCCCGGCTCCGGATTCGGAGACCAGGGGCGTGCCGTCCGGGCCGAACGCGACACCCATCGGGGCGTTCAGCCCGGAGGCCAGCACCTCGACCTGGCCGGACCGGATCGACAGCACCCGGCCCGCGCCGAGTTCCGCGGCCACGATCATCCCGTTCGGGGTTGCCGCGACCCCGTAGAGCTGATCGAACCCGTCGGCGACGATCTCGGGCTCCTCGTCCGCGCCCGGGCGGTAGTACGCGATCTGCCCGGTGGAGGTGGCGCACAGGAACTCGCCCGATCCGACGGCGCTGACGCCGCGTACATAGCCGGGGTTGCCCGCGCTGAAAAGGGAGGCGACCGTGTGCAATCTGCCGTCACGCAACACGTAGAAGAAGGTGCCGTCGGCGACGTAGAGATCGCCGTCGTGGCCGACGGTCAGGTCCAGCGGCCACAGCAGGCCGCCTTCCAGGACCGGCCGGGTCCGGCCGCCGGTGAGAATCTCGGTGATCTCGCCGGAGAAGTTCGAGACGAACAGGCGGTCGCCGACGAAGGTGCAGTTGTCCAATCCGGGATCCAGGCTCGCCAGCACCTGACGGTCCCCGGTGCGTGGGTTGATTCGCAGCACCTCGCCGGTCTGCACCTGGGTGGAGACGATGAAACCCGCGGAGTCGAACTTGACCGAGTCGGGCACGCCGAGGTCACCGGCGACTCGTTCGGGCGCACCTCCGTCGGGATCGATCCGCCAGATGTCGTTGGTTCCCATGACCGGGTAGTAGAGGAGACCATCGGGGCCGACCTCCATGGCATTGGGCATCGGCAGGTTGTCTTGCAGAATGCGCGGTGCGCCGCCGTCCAGCGGCAGCTCCATGAGGCGACCGCCGACCCGGCATTCGTTGACGAACAACCGGCCGTTGTGCACCGTGATGCCGTTGGCGCCCGGCAGATCGTCGCGGATCACGCGGGTGCGGCCGTCGGTGCCGCGCATACTGACCCGCGCGTCCATGTACTCCGTGGCGATGAGATTGCCCTCGGGATCGAAGGCCAGGTCGTCGGGGGCGATGATGTCGCTGCCCTTGGCGCTGATGGTCTCGAGGTCGCCGGTGGCGACGTCGAGTGCGCTGATCTGGCTGCCCGCCACCTGGGCGACGTAGATCCGGCCGTCGGCACCCGTCCGCAGGCCGTTCGCACCGAACAGTCGGCTCGGCGGGGTGAGTCGTCGAACGCTCCACCCCTCGGCGACGGTTATCGGTGTGGTGGTGCTGTAGCGCGCCCCTCGAGTCAAGGCGGGGCCTCCCATGCGATGAGAAAGTCGATATCCACTGACACAGCCCGGCCCGGAGGTCAGGGCGACGGGAATCCGGCACCCACGTGGGCGGGCCGTGTGTCGTGGGCCACGCTACTTCAATCCTCGTAAGGATAGCAATACTTGATCGATTAGCCGCCTCCGAGTAGATTCGCACGCGGGTTGTCGAGCGTCATCGGAGCGTCGCCGCCGGGCGCCTCGCTACGACCGCAGAGTTCCGCGTCAGGGTTCGCACTGTGCGCCACGAATTTCGGCGGACAGCGCCGGCTGTGGGTTCGGCTGCCGGATGGACGCTCTGTGGCCGACCGGACGGTGCGCTACCTGGCCATAGCCGAATTCGCGCAAATCGATTTCACGCTGTGAAAATGCCATTATCGTACAGCGGGCAGGGGGATGCGCAACCGACTTGCTTTTGCCCGGACGGAGCGGGCGACGTGTGAGACGGCGGCTCGACGAACTCAGATCTGCGAGCGCAGACCCGACTGGATCGCCAGCCGCGCACCGGCGGACGAAGCGTTGACCACTCCGTCGTCGAATCGCTGCAACACGAGTGTCTGGGTGGCGGCGAGATGGGTGCGGTACAGGCGTTCGGCTTCGGCGGCACGTCCCTCCGCGATCTCGCGGGTGATGCGGCGATGGGTGCGCAGGGCTTCGGTCGACTCGGCCTCGGACGGGTATTCCCCGCGCCGGGTCAGCGCCTCCGCCCACGCCTCCTCCTGTGCCGACCACAGGGTGACCAGCGTGCTCACGACGTAGCGAATGGTCAGGTTCGGGGTGAACGAGACGATGAGGTCGTGGAATTCGCGAGCGGTGTGCGTGAAGGCGACGCCGTCATCGATGAGTTCGGCCGACTTCTCGACGTTCTCCGTGAGCGCGGGGACGACGGTCTCGGCGCGGTCGGGCCGCTCGGCGCAGGCGGCCGCGCACTGCGGTTCCAGCGTGCGCAGGCCCGCGGCGAGGTCGCCGAGGGTGACGCGCGCACCTTGCAGGGCCAGGCCCAGGTGATACGCCGCCGACGTCTCGTCGGGCCGGTGCACTTCGGCGCCGCCCACATTGCCCCGGCGGACGGTGACGAGGCCCTCGGTCTCCAGGATGCGCAGCGCCTCGCGGATCGAGGGGTAGCTCACCCCGAAGTCCTGGACCAGCTGATCCTGGGTGGGAAGCCGATAGTTCTCGTCGCCGGCCAGGATCCGGGTGCGCAGCTCCGCGGCGACGGTCTCCGCGATACGACGCTGCGGGACCCGGCCGCGTCTGGCGGCCGTCATGCGGTCCACCTCTGGTTGGTCCTCACCGCGCACGCCTTTCCGTCATGGCGGCAGTGTAGCCACCGCGAGATGACCATACAAATATTGCTATCCTTATGAGGATTGAAGTACTGTGCGCCACATGGACTTCACTGTGGGTGAGGCCGCCACCCGCCTCCGGGGTGAACTACGGCGGCTGATTGCCGAAGAGGTCCCCGCCGACTACCTCGGCGCGTTCACCGACGACCCGGCCGATCTGGCTGTCGCTCAGCGTTTCTGCCGGGTGCTGGCCGAGCGGGGCCTGCTGTGCGCGGCCTGGCCCGCGGAGTTCGGTGGCCGCGGCGCCTCGGTGTGGGAGCAGACCGTGGTCCGCGAGGAGATGTGGGCGCACCACGAACCTCGCGGGGCGCAGTACATGGGCGTCAACTGGGTGGGCCCGACGATCATGCGGCACGGCACGGCGGAACAGCAGCACAGGCACCTGCCGCCGATCGCGCGCGGTGAGACGATCTGGTGCCAGGGCTTCAGCGAGCCGGACGCCGGGTCCGACCTGGCTTCCTTGCGGACCACCGCTCGCCGCGACGGCGACGGCGACGGCTGGCGTATCTCCGGTCAGAAGATCTGGACCTCCTACGCCACCATGGCGCAGTGGTGTTTCCTGCTCGCGCGCACCGCGACCAGGGCGCGGAAACAGCAAGGGCTCACCGTCTTCCTGGTGCCGATGTCCGATCCGGGGATCGAGGTCCGGCCGATCCGGTCCATGCTCGGCCCGCACCACCTCAACGAGGTCTTCTTCGACGGGGTGCGCGTGACGGAAGCCGACGTGCTCGGTCGGGTCGACGAGGGCTGGTCGGTGGTGCGGGAGGTGCTCGCGTTCGAACGCGTCGGCATCGCCCGCTACGCGCGCTGTGAGCGGCTGTTGCAGGCCGCGCCCGATGTTCTCGGCCCGAGGTGGGAGACGGTTCCGGCCGAATTGCGCGGTCGCTGGGCCCGCATGCTCACCCGGGCGCGGCGGGCGCGGCTGCTGGCGTATCAGGTGGTCGCGATGCAGAGCGCCGGGCGGGTCGCACCGGGTGACGCCGCGGCCTACCGCATCGCGGTGACCCGGCTCGATCAGGAAAGCGCGAGTGTTCTGGCCGAATTCGCCGCGTTCGCGGGCGCGGAAGACGAGCGCGGGCACCGGTTCCGGCGCGCGGTGGATGACCATTGGCGATACGCGAATGCCGCCACGGTCGCCTCCGGCAGTATCGAGATGCAGAAGATTTTGCTGGCGCGCTCGTTGCTGAGTGGGCCGCGCCGGGCGGGGGAGGCGGCATGACCGCCGCGTCGTTCCCGGCGGGCGGTCGGGCGATGACCGTCGAACTGTGTGCCGAGGCAACGGAATACGGCAAGCAGGCCGTGCGCGCGTTGCGCGCGGCAGGCGGCGACGAGCTGGTGCGGTGGGCCGAGCGCGAGCCCGAGCGCCGCGCGCTCGTCGCGCCGGTGCTCGGCGAACTCGGCGCGTGGGAGCTGGAGCCGCGGCACGATCCGGTCGAACTGGAAGCGGCCGCGGCGCTGTGCCGCAGCGCCGGCTACTGGGCCACGCCCTATCCGGTCGCGGAGCGGCTGGCCCGCCCCGTCGACTTGGACGTCGACGGGTTGGTGGTGGTGTCGGATGAGGAGCCCGCCGCGGCGGTCGCGCATCTCGACCTGCGCTGGGCGGCGGTCACCGTGGACGGTTCCCGGGGCGCGGCGGTGGTGCGACCATCCCGTGTGTCCGCGCGTGAGTCGGCGTTCGTCGCGGAGCTGGAGGTGTCGCCGGTGGACACCGGCGGCGGCGCCGACCTGGCGTTGGCGCTGGTGCTGCCGTGCTGGACCCTGCTCGGCATGCTCGATCGCGCCGTCGAACTCACCCGGGCCCACGTGCTGGTCCGGGAGCAGTTCGGCAAACCGCTGGCCGAGTTCCAGTCGGTGCAGTTCCAGTTGACCGACGCCGAGGTGGAACGGCGCGGCGTGGACATGCTCGCCCGCTACGCGTTGTGGAGCATCCAAGCCGAGCGCGGCGATGCGCTGATCGACGCGTTGGCTCTGCGTTCCGCGACCATCGAGGCGGCCGAGGCCGTGTTCCGCGTCGCCCACCAATTGCACGGCGCCCTCGGCTTCTGCGACGAGTCGCCGCTGTCCTGGCTGTCGCGTTACAGCCTGCCGTTGCGCCGACTTCCGCTCGGCTCGGTCGCCACCGAGGATCTGCTGGCCCGGCTGGCAGGCCGCCGCGGCTTGACCGGTTTGTTCTCCGATCCGGGGGAAGGGTGACGCCATGCGCTACGACCTGCCCGATGTGCTGACCGTGGCCTCCGAAGGGCCCGTCCGTATCGTCGTCATCGACCGCCCCGACGAGCTCAACGCGGTGAACGCCGAGTTGCACCGAGCGCTGGCCGAGGTGTGGCGGCAGCTTGCCGCGGACCGGGAGGCCGCAGTCGTGATCCTCACCGGTTCCGGCCGAGCCTTCAGCGCGGGTGGCGACCTGGACTGGATCAGCTCCTTCTTGGACGACCCGGTCGCGCGGGACGAGAGCATTCGCGAAGGCGCCCAGATCATCGAGGAGATGCTGCGCTTCCCGCTGCCGGTGATCGCGGCGGTGAACGGCGCGGCGATCGGGCTCGGCGCCGGCCTGGCGGTGCTGTGCGACGTCGTGCTGATGTCGGATCGCGCCTACCTGGCCGACCCGCACGTGGCGGTCGGGCTGGTCGCCGGGGACGGCGGCGCCGCGTTCTGGCCGCTGCTCACCCCGATCCTGCGGACGCGGGAATATCTGTACACCGGCGACCGGATCGATGCCGCCACCGCCGTCGAGGTCGGACTGGCGTCGCGGGTCGTCGCCGCGGACGAATTGCTCGACGAGGCCAGGAAACTGGCCGTCCGGTTGGCCGCCCTGCCACCGGAGGCGCTGCGCAGCACGAAACGGGTGGTGAACATGTACCTGTCCCAGGCGCTCGGTGGTCCGATGCAAGCCGGTTTCGCCGCCGAGGTGGTCACCATGCGGTCACCGGAACACCGGGACCGGCTGCTGGCGTTGCGACAGCGGGCGCGGTGACCGGTCACGACCTCGACGGGTTCCGCGGCGAGGTCCGGGATTGGTGCCGCGCGCACGTGCCTGCCGATTGGCGGCGGTCGCAGACCGGCGCCACGGACCCGGAATTCGTCCGTTTCCAGCACGAGTGGTTCCAGCAGCTCCGCCGTGCGGGATACGCGGTGCCGCATTGGCCGCGCGAATACGGCGGCGGCATGTCCCTCCCGGAACAGATCGTGCTGTATCAGGAACTCGCCGCCCACGACGCGCCGCGACTGGTGCTGGCCTTCGTGGCCGTTCACCACGCGGCCGCGACGTTGCTGGCGGCGGGGACCGACGAGCAGCGGCGGCGGCATCTCCCCGCGATCCTGGACGGCGAGATCTGGGTACAAGGCTTCTCCGAACCCGGCGCCGGATCCGATCTGGCGGCATTGCGGACCAGCGCCCGCCGAGACGGTGACGGCTATGTCGTGACCGGGCAGAAAGTGTGGGCCAGTGGTGCGCAATACGCGGACTGGTGCCTGCTGCTGGCCCGTACCGACCCGGTCGCCCCGAAGCGGCGCGGCATCTCCTACTTCCTGCTGGACATGCGCAGCCCCGGCATCCAGGTGCGCCCGATCCGGCAGGCCACCGGGGAATCGCACTTCTGCGAGATCTTCCTGGACGAGGTGCGGATCCCGGCGGACGGGCTGGTCGGCGCGGAACACGCCGGTTGGCAGGTGGCGCAGCAGACGCTCGGCGCCGAGCGTGGCCTGACCATGCTGGAGCTGGCCGAACGGCTCGGCAACGCCGGATTCCGATGGCTCCTCGAAGCGTGCGAGCGAGCCGATCCCGGTGGGCGGCGCGCGCTCGACGACGCGGTGGTGGCCGATCGGCTGGCCGCGCTGGAGATCGAGATCTTCGGATTGCGCGCATTGTGCCGCGACCTGGTGGAGCGGCACGAGGCGGGTGTCGCGGGCCCGGCCGACGCTTCGGTGGTGAAGCTGTACTACAGCGAATTGTTGCAGCGGGTGACGGATTTCGGCACGGAGGTCGGGGGACTGGCCGCGCACACGACGCTGCGCAAACCGATGTCCAGCGGCTGGGAGTCGGGCGCCTGGGTGCTCGACTTCGTCGGCTCCTGGGAATGGACTATTCCGGGTGGGACCAGCGAGATCCAGCGCACCATCATCGCGGAGCGCGGACTCGGCCTGCCCCGGGAACCGACGGGAACATGATGAGCGACGAATTCGCCGAGATCCACGACGATTTGCGCGCGGTGGCGCGTGAGCTGCTCGGCGAGGCCGATTCCGAGTCGGCGGTCGACTGGTCGCTGATCGCTCGAGCCGGGTGGCTCGGTCTGGAGGCACCCGCCGAATTCGACGGTGCCGGAGCAACTTTCGCCGAGGTCGCCGTGGTGCTCCGAGAAGTGGGCCGAGCGGTCGCCCGTGGGGCGTACCCGTCGGTGGCGGTGCTCGCCGTCGGCGCGCTCGCCATGCTGGAGCCGAATTCGCGACGGGACGAACTGTTTCGCGGCACCGTCGCCGGTGCGGTGGTCCCGGTTGTCGCGCTCGCGGGGGAGCAGCGGGTCCGCGCCGAGTCGTCAGGTGCGGTCTCCGCGCACGCCGATCGCACGCCGGTGGAAGCGCCGTTCCGGCTGGTGACCGGTACCGGCGGCCTGCGTCTGCACGGGCGCGCCGACTTCGTGCTCGACGCGCCCGGCGCGGACCGGCTGCTCGTTCCTGCCCGCGATCCCGGCGGCGAGATCGGGCTCGCGGCAGTCGAATCCGGTGCGCCAGGGTTGGTCGTCACCGCGCGACCGGTGGTCGACGCGACCCGCAGCCTCGGGCGCGTGACCGCCGACGACGTCGCGGTGGCGCCGGCGGCGGTGTGGCGATTCCGTGGCGACGGAGAGCGCGCCCTGCGGCGGTTGTACGACCGGGCGGCGGTCGCGATGGCCTGCGACAGCCTCGGACTGAGCGAGGCCATGCTCGAGGCCACCGTCGGCTACGCCGAGGTGCGCGAACAGTTCGGCCGTCCGATCGGTTCCTTCCAGGCCGTCAAACACGCCTGCGCGGACATGCTGGTGCAGGTCACGGTGGCCCGGCAGGTGGTAGCGGCCGCCGTCCGGGCCCAGGTGATGTCGGCGCCGGACGCGGGCGACGTGGCGTCGATGGCCAAGGCGTTGAGCACCGAGACGGCGGTGCGGGTGGCGGGGAAGGCCATGCAACTGCACGGCGGCATGGGCTACACCTGGGAAAGCGGGATCCACGCCTACCTGAAGCGGGCCACGCTCGATCGTTCCCTCTTCGGGACGCCCGCCGAGCATCGGAAACGACTGGCCCGGCGATACGCCTCGGCGTAGCGCCGGGCAGCCGTTCGCAGGCGCCCCGGATACCGGGTCAGTGCTCTGGGGTCTCGGTGAAGCGCTGGAGGTACAGCGGCTCGCCCAGCTTCTCCACCAGGTCGAGTTCGGTCTCCAAATAGTCGACGTGCTGCTCTTCGTCTTCGAGGATGTGCTCGAAGATGCGAGCCGAGGTCACGTCGCCGCGCGACCGCATCAACTCGATGCCCCGGCGAAGCCGTTCGACGGCCTCCAGCTCGATCTGCAGGTCGGCCCGCAATTGCTCCGGCACGCTCTGCCCGATGCGCAGCGGATTGAGCTTCTGGTAGTTCGGCAGGCCGTCCAGGAAGAGGATCCGGTCGGTGAGGAGTTCGGCATGCTTCATCTCATCGATGGACTCGTGCCGAGTGTGCCGCGCCAGCTTGGTAAAGCCCCAGTTCTCCTGCATCTTGGCGTGCAGGAAGTACTGGTTGATCGCCGTGAGTTCGGCCGTCAGTTGCTCGTTGAGCAACGCCACGATGTCCTTGTCGCCGTCCATAGCTGCGATCGTGGCACAGATTGTGCGCAGCGGCAGGCAGACCGCCTGGTGTGTCGGATCAGGCGGCCGAGGGTTGCGCCTCGGTCGTCGCGCGGGCGCGGCCGATGACCTCGGCCAAACGCGCCGTACAACTGCCGCAGCCGGGCTTCCAGCCGCAGGCGTTCTTCACTTGGCGAACACTGTCGGCCCCGGCTGCGACGCAGGTGTGCACGTCACCTTCGGACAGCGCGTTACAGATGCACACGTACATGAAGCCTCACAGCCAGGGTCACCGTTCCACTGAGGTTAGCCTCGACTAACGAGGTAAGCCTCCCCTAATGTATAGCATCCGGGACCGGCCGTGTGAAGCCCGGTGCGGTGTC
Source organism: Nocardia sp. NPDC047654 (assembly GCF_043205035.1). Classification (NCBI taxonomy): domain Bacteria; kingdom Bacillati; phylum Actinomycetota; class Actinomycetes; order Mycobacteriales; family Nocardiaceae; genus Nocardia; species Nocardia sp. NPDC047654. The sequence continues at coordinate 1,399,834 of NZ_JBIDDF010000001.1, forward strand.
GCCGTATCGAGTGTCGCCAGGCGGAGCGACCCGGGGACTGTCGGCGCGGCACTGGACGCGCTGCGCGGGAGAAGTCTCGGCAAGGCCCGTGGCGCTAGCTGTCGGCCAGCCGTTTCACCGCCAGCTGCCGCAGGTCACTGGACTTGATCTTCGCACTGCCGGTGAGCGCGATGTCCTCCTCGGCGAACAACAGCACCTGTCGCGGCACCTTGTAGCTGGCCAGCCGCTCGCGCAGGAACGCGCGGACCGCGGCGCCGTCCACGGTCGCGTCCGCGTGCGGCACCACACACGCCACCACGACCTCGCCGAGCGTCTCGTGCGGTACGCCCACGGTGCGCGCGACCTTGACACCCGGGAAGCCGGCCAATGCCTCGTCGACCTCCAGCGGGGAGACATTCGCGCCGCCGGTCTTGATGATGTCGGTCAACCGCCCCTCCCAGTACAGCCGGTCCGCGTCATCGAGGTAGCCGCCGTCGCCGGTGTGGAAGTAGCCGTCGACGTCGAGCGTCTCGTCCAATGCGGTGCCGAGGTAGCCGAGCATGAGCGTCGGCCCTTTGACGCAGATCTCGCCGCGCTCGCCGCGCGCCGCGACCGCGCCGGTGAGCGGGTCGACGATCTTGACGGTATTGCCGGGCAACGGCTTGCCGCTGCTGCCCGCGATTTCGTCCTCGGGTGTAGCGGCCGGAAAACAGGTGGTGATGGTGAAGGTTTCGGTGTTGCCGTAGGCGTGCCCGGGCTCGGTCCAGGTGGTCGACACGCGAGGGTGCCGCGCCGCGGGCGTCTTCACGTCCACGAATCGCAGGCTGCTCAGGTCGGTCGTCGACCAGTTGGGCGCGCCTTCCAGTTGCGCCCACTGGTGCGGCCACGCGACCGGGAAGTTCACTCGCTCGGCCTGCATCAACTCCAGCGCCTCGGCGGCGTCGAAGGTCGATTGCAGCACCAGGCTGCCGCCCGCGGCCAGGGTGGCGCCGAGCGCTTGGCCGAAGTTGCCGGACCAGAAGAAACCGTTGGCGGTCCAGCAGCGCACGTGGTCGTCCGGGCCGAATCCGAACATGCGCCGGAACCGCCACATCTGGATGGCGACGCCGCGGTGCGCGCTGCGGATGCCTTTCGGCTTGCTGGTGGTTCCCGACGAGAAGAACAGCACAGCGGTATCCGCGGGTCGCACCGCGGCGGCCGTCGCCTCGATCAGTTCCTGTGCTTCGGAGTGCCCGCGAGCAAGGAACGTCTGCCAGGAGTCGATCGCCGCATCGGGCACCGGTTCGCCGACCATCGCGAGATGACGTAGGAACGGGTAGGCCGTCGAGCGCAGAGCGCCCGGCGCGGCGGTGCCGACGTCGGGTTCCAGTCCGGTGAGCACGTCGGCGAAATCCTTGTTCGCCACCGACCTTTCGAACAGCAGCATCGACACACCGGAAAGCCGCAGCAGGTGGTCGAGTTCCGCGGGGCTGGAAAAGGTGCTGAGGGCGACGGCCACCCCGCCGGCCAGCGACACGCCGAAGACGGCCGAGAGCCACTCCGGCCGGTTCGTCATCAGCACGCCCACCCGGCCGTCCTTGCCGATCCCGCAGGCCCGCAGAGCGCGCGCCACTTCGGTGGCGCGCTCCCACAACTCGGCATAGGTCCAGCGGACGACGCCGGTGCCGGTGTGCGCGACGAGCGCCTCGCGGTCGCCGTACCCGCGGGTGACTTCGCGCAGGAAGCCGGGCAGGGTGAGCGGTCCCAGACCCGGCTCTTCGGACAGCGGCGGCCCGGAGGCGATCGCCACGGCAGGCGCGAGGACGTCGTCGGTGTCGGTGGGCATCGCCTTCTCCCGTTTCTTTCCGGTGGCCGTCAGTACGGAAGCTCGACTTCGGCCGTGCAATCCACCAACACGCCGAAGTCCTGATTGGTCAGCCGCAGTTTCACCTGCACCAGCGGTACGCCCCAGACCGAATCCGCTTCCTTGCCGATGATCTCGGCGTCGAAGTAGGTCACGTCGCCTTCGAAAGCGGGGAGGCGGAAGTCCGCCTTGCTGTGGCGGAGGATGCCGTCGTGCCCGGCCCAGTAGGAGAGGTAGTCGGTGCACCAGGCGCCCATGGTGGCGCCGTAGCCGTAGGCCCGTACCATCCCGACCTCGCCCGCCTTGTCGGCGTCGATGTGCCCTCGGGAGGGGCCGACGTACAGGCCGTCGCGCTTGCGCGGGTCGATGCGTGCGCCCTCTTCGTCGAAGGCGAACCCTTCGGTCCAGCCCGGATCCTGGTAAACCCAGGGATCGTCGATGCCAGCCGGTGCGGTCCAGTGAAATGTGCCCCAGATGTTGAACAAGAAGGCGCGGTACTCGGTGGTGAAGCCGGCGATGGTGTGCGGGCCGATCACCCGGCGCGGCAGCCGATCCCCGACCTTCACTTCGTCGAAGTGCGGCGAGACCCCGGCGCGGTTGGTCAGGATCCACTCGTGCCGCAGCGACTCGATTTCGGCCAGTTCGGCGGCGGTCCAGGTCCGCACCGCGCCGAGTTGGTTGTCGTACATGCCCCGCTTGTTGGCCTCCGACGCCAGATAGCGGATGGCGGTGGACCTTTCGCGGGCGACCAGTACGCCATGCTGATTGCGGTGGACGGTGTCGCCGCGGGAGAACATCGTCGGCCCGGCGAACTTCGTCTCCACCACCTTGTAGTCGTGGAATCGCCGGTCCTGGAACAGGGTGTCGCCGGGGCGCACCGGGCAGCCGTAGAACCACCATTCCTCGCCGCCGAAGATCAGGTGGCTGCCGGGGATGTGACCGACGCAGGCCGGCTGTGCGCCGTGCCCGTAATCCAAAGCGACCGCCATGGATTGGGGCGCCACGATTCCGCCGTATCGCGATTCGCGAGCGAATTCCTGATCCCAATGCAGCGGATTCGGATAATCCATCGCCATCACCCAGCGGCGGATGTCGGAGGAACTGCACGGGTCCCACAGTTGGCCGCCGCCCACCGGCTTGCCGACCCGGTGGTCGACGTCGGACAGATCGAGTTCCACAGTCGATTTCATCGATTTCCTGGTCACGGGATGCTCCTGATCAACGATTCACGTCGACGACGATCCGGCCGCGCACGGCGCCGTCGATGAGCCGGCCGGCCGCGGTGGCGGCCTCGCCGAGGGGGATCTCCTGGGCGATGCTGTCCAGGGCGGCCGGGTCCAGGTCACGGGCGAGCCGCGCCCAGGCGTCGAGGCGCCGCTGCTTGGGCGCCATCACGCTGTCGATGCCGAACAACGTGACCCCGCGCAGGATGAACGGGGCGACCGTGGCGGGGAAGTCCATCCCCTGGGCCAGGCCGCAGGCGGCCACCGCACCGCCGTACCGGGTCTGGGCGCACACATTGGCCAGCGTGTGACTGCCGACGGTGTCGACCACACCTGCCCAGCGCTCCTTCTGTAGCGGCTTGCCGCGCTCGGCCAGTTCGGCGCGATCCACCACGGTGCCCGCGCCCAGTTGCTGGAGGTAGGCGGTCTCGGTGGTCTTGCCGGTGGCGGCCGCGACGGCGAACCCGGCTCTGCTCAGCAGCGCGATCGCGATGCTGCCCACGCCGCCGGTCGCGCCGGTCACCAGGATCTCGCCTCGGTCGGGCCGAACGCCGTGGCGCAGCAGTGCTTCGACGCACAGGCTCGCGGTGTATCCGGCGGTGCCGATCGCCATCGCTTGTCGCGTGGTGAACTCGGCGGGCCGGGGCACCAGCCAATCGCCGTTCACGCGGGCCCGCTGCGCGAGGCCGCCCCAGTGCGATTCTCCGACGCCCCAGCCGTTGAGGATCACGTCGTCGCCCACCGACCAATCCGCGTGGCTGCTCTCGGTGACGACGCCGGCGAAGTCGATGCCGGGCACCATCGGGAACGCGCGCACGACGGGAGACTTTCCGGTGATCGCCAGAGCGTCTTTGTAATTGAGGGTGGAGTGGGCGACCTCGACGGTGACGTTCCCCTCTGGCAGCGTCGCTTCGTCCACGTTCGTCAGCGTGACCTTCGGTCCCGCCGCGCCCTTCTCGATCAGAACTGCGGCAAACATGCGGAAGAATTCCCTTCCTGGAACGGGTGGTCCAGCTGAGCGTGTGCATACGTTTTCAATTTCGAGAATAGGATTCTCTTACGACGTTGTCATGCTTTCACCGTGAGATTCGGGTGTCAACGTGCAATCACCCTTCGCGCCGTCGGCTCATCGAGCGGTCCAGCCGCCGTCGACGACGACGGTCTGTCCGGTGACGTACCGGGCGGCGTCACCGGACAGCCAGACGACGGCTCCGACGATGTCCTCGGCCTCCGCCTCGGTCGGCAGCGGAGTGTTGCGGCGCAGGTAAGCGGCACCGCGCTCGTCGTCATAAAGGGTGTCGGTGATCTCGCTGCGGAAGAAGCCCGGCGCGACGGTGTTCACCCGGATCGAATACCGCGCCCATTGCACGGCGAGTTCGGCGGTGAGCCCGGACAGCCCCGCCTTGCTCGCGGCGTAGGACGCCTGCGGGATGCCGGGCACGCCGACCCGGCCGCTGATGGAGGAGACGTTGACGATCGAGCCGCGACCCACCGCGCGCATGTGCGGGAACACCGCTTGGGCGAGCAGGAACGGCGCCACCAGGTTCAGTTCCAGGGTCCGGTGCACGGCGTCGAGCGGCTCGGATTCGGCGCGCTCGGTGGTGAACCGGTTTCCGGCCGCGTTGACCAGGATCTCCGGCGGTCCCAGGCCGTCGGCCACCGCGGTGACCACGGCGCCGATGCCCTGCGGCTGGGTCAGATCGCACACCACGGGCAGTCCGTCGATGCGCCCGGCGAGCTCGGTCAGCCGGTCGGCGCGGCGGGCCGCGACCGCGACGCGGGCCCCGAGCGAGGCCAGCGTTTCCGCGACCGCGGCGCCGAGCCCGGAGGACGCTCCGGTCACGATCGCCACCCGGCCGTCGAGGTCGAACAGGCGCGGGGCGCGCGCGGACCGCGTGGTCACGGCTGCTCCCGCGGCGTGCGCCGCGCGGCGGTCGCCAGTTCGGTGAGCCGCGTTCGCTCGATCTTGCCCATGGCGTTCACCGGCAGCGCATCCACCCGGGTCCAGAACTCCGGCACCTTGTATCCGGCCAGCTCGCGTCGGCACAATCGCGCCAGGGCGTCGAGATCCACCGTGGGATCGGCGCTTTCGATCACCGCCGCGACCCTCTGGCCGAGCCGCTCGTCCGGCACCGGGCACACCGCGACCTTGGCCACGCCGGGGTGCGTCGCGATGACCCGCTCCACCTCCTGCGGGTAGACGTTCGCTCCGCCCCGGATGATGACCATCTTCTTGCGGTCCAGGATCGACAGCCTGCCTTGGGCGTCGACGGTGCCGATATCGCCGGTGGGGAGCGGACCGGGTCGCGGCGGTCGCACTCCATCGCGCTCCCGGTAGCCCAGCATCGGCGTCCACCATCGGGCCCACGGGCCGGTGGCGGCCGCCTTCAGCCGCAGCTCGCCGAGCGAACCGGGCGGTAGCCTGCGGCCCTCGTCGTCGTAGGCGGCGACGTCGTAGTGCGGCAGCACCCGGCCGCTGGCACCCGGAAACCATTCGTTGCCGGGTGGGTCGATCGAGACCACCGTCGGCGCCTCGGTGAGACCGTAGGTGGCGCGGGGCACCGGTCCGTGCGCGTCGGCGAAGGCCGCGCGCACCGAGTCGGGCGTATCGCTGCCGCCGCTCCAGACTTCGCGCAACGAGCCGAGATCGAGCCCCGGCCTGCGCGCGAGGTCGTAGAGCTGTGCGGGTGCGCCGTTCCAGACCGTGACGCGATGCTCGGCGATCCATTCGGCCACCCCGTCGGCATCGCGGCGGTCCATGACGACCGAGCAGCCGCGGGCCTGCGCGGTGAGCAGGGTGGACAGGACCATCAGATTGAGGATCGTCAGCGGGAAGCTGTCGCCCTTGCGCAGATCGGGCCCCCAGCCTCGAGTGGCCGTCAGCACGGCGCCGGGCAGCAGCAGGTTGCGCTGGCTGTGCACCACGGCCTTCGGCTGGCCGGAGGTGCCGCTGGTGAAGGCGATTCCGGCCGGGGCATCGATGTCGTGCTCCACCCGTGGCGCGGGCGCCGCGCGATCCAGCAGTGCCGCCCAATGATCGGGGTCGACCGCACCGGGCGAGTCCACCCGGCAGCGGGATCCGGCGAGTACGACTGTCGGTTCGCACAGTTCGTGCAGGTGCTGCTGTTCGGTCGCGGTCAGCGCCTCGCCGATGCCCGCCCACACCGCACCGATGCGCTGCGCGCCGTGGAAGGCGGCGACGATGTCCAGATCGTTGGGGAGGCAGGCCGCGACGCGATCGCCGGGGCGCACGCCGAGCGCCCAGAGGGCGCCGGCCGCACGGTGTGCGTGATCGTCGAGTTCGACGTAGGTCCACGCACCGGAAGCGGCCTCCACCGCCGTGGCGTCGGGGTGGGAGCCGAGCGCGGCGTCCAGTACCTCGGCGATCGGGCGGAGGGCACGCCGAGGGAGTGGGGCGTCAGCGTTGAAATCGTCCACGGCATCCTTGATATCACTATCCTTGCAAAGATTCATCAGATAGGCTCACGGCCGCTGCTCGGATGGCGATCCGGCGGCGGTGGAGGGTGGTGAAAGAGGCGTGGCGATGGAACATCGTGGTCCGCTGGTGGGAGTCCGGGTCGTCGATCTGACGGCGATGGTCATGGGCCCGTACTGCACGCAGATCATGGCCGACATGGGTGCGGACGTGATCAAGATCGAGCCGCCGGACGGGGACAACACCCGCTACATCTCGGTGGGCCCGGAGCGGGGGATGGGCGGCGTCTTCGTCAACGTCAACCGGGGCAAGCGCAGCGTGGTGCTGGACCTGCGATCCGAGGACGGCAAGCGATCGTTGCGCGAGCTCGCCGCAGAGGCCGACGTGTTCATCCACTCGATGCGCGCCTCCGCGATCGCCCGGCTGGGCTTCGCTTACGACGAGGTGGCCGCGCTCAATCCTTCGATCGTCTACACCAATTGCTACGGTTACGGCCGCCGTGGCCGGGATGCCGGCCGTACCGCTTACGACGACACGATCCAAGCCGAGTGCGGACTGCCCTTCGTGCAGGAGCGGCTCACCGGCGCCGCCGGGTACGTCGGCACCATCATGGCCGACAAGATCGCCGGGATGACCGCGCTCTACGCGACCACGATGGCGCTGTTCCACCGGGAACGCACCGGGGAGGGGCAGGAAGTCGAGGTCGCGATGTTCGAGACGATGGCCGCGTTCATGCTGGTAGAGCACGCCAACGGGGCGATGTTCGATCCCCCGCTCGGCCCTGCGGCCTACCCGCGCGCGGTGACGCCGAACCGCAAGCCCTATCGCACCGCGGACGGTTACCTGTCCGCGCTGGTCTACAACGACAAGCAGTGGACGGCATTCGTCGAGGCGGTGCGCCCGCCGTGGGCCGGGCCGGAGTTCGCCACGCTGGAGCAGCGCGCGGCCAGGATCGACATCGTCTACGCCCGTCTCGCCGAAACGTTCCGTGAGCGGACCACGGTCGAATGGCTGGAACTGCTGCGTTCGCTGGACATTCCGGTCGCACCGGTGCGCTCGCTGGACGAACTCTTCGACAATCCGCATCTCGCCGACACGGACTTCTTCGAAACCGTGGATTCACCATATGGATCGGTCCGTTTTCCTGGTCCGCCAACATGGTTCTCCCGCACTCCTGGCCGCATCGCGGGGCCGGCACCCAGGCTCGGCGCCGACACCGCCGAGGTGCTCGGCCGGTCGCGGCACGCCGCCGACGACCGCCCGAACGGCCGGGTCCAGCGGTGACCGCGCTGCTCGAGGCCGCCGACCTGGACCTGAGTACGATCCTGCGGGCCGGTGACCGCATCGTGGTCGGGCAGGCGTGCGGCGAGCCGGCGACCTTGATCGAGGCGCTCATCGCACAGGGCGGTGCGATCGGCGGGGTGTCGGCGTTCATCGCGACGAGCTTCTCCGGTCTGTTCACCCCGGCGGCGACCGAAGCCTTCACCTTGTCCAGCATGGGCGCGATCGGCGCGCTGCGATCGCTGACCAAGGAGCATCGGCTCGGCATCGTCCCCTGCCACGTCAGCCGGGTGGGGCCGATGATCGAAGCCGGAATCCTCGGCTGCGATGTGGCTTTCGTGCAGGTGAGTCCAGCCGACGAACACGGCGACCACAGCTTCGGCCTGGTCGGCGACCATGTGCGCGCGGCGGTGGCGGCGGCGCGCGTCGTGGTCGCCGAGGTCAACGACCAAGTGCCCTTCACGCTGGGCGAACGGCTGCCCAGCGCTCGGATCGACTACGCGGTGCGCGTTTCCCGGCCGCCGGTTCAGGTGCCACCCGCCCGGATCGGTCCGGTCGACGAAGCGATCGCCGCGCACGCGGCGGCCTATATCGAGGACGGCGCGGTGCTGCAGATCGGGGTCGGCGCCGTACCCGACGCTGTGATGCGCTTGCTGCACGACCGCACCGATCTCGGCGTGCATTCGGGGATGATCGGCGACTGGCTGGTCGATCTGGTCGAGTCGGGCGCGATCACGAACGCGCGCAAAGCCATTGATCGCGGGGTATCGGTCACCGGCGCGCTCATCGGCACCGAGCGGCTGTACCGGTTCGCCGACCGCAACGCGGCGATCCGGATGTGCGCGACCGACTACACCCACGACGCGGGCGTGCTCGCGCGACTGGAACGGCTGGTCGCCATCAACTCCGCCATGGAGGTCGACCTGACCGGGCAGGTGAACGCCGAACAGAGCGGTGCGTCCTATCTCGGCGGCACAGGAGGCCAAGTGGACTTCGTCCGGGCAGGCGCTCGTTCGCCCGGGGGTCACGCGATCATCGCGCTGCCCTCCACCGCCAAAGGCGGGACGGTCAGCCGGATCACCGCAGCGCTGTCCGGTCCGGTCACCACGGCGCGCAGCGACGTGGACGTGATCGTCACCGAATTCGGCGCCGCCGAACTCGCCGGCCGGACGCTGGCCGAGCGCACCCGCAGACTGATCGCCGTGGCGCACCCCGATTTCCGCGACGAACTGGAGCGGGCGGCGCGCGTCGTCCAGCGGAGAGGTTTCTGATGTCCGACGCCGTTGTCTTCGACGCCCGCTCCGACGGGATCGCGATCATCACCCTCAATCGGCCGGAACGGCGCAATTGCCTGGCGCGGGACGTGCGGGAGGGGCTGTTCGACGCCTGGGACCGATTCGAGCGCGATCCCGCGTTGCGCGTCGCGATCCTGACCGGCGCGGGACCGAAAGCGTTCTGCGCGGGAGGGGATCTCGAGGAGATGGTGGCGACCGGTATGACGGTGCCGCCGCGCGAGATGTACCCGCTGCCATACGACACCATCGAGCTGTCCAAGCCCACTATCGCGGCGGTCAACGGCGCGGCGTTCGCCGGGGGCTGGATGATCGCCCAGGCATGCGATCTGTGTGTCGCGAGCACTGCGGCGACCTTCGCGGTCACCGAGGTCAAGGTGGGTCGCAGTTCGCCGTGGGCCGCGCCGCTGATCCACATGATCCCGCAGCGGATCATGATGGAGCTGCTGCTGACCGGAAAGCCGATCGATGCGCGGCGGGCCTACGAGATCGGACTGGTGAACCGGCTGGCCGAACCGGCGGATTTGCTGGACGCGGCGCTCGAGCTGGCCGCCGAGATCCTCGTGGGCGCTCCGCTGTCGGTGCGGGCCGCACGGGAGACGGTCATGCTCGCGACCGAGATGGGCCGCTCGGCCGCGTTGCGAGCCGCCCGGCACGCCTCGGTGCGCTGCTACACGAGCGATGACGCGCAAGAGGGTCCCCGCGCGTTCGCCGAGAAGCGCAGCCCGCGTTGGACGGGCAGCTGACTCGGTCCCCCTGCCCCGGTCCTCCTCTTGACCCAGCCCGAATAACCATGCTACGCATGTGCACAGCATGCTGAGCGAGTGCTCAATCTACGCCCCGGCGGCGCCGGTCGGCGCGACATCGGCGTTGTGCGATCCCCATTGATCAGGAGTGTGCGTCATGGCCGTATCCCCACTGTCCGAGTCGCCGAAGACGGCCACCTGCGTGGCGACCGTCCTGTTGGACGGCGCGCAGTCCACCATCGACGTGCGCGCCGACGAGACGGTGCTGGAAGCCGCGAAGCGAGCCGGGCTCAACCCGCCGTTCGCCTGTGAGGAGGGCAATTGCGGCACCTGTATGGCGCGGCTCGTCGCGGGCCGCGTCGAGATGCGGGTGAACGACGCGTTGACCGACGAGGACGTGGCCGATGGTTACGTGCTCACCTGTCAGTCCGTTCCGCAGACCCCGTCGGTGACAGTCGATTACGCATGATCCGTGCCGCGGTGCGACTTCTACCGCAGCGCGACGATTACGGTCGGTCCCGCCGGATCCGCCGTCCGTCCACCGGCTGACCGTCCTACAGGTCGACCAGCACCTTACCGATCGCACGGCCGTCGGCCACATGCCGCAGCGCGGCCGCCGCCTGTTCGAGCGGGTACGCCGCGCCGATGTGCGGCCGGATGTGGCCACCGGCCGGCAGAGCCGCGAGTTCCTCCTCGTTGCGACGGTATTCGGCGGGATCGAGATCTCGGAACTGGAAACCCACCAGCTGTACGCCCTTGATCAGCACGACATTCAGCGGGATGCGCGGGATGACGCCGGAGGCGTAGCCGACCGTGACGAAACGCCCGCGGCGCGTCAGTGATCGCAAGGCGGGTTCGGCGACGTCACCGCCGACCGGGTCGATGACGGCGTCGGCGCCATCGGGCAGCGCGTCGCGCAGTGCCGCGCGTAACGGCCCCGCGGTGTGATCGATGAGCCGCCGCGCGCCGTACCGTTCCGCGGCGGCGAGCTTCGCCGATGACGAGGCGACCGCGGTGACCTCGACCCCCAGCCGCGCGGCCGATTGCGCGGCGGTAAGTCCCACCGCCGCCCGCGCCGAGCACGATCAGCCGGTCGCCCGCGCCGACTCGCGCCATCGAGCGGAGGGTGTGGTAGGCGACACCGAAGGCGGCGGCGGTCCGCAGATCCACGCCTTGCGGTACCCGGGTCAGCGTCGCGTGGGCTACCGCCACCTCATCGGCGAAAGCGCCGAACCGCCCGGATCGCCCGGCGGACGTTGGCCAAACGCGGCGCCGACTACGCCGTGGAGATCCGTAAGCTACTGGACGCGGCGCCGGCGGTGATCAGCGCGGCCGGAACCACGGGCCGTCCGCGGGTCGCCGACATCGTCGCCGCGGCGGGGTTGTCCAACGACGCGTTCTATCGGCATTTCCCGTCCAAGGACGCGCTGGTGGCCGCCCTGCTGGAAGACGGAGCGGAGCGGCTGACCCGCTACGTGGCGCACCAGATGGGCAAGGAAGCCGACCCACGAGCGCGCGTCCGGCGCTGGGTCGCGGCGATCCTGGCGCAGGCCGAAGGGCAGACCGCGGCCGCGACGCTCGCCGTCCTCTGGAACGCGGCGGGGCCCGGACCGGCGCCGGCGGCGGGCCCGGGCATGGTGGACGCCGCGCTGGCCGTCCTGTTGCGCGACACGCTCGCGCAGTTGGGCAGCGCCGCACCGGATTCGGACGCGGCGCTGATCGCCCACGCCACCATCGGCACGCTGGCCGAGCGGTTGCGGCAGCGCAGTGAACCGGCTGCCGGCGACGTCGAGCGCATCACGGCCTTCTGCCTGCGCGCCTTGACCTCGCCGGGGCCGGAGTCGATCCGTCCCTAGTCGTCGTCGCGCGGCATTCGTCGTGGTGCGTGATCGCACCAGCCTCCCCGGGATCGGGAAGGCTCCGCCGTCGGGGTGATCGTCGCCGTCGCACCCCGCGGGTATCGCTTCGCGCGGGTCATCGGCCGTGCTTGACCTGGTTGAACGGGACGTCGCGATCGGCGGCGAACTCGCGGGGCATGCCGAGCACGCGCTCGCTGATGACGTTGCGCGCCATCTCGGTGCTGCCGCCCGCCAGGCTCCACGCCGAGCGGAACAGGTAGTCGAGGCCGACGTCGGTCGTGTCGGCCGCGTCCCCGGGGCTGTGGGTGGCCGCGGTGGGCCCGGCGATGCGCACCGCGAGATCCGTCTGCAGCCAGGCATTCTCGGCGGTGAACAGCCGGGTGATGGCGCCGGCGGAGGGTGGCAGCTCGCCGCCGGCGATCGCCCGCGAGATGTGCGCGATGAGCTGGTCGCGTACCACGTTCATGGCCCGCGCCTCGCCGATGTCCTCCCTGGTCCGCGGGTCGTTCCACTGGCCGGTGGCGCGGGCGAGCTCGAGCAACCGGTCGGCCTCGCCGCCCAGATGCGGGCGGGCGCCGCTGGTGTACGGCGAGGTGCCGCCCAGTGCGGCCCGCTCGTGGTAGAGCAGCCGGGACGCGGCGTCCCAGCCGCCGTCCACCTGGCCGAGCACCGCCTCCTCGGGCAGCGCGACGTCGTCGAAGAACTCCTGGCAGAACTCGGTCGAGCCGGTCACCTGTTTGATCCGCTGGACCGTCACGCCTTGGGCGTGCACCGGCACCAGGAACATGGTGAGCCCGCGGTGCTTGGTGACATCCCAGTTGGTTCGAGCCAGGCAAAGGCCGTAGTCGGCGGCGTAGGCGCCGGAGCTCCAGATCTTGGATCCGTTGAGAATCCAGCGATCGCCGTCGCGCTCCGCGCGGGTGGTGAGCCCGGCCAGATCCGATCCGCCGCGCGGCTCGGACAGGAACTGCGCCAGGATCTCCTCGCCGCGCAGCACGGCGGGCAGGTGCGCGCGCTTCTGCTCCTCGGTGCCGAGATCGAGCAGGCTCGCCGCGCAGATGGCCAGCGTCGGCACGTTCAGCAGCAGCGGCATCTCGTAGGGAAGCGATTCCTCGGTGAACGCCCGCTGGTGGGCGGTGGTGAGGCCGAGTCCGCCGTACTCCGCGGGGAAGCGGATCCCGGCGAAGCCGCCGTCGTGGAGAATCCGTTGCAGTTGCCGGGCGCGGTCCCACGCCTCCTCGGTGTCGGATTTGTATTCCGCGGCGGAAGCCGGGGGCAGGTTGTCGCGCAACCAGGTCCGCGCACGTGCGCGGAAGTCTTCGACGGGCTCCAGATCCGTGGTCATAGCGTCGGTGCCTTCCAAGCGAGTTCGATTCGGTTCACGCGGCTGCCGTGTCGAGCAGATCGGTGATGTGGCGCCGGTGCTCTTCGGGAGTGCCGTAGAGGGTGCGGCCCAGGGTGATGCGGCGCAGATACAGGTGCAGGTCGTGTTCCCAGGTGACGCCGATGCCGCCGTGCAGTTGCACACAGTCCTGGGCGATCACGGGGGCCTTGGCTCCCACGTACGACTTCGCGATGCTGATCGCCTCCTCCGCGCTCGCCGGGTCGTCGTCCCAGGCCGCCGCGGCGGCGGTCGCGGTGGCTCGGCACGCTTCCAGCCACGTCTTGTTGTCGGCCATCCGGTGCTTGAGCGCCTGGTAGGAGGCCAGTTGCCTGCCGAAGGTGTAGCGGTCGAACAACCAGGTCAACGTCGCGGCCAGCGCGGTGTCGGTGGCCCCGACCATCTCGGCCGCGGTGAGCGCGGCCGCCGTGCGCGCCTGTGCTCGGATCGCGTCGGCGGCGCCTGCGCCCACCTGCACGGCGTCGGCGGGCACCGCGACGTCCTCGAACGTGACACGCGCCGTGCGGCGGACGAGATCCAGGGTCCACGCCGGTGTGACGCCCACACCCGGGGTGTCTGCGGGCACCAGCAGCTGAACCGGGCCGTCGGCGCTCTCGGCGGTTACCAGGAACAGGTCCGCCTGGTCGGCCGACTCCACGCGGTCTTTCACACCGTTGAGCCGGTAACCGTGGCCGTCCGGTTCGGCCCTGGTGCGCGCGGCCCGGCCGGTGGCGCCGGAGCCGGGGGAGAGCGCGTCGAAGCCTCGGCCCGGTTCGTAGAACGCCCACGTGGCGATCGTCTCGCCTGCGGCGATGGCGGTGAGGGCCTCGGCGAAACGACTCGCGTCCGAGGTGAGCCCGGCCAGGACCGCGTTGGTCGTGACGAACGGCCCGGGCGCGCAGGCGCGGCCCAGTTCTTCGGCCACCAAAGCGAGTTCGGTCATCGGCCGCCCGGAAACCGTTCCGCCGCCGAATTCTTCGGGCACCAGCATGGCCGTCCATCCCAGTTCCGCGCCGCGCCGCCACCAGGTCCGGTCGAATCCGGTTCCGGACGCGCCGAGCGCTCGCACGGTACCCACCGGGACGGTGCCCGCGAGGAAATCACGGGTTGTCGACTGGAAAAACCGCTGATCGGCGGTGGGTTCGAGGCTCATGGTTCCGGTCCTTCGGTTGACGCGCAGCGCTGGGTATGGAAATCTCATACTCACAGATGAGAGGCTTATTCTCAATCACGGAAGTCGACCGGCAAATGCGCCGTTGGCGATGCCGGCCGGGCGTCGAAGGGATCGTCGAGTGGTGAAAAACTTCCAGGATCTGGACTTCTTCCTCGGGCAGGAGCTGGTCGCCGATCCGTATCCGTACTTCGACGCGCTGCGCGAGCAGTGCCCGGTGACGCGCGAGAAGCACCACGACGTGATGATGGTGACCGGTTACGAGGAGGCGCTCGAGGTCTACAACGACGTCGAACGGTTCTCCTCCTGCATCTCGGTCACCGGTCCGTTCCCCGGATTCCCGGTACCGCTGGAGGGGGCGACCGACGTCGACGCCCTCATCGCCGAGCATCGCGACACGCTGCCGATGAGCGACCAGCTGCCGACCCTCGACCCGCCGGTGCACACCGATCACCGCGCCTTGCTGATGCGGTTGATCACCCCGAAACGCCTGAAGGAGAACGAGCAGGCGATGTGGGCGATCGCCGACCGGATGCTCGATCAGTACCTGGCCAAGGGCAAGGGGGACTGCATGCGCGAATTCGCGGGCCCCTTCACCCTCTACGTGATCGCCGACCTGCTGGGTGTCCCCGAGGACGATCAGGAGGCGTTCCTGCAGGCGCTGCAACGCGATCCGCACCGCGAGGGCTCCAGCGTCGGCAGCACCGCGGGGGAGAACATGTCGCACAACCCCATCGAATTCCTCTACGCCAAGTTCTCCGACTACGTCGCGGACCGCAGGACCAACCCGCGCGACGACGTGCTGACCAGCATGGCCACCGCGACGTTCCCGGACGGGCGCGAGCCCGAGGTGCTCGATGTGGTCCGGGTGGCGGCGAACCTCTTCTCGGCGGGACAGGAGACCACCGTCCGGCTGCTCAGTTCGGCGCTGAAGATACTGGCCGAGCGCTCCGACATCCAGCAGTACCTGCGCGAGGACCGTAGCCGCATCCAGAACTTCATCGAGGAGTGCCTCCGGATGGAGAGCCCGGTCAAGGGCGATTTCCGGCTGGCCAAGGTGTCCACGACGGTCGGCGGGACCGACGTGCCCGCGGGCACGGTCCTGATGGTGGTCAACGGCGCCGCGAACCGGGACCCGCGCCGATTCGACGACCCCACCACCTTCGCGGCGGAACGCTCCAATGCCCGCTCGCACTTGGCTTTCGGGCGCGGAGTGCACACCTGCCCCGGTGCGCCGCTGGCGCGTGCCGAAGCGCGGGTCGCCATCGAACGGCTGCTCGAGCGCACCACCGGCTTCCGGATCGACGAGAGCGTGCACGGCCCCGAGGGCGCGCGCGACTACCGCTATCTGCCGACGTTCATCCTGCGCGGGCTGACCTCGCTGCATCTGGAGTTCGACGTCGCGCAGGGCGTGGCCCGATGAAGGTCACCGTCGACGAGGATCGTTGCCGGGGGCACGGCGTGTGTCTCGGCCTGTGCCCGGAGGTGTTCTCGTTGACCGACGACGGCTACGCCGAAGCCACCGTCGCCGACGTACCCGCGCACCTCGAGGCGCAGGTGCACGAAGCGGTGCAGTCCTGTCCCGAACAGGCGATCGTCATCGAGTGAGCGTGTCGCGCACGCGTGGGTCCCGCACCCTGAAATGTCGGCGCGGGTCCCGCGCAGCGGCTGAGACAACTCGTCCGCCGGAAATCAGCTTGTTCGGCAGGACGTATTCCGCCACACCGGCCTTCTCGGCCCAGATCGCGCGGCGGGTTCGGCTCGCTGATCAGTCGCGGTCGGTCGCGGGTATGCCCGCGTCGATGGCGGCGTCCAATATCCCCAGTGCACCACCCAATTCGGCGACGAGCGCGCGAGCCACTGCCACATCCTTGCGGAGGAACTCGCCCACCGAGGCGCGGAATACTTCGACCGCGCCCTTCCCCGCGACGCTGCTGACGGCGCGGCCACCGCTGCTGGCGTGCGGTAGGGCGGCGAGCAGGGTGGCCTCGTCCACACCGAGTTGGTCGCCGAGCCGGACCGCGGCGGCGACCAGTCCGATCTGCGCCGCGAACAGCGCGTTGTTCACCAGCTTCACCCGCTGCCCCGCGCCGAGCGGCCCGACGTGCAGGACCGGGTCGGCGTAAGCCGCCACCACGGGCCGTGCACGGCGCACCGCCTCGTCGGTACCGCCGAGAAAGACGGTGAGCTCACCGGTCGCGATGTCGTGCGGTCCACCGCTCACCGGTGCGTCCACCACCTCGACAGTCGGGGCCGCCGCCGCGATTTCGGTCACCGTCGCCGGACTACCGGTCGTATGCACGATCAGCACGGCCGCACGCGGCAGCTCACGCAGCAGGCTGCCGCCGAGGCATACCTCGCGGACCTGGTCGTCGGTGAATACGCACACCACCACGGCCTCCGCGGCGTCGGCGGTCTCGGCGACGGTCGCGACCGGCTCGGCCCCGATCTCGGCGAGGGCCGCGCGCGATTCGGCGGATCGCCCGACCGCCCGCACGGTGTGCCCGGCCGACACCAGCCGCCCGATCGTCGGGCGGCCCATCCGCCCGGCTCCCACGAAACCGATCCGCACGTCAGCGCTGCCGGTTCATCAGCGCGAGGGTGGCGTCGGCAGCGCCGAGCACGATTCCCGGAGCCACTCCCGCCGCGTCGGCCAAACCGGCGACCAAGCCGACGTCCTTGCGGAGCAGGTCGCCGGCATGTGCGGCCAGCCGATCCAGCGTGCCACCCGCCGAGACGATGCGGCCCAGCGCGAAACTGTTCGCGGTGCCGTGTGTGATCACTTCGCCCAGCCTCTCCGGGCTGATGCCGAGCTCCCGGCCGAGCGCGAGCGTGCTGGCTGCGGTGGCGAGATTGGCGGTGAACAACAGGTTGTTCAGCAGCTTGGTGGCCTGGCCGGAGCCCAGCTCGCCCAGGTGGACGATCGGGTTCGCGTAGGTCTCGAACACCGGGCGGCTGCGCTCGACGGCCTCGGTGGCGCCGCCTGCCATGACCAGCAGCCTGCCCTCCGCCGCGGCGGGCCCACCGCCGCTGACCGGCGCGTCGATCACCGTGACCCGGTGCGGCGCAGCGAGTGCGGCCAGCTCTCGGCAGGTGTCCGGGTGCACGGTGGAGTGCACGGCGATGATCGACCCCGGCGTGAGGCCTGCCAGGACGCCGTCGTGTCCGGTGACCACGTCGCGAACGTCGGCGTCGCCGACCACGCACAGACAGACCAGATCGCTGCGCGCGGCCAATGCGGCGGGGGATTCGGCCGTCACGGCCGCCGTGCCCGCGAACGGCTCCAGCGAGGCGGGGCGGCGCGCCCACAAGGTGGTCGGGTAGCCGCCTTCGATGATGCGGCGCGCCATCGGCGCGCCCTGACTGCCCAGTCCGATGAACCCCACACGCATCAGCGCACCTCCTCGGTGACGATCCCCGGCGCGGGAGCGGGCCGGTAGAAGGCGGTCAGCAGTCCCGCCGTCGCCGGCACCGCCACACCCAGCGCGATGCCGCCACCGGCCCAGCCGGTGACCTCGACGCCCGCCGCGTGGTCCAGCGACAGCCATCCCGGCCCGAGCAGGCCCAGCGCCAGCGCGACCACGGCCAGCACCAGGACGTACTCGTAGCCTTCCTTGAAGACGAAGAATCCGTTGGCGCGGTGCGCCAGCAGTCCGGCGACGAGCATGACCGAGATGATCGCCGCGGCGGCGAACGGCGTGAGCAGTCCGAGCACGAGCAGTGCGCCGGCGCCGATCTCGGTGACCACGCTCAGCCAGGCCTGCAGGACGCCGTTGCGCAGCCCCAGCCCGCTGAACCACCGCGCCGTCCCGGCGATCCGGCCGCCGCCGATCCAGTGATTGACGCCGTGCGCGATCATGGTGACTCCCACCACCAGCCGCAACAGCAGCAGCGCGACATCGGTGACCTCCATGGCCTCACCTTTCTGGCCGCGCGTGCGCGCGTCCGTCCAATTGGATTGCGGGACCGGTGAATTCGCCGGTGCGGGCCGCGACGACGCACTCTTCGGCGAAGGCGAGCGCCCCGAGGTGGTATGCCGCCGCCGTGTAGCCCAGGCTGGTGTTGTGCCCGGTGCTGGGTTGCTGATTGAGCACCACCCGCGGCGCCGCGCCGAACAGCGCCGCGATGGCGGTCAGTTCCTCGATGTCGTTGCGCCACACCGTTTCGTGATCGCCCGCGGTGAATCGCACCGGGACCCGCACCTGCCCGGCCGAGCGCGGGAAATCCCGATCGGCCCAGTTGGTGACGATGGTGGCCTCCAGCCGCGGGCCGGGGACGGCGATCGAGGCTCCGCCCACCAGGTCGGGGGGATACAACCGCCGCGGTCGCCACAGCAGTGCGCCGAGTCCCGCGGGCCGGGTGCCTTCCGGACGCGGACTCCACAGCACCTTCTGGGCTTCGGGATGGTGTGTGCGGCCGGTGCCTGCCAACTCGAGGCCGAGCAGCTCGCGGCCGCGTTCGTCACCGGCCATGCGCAGGACCAGTTCGCATCCCGCCGAGTGCGCCAGCAGGAAGACGCCCGCACCGCGCGGACGGTCGGCGAGCTGCGCTTCGACGGCCCCGAACATCAGATCGACGCGGCGCTGCGGCGGGAGGAGTTCGTCGGCGAACGGACCCGAGGCGCCGTATCCGGGCCGGTCCAGCGCCAGCACGGTGTAACCCAGCCGCCGGCCGAGCCGCAGGAGGGAAAGCTCGGGATGCCCGGGGCAGTCGAAGTACGCCGAGGTGGTGGCGCCACCGTGCAGAGCGACCACTACGGCGCGGGGCGCGGGCGCCTCGGCCAGCAACCCCGACACCGGGATGCCGTCGACGTCGGCGACCACGGGCAGCGGTGCGGTGTCGCCGAGGCGGCCGAGGTCGGATTCGGTGAGTGTCATGGCGTGCCCATCACGATCAGGACTCGGAGCGCAGCAGCATCGCGCCGCCGGGCGTCAGGCCGCCGCTGGAGACGACCGCGACCCGGGCGCCCGCCACCTGCCGCTGCCCGCCCGCGCCGCGCAGCTGCACGACCGCCTCGTGCAGGAGGCCCATGCCGTGCGTGCGGCCGTGGGAGAGCTGGCCGCCGTGCGTGTTGACCGGGATCATGCCGTCGCGGGCGATGTTCTTGCCCCCGTCGAGGAAGTCCTTGCCCTCGCCGATCCCGCAGAAACCGAGCGCCTCGATCCAGGACAGGCAGTTGAAGCTGAATCCGTCGTAGAGTTCGGCGACGTCCACGTCCTCGGGACGCAGGGTGGTGCGCGTCCACAGGTGCGCGGCCGGGCCGAGCACCTGGGGTTCGTGGGTGAGCGTGCTCTGGTCCCACTCGACGCGCTCGACGATCTGGGTGCCGACCGCCTCCACCAGCACCGGCGGGCCGGGCAGATCGCGTGCGGCGTCGAGCGCCGAGACGATCACCGCCACCGCGCCGTCGCAGGGCACGTCGCAGTCGTAGAGCCCGAACGGGGAGGTGATCGGCCGCGCGGAGAGGTAGTCGTCCATGGTCATCGGGTCGCGGTAGACCGCCGTCGGCTCGAGTTCGGCGTTGGCGCGCTGGTTGAGCGCGATCCACCCCAGCGTCTCGCGGGTGGTGCCGTAGCGGTGGAAGTGACGCTGGGCGTTCTGGGCCAGCGTGTGCGCGGCGGAGATCGCGCCGAACGGCGTCAGCCAGCTCGTGGTGCGGCCGCCGGACGGCGGGATCCGGCCCGCCTTGGTCAACTCGTTGAAGGTCGACTCCCACACGGTGCGGAAGCACAGCACGTGCCGGGCCAGCCCGGCGGCCACCGCCGTCATCGCCGCGATCACCGACCCGCCCGGCCCGAAGGTCTCGACACCGCCGTTGTGCCAGCTCGGGCGCAGGCCGAGCGCGGCTTCCAGAGCGGTGACCCCGCCCTCGCCGAAGCCGCCGAGATTCCCGCCGCCCGGATAGGACGCCAGGCCGTCGATGTCGTCGAGCGTCAGGCCCGCGTCGGCGACCGCGCGTTCGCACGCCTCGATCGTCAGCGCCAGCGGCGGCACCATGAGCCTGCGCCCGATCCGGGACATCCCGATCCCGGTGAGCGCGACCTTCTCCTCGAACTTCTCCCGCCGCAGCATCGGCCGCACGTGTTCGGCGAAACGCTCCGGCTCGATCTCGTCCACCGGCAGCGGCGCGGGCCCGGATTGCTCGGCGGCGGGCCGGAACAGCGGCAGCCACACGTCGGCGTCCTGCTGGAAGACCACCTCCACCCGCATGCCGAGGGCCAGGTCGTCCGGATCGGCGTCGACGATGTTGGTGGTCAACCGGACGCGCGGATCCTCCACCAGCGCCACCTGCGCCACCACGTACGGCGGCCGCAGGCCGGGCACGGCGAAGCGGTGGTTCACCGTGAAGCTCGCCAGGGTGGCCGCACCGGAGACTTCCCGCACGTCGAGATCGTGTCCGCGGCAGTACCGGCACACCGGCTGCGGCGGGTGGATCAACGCCGCGCAGGATCGGCACTCCTGGATGCGCAGCGTGCCGTCGGCGCCCGAGGTCCAGAAGAACTCGGTGTCCAGGCCGAGCAGCGGCAGTGGCCGTCCCGACGGCTCGGTCGTCGCGGGGGTCTGCTCCGTGTCTGCCACAGCGCCTCCTCGTAGTCGTCGCAGCCGGTAGCCGCGTGTGTCCGGTCGGGCACACGCGGCGGGGTCGGTCCGGTTCCGGTCAGACCTGTGCCGCGCCTCTGCGGACGGTCACCGGCTCGGCGAGCCGTTGCTCGTCACAGACGCGCTGCAGCTTCGCCAGGGTCTCGTCGAGCCCGGGACCGAGCCGGGGGCCCGGGGTGAACTCGGTGGGCAGGTGCCGCATGCCCTGGATCACCGCGATCGTGTCGTAGTGCACCGTCTCCTCCGGGATGCACCGGAAGTCCGGCATCCGGTCCAGCACGGCCACCAGCATCCGCTTGAACACCGTGCGGGCGACATTGGAGCCGATGCAGCGGTGGATACCGAGACCGAAGCTGTAGTGCCGGTTGCCTTTCCGGTCCAGGATCAGCCTCTCCGGATTCTCGAACACCGCAGGGTCGCGGTTGGCCATAGCCCACGACAACCAGAGGCGATCGCCTTCTCGGAAGGAGGCTCCCGCCACCTCGCAGTCCTCCGCGACGGTGCGCGCGTCGCCGGGAGCCGGGGTGTAGTAGCGCAGGAACTCCTCGGTGGCCGAGTCGAGCAGCAGATCCCTTTCCCTGCTGAGGGTTTCGCGGTCACCCGGATTCTGCGACAACCATTCCAGAGCGTGCGCGGTGAGCGCGGTGGTGGTGTCGAAACCGCCGCCGATGAGCAGGCTGAGCATGCCCAGGATCTCCATGTCCGGCAGCGGACCCCCGTTGACCTGCGCCGAGGCGACCGCGTGGATCAGCCCGGGCCGGGGATTCTCCCGGATCTCGGCGAGATTGGTGAGCAGGTCCAGTCCCATCGTGCGGTGCATCTCCGCGACGCGTGGGTAATCCGGCGAGTCCGGCGGGGTGTAGACCGCGGCGTGCACCGGTTCGTTGTAGATGGTCCACTTCCGCAAGGGAACGCCCAGCATGCCGAGGGTCAGCACCGCGGGAACGACATTCGCCAGGTCGTCGACGAAATCGATTCGGCCGCTCTCGATCTTCTCGTCGATGGCCGCGCGCACCACCTCGTCCACGAACGGCACCCAACGTTGGACCGCGGCCGGGGAGAGGTACGGGTTGAGCGCCGAACGCAGTTCCCGGTGCTCGGGTTCGTCCATCTCCAGGATGCCGCCGCGGATGCCGCGTGCGCGCGGCGCGGGCGGGATGGAGATTCCCCGGTAGCCCTTGCGAACGCCCTGCGGGTCGTGATCGTTGGATATGTGCGGGCAGCGCGCGAGTTCGAACACCTCCCTGTTGCCCGCAGCCACCCAGTGACCGTCGTAGGTGTCGGTCCAAGCGAGCGGGCACTCGCTCTGCATCGCCTCGGTGATCGCTTGGAAGTTCTCCCGGTATTCGGGAGCGTAGCGGTCGAAATGGAACCGGGGTTGCTTGCGTTCGGTATCGGTGACGTTCTCCTCGGTCATGGCGCAGGCCCCTACTCGGCGATCGAGATCGCGCGTTCGGGGCAGGAATGCACCGCCTCGCGGACCTGATCGAGCTGGTTCGCGGGAACCGATTCGCCGATCGGGGAGGAGTGGCCGTCGATCTCACTGAGTTCGAACGATTGCGGGGCGATCATCGCGCACAGCGTGTGCCCTTGGCAGCGCTGCTGATCGACTCGGACCTTCACGGTGTTTCTTCCTCTCAGACGTGGTAGTCGTACCACTTCAGGTAGCCGCCCGCGTCGACCCGCAACTGCGTGCCGGTGATGTAGCGCGCCTCCTCGGAGGCCAGGAACAGCACCGCGTCGCTGATGTCCTCTGGCTCGACGTAGGGGGTCGGCATGGCCTGCTGCACATGGAAGGCGGGCTCGGCGTCCGCGCGGGTGGGATGCTCCAGGTCGGGGCGGAAGGACCGGTACATCGGTTCACTCTGCAGCATCGGGGTGTTGCAGTTGGTGGGGTGGATGACGTTGGCGCGGATGTTCTGCGGCGCGATGTGCAATGCGAGCGCGTGGACATACTGCGCGAGGCCGCGTTTGGCGACCACGTAGGCGATCCCGCCGGGATCCTTGCCCGGCTGGTCCACTTTGGATACGTCCATCAGCGCGGCCACCGAGCCGGTGGCGATGATCGACCCGCCCGCGCCCAGGTGGGGCAGCGCGACCTGGATGGTATTGATGACGCCGACCAGGTTGGTGTCGATCACGTCGGACCATGCCTGCCACTGCGGCGTGCCCTTCATGCCCGCGATGCCCGCCTGGGCGATGACGATGTCCAGCCGGCCGAATTCGGCGATACCGCGTTCCAGCACGGCGCGCAGCTGTCCGGCCTCGCGCACGTCGGCTGGTTCGGCGACGATGCGGCGGCCGGTCTTCTCGACCAGCCGCGCCGTCTCGTCCAGATCCTCCTGGCGCGACAGCGCGTACCCGATCGTGTCGATGTCGCGGCAGATATCCACGGCGATGATGTCGGCACCTTCTTGCGCCAGCCGTACCGCATGGCTGCGGCCTTGGCCACGAGCGGCTCCGGTGACGAAGGCGACCTTGCCCTCAACGCGTCCCACGGCGATCCTTTCGTTCTTGCTTGTCGTGCTGACCCATCGCGCCTGCTGCAACGGGTCTCAGGTATTGCGTCCGCCGTTGACGCCGATGATCTGGCCGGTGATGTAGCCGGCCTCATCGGAGATGAGGAACGCGCAGGCGGCGGCGATGTCCTCGGGTGTGCCGACCCGGCGGACGGGGGTCCGCTGGATGTGGTCCTCGACGGAGCCGCCGAGCCGGCGCGCCTCCTCGTTCTTGCGCAGCATCGGGGTGTCGATGAACCCCGGCGGCACCGCGTTCACGGTGATGCCGGACGGGCCCAGCTCCAGCGCCAGCGCTTTGGTCAGGCCGTTGACCGCCGACTTGGCCGAGACGTAGTGCGTCATGAACGGCTGGCCCGAGTGCGTGCTCGAGGAGGAGATGTTGACGATGCGCCCCCACCCGGCCGCCAGCATGTCCGGCAGCACCGCTTGGACGCAGTGGAAGACGCCGTTGAGATTGACGTCGATCACCCGCTGCCATTCGGCGAACGAGATGTTCTGGAAGCGCTTGAAGCCGTCGATGCCCGCGGCGTTCACCAACACGGTGACCGGGCCCAGCTTCGCCCGGATGGCGGTCAGCGCGTCGGCGATCTGCTCCGGTTCGGTGACGTCGGCCCGGTAGGCGAAGTCGTCGTCGGCGGGTGGATGGAGGTCGAGGGACGCGACGTGGAATCCGGTGCTGCGCAACCGCTGTGCGATGCCCAGCCCGATGCCGGACGCCCCTCCGGTGACCACGGCCGTCTTCACGCGTGCGACCCCTCTCCGGTGATCGCGCCGATCGGCGACCGGCGTGCGCGCGGCCGCGTCGAGGCCGGGATCCGTGTTGTCGTAACCACCACAAGAATCTCCCTTCCGATTGCGAGAACCGTACTCTCGTTCAGTTCTCGGACGCAAGCGTCGCGCCGCAGCCGGTGCTCGCCTCCCCCTCGGGTTGGAGGTGGGATTTCGAGCCTGCGCGGCTTTGGGGTGAATGTTGCTGCATTCCGCTTTCGCGAGTGTTAAATTCTCCAATATCGAGAATCTAATTTCCACATCCGGCGAGGAGACAGGATGTCAACGCAGGAACAGGCGATAGCGGTGGCGCGGCGGCTGCTGATCGACGGGCAGCTGGTCGAGACCGGGCGCACGCTCGCGTCGCTCGATCCCGCGACCGGCGCGGTGTACGGCTACGCGCCGGAAGCCGGTGTGGCCGAGGCGGACGCGGCCGTCGCGGCGGCGCGGCGGGCCTTCGACACCACCGACTGGGCGACGAATCACGAGTTCCGGGCGCACTGTCTGAACCAGCTGTACCAGGCGTTGCGCGACAACGTGGAGGAGCTGCGGGAACTGACCATCGCCGAAGTCGGCGCGACGCGCGCGCTGACCCGCGGCAACCAGCTCGAGGTCCCGTTCGAGATCGTGCGCTACTACGCCGGACTCCTGGCGGACTACGCCTGGAGCGAGGATCTCGGCGTGGTCGAGATCCGCGGTCAGCAGCACCGGCGCTGGGTCGAGCTGGAAGCCGCGGGCGTGGTGGCCGCCATCGCCGCCTACAACTACCCGCATCAGCTGGCGCTGGCCAAGCTCGCGCCCTCCCTCGCCGCCGGATGCACCGTGGTGCTCAAGGGCGCGCCCGATACTCCGCTGGCCACCTTGGCGCTGGGCGAGATCATCGCCCGGCACACCGACATCCCGCCCGGCGTGGTGAACGTCCTGGCCTCCTCCGATATCGAGGTCGGCAAGCGGATGACCACCCACCCGGACGTCGACGTGGTCACCTTCACCGGGTCCACGCCGGTGGGGCGCCAGATCATGGCCGCCGCCAGCGGCACCTTGAAGAAGGTGTTCCTGGAGTTGGGCGGCAAATCGGCGATGATCCTGCTCGACGATGCCGACTACACCAAAGCCGCACTGTTCGCGGCGTTCAGTGTGGTCACCCATGCCGGGCAGGGCTGCGCGCTGACCACGCGCGTGCTGGTGCCGCGCCAGCACCACGACAAGGTCGCCGAGCTGATCGCGGCCAATTTCGCCCACGTCACCTGGGGCGACCCCGGTGACCCCAAAACCTATATGGGCCCGTTGATCAGCGAACGCCAGCGGGACAAGGTGCACGGCATGGTGCAGCGGGCGGTGGAGGGCGGCGCCACGCTCGTGACCGGCGGCGAGAAACTGAATCCGGGCTACTTCTACAAGCCCACCCTGCTGGCGAATGTCGACCCGGACAGCGAGATCGCGCAGGAGGAGGTGTTCGGCCCGGTGCTGACCCTCATCCCCTACACCGACGACCAGGACGCGATACGGATCGCGAACAACTCCATCTACGGCCTGTCCGGCGCGGTGTTCGGCGCCGACGCCGAACGGGCGAAGGCGGTGGCGCGGCGTGTCCGCACCGGCACGCTGAGCATCAACGGCGGCAACTACTTTCATCCCGACGCGCCCTTCGGCGGATACAAGCAGTCCGGCATCGGCCGTGAGATGGGTCGCGTCGGCCTGGAGGAGTTCCTGGAGCGCAAGACCCTCGCGGAGGTGGTCGCGTGAGCGAGCCCGAGCGAGGTGACGCGGTGAGCAAGCCGCTGGAGGGCATCCGGGTGCTCGAGGTCGCGATGTACGGTTTCGTCCCGTCGGCGGGCGCGGTGCTCTCCGACTGGGGGGCCGATGTCGTGAAGGTCGAGCACGCCGTCACCGGTGACCCGCAGCGCGGACTGCGGCAGGTGGGGGTGTTCAAGATCGAGGGCGACCCCAATCCCAATGTGGAGCATGCCAACCGGGGCAAGCGCAGCATCGGGGTGGACATGTCGGTGGCCGAGGGCCGGGAGGTGATCTACGACCTGGCCCGGCGGGCGGACGTGTTCCTGACCAGCTTCCTGCCGCAGGCGCGCACCAAGTTCGGCATCGACGTGGAGGACATCCGCGCGGTGAACCCGGATATCGTCTACGCGCGGGGTAGCGCGCTGGGCCCGCGCGGCGTCGAATCCGGCCGCGGCGGCTACGACATGACCGCGTTCTGGTGCCGTGGCGGTATCGCCGCCACCATCACCCCGCCGGGCTCGGAGGGCATGATCCAACCGCCGGGCCCGGCGTTCGGCGACACCATCTCCGGTACCAATCTCGCCGGCGGGATCGCCGCCGCCCTGCTGAAACGCGAACGGACCGGGCAACCTTCGGTGGTCGACGTCTCGCTGCTCGGCAGCGGACTGTGGGCGATGGGGCACACCGTCGCGTTGTCGGCCAGCCAGGACAAACCGCTGGTGGCGCCGGTGCCCGGCGCCCACGGCGCGCCGACCAATCCGCTGTCGGGGCTCTACGCCACCGCCGACGATCGCTATCTGTCGTTCGTCATGCTGCAACCGGCCAAGTTCTGGGCGGACGTCTGCAGGCATATCGACCGCCCGGAACTGGCCGATGACCCGCGCTTCGCCGACGCGGCGCAGATCGCGGCGCACACCGCCGAGGCGGTGCAGATCCTGCGCGAGGTGATCGAGCAACGCACGCTGGCCGAGTGGAGCGAGCGCTTCGCCACCCTGGCCGGACCATGGGCTCCGGTGCAGGACTCGTGGCAGGTGACGCAGGACGCGCAGATCAGGGCGAACGAATATCTGCTTCCGGCAGGGGAGTTGGAACTGGTGTCCAGTCCGGTGCAGTTCGACGTCGGCGCGCCGGAACTGCGGCCCGGGCCCGAATTCGCCGCCCAGACCGAGGAGATCCTGCTCGAACTCGGCCTGGATTGGGATCGCATCATCGCGCTCAAGGCCGCCGGCGCGGTGGCCTAGGCGCGGGAAAGAGGGACCGATGCCGTACATCGCATCGCTGGGCACGTATCTGCCCTGCTGGGGTAGCCAGCGCAGCCGGATCGCGGGCGACGACGAGGACGCCGTCACCCTGGCGGTGGAGGCCGGGCGATCCGCCGTCGGTTCCGGTGAGCCGGTGGAACGCGTCGTGCTGGTCAGCCGCGATCTGCCGCTGGTGGAGAGCAGCAACGCCGCCGTCCTGCTGGCCGGTCTGGGATTGGATCCCGAATTGGAGGTCATCGAGCGGCTCGGCGGCGCCCCGGCGGCGCTGGACGCCTCGAGTTCGGCGCGCCCGCGCACCCTGGTCATCGGTGTCGACCTGGAACCGGCGGGCGCGGTGGCGGCCTGGGTGTCCGACCGCGAAGGCATGCAGGTGCGCACCGCGGCGCGCGTCACGCGCAGCCTGCCGGTGCGTACCCGCAACGCCCTCGGCGCGGTGCACGACTACGGTGATCCCCGGCTGCTGCACGAAAGGGGTCTGGTCGCTTCGCTTTCGGCGGCGTGGCTGGACACGCCGGTGGTGGTGGCGGGCGTCGATCACAAGCAGGCGGCGGCGCTGTGCCTGGCCGCACCGCCGCGATTGCCGACGCTGGGCGCCAGCGCCGGGCTGTTCGCGCTCGCCGCGATGGCCGACCGGGGCGGAGCCGGCTTGCTGGTCGGCGTGGAGCAGGCCAACCTGAGCGGGGTGATGGTGGTGCCAGGCGCTGCCCGGGTGCGGCGCAACGAACCGCCCGCGCGGGCGCTTCCGGAGGTCGTCGCCCTGCCCGGCGCGGACCTGCCGATATCGCTGGCCGCCTACGAGCGCGCGTTCGAGGCCAAGGTCCGCTGGGAGGCGGGCAGGCACGGTGACAGCGCGGAGCTGGACTTCCCGCCCCGCTACCGGGTGGGCCGGGACGGCAGTCTCAGTACCGGCTACACCCTGGTGCCGCTGCCGCGGACCGGCAGCGTCTACGCCGAGACGACGGTGCGGATCCCGGTGCCCGGGCTCGAGAGCCCGTACTCGCTGGTGATCGTGGAACTCGACGACGTCGGCGTCCGGGCGCTGGCCAAGGTCACCGGAGCCGACCCGGGCACGGTGACCATCGGTGATCGCGGGCGCATGGTCCTGCGGCGGGTGGCGGTGCGCTCCGGCGTGCCGGATTACGGATACGCGTTCGAACCGGAACCGGAGGCGGTATGAGGAAGGTGGCCATCGTCGGCGCGGGGATGACGCCCTTCGCCGAACATTTCGCGCTCGGCATCCAAGACCTGCTGCTCATGGCGTTCGCCGACTGCGCCGCCTCGGTCGACAAGGGCCTGCGCACGACGGATCTGCAGGCCGCCTGGTTCGGCGCCATAGGCACCACCGGCGGCTTCCCCGCAGGTGTGCTGGCCGATGCGCTGGACCTGCCGGACCTGCCCGTGACGCACATCGACAACTCCTGCGCCACCGGTCACGACGCGGTCCGCAACGCGCTGTTCGCCATTTCCTCCGGCGCGGTCGACGTCGCGCTCGTGATCGGCGCCGACAAGCTGCGCGAGACGGCGGAGAAGGACCTGCTGCGCGAGTGGGAGAACTTGACCAGGGACAACGCCTGGGACTACCAGCTCGGCCTGTTCGCGCCTGCGGGTTTCGCGTTGCACGTCAACCGGTACCTCTACGAGTCCTCCGCGACCCGGGAGCACTTGGCGATGGTCGCGGTGAAGAACCATCGGCACGGCGCGCGCAACCCCAAGGCGCGCCTGCGGTTCGAGATCACGCTGGAGCAGGCGCTGACCGCGCCGATCGTGGCCGATCCATTCGGCGTGTACGACTGCGTGCCGCAGAGCGACGGCGCCGCGGCTCTGCTGCTCGCCGCCGAGGATGTCGTGGACCGCTACACCGACAGCCCGGTGTGGATCCGTGGCGTCGGCCTCGGCCTGGACTCGGTGATGCACCAGCACAAGCGGGACATGACCACCTTCCCCGCGACGGTGCGGGCGGCGCGCGCGGCGTTCGCGATGGCCGGGCTCGCCCCGGCCGACATCGACGTCGCCGAGGTGCACGATTTCTTCACCGGCATCGAGCTGATCAGCTACGAGGACCTCGGTTTCGCCGAGCGGTTCGAGGCGCACAAGCTGGTGGAGGCCGGAGCGACGACGGTCGGCGGCGTCCTGCCGGTCAATCCCAGTGGCGGACTGAAGACGAAGGGTCACCCGCCCGGCGCGACCGGCGTCGCGCAGTGCGTGGAGCTTTTCGAGCAATTGCGCGGCACCGCCGTCAACCAGGTGGACGGCGCGCGAATCGGCCTGGCGCACAACCTCGGCGGGCCGACCGCGGTGTCGGCGGTGACGATCCTGGAGGGGCCGAGCTGAGGCCCGGCCCTGACAGCGGACAGCCCCGGTGCGGACGGTCTCGACCGTCGTGCACCGGGGCTGTCGCCGCTCAGATCTGTTCCCAGACGGTGATTCTCGTCCGGGCGGGGTCGGCCGCCGGAGTGAGCGCCATGCGTCCGTCGGCGGCGCGCTCGCCGAGTTCGGCCAGCACGGTGCGGACATCGCCGTCGATGTCGTACACGGCTAGGTAGCGGGCCTCACCGGCGTCGCCACGAATCAAGCGGTGGCGAGTGCAGGAGAGGACGCCGGGGACGGCGAGCATCTGGGGGATGTGCGTCCCGGCGTACCACTCGTCGTATTCGGCGTCCATTCCGTCCCGCGGAGTGGAGAAGACCAGCAGCCGCACTCCGCCGCCTCAGCTCGCGCGCTGGGCATAGGCCGCGGCGTATTCCTTGCGCGACCTGGTCGAGGTGTCGACGTCGGTCGCGTTCGCCCGCAACGCCCCCACGGTCGCCCGCTCCCTCGGGATGTGCGCGAACGGATCCCAGTTGAAGTGACGGGTGGCGTTCTGCCAGGTGATCTTGTGGATGTCGGTGTCGTCGGCGCCCGCGGCCCGCAGTTCACCCAGCACGAACTCGGGAGCGTCCGGCCAGATCGAGTCCGAGTGCGGGTAGTCGCATTCCCAGGCGATGTTGTCGATGCCGATGTCGTGGCGGAACTTCAGCGCGGTCTTGTCGGTCACGTAGCAGGCGAGCACGTGCTCCCGGAACACCTCGCTGGGCAGCTTGCCGCCGAAGTCGCGGCGCAGCCAGCGCTGGTTGGTGTAATGCCGGTCGGAGCGGTCCAGGAAGAACGGGATCCAGCCGACGCCGCCTTCGGACAGCGCGACCTTCAGTTTCGGATAGCTGCGGAAGGCGGGGCCCCACAACAGATCCTGGGCGGCGATCAGCGAGATGCTCGGCGCCAGCACCATCAGGTTGTCGATGGGGGCGTCCTGCGCCAGCCGCAGCACGCCGAAGCCTTGGCCGATGTGCAGGTTCATCACCGTCTCGTGGTCCGACAGCGCCTGGAACACCGGCGCCCAGTAGTCGAGATCGTGGTAGCTGGGCAGGCCGTCGATGTGCGGCAGCTCCGGCATCGTCACCGAGTGGCAGCCCCTCGCCGCCAGCCGCTCGATCTCGGCCACCGCCAGCGCCGGATCCCACATGGGCAGGATGCCGATCGGGATGAACCGGCCCGGGTAGGCGCCAGCCCAGTCCTCGATGTGCCAGTCGTTGTACGCCGAGATCATCGCGACGGTGATCTCGTCCTGTCCGCCGCGGCTGAGGTGACCGGCGCTGAAGCCGGTGAACGTGGGGAAACACATGGAGGCGAGGACGCCGTTGGCGTCCATGTCGCGCACACGGTCGTGCACGTCGTAGACCGCGGGCCGCATCTCGGCGTATCCGGCCGGGTCTCTGCCCCACTCCTCGGCAGGCCAGGTGACGACGGCGTTCAGACCGGCCACGCCGGTGGGCCGGTCCCGGTACACCCACCGGTCGATGCCGTTCTCGTCGACGACGACCTTCGGGGCGAATTCGGCCCACTTCTTCGGAACGTGGTTGTCGAACATCTCGAGCGGCTCGACCACATGGTCGTCGATGCTCACCAGGATCATGTCATCGATGTTCACGTGACTCCTCGCTGTTCGCGCGCTGCGCTCCGGCAGTGCGAGACGATAAATCTTCTAAAAAGAGAATGTCACTCTCGTAGCTCTAGTAGACGATACACCTCGGGTTGGGCCGGGTCGACAGGGTGGGGACGTTATCCCGGTGTTTCGTCGACCATCGCCGGGCTACGTACGCTGGGGAGTGCATTATCCACGGGTGAGAATTATGTTTTCACGCGGATCGGAGGACAGCCGGGGCATCGGCACGGTGACCCCGGTACCGCTGAAGCGGCTAACCGATCGCCACATACACCGCTGTGCCGTCCACAACGGTGGCCGCGACGAGTTCCCGGTCCGGCACACCGATCTCCCGCGGCGGCACGCGCAGCAGGGTCAGATCCGCGACCTCCCCGGCGGCGACGGCGCGCGGCACGGTGGGCCGCGCGGGATGCCCGGAGAACAAGGCGAGCGCGGCGGGCAGCGAGATCCGCTCGGCGGGCTCGCGTTCGACGGCGGCGCGCACCACCCGCCACGGGTCGGCGTCACCGAACGGGGCGTCGGTTCCGGCCGCCACCGGGACCCCGGCGGTCAGCAGGGAGCCCAGCCGCCACAGGTCGCATCGGTCCTCGGCCGCCACCTCGCGGGCGTATTGCTCGGCGCGCTCGACCGGGAAATGCGGTTGCGTCACCACCGGAACGCGCTTGCGGCGCAACCATTCCATGAGATCGGCGGGCACCATGGCGCCGTGCTCGATCCGGTCCCCGGCGAGCAGTCCCGCCTCGTCGAGGGCGGCGATGGTCAAGATCAGCTGCACTCGGGTCACGCAGTGCACCGCGACGGGCCTGCCGGCCTCGTGTGCTGCCCGGATGCGCGCTACGAATTCCGGCAACGAGGGGAGTGCGGTGTCGTCGAGCAGGATCTTGGTAGGTCCCAGCGAGAATCGCTGCTGCCCGGGATCGGTCACGCCGGGCGGTGCCATGCAGTGCACCCGCTGCCGGATCGCTCCGGCCGCCACCGCCTCGGCCAAGGCGGTGACGTCCTCCTGCGACAGTCCCGGAGTGGCATCGGTATAACCGGTGACGCCCGCGGCCGCGGCCTGAGCGCTGATCAGCGCGGGATCGGCGGAGGTGGGCGGGACCCGCGCGCCGAGCCAGGAATCCAGTCGCCACAGGCGCCCGTTCGCCTCGCCCCGCCGGTCGCGCTCCACCCCCGGCAGCGCGCAGCCGTGCGCCCCGGTCTCCCGGCAGCCGCGGGAGTTCAGCACCCAGAGCGCGCCGGATCGATGCTGGATGCGCACCGGCCGATCCGGGACCAGGCGGTCGAGCACCGTCCGGTCGAGCGGCCCCCCGACGCTGTCGTGGTAGCCGACGCCGCGAATCCACTGTCCCGCCGGTAGTTCGGCGTCCGCCCGGCTCAGCGCCGCGGCGAACGCGGCGGCATCCCGGACCTGCGGCGGGCCGACCGGCACCGACCCGGCCTGCGCGGCGAGCGCCCGCAGATGGAGGTGATGATCGTGCAGTCCGGGCAGCAACCAGCCGCCGCGGGCATCCAGATCGTCCTCGCCGGGCAGCGGCCGCAATCCGGTGCCGCACTCGACGATGCGCCCACCGCGCCAGCGCAGGTCGGTGTGCGGGCTGCCGGACAGCGTGGCGTTACGAATCAGCATGGGCCGCTCAGGCCAGGTACCGGACCAGGTGCTCGGCGACGCAGGCCGGCTTGTTCGCGCCCTCGGCGATGATCGTCACGGTGCGCTCGGCCTGCACCCCGCCGGGCACATCGGTGACGGCGGTGAGTGTGACGGTGCCGCGCACCCGGCTGCCGACCCGGACCGGGCTGATGAAGCGCACCTTGTTCAGCCCGTAGTTGATCGCCATCCGGGCCGAGCGCACCGACATCAGCTGCTGGCTGATCGGCGCGAGCAGCGCGAGGGTGAGGAACCCGTGGGCGATGGTGGCCCCGTACGGGCCGTCCGCGGCGCGGCCGGGATCGACGTGAATCCATTGGTGGTCGCCGGTGGCCTCAGCGAACAGGTCGATGCGCCGCTGGTCGATCTCGAGCCACTCGCCGGGCCCGAGCACGGAGCCCACCGCGGCGCGCAGGGCGTCGAAATCATGGAACTCGGTCATGCGGGATCCTCTCTGCGGTCGGCGCCTGCACGATATCCGGCGCGCAGGCCGCCGGGTCAGCTGCTACCGCAGTTGGTCCTTCATCACCTTGCCGGTCGCGTTCAGCGGCAGGGCGCGCAGGAAACGCACCGAGCGCGGAACCTTGTAGCCCGCCATCCGGTCCCGGCTCCAGGCGATCAACTCGTCCTCGGTGACGGGGTTTCTCGTCACCACGAAGGCTCGGCCGACCTGCCCGAGCCGTTCGTCCGGCACGCCGACGACGGCGGCCTGCGCGACCGCGGGATGTTCCAGCAGGAATCCCTCGATCTCGGCGGGGTAGGCGTTGAACCCACCGACGATGAACATGTCCTTCTTGCGGCCGACGATGCGCAACCTGCCGTCGGTGTCGAGGCTGCCCAGATCGCCGGTGTGCAACCAGCCCTCGGCGTCGATCGCCTCGGCCGTCGCCTCCGGATCGTCCAGGTAGCCCTGCATCACGCTGTAACCGCGGACGAGGATCTCGTCGTCTTCGGCGATGCGGATCCGCACGCCGTCGCAGGGCTTCCCGACCGTCGTCGCGATCTGCTCGAAGGTGTCCCCGGGCCTGGAGGCGGTCGCGGTGCCCGCCTCGGTCAGCCCGTATCCGGTCATGATCGACTGGAACGGGAGTTCCTCGCGCACCCGGCGGATGAGTTCGACCGGAATGTCGGCCGCCCCGGTGACGGCCGCGCGCAGCGAGGACAGATCATGCTCGCCCGCGGCCTCCAGCAGGGAGTGGTAGAGGGTCGGCGGCCCGGGCAGCATCGTGATCCGCTCCCGGGCCACCAATTCCAGCACCCGATCGACGTCGAACACCGGCACCGGAAGGATCGTCGCGCCGCGGATGAGCGAAGCCACCAGACCCGCTTTGTATCCGAAGGTGTGGAAGAACGGGTTGACGATGAGATAGCGGTCGCCTTCCCGCAGATCGGCAAGATCGCACCACTCCGCGTACAGGCGCAACGTCTGGGCGTGATTCATCATCACTCCCTTGGGACGCCCGGTGGTGCCGGAGGTGTAGACGACGTCGGCGATGTCGGTGCCGGCGACGTTCCGCTCGAACGGTGCGCCCCTGTCCAGGAAATCCGACTTCACATCGATCACGGGCACATCGGTGGCGCCGGTGTAGTCGGCGCCGAGGAACCCCTGCTGGACCAGCACCGCCTTGGCCCCGCTGCGGCGGATGATGTCGCCCGCCTCCGCGGCCTTGAGACGCGTGCTCACCGGCACCACGACGCCGCCGGCGGTGAGCAGGCCGAACGCGGCGACGATCCATTCCGCCGAGTTCGGCGCCCAGATCGCCGCGCGGTCGCCTTTCTCGATCCCCGCCGCGGCGAAGGCGCCCGCGGCCCGGCGCACCCGCTCGGCGAGTTCGGTGAAGCTCCACCGCAGGTCCCCGTCGACGACCGCTTCGGCGTCGCCGAAGCGGTCCCCCGCGTCGAGGACCAGCTCGGGGAGGGTCTGCCAGGTCATACCTTCAGCAGCCGGGCCAGGTTGCCGCCCATGATCTTCGCCTGATCCTCCAGCGGCATGTCCTTGATCTCGTTGATGTAGCGCGCCGGCTCGGCCAGGCCCTCCGGGTGCGGCCAATCGGAGCCGAAGAGCACGTGATCGGCGCCGATCGTGTTCGACAGCCTTTGCAGGTCCTCCTCCCAGAACGGGCTGACATAGAGGCTGCGCTTCAGGGTCTCCACCGGATCCTGGAAGCCGAAGCCCTCCGGCGCCTTCTTGTAGACGTCCGACAGCTGTTGCAGCAGCGGCTCCAGCCAAGAGGAGCCGTTCTCGATGACGGCGACCTTCAGTTCCGGGAAGCGGTTCAGCGCGCCGTGGCAGACCCAGGACGCGACGGCGTCGGTGACCGGCCGCCACTGGTTGGTCATCGCGAAGGTGTTGGTCTTGAACGGCAGCATCTCCAGGCTGTTGCCATCCCACTCGGCATCGAAGCGCGAATAGCCGCTGTCCGAGGAGTGCATGGTGACCAGCACGTCGTGCTCGACGACCCGCTTCCAGAACGGGTCGAACTCGGGCAGCGCGAACGACCGCATGCCGCGCAGGCCGGGTACCGGGGCCGGGCGCACCAGGATCGCCTTGGCGCCGTGCTCGACGACCCAGTCCAGTTCCGCGATCGCCTTCTCGACGATCGGCAGACTGACCACCGGGACGGTGAAGATGCGGCCGGAGTGCACGTAATTGCCGTCCTGGCCCCAGGTTTCGAGCATCCACTGGTTCAGTGAGTGGATCACCGCGTGGATCAGGTCCGGATGGTGGCGCATCCGCTCCTCGACCAGGCTGGCCAGGGTCGGGAACATCAGCGCGCGCTGCAATTGCAGCGCGTCCATGACCTTCAGGCGCTCCACCGGATCGCGGAAGGCCTCGATCGCGCGCATCGGCTCACCGAAGATCTCGCGCCTGCTCTTGCCCTCGGGGTTGCCGTGCTTGAAGTACTCCTCCATGGCGCCGGGCCGGGCCACGACGTCGAAGGTGGGATTGGGGATGTACTCGCTGATCTGGCCGAGCACCGCGATCTTGGTGCGGCCCTTGATCTCGACGTACTGAATGGTGCCCTCGTACTCCTTGGGCAGGTACCTGGTGAGGGCGTCTTTGGTCTCGTACAGGTGGTTGTCGGCGTCGAAGAGCTGGTAGGGCAGCTCGACTTCAGTCATGGAAGCCTCCTTTTCGATTAGAGAGAATGTTATTCTCTTCAGGGTTGTACCGCAACGCCCTCGACCGGGCGGCCGCCAGATTCGCGCGGACCACGAACTTCTGGATCTTTCCGCTCGCGGTACGGGGGAAGTCGTCGACGACGTGCACTTCCTCCGGCCACTTCTGCTTGGCCAGCCCGGCGCCGCCGAAATGCGCACGCAGTTCGTCGAGGTGCGGCGCGGCCTGCCCCGGCCGCAGGCGCAACACCGCGGCGGTGCGCTCGCCGAGCCGGGCGTCGGGCACGGCGACCGCCACCGCCTCGGTCACGCCGGGCAGGGTCAGCAGCACCTCTTCGACCTCGAGCGCGCTGATGTTCTCGCCGCCGCGGATGATCATGTCGGACTTGCGGTCGGTGATCGTCAGGTAACCGTCCGCGTCCAGCACGCCGATGTCGCCGGTGTGGTACCAGCCGTCGTCGTCGAAGGCCGCCGCGGTGAGCTCCGGATCGGTGTAGCCGAGGCACAGATCCGGTCCGCGGCTGAGGATTTCGCCGTCCTCGGCCAGTCGCACCTCCGCGCCCGCCAGCGGGGCGCCGTCGGTGAACAGCCGCTTTGCCTCGGGGGCGGTCGGGTGCGATCCGGTGATCGATGGGTGTTCGGTGCTGCCGTAGGAGCGGTACACGGTGATGCCGGTCCGCGCCAGACGGGTGGTGATCGCGGCGGGCACCGCCGCGCCGCCCAGCCCCGCGTAGCGCAGCTGGGGCAGATGCTCGGGCGTGTAGTCCGGATGCTCGAGCAGGCTGGTGACGTAGTAGGGCACGCCGCCGCCCACCGTGAGGTGTTCGGTGCGCATCAACTCGAGCACTCTGCCCGGATCCCAGACATCGATCAGGTTGATCGGCACCCGGTCGAGCACCGGGATGAGGAAGGCGTTCACCATGCCGATGAAGTGGCCGACCGGCGCCCCGGTGAGCTGGTCGCCACGGTCGGCCGGGTACATCCCGGCCAGTTGCCTGGTCTCGTGGCCCAGCGTCCGGTGGCTGTGCACCACGCCTTTCGGGGCGCGGGTGGTGCCGGAGGTGAACGCGATCAGCGCGGGCCCCGAGGGGTCGGCCGGAAGGGTCCCCGGCATCGGCGCCGGGTCGAGCAGCTCCTCGAAATCCTCGCCCACCACGCCGACGATCGGGACCGTGTCGCGCAGGCCGGGATCGAACGCGGTGTTGCCGAACCGATCGGTGGTCACGAAGACTTTCGGCCGGACCGTCGCCAGGATGTAGCCGACTTCCCTGCGTCCGTAGAAGTGCACGATCGGCACCACCGTCGTGCCGAGGAAGGCCGACGCCCAGAACACCGCCGCCGCCTCCATCCAGTTCGGTAGCTGGAAGGCGACCACGTCGCCGGGACCTACGCCGCGGCGGCGCAACCCGGCGGCCAGCCTGCGGGCGATCTGCTCGACATCGCCGAACGTCCCCGACCACGGCCGCACCGCGGAGTGGATGCGAAACGCGGTGCCGGGCGCGGCGGCCAGTCCGCCTGTCAAGAGGTCACCGATCGTCTCGGAGGTCCACCAACCCTCCTCCTGGTAGCGATGGACCAGGTCGAGGGGGATCTTGCGCATCGTCGAACTCCTGTCTCGTGGCGGAGCGCCGCGCGAGGACGTCTATAGTTCTCTCGGCAAGAGAATCACATTTCCCTATAGGAGAACAAGCAATGGTCGAGTTCGAGCTGGACGCGGGATTGGCGGTCGTCACCATCAATCGCCCGCACGCGCGCAACGCCATCGCGCCCGGAACGATGGACGAACTGGAGAAGGCGATCGACGCCGCCGCCGACGCCCGCGCACTGGTCATCACCGGGGCGGGGGATCGCGCTTTCGTCTCCGGCGGGGATCTGAAGGAACTCGCCGCGCTGCGAACCGAAGAGCAGGCCGCGGCGATGGCCCGGCGGATGCGCGGCATCTGCGACCGGCTGGCCGCGTTCCCCGGCCCGGTGATCGCCGCACTCAACGGGCACGCGCTCGGGGGCGGCGCCGAGGTAGCGGTGGCCGCGGACATCCGGATCGCGGCCGACGACATCAAGATCGGGTTCAACCAGGTGTCGCTGGCGATCATGCCCGCGTGGGGTGGCGCCGAGCGGCTGACCCGGCTGGTCGGGCCGGGGCGGGCGCTGCTGCTCGCCGGTTCGGGCACCATCCTCGACGCGGCGTCCGCCGAACGAGTCGGCTTGGTGGACAAGGTGCTGCCGCGTGCCGAATTCGACAAGGGCTGGCGGGCCGTGGCCCTGTCCTTGGCGAGCGCGCCGGCCGCCGCGATCAAACGGGTGATCGGCGGTGTCCCCGCGGAGGAGGCTGTCATGGAGTTCGCCCGGCTCTGGGTGGCCGACGAACACTGGCGCGCTGCCGATCGAGTGATGAATCGCGCCAGGTGATTTCAAGTCACGCGCCGGTGGGTGGCGGGCAGGCGGGAGCTACTCCGGTCGCAGATGTGATGTAAATCACATAATGCAAATTCGGAAGGTCATTATCACGGTGGGAAGAACCGATTTACGGTGTGTTCGGTAGGTTTCCGGTGGAGCGGGACGAGCTCCGTCATCAGTCCTGGCGTGCCGTCCGCTCCGGCTTCGACCGTTCGGCTCGACGTGCGGCGCCGCCGAGCACGGCTTCGCCGATTCCAGTGTCGGCGAGACCGCGTGTGCTCGCGCGAGTTTCGCGGTCGGACCTGCCCTGAACTGCACGTTCGATTACGGGATGGGTAACCATGGTCAGACGATCCGTCGATTCCATCGACCGAGGTGTTCGGGAACTCCACTCCGTCGCACGCTGGCGAGCCCATGCGCGGCGGCATCCGCTGCGCTACCGCTTGGCGGTCGTGGCGCCGAGTGCGACCGAGGTGATCCGTCACGCGGGCGGCTGGCTGTTCGACCGCACCACCGCCGGGTGGGAGGTGACAGTTCTGGTCGCCGACCATGCGAACGTGCGTCCGCTGCGGATTCTCGGCGCCACGGTGCTCGACCTGGAACAGTCGCTGACCACGCCGGTGCACGACACCTGGCCGACGGCCGTCGCCGTGGCCGCGCAGACCTACCGGTCCGACGGCCGGGTGCGCGCCGGGGTGCTCGACTGCCTCGATCGCGGCCTCACCGAAGTCGCGTTGTGGGGCGTGGATTTGCCCGCCGAACTGGAGCACCGGGTCGATCACGTGCAGCATCGGATGAGTGTGGCGGCGCGGGCTTTCAAGTCGTGCGCTCTCACCGCGGCGGGGCTGCCCGCCGAGGCCGTTGGCGCGAGCGAGGCGTTCCGGACCGGTGAACTCCGGCCGCCGGCCTACCGCTGCGAGGTGGATCTGGTTCCGGCGCGCTGAACCCGGCCGATCGCCGCCGGTCAGGCAGTATCCGGCCCGGCATCGCCGCGCTTGCCCTCCAGCCTGTCGATCTCACGCTCGACCAGCTCGAAGGCTTCGGCGTGACCGCCGGACATGCCGAGTGCCCGCTCCAGCACGACCACGCGGGAAACGCTCGTCATCAGCACCGCCATGGCCGCGGGCGGAAAGCGAGTGGTATCGAATTCGTATTCGTTCAGAATTCGCTGCAAAACCTCGGTCTGGATGCTCCGGAATCGCTCCGCGTAGCCGGCCACCGCCTCTCGTATCGCGGGCCGATGATTGGACAGTCCGACGAATTCCATGGTGAAGCGCACCGCCGTCGCGTCGGTGCTGAAATCCCACAGCGCGCGCAGTGGTTTTTCCGTTTTCATCATCTCTGCCTGGAGTTCGAGTCCTTGCTCCGCGCGGCGCCTGAAGATTTCGAGCAGCAGTTCGTCCATGGATCGGAAGTAGTAGTGCACCAGTTGCGGTTTGAGTCCGGCGCGCTCGGCCACCCGGCGGGAGGTCACCGCCGCCCATCCCTCTTCCAGCAGCAGCTGTTCGGCGGCGTCGATCAGGACGCCGCGATTCTTGGCGTCGGGTGCTCCGATCCTGCGGGACGATGGCATCCACCGGCCTCCTTCGGGAATATTCGGTCATCGGATCAATTCGTATCGTAGTACCGGGAGTCGGTTCTATTGACGCATTGTCCCCCGTCGTGCTATGCATGTGCACAGCAGGGTGCTGAGCACCCGCTCGGCACTGGGATCCGCGCCGGTCGATCCGCTGCGGTGTCCTGATGCCGGGTGGTGCGAGACTGTGGACGCAGGTAGTCAGGAGGCTCGTGACAGGGCCACGGTGAGCGGCAGGTCGATCGGGGCGCCATTCCGTGGCATGCGCGCATATCGTCGCGTGTCGACTCGAGTAAAACAATTTCATTTCGGAAACAAAGTGCCGTTTCCGGGGAACTTCGACGATTCGGGTGGTGGGGACGCTCCGCCACTCTATTCGTGTTTCATCTTCCTGCCGGTAATCGGTTTTTCGTGCTCGATCGAATCGCCCAGGCGGTTCCCCCCGCTATTGACTCGTGATGTAACTGCACGCACAATAGCGATGTGACGCTTCGTCGCCGGAGTGAGCTCGGGGCGAAATTCGAGTCGGACAGCTGAGCCGACATCCCGGGAACATATTCTCGTCGCTCCGGAAGCGTGGCAGTCACTGGACCGTTCGAATGTCCGGCCATTCCTCGTACCGCAGTGCGGGGAGCTCGCGTGGAATAAACCTGTTCCGCATCGTTCTCGCGCGCTCGTCCACGGATGCCGGCCCGAAGAGTTTCGAGATCGATGATGATTTCCCGCGAGACCGACGCGCGCGAGAACACGCGTGCGGCCGCCTACAGCGGCGCCTCGTCGGCGATCCGGGAGATCACCGCGTGGTTCCGGGGCTATCTGCGCCGTCATCCCGTCACCGCCCTGGAAACCGTCGGCGGCCAGTTCGTCCTGGGCGTGCGCGCACTGCAATACCTGTGCGTGGACATCGTGACGGGACGGTTCGCGTTCGCCGAGTTCGTCCGGCAAGCCGCGTTCATGGCCTCGGCGGCCGTGCTGCCGACGATCTTCGTGTCGTTGCCGATCGGGGTGACGCTGTCGATCCAGTTCGGCCTTCTGGCCGGGCAGGTCGGCGCCACCTCGCTGGCGGGGGCAGCGAGCGGCCTGGCGGTCATCCGGCAAGGGGCGCCGATGGTGGCCGCGCTGCTCATGGCCGCCGCCGTCGGCTCGGCGATCTGCGCTGATCTCGGCTCCCGGAAGATCCGGGACGAACTGGACGCCATGGAGGTGATGGGGGTGTCGGTGGTGCGGCGGCTGGTGGTACCGCGCCTGGCCGCCGCGGTGGTCGTCGGCGTGTCGCTGACCGGTGTCGTCTGCTTCGTCGGCTTCCTGGCCGGATACCTGTTCAACGTCTTCGTCCAGAGCGGGGCGCCCGGTAGTTTCGTGACCACCTTCGCGTCGTTCGCGACGGTCAGCGACCTGGTGCTGACACTGTTGAAAGCCGTCGTCTACGGCGCCATCGTGGCCGTCGTCGCGTGCGAGAAGGGACTGTCCACCAAGGGCGGCCCCGCCGGGGTGGCCAACTCGGTCAACTCGACCGTGGTGGCCTCGATCCTGCTGTTGATGACCGTGAACGTCGGCGTCACCCAGCTGTCGATGATCCTGCTGCCCCGGCAGGGGTTGTGATGGCCGCGCCGTACCGCCCGCCGGGGACCCGCGTCGCGCTGCGCGGGCTCGCTCGGCTGGGTACCGCTGTCATGCGGCTCGGGCACATGATGACGTTCTTCCTGCGGGCACTGTTCTCGATACCGGTCATGTTGCGCCACTACCGAACCGAGTTCGTGCGCATCCTCTCCGATGTCACGTGGGGCAACGGTTCGATCGTCGTCGGTGGCGGCACGGCAGGCGTCATCATCGTGCTGGGCGCCGCCGGTGGGGCCATCGTGGGCCTGGAAGGCTACAACGCCTTGCATCTGCTCGGAATGGAGCCGACGGTCGGGTTGATCGCCTCGACCGCCTCCACGCGGGAACTGGCTCCGATCATGGCCTCGCTGGCGTTCGCGGCCCAGGCGGGTTGCCGGTTCACCGCGCAGTTGGGCGCCATGGGCATCGCCGAGGAGATCGAGGCGATGGAGTCGATGGGCATTCGCTCGATCCCGTACCTGGTCAGCACCCGGATCCTGGCCTCGGTACTCGCGATGATCCCGCTGTATGTGGTGTGCCTCGCGGTGAATTATCTCGCGGTGCGCGTGGTGGTCGGGCTGTCCGGAGGACTGTCCGCGGGGACCTACGAGCACTACTTCCAACTGGTGCTCAACGGACCGGACATCGTCTACTCCTTGCTCAAGGCGGTCGTCTTCGTGATCCTCACCTCGACCGTCCAGTGCTACTACGGCTTCTACGCCGCCGGTGGCCCGCAAGGAGTCGGCATCGCCGCCGGGCGGGCGATGCGCGCGGCGATCTCGCTGATGATCGTCGTCAATCTGCTACTCACCGTTGCGCTCTGGGGCATCGGTGCCAGCGCGAGGCTCGGAGGATGACCATGTCGATCCTGTTCGAGAAAGACGGGCGCGGCCCCTCGGTGATCTCGCTGCTCGTGCGCGGGCTGATCCTCGTCGCGGTCACCGTGGCGGTCGTGACGGTGCTGCTGATGAAGTCCACCGGCCGCTTCGACGACAAGGTGGAAGTGACCGCCCTGCTGGAACAACTCGGCGACGGGCTGCCCGCCCGGTCGGACGTGAAGTTCCGCGGCATGCTGGTCGGCACCGTGGCCGAGGTCGCGCCGGCCGCCGGCGGTCCCAACCGGGTGCGGCTGCTGCTGAATCCCGCCGCCGCGGCCGGGATCCCGCGAACGGTGACCGCGCGGGTGGTCCCGAGCAATGTCTTCGCCGTGTCGTCGGTCCAGTTGGTGGACAACGGTCCCGGCTCCGCGCTGCCCCCGCATGCCGAAATCCGCCAGGATCGCAGTCTGTCGACGGTGCAGTTGCAGACCGCCCTCACCAAACTGCGCGAGATCATCGCGAGCGCGGCGCGGATCGGCGCGAGCAACACCGTGGGCGTGCTGGCCGCGGTGGCGACGGCGACCGACCGCCGTGGCGCCGACATCGTCGCGGCCGGCGCGCAACTCGAGCGCATCACCGGGGAATTCGACGCGCTGCTCACCGCGGACGGCGGGCCGCCGACGCTGACCGTGCTGGCCGGCGCCGTGCGCGCCCTGAACGCCTCCGCGCCCGATCTGCTGGACGCGCTGCACCACGCTGTCCTGCCCATGCGAACCTTCGCCGAGCAGAATCAGCAACTCGTCGGGCTGCTGTCGGCAGGTGGCACGACCCTGTCCTCGGTCGGTGACACGCTGGACCGGCGCACCGATCAGATCGTCACCGTGGCGAATCAGATGGGTCCGGTGCTCGACGTCTTCGCCGACGGCTCACCGGCTTTCGGGCCGATCGTGGTCCGGATCAAGAAGCTGTCCGACCTGTGGTTCACCGAGTTCTGGAACCAGGACAGCCCGCGCGGGCGCGGCAAGTTCCAGTTCCGGTTCACCCCCCACACGCCCTACACCAGGGCCGACTGCCCTCGCTACGGCGAACTGGCCGGAGCCAGTTGCAGCACCGCCCCCACCGCCGTCCCCACCCAGGAACTGCCACCGGCCATGGATCCGCGCACCTACCCGTCCCCACCGGATCTGCCGCCGGACCTGCAGGAGCTGATCCGCCGCGTCCTGAGCGGAGAAGCCGACGGCGCGGAATCACTGCTCGCGCC
The DNA here is from genome assembly GCF_043205035.1 of Nocardia sp. NPDC047654. NCBI lineage: Bacteria > Bacillati > Actinomycetota > Actinomycetes > Mycobacteriales > Nocardiaceae > Nocardia > Nocardia sp. NPDC047654. The sequence goes on from NZ_JBIDDF010000001.1 coordinate 1,443,326, forward strand.
GTTGCTGGGTGACGGTCCCTTCCCCGGCGGAGGTGCCCGATGAGCTATCGCCGCTCCCTGATCGGCGTCAGCCTTTTCGTGGCCGCCGCCGTCGCACTGCTGTGGGTCACCTTCGTGACGTTGGACCGCGGAATCGACGGCGGGACCAATCCGTACTCGGCGGTGTTCAGCGACGTCAGCGGCTTACGGGTGGGCGACGACGTCCGCATGGCCGGGGTCAGGGTCGGTCGCGTCGACAAGATCGAGCTGGACGGCACGCGAGCCCGGGTGCGGTTCCGGGTCGAGGACGCCCAGAGGCTGTCCGGCAACACCAAGGCGTCGATCACCTACCAGAACGTCATCGGCCAGCGGTACCTCGGCCTCTCGCCCGCCGATTTCGGTGACCCGTCTCCGCTGCGGCCGGGCGGGGAGATCCAGCTCGAGCACACCGAACCCTCCTTCGACATCTCCGCGCTGCTCAACGGATTCGAGCCGCTGTTCGGCGGACTCGACCCCGCCCAGGTCGACAATGTGACCGGTGCCCTGATCCGGGCGTTGCAGGGGGACAACACGTCGGTGGTGCTGCTGATCGAGCAAGTCTCGACACTGGCTCGGTCGCTCGCCGGACCGGATCAGGTACTGGGCGCGGTCATCACCAACCTGAACCAGGTGGTGGGTGATCTCGCGGTGCACAGCGGTGAGGTGAGTGCGCTCATCACGCGATCGCGCGCGGTCATCGACGGCCTGGCACTGCACCGCGACGAACTGCTCGGCACGCTGAGCACCGCGGCGACCGTGACCGATCGGATGGCGGGCGTGGTCGCGGGCATGCAACCGGAACTCGACGAAATGCTCTATCGCGAACCGGGTTTCACCCGGCACTTCATGGACAACAAGGAAACCTTCGCCTACCTGGGCTTCAACCTGCCCGCCCTGATGAAGGGCCTGGCCAGGGTGAGCCAAGAAGGCGCTTATCTCGACACCTATCTGTGCAACTTCGGCGTCGACCTGATCCCGAGCCTCGCCACGCTCGTGCCCACGATCGTGGGGCTCGCGTCAGCGACCGGGCAACCCCAGCAATCACCGATCTGCAGGTGAAAGTATGAAATCGAAAGAGTTCGCCGCACAAACCATTCGGACGTTACGGCAGCCGATCGAGTCGCACCGGCGCAGCGTGCTCGGCCTGCTGGCGCTCGCGGTGCTGCTGGCCGTCCTGGCCGCCGCGCTGGGGTTCAACGCGCTCGGCGTCGGCCGGGTCTCCTACGAGGTGGAATTCGCCCAGGCGGCGGGCATCCGCCCAGGCGACTCGGTCACCATCGCCGGTGTGCCGGTCGGGATCGTCGAGGCGCAACGACTGGCCGGCGACCACGTGGTGGTCACGGTGGCAGTCGACGAGAACGTGGCGCTCGGGGTGGAGACCGGCGCCGCGATCAAGCTGACCACCTTGCTCGGCGCCCGTTACGTGGAGCTGCGGCCCGCCGGGCAGGGCGTACTGCCCGGACGACGGATAGCGCTGCGCCACACCGCTGTTCCCTACGACCTGCAGCAGGCTCTGGAGAACGCCACGGTCACCTTCGAGCAGATCGACGCGCAGCAGATCAGCAAGTCGCTCGACAGTCTCGCCACCCAGTTGGACGGGGTGCCCGCGGTGCTGCCCGGACTTTTGGAGAACATGCGTGCGCTGGCCACGATCATCGGCGATCGCCGCGGCGAGCTGGGCGCGCTGCTGGCGGGGACGCAGCGGTTGACCACGGTGGTCACCGAGCAGCGCGCCGACCTGGCCGCGATCACGGCGCAGGGCCGCGACCTGCTCGGCGAGATCGTCGCCCGCCGCGACGCGATCGAGCGGCTGATGGACGGGACCCGCCGCCTCGCCGACCAGCTGCGCGTGCTGGTCGTCGACGACCGGCCGAAGCTCGAGGAATTGATCACCGGCTTGAACGGACTGCTGGGCAGCTTGGCCCGCAACGACCAACTGCTGCGGAGCACCTTGGAAATCCTGCCCGTCCCGGTGCGCAACTTCGCCAACGCCTCCGGCACCGCGAACGAAGTCGACTTCACCGCGCCGGCAGGCCCGCTGATCGACTCCTGGATGTGCGCCATCAGCAGCCGTGCCCCCGGAATCGACCTCCCGCCCTATTTCGAGGACTGCCGATGAGAGCGCTATCAGTCTTGGTCCGGTTCGGCTCGGTGCTGCTGGTCGGCGCGTTGGCCGGATGTGCCGGTGACGCGGTGGGCGACACCAGCACGACCGTGACCGCCGCGTTCGACAACGGGGCGGGCCTGTACGTCGGCAACGCGGTGGCCGTACTCGGCATGCCGGTCGGTGAGGTGACCGCGGTGCGGCCGCACGGCTCGCACGTCGAAGTGACCATGCGGATCGACGCCGACGTCGACATCCCGGCCGACGCGAAGGCCGTCACGTTGTCGACCTCGGTGCTCACCGACCGCCACGTCGAGTTCACGCCGGCCTACCAGGGCGGACCCACCCTGGCCGACGGCGCTCGGATCGGACTCGATCACACCAGGACGCCGGTCGAGTTCGACCGCCTGCTGGGGGCCGCCGACCGAATGGGCGGCCAATTGCAGGGCGCACGTCCCGGCGACGGTCCGATCGCCGAGCTGCTGGGCGTATCCGCGGCGATCACCACCGGCAGCGGCCCGCAACTGCGCCGGACCATGGACGAACTGGCCGATGCGGTGCGCCTGGGTGACGACGGCGGCGCGGAGGTCCGCGACGCGATCACCAGGATCGTGGACCAACTGGCCGTCCTGGCGCGCGCCGCCGCCGACAACGAACGTGTGATCCGTGAATTCGGTGGCGCCACCGCACAATTGGGCGATGCGCTGGCCGATCTGAACATCGGCGCGGGGGATACGGGCGCGCAGATCAACCAGATCCTGCTGCAAGCGAACGATCTGCTCACACACAACGCGGACAGCATCCGGTCCACGGTGGCCGACGCGAACACCGTGACGCGCGCGCTCGCCGACTACCGGCGTGAGCTGGCCGAGTTCATCGATGTGACGCCGCTGCTGCTGAACAACGCGTACAACGCGGTCGATTTCCCGTATCGCGGGGTGCGGGTGCACGCGCTGCTGGACAAGGTGTTCTTCGACGGTCAACTCGTCAAAGAGGTGTGCAACATCTTGGGCTTGCGCCAACTCGGCTGTGCGACCGGAACTTTGCAGGACTTCGGCCCGGACTTCGGGATCACCGACATGCTCGACGCGATGTCGAGGTTGCCGCGATGACGAACTGGAGACTCGGGATGCGCGCCGCGACACTCGGCGCGGTCCTGGCGACGACGACGGCGTGCTCGGTGGGGCTGGAGGACCTCCCGTTGCCCGCGCCCGGCGTCGGCGGCGCGAAGTACACCGTCCACGCCGACTTCGCCAACGCGCTGAACCTGCCCGCCAAGGCGAAAGTCCGGCTCTCCGGGGCAGACGTCGGCGAGGTGACCGGCATGGCGGTGCGCGACTTCACCGCCGTCGTCACGATGGGCATCGACCAAGGCGTGGTCCTGCCGCTCGGGACGCGCGCGGAGCTGCGCACCGCCACCCCCCTGGGCGATGTCTTCGTCTCGCTGACGCCGCCGCCGGACACCACACCCGCGACCCCCGCCCTGCGTGACGGGGACAGCATCGCCCGGGATGCCACGGCTGCCGCCGCGACCATCGAGGAGTTGCTGACCACCGCCGCGCTGCTGGTGAACGGTGGCGCGATCCGCAATCTCACCACTCTCGTCAACGGACTCGGGCAAGCGGTCGGCGACCGCGGCGAGCGGGTCGGCGCCTTGATCGAGCAGTCCACCCGAGTGGTGCGAGCACTGGCCGCCCGCTCGGAGGACATCCGCACCACTCTCGCTCAGATCGACGAGCTCACCCGGCGGGTGCACGCCCAGCGTCGCACCATCGACGACGTGGTCTTCGCGGCGGGCCCCGCCCTGACCACGCTGCAGGACAACGCGCGGCAAGCGCTGGCACTGGTCCGGCGAGTGGATCAGATCAGCGGGCTGCTGGAGAAGTTGCCCGGGCTGAACGGCGCCGCCACCACCGGCATGGTCGCCGACATCAACAGGATCGCCGCGGAACTCAACGCCGCCGCGACCGACCCGAACGCGAGCGTGGCGGCGATGAACGCGATGCTCGGACCGGTCATCGCCGTGACCAGCAGCACCTCGGCGAGCGTCGACGCCGACATGCGGGATCTGGCGCTCGGTGTCCTGCCGGACCCGAACCATCCCGGTGATCCGGCCAGCCGCCTGCCGGACGCGCGGGATTGGGAAGCGTTCGTGGGCAGCCTCACCTACACACTGCTGAAGCTCCAGCAACGGGTGACGGGAACCGGCCGATGAGCACACCGACCCGGCTGCGCGCGGCGGCGCTGGAACTGCCGGCGCGCGTGCTGGTGACCGTCGTGCGTGCGGGACGAGCCAGGCGCCCGGGCCTTTCCGCGGGCGCACTGGTGGTCACCCTGGTGGTGGGCGTCGGCTATCTGGTGTTCGGCGCGCTCGGCGTGGATCCGACGGCGGCGACGATCACGGTGCGGGTGCACCTCGCCGATTCCGGCGGCCTGCTGGCCGGTCGGCAGGTGACCTTGCGCGGAGTACCGATCGGCCGGGTCGAATCGGTGGAGCTGACCGGCACCGGGCTGGTCGCGGTCGCCACCGTGGACGCGGACATCCGGGTGCCCGCCGACGGGGAGGTGCGCGTGGCGAGCCTGTCCCTGGCCGGCGAGCAATACCTGGACTTCCGCCCCACCCGCGACGACGGGCCGTACCTCACCGACGGCGCGGAGATCGCCGTCGAGGCCACCACGACGCCGACGCCGCTGTGGAAGACGCTCTCCGAACTGGATTCGGCACTGGCCCAGGTGGATCCCGCCCAGCTGGCGGCCATCGTGGACGAACTCGGCGTGAGCCCGGCGGGGCCGGGCAAGCTCGCCGATATCCTCGACGGCGGCGTATTCCTGGTCTCCACACTGGATTCGGTGCTCCCGCAGACGGTGAGCCTGCTGCGGGACAGCCGGTCGGTGCTCGCGACCATGCGTGATTTCGGGCCAGGTCTGATCGAGTTCGCGGGCAACACGAATGCCCTGCTGAGCGGTGTCGAGAAGAAGTCCGGTGGTTACGCCGAATTGCTCGGCGCCGCACCGGGAACCCTGCGTGCGCTCGACGCGGTGCTCGCGGAGAATTCGGGCGCGGGCGCCACGCTGCTGGATAACTCGGCGGTGGTGGCGGACACGACATCCAAGCGAGTGCCCGCTCTCCAGGAGTTCTTCTTCCCGACCGAGCGCGCCGGTTCCACGCTGGACGCGATAGGCGTGGCGTTCCACGACGGCGGCGTCTGGGGACTGGTGAATCTGTACCCGCGCCGCAGCTGTGATTACGACCTGCCGCGCCGCCCGCCGTCCTTGCCGGACTTCCCGGAGCCCTATCTGTACACGTCGTGTCCCGACCACGATCCCTCGGTGTTGATCCGCGGCGCGCGCAATGCGCCACGTCCAGTGGGACAGGAGATCCCGGACGGCCCGCCGCCGGGCGTGCGTGCCGACCAGCAGGCCACCCCCACCCCGATCGGGCCGCTGTCGCTTCCACTCACGTTCGCGGGACCGCCGCTGCCGCCCCCGCCGCCCGCGCCGCGGCGATGACCGGCCGCAGCCACGGTCGGCCTGACAGTGCACACAACCACAAGCGAGGAGTCATCATGAGCCACAGTGATACCGCGACCTCGGTAGCGACCGAGCAGAAACTGTCGACCGCGCCGGACGAAGCCGAGGAGGCGGCCGAGAAGACGGCCGCCGTGACGGATCCGGCCCCGGCCGAGCAGTCTGCCGACGGAGACGCCGCCGAACGGCAGCCGAGCGCGGCCGCGCGACCGTTCCTGCTGTCGCGCGTGACCCCGCTGATCCGGCGAGCCCTGCTGCCCGTCACCGCGGCCGTCGCGGTCGCCGCCATAGCGGCGGCGGCGGTCCTGGGCTGGCAGCTGAAGAAGGAACGCGACGTGGACGCCGCCGCGGCGGCCGGGCTTTCCGCGGCCCGCTCGTATGCCATGACGCTGACCAGCGTGGACTCGGGCACCCTCGACCGTGATTTCGCCGCAGTACTGGACGGCGCGACGGGCGAGTTCCGGGATATGTACACCCGCTCCAGCGGCCAGTTGCGCCAGCTGCTGCTGGAGAACAAGGCGACCGGTAAGGGAACGGTGCTCGACGCCGCGGTCAAGTCGGCGACGGAGACGAAAGTCGAAGTCCTGCTGTTCATCGATCAGACGGTGACCAATTCCGCCTCGGCGGATCCGCGAGTGGATCGCAGCCGGGTCGAGATGACCATGGAACTCGTCGGAGGCCGCTGGCTGGCGAGCCGGGTCTACCTGCCCTGATCCCGGCTCCACCGCGCGAGTGGATCTCTTCGCGGCCGCGTGAGAATGATCTTCGCCTTAGAAGAGAATAATGTTATCCTTTCGCTAAGTAGCTTCTATCACTCAGGAGTGCTCTCGATGACTGACTTCGATTCGGTCGACTACTTCACCGATCCGGCCGTCGTACCGGATCCGCATCCGTACTTCGATCACCTGCGGGCCAAGTGCCCGGTGACGCGGGAATCGCGGTACGGGGTGTACGCGGTGACCGGATACGAGGAGTCGACGGAGGTGCTGAAGAACTCGGAGGTCTTCTCCTCCGCGATCGCCGTGGGAGGTCCGTTCCCGCCGTTGCCGTTCGAAGTCCAGGGCGACGACCTCACCGAGTTGCTCGAACAGCACCGCAGCCAGTTGCCGATGTTCGAGCACATGGTGACGATGGATCCGCCGCAGCACACCTACGCGCGGTCGTTGCTGAACCGGTTGCTGACGCCGGCGCGGCTGAAGGAGAACGAGGACTTCATGTGGCGGTTGGCCGACCGCCAGCTCGACGAATTCCTGGAGCGCGGGCGGTGTGAATTCCTCGCCGAATACGCCAAGCCGTTCTCGTTGCTGGTCGTGGCCGACATGCTGGGCGTGCCAGAGGAGGACCACGAGGACTTCCGCATCGCCTTGGGCGCCGAGCGTCCGGGGTCGCGGGTCGGCGCGCTGGACAAAGAGGTGATGTCGAGCAATCCGCTGGAGTGGCTGGACGAGAAATTCGGTTCGTACATCAGCGATCGGCGGCGCGAGCCGCGTGACGACGTCCTGACGTCGCTGGCGTTGGCGAAGTACCCGGACGGCTCCACGCCCGAGGTCATCGATGTGGTGCGCTCGGCGACCTTCTTGTTCGCCGCCGGGCAGGAGACCACCGCGAAGTTGCTCGGCGCGGCACTGCGGGTGCTGGGCGATCATCCCGAGGTGCAGCAGCGGCTGCGCGCGGATCGCAGCCTGATTCCGGTGTTCATCGAGGAGTCGCTGCGCATGGATTCGCCGGTCAAGAGCGGTTTCCGCCTGGCGAAGCGCGCGACGACCATCGGCGATATCGACATCCCGGTGGGCACGACGGTGATGTTCTGCCCCGGCGCGGCCAACCGGGACCCGCGGCGGTTCGAGAATCCGCACGAATTCCGTTTGGACCGGCCGAATTTCCGCGAACACATGGCCTTCGGGCGCGGGGTGCACTCCTGCCCCGGCGGCCCGCTGGCCCGGGTCGAAGGGCGCGTGTCGATCGAACGCGTCCTGGACCGGATGCTGGACATCACCATCGACGAGGAACGCCATGGCCCGGCGGGGGAGCGGCGCTACAGCTACGAGCCCACCTACATCCTGCGCGGGCTCACCGACCTCCACATCACCTTCACGCCCAACTCCTGAGCAGGGGTGACTCCCCGCACTCGGGCGATCTCGCGAACCAGCCGTTTCGGCGGAACAACGAATAGAGGTAACCATGACCGGACGGGTCGAAGGAAAGGTCGCGTTCATCACCGGTGCTGCGCGTGGCCAAGGCCGCAGCCACGCGGTGCGGCTGGCGCAGGAAGGCGCCGACATCATCGCCGTCGATGTGTGCAAGCAGCTCGACAACGTGCCCTTCCCGATGTCCACCCCCGAGGATCTGGCGACCACCGCCGATCTGGTGAAAGCCGAAGGCAGGCGGGTGTTCACCGCCGAGGTGGACGTGCGCGACTTCGCCGCGCTGAAGACCGCCGTCGACAGCGGCGTCGAGCAGCTCGGACGGCTGGACGTCATCGTCGCGAACGCGGGTATCGGCAACGAGGGCGGGCAATTGCTCGACCTCGAGGAGAACCTGTGGGACGACATGATCGACGTCAACCTGGGCGGCGTGTGGAAGACCGTGAAAGCCGGTGCGCCGCATCTGATCGCGGGCGGCCGCGGCGGCTCGATCGTGCTCACCAGCTCCGTGGGTGGCCTCAAGGCGTACCCGAACGTGGGTCACTACGTCGCCGCGAAGCACGGCGTCGTCGGTCTCATGCGAACCTTCGCCGTGGAACTCGGCCACCACTCGATCCGGGTCAACTCGGTGCATCCGACGCATGTGAATACGCCGATGGTGATGAACGAGGGCACCTACAAGCTGTTCCGCCCCGATCTGGAGAATCCGGGCCCCGCCGATCTCGAGCCGATCTGCCGGATGTTCCACACTTTGCCGATCCCGTGGGTGGAGCCGGTCGACATCAGCAACGCGGTGCTCTACCTCGCTTCGGACGAGTCCCGTTTCGTCACCGGTGTTCCGCTGCCGATCGACGCGGGCAGCATGCTCAAGTGAAAGGTGGCTGCCCGTCGCACGGCTACGCCCGGGGGTGAGAACGGTTGCGGTACGGACTCTGTGTGCCCTGCCTCGGCGACTTCGCTGAACCGCGTCAGGTCGCCGACCTGGCTCGATGCGCGGAGGAGGCCGGGTGGGACGGCTTCTTCGTCTGGGACCACGTCGTATTTCCCTACGGCGCTGTCGAAGTCGCCGATCCCTGGGTGCTGCTCACGCTGATCGCGAGTTCGACCGAGCGCATCCGTCTCGGCCCGTTGGTGACGCCGGTCGCGCGCCGCCGCCCCGGCACGCTGGCACGGCAGACGACCTCGCTGGACCGGCTCTCTCGCGGCCGCCTGGTGCTCGGCGCCGGACTCGGCTTCACTCTCGAGGCCGAGTACGGCACCTGGGGCGAACCTGCCGAGCCACGTGCGGTCGCCGAGCGGTTGGACGAAGGGCTGGCTCTGCTCACCGCGCTGTGGTCCGGTGCGGAGGTCTACTTCCACGGCACACACCTGTCGGCCGATGGCGTCACGTTTCGGCCGACCCCGGTGCAACGACCTCGCCCGCCGATCTGGATCGGCGGCAACTGGCCCAATCGCTCGCCGCTACGGCGTGCCGCCCGCTGGGACGGTGTCGCCCCGATGATCATCGGTTCCGACGGGTCGTTCGGACCGACGCCGCAGATCGTTACCGAACTGGTCGGCGCGGTCACCGAACATCGCACGGACGGGGCCGCGTTCGACGTCGTCATCACCGGCCGGACGCCCGCCGACCGCCCCGATGCGGCCTGTGCCACGGTCGAAGCCATCGCGGCGGCGGGGGCGACCTGGTGGCTGGAAGGCTTTCATCCCGGCCCGGGGGAGTACGCGCAGGCACTGCGCCGCGTGACCGCGGGTCCGCCGCGCCGCGGCAGGTCACCGCGGACCCGGCGCCGAGAAGAAGGAACCAGATGACCCACACCCGGCCCGGGGCCGGCCCGGGCGAAGACGCGACGAACGCCATCGAGGACACGGCCGCGCCCGGCGAGTCCTCGGTGACGCGGATGCTCGAGATCTTCGATGTCGTTCCCGTCGGCGTGAACACCTTCACCGGCGCCAGTGACGGCGGATCGCGCAAGGTGGTCGACGGCACCCAGCTCCTCGCGCAATCCCTCGTCGCGGTCGCGAAACGGTTGCCCGGCAGATCGATCCGGTCGGCGCACGCCGTCTTCACCCGTGTCGTCGATCCGGACGAGCCCCTCGAGTTCGTGGTCGAGGTGACCCACGAGGGACGTTCGATGGCCGCGGCGGCGGTGGCGGTGCAGCAGAACGGTCGCCGCTGCGCGTCGGTCGCCGTCCTGGCCGACACACCGGCGGCCGACGTCATCCGGCATCACGCGCCACGCCCGCGAGTCGCCGGGCCGGACGAGGCGATCGTGGCCGAGATGCCGATGGCGGGCCGCGAGCTGCGGATCGTCGGCGTCGCCGATGTGAACGACCCCGCGGAGGTCGGGCCGCCCGAGTTGTCCGCCTGGCTGCGCTACGAACCTATTCCGGTCCGCGACGACCTCGCCAAGGCCCTGCTCGCCCACTTCACCGGTCACCTCTCGGTCTCGGCGACCATGCGCGCGCACGCGGGTGTCGGCACCAGCCAGGCGCACCACACCATCTCGACCGCGGTCATGACCGTGACGGTGAGTTTCCACGAGCCGGTCGGGTGGGACGGCTGGCTGCTGTACTCCCACGAGAGCACGCAGGTGGGCGGGGGCATGTCGTATGTCCGTGGCCAGGTGCACACCGAGGACGGTCGCTTGATCGCCTCGTTCACGCAGGAGGCGATGATCCGCCCGCTGCGCCGGGAACACGCCGCGATCCCGGCGGCCGCGCGGCTGTGACCGGTCGGGCTTCGGAAAGGAATCGTCGGATGGATGAACAGCGGACCGCCGCGGAGGTCGAGCACTCCGGTTTCGCGGACAGACCCGACTATCGCGTCGACATCCACCGCCGCCGCAACCTCGTCACGGCCCGGCTCGGCGACCGGCTCGTCGCCGAGACGACGCGGCCCCTGCTCGTCGACGAGCAGGACCACGGTCTGGTGTTCTATTTCCCCCGCGAGGACGTGCGGGTCACGCTCCGGCGCGACGACGCGCGCAGCAGCCGATGCCCGTTCAAAGGGCAGGCGACCTACTGGCGTTTCGATGGCGACGGCGACACCGCCGTGTGCTGGAGTTACGACGACCCGATTCGCCAAGTGGCGCGCCTACACGGGCACGTCGCCTTCTATCAGGACCGGGTACAGGTCTGCGTCGGTGTGGCGACTCCGGCGGTCCCGGGGTTGTCCGCCCGGGCCTGAGCGCTCCACGGTTCCGGGCCTCAGCGCAGCATGAGAGCAAAGTTCTCGAGTATGAGAATTCGACTTCGAATTGGCGCTGTCGGCTTCTATGCTGAGCGCGTGTCGAACACATCTGCGTACAGGGTCGTCCAGTGGACCACGGGGAATGTCGGTAAGAGTTCGGTGCGAGCCATCGCGGCCAATCCGCTGTTCGAACTCGTCGGCTGCTACGCCTGGTCGCCGGACAAGGTGGGGCGCGATGCCGGCGAGTTGTGCGGTATCGAGCCCTTGGGAGTCACGGCCACCGACGACATCGAGGCGCTGCTGGCACTGAAACCGGATTGCGTGGTCTACAACCCCATGTGGATCGACGTGGACGAACTGGTCCGCATCCTGTCGGCGGGGATCGATGTCGTCGCGACCGCTTCGTTCATCACCGGCCACAACCAGGGAGACGGCCGCGACCGGATCGCCGAGGCATGCCGCCGCGGCGGTTCCACCATGTTCGGTTCCGGCATCAGCCCGGGGTACATCAACCTGCTGGCAGTGGTGGCCGCGGGCATCTGCGACCGGGTCGACAAGGTGACCATCGACGAGGCCGCCGACACCACGTTCTACGACTCGCCGGAAACCGAGAAGCCGGTGGGGTTCGGCAGGCCGATCGACGATCCCGCCCTGCCCGCGATGACCGCGCACGGCACCGGCGTGTTCGGTGAGGCCGTACGACTGATCGGCGACGCTCTCGGTGTCGAACTCGACGAAGTGCGCTGTGACGCGCAGTACGCGCAGACCACCGCCGATCTCGATCTGGGGTCCTGGACCATCCCGGCGGGCTGTGTCGCCGGCGTCCACGCGAGCTGGAAAGGGCGAGCGGGCGACCGGACCCTCGTCGAGATCAACGTCCGCTGGCGCAAGGGGCAGACGCTCGAGCCCGATTGGCGGATCGAGCAGGACGGGTGGGTGCTGCGAGTCGACGGCCGTCCGACGGTGCAGAACGTCGTCAGCTTTCTGCCGCCCCCGGATTTCCAGGCCGAGACGATCGCCGATTTCATGACCCTCGGGCACATCATGACCGCCATGCCGGTCATCAACGCCATTCCCGCCGTTGTCGCCGCCGCCCCGGGCATCGTGACCTACAACGACTTGGCGCTCATCCTGCCTCGCGGCGTGGTGCCAGAGGGCTGAGGCCGTTCACCTGCCGAAAACGCGGGCGGTGGCCAGCGTGGTGAGCCGGTTGTCGTTGCCGGTGTCGCGCACTTCGACCCGGCCCAGTCCCTCGTGCAACCGCGCGTCGGCGACCACCGGGCCCACCCGGGCACCGAGCACATAGCGCAGGCCGAGGAAACCGAGGCTGTCGCCGGGGGCGAGCGAGAGCACCGCCTCCTCCGCAGCCAAAGCGAGCAGGCCACCGTTGATGGTGTCGGAGGCATTGAGCCCCTCGGCCGACCGCGGCAGTACCGCCGTTCCGGGGGCGACCCGCAGGCAGCCGGCGCGCTCGGCCAACGGCATCGGCAGCCGCTCCGCCGTGGGCGGCAGTTCGACGCTCAGCCGCGGCGGCAACTGCACGCCCGGATCAGGCGCCACCGTGAAGGAAGCGGCCCCGAGGGCGATCGGCTCGGCGCCGATGCTGAATTCGAACTCCGCCACGAAGACCGAGCGACCTGCCTTCACCGTTCGTCCGACGGCCCTGACCTCGCCCGTACCGGGGGCGGGACGGTACAGGTTGACGTCGAGTTCCAGGGTGACCGGTACCCGGGGGGCCATCGCCAGGGAGGCCAGCAGGCCGGAAACGGTGTCGGCCCAGGTCGCGAGGATGGACGTGCGCAGCACAGCGGTGCCCGGCACGTGCATCTCGGGCGTGATCTCGGCGCGACCGTGCAGTTCGTCGCCGACCCGGTGGGTCACGAACCCCAGTTCGCGCAGAATGCGGCCGCGTTCTTCCAGGCTGCTCGGGACGCTCGTCACGGCTTCCTCCTGCTCGGCGCCACGGCTCGAGCTATCGAGGCCCCGGACGGTGGATAATCAGATTCTCTAATGCGAGAATATTGATCTCAAACATAGCATGTCCCGATGGCCCGTCGAGGGGTAGCGGGAGGCGACGACGGCATACGGCTCGGCGCAGCCGAGGGAGCGCGGTGCCGAAAGCCGGAGTTACGCCGGTTGAGGACTGGCGTCCGAGGCCGGCGCCTCACGGTTGACCGCGAACACCGGAAATCTGTCCCCGCGGGAACGTGCCCGGAACCGCACACGGACCGGCCCGGTGGAAGAGGGCGGCAGTTCGCCATGGATCGTCGTGTACAACCACGGACCTTCATCGAGTTCCACGATGGCGATCGTGGAGCGCTCGACCTCGGCGCGTGGATTCGCGGCGCACTGCAATACTCGCCACGACACGACCGATCCGGTGCCGGAGCACGGCACCCATGCCAGATCAGCGGATCGGCAGGACGAACACGCGTCGAACAGGGGCGCCAGCAGGTGGCCGCAGCATTCGCAACGCCTGATCATCAGCGTTGCCTCTCGTCGAGCGGAGGGAGAGTCACCGACGTTTCCGGTGTGCTTCGGATCGCGCTGGTACATAGAGCCTCGAAATCATCGTGCTGATGTCACCGACCATGTCAGCCTCTCGTAGCGTGGTTCACCGCACGACGGCCGATCGGCCGGGGGTATACCTATTTTTCGCTGTCCCGGCCTCTGATCTTCACCGCGGCCGAGCGCGGCAAGTCGCGACGACCAGCAGGTCGGCGCCCGGAAACACCCCGACTTGGGAGGCGCGGGAACGCCGTGGCAGCGGCGATGGCCCCGCGCGCTGCCGCCGCAGGTCCGGCTCACAGCCGGGGCATGACCTCGGCGGCGAAGAGTTCCATCGTCGCCGCGGCGTGTTTCGCCCCGACCATGAACACGAACGAGGAGATGCCCTGCTGGGCTAGTTCGCCCAGTCGGTCCACCAGCATGGCGGGCGTCCCGATGTAGCCGTCGTCGATGCCGAACGCCGCGGCGGCGAACCGGCGGCCGACGCGCGCCCGCAACTCGGGGAGATCGCGCTCGTGCGCGGCCACCGCCAAGACGGCCTGGTGCGATCTGCGGATCAGGCCCGGGTCCCGCTCGATTCGTGCGCATTCCTTCTCCAGCACACCGGTGAAGCGCGGGCCAGCCGCGCAGTCCGTAGGTGGGCACGTGCCAGACGTCGGCGTAACGAGCGACCAGGGGCTGGTGTACTTGGGCCCCGCGCCTCCGATGTGGATCGGGGCCGCGAACCGGGCCTACCCGCAGACCGCGCACATCGTGATCCACGCGGTCGTCGCGCCGCTGCCGGCGGCGTCACGATGGTCCCGATCATCGAGACCGCGGCCGAGCCTCCGGAAGCAGCGGACGCACCGCCGTGGCTTCGGGGCCGCGCTTGCGCATGGTGGCGGTGAAGAGGACGGGCTGGCCGGCGTACAACGACTTGTATCCGGTCGTCTCGATACTGGTGTACTCGACGAAGACCTGCGTGGGATCGTCGGCGGGCTGAAGGAATCCGAAGCCCTTCTCGATGTTGAACCAGACCACCGTGCCGCGGCGCCAGAAATCCGCCGCGGTCCGGTGGTGGGGCAGGCCGGTCACGAAAGGATGGTCCCGGTCACGCGGCGTCGGGCAGCGGATCGGCGTGCATGATCCGCTGCCACCAGGCGTCCAGCGGGCTGGGGTCGGGCCAGACGACCGCGGCTTCGGGGGAAACCTCGGTTCCGGACGCGGCCGTCGCGAGCAGCGGGTCGTGCCGTTCGGTCGATGTCATGATCGGGTGCTCCATCAGGTGTTCCGTTCGCAAGGATAACCTCTGTGCGGTAACGCCTTTCGCGTTTCCGGCCGGGTGCGGGCCCGGGATCCCGGACCCGCTTCTGCGCGGCGGCTCAGGCGTCGATCGCCTTGTGCCCGTTGCCGCGACCGATCTCGATCTTGCGCGGCTTGGCCTTCTCCGCGACCGGAATCGTCAGCCGCAGTACGCCGTCGGTGTAATCGGCGCGAATCTTGTCGGTGTCGAGGTTCTCGCCCAGGAACAGTTGACGGCTGAACACGCCGCGGGCACGTTCAGCGGCGATCATCTCACGACCCGAGTCGAGTTCGGGACGGCGGGCGCGCACCGTCACCACATTGCGCTCGATATCCAGGTCCAGGGATTCGGGGTCGATGCCGGGCAGGTCGAACTCGACGACGAACTCCTCGCCCGCGCGCCAGGCATCCATCGGCATCACCGCGGGATGCGCCTTCGTGCCGAACACCTGCTGCGTCAGACGGTCCAGATCGCGGAACGGATCGGTGCGCATCAGCATGGTCGCCACCTCCACTCACTCCATTCTCCGTAGTAGGGGCCAGATAACCTCTGTTACCTGACATAGATTTTTTATAGCATCGAGAGAAGTTGAGCGCAAGGCGCTAAACTAGGAAATCTGTTGGGCAACTCGAAGTGAGGATGGATGACGCGGGAGAGGGGCGACTCGGGGCATCTGCCGGATCCGGGCCAAGCGGTGTACGGGATCTCGGTCGCTGCCGGCCTGGCCGGAATCGGCGTGCAGACGCTCAGGCTGTACGAGCGTCACGGGTTGCTGACTCCAGAGCGCAGCGACGGGGGCACCCGCCGCTACAGCGGCAATGACCTCGCCCGGTTGCGGCGGATCACCGACTTGGTCGCCACGGGCGTGAACCTGGCGGGGATCCGCCGCATTCTCGACCTCGAGGACGCGAACGCCGACCTGCACGCGGACAACGACCGGCTGCACGCCGACAACGTCCGGTTGCGGGACGCGCAGGACAACGCGCCCGGCCCGGCATAGGCACGGAAGCTATTCCGAGAAGTGGGTGCGCAGATCGACCACCGTGCCGGAATCGCCGGTGGTCACGGTGACGTCCGGAATGAGCGCGCGGATCAGCGGCATGCCGCGCCCGCGCAGCGGATCCGCCTGGGGGTCGGGTTGTTTCCATCGGCCGCTGTCGGCGATGGTCACCCGGAGTTCGTCGCCCTCGATCGATGCGCGCAAGCGGACCACGCCGCCGTCGCCGTGATGGCCGTGTTCGACGGCGTTGGTACACGCTTCACCGACGGCCAGCAGCACGTCATAGGCCGGTGCGGCCGCCATCCCGCACTTGGTGAGCCATTCCTGGAGGGTATGCCGGACGGTCGCCAAGTGCACCGCCTCGGCAGCGAAATCCAGCTCCAGGGGCGTCACGGCGTCGGGTAGCGGCACCCGCTCGCCCGCGCTCACCGGCGCGCACCAGCCGACGGGATCGGAGTGCGTCTGTCGCGGTCCGGTCGTCCCGTCATCGTGCCGTGCCAAGGGCGTCGATGCGCCGTCACCTCGTTACCTCCCTGTCGGGGATCGGTGCGCTGTACCCGTCACGCCGAGCACGTGGACCGTCATCGGGCTCGGCGGCCGTGTTCGCCGTGCGTGTGCCATGCTCCCCGAGGCTATACCCAGTTGATCATTCGCCATTCATCCCGGGTGGCGGCCCGGAGAATCCGGGCCCCGGCCATCGTGCGGCATCCGTAAAACGCTGTGCCGCAGCCCGGCAAAGCCGGCGCGGTATCGAGGGGGAACGCCGCTACGGGTTTTGGCGCGGCAGCCGGACGACCTGGACGAAGAAATCGTCGATCTGCTTGATGGCGGCCACGAACTGATCGAGGTCGACCGGCTTGGTGACGTACGCGTTCGCGTGCAGCCGGTAGCTGCGCAGGATGTCCTCTTCGGCCGCGGAGGTGGTCAGCACGACCACCGGAATGTGCGCCAGATCGGGGTCGGCTTTGACTTTCTCCAGCACCTGCCTGCCGTCGTATTTGGGCAGGTTCAGATCGAGCAGGATCAGGTCCGGCCGCGGCGCGTCCGGGTACCGGCCCTGGCGGTAGAGGAACTCGAGCGCCTCCTCGCCGTCTCTGGCGACATGCAGGGTGTTACCGATCTTGTTGTCCTCGAAGGCCTCTCGCGTCATGAGCTCGTCGCCGGGATCGTCCTCGACGAGCAGGATGTCGATCGGCTGGCCGGGGGAGGTCATACGGTGGCTCCTTCGGGGGCGGGAATGTCGGCGGTACGAGCGGTGGTGTCGGCGTCGGCGGTGCGCAGCGTGAAGCGGAAGCGGGTGCCCGCGGAGTAATCGGTATCGATCCAGATCCGGCCGCCGTGATATTCCACGATCTTCTTGCACAAGGCCAGCCCGATGCCGGTTCCGCTGTACTCCTCACGATTGTGCAGCCGCTGGAAGATGACGAACACCTTCTCGGCGAATTCGGGTGCGATCCCGATGCCGTTGTCGGAGACCGACAGCAGCCAGCCGCTGCCGTCCTCGCCCGGCTCGCAGGTGATCTCGATGTCCGGGGAGTGATCTGGCTCACGGAACTTGATGGCGTTGCCGATCAGGTTCTGCCACAGCATCGTCAGCAGCGTCGGATCGCCGATGATCTCGGGCAGCTCCTCCGGGCGCCGGATCCGGGTGTCGGTGTCATCGATGGCCGCGGAGAGATTGGTCAGCGCCTTGTCCAGGGACTGGCCGAGTCCGGTGGGCTCGGTGCGGTCGGTGATGCGACCCACCCGGGAGAAGGTGAGCAGGTCGTTGATGAGCACCTGCATCCGCTTGGCGCCGTCGACGGCGAAGTCGATGTACTGCTTGCCGCGCTCGTCGAGTTTGTCGCCGTAGCGCTTCTCCAGCAGCTGGCAGAACGATGCCACCTTGCGCAGCGGCTCCTGCAGATCGTGTGAGGCGACGTAAGCGAATTGCTCCAGCTCCGCGTTGGATCGGCGCAGTTCCACGGCTTGCAGGTCGAGATCGGTCTTCTGCCCGGCGAGCTCGGCTTCCTGAGCGCGCGAGGATTCCAGCTCGGCGACGATACGACGGCGCATGCTCTCCACCGCCTGCGCGACGGTCGCCAAGTCGGCCGGTCCGCGCACGTCGATGTGATGATCGAAATCCCCGCCCGCCACCCGCAGCGACGCGTCCGTCAAGGAGCCGAGGGGACGGGCGATCAAGCGCCGGACCAACACGGTCAGCAACACACCGGTCAGCAGGAACGCGATGACCATTCCGGCCAGCACGGCGTCCCGGACGGTCCGGGTGTGCGCGAGCTCCTCTTCGTCGTCCGCGATGGCCGCCTCGAGACCGTTGTTCTGGGCCTCGAAGCGCGTCCGGAGTTCGTCGAACAGCGGCTTACCGCGGCTCGGTGTGGAAGGCTCGATGCCGCGGGTCGCCCCGGAGGTCAATCCCGCTACCAGCGGCTCGGCGTACTCGGTGCGCCAACGCTGCGCGGACTGTTCCACGGCGTCGAGCTCGTCGAGCAACGGTTGGCGGTCGGCCAGCAGCTCCCGCAAGCGGGCGACCGACTGCGCCTCGTCCCGGGTGCCGTCCCGGTAGGGCTGCAGGAACTGCGGGTCGGCGGTGATGCCGTAGCCGCGCAGGCCGGTCTCCTGGTCTACCAGGGCACTCTGCAATTTGTAGGCCTCGGCCGCCGCGGGCAACGACTTGTCGAGCAGCCGATCGGCCCCCCGGTTGGTCTGTGCGATCACCTGGGCGCCTGCCACGGTGCCGATGATCACCACCAGCACCATCGAGGCGAGCACCAGCTGAAACCAGGCCTGGGCGGTCAGTCGCGTGCTCAGGGGCGGCCGCCCGGTCTTCGTCGTCATCGGCTCTGGTCCTGTCCTCGCCCGTCGCCGTGCCATCCCAGATACAAGATGGCGACATCGTCGTCCAAACCGCCCGACGCCCCCGCCAGCGCCTCGACGCGGCCGATCAGCTCGTCGACGAACCAGTCGGGATCCGCGGCCCGGACGGCGCGGGCGACCTCCATCAGTCCTTCCTCGCCGAGACGTTCGTGGTCGGTCCCGACCCTGCCCTCGAACAGTCCGTCCGTGAACACCATCAGCCCGGAGCCCAGCGGCAGGTCCACATCGTGCACGGGCCACTCGGCGCGACCGGGCAGGAAGCCGAGCGCAGGCCCGCCGGGCACCTCGACCCAGGTCAATCCCGAGGCCGAGCGCTGCAACATCCCCGGGTGCCCGGCCCGCAGCACCTGAGCGCGGCGCTCGCCCGGATGCAACATCAGGCTGGTCACCGTCGCGAAGGTCTGCCTGCCGGTGCGTTCGGCCAGCAGGACCTGTTCGAGCAACCGCAACTGCCGTGCCCCGGTCACCCCGCTCAGCACCAGCGTGCGCCACGCCAGGCGTAACGCCACACCGGTCGCCGCCTCGTCCGGACCGTGCCCGGACACGTCACCGATGACGGCGTGCACCGTGCCGTCCGAGTCCTGCACCACGTCGTAGAAATCACCGCCGAGCAGCGCGTGGGCCCGGCCGGGACGGTAGCGCGCCACCACGTCGACGACCCGCTTCCCGCGCAGCAGCGGAGTGGGCAGCAGGCCGCGTTCCAGCCGCGCGTTCTCCTGCGCGCGCATATTGATCGCCTGCAAGGCCGCGCTGGTGCGCTCGGCTTGTTTGCGCTGGATCGCATAACGCACAGCACGCCCGAACAGCTCGGGCTCGACCCGGCCTTTGACCAGGTAGTCCTGGGCTCCCGCAGCGACCGCGGCCAAACCGGTCTGCTCCTGATCCAGACCGGTCATCACCACGATCGCGACCTGGTCGGTGTGCCTGCGGATGCGTTCTACCGCCTCGAGCCCTTGGGCATCGGGCAGATGCAGGTCCAGCAGCACACAGTCGGGCTCGGCGGTGGCCAGATGTTCGGCGGCCTCCGCCAGCGACCGGACCCAGTGCAACTGCAACCCGGGCGCGCCGTCCACGACCAGTTCCTCCACCAGCAGCGCGTCCCCCGGATCGTCCTCGATCAGCAGCACCGAAGGTTGCTGCCACGGCCAATCCGCGTCCACGATCACCTCGGGATCGTCGTCTGTCCCGTCACGCCGCACGGACGCCACCGGTCGCGGGTCCGATTGTGGCAGAACGAATGACAGCACGATTGCCGTCGTCGGCGAACACCGACAACCCGGCCTCCGATCACCATGGGGCGGCACCAGCGCACGCCGACTGTCTCCGCGGCCGTTTGCTGGACCGAGAAACAGTCAAGATCGTATCCGATCCGACATCGGACCGAGACATGGCAGTGCCGACCTGCGCGAATGGAGTAGCTGCCGACAGGATGGCGCGGGCGATCAGACCGCGGTGCCGGTGAGCCGCGCGGTGTCCCGCTCGGCCTCCCGGACCGCGCCATAGCGGCGCGGGGAACGGAGTTCCGCCAAGCTGCGGGCGACGACCGTGGCATGAACCGCGATGACGGCAAGGGAGGCCGAGCCGATCACAGCAAGAAGCACAACCACGACAGATACCGGTCCTTTCGGGTGCGAGCGGGCCGGTTGCCCGCTCGATCGGGTGCCGAGTTCGCGTCGCCGACCCCGGCGGGCGCGCGCTCCGCCTCCAACGTGCCCCGGCTGCTCCGGGCCAAACCCATCGATTCCGGCGGCGCGGACGGGGCGTGCGGTCACGCCAGGACGACCTCGGCCGTCGCGCGACCGAAGATCTTGCGTCCGTCGTGCTCGGCGGTGATCGCGATGGTGGCGGTGCGGGTGTCCGTGTCCAGGTGTTTCACCCGGCCCGCGAACTCGATCCGGCCGCCGGTCACGCCGACGTGGACGGGATTGGTCAGGCGCACGTTGTAGGAGCGCAGCGCGCCGGGGTCGCCCAGCCAGGAGGTGAGCAAGTCCACACTGAGCCCGATGGTGAACATGCCCTGCGCGACGACGGTTTCCAGTCCCATCAGCGCGGCGGCCGCGGTGCTCCAATGGATGGGATTCGGATCTCCCGCGACTCCGGCGTAGTTGACCAGATCGCCCCGGGTGACCGTGAGGGCGCGCGGCGGCAGCTCCGCTCCGAGGCTCACGGTGCCGAAGGGCCGGACATGGGGACCGGCCGGTGCGGGCGGCGTCCGGCGCGCGGGCTCGCTGCCGTCCCCGACATATCGCGGGTGGGATGCGCGGCGCTGCTTCCGTGCTTCCGGGCCGGCGCCGTGCATCACGACCGCGTCGAACCACGTCGGGAGAGCCTCGTCGGCTCGCCCGACCAAACTGGTGCGGGACGTGACGACCGGCTGGTCGTCCTGATCCAGAATGGTCTGGCGCAGGCCGATGAGGTCGCCGCCGAACGCGTGCCGGAACGAGTCCAGGCACATCTCGAAGTCGATCCGGTCGCCGGCCTGGAGCGGGCGATGGAATTCGATCATCTGATCGGTCTGGATGGTCCGGCTCAGGTCGTAGCCGGGCAGGATCGTCTCGAACGCTTCGGCGTAGGCGAGGTACCCCGGCACCGCGCCGAAGGTCGGGGGAGCGAGCAGGCGGTTGTAGCCGAGATCGGCCGCCGCCTCCTCCGACCGATGCGCGGGGTGGTGGTTGCGCACCGCGCGGGCGTACTCACGGATCTTCTCGCGCCCGACTTCGTAGTAATCGCTGCTGCGATACCGGCGCCCGACCATCGAGGCGGGAAGCGCGGCATCGGTCACGTCGTTCGCACCGGATGGGGTAGGGAGTCTGGACATCGCGGGGGAATCTACCCAACGCGCGGCGGAATTCCGGTCAGCCCGCATCGCACGCCGTTTCGCGGCCGCGACGTCCGCGAACCAGGTCGCGTCGGCCGCCGCTCAGCGGAGATTCCGCTCGGCGGCCACCACCGCGGCTGCGACCTCGTGCACCGATTGGTGGCGCTCAACTGCACCACGACGCGGGCGTCGGGCGTTCCGGCCGCGGGCTCTCGACATGCCGCGTATCCAATGTCCAGCAGTGCCGCGGCCATGCCGTGGCCCCGCGGTCCGCACCCCGAGCCGTCCACCGGCCAGTGCGCCGAAGAGCGTGGCACCGATCGTCGGCGGCCGATCCTCCGGCGGGACGCGGTCGAACCGGTCGCCCTTCTCGCGCGCAGCCGCCCCGGTCGGCAGCGGTTTGAGCAGCGGACCCCTGGGAAGTCGATCGACAGGACCGATGGGATGGGCTCGGCAATCGGCCCCGTCGTGGCCGCGCTCCTCGGCAGGCAGGTCGGTTGTAACGCCGATCGGAGAGCTTCCGGCCGAACCGCCGCAGCCACTTCGCGGCCGGGTATCGCGATCTCGCGCCCCTCGTCCCGACGGTTCCGTCGCCGGCCCTCCGCCCGCGGCTTGTAGGAGAGGAGAGAGATGTCTGTTCCGAACCACACCACCGACGACGCCGGTATCCCGGTTCCCAGCGACGAGCACTCGCTGACCGTCGGGCCGGATGGACCGATCCTGCTGCAGGACTGGTATCTGATCGAGAAGATGGCTGCGTTCAATCGGGAACGCGTGCCCGAACGCCAGCCCCACGCGAAGGGCGGCGGTGCTTTCGGCGTCTTCGAGGTCACCAACGACGTGAGCGCCTACACCATGGCCGACGTGTTCCAGCCGGGGAAGAAGACGGAGATGCTGGCCCGCTTCTCCACTGTCGCCGGTGAGCGTGGCAGCCCCGACACCTGGCGGGATCCGCGCGGGTTCGCCCTGAAGTTCTATACCGAGCAGGGCAACTTCGACATGGTCGCCAACAACACACCGATCTTCTTCGTTCGCGATCCGATGAAGTTCCAGGACTTCATCCGTTCCCAGAAGCGCCGCGCCGACAACAATCTGCGCGACCACGACATGCAATGGGACTTCTGGACGCTGTCACCGGAATCCGCGCACCAGGTGACCTGGCTGATGGGCGATCGTGGCATTCCGCGCACGTGGCGGCACATGAACGGTTACTCCAGCCACACCTATATGTGGGTGAACGCCTCGGGCGAACGGTTCTGGGTCAAGTACCACTTCAAGTCCGATCAAGGCATCGAGTTCTTCACCCAGGACGAAGGTGATCAGATGGCGGCGATGGACACCGACTATCACACCCGCGACCTGTGGGAATCGATCGAAGGCGGCGACTTCCCGAGCTGGACGCTGAAGATGCAGATCATGCCGTTCGACGAGGCGAGGCACTACCGGTTCAACCCCTTCGATCTCACCAAGGTGTGGCCGCACGGCGACTATCCGCTGATCGACGTCGGCAAGATGACCCTCGACCGCAATCCGGCGGATTACCACACCGAGATCGAACAGGCGGCATTCGAGCCGAGCAATTCGGTGCCCGGCACCGGCCCCAGCCCGGACAAGATGCTGATGGCTCGCTGGTTCTCCTACCCCGACGCACACCGGTACCGCATCGGCGTCAACTACAAAGAGTTGCCGGTCAATACACCGCACGCCACCACTGTCCGGTCCTACAGCAAGGATGGCGCGCTGCGCCACCACAACCCCGGCGACCCGGTCTACGTGCCGAATTCCAAAGGCGGCCCGCATGCCGATCCCGCGGCCGCGGGTCCGCCGGCGACCTGGCACACCGACGGCGACCTCGTGCGCTCGGCCTACACGCTGCACCGGGACGACGACGATTGGGGTCAGGCCGGAACCATGGTCCGTGATGTGCTCGACGACGCGGCTCGCCAGCGGCTGGTCGACAACATCGTCGGACACTTGCTGAACGGTGTCACCGCGCCGGTGCTCGAACGCGCCTTCGAGTACTGGCGCAATGTCGACAAGAACCTCGGCGACCGGGTCGAGGCCGGGGTGCGCGCGAAGCAGGACGAACGCGATCCCAAGGCGGCCGGCCAAGCCAATCCGGCTCGCTCGTCGGCGCAGATCAAAGCCTGACGGATGCCGTCGGCGGCCGGTTCACGACCGGCCGCTACGGCCCGCGCTGGGGTTATTGGTTCGTTATACGGTTCGGGAGTGTCCGGGGCGCGCACTTCGATCGAGTGCGGGAGCATGAGTCCGGGATCCAGTGGACCGCAAGCACCGTGGTGTTTCGAATCAATTCGAGGCTCGGTGACGTCCCCGTGGCATCGAATGGGTCGTACCGGGCCGGCCGACGTAGATCGGAGGACCGCAGCATGGCGTTCGAGGCCGATGTTCGACCTGTTCGATCTGTTCGACGCCCGTCACGTCGTTCGTGGCAGGTCATGACAGCCGGGATTGCCGCCGCCACCGCAGTACTCGCCACCGCACCCGCCATCGCGCAGCCATCCCTTCGCGGCGCACCCGATGTCCCGGTAGAAGTCCCCATTCCCGGTGGATTTCGGGGTGTTCCCGAGATTCTGCGTTTCACCCCGCCCACACCCCCGATTCCCCAGATGCCGTTCGGTCGAGCGGTTCCACACCGCACTTCGATCGCTCCGACGGCTTAGAACTTCATTGCACACGCTCATGTCGAGTCACCGACGTTGTGGGCGCCCCGACCCGCTACAGCGTCGGTATCTCCCGCCTCGGCGGCCGGATCGCGAAGATCCGCGGCTGCCTTCTCTTTGGGAAAAGCGCGGAGTACGAGTCCGATCCCGCAGCCGACCACGATGGCGAACCCCGCCCATGCCGACCCCGAGACCACGGTGATGGGGCCCCGGTCGCCGAGATGGTGCGGCGAGACCATCGTCCAGTCGAATGATTCGGTGCGAATGGGCGCCACGGTCGACGGCCGCCACAGGATGGCGATCGCCAGGATGCTGCCCGCCGTTCGGGGCTGGACGTAAGCGCAGCAGTACCCCGCGACGACGGCCAGCGCGGCCGTGGCGAGGTTGCGCATGTCACCGGCCGGAGCAATGGCGGCCAGCAACGCGACAGCGGCGAGCAATCCGGCGCCGACCAGCGGATTCGCCCAACGGATTCCGCCGAGGTAGCCCAGCAGGATCAGAGCGAGCAGCAGCGGCACGCTCCATGCCGGGCGCGGCCCGTTGCCCACCGCGCTGCCGGTGGCGCTGAGCGCGACCGCGAGAAAGATCGTGATCCCGTCCCGGCGCGGCAGCAGCCACGCGGCGACGGTCGTGGCCAGCAAGGTGCACACGGCCGTCACGATGAGCGCGATGCTGCCGTCGCCGTGGCGGAAGCGCCACTCCGCGACGGCCAATTCGGTCATCACCAGCACGATCGCGGCGACGACGGGGCTGAGTGGCAACTCCGGGTAGATGGGTTCCGGTGTGAACCGCTGCCGGGTGACCAGCTGGCAGGCCAGGATGAGCACGGCGACCGCCGCGAGCAACCAGAGCGGCTGCGTTCCGAACACCGACCACACGCGCGGTTCGGACGTCGCCCGGTGCGGATTGCCCAGCAGTCCCGACGCCTGGGAGAGCGTGATCACCACGAAGCAGCCGGCGCCGCCCACGACGAACCCCATCCCGGGTACGCGGCGGCCGAGCACCGCCACTCCCGTCGCGCCGAGCAGGATTCCGCTGCTGATCGCGTCGAGGTATGCGGTGGTCGTCAGGATGTCGGGCGAAGAGCTGTGCGCTTCGATGGTGTGCGTGATGAACAGCAGCAGCGTCCCCGCCAGCGCGATCCACCACGCGGTGCGCGGCCGGGCCAGGCTGACCGCGACCACCGCCGTGACCGCGGCGACCAACACCCCGATCGCCGCCTCCCGCGGCACGCTGAGGACCAGCCGGTTCACCTGGTAAGGCGTGCAACGGCAGGTCCGCCCGAAGCTGAGCGGCACGACCAGCAGCAGCCCGGCCACCGCCGTGGCCAGGAACGCCGTGACGCCTTCGAGCACCTCACTCCGTCGCACCACTCCACGGGCGTACCCAGCGAAGTCGAACCGAACATCCCCGCCCGGCCCGCCTCCGAAACTGGTATCACCAGCACCTGGATACCTGTGGCACGGTACGGGAGGATCTCAGGATGACCGATGTTGTCGACGTCCAGGCCGTCCGCAAGGCCCGGCGTGCCGAACTCGGGGCTTTCCTGAAGTCCCGTCGAGCCCGGATCTCGCCCGAGGACGTAGGACTACCGCCTGGACCGCGCAGACGTACCCCGGGCCTTCGCCGGGAAGAAGTCGCTCAATTGGCCGGGATAGGAATCACGTGGTACACGTGGCTCGAGCAGGGCCGCAGCATCAATGTGAGTGTTCAGGTGTTGAACGCGGTGGCGCGGACGTTGTCGTTGGATGCGGCGGAGAAGGCGCATTTGTATCGTTTGGCGGATGTGCCGACGGTGCCTTCGGTGTCTTCGGGGTCGGCGTTGCCGGAGGAGTTGCAGGTGATCTTGGATCATTTGGAGCCGTTGCCGGGGGTGGTGTTGAGTGCCCGGTATGACGTGTTGGCGCACAACAGTTCGTATGAGGCGTTGTGTCCGGGGTTTTTGGCGGGGGAGCGGAATGTGGCGCGTCGGGTGTTCCTGACGCCGGAGTGTTGCAATGCGTATCGGCATGATTGGGACGCTCTGCGTCGGATGGTGGGGTATCTGCGTGGTGCGTATGGCAAGAATCTGGGTGATCCGCACTGGGAGGAGTTCATCGCGGACCTGTGTGCGGAGAGTGAGGTTTTCGCGTCGTTGTGGGCGTTGAATGATGTGGCGGTGCCTGCGAGTAGGACGAAGTCGGTGCGGAATTTGGCGGTGGGGGAGTTGGAGATGTTCTTGACGAGTATGTCGTTGCCGTCGGTGCCGCATGCGTGGATGCAGGTGTATACGCCGGTTGATGAGGTGGCGTGGGGGAAGTTGCGGGAGTTGTTGGCGATGAGTCCGGAGGAGCGGGGGCGTCCGTGGGCGGAGCATCGGGAGATGTATCACGCTGCAGCGGGGTAAGGGGCCATGATTGATTAGGTGCCGCGAGCTGTGGTTGCCGCGGGGGTGTACGGGATGGTTCCGAGCTCGTTGGTGGAACTGCGCACGGCCCCAGAGGGTTCGGACTTCTTTCGCCATGCTTGATCAGAGGAAAGTGACGTCTCTGGAAGTGTGGCGGGGTTGCGGCCCGGGCGCCTGAGACTTCAGGTTTCCGGCTCGTCGGTGTGGTCTGTGGCGTAGCCGCCTTGCCACCATCGGCGCAGCACGGCGAGTCGACGCTCGGAGAGTGGACGAGAAAGTCGTTGGTGGACCTCGTTGAAACATGGATCTGGCACAGACTTCGTGATTGACCCATTCGGGATGTGAAGGGGCGGATGATAGTTCATCATGTCGCGGGTGTTCTGATCTTGCTCCGCTGAGGGTCCTGTCCCCGCATCTTGACGGTCTACAGATCGAGGCCGCTACCGGTGTGGATCCGGTTGGCTGCCCCGCCTGCGGGACGCCGTCCGGGCGAGTCCACAGCCGCTATCAGCGGCGGTTGTCCGACACCTCGATCACCGGCCGCGAGGTCCTGATCGAGCTGCGGGTCCGCAGGCTGTTCTGTGACAACTTTGATTGCGGCAAAACAACTTTCGCCGAGCCGATACCGCGGATGGCGGCCAGGCACGCTCGCCGGACACTAACCTTGCAGCGGGCGTTGTGCGCGGTCACGCTGGCACTGGGCGGCCGCGCTGGAGCGCGGCTGACCCGGCAGCTGGCCGCGACCGTGAGCCGGATGACGTTATTGCGCCAGATCCGGGCGTTGTCCGATCCGCTGTATTCGGCTCCGCAGGTGCTGGGCGTCGACGACTTCGCCCTGCGTCGCGGGCACCATTACGGAACGATCCTGATAGATATGCAGACCCGCCGCCCGATCGAGGTACTCGGCGATCGGACCGCCGAGACCCTCGCGGCGTGGTTGCGAGCCCACTACGGTTCTACCGGCGGCTCGGCTTCGAAGTGACTGCCGAGGTGGCCGCGACGCACGGGCACCTGACCTTGCACCGCGTGCGCGTCTGTGGTCATGAAGCCCCCAGCCTTCGGGAGGTAGCCGGGTTCAAGAATGAGTCGGCGGAATATGGAAGCGCTCGTGATTGTGGAAGCGGCCGTGGTCATGGATGCAACTGGGGTCACTGACGCGCAACCCGTTGCGCACGCGCGTCTTCTCATCGATGCAAAAGCCGTCATCCCGAGTCGGTGGCGCCTCGGCAGTCGCCGTCACCGCGCTCGGCGCCCCGATCGCCGCGGCAATCAGCGCTACAACCAGGGTGCGGCGTACCGGCGCGGCAGTCGCGGGATTTGTTCGCCCCATGGGGTTCCTTCCGTTGCGGGATCTCACACCGTTCTATCAGCGCACGCAGCATGGCAACACCCGCCGATTCCAGGGGCGACTCGACGATCATCGACCGCGGCCCCTTCCTCATCGACCGGTCAGATCCCGGTCCAGTACGGCGAGTTGGGCTCGCACCTGTGCGTACAGCGACGAATATCGTTCCAGCGAAGCCGGATAGGCCGCCCACGTCGCGGCCGTCTACGGAGGCTATCCACCAGCCGAGGATGGCCGGGTCTCGAGATTTGAGGACGGCGGCGCGCAAGCGAGCACGGAGGGATTCGCGGACTCAGACGACATCGGGTGCGCGGGAGGTGGGCAGGAGTTGGTCTCGGTAGCGGCTGATGGCCGCGGCCTGCGCCGCGACTTCGACGCTGTCACTGCGGGTTTGACGCTGCCCTGGAGCAGCGGACCGGTCGAGGGACACGTCAACGGATCAAGATGATCAAACGCCAGATGTTCGGCCGAGCAAAACCGGATCTACTCCGGAAGCGAATCCTGTTGATCGACTCGGCAAACCCGACCGCCAGCATCACGAAAATTGGGCCTGATCCCGAAACTTGCACCCGAAGTGCCCTTCTGAACTGGACCGATCATTGCCTCGACAACAGTGATCATCCCAGCTCGAAGGGCACTTTCTCATTCACGGCACACCGACGGGCGCGCGCCCGTCGGTGGATCGAGGCTTAAGCGGCCAACGGAATACCCACGAGATCCCGGACTCCGACGAACGTCGCTTGATCGACGACAACATCTTCTCCGAACGGTGCTGGCCAACGCGTTTTCCATTACATCGCTGGCGAATTCGGCACAATCTGAGTTATCGGTCGTTCGGGGGACGTGGGCGTGATCCGGCAATTACGATCAGCTGTGGTGGTTGGGGCGAACGATATCCTGAGGTGGTTGACCCTTGGCGCTGATCCCGATCTTCATCTCATCGACCTTCCAGGACTTTCATCGTGAGCGCGACGAACTGGTCGCCACGGTGCTGCCGATGCTCAACGACCGAGCCGTCGAGTTCGGTTGTCGGGTAGAGATCGCCGACCTGCGGTGGGGGGTGACAGTCGAGGACGCCGACGTGGAGACGCGACAGAACAGAGTGCTGCAGGTGTGCCTGAGCGAGATCGAGCGGACGCGCCCGTTGTTCGTCGGCCTGCTCGGTGACCGGTTCGGTTGGGTGCCGGAACCGCATCGGCTGCGGCTCGCCGCGCAGGAGGCGCGGATCACCGATTATGACCCGGAGTGGTCGGTGACCGCGCTCGAATTCGAGTTCGGTGCGCTTCGCGGTCCCGATTCGGTATCCGGCGCGCGACGGTGGCGGGATCGAAGCGCCGGACTTACCAACTGCCCCGCCCGCCCCGATAGAGGCAATCGCCGGCCGTTTTCGAACAGCCGCCGTGGTCGCGATACCGCGATGTCCACATCACGGCTGTCGGCACGCTTTTCCTACTTCTCCTCCAAGTAAACCCTGGTCTTCGAACAGGACGAGAACTTCGAGCGACGTCACACCGAGGCGGGCGGCGACCGGGCGCGGGCAAGCCTCTCGTTCCCGCGCCGCGTCGCGAGATCCACGCCATCGTGCGGCACTGCGCATCCGAGGAGGCGGCCCCGATCTGGCACATGATCGATCGGACGCCCGTCCTGCGGGGCTACGAGGAGTCGATGCTGTTGTCCTACGCGGAGACCCTGACGGTGGCGGTCATCACCGCCCACGAACTGCCGCCCGGCGCCATGTCCTCCCGGGTGATTGCGAGGTTCGTGATCGATGCCAACTCGCTGACCCGGCGTGCCGATGATCCGGACGCTCTGGTGGACAAGACCTTCCGCATGATCGAAGCGGCTTTGGACGGTCACCGGAGCGGGCGAAACAGTTCGGCGCTTTGATCTTTTCGAGTCCCCTCCGGGTCTGGCGCCAGGCGCCGATCCCGCCGAAAGCACGCCGAATGATGTTGTGGCGCAAGTATCATCAGCAGTTGGCGGGAACGCGCGCACCCACCCCCCTCCACATACTCTTCAGAAGGGGCGGGCCGATGAAGGCTAGCTACCAAAATCAGATCGCGCTGCCCGACGACATCTCGTTCGATGTCACCTGGGTTCCGGACGCCGCGGTCGTGCAGGCCACCGTGGACGCCTACGTCAACGGACTGGCGAAGCCGACCTGGTACACCGATCCCGGTCAGCTGCGCGTCACCCGGGACACCCGGATCTGTATGCTCAACAATCGCGAATTCCGGGCGATGGCCGATCCGTGGAATACACACCGGCAGTTGCGGATCTTCCAGTGCGAGACCTGCGGCAACGGGTGCACCGAGAGCGGCATCGAACTGGGCCACATCCAGAAATGGCGGGATCACCTCAAGACCGCGGCCGTGACCACCCCCGCCGAAGCCAAGGCGGCATACAACAACCTGGTCAACCTGCGGCTGGAATGCCGATCCTGCAACGCCAGCCACGATTGGGAGTAGATCGAATCACGGCCGGGAGTTCGGTGACCTCGACAGGTCATTGCTCGGCCGTTCGACCTGGTGGAGTGGTGATTCCACGGGCGAGTTCGGTCGCAGCGATACATGACCGCAGCTGACGAGGTACGCGCAGGCGAAGATCTCTACCGACGGACCCGCAACCAGATGCCGGGGCTGTGGGCCGGTAGGTATCGGCGAAACCGTTGCCCGATGGGGGATCGAGCTATCAGTTCCTGGCCGCCCGAACGCCTTCCGGAGCGTACCGTCCTGCCTCAGTCGGTGCCGTCCTGCACCGGATAGTGGATGATGACGGCACCGCCGGTGGCGTAGTTGGCGACATCGGCGGCCGCCCGCTGGCCTTGCGGCGACGCCTGCGCGGCGGCCATGGCGTCGGCGTCAGCGTAGTCGGCTTCGAAGACCGCGAAATACGGCGCTTCTCCGTTGGTCGCCGCCACGTCGAAGCTGTAGCGCCACGCGAGCAGGCCGGGAATCTTCTCGACCAGTGGAAGGTGGTTGGTCACGTAGTAGTCGCGGAAGTGGTCAGGGTCGGCGGGCTTGGGATACAGGACCAATAACTTATGCATGACTGCCTCCTGCATCGCTAGGTGCGGGATATCGGGACGCGGTCAGTTGAATCGTCATATGCGCAGGTTAGGGCTCGATGTGCGGTCGAGGGAAAGACCGGTACGCGATAGACTCAGAACGGATCGTTATCAATCGACAGGGAGGGCACGTGGCGCCGGATACGGTGAGCCTGCGGTACTTCCTGGTGCTGGCGCAGGAGTTGAACTTCACCCGCGCCGCCGCACGGATCGGTATCGCACAGCCCGCACTCAGCGCCCGGATGCGCCGATTGGAGGCGGAACTCGGTACGGCCCTGCTGGTTCGCAACACGCGTAGCGTCGTATTGACCACGGCCGGTGCGGCTTTGGCGGAGTCCGCGCCGCCCGCGCTGGCGGCGCTGGACCGGGCATGGGACAATGCCCGGAGCGCGGGTGCCGGTGAACTGGGCACGCTGCGTATCGGATACAGCCTCAGCGCCGGGGCCGAGACGGCACCGGCGCTGGTGGACAGGCTCATTCGCAGCAGCTCGGGACTCGAGGTCGGCGCGGTCCCGATGGCGACACCGGAGATCTCCCCCGCGGTCGCCGACGGCCGCATCGATGCGGGGATCACCCGCGGTGAACAGCCGGGGCGTGGCGTGCGCCGGTTCCTGCTGCGGCGTCAGCGCGTCGGAGTCCAGCTGGCGCAGCATCATCCGCTGGCCGAACACTCGGAGATCGAGATCGCCGACGCGGCCGCGTATCCGCTGCGACTCCCCGACCGTACGGCAAACCCCGTGATCCACGATCA
Source organism: Nocardia sp. NPDC047654 (assembly GCF_043205035.1). NCBI lineage: Bacteria > Bacillati > Actinomycetota > Actinomycetes > Mycobacteriales > Nocardiaceae > Nocardia > Nocardia sp. NPDC047654. The sequence goes on from NZ_JBIDDF010000001.1 coordinate 1,475,025, forward strand.
GCTGTCCGCACTGTTCCGCGACACCCGGCTGAACCCCCGATTCCACACGCCCGCAGTCTCTTTCGACATGTCTCAGCGCGACCTACACGACGGGCTCACCCTCGCCCCGGCCGGTGAAGCCGCGGTCACGACACAAACGACCGGTCTCACCTGGCGACCGCTGCGGGGCGCGTCCAGCCTGACGATCTACCTGGTGCTGCCACGCGAGCAGTCGCCGCTACACCGCCGCATCCGTGCCGTCGCCAAAACCCTGGCGCACGAGCTGCACTGGCTGCCGGACTGACGCGCAAGAGGTCAAGCGAGACGGACGCCTGCGGTGGCGAGGCCGAAGACCATACGCCCGGCGGACTTCGCGGTGATGACGACGACGGCGGTCTTGCCGAATGTCCGACACGACCTCGCTACACCGGCGGATCAGCATCCGATGATGGCCCCCATGGAGCGACATCCCGCGTCTCAGGGCGGGGGTGTCGGGATTTCAGCCTTCAAGGGGATACGCGGCCGGTCCGATTGGCCGGCGCTGCGAGATGTGTTCATACCGGGAGAACACGAACTCCTCCATGTCGATCGGTAGCGCCCCCCATCCGCGGTGATACTGCCCGAATACCGCACTTCCAACAGTAGCGAACTGCTTTGGGAGGCCACCTCGCGCTGAGTGAAACCGCTTGTCACATTGACTACGACCGATACGACCCCGCTGACGTGGTCCCTGCTGTAGGAGCTGATCGGTTCCGGAGTCCAGTGCGGCTCGAGACTGCTGGGGGTCCTACATCGGCCTGATGTTGGCGGCTTGCCTGCCCCTGGGGCCAACTGCGGTTTCGAACGAGACCTTCTCGTTCTCTTGCAGCGTTTTGAAGCCACCGGCCTGGATCTCGCTGAAATGGGCGTACAGGTCATCACCACCAGCGTCGGGTGTGATGTATCCGTAGCCCTTCTGGTCGTCGAACCACTTCACCGTGCCGGTCTCCATAGCCTCTCCCTGGGATGTCGACAAGACTCAACGGCCGGACTCGCACAACGAACTGCCTGATCACACTACAGCCGACCCGTCCTGTCCTACGGTTACCACGGGCTGGCCGGACGCGGCGCCGGTGCTGAGCTCGGGCAGGTACTTGTAGATCGTGGAGCGGGAGACTCCCAGCAGCCGCGCGACCGAGGACACCGTTTCTTCCGGGCGGGTGAGGATGGCGCGGGAGGCACGCCCACAACTCTTCGCGCTCGGCGTCCTTGCCCGACTTCTTGTCGGTGAAGATCCGCTGGCATCCCGCCGCGGTCAGCGCATGAATCCGACGGTCCAGGTTCTGGTCCTTGGTGAAGACGCGGCGGTAGCCGATGAGCGCACCGCCCCCGCCGATCGGATCGAGCGCGTCGCCGTCGAGGGCCAGCGGTGCGGGGATGTCGAGATCTCGCGTCGGCGTGGCCATGCCGCGAACTGTAGGAGAAAGGGCCGACAAGAATTGTTGGACACCACTACTTTTCGACACGTTTTATCGACACATGGCGGATTCGGGCGACCTGCGCTTCCGGACCACACTGCGTCGAGCGGCCGGGGTGTCAGAGAACCGAACGATTTTCCACACCTCATGATGCTGCTGGTGAGTGTGGTGGGGGCGGTGGTTTCCGCGGGGGTGTGGTGGGGGTATGTCCTCGCCGAGTAGTGCTGTCCGTGTGGAGGCCGGTACTGGGCGAGTGGAAGGAGGGGTGCAGGGTGGGCGTTTCGACACTGGTTCCGGCGCGTACCGATGAACGTGTGGACGGCGTTGTTGTGGAGTTGGATCTCGAGGCCGTCTCGTTGGGGCAGGTACGGGCCGCGGTGCGGCGCCTGCTCGAGCATGCCACTGGTATCGGCGTCGAGGACGCGGTGCAGGTGTGTGACGAGTTGGCCAGCAACGCTGTCGTGCATGCCCGCGCCCCTCGCGGGTGCCGGTTGATCGTGGCCGGTCGCGGCTGGTTTCGGGTGGAGGTCGACGACGGCTCACGCGCGCCGGCACGCATCCGCCGCCCTGATCACACCGGCGGTCGCGGGTTGATCCTGGTCGATGAGCTGGCCACCTGCTGGGGTGTGAACTACCACGGGGGCGGCAAAACGGTGTGGGCCGAACTCGGCGCCCGCCGCGGCGGCGGGTAGGGGTTCAGCTGCTGGGGTCCGGTGCGGGTAGATCTTGGCGGGAGAGTTGGGCGTTGAGTTCGAGGGCTTCGGTGAGCTGGTCTTCCAGGACGATGATCCGGCACGCCGCCTCCAGCGGTGTGCCGCCGGAGTCGATGAGTGCGCGGCGCGGGCGGCGATAGGCAGCTGGTAGCGGGAGTAGCGGCGGTGCCCGCCCGGTGAGCGCTGCGGTGTCAGCAGTTCAGCGGCGTCGAGACCGCGCAGGAAGGCGGGGGTGACGCCGAGGATTTCCCGCGGCCCTGCCCCTGCTGTAGGCGGGATAGTCCTCGTCATCGAGCCGGTCCGCGGCAGCACTGGAAGCGTCGTTGGGATCTATGGGGTCGGTGGGGTCTTGTTCGGTTGCTGCACAACACCTCTGGGTCAACGCCGACGGGCCCCGGCGCACAGTGCGCCAGGGCCCGGGATCGAGGGGTTTGATATCAATTCCAATCGCCGACCCGCAGAGCCGACGTCGTAGGCAACTGCTTCAGCGACCACCTCCCGGATCGACGAATCTGCCTGCGGTAATTTCGTCGTCCCCTCCGGCGGCCCGGCCGACTGCACCGGATTCTCTTCTCCGCCGGAGGGGACGGTAGTTCTTGCTTTCCGGGCAGTTCACCTGCCCCGGCCAACCAGACTCTTCATCTCCAACGACAGTGACTGTATACCGTCCTTCACAGGATGTCTACATCATGGAGTGCAGTTTTTCTCCATGGTGGGTGCGGTGTTCTTCACGCCGGAATCCGGTAGAGGTGGGGATGTGGACATCCAACGAGCCTCGACACCAGACGAAGCCGATCGGTTCGCGTTCGACGCCGGCCGCACGGTGATCGAGCAAGCCAAAGGCATGCTGAACCGGATCCTGGCCGGACGGCCCCCGCAGCCCTACCGGTGAGACGCAGCTCGAATTGTACTGGCGTGGCTTGTGCCCAGCCATGCGCTCACCCCGCCTGCGGGCATGACGAGGGTCGTCCAGGACGCCGGCAAGAGGGGCATGGAATGGCTACGAACAGGAGGTGGCAGCACAACTCCGGCAACTGCCGGGCGCCGACGCCTACCGGGCGAAGTTCGCGCAGTGGCTTGCTGACTGCGGCGCGGCCCCCACCAGCGTGCGATCCTGGAGCAGGCGGACGCCTTCGTCACCCACGCCGGTATGGGCGGGTGCGGGGAAGGGCTGCTGACCGGTGTCCCGATGATCGCCGTGCCGCCAGCCGCCGAGTTAGTTCATGAACGCGGACCGGCTCGCCGAACTGGGTGTGGCCCGCCGCGTCGACACCCAGGAAGCCACCACCCAGAACCTACGGGAGGCTCTGAACGACCTGGTCACCGATCCGGAAGTGGCGCGCCGCTCAGCGCAGCTGCGCGCCGCCGCCGGAGCCGAAGGTGGCACCATGAGGGCCGCCGACCTCATCGAATACCTCTCGGTTTCCCGGTCGAGTACTGGGATTCCCCGGCGCGGCAGCGTTGTCCGCGAGAGTCCTGTTCGGAATCGGCCATCGGCCTGGATAACCTGACAGGCGTGCAACTCGGTGTGAATGTGCCCAACTTCGGTCCAGGCGCGACCCCCGATCGGCTGCTCGCTTGGGCTCGTACGGTCGAAGGTCTCGGCTACGACCTGCTGTTGACGTCGGATCATGTCACAATCACCCCCGACGTGGCTGCGCAGTATCCGGCGCCGTTCTACGAACCGTTCACCATGCTCAGCTGGCTGGCCGGCCAGACCGGCACGATCAAGCTCGGCACCACCGTGCTGATCGCACCGTACCGGCATCCGCTGTTGGTCGCCCGGATGGCGGCGAACCTGCACCAGCTCAGCAGGGGCCGGTTCGTGCTGGGCGTCGGGGTCGGCTGGGCGCAGCAGGAGTTCGATGCCCTTGGGCTGGACTTCCGCCGCCGCGGCAAACAGACCGACGAGCTGCTGGACGTCCTCACCGCCGCCTGGCGGAACACCGACGATTACGGGGCCTGCGACATCCCGATATGGGTCGGCGGCCTCACCGACACCGCCCAGCGCCGCGCGATCCGGTACGGCGCAGCCTGGCACCCCCTGCGTCAGTCGATGCCGTGGATGCGCGACGCCGTCGAGCGTCTCCGGCGGACCGCCGACGAGCAAGGCCGACCGGTCCCGGGCTTCGTGCCGCGCATCATGCTCCGGCACACCTGTGAGCCGCTGCCGGACGAGACCCGCCGCGCCGGCGAAGGAACGATCGACCAGATCCTCGCCGACCTCGCCGAGCTACGCCTACTCGGCGCGCACACCATCGTGCTCGACCCGTTCGCCGGCGACCCGGCCGAGACCGAACACCCCGAGATCGCCTGGCATGCGCTGGCCGCAGTCCGGGCAGAAATGGAGAATTGAACGATCGGCGGCGATGACGTTGCGCAAGCGATCGAGGCGGCGCGGCGCGCCTCCCCCGTCGCGGTGGTGTTGGAAGCTGTACGAGTCGGCGCCCTCCGAGGACATATCGATGTGGTGTCGAAGCCCTCAGAGAACCCGCCGGAGCGGCGACCAGCACGATCCGGGCGTCCGCGTCGGCCATGCGTTCGGCGAATCGTTGCGGCCAGCCCCACAGCCATGGCGCGTAGCCTTCGGGAATATGCAGTTGGGTGTGGCGGCAGCGATCGGCTCGTCGCCGACGTAGACGGTGAGCCGGTCCGGTTTCTCGGCGGCGAGCCGATCGGCCAGGGCCTCGCCCTCGGCGGGGTCGTTGCTCTTGATGTGGATCAGCAGCGACTGGGTGGGGAAGGCGCCGAGCGCGCTGGCAGGTAATCCGGCCAAGGACCCCTATCGCGTGATAGGGGTCCTTGGCTGATTACTGCCTCAGGGCTGGCGGGGGCGGGTTCCGGTGGTGGGGCTTGTGCGGTTGTCTTTGCGGCGAGCGAGGCCGGCGAGGCCGGCGAGGCCGAGGAGACCGAGTAGGCCCCACAGGCCGGTCTTGTCACTGTGGTCGTCGTCGACGCGGGTTTCTTGGGCTGTCTGTGTGGTCGCAGCAGCAGGGGTCGCTTCGACTATTCCGACTCCGCCGAATGTGAGGATCAGGGCTGTCAAGGGGATCGCGATGTTCTTGCGCATAGTGCATCACTCCCTTTCGCTAGTTGACCCCCCGGCGGTACCCGGCGGGAAAGATCGGAAACACGACATGATCGTTTCCGGGGCAGGCATGGAACAACAGGCCGATGAGTTCGCGGCGGAACATCTGATGCCGAGCACGTCATCAAGCGTGAGCTGACCGCGACGGCGCTCGAGCCCGCTCGACTGATCGACCTCAAAGCGGTGTGGGGAGTGTCGATGCAGGCACGCTACGAACGGGCATACCGATTCGGGCGCGTTACCAGCGACGAACGGCAGCGGTTCTACAAGGGCTTGAACGCACGCTGGAAGACCAACGAACCACGCACCTGAGACCGTTCCGGACAATCGAGACGTGCTCGAGCGGTGGGCCCGGGGCGCCACTGGCCCGAAAACGTGAATTTCTGTGAGAACCGCTCGACTCCGGGCCCGGCCGCGGAACGAGAAAACCCCTCCGAACCAGGTCGGAAGGGGTTTTCGTTGTCGGTCTGACAGGAAGGGGGCGCTCTCGGCACGCGTCAACGCGGTGATGGTGGGGATGTACGAGGACACCACACGGTCCATGACGCTGTTGCCGCCACTACCATCGAATTCCACACCTGCGGCGTGTAGAGGAAGAACGCTTAGTGGACCGGTGGGACACCACCACAGGCGTGGTGCGTCGGCAGCCGATTCGGCGCTGTCGTGCCCCAGCGCGGACAGGATCGGTTCGGCTGTCAGGAGCGCGCGGGTGCCGGCCGCGCGGTCGTATATGCGCCGCATCGTCTTCTCCATCTCGTCGAAATCTGGATCGCAGCGCAGAAGATCGTTCGGACTGCACGGTAGATGCAGCAGGTCCGGGCCGCACTCGACCATGCGGTCGAGTTGACGGGCTACGGTTCGGGCCGTGGTGGCCCCGGACTCGGCGGTGTTGAGGTACCGCGCATTCGGTCTCACCTGTCGCAGCACGGCCGCGACCCGATCGGCCCAACCCTTGTTTTGTACCCGGGTGTGGGGTCGCCGACGCCGGCGGACAAGCTGTTGCCGATGACGTCGAATCGCCGCCGCGGAGCATCGAAAAGCAATGCCGCGGCGGTTGTTTCGGAGAGGCGGAGCGGATCGGATTCTTCGGTCATCTCAGGTATCGGCATGGTCGTCTACTTCGGTTCCGATTGCGACTGACGTGTGCGGGGCGTGATGCCGAATGCTGTTGCCGCACCGGCGGCGGCGACGAGGGCGACGAACAACCAGCCGTGCCGGAACGCGGTCAGCATCGCGTCGTCGTCGGCGTCGAGCGATCCGAGGACGGCGACCAGCATGGCGACACCCAGCACATAGCCGAGCTGGCGAGCGGTGTTCACCACAGCACTGCCGGTGGCGGACTCCGCCGGCGGCAGATCGACGGCAGCGGTGGCGATCATGCTGGGCAGCGCGAGACCGATGCCGATGCCGGAGATCACCCACCCCGGTAAGACGTCGGTGGCGTACCCCACGGGCGTGGAGGCAGTGACCAGCACGAGCACCACGCCACCGGCAAACAGCAGATTCCCCAGGGCTACAACGGCACCCACCGGAATCCGCCGGATCAAGCGCTGGCTGACAGCGGCGAAGATCGGCACCATGAGCGGGCCCGGGACGATGGCGAGTCCGGTTTCGATGGTGCTGAAATGTGCCCTATTCTCCAGCCACAGAGCGATGCTGAGGAACCACGCCCCGAACGCAGTGCAGAACGCCAGCACGGTGACGTTGGCCCACACGAACGTCCGCACCCGGAACAAGGTCGGCGACACCACTGGATTCGGATGCCGCATCATCCGCACCACGAACGCGACCACGCCGACCGCCGCGACGGCCAGTGCGCCGCCCATCGCGGCACTGGTCCAGGGCCAGTCGCCGCTCTTCACCAGGCACAGCGACAGCGCCCCGATCGCCACGATCAGCAGCGCCACCCCGAGCAGGTCCGGCACCCGCGCCGGGATCCGCTGGTGCAGATTCGGTACCAGGTGCATGGCCGCCAACCCGGCGACCACTCCCACCGGGAGATTGATCAGAAACACCCAGCGCCACGAAGCCTCGGCCAACGCCCCGCCCACCACCGGGCCGAACGCCGCAGCGGCCGAACTCGTTGTGGCCCAGATCTTCACCGTGCCCGGCACCCGCGCCGGCGGCAGCACGGTGAGAATCAACCCCAGGCCGGCCGGGGTCAGCGCGGCGGCGCCGACCGCCTGCAGGACCCGGAACGCCACCAGCGCCCACAGCGACGGAGCCACCGCACAGGCCAGGCTCGCCACCGTGAAAAGGCCGAGGCCGACCAGGAATCCGGCCTTGCGCCCGAACCGGTCCGCGAAGCGCCCCGCCGGAATCAGCAGTGCCGCATAGACGATCGCGTATCCATTGAGCACCCAGCTCACATCCGCCAGCGAGGAACCTCGATAGGACTCACCGATCTTCGTGAACGCGACGTTCACCACGAAGACATCGAGCATGGCCATGAACGCCGCTGCGCACAGCACCCACACGATCGCCGTCGAATGGTCCCGGCCCGACCGTAAGGTGGTCGTCTCGTCCGTGGTCACGGTCCGCTCGGCTGCTACGCCGTCCATCAGGTATCCCTTCTCGTCAGCACCGCGCTCGGCACCATGCGCCGATCAATACCGATGCGCTCAAAGAATACGGTCGACCGTATGTACATGGCAACCGGTTCTCATGCCGATGGGCGTGCAGACGATCTGCGGCAGTAGGCTGGCGCGGTGATGGTCGGCTCGAAGTTCTCCTCTCCTCCTGTGCCGAATTGCACGACGGGCCTCCCCTCAACTACGGCACCCTCGCGCCCGTCTACTGGAACGCCGACTTCGCGGATCAGCAGGGCAGCGTGCTGGGGGAAGAACAATGCGTGATCGCCGGGGAGCACTTCTTCGTGCGGGCGCGTCTGGTGCTTCCGATCACAGATACCGATGGTGAGTTCGACTGGGGTGTCTGGGTATCGCTGAGCGAGGCCAGCTTCCACCGCATGTCAGCGGTGTGGGACAACCCCGAGAGGGTCGAGGAGCCGCCATATTTCGGGTGGTTGTCCACAGCGCTTCCCCTGTATGAGCCGACCACGGTGAACCTCGAGACCAAACTGCACATTTAGCCTCTCGGCGATCGCCCACTAGTGGAGTTGGAGCCCACCGATCATTCGCTCGCCGTTGAACAGCGAGCGGGGATCACTATGGCCCGAGTTCAGTGGTTTGCCGAGCAACTCCTACACGCCGACCCACAGGGCGACTGAGCCGCAGACATCCGCTCATGCCGCCGCTACTCATGTCTCTACCCGTCGCGTGCGGTGTCGGCCGCATTCGTCTCCTTCGGGATCGTCCGCCACATGGGCGCTGGACGTGCGCCCTGCCGGTGCAGTTCCAGCAGGCGCGGCCGGGCACGGTCCCAGAACAGGCGGATGATCCTGCCTTGCGCCTCGGCTGCTCCGGTCACCGGGCGGGTCGATTCGGCGCTCGTCACCAGAAGCTCACTCAGCCGTTGCTTTCGCGCCTCCGAGGGCGGATGGGAACCGAGTTGACGAGCCTGCTCCTCGCCGGTCTCCAGCAGCGACAACGCGCGATCCATCACGTCCACCACATCGAAGTACAAGCCGACGCCCAGGAAGGCGCCTACCAAGTCGATGTTGTCGGCGTCGCCGAAACCGGCCGTCGCGAGAATGCCCAAGCTGATCTCGTCGGCCAGGAACTCTTGTTGCCAGGAGTAGGTGAGTGATTCGACATCGGGGACCGGCAGCATTTCCGCGCGCGGCGTCGCTTCATGGGCGTGCACCAGGAGGTGTGCGTACGCCCGCCCCAGGACGAAACGGAGGAGGAAATCACGCAGGTCCGCGGCGAAGTCGAGCTGACCACCCGGCAGCCCGCCGAGCGCACGGCCGACGACGCTGCCGGTCATGGCGTAAACGCTGACGATTTCGGCGAGGCGCGCGGCGAGCATCGGCTCGGCATCCATTCGCTCGGCCGCGGCGGACTCGTCGAAGGAGAAGCTGGTTCTACCGCTCGCATCGGTGCGCCGCTGCGGCAGGACCGACAGGACTGCTTCACCGAACTTGAACGCGAACAGCGACAGCTCGTCTTCGATGAGCATCAAGCAGGTGCCCCGAGCGTCCCAATGGCCCGGCACGGGTGCGAGCACCGCGTCGAGCCGACCCGTCCGGAGGTGGCCGACGAGTGGGCGGGGGAATTCGGCCACCTCGGCCTGCAACGCACTCTCGGTCCAGCCCAGCACCTCGGCGAACAGGTCGCCCACGTCCCGCGGATCGCGACCCAGATGCACTGTCGCCGCTCGCGGATCGTCGGCTCGCTCGACGCGGAGGAAGCGATCGAGTTCGGTTCCCAGAGCGGCTGGGTCGACCCGAGCGCGGGCGCCGAGCAAGGCATCGGTCCGCGCCAGCAGATTCCGGTAGTAGTGCGACGCGGCTTCGTCGGGGTGTAGCGACCCCGGATCGAGCGGGGGGTCGGGCGTAGGCGCTTCTTTCGGGATGGTTCGCCAGCTACGCGCCGGTCGCACGCCACGCTCGCGCAGGTCCAGCAGGCGCGGTCGCGTGCGTTCCCACAGCAGACGCACGACGTCCGACTGAATCTCGGCGTTCTTCAGCGCCGCCCGGAACCGTTCGGCCTTCTCGCGCTCATCCGTGCCGTCGACGCGAGCCAGCTGCTCGAGCGACTCCCGCATTCGTCGCCTGCGCAGATATGACGGTGGGTGCGAGCCCAGTTGGCGGACGTTCTCGTCGCCGGTTTCCAGCAGGGACACCGCTCGATCCATGACGTCAAGGGCGTCGAAGAACAGGCTGATGCCCAGAAAACTCAACTCGACCGGATATGCGTCGGTGCAGTTGATCGCCAGGCCCATGCCGATGAAGTCGGCTTCGAGCTCCTGCTTCCACGAGTAGGTCAGCGTGCTGACGTCGTCGATCGGCAGGACACCTCGGCTCGACGCCGTCTTGTGCAGATGGCCGAACAGGATGTGCCCGTATTCGTGGCCGATCACGAAGTTTTCCAGGGACTGTCCCAACATGTTCGCGAAGTTGAGGTAGCCCGGAGGCAGCATGGGATAGGACTCGGTCCGATCGAACCGGCCGGTCACGGCGTAACCGGTGACGGCGTCGACGAAACGAGCGAGGACATCCGGATCGGACTCGATCCGCTCGGTCACGCCGGACACGCCGAGCTGATAGTCGTGCAGATGTCCGTCGTGCACCGGGCCGCGCGGGATAGCCCAGGCGACTGCCGCGCTCAGCTTGTGCCAGAACTCCTCCATCTGGTCCTCGACGAGCACCAGGTAGGCATCCGAGCGTCCCGGTGTCAGCGTGCACACGGCATTGAGCTGTCCGGTTCGCAGCGGACGCACCAACGGGCGCCCGCCGACCCGGGGCAAGCCGTCCGGGAACATGGTCGGAATGGCCGCTTCGATCCTGTCCTGGATTCTGCTCAGCTGCTCGATTTTGATCTCGTCGCGGCCCGCGCGACCGCGCATGAACTGGGCGACCACCCGCTCCGCCTGCGCCCGTATCTCCGGGGTGACCCCGGGTGCTGCGTAGTCCCGCAGGATCCGTTCGAGGAGTTCCGTAGCCCTGGCCTCGAATTCGGCCAGGGCGGGGCCGGCGAGATCGCGGGGCTCGGGCTCCTCCAGTGCCGCCCGCAGCTGCTCGTAATACCGTTGTGCTGCTTGCTGGGCGTCACCGTGCACCTACGCGCCGCCCTCGGGAGCCGGATCGCCGTCAATCGTCTCGACCGCGATGTCCGCCGTCTCTATCGCGATGTCCGCGCCGAACCTCTCGGTCACCGTTCGAGTGACCTCCTCCGCGCTGCCGCCGCTGGAAAGCAACTGCGGCAGGGTGGACACCACCTTGCCGAACATGCCCTCCGGCTCCCTGACCTCCACGGTCACCTTGCCGTCGACGGTGACGATCACGACGGTGCCGTACACGACATCCGGGGTGCGGTAGAACGCCTTCGGTGCGCCCGGCCGCAGGTCGATCACCTGACCACCTTTGCGCTGCTCCAAGATGTGCAATACCGCACCGACGGCGGCCGTCGCACCGATCAGCAGCAGGGTCACGGTCGTGACCGGCTCGATTCCGCGGCGGGGGAGTTCCTGCGCCTCGACGCCGTGGGCCGCTGCCAACGCGCGTGCCGACGGCACCTCCCACGGGTCCAGTAAGACGGCCTGCGTCTGTGACGGCTCGTTCACCGAAATTCCCCCTGCGCGAAGACAATCGAGTCAGACCAACAGCGTGCCACAACCGCGCTGTCTCTGCCATGCCGTCGGGGGTTCTGCGGGCGGAGCGGCCGGAGCGGGGAGTTCGCCGCGTCGCGGTCGTTCGGGTTGCCGTCCGGACGAGTGCGGACGATCCTGAATGGTCACGGGCGGGATAGATAGCACAGCCCGTGCGACCTTCGGGTCCAGTTCACCCATCCGCCACGGTCTCGGTCGTCTATGGCACCGATGTCTGCGGGGCCGTGATCACCCGGTCTGTGTACCGCAAGCTCGATGACGCGGCCGTGACCATGAGTGCGGGATGGGGTCACTGCTACGGCGACAGGCCGTGCACTCGCACTGCGTACGGTCCGAATCCGGGCGTCGAATTGCCGCAGTGTCGAATCCGCTGACAGACAGTAAACCCTCCCGACTGCGTGCCGGGAGGGTTTATCGAGTATTGCAAATTGCAACCCTCAGTTGCAGACCCGCAGCGCATCGGCCTTGTTGTCACCGTCGGCGGGCACATTGCCCTTGCTGTTGTCGGGGACCGAGACGAGCAGTTGCCACTCCTGACCGGTCCAGTTGTAGACGCCGACCGTCTTTCCGGTGCGGTTCCAGTACGAGCTCAGACGATCTCCATTTCCTTCGTTGCCGATGTCGTGCAGCAGACAGTTGTTGTCGACCTGCACGAACATGCCGGTGCCGTTGCGGTGGTCGTAGCCGCAGAACAGTCCGCCCGGGCAGTCGTAGGCCGCCGACGCCGGCGTCGGCGCGAGGGCTGCGCCGTACCCGGCGACCGCGAGGGTGGCCGCCGCCGCAACGCTGAGACGGCGAAACAGTGTGAGTGAGAACATGATTGACCCTTCGAAGCCGATGGGGATCGAGTATCGATGCGGCGGAAATCCGCCGCACTCATGATGGGTGGACCGGGCCGCCCGCGACTATCCACCTCGCGCGAGTTCTGTCCGGGCTGCGCAGCAGGTTCGGCGCTGCGCGGCGGGTCAGGCGCGCAGCGTCACCGACGGCGGCACACCCCATCGCCGCCGGTACAGGGCCGAAAAACGGCCCAGATGCCAGAACCCCCAGTCCGCGGCCACTGCGGCGACCGTGGTCATGGTGGGGTCCGCGGCGGCCAGCGCCAAGTGCACGCCCACCAGCCGGGCTTCACGCAATCGCGCCGTCGGTGTGGTGTCGAGGTATCGGCGGAAACCCTCCTGCAGGCTCCGCACCGAAAGTCCTACTGCCTCTGCGATGTCGGTGACGGTGAGCATTTCGTGCGCATGGTCGGTAATGAGTTGTTCGGCCAGGCGGATGGGACGCGGCGTCGACTTTCCGGGGGCGCCGTCGAGCAGGAGCTCCGAGTAGCTGTTCGGCTGGGCCAGCAGGAATTGGGACATCATCAGCTGCTCGATCTGCGGCCGCAGCCGCGGATCCAGGAACAGGCCGGGGCCTTCGGCGTCGGTCTGCAGCATACGCAGCGATTCGAACCAGGTCCGGGCGGCCGGTGACCGCAATTGCATGGCGATGGCCATCCGCAGCGGACGATCCGGCGGCCGGCCCAGCATCCGCCGCAAATGGTCGTCCAACGCGGCACGGTCGTATCGGACGAGGAGTTGCCTGCTGCTCTCGTGCCAATTCATGTCCAGGGGCGCGTCCGGGTCCGGAACCGAGGCCACCGCCGGGTCGGAGGCGATATCCGCGGTCCCGTTGAGTACCCGGGCCCACCCGGCCAGCGGTATTTGAACCAGGCGGAAGGTTTCGATGGGTTCGGTTCGGATCCGAACCTGAACCCCGTAATGCTTGTAGACCAGGCCGACATCGCCATACCGGACGACATTGCAGCGGGCTTCCATGGTGGAGGCGCCCGGGTCGAGCCGGTGCTCACGCAGAATGCCACTCATCCCCGCCCGGGCTACCTCGGGGTCAACGGTGCGAAAATAGCGATGGCCCGACAGCGGTTCAACGAACATTCCGACTGCCCTCCAAGCAGCAGGCGCCGCGCGAACGGGCCTGATCAGTGGATGTCGAAGGTATTGTCCGTCGACACCTGCGGGCACGCATTCGGTTTCGCATTCCGCAGTGCGTCTTGTGGACGCTTCACCGGCGTCGGGAATTCACAGCCGGGGCTCGGTATCGGCCGAATGTGCTGCCGGAGCACGTGCGGCTGTCTACCATGCCGACAACGGAGCGTGGACGAGCGCTCCAGGAGATGGAACCAGGGGTGTCGGTGGTGTTCCAATTCCCGGTCGCTGAGACAGTTGTTTCCCCACCCGCGCATGGGGGCGGGCGGTCGTTTCAGGATGCAGGCCGTCCAGTCGGACAGGCAGTGGAAGACGCGGTGGTCGTGGTGCCGGGCATTATGGGTTCGGAACTGGTCGACACCGCCACCGGCGAGTTGTTGTGGGGAATGAAGCCCGGCCTGCTGTCACGGATGTGGACAGCTCCCACGAAAGCCCTGACGCCGCTGGCACTGGCGCCGGAGGGACCGGGGTTCGTGCGGCCGCGGGGATTGTTGCGAGTCTGTGCGGTGTGTCCGGTGTTCGCGGGTATCGAGCCCTACACGAAGCTCGTCAGGGCGCTGCGGAACGTGGTGCGGCATCCGCGAGCGGTGCTGGAGTTCGCCTACGACTGGCGGCTCCCGGTGAAATCGAACGCACTCTTGCTCGCGGAGGCGCTTGATGCGCATGTGCGGTGGTGGCGGGAGTTCTCCGACCGTCCCGCAGGCAAGGTTGTGGTGGTTGCGCATTCGATGGGTGGGCTGGTCGCGCAGCATGCTGCCGCGATCCCGGGTGCCCTCGATAATGTCAGCTCGGTGATCACCCTTGGTACGCCCTTCGAAGGTGCCGCCAAAACAGTGGTGATGCTCGGTACGGGAGAGGGTGCCCCGGTGCCGGCGAGCCGGTTGCAGGCGATCGCTGTGACCATGGCTGGGGTCTACGACCTGCTACCGGGTTACCGTTGCATCGATGAGGGCACGACTGTACGCAGACTGACGCAGGAAGATGTGGCCGGGATCGGCGCCGACGTCGACCTTGCCGCCGCTGCGTTGGCCGACCGCGCACAGGTTGCGTCGGTGGCGTTGCCGGGCCACCGGCCGGTGATCGGCGTCGCCCAACCAACGATATGCAGCGTCGGCCTCGATCATGGACGCCCGCAGCCGCTGTTTCACACCTTCACTCCAGGAAACGACGGAGACGTGGCCCGTGACCTCGACACCGGCGTCCCGATCCGCAGTCCTGGATTCGGCGACGGTACGGTACCCAGGAATGCCGCTGTGCCGTTGACGGATTCGGCGGTTTTCTCGCTGCCGCAGCAGCACGGGCCGATCGCGGTGTCGGACGAGACGATCACCTTCGTCATCGATGTCCTCCGCCACGCCGACCGCGACCGTGGCCCCCGCCTGGCCGGACCTGGTGAGATCGGCATCGTCGCACCGGACGTCGTCGACATCGGTACCGAGTTCCTCGTGAAGGTATCCGGTGTGGAGCGCCCGAGCAGTGTGCGCGCCACGCTGTTCGATGCCGACACCGGCCGTCGGGTCGATACCTTCACCGCAGCCCGCCGCGACGGTGAGATCGTCCTCCCGGCGACGGTGTATCGAGAAGGGGCGTATCGGGTCTCGGTCGACGGCTCGGGCACCAGCCCTGTCACCCAACTCTTCCTCGCCATCGACCCCACTACCGCGATCGATGATTGAGGAAGTCGAGCTGTTCCCTGTCGGGTTCGGCATCTATGACAACCACGACCCTGTCGAGGTCGACGATGAAATCAAAAAGGTCGCAGAGCTTTTGCATGCCTTCGATGCTCATTGTGTCGACTGGGATGTCGACATGGCTGCGCGTGGGGGAGACGAGGCGAGTGCTCGGCTGCGGGAGTGGTCGGCCGGCCAGGCGGTGGGGTCGGTGTTGTACTGGGTGGGCCACGGCTGGTCGGACGGCATATCGGCGAGTTTGGCGCACGCCCATAGTGACGCGCAGGTGAGGTCGGATGGGATCTCACCTGCGCGGGTCGCTGATGCGATCGAGGACCGTGACCACAGTGCACCGGGCTCATGGGTGCTGGTGTTGATAGAGGCTTGCCGATCGTCCAGGTTCATCAGCAACTTGAGTTTCGAACTCTCCACGCGCGGTGTCGCAAAGGTGGCGTTGCTTCTGGTGGGGGGAATGTCGGGCGAGGGCGCGACAGATCTGGGGCGCATCCGGGAGGTGATGAGCAATGTTCTGGACGGAACCCACCGTGGGGTCGATGTTCCGCTCACCGCCCTTGCCGACGAATTCGAAAGTTCCGGTGGCACGGTCGCGCGTCAACATTTGACCGGCCGAATACTGCGTCGGCGGCAGACGCCTGCGGTCAATGTGCCCTTGGATGTGAGTGCGGAATTCGAGGCGGCGCTGGCGGCGCTGACCGAGGACGAGCGACGCCACTTTCTTCCCAAAGCGCATGGCGGGGACCTCGGAGTCGAGCAGGCGGTGCTGGTCGAGCAGTCCTGGTTCTTCGTCGGCCGTGATCGCGAGGTCGGTGACATCGTCGGTTGGCTGACCACTGACGATAGCGACAGCATGCTGGTGATCACCGGCCCGGCCGGGGTAGGGAAATCCGCTCTTCTCGGTCACATGGTGGTGTCGGCGAACCCGCGCCTGTGTGCCGCGTTACGTCGCAACGAGCTCCTGCCCGACGGCGCGGACACCCCGATCGTGCCCCCTGCGGCGTTCGATGCCGTCCTCCATCTGACCGGCGCCACCGCCGCCGAGGTGATCACTCGCCTGGCCCGGGCCACCGGCGTCGATGAACGGCCACCGGAGCAGATCAGTCAGGCCGTCGCCTGGCTCACCGGCAAACTCTCCGAGCACGCGCATTTGACAATTCTGGTCGATGCCCTCGATGAAGCCGTCGATGCTCTCACTGTCGCGAGGCTCCTGGCCGCGGTTGCCGCTACGCCAGGTGTGCGGGTACTGGTGGGAACTCGTGCCGGCACTCGCGATGACCTCGACCACGGCGCGAGTGACAACGATCTGATCGATGCGCTCGGTCCGGCGGCACGGTTGGTGATCGGTCCTGACGGTGCCGCAGTTCGCGAATACGCGACATTGCGACTCCAGCGGGCCGCCGCTGCCGGAACATTGCCCCGCTCTTTCGACATCGAGGCTTTCGCCGCGCGACTCGGAGACCGTGCTCGCGGCTTCCTGTTCGCGCGCCTGGCCGTGCATGAAGTGGTCGCTGATCGCGTCTGGCGCGACCCTGCCACATGGTCCGGGCTGTTGGGCCGCAGCCACCAGGACCTGTTCGGAATCGCAGTCACCCGTCTGTCGCGGCGGGCACCGTCCTATTCCCCTTTGCTGCGAGCTCTCGCCTACGGGCGTGGCCGCGGTATGCCCGCGGCCGGGGGCATCTGGGCGACCTGCGCCAGGGTGCTGGCGCCTGAGGCGCTGATCAGCCTGGACGACATTACGGCGCTGCTGACCGATGCGGCTCCCTACATCGTGGCGGACCGCGAACACGGTCAAACTGTTTACCGGCTCGCCCACCGCGCATTCACCGAATTCTTCACCGACGAGACAACCCCTACCGATCGGGACCGCGAAATACATCGGGCGATGCTGCGAGCGATCGTCGGCTCGTGCGAGGATTCGCTTTCGTCTGGAAAGACAGCGCTCAACCCGTACGTGACCTACATGCTCTCCGGCCACGCTGCCGTCGGAGGAGAGCCTGCGTGGCACCTGCTGGACTCGCACAGTCACCTTCTGACGCTGCTCGACCCAGAAGCGATCGCTCGTGACGTCCTTCGCGCCGCGTTCGGTCTTTTCATCCTTCCACCAGCGATCGGCGGCATCCTCACCGTCGCTGCCACCCTGCGACGACTCGATATCGCTGACAGACTGCTGGCGATTCAACTCGCAACCGCACGACACACCGGCCACTATCGCGACTCCGGCATCGGCACGCATCTCTGGACAGTCGCACTCGGCTGGGCTGTCCTGCGTCCGCGGCAGCCCCACAGGATCCTGACCGGACACACCGACGGAGTCTTGTCGATCGCAGCGCTGCAGGTCGAGGACGGGCGGACCCTGTTGGCCAGTGCCGGCAGGGACCGCACTGTGCGGCTGTGGGATCCGATGACGGGCGACATGGTCGGTTCGCCATTGGTTGGGCATGACGGTGCTGTTACCGCTGTCGCGGTGATTCCTGGCACCGATGGACGGCCCCTGCTGGCCACCGGGAGTACGGACGCGACTGTGCGGCTGTGGGATCCGATGACGGGCGACATGGTCGGTTCGCCATTGGTCGGGCATGACGGTGCTGTTACCGCTGTCGCGGTGATTCCTGGCACCGATGGACGGCCCCTGCTGGCCACCGGCAGTACGGACGCGACAGTTCGCAGGTGGGATCCTGAAACCGGCAGCATGGTCGGTACACCGTTGAGCGGACATGTCGGTGCGATCACCGCAATTGTGGCCATACGACTGCAAAATGGACAGACCGTACTCGCCACCGGCGTGGGCGCGGGCGATACATTGCGATGGTTCGATCTGGAAACAGGTGAGGGTATCGGCCGACGGGTCGTCGGCCCGTCGGGTGCGGTGGAGGCGGTCGTCACTATCGCTCCGCGAGCGGAGGATCGTCGTTCGATGCGTTTACCCGGCGCCGGACAACGCGCCACGGTGCGACTGTGGGACCTGAGCAGTTCCGAACCGATCGGTGAACCCCTGTCCGGACACGTCGGCTGGGTGTCCGCACTGACAGCCGTGAAGTTGCCCGATGGCCGCATCGCACTCGCTGTCACCGGCGGCACGACCACCCGGATGTGGGATCCGGGTACGCGAAAGCCGATCGGGCAAACCCTCACCGGTCATACCTATTCCGTCAAGAACGCCGCAATTGTCCCCGTGCCCGACGGACCAACTCTTCTGGCGACCAGCGGTGTCGACAAGACCACTCGCCTGTGGGATCTCGACGCCGGAATGCTCGTGGGCACCCCCTTGATCGGCCACCACCGAGCCGTATCCGCGGTCGCGGCTGTGCCGCTCCGTGATAGACGGACGCTCCTCGCTACCGGGAGCGACGATAAGACGATCCGGGTATGGGATCCGATGGGACAGCCACTGGCCGCGCAAACCAACGCGGTGACCGCGATGGCGGCTATTCCACGTAAAGACGCGCGAACTCTACTCGTCACAGCAGATGACCGGAATACGCTGCGGATCTGGGATCCGACGACAGGGCAGCGGGTAGGGCGACCACTGGCCGGACACACTGCCCGGATCACCGCGATAGCGGCCGTACCCCACAATGACGGGCGGACGCTGCTGATCACAGCAGACGACCGGAACTCGATATTGATCTGGGACCCGACCACCGGGGAGCAGACAGGAAACCCTCCGACAGGCCACAACGATCGGATCATTGCGATCGCCGCCGTGCCATACGCGCCCGATCGAACACTCGTCGCAGCCACTAGCGGCGTCACCGTATGGCTATGGGATCCGATTACAGGCGTGCGAGTCCGGACCCGACCGAGTGGGCCTATCGAGTGGACGGCCGCCACGGCCTCGACTGCGGCGACCAGGCTGGACGACGGTCAGGTGGTGCTCGCCACCAAAGATGTCAGCGACACCTTGCGCCTATGCCACCCGACGATACGCGACCTACCGCGCGGCCTACGAAGCTTGCGTGCCGGCCGAGCGTCAGCACTTGCCACCGTGACCCTGCCGGATGGGAGAGAACTTCTGGCCACTACGAATACAGACGACTGGACGCTGCGACTGCGGAATCCGAAGACCGGGATCGCAGTAGGTCCAGCGATCGACTGCGACCCCGGTCGCCTCATGAACGCGTCGGCGACCTGCCACATGGCGGCCATAAGGCTCGAAGACGGCCGCGTCGTCGTAGCAGTGGCATTCGGCAGGATGCTGCGGATAATGCACCTACTATCCGGTGAACATGTGGCCGGCTTCGACCTCGGCGCCGACATCACCTGCATGTGTTCGACAGGGGACGCCGAACTCGCTGTCGGACTCGAAGACGGGGTCGCTCTCCTGCGTATCAGCAGTGTTCGACATCCGAACCCACCAGCGTCTACCTGAACCCCGCCCATGTTCAGGTGTTGAAGGCGGTGGCGCGGACGTTGTCGTTGCCGTCGGTGCCGCATGCATGCACGACAGGCTGAAGCTCGCCTACTGGCCACCGGCCTTTGTGTGGCCGGTTCGGCCGCATATCTTTCGCCAGCGCTCGGCTGAGGCGACCATGTCGCGGCCGACGAATTCGAGGAACTCGCTCATGGTGTGAAGTCGTGAACCGGCCGCGGTGGTGGCTCCGAACACGGCGATGCCCTGGCGGGCTGCCTCGGCGAGGGCGTGGATCTGCTGGGCACTGGCCAAGGTCGCTCGGACCCACGCGTCATCGCCGATGACGTACCGCTCGCGCCGTCGCGCGCCGTCGCGCTCTCGTCGGATCAACCCTTGAGTTTCCAGTAGGCGGACAGCGGAGGAGATGGTGGCAGGGCTGACGTGCAGCCGTTGCGCCAGCTCGGCCGCGGTGAGGCCGGCCGTGTCGACGGCGTAGAGAGCGGTCATCACATTCGCGGCGGTGCGCGGGATACCGGTTCGGGTGATCAATGCGCCGAGTTGGTCGAGGTATTCGCGTGTCGCGGTGTCACCGTTGCCGGTGGCCGCCGGTGCGGCGGGTCTTTTGCGTCGGCGCGCGCGCTGCTCGGTGGCGCGCTGCGCGCGCTGCGGCTGATAGCGGTTGGGTCCGCCGTTGCGCAGCACTTCCCTGCTCACGGTCGATGTCGGCCGGTCCAGCCGGCGGGCGATCTCGGCGTATCCGAGTCCGTGCGCCAGCCCGCTCGCTATCTGCCGACGGTCCTCGTGGGTGAGCCTGCCACCTGGCATCGCCTGATCCTCCTCCGGCTCGTCGACAGCTGTCGAAGTACAGCATGCGTTCAATCGCATCTCATTGCAATTCAGGGACCGGGTTATTGCATTGAGCTACAGAGTCATTGCAAGAAGTATTCGCAATCTACCTGCTATTTCGGAAGATGTGCGGATTCTCAGGCTGGATTCACTCCCGAATGAAACGTAGCGTTCAGTTTTGGTGAAACACAGATGGAAAGGCGACATCGTGACAGAGTCCGTGTCCGACGCAGTAGAGCTCCCCACGACCCGGATCCCGGGTTGCCCGTTCGACCCGCCCCCCGGATTGGCCACGATCCGGGCGCGGCGTCCGCTGACCCGGATGATCTTTCCCGACGGTCATCAAGGTTGGTTGGCCACCGGATACAGGGAGGTGCGAGCCGTGCTGTCCGATCCACGCTTCAGTGTGCGCTACGAAATCACGCATTACCCGCTGGCCGACGCCGGAGAGATCCCACCGGCAGTACCGGGCGACATGCTCGGAGTGGATCCACCCGAACACACCCGCTATCGCAAACACCTGGCCGGCAAGTCACCGTGCGCCGGATGCAGCAGCTCGCCGAACATGTCTCGAGCATCACCGATGCCCATCTCGACGAAATGGAACGGGCGGGTGGCCCTGTGGATTTGGTGAAGGCCTTCGCCTTCCCGGTCCCCGCATTGGTGATCTGTGAACTACTCGGCGTTCCTTACCGTGACCGCGATCTCTTCCAGCAGAACGTCGCCGCCCTCGGCGGCGTGGACGACTCGATGGACGAACGGGTCGCCGCGTTCACCACCATCCAGGATCACATCCGCGAACTGGTGGGAACCAAACGCGACGAACCGGCCGACGACCTGCTCAGCGACCTCACCGGTACCGACCTGACCGATGACGAGCTGTCGGGCATCGGAGCCCTGCTGCTCGGCGCCGGCCTGGACACCACCGCGAACATGCTGGCGCTGGGCACCTTCGCGTTGCTGGCACATCCCGGCCGGTTGGAGACGTTGCGCAGCGATCCGGACAGCACCGACCGTGCCGTCGAGGAGTTGATGCGGTATCTGAGCATCGCCCATACCGGTGCCAGAACCGCTCTGACAGATGTCGAGCTCGACGGACAACTGATCAAGGAGGGGGAGACCGTCGCGATCTCGATTCAAGCCGCCAACCGCGATCCCGCCGAGTTCGACGACCCGGACACCCTCGACATCGGCCGCAACGCGGTCGGACATCTGGGCTTCGGCCACGGCGTCCACCAATGCCTCGGCCAGCAGTTGGCTCGCGTCGAAATGCGCGTCGCGCTACCCGCCCTGGTGCAACGCTTCCCCACGCTGCGATTGGCTGTGCCGGCCGACGAGATACCCCTGCGGCACGGCCTGGACATCTACGGCGTGCGCGCCCTGCCCGTCACGTGGTGAGAACATGCCGATGAGAATCAGCGTGGATCGTGAACTCTGCATCGGTGCGGGCATGTGCGCCCTGACCGCACCTCGGATCTTCGACCAAGACAGCAGCGGAAGATCCGTACTGCTCGAGCCCGAACCGGCCCCGCGCCACCATGCCGCGGCCCGCGCCGCCGAAGAAATATGCCCGGCAACCGCGATCCGGATCAGCAACCGGAGGTGACACAACGAACCGTGGTTGGTGCTCGGCGGTGGGATCAGTAGGCGGTATCGCGCGTCGTCCGATCGGGCAGGATCCCGGATCGGACGAGTTCCTCGTAGATTCGCTGCTGCTCATCATCGAGATTCGAGTACAGCATGGCGTATGCCAGATCTTCCTCGGCGAGCACCGAGACCGGATCCCAGTCGTCCCCGAGTGCCGCGAGAACGGCGCTGCGCCGTCGTGCCTCGTCCAGCGTGAGGTCGTAAGCAAAATTGTGGTCGGTCATTCGGGATCTCCAACGAGGTTCTTTCCGAGACGAATTGCTGACAATGCCCAACCGTGCCTTTCCCGGGCAATGGCCTGCATCACATTCCCTGGCCGGACTGCGTCACATCTGATGCCGACGCGCGGGCTCGACCCCCGGCGTAGGCATCTGACCTGCATATTCGAGCGGCGCAAGGCCCAGCCGTGCCGAGCATCGGCGCAGCCTCGCTGACCGAGCTGTGTGAGTACCGGCACTCGGGAGCAATGCGAACGGGGCGTTTGCGATCGACCGAGGTCCGATCCCGGTCCGGTCGGTATTCTCCGTCGAGATGGATCGCGATAATCCCGCGAACTCGCGGGTCTCTCCGCTGGGGATGGGTTCTGATAGATTCCGGCCGCATGGGGTACAAGCGTGGCTGCGCACGGGTCTCTGCGGCCGGCCGGAACCCAGAAGCACAGAGGACCGTTTTGGGCGCGATGTATGTCGCCGTCGCGGCTCTGCTCACCTTGGTGTTATTCGTCCCGCAGGTACGGCTGTATCGGGATGAGCAGCCGCGTGCCGATGTCATCGCTCAATTGCGGTTTCTTCGTGCGGAATTGGCGTCGGGGCTCGGGGAGAAGATGCAGGGCATGTTCCCCGAGGGTTATTTCTTTTCCCACGTCTTGTACGGGTTGGCGTGGGCTGATATCGCCCGTGGCGACACGACATATCGGGACGAGGCGCTTCGGGAGGCACGCTGGGCGCTGGAGCGATTGGGATCGCCTTCGGCACGGGCGGTTTTCGATGCGCGGCTGCGCCCGGCATATGGGGTTTTCTATGTCGGATGGTCCAGCCGGTTGCGTGGGGACGTGATCGAACTCGCCGGTGCCGGCGCACCGGAGACGGCGCAATTCATCGCGGATTGCGAGGGACTCGCGGTCGCTTTCGGTATGGACGGGCCGTTCCTTGCGGCGTATCCGGGTCAGGCTTGGCCGGTCGACAGTGTGGTGGCCGTGTCCGCGTTGAAGTTGCACGACCGCATCCTCGGACCGCGTTTCGAGCCGGTGATCGCCGATTGGCTCATCTCGGCTCGCTCACGCCTGGACCCGGCGACCGGTCTACTGCCGCACCAGGCGACTCCCGTGGGGGAGGGTGCGCGCGGCTCGTCACAATCGATGATCCAGCGGTTCCTGCCGGAGATAGACCCCGCGTGGGCCGGACAGCAGTACAGCACATTCCGCCGACTCTTCATCGATACCCCACTCGGCCTGCCAGGAGTGCGGGAGTACCCGCACGGCCACAGCGGCGCGGGCGATGTGGATTCCGGGCCACTCATTCTCGGTATCAGCGCGTCGGCCAGCGTGGTCACCATCGGTGCGGCCCGAGTGCACGGCGATCGCTCCCTCTCCGGTCCACTCACCGGCCTCGGTGAAAGCGTCGGGGTACCGGTCACTTTCGGCAACTCGAAACGCTACGCCTTCGGTGCCCTCCCCATCGGTGACGTCTTCCTGGCCTGGGCTTTCGCCGTACCGCTCGCCACCACCGCAACATCGTTCCCGCCGGTGGTCCAATGGTGGTGGCGGGTAGCCTGGCACGCACTCACGCTGACGGTCCTCACCCTGCTCTGGTTCCCGATAGTCGCGGACTCGTTCGGCGCGTGCGCGCGGGTCGGCGCAGCACCTCTGCCATCCGCCATTCGCCAGGCTGATCCAAGCGGTGATCCGGACACGCGAGCAGCGCATCTTCTGGAGAGTACGAGTTTCGCGTCATGCCGTGGTCGGCTATTCCCCGGCCCTTCGTGCACCACCGCGACGACTCCGGGCCGTCCGGTGGCTGAGATGACTCCACTGTCGGCCGTATCGCCCGTCAGCCCGGCGGGGCCAGACCATCGGATTCGTCAGCCCAGCTGACACCGGCCTGACGAAATGTCACGGCTCTGACACCGTGTTCGGGCTGGTCGTGGAGCCAGCGGAAGGAAGCGTGGCGCCGGTGGGCCATCACGGCGATCGTCCGGTCGGCCGTGGCGCCGGTCCATCGTGTCCGCGATTCCCGGTAGCGAGCGGATTCGAGTTCGCCACAGGTCCCGCAGCTGGTGTTCAAGGAAGCCCCGCGCTCATAGCGTGAAGGCGCTATCTCCTTGGCGGGCAAATGTAATCGAGGGGGTTCATCCGCCGTGGCTACGCTGGCACGTCGAATGAATATTCAAAATCTGGCAAATACACTGCAATGGTACGTGCATCGCTGATGCGCAGCGTGGCGGTGAGAAGAAATGCCGGTCCCGAGCGGTGGCTCGGAGGAAGTGGTGATCTACCGGGACCGGATCAGGCGGCGGGCTGGGGCTGGTTCAGGTCCCGGACGCCGGTGATCGCATCGATGATGTTGACGATCGCGGAGGTGCCGCCGTCGAGTGCCGAGCTGCCGGAGTCGAGCATGGCGGAACCGGAGGACGAACCAGCGGAACCGGTGGACGAGCCGCCGTCGGCCGAACCCGAGGCGGAACCGGTGGCAGCGGAGCCGGTGGCAGCGGAGCCGGCGGCGCCGGAACCGGCGGCGGAGGCCACCGCGACAGGGCCGAAGAACAGGGTGGCGGCGGAGATGCTGCTGGCGGCGATCAGGGCCTTGCGAGAGAACATGTACGAAGCTTCCTTTCACGGTTGGATAACGACGCCATATGACGTGCACCAGCAACGTTAGGAAAAAGAGATCTATAAATCCACTTCTCCTATTGTGGGGATAATCACCGTTAATAGTTGGCTAACGATATATTGTGCCGAGGTAACACCATTTGATCTTCACTTCGGATACAAATTCATGATCGAATCAGTCGATTTCTCCCACGGTGTCGCGTATCGCCGTGCGGCGGAGCCGATCTCGTAGCCGGGGAGTCCTGGTCCCGGCGCGGCGCAACCGGGCTGTCGGTTGCTCTGCGTGCCCTCCCGGATGCGGCGTGCGCAAACCGCGGCCACTGCTCCTCCGCTGCCGCGCAGGTGGGCCTGGCGAACACCGCCCGCCGGTCGGCTTCCCTCGGGGCCGACTCCCGGTGTTGTCCGATCGTCGAGGATCGCCGGTGGGCGAGATCCGGACGAGCGACCGGCCGCCGGTCACTGCCTCTGTGCCGTACTGGCGCGGTGATCGAATCCGGCGAGGTGGCCGAGGCGGTCGCCCGTGTGGTCGAAGAGTCGTTGCTCGGGGTGACTCGCTGATCGAGCAGGTCCTCCGGCGGCGCTGCCGGAAACTCCACCCCCCGCGCTCCAAGCCTGACTTGCTGCCGACTACGCCGAGCGTCGCCTGGTGTGCGGGGCCGGTCGGTGCGGTGAGCGGGAGGGGGCCGTCATATCGACGGGTGGTCGCCGTCGGAGGGGCGGTGACCACGCAGGTGCCGAACGTTCCGGTGCGGTCGTAGAGGGTCGCGGTGCCGAAGACGGGTAAGAAACCGATCATCGAACCACCTTCGAGAATGGGATTCTCATGCATCGTGCGGGTGGGTGGGTGTCACGTGCCCTAGGGGTGCGGTGTCGGCGACAGGGGGTGCCGGCGCGATCAGGGCAACTTGATTACCGACACGTACATTTCGATGATCGGCCGGTAGAGGTCGATATCGTCGAGTTGGCTCCCGAGGACGACCGAGTCGCTGGTGGTGATGATCATGTGCGCGAACGTCAGCGGGGGGATCAGCAGAGTTCCGCCGACCCGGTCGAGGCCCTCGGCGATGAACCTGCCCAGTGACTCGACGGCCTCGGCCCTTTTGGCCGCTACGCGTTCCCGTGCCTCGGGGTTGCGAAGCAGATACAACGTGAACTCGTAGCCCAGCGCGGCGTGATCGGTCCCGCGGTCGTGGCCGAGTTGACGCCACCGCTGGGCGATTGCGTCGAGTTCGCGCGCTCCCACTTCGGACACCGAGGAGAGCACTTCGGCGAAAGTGTCGAAATAGCGACGCAAGTACCGGTCGCTCAGTGCCAAGAACAAGTCTTCCTTCGTGGCGAAGTGCTTGTAGATGGCGCCTTTCGTGTAGCCCGCGGTATGCGCGATGTCGTCGAGAGTCGCTGCCGTGAAGCCTTTCTCGGCGAACACCGCCTCGGCGGCATCCAAAAGGAGCGAACGGGTGCGCTCGAGGCGGCGCTCCAACGTCCATCGCTCGACCATGCGATTCAGTGTAGCGGAGGATCTCAGAAACTACTTGGATGGTGAGATACTAGGTGGTATCTTGGCTGAGGAGGCCCTCGACGGAGGGCAATTGACGACTTCTCCGTAGTCGAACGATGTCGACCACGGTCCCTGCGACATCGAGCTCATCGCCGATCCGTATCCCCCTGGTCGCACGGATGCGTGAGCGCTGTACCGCAACTATCCGAAGGAGACAGTGTCATGACCGGACTGTCGAATAGGAAGAACGCCCCCCGTGTCACCGAGTCGCTCGGCGGAGTGGACACGCTCGGTACCCAGGTTCAGTCCACGGTCAAGCCGGTCCGGATCTGGGCCGTTCTCGGCGGTGCGATCCTGTTGTTCCAGCTGTATGTGTGGATCCGCTGGGCGACCGGGCCCTATTTCGTGCGGGTGCCCACCGGGCCGAGCGATCCGCCGGTGTGGATGAAGACAGTCCTGATCACGTGGACAGCGGTGGTCTTGGCCGGCTGGCCGATCGGCGTCTACTACTTCATCGTCAGGCCATGGCGGCGGGAGCGGCGGATCACGACCGACGGCATGCTACTGGTGGCCTGCGGCCTGCTGTTCTTCCAGGATCCGCTCCTGAATTACTTCAACACCTGGAGCACATACAACACCTGGATGTTCAACCGGGGCTCGTGGGTGCAGCACGTTCCGGGTTGGCGGTCGTATGGCGAACCGGGCGAGATGATGGCGGAACCGCTGCTGATGAACGCGGCGGGTTACTCGTACGGAGTTCTGCTGTGCACGATACTCGGATGCTGGATCATGCGCCGGGCCAAGGCGAAATGGCCGAATATCGGCAACCTCGGCTTGATCGGCGTTCTGATCGTGTGGACGTTCTTCTTCGACTTCGTCATCGAGGGCATGTTCCTGATGCCGATGGGGCTTTTCACCTATCCCGGTGCGATCCAATCGCTGTCGATCAACGCCGGTACCTACTACCAATGGCCGATCTATGAAGGGCTCATGTGGGGAGGTGTCCAGGCTGGTCTGTGCGCACTGCGTTACTTCACCGACGACCGTGGCCGGACATTCGTCGAGCGGGGACTGGAACGTGTCCAAGGTGGGTTCGTGCAGCAGCAACTCACCCGTTTCCTGGCGATCTTCGCGGCGTGCAGCGTGTTCTTCTTCGTGTGCTACAACCTTCCCGCTCAGTGGTTCGGCATGAACGCCGACCCCTGGCCCGAGGACATCCAGAAGCGCTCGTACTTCGACATGGGCATCTGCGGTGAAGGAACCGGGCGGCTGTGCCCTGATCCTGTTCTGCCGATCCCCGGCAAGAACACCGGCTACATCGATCCCGAAGGCCGGCTCGTTCTCCCGGACGGGGAAGAACTTCCGGAAGTCGTTCCCTTCGAGCGAGGAAATTGATATGTCGATCAGTCGATCCACCGCCGTACTCCAGGATTTGGAGGCGCCGTTCTACCGGGCGGTCGGCGACGAGGTGGAGGTCTTCCACGCCGCAGCCCGCCGCGGTTCGCCGGTGTTGCTGAAAGGCCCCACGGGATGCGGGAAGACACGCTTCGTGGAGGCCATGGCATACGAACTCGGTCGCGAGCTGATCACCGCCGCCGGGCACGAGGACATGACCTCGGCGGACCTGGTGGGCCGGTTCCTGCTCCAGGGCGGTGAAACGGTGTGGGTGGACGGGCCGCTGACCCGGGCCGTGCGCGAGGGCGCCATCTGCTACCTGGACGAAGTGGTGGAGGCCCGCCAGGACACCACCGTGGTCATCCACCCCCTCGCCGACCACCGGCGTGAACTACCGATCGATCGCCTCGGCAAGACATTGCGAGCAGCCCCGGGCTTTCAGCTGGTGATCTCCTACAATCCCGGCTATCAGAGCGTATTGAAGAGCCTCAAGGAGTCGACCCGCCAGCGTTTCGTCGCCATCGAGCTCGACTTCCCACCCGTCGATATCGAGACCGAAGTGGTCGCCTACGAAGCGGGAATCGGATCCGACATCGCGCGTGCCCTGGTCTCACTCGGTCACGCGATTCGCCACCTGGACGGGGCGCCGCTGCGCGAAGTCGCTTCCACCCGGCTGTTGATCCTGGCAGGCGGTCTCGTCGCCGAGGGGCTGAGCCTGCGCAGCGCCGTCCAGTCGGCCGTCGTCCAGGCTCTCTCCGACGATCCCGACGTCGTGCGTGCCCTCGGTGAACTCGCCGACGCCGTCCTGCCACGGACATGAACGCCTCGAATCCGGCGAACCTCGACCGCTTCCGGCTCCTCGCGACATTCGTCGCCGGTCGGTCTGTCGATGTGGCGGAAGCACCCGCGGGCCGAGCCGCTCACACCAACGGTCGAACCGTCTTCGTCTCGGCGGGTCGGTCCACCGCAGAACAGCGCCGCGAGATGCTGGTCCAGACCGCCCTGCTCGGTGCGGGGAGCCTGGATCGACATCTGGTCAGGACAATGCGGGCACGCCCCACGGTAGCGCGCCGCTACCTGGCGCTGGAAGGGTGCCGAGTGCTCGCCGAACTCGGCGAAAAGGTCCCTCTCGCAACAACGCTCGGTCCCCATGCGCCACCCGGCACCGCGACCGCCGAGGAGTCGCTCGAAGTGGCCGCAGGCCGTGTGCCGGTTGCCGATCCACCCGAGTGGTTCGGTGTCATCAAACCTTCCCGGTTGCTGGCGCCGACAACCGGAGCGGGTGCACGGGCCACCGACAAGGAGCTGCGTTTGGATTTCGATCCCATCGACTTGCCCGAGGCCGACGACGATGACGGTGACAGCGAGCAGGCCGCGGGAAGTAAAATTCTCGGACTGTTCGAGAATCCCCTGTTCAACTCGCGGGCTCTGTCGGATCGGTTGCGCAAGCTGTTCGGCAACTCCCGTTCCCCCGGAGACGGAGCGGCAGGCGCAGAGATGCAAGTTCGCGCCGTCCGACGGGTGCAGAAGGTGGGAGCAAATGCCCGGCCTCTGCCCACGCGTATCAGTTTCACCGATGACGACAAGCCCGGCGCCGCGCTCGGTATAGGCGGCGCCCTTCATCCGGAGTGGGACGTACACTCCCAGCGGTATCGACCCGAGTGGTGCCGGGTCATCGACTTCCCGTTGACAGTCGCCGCCGACATCTCCGCCGCCGGTGTCCCGCACGACGACGTGCTCCGACGACGCCTGTCTCGCATCGGCCTCGGCTCCAAGGTACTGCGCAGCCGCCCCGACGGTGACGAGCTCGATATCGAGGCGCTCATCGATCTCGTCGTCGATCTGCGTTCGGGATACTCGCCCGCGGAAAACATCTACCTGGAACGCCGCAAACTCGAGCGCGATCTCGGCGTCCTCATCCTGCTCGATGCCTCCGGATCGGCCACCGACACCGATCCGGCGGGCCTGACCGTCCACGACCATCAGCGACGGGCGGCCGCCACCCTGGCCCGCACGCTCGAAGAGCTCGGCGACCGCGTCGCTGTCTACGCTTTTCGCTCGCAGGGCCGACACGCTGTCCACCTACCTGCGATCAAGACATTCGATCAGCGTTTCGGCGCGGTCGAACGAGCCCGGCTCAACCAACTCCAACCCTCGAACTACACACGTCTGGGCGCCGGCATCCGCGGGGCAGGCGAAATTCTCAGAAACGAGGCAGGTACGCAGAACCGGCTGCTGGTCGTCCTTTCGGACGGCTTTCCCTACGACGATGGCTACGAAGGCCGTTACGCGGAAGCCGACGCCCGCAAGGCCTTGGAAGAACTGCGCGCCGACGGCGTCGCCTGCCTGTGCCTGTCCATCGGCGCCGCCACCACCACCGACGCCCTCGAACGTGTCTTCGGCTCCGCCGGTCACGCCGGCGCGACCACGCTGAGCGAACTCAGTCCGCGAATGGATGAATTGTTCATGTCGTCCCTTCGAGAACTCGCCGCACCCAAACCGCGATAACGACAACGCGCGTCCGACCCGAAGGCCGATCGCCGTCGGGCGCGCATCGACAGGGGCAATCCGTTGCGAGCCCCTAGCGACTCCGAACACGTCGACACCAAAAGGGAGGCTCATAGTGACACTCGATGAGGCCCCGGACAACCATCCAGCCGCGCCCACCGCGGTCGCCGAGATCAAGAACTGGTCGAAGGAGTACGCACGGCGGCACCCGATCGCGTCACTGCAGACTGTCGGACGGCAGGTCGCACTCGGTCGGCACGCCTTTCGCCATCTCCTCACCGACATCGCCGGACGTCGCTTCCCCTTCGGCGAATTCGTCGCGCAAGCGGCATTCATGGTCAAGACCTCACTGCTTCCGACGGTAGCGGTCGCCCTGCCCATCAGCGCGACACTCTCCATCCAGTTCGGCCTGCTGGCCGGGCAGGTCGGCGCCACCGCGCTGGCCGGGGCGGCGAGCGGTTTGGCCGTGATCCGTCAGTCGGCTCCGCTGGTCACCGCCATTCTGCTTGCGGCAGCGGTGGGTTCGGCGCTGTGCGCGGATCTCGGTTCACGCAAGATCCGCGACGAGATCGATGCGATGGAGGTCATGGGCATCTCGGTGCTGCGCCGGCTCGTCGTGCCGCGACTGGCCGCGGGGATCGTCGTCGCCATGGCCCTCACCGGTGTCAGCTGTTTCGTCGGATTCCTCGCAGGCTACCTGTTCAACGTCTATATCCAGGACGGGACACCGGGCAGCTACCTGGCGACGTTCTCCTCCTTCGCGACCGCGGGTGATCTGTACCTGGCCATGGTCAAGGCCGCGGTGTTCGGGATGATCGTCGTGGTCATCGCATGCGAGAAGGGCTTGAACACCCGGGGCGGACCGGGAGGTGTCGCGAACTCGGTCAACGCCGCTGTCGTGGCCTCCATCGTCGTGCTCATGGTGATCAATCTCGGCTTCACCCAGATCTACACCATGCTGTTCCCGAGGGCGACACTCTGATGGCCACCACCTATCTCCCACCCGGGGTTCGGACGGTGATCGCGGTGGCGCGACCACCGTGGTACGGGATCATCCGGCTCGGGCACATGTTCACCTTCTTCGTGCGCGCCGTGGTCTCGATCCCGCTGGCCCTGCGGCACTACAGCCGGGAATCGATGCGAATCCTGTCCGACGTCACCTGGGGAAACGGCTCGCTCATCGTCGGCGGCGGGACCGCCGGGGTGATGATCATCCTGGGCGTCGCCGCCGGCGGCATCGTCGGTATAGAGGGATTCAACGCGCTGAAACTGCTGGGTATGCAGGCCGCCACCGGGATGATCGCGGCGACCGCCGCGACCCGTGAGCTGGCTCCGATCATGGCCTCCATCGCGTTCGCCGCGCAGGCGGGCTGCCGGTTCACCGCACAGCTGGGCGCTATGCGGATCTCCGAGGAGATCGACGCCCTGGATTCCATCGCGATCCGCCCGGTTCCGTTCCTCGTCTCGACGCGGCTGGTCGCTTCCGTTGTGGCGATGATCCCACTGTTCCTGGCCGGATCGGCCGCCGACTACCTCGCTGTGGAGCTGTTCGTCGGGCTCCTCGGCGGCCAATCGTTCGGCACCTACGAACATTATTTCGACCTCGTGCTCAGCGGCAGCGACGTGGCCTACTCGCTGCTGAAAGCGATCGTGTTCGTCACCGTCACCACCACGATCCAGTGCTATTACGGCTACTACGCGCGCGGCGGCCCGCAGGGGGTCGGCGTCGCGGCCGGGCGGGCGATGCGCGCGAGCATCACCGTGATGGTCTCGGTGAATCTGCTGATGACGTTGGCGCTGTGGGGTTTCGACGCCGGTTCGAGAATCAGCGGGTAGCGCGATGGCGATCGTATTCGAATCCGACGACAGGCACCTGTCCAACGCGGTGCTGTTCGTGCGCGGCCTGGCCGTCCTGGTTGTCATCACGGCCACCGTCGCGGCGATGATCGCCCGATCCGAAGGCGCGTTCGCGGGGACTGTCGGAGTCACCGCGCTACTGGTCGATGTCGGTGACGGACTGCCCAGGAAGTCCGATGTCAAATATCGCGGCGTGCTGGTCGGCAGTGTGCGGGAAGTGGTACCGGCAGCCGACGGCCGAGCCAACTCGGTGCGTATCGATCTGCTGGCCGAGCACGCCGGCGGGATTCCGGCGACCGTGACGGCGCGTGTCGTCCCGAGCAACGTCTTCGCTGTGTCCTCGATACAGCTCATCGACAACGGCCCCGGTGCCGCCCTGGCGGAGGGGGCCCGGATCCCGGAGGACCACAGCCGCGCCGGCGTGCAGCTACAGACCTCACTCACCGCGCTGAGCCATATCGTCGCCGCCGTGGGGCGACCCCGCGCCGACCCCACCGTCGGAATCCTCGAAACCGTCGAGCGAGCGACCCGGGGCCGGGGTGAGGACGCGCTGGCAGCCGCGGCCCAGCTCGAACGAATCGTGCGCGCTTACAACGCAGAGGCGACTTCTACCAGTGAATTGCCTCTGCTCACCGGACTAACGGAGGCGGTGCACGGGTTGCAGCAGTCCGCACCCGATCTCCTCACCGCGCTGCATGAGGCGGTCGGGCCCATGCGCAGCGTGGCCGAGCAGCGACTCCGATTGGCGGAATTGCTGACCGGCGGCATCGCGACCAGCGAACGGGTCGGCACAGCGATGACCAATCGGACCGACACCATCATCGACCTCAACAGCAGAATGGGGCCGGTCCTGCAAATCCTGGCCGCGGGCAGCGGCAACTTCGTCCAGATGACGACCTCCCAGACCCGAGTCGCACGAGTGTTCACTCACGATTTCTGGAACGCCGAGGACCAGAGCGGCACCGCCAAAGTGATCGTCGAACTCACCCCGCACAAGCAGTACACCCGCACCGACTGCCCCCGTTACGGCGAACTGGCCGGCGCGAGTTGCGAAAACGGCCCCGCCGCGGGCCCGCCCGTCATCGGCACCCTCGACCTGCCGGTGAGCGGACCTGAGCAACGACGACGTCTCGCCGAGCGCCTGGGCCTGCCGCCCGAATCCGTCGGCCTCGCCGAGCTGTTCGGCCTGACCCCGCAGTCGCTCGCCGACCGCGGAACCGCGCCTCCCGATACCGCACCGGCCACCCCCGCAACACCGGCAGGAGAACCACGGTGAAACATAAACGCGACCTCGCCGGACTCACCGCGTTCCTGCTCGTCGCCGCCCTGCTGACGTGGATGGTGCAGGCGACCCTGCGACGCGACATCACCGGCGACACCCACTCCTATTCCGCTGTGTTCGCCGATGTCTCCGGGCTGCGAGTCGGTGATGACGTCCGGATCGCCGGGGTGCAGGTGGGCCGAGTCGATGCCATCGACATCCACGGACCACACGCCGAGGTCACCTTCCGGCTGCGCCGGGATCAGACCGTCTACGGCAACACCCTGGCCT
The DNA here is from genome assembly GCF_043205035.1 of Nocardia sp. NPDC047654. Lineage (NCBI taxonomy): Bacteria > Bacillati > Actinomycetota > Actinomycetes > Mycobacteriales > Nocardiaceae > Nocardia > Nocardia sp. NPDC047654. The sequence goes on from NZ_JBIDDF010000001.1 coordinate 1,508,650, forward strand.
CGGTCACCTACCAGAATCTGATCGGGCAGCGCTACCTCGGACTGAGCCTGTCCGACTTCGGGGACGCGACGCCGCTGGCGCCCGGCGCGCAGATCCCGCTCGAGCATACGGAACCGTCCTTCGATATCTCCGCTCTACTCAACGGATTCCAGCCATTGTTCAGCACCCTCGACCCCCAGGACGTCGACAACCTGACCGCCGCGTTGATCAGAGCGCTCCAAGGCGACAACGGCGCGGTCGCCGCCCTGATCGCCGAAACCGCGACTCTGGCGCAATCCTTCGCCGGACCCGACCAGATCCTCGGCACACTCCTCGACAACCTCTCGATCGTGATGACCACGCTGGCAGCGCAGGGCACCGGAATGCGGACGGCACTCGCACAGACCCGCAAGCTCTTCGATGCGCTGGACGCCCGCCGCGACACCCTGATCGAGCAGACCGACCGCATCGCCACCGTCGTGTCCGATGCCGCGAGCGTCGTCGACGGCGCCGCCCCGTCGCTGAACGAGTTCATCCGTCGCGAACCAGGCTTCGCACGACATTTCGTCGATGGCCGGGAACGGTTCGCCTACCTCGGATTCAACCTTCCGCTGCTGTTGCAGTCCATGGTCCGAGCCACCGACAGTGGCGCTTTCGTCAACGCCTATGTCTGCGACATCGGATTCGGTCTCGTCCCCGGAGTCGACCCGGTGATCTCGCGGATCCTGGGCGCCGCATCGCCCACCGGCCACTCCCAGAACTCCGCCATCTGCAGGTAGAACCATGATCGAACAACTGCGCGCAATCACCCGCCGTCCACGGCTTCCCGGCACCACAGGCGTTGTGGCCGAAGTGGACACCTCGTTGCGCATCGGGCTCACCGCCGTCGTCTCGCTGGTGCTGGTGCTGGTCGCCGTGGTCGTGCTGAACTCGCTACACCTCGGCTCACGGACCTACCGCGCCGATTTCGCCCAAGCCGCGGGTATCGGCGCAGGCGACGCAGTCACCTGGGCCGGAATCCCCGTGGGCACGGTGACCGGCACCCGACTGGCCGGTGACCATGTCGAGGTGACCATGACGATCGACAACGGTGACGTCACGTTGGGCGCCGACACCGAAGCCGCGATCAAACTGACCACGCTGCTCGGCTCCCGCTATGTCGAGCTTCGCTCCACCGGCGCCGGCGAACTTCGCGACAACCGGATTCCCCTGTCCCGCACCACCGTCCCCTACGACCTCGAGACCGCCCTGCAAGACGCCACCACCACCTTCCATCAACTCGACACCGACCAGATCGCCCGGTCGATGACATCTCTGTCGCGCGAACTCGACGGGGTGCCATCCGTGCTCCCCGGCATCCTGCGCGATGTCCGATCCCTGTCGGCCGTCATCGCGCAGCGCCGCGACCAGATCGGCGCACTGCTCGCCGGCACCGGCCAGGTCAGCACCGTCATCACCGAACAGCAGGCCGGTCTGGCCGCGGTGATCGGGCAGGGCCGCACCGTGCTTCAACAGATCAACGCAAGGCAAGCCGCGCTGCGTCGGCTACTCGAAGCGACGACCACCCTGGTACACCGACTCGAACCCGTCGCTGTCGGTGAGCATGCCGAGATCGAGCAACTGCTGACCGACCTGCACGACATGACCGCGATGATCGCCGGCCACGACGACCTGCTGCGCAACATCCTGCAGATCCTTCCGGTTCCGTGGCGGCTGTTCGCCAACGCCACCGGGACGGGAGCGGAGCTGAACGCCAACGCCCCCGACGGAGCCTTCATCGACTCCTGGATGTGCGCGTTGAGCGCCACCGCTGTCACGGTCGGCGAAGCCCCCTACCTACAGGACTGCCGATGAGTGTCACTCTCGCCACCGTCAAACTGGCCGTGGTCACACTGACCGCCGCTTGCCTGGCCGGATGCTCGGCCGGACCCGGCGCGGACACCACCACCCTCACGGCCCACTTCGCCAACGCCAACGGCCTCTACGAGGGCAACTCGGTATCGGTACTCGGGATGCGCGTCGGCCGGATAGTCCGCATCGACGCGCGCGGGACCGACGTCGAAGTCGAGATGACCATCGACAGCGGAACCCGGCTTCCGGCCGATGTGCAAGCGGTCACGATCTCCGACTCGATACTCACCGACCGCCACGTCGAGCTGACGCCGGTCTACCGGGGTGGGCCCACCCTGCGCGACGGCGCGGTGCTGGACACGACCCGCACAAAGACTCCGGTCGAGTTCGACGCCCTGCTGTCGATGGCGCAGAAACTGGCGGCCTCCCTGGGCGGTGACGGCGACGGCTCGGGCCCGGTCGCGGACCTGATGAACCTCGGCGCCGCCGCGACCAGCGGCAACGGCGACGACATGCGTGCCGCGCTCGGTGAACTCGCACGCGCGCTGCAACCGGGCGAGGACCACGGCGCGGCCACCCGCGACGCGATCACCAAGGTCGTCACCAACCTCGACGCCCTGACCGCGGCAGCCGCGCGCAACGACCGGACATTGCGCGAATTCGGCTCCGCTGTAGCGCGACTCAGCGATTTCCTGGCCGAGCAACAGTTGGGCGCCGGCACGGCCGGCGCAGCGCTGAACCGGATCATCGCGCAAGTCACCGACCTGCTGATCCGCCACCGGGGCACCATCGCCGGGCTCACGACCGACGCGAACACCCTGTCGACGTCACTGGCCGCCTACGACTACAACCTCGCCGAATTCCTCGATGTGTTCCCCTTGGTCACCGACAACGCCTACAACGCCATCGACCACAACGTCGGCGCGCTACGCGCAGCGGTCGACATCAACAGGCTTCTGCTCGACGGCCAGATGGTCAAGCAGGTCTGCAATCTGTTGCAGCTGAACAATCTCGGCTGTGCCACCGGCACCATGCGGGACATGGGACCGGATTTCGGGATCACCGCCATCCTGGCGGGACTGGCGGAAAGGCACGGCCGATGACACGACCGAAGCACACGCGCCTCCTCGTCGCCACCGTCGCCGCGCTCGCCCTGTCGGCCACCGGATGCGCCACCGGACTGGACCGGCTACCGTTGCCCGCCCCGGGGTTGAGCGGCGACACCTACACCCTGACGGCGACTTTCGGTAATGCGCTCAATCTGCCGACCAAGGCGAAGGTGAAGCTCAACGGCGCCGACATCGGCCAGGTCGAGTCCATGTCGGCGCGCGACTACACCGCCGTGGTGACGCTGCGTATCACCGCCACCGTGCACCTGCCCGTGGGCACGTCGGCAGAACTGAGATCGGCCACACCCATGGGCGATGTATTCGTCGCACTGAAACCACCTCCGGCCCCGGAACCGGGAACCGCAATGCTCGGCGACGGCCATACGATTCCGATCGAGTCGACCTCGGCCGCCAGCACGATCGAGGAAATGCTCACTCGCGCATCGCTCCTGGTCAGCGGCGGCACCATCGACTACCTCACCCGAGTGGTCTCCGCACTCGGTGAACATGTCGGGGGTCGCGGCGAGCGGCTCGCCGCGCTGCTGGAGCAGACCCGGACTTCGCTGGCCACCCTCTCGGCCCGATCCGCGCAAATCGACGACGTCCTGCGCTCCGCGGCCGATCTCGGCGCGACCCTCGCCACCCAGCAGGCCACCCTCGCCGACACCGTCGCCGCGGCAGGACCCGCCATGCGGGTCCTCGCCGACAACACCGACTCGTTCGTCACCCTCGTGGACCGCATTCATACGATCACCGCGCAACTCGCGCGGTTCCCCAGCCTCCAAGGCACCAACGACACCAGCATGGCAGCCAACCTCGATCAGTTGGCCGCCGGCCTCAACGCCGCGGCGGTCAACCCGGAAGCCGACCTCGACGAGCTGAACACCATGCTGGGGATCGTCATCAAGATGATCAGCGGCCCGAACGGCCACGTCGATGTCGACGTCGCCCAGCTCGCCGTCGGCGCGGTCCCCGACCCGGGTTTTCCCGGCACACCCGGTGCCAGGCTTCCCGACGCCACGGACTGGGCGGCCTTCGTGGGCTCGCTGCAGCACATGCTCGATCGACTGGGCACCCGGCTGGAAGGCGCGCCACGATGACCACGAGTTTCCGCCCCGGCAAAGGGGAACGGTCCGCCCGGCTGCTCGTGGGCATCATCCGGCGCGCGCATCGACACCGGCTCGCGATGTCATCGGCCGGTCTGCTGGCGATCCTCGTCGGCGCAGGCGGATATCTCCTCATCGGCACCCTCGATATCGACCCGCTCGACCAACCGTATCGAGTGCGCGTCGAACTGCAGCGATCCGGCGGGTTGCTCCCCGGGCAGGACGTCACCCTGCGTGGAGTCCGCGTCGGGCGCATCGAGACCGTCGATGTGGCCGGGGACAAGGTGATCGCGGTCGCCGCCATCGATGAGCGTGTGCGGATCTCCGCATCCGGTGCCGTCCGGGCTGCGGCCCTGTCGGCGGCCGGCGAGCAGTACCTGGACTTCCTTCCCGCCACCAACGACGGCCCGTACCTCGCGGACGGCGCTGTCATCACCGCCGACCGTACCTCCACGCCCGTGCCGCTGTCGGACATGCTCGAAAGCCTCAGCGGCACACTCGCCCAGATCGATCCCGCCCAACTCGCCGCGATCTCCCGCGAACTCGGCGTCGGCCGGGCCGGCCCCGACAAACTGGCCGCGATCATCGACGGCGGCGCCTTTCTCGTCTCGACGCTGGACGCGGTCCTGCCACAGACGGTGAACCTGCTGCACAACAGCAGAGTCGTGCTGGCGACCCTGCACGACGGGCGCACCGCCCTGCGGTCCACCTCGGCGAACCTGTCGGCCACACTCAGCGGCGTCTCCTCGATGACCGGCGGCTTCGAACAACTCGTCACACAGACACCGCCGATGCTGTCGGCCCTCGACGCCATCCTCGCGGAGAACTCACCCACCATGGTCGGACTCCTGGGCAACCTCGTCACCGTCTCCCAGGTCGCCTATTCCCGGATCCCCGCCCTCGACGAATTCTTCTTTCCCCAGCAGCGGGACGGATCAGCGCTCGACGCCGTCACCTCGGCATTCCACGACGGGGGAGTCTGGGCGCTGGCCAGCATCTACCCCCGTTACGCCTGCGACTACCACGTGCCACGACGCCCCGGTTCGGTGCCCGACTACGCCGAACCGTATCTCCACGCGGACTGCACAGACCCCGACACCACGCTCATTCCCCGCGGCGCGCGCAACGCTCCACGCCCGCCCGACGACCCCGTGCCTCCCGCCCCGTGGCGTGATCCGCTGGAGACCGCTGAGCCCCCGCCGATCGGGCCGTTGTCCATCCCCACTCCCTACGGCGGCCTCTCCGCCCCTGTCGCGGTCCCGCGATGAACCCAGCACGGCGAGCCGAGTCCGCCGAACTCCTCGAGGCAATCGACGGCGCTCCCGGTCGCTCGAAAGGACGCAAAAGTGAACCCAGAACATATGGCGGCCGAGTCCCGTCGCAAACGCAATTATCACTTCGACCGTCACGCACCGGAATACCGGAACGAATTCGGCGCGGTCACCCGGCAGATGCACGCACAGTGCCCGTTGGCATGGACCGACACCCACGGCGGTCATTGGGTCGCCGCGGGCCACCGCGAGGTCTTCGAACTCGCCCGATGCCCGTACGTCTCCAGCGATCGGGACTACAAGAACGAGCGCCGTGGATATCAGGGCATCACAATCCCTTCGGGCACCACGTACCTGCCGATGCGCAACGGCATCCTGGAGATGGACGACCCGGAGCACCGACTGTTCAGATCCGTGCTGAACCCGTATCTCTCACCCAGCGCCGTCAACCGATGGCGACCCTTCATCGACGAACTGGTCTATGCCTGCCTGGATGAAAAGATCGAGACCGGACACATCGACTTCGTCGACGATCTCGCGAACATCGTCCCCGCGGTCCTCACCCTGGCCCTGCTGGGTATCCCATTGCGGAAGTGGGCCGTGTACAGCGAGCCCGCGCACGCCTCGGTGTACACACCACCGGATTCCCCCGATATCGAGCGCGTACAGAGCCTGAACATGGCGATGGGCATGGATCTACTGGCCAACCTGCATGAGATCCGAGACAACCCTCGCCCCGGACTGATCGATGCGCTCGCGCGGATGGAGATAGACGGCGAGAAACCCGAGGAAATCGACCTACTCGGCATTCTCGGGTTACTCATCGGTGGGGGATTCGACACGACAACGGCACTGACAGCGCACGCACTGGAGTGGCTCTCCCAACACCCCCATGAGCGAGAAACCCTGAGCAGAGAACGCGACGAGCTACTGAACCCGGCGACCGAGGAATTCCTGCGTTATTTCACGCCGGCACCGGGCGACGGTCGCACGATCTCGGCGGATTGCGAGGTGGCCGGCCAACAGTTCGAGGAAGGTGAGCGGCTATGGCTGTCCTGGGCCATGGCCAACCGGGACCCCTCCGTGTTCCCGGACCCCGACACCATGATCCTCGACCGTAAAGGCAACCGGCATCTGAGTTTCGGGCTCGGGATCCACCGCTGCATCGGTTCCAACATCGCCCGGCTGGTCTTCAAACGAATGCTGGTCGCCGTACTCGACCGGATACCGGACTTCTCCTGCGATCCCGACGGCGCGGTGCACTACGAAACGATCGGCCTCATCCAAGGAATGCGCAAACTCCCCGCGACTTTCACGCCCGGACCGCGTTCAGGTCCAGGGCTGGACGAAACACTCGAAGAATTGCAGCGGATGGTCGAGGAGCGGAGGCTCGCCGCTCCGGTCACGGGCGCATCCTGAAATCGGCGTCCGATCCCGGCGTACGGGTTCGGCAGCGGCGTCCCTCCGCGAACGAGCGCTCTTGATGCGGGGAGCGGAGGCTCATCACCACACGGCCGCCCTACGCCCGGCCATGAGTAACTGTGTTACTGTGCGGTGGTTTGCACTGTGATGGACGTCATCTTCGTGATCTGACTCACTCGGGTCGGCAAGTCGCGGTGGTGGAGTTCTGGGGAGTCATTTGATGGATCGACAACGTCTCGTCGGAAGCGCGAGCGCGGGCACGGGCCGGTCGGATCGCGGCGGTGGCCGTGGCGGTTTCCGGGTGGAAAACGATGGTCGCGAGGTGACAACGGGCGCGGTCGGCTCGCTGTGCACGCCACCGGGGCCGAGGGGGTGGTGATGGAGAGGTATCGCCTCGACGTCGTGGCCGGCAGCGTCGCCGATGCCGTCGAGCACGCCGGTGGCTGGCTGTTCGATCGTGCGGCGGCGGGCTGGAACGTGACAGTGCTCGTCGCGGACATGTCGGATACCCGCCCGCTGCGCATCCTGGGCGCGAAGGTGGTGCCACTCGAGTCCGCGCTCGCCCCGTCGGGGGAAGGGCGTCGGCCGGACGCGCTGGCCGCCGGTGCGAACATCTGCGCGAACGATCGCCGCGCGCGCCGGGGCCTGCTCGAGGCGTTGGACGACGGCGGTGTGGAAGTGGTCGTGTGGGGTGAGGGGTGGCCGTCCCTATCCGGACGTCGGGTCGATCCGGTCCTGCACCGATTGAGTATCGCCGCGCAAGCGTTCAAAGCGCAGGCGTTGCATGCCGCGACGATCACCGGGGCCGCGGTCGGCGCGATCGAGCTGTTCCGTAGTGGGTTGTCGGCCGCGGCTCCGGTCGGGGCCGACCTCAGCCCGGTCGGCCGACCGCGCCGACCTGCTCGGACCGATTTCTCGCCGACCTTCGGGGGGTGGCGATGAGGCGATTCCAACTTCTGAGTAACCGTGTTACTGTTCCGTAGGTCGCATGCTGTGACGTAGTTCATGTCAATCGGCTATTGCGACGCAGGACACCCGGCGACGGTGCCGGGTGGAGTTCACGGAGAGTTGATCGATGCAACGACAGCATGGGCGTTCCCGGTGGGGTTGGCGCTGGGCCGCTCCGGTGGCGGTGGTGGTGGCCGCGGTGTGCGTCACCGTGGTGACCGTGGTGGGAGTCGACACGCGGGAGGCGGCGGCCGCGCCGGTCGGAGATTTCTACCTTCCGCCCGCGCAGATCCCGTCGGAACGAGGCGCGATCATCAAGACCGCGCCGATGGCGCTGTTCGCGACGCCGCCCACGGACAAGGGGTGGCCGGGCAAGGCGCAGCACGTCATGTACACCTCGCGGTTGCAGGACGGGTCTCCGGTGGCGGTGTCCGGGACGTTCATCGATGCGACCGGACCGTGGCAGGGGCCGGGTCCGCGTCCGACGGTGGTGATCGGTCCGGGTACGTCGGGGCAGGGCGATCGCTGTGCGATGTCGGTGGCGTTCTCCACCGGGTTGACGGTGTTCGCCGATCCTTCGCCGGGGTTGTCGGCGAATCAGGAACTTCCGGCTTCGGTGGTGTGGAGCGGGCTGGGTGCGCGGGTGCTGGTGACCGATTACATCGGGCTGGGCACGCCGGGAATTCATACCTACGCCAACCGGATCGAGGCGGGGCACGCGGTGCTCGACGGGGTGCGCGCGGCTCATAATCTGGCGGGTGTGGGACCGGAGACCCCGGTGGTGCTGTGGGGTTACTCGCAAGGCGGCGGAGCGACCGCCGCGGCGGCGGAGATGCAACCGGACTACGCGCCGGAACTCAACCTCAAGGGTACTTGGGCAGGCGGGCCGGTGGCGGACCTGGCGGCGATCCTGGAACGTATCGACGGCGCGTTGATCGGTGGTGCCATCGGGTTCGCGATCAATGGTCTGCTCGCGCGGTACCCGGATTTGAACAAGGCTGTCGATCGGGTGACCACGCCCGCGGGGCGGGCGATGTTGGAGACGCTCAGCGATGAATGCATCGGCGACATCATCATCCGTCACCCCTTTCTGAAGACCAGTTCGCTGACCAACGACGGCCGTTCGCTGAGCGAGCATCTGGCGGCGATTCCCGAGGCCGGGCCCGTGCTCGCCGAGTTGCGTATCGGTAATCTCACCCCGGCGTCGCCGGTGTTGATCACCAGCGGTTTGAACGACGACACCGTCCCTTACGGTCAAGCGCGTCAGTTGGCCGAGGATTGGTGTGCGAAGGGCGCCACGGTGACCTTCCGCACCAATGATCTGCCGCCGATCCTTCCAGGGACCACTATCCCGAATCATTTCGGGCCGGAGATGATCGATGGCTTCGGGCCGGACAACGCGATCACCTACCTGCTCGATCGCCTCGCGGACAAACCCGTCACCGGCTGCACTTTCGACTGACCGCCCCTCGCGCCGGGCTCGAATCGGCGCTGACCGAGGTCTCCGATCGCCCGAGCCGGCCGCACCCGGCTCGCGGCGGAGATCGCCTTGCCACGCGCACACCACCTGATCCGGCAGCCGGAAGCCCGGCTCGCACGACGCTCAGGACGTGGTTCGACATGTATTTGCCACCGAAGGATCTGTAATGCCAGCAATTTCGCGCCGGTCACTGTTGACCGGTATCGCCGCGACCGGTGCCGCTGCCTTGGCCACCCGCACACCCGTGCCTGCCGCCGCACAGGTGAACAACGTCGCGCTGACCCACGAGGAGCACCGCGTGGTGGTGGTCGGCTCCGGTTTCGGTGGCGGAGTCAGTGCCCTGCGCCTGGCGCAAGCGGGTGTCCCCGTGACCGTGCTCGAGCGCGGGATGCGCTGGACCACCGGACCGAATGCCGAAACGTTCCCCCGGGCCTCGTCACCGGACAAGCGATTGCTGTGGTATCGCTCCAGTCCGAATCTGTTCGGGCGGCCGATGGTGTTCGAGCCCTACACCGGCTTGGTCGAAGCGGTGCCGGGAGTGAACATGACCGCCCTGTGCGCGTCGGGCGTCGGTGGCGGTTCCCTTGTCTACCAGGGAATGTCGCTACAGCCCACGCGGGAGGTTTTCGACACCCACTTCCCCGCGGAACTGGACTGGGCACTGATGAACAAGGTTCACTATCCGCGAGTGGCCCGGATGCTGGGCTTGGCCGAGGCGCCCGACGAGCTGATCGCCAGCGACAATTACCGGGCCGCGCGAGTCTTCGCCGATCGTGTCCAGCGGGCAGGGATGCCGTTGTCGAAGATCCCGATGCCCATCGATTGGGATTTCGCGCTGGCCGAGTTGCGCGGGGAGATGAAACCGTCCTACACCAACGGTGACGGCGCGATGGGCGTCAACAACGGCGGCAAGCATTCGGTCGATGTCACCTATATCGCCGCCGCCGAGGCCACCGGTCTGGTTCGGGTGGAAACCCTGCACGAGGTCACCGACGTCGAACGCGCATCCGACGGCCGGTGGATCGTGCATGTGCAGCGCCTGGATACCACCGGCACGGTGGTCGAGAACAAGATCCTCAGCACCGGCGCGTTGATCTTGGCGGCGGGCAGTCTCAACACCACCCGCCTGCTGGTGCGCGCGGGCGCCAAGGGGCTCATCCGCGATCTGCCGGACGGGTTGGGCCAGGGCTGGGGCACCAACGCCGACCGCATCTACGTCTGGACCGATCCCTCCGCCGAATTCGGCGCTCCCCAGGGCGGGCCGGTGGTCTACGGCAGCAAGAACTGGGACGATCCGCACGCCGCCCACACGGTCATCCAGGCATCCATCCCGCCTTTGTCGCTGGACCCTCGCAGCACCATGATGGTCGGATACGGCGTCAGCGACGGACGTGGCACGTTCACCTACGATTCCGCACGCGACGACGCGGTCCTGCACTGGCCCACCGACGCTGACAGCTACATCCAGGACAATCACATCGGCCCCGCCGTACAACGGATCGCCGGTCCTGACGGCATGCTGCTCGATACCAACGCCCTGTTCCCGTCGACCTGGCATCCCTTGGGCGGGGCCGGTATGGGCGTGGTCTGCGACCTCGACGGCCGCGTGCACGACCAACCGGGGCTCTACGTCCTCGACGGAGCGTTGATGCCGGGCAACACCGCGGCGTGCAACCCGTCGATGACCATCGCCGCGGTCGCCGAACGCGCAATGGACAATATCGTCGCCCGCGACATCGGCACCCGGATCTGACTCGCGAGCTTCCGTGGACGGAGTGGTCATCATCGTGAAATCTTCTGCAATGGTTCCTGCGACTTCGATCGAGACGCTCCCCGGCAAGCGAATCCGGCGGCGTACCCGTATTCGCGGGGCGGCGCTGGTAGCTGCCGTCGTGCTCGCCGCCGGAGCCGCCGCGGTCGTGGGGGATACCACGACAGCTCGGGCGCAACCTTCCGAGTGTCGCGGGGAGCATTTCGTGGCGTCGTGGACGGCCAGCCCCACCGATTCGGTGACTCCCCTCGACGCGGCCGGAGGGTCGATTCCGGTCGCGGTCGACGATCAGAGTTTTCGGATGGTCATCACTCCGCACCTGGGCGGATCGCGACTGCGTGTGCATCTGACCAACCGGTTCGGGCTGACGCCGGTCACCTTCGAACGGGTGAGCATCGCCGACCAGGTATCCGGCGCGGCGGTGGCGAACGCGGTGCCGGTGCTGTTCGGCGGGCAGGCAGCGATCACCTTGCCTGCCGGAGCCGATGTCGTCAGCGACCCGGTGCCATTCGGTGTCTCGGCGTTCGCCCCGTTGGCGGTCAGTATCCATGTTCCCGATTCGGCGGGGCCGCCGACCAAGCACTGGAACGCCAACGCCACCTCGTTCTACTCTCCCGCCGGTAGCGGTGATCTCACCGGGCAGCCGAGCGCCGACGGATTCGGCTCCACCACCGCTTCCTGGCTGTATGTCGCCGCTCTGGACGTGCTCGCACCCTCCGAGACCCGTGCGGTGGTGGCGTTCGGTGACTCCATCACCGACGGTTTCGTGGGAGCGACCGCTTTGAGTGTGCCGGTCGATCGAGCGGTCGCCGACACCAACGGGCGCTATCCCGACGTGCTGCAACGCCGTCTGGACGCCGCGGGCATTCCGATCTCGGTGGTCAACGCCGGAATCGGCAGCAATCGTGTGCTCACCAGCGGTGAGCCGCTTCTGCTCGGCCCCAGCGGGTTGGCGCGCTTCGAGCGCGACGCGCTCGCTCAGTCCGGTGTCGGCGGGGTTCTCGTCCAAGAAGGCATCAACGATCTCGGCCTGCCGCCGCCCGCCGGGGCCGCCCAGATGATCGCAGGCTACGAGAAACTCATCACCACCGCACACGGGCACGGCAAGAAGATCTGGCTGGGCACACTGCTTCCCGCCGCCGACGCCCTCGTCGACGGTGTACTTCTGGCACCCCGCAGCGAGACCGACCGGCAGCAGATCAACGCCTGGATACGCACCCAGAACCTCGCCGACGGCATCGTCGACTTCGACGCCGCCCTGCGCGACCCCGCGACCCCGTCCGTCCTGCGAAATGACTACTCCAGCCCGGATCGCCTGCATCCCAGCCTCGCCGGCTACCGCGCGATGGCCGAGACGGTCGACTTGGCTCTACTCGGCAACTCTCCATCACCCGCCTGCTGACGAGCCTCCGCTACCGACCGGCTACGGCTCGCGGAAGCGTCGGTGCGCGGTCATCGTGGCCGAGTTGACAGGGCGCGCGGCGTATTCGCGAGTCGGCGGGCTCTTCGGCCGTCGCGATAGCGAGTATGCGGTGTATGGCCATGCCGTGTATCAGGCCGAGGGAGAACGGTTCTCGTCGTCGTGAGGGTCGAACTCCAGCATTCGTAGCGCGAACGGCTGCGCCAGGCCACACGGAGGATGACCACCAGTTCACGGCAGCGCGGGTCGAGGTGCAGCGCTCGAGCAGCAGGCTGTTGTAGGTGAGCCACGCGGCGGCCGGCTCGGGATGGTGTCCGAGTACTCCGAGCACGTTGGGCAGGGGAGGGGCGTCGGGGGCGCCGGCCAGGTAGCGGTCGGCCAGGGTCAGCCGTCCGCGCAGCATCTCGCGGGCCTGCTCGTCCCACTGGTGGATCGGCGCGACGGCAGCCGGGGCTCGGATGGCGTCATGTCGCCGGTCGTTCCCGGCGGAGGCGAACGGTCGTGATGCTGTGCACCCGCACAGCGTATGCGTGCTCGCGGGCCGCGAGCAAGGTCAGGATCGGCTGCTTCCTGCGGCGCGCGTCTTTCCGGGGCTGCGTTCGCCTTCCACGCTGCGCAGGAAGTCCTCGATCAAGGCGATCGTCTCGGTGTGTCCGGTGTCGATGTCGAAGGACTCCTCCATGCGCAGGAATCGCGAGATGCTGGACATCAGCATGACGAGAGTGGTCGGTGTCCACATGGGCGCGACGTCGGGGTAGCCGCGCAGGATGTCGCCGACCGCCTCGAGTTGCAGGAGCCGGAATCGCCGTGAGGACTGGGCGATCTCGGCCCTGATCGTCTTGCGGTGATTGGCCATCGAGACGAATTCCATGGTGAGCGCGGTGTGCGACTGATCATGGATGGCCTCCCACAGCGCCCACAGCGGCTGGGTGGCCTCGAGGGCCTCGCGCTGGCGCTGGTAGCTGCGGTCGGCCCCGCGGCGGAACAACTCGACGAACAGGTTGTCCATGGTGTCGTAGTGGTAGTAGACCAGCCCCGGGTTGACTCCCGCCCTGGCGGCGAGGCGCCGTGAGCTGACGGCGGCATAGCCCTCCTCGAGCATGATCTGCTCGGCCGCGTCGAGCAGTGCGACGCGGGTGGCCGCGCTGTGGGCCCTGCTCGCCCGTTCCACCTTCATCGCCTGCCGCCTCCCTTCGCTGTCGCTGCCCGGCACCGAGAACGGGCGGCGGTCCGCGGTCGCGCACCGTCGCTCGATCATATGGCCGGCGAGGTTCGCGATCGCGCGCCCGCGTTCGAAGCTGCCTCTCTCGGTCTGTCGAGCCTTGACATCGTGCCTCGGCCAACCTTATAAATTTAACCAGTCGATCAAATTAACCGTTCGATCAAACTTCTCGGGCCGGGAGTTCCTGGCGAACCGAATGGAGAACGCGGTGCCGATTCCAGCGGAGGAAGCCACGCTCCGGCCTGGCATCCGGACGCACCCGGTGCGCGTGGCCGACGTGCGCACCGAGACTGCCGACGCCCGCTCGTTCGTCCTCGACATCCCGCCGCGGCTCGCGGACAGGTACGCGTATCGGGCCGGGCAGTTCCTCACTCTGCGGGTGCGGATCGGTGCGCAGGTCCATCACCGGTCCTACTCGATGTCCTCCTCGCCGGTGACCGACCCGCACCCGCAGATCACCGTCAAGCGGGTACCGCGGGGACTGGTGTCGACCTGGCTCACCGAACGGGTGCGGCCCGGCGACACGATGGACGTCACGGTCCCGATGGGCGGGTTCGTCCTGCCCGACTCCGAGCGCGACATCGTCGCCTTCGCGGCGGGAAGCGGTGTCACTCCGGTGTTCTCGATCGTGAAGACGGCACTGGCCGCCACCACGCGCCGGGTGCGCCTGTTCTACGCCAACCGCGACCGCGATTCGATCATCTTCGGGACCGGCCTGGCCGATCTTGTCGCGCGCTACCCCGGTCGGCTGACCGTCGTCCACCACATCGACGCCGAATCCGGTCTGCTGACGGCCGAGCGGATCAGCGAAATACTCTCCGGCGAAAGCGATCACGAGTACTTCCTGTGTGGTCCGGCGCCCTTCATGGATGTCGTTCGCTCCGGCCTGTCGCAGGGCGGTGTTCCGGACGAGCGGGTGCACCTCGAACGCTTCACCCCCGGTGAAGCAGCCGCTCCCGAGGATTCGGCCGGCGGCGAGTCCGCGCGGGTCACCATCCGCTGCGGACGCCGGACCGCTAGCGGCGAGCACCGCGGCGGTACCACCGTCCTGCAGGCGGCGCGGGCACTGGGCCTGCGCCCGCCCTCGTCCTGTGAGACGGGCAGCTGCGCGACCTGCATCGCACGAGTGGTCGAAGGCAGTGCGGTGATGCGCAACAACGAGGTGCTCACCGCGGAGGAAATCGCCGACGGCTGGGTGCTCACCTGCCAGGCCGTCCCGACCGGCCCGCTGCTGCGGGTCGAATACGACTAGGAGCGCCACCGATGTCACTCCCGCACACCTCCGGGAAACCGGCCGGGCGGACCGCCGTCGTCACCGGCGGAGCCTCCGGCATGGGCCTGGCGATCTGCCGCCGCCTCGCCGCCGCTGGCGACCGGGTGGCGATCCTCGACCTCGACGGCGCCGAGCGCGCGGCCGGGGAGATCCGTGAGACCGGCGGCACGGCAACAGGGTTCGCGGTCGACGTCACCGATCGCGCCGCCGTCGAAGCCGCCCTGACCGCCACCCGCACGGCCTTCGGCCAGGTGGACATCCTCGTCACCAGCGCCGGATTGGTGGCTTTCGAGCCGTTCACCGACATCTCCCTGGAATCGTGGAATCGCGTCGTCGAGGTCAATCTCACCGGCACGTTCCACTGCGTGCAGGCCGTCGTCCCGGACATGCTGGCCCGGAAGTGGGGGCGGATCGTGACCATCTCCTCGTCGAGCGCCCAGCGTGGCTCGCCGGGGATGGTGCATTACACCGCCGCCAAAGGCGCCGTGATCGCGATGACCAAGGGGCTCGCCCGCGAATACGCCTCGTGCGGCATCACGGTGAACACGATCCCGCCGTCGGGTATCGACACTCCGATGTCGCGCGGTTCGCAGGCGGCCGGGCATCTGCCGGACAGCGCGACCATGGCGAACGCGATCCCGGTCGGTTTCCTCGGCACCGGTGACGACATCGCCGCCGCGTGCGCGTTCCTGTGCTCCGAGGACGCCCGATACATCACCGGGCAGGTGGTCGGCGTCAACGGCGGCACCGTCATCTGACCCGTCCCTCACCGCAGAAGTGGAGTACCACGATGACCGACTGGCCCAAGCCCACCTCGGGAAGCTGGACCCGGCACTATCCGGACCTTGGCACCGGCCCGATCTCGTTCGAGGATTCGGTGTCCCCGGAGTTCTTCGAGTTGGAGCGGGAGGCGATTTTCAAGCGTGCTTGGTTGAATGTGGGTCGGGTGGAGCAGGTTCCGAGGGTGGGGAGTTATTTCACGAAGGAGATCGATGCCGCGCGTACGTCGGTGATCGTGGTGCGTGATCGTGAGGGGCGGGTGCGTGCGTTCCACAATATTTGTCGTCATCGTGGGAACAAGTTGGTGTGGAACGATTTTCCGAAGGAGGAGACGTCGGGGACGTGTCGGCAGTTCACGTGTAAGTATCACGGTTGGCGTTATGGGCTGGATGGTGGGTTGACCTTTGTGCAGCAGGAGGGGGAGTTCTTCGATCTGGACAAGGATCGGTACGGGCTCGCTGTGGTGCATTGCGAGGTGTGGGCGGGGTTTATTTTCGTGAATCTCGCTGCTGAACCGTCGCAGACGTTGCGGGAGTTCCTGGGTCCGATGGTGACGGCTTTGGAGGGCTACCCCTTCGACCGCATGACGGAGTGGTACGAGTTCCGGGCCGAGAACCGGAGCAACTGGAAACTGTTCGCCGATGCCTTCCAGGAGTACTACCACGTGCCGGGTCTGCACTCGCAGCAGGTTCCCGGGGCGGTGCGCAATGCGGACGCCGGATTCACCTGCGCGCATTTCCAACTCGACGGTCCGCACCGAATGGTCAGCACCGGGGGTGCTCGGCGCTGGACACTGCCCGCGGAGTACATGTACCCGATCGAGCGGGTCACCCACAGCGGTCTGGTGGGTCCATGGGAATCACCGGACATCGGTGAACTGCCACCGGGTATCAATCCCGGCCGGGTGGAGCCCTGGGGAATCGACAACTTCCAGATCTTCCCCAACATCGAGATCCTGTTCTATCGCGGCTGGTATCTGCTCTACCGCTACTGGCCCACCTCGTACAACACCCACGTGTTCGAGGGCACGCTGTGCTTCCAGCCTGCCGACACCGTGCGCAAACGCGTCGAGCACGAGGTGGCTTCGGTCGTGTTCAAGGAGTTCGCGTTGCAGGACGCGGGCATGTTGACCGGCACCCAGACCGCACTGGAGCAGGCCTACCGCACCGCGAACGTCACCGATTACCCGGTCAACGACCAGGAGATCCTGGTGCGGCACTTCCACAAGGTCGTGGCCGACTGGGTGGACGACTACCGCGGCGAGCGCGTGGGAGCCCGGTCATGAGCGAGCCCATGCTGCCTCCGGCCTTCGCCGAGTTCGAGAAATTCGCGCCGACCTGGTGCCTGGAATCCGAGTCCGCCCGATGGGCCCAGCGGCAGGCGAGCACGATGGAGGAGCTCAACGCCTTCTACGACGCGTTCTTCCCCCGCCTGGACGACGCCATCGTCTACTGCGACAAGTTCCCTCTCGACGAGCTGCCCGACGACGCCCTCAACCTGCTCCACCTCGTCTACTCGCTGGTCATGGTGGCGATGGCGGTGGAGATCTTCCAGCAGCCCGCCCCGGTCGACAGCGCCGACGCCCGGCTGGCGCGGGTCGGCGAGCCCACGCCCTGACCGGCCGAATCCGAAGGATCAGATCATGACAACACTCACCGTGGAGAAGCTGGGCCACGACGTCGGCGCCGAGATCGTCGGCCTCACACCCGACCGGCTCGTCGGCGACCCCGCCGTGCCCGGGGCGATCAAGCAGGCGCTCGAGGACAACGGCGTGCTCGTCTTCCGCGGCCTGAACCTCGACCCCGAAACCCAGGTCGCGTTCTGCCGCACCCTCGGACCGATCGACACCTCCCCGGGACACCACCCGGTGCAGGGGATCTACCGAGTCAGTCTCGACACCTCGAAGAACTCCTCGGCGGGGTACCTGCGCGCCACCTTCGACTGGCACATCGACGGGTGCACTCCGGAGGACGGCGCCTACCCGCAGATGGCGACGATGCTGTCGGCGAAGGCAGTGGCGGACAGCGGCGGGGAGACCGAGTTCGCCAGCACCTACAAGGCTTACGACGATCTGAGCGAGACCGAGCGGGACTATCTGGCCGGATTGCGGGTGGTGCACTCGCTGGAGGCATCGCAGCGGAGGATCACGCCGGACCCGACGCCCGAGCAGCTCGCGGCGTGGCGGCAGCGACCGGTCCGCGAGCATCCGATCGTGTGGACACACCGGTCCGGGCGACGTTCGCTGGTGCTCGGCGCGTCCGCCGGCGAGGTGCTGGGCCTGGATGCCGACCGGAGCAGGGCTCTGTTGGAGGGCCTGCTCGCCCGCAGCACCGCACCCGAGCGGGTGTACCGGCACGAGTGGTCCGTCGGCGACACCGTGATCTGGGACAACCGCGGCGTGATCCACCGCGCCGCGCCCTACGAGCCGGATTCGCCACGGGAGATGCTGCGCACCACCGTGCTCGGCGACGAACCCATCCAGTGACCCGGCCCGAACACAGCACAGGAGTACGACCATGCCTCGTTGGCCCAAACCCCCCGAAGGAAGCTGGACCCAGCACTACCCCGACCTGGGCACCGGCCCGGTGTCCTACGAAGACTCCATCTCCCCGGAGTTCTTCGAGTTGGAGCGGGAGGCGATTTTCAAGCGTGCTTGGTTGAATGTGGGTCGGGTGGAGCAGGTTCCGAGGGTGGGGAGTTATTTCACGAAGGAGATCGATGCCGCGCGTACGTCGGTGATCGTGGTGCGTGATCGTGAGGGGCGGGTGCGTGCGTTCCACAATATTTGTCGTCATCGTGGGAACAAGTTGGTGTGGAACGATTTTCCGAAGGAGGAGACGTCGGGGACGTGTCGGCAGTTCACGTGTAAGTATCACGGTTGGCGTTATGGGCTGGATGGTGGGTTGACCTTTGTGCAGCAGGAGGGGGAGTTCTTCGATCTGGACAAGGATCGGTACGGGCTCGCTGTGGTGCATTGCGAGGTGTGGGCGGGGTTTATTTTCGTGAATCTCGCTGCTGAACCGTCGCAGACGTTGCGGGAGTTCCTGGGTCCGATGGTGACGGCTTTGGAGGGCTACCCCTTCGACCGCATGACCGACCGCTACTACTACCGGGCCGAGGTCGGCGCCAACTGGAAGTTGTACATGGACGCCTTCCAGGAGTTCTATCACGCGCCCGTGCTGCACGCGAAGCAGACGCCGGACAATTACTCGACCGCCGCGCAGCAGGCCGGATTCGAAGCGCCGCACTACCAGTTGGACGGCCCGCACCGGTTGGTCAGCACCTCCGGCGTGGTCGCCTGGGAGCTCGACCCCACCATGCGCAAGCCGATGGAGGACATCACCCGCAGCGGATTGTTCGGGCCGTGGGAGAAGCCGGAACTGGGCCCGATGCCGCCTGGGCTGAACCCGGCGAAATGTGATCCGTGGGGGCTGGATTCCTTCCAGCTGTGGCCCAATTTCGTGATCCTCATCTGGTCCGGCGGCTGGTACCTGACCTATCACTACTGGCCGACCAGCCACAATCGCCACATCTTCGAGGGCAATCTGTATTTCGTTCCCGCGCGCACCCCGCGCGAACGGGTCGCCCACGAGATGGCGGCGGTCACCTTCAAGGAGTACGCCCTGCAGGACGGCAACACCCTCGAAGCCACGCAGACGATGCTCGAATCGCGTGCCGTCACCACATTCCCGCTCAACGACCAGGAGATCCTGCTGCGCCACCTGCACAAGGTGGCAGGCGAGTGGGT
Organism: Nocardia sp. NPDC047654; assembly: GCF_043205035.1. Lineage (NCBI taxonomy): Bacteria > Bacillati > Actinomycetota > Actinomycetes > Mycobacteriales > Nocardiaceae > Nocardia > Nocardia sp. NPDC047654. The sequence continues at coordinate 1,528,030 of NZ_JBIDDF010000001.1, forward strand.
GCGGTCCTACCGGAACGAGCGCCCCGAGGCGGGCACCCGATGAGCGCCCTGCTGCCGCCGGAGTTCGCCGACCTCGAACCCTTCGCCGAAACCTGGTGCCTGGAAACCGAACCAGAGCGCTACGCCCGGCGCCTGGCCGGCTCGATGGACGACATGCAGCGCTTCTACGACGCGATCACCCCGCGCGCCGAAGCGGCGATGAAGTACCTGGACGAGTTCGCGCTCGACGAGCTGCCCGACGACGCCCGGCGCCTGCTGTGGCTGCTGTACTCGATGGTCATGGTCTCCTTCCCGGTGGAGGTGTGGAGCCAGCCCCGCGTCCCCGACTCCGGTGCGGCGATGCTCGACTGCCTGATCGAGCCGCGGCCATGAGCGCCGAGACCGTCGTGCTGCGGGCCGCCCGCCGGGTCGACGTGGTGACCGGCGAGGTGCACAGCCCCGCCGTGATCGTGGTGCGCGGCGAACACATCGAGGCGGTCGACCCCACCCTGGCACCCGCCGACGCCACGGTGCTCGATCTGGGCGACACCACCTTGCTGCCCGGGCTGATGGACATGGAGATCAACCTGCTCATCGGCGGCCCGGAGAATCCATCCGGGTTGCCCAGCCCGATGCACGGAGTGCAGGACGACCCGGTCTATCGCACGCTGCGCGCCACGATCAATGCCCGCACGACGCTGCTGGCCGGTTTCACCACCGTCCGCAACCTCGGGCTGATGGTGAAGACCGGCGGATACCTGCTCGACGTCGACCTGCACCGCGCCATCGAACAGGGCTGGTTCCCTGGTCCGCGGATCGTGTCGGCGGGCCACGCCATCACACCGACCGGAGGCCACCTGGATCCGACCATGTTCCAGCGTCTTGCTCCGCACATCATGCCGCTGTCGGTGGAAGAGGGCTTGGCCAACGGCATCGACCAGGTGCGGCACGCGGTGCGGTATCAGATCAAGTACGGCGCGGGAGTCATCAAGATCTCGGCATCGGGCGGGGTCATGTCGCACAGCACCGCTCCGGGCACCCAGCAGTACTCCGATGAGGAACTGCGCGCCATCGTCGACGAAGCCCATCGCGCCGGGCTGAAGGTGGCCGCGCACGCGCACGGTGACGCCGGAATTCGCGCGTGCATCCGGGCCGGTGTCGATTGCATCGAACACGGGTCACTGGCCAGTGACGACACCATCGCCATGATGGTGGAGCACGGCACGTTCCTGGTTCCGACCAGCTACCTGTCCGAGGGTCTCGACGTGTCCAAGGCGCCGCCCGCCCTACAGGAGAAGGCCGCGACCGTGTTCCCGCAGGCGCGGCGCATGCTCGGCAAGGCCATCGAGGCCGGCGTCAAGATCGCCTGCGGCACCGACGCTCCCGCCGTTCCGCACGGCGACAACGCCAAGGAGCTGTGGGCGATGGTCGACCGGGGAATGACCCCCGCCCAAGCGCTGCGCGCCGCCACCGCCACCAGCGCCGAGCTCGTCGGCGCCGAGGATCGCGGCAGGCTCGCCCCCGGCCTGCTCGCCGACATCATCGCCGTTCCCGGCGATCCCACCCGCGACATCACCGTCACCGAACAGGTGCGGTTCGTAATGAAAGGCGGTGTCGTGCACAAGAATACGACCGCCTACCGCGCCGCCGCGGCGCCCGTCCGATAACCCCGTCACGCCAGGAGAAGGCACATGCCCACCGGAATTCTCTTCGTCGAATCGCGCCCGAACTCGGCCGAGGAGGCCGCCGCCTACCACGACTGGTACGAGAACACCCACCTCGCGGAGATGTGCGAGCTCGACGGCGTCGTCTCCGCCCGCCGCCTCGCCACCGTCGACGGCGACCCCAGTTACATCGCGCTCTACGAGATCGAGGCGAGTGACCTCGAGGCCGTGCGCGCGGCGCTCGGACAGAAGTCCCGCTCCGGGGAGATGTCGGCGCCGGTGGGCTTGCAACTCGATCCGCCGCCGGTCGTGCGGCTGCTCCGCGACATCGCCGCCTACCGGCCCTGACCGGACGGTCCGATGCGTGAACACACCGGCCTGTTCATCGGCGGCGAATGGCGTGCCCCCAGCACCGACCGCACCCTCGAGGTGGTCGCACCGCACACCGAAACGGTGATCGCGCGGCTCGCGGCGCCGGACGCCCGCGACGTCGACCTTGCCGTGGCCGCGGCCAGGGAAGCCTTCGACCACGGCCCGTGGCGGGGCTTCGGCGCCGATGAACGCATCGGCATCGTCCGCGACCTCGCCGACCGCTACGCCGAGCGCGAGGACGAACTCGCCCACCTGATCACCGCGGAAATGGGCGCACCCCTGCGATTCTCGCGCTCCGCGCACGCTCGGCTCCCCGGGGTGATGATGCGCTCGCTCACCGACATCGCCGCGAACTTCCCGTGGGAGGAGACCCGGCCCGGCTACTTCGGCGCAGGCGTCCTGGTCTGTCACGAACCCGTCGGCGTCGTCGCGGCGATCGTGCCGTGGAACATGCCGATGTTCCTCACCGTCGCCAAGCTGATCCCTGCGCTGCTGGCGGGATGCACCGTGGTGCTGAAACCCTCCCCGGAGACACCGCTGGACGCCTACCTCATGGCCGATCTTCTGCGGCACAGCGGTATTCCGCCCGGAGTGGTCAGCATCCTGCCGGGGGACCGTGACATCGGCGCCCATCTCGTCGCCCACCCCGGCGTGGACAAGGTGTCCTTCACCGGCTCCACCGCCGCGGGACGGCAAGTCGCCGCCGCCTGCGCGCCTGCGCTGCGCCGGGTGAGCCTCGAGCTGGGCGGCAAATCGGCGGCGGTGGTGCTGGACGACGCCGATCCAGGGCGGGTCGCCGACGGTATGAGAGTGGCCGCGCTCATGAACGGCGGTCAGGCCTGCGTTGTGCAAGCGCGGATCCTGCTGCCCCGCAATCGGTATCGGGAGTACGTGGACGCGCTCAGCGAGATGGTGTGGGCACTGCGCGTGGGCGACCCGTTCGACGAGGCGACCGACATCGGCCCGATGGTGTCCGAACGCCAGCAGGCCCGGGTGCGCGACTACATCGACACCGGAATCCGCGAGGGCGCGCGACCGGCCGTCGGCGGCACGGACATGCCGGTCGGCTGTGACCGGGGGTGGTACGTCCGCCCTACTCTCTTCACCGAGGTCGACCCACAGATGCGGATCGCCCGCGAGGAGATCTTCGGCCCCGTCCTGACCGTCATCCCCTACACCGGTGACGACGAGGCGATCGCGATCGCCGACGACACCGACTACGGATTGTCGGGCTCGGTCTGGTCGAGTGATCCGGACCGGGCGCTCGCGGTCGCGCGCCGTATCCGCAGCGGAAGCTTCGGCATCAACCAGGCCTACAGCATGGATCCCGTCGCACCCTTCGGCGGCGTCAAGGCCAGCGGCATCGGCCGCGAGTTCGGCCGCGAGGGTCTGGCCGGATACCTGACGACGAAATCCGTGTCCGGTGTCGGATGAGATTTCCACCGCCCGGACCGAAAGCCGCCGCGTAACAGATTGTCGATGCCGCGGTGTTGTCTTTCTGCCTGAAGCGGATCGAGCGGGTATCGCGGCTTGTCGCGGGTAGCTTCGCCGTGTGGAAATCGTGCCTGTGTCGCCCCGGCTTTCGGCGCTGCGGTTCGCCGAGGTGAACGACCTCAACGTCTATGTGTGGAACGACGGCGCGGAGGTGACGCTGATCGACTGCGCGCTGCCCGGCGCGGCCGAAGAGATCGGACAAGGTCTCGGTGCGCTGGGCTTCACCGCTGACCGAGTGCGGCGCGTGATTCTCACCCATGCCCACGACGATCACATCGGGTCGGCGGCCGATCTCGCGGAGTGGGGAGCGGAGATCTGGGTCCATCACGCCGACGCCGATATCGTGCGGGGCGAACGTCCGCAACCGGCGCCTGTGCTGCGCGACTGGGAACGTCCGATCGCCGACGCCCTGGAACTGGGCCCGTCTCCGCGCCCGGCCCCCGTGCATCGCGAATTGCGCGATGGTGAGGTACTCGACTTCGGCGGCGGAGCGAAGGTATTGGCCGTCCCCGGCCACACGGAGGGCAGTGTGGCGTTGCATCTGCCGCGTCATCGCGTGCTGTTCACCGGCGACACACTGGCCAATGTCCGTGGTGTCACTATGCCGGGTGTGTTCAACCTGGACAGCGCCGCCGTCGAGGCAGCCGCGCACCGGCTGACCGAGTTGGATGTCGACATCGTCTGTGTGGGCCACGGCGACGTGTTGACGGCAGAGTCCCTGCAAGCGTGGCGGAGTCGGCGATCGGCCGGTTGACACGCTGTACGCGGCTCCTCGGTCGGCATACCGAACGGTAGGGCGGGCGGCGGTCCCGCTCGTCGGGTGACGCGCCGCGCCTCAGCCGCGCCAGGTTTCGAGCACGTGGTCGACGGTGGGGCGGATGCGGGCCCTGGCCTCACTGCGCGGGACGCCGGTCATGAGGAGGTGGTCGTAGTCGGTGTCGCGGTGGCGGATGGAGGCTATGACGGCGAGGGTGAGCGCTTCGGGGGAGAGGAGTTTGGCTGCGGCGGTGCGGCCTACCCGGCCGCTGCCGCGGGCGGCGGCGTGTTCGGCGATCTCGGCGGCACGATCGGTGGGGCAGCCGGGGAACAGCCGTTGGATTTCGTCGGACATGCGGGCGCGGTATTCGACGTCCTGGGCGGCGCGGCGGACGCGGTCGCGCTCGCGGCGGCGGGCGCGGGCATCGTCGTCGGCCAGGCATTGCTGTTCGGCGCGGGTCAGGGCGGCCTCCTCGACGAGGATGCCGAGCCGTTCGTAGCGCTTACGCCGCTGGTTCAAGCGCACCACGACGGCCGCGAGGGGGCTCTCCTTCTTGGCGCGTCGGCTCAGCGCCGCGTTCCCGGCGGGCAGGAACTCCAGAAGGTCGAGGTCCGAGCACGTCAGGCACAGCGGTCCGGCGGCGGAGGTGATCAGATACGAGCCGGTTTCGGCGCACTCGGTGCAGGTCCACGGCTCAGCGGCCTCGACTACCGTCAGATCCGGGGCACGGTTCTGGCGTTGGACGACCTGTTCGCGCTGCGCCGGGGTTAGCTTTCCCGACAGCCAGTGCACCCGGAACATCTCGTCTTCGCCGCTGTCGACGAACCGCAGCGCCTCGCGATCGCGCCCGCCCGACAGATACGAAGCTGTACTCGCGGTGAGGTCGTGCTCGCGGGCCCATTCGCTCAACAGTTGCGCCGCATCGTGCATCCGCCGCGCGTCCACCGCCGTCACTTGCTCCAACGACCGCACCTGCCCCTGCCGCCAGCGATCGACATGACTGGATCGCACCCACCCCAGAACGGCGAATACATCGACCGCCGACACGTATTTGCGCTGGGCCAGAGCCGCTTCCGCAGCCTCGGCCACGCGCCGCCGCAGCTTGGACACGGGTTCGAACCCTAGCGCACGCCGCGGGTGAGCTCGGCGCTCGGCTGGTGTGGAATCGCGATGGTGCGCGAGGGACAGGTTTCCCCACCGCGTGGTCGGCGTTGCGCCACGGTGCTGCGCCCCGACCGAACGACCTCGGATCTCGGTGACCAGGTCGCCGGAGGCGGCGGGCCCGGTGTTTCAGAACCGCTGCTTCGGGCACCACTCGTTCAGCGCGGAAGTGCTGGCACCTTCACGCGCATGACCGAGAGATGCGTTCGAGCGAGGCGAACCGACATGGCTACAGATCACGGCAGACCGAACCGGCACGAGGACGAGGCTGTCGACTCGTCGAGTACGCGGAACCGCGTCGAGACGCGAGGCCGCGCGACCGATACCGGAGCCCGGCCGGATCTCGACCCGGACGAGCCCGGCAGCCCGGCCGAACTGTCGAAACCATCGTTGCTCGCGGTGGTCAAACGTGCGGGCAAGGAGTTCCAGCGCGACAACTTGACCGACCTGGCAGCCGCACTCACCTACTACGCGGTGTTGTCGATCGTGCCGGGCCTCATCGTCCTGGTTTCGCTGCTCGGGCTGCTGGGGCCGAATGCCGCCGAGGAACTCATGAACCAGGCGCAGCAGATCGCGCCGGGATCGAGCGCCGAATTCGTGCACACGCTCATCACTCAAGCCCAGTCCAACAAGCAGGGCGCGGGCCTCGGGGCGATTTTCGGTCTCGCCATCGCGCTGTGGTCGGCGTCGGGCTACGTCGCGGCGTTCATGCGTGCCTCGAACGTCGTCTACGGCATCGGGGAGGGGCGCCCGATCTGGAAGACCGCGCCGATCCGGCTCGGCGTCACCCTCATCGCGGTGATCCTCCTGGTGATCAGCACCGCCATCGTGGTGGCGAGCGGGCCGGTCGCCCATCAGATCGGCGATTTCCTCGGTCTCGGGAACACCGCGGTGACGCTCTGGAACATCGCCAAATGGCCGGTGCTGCTGGTGCTCCTGTCGGTGCTGCTCGCCATCCTGTTCTGGGCCAGCCCGAACGCCAGGCAAGGCGGGGTGAAATGGATCAGCCCCGGCGGTGTCATCGCAGTCCTCATCTGGCTGATCGTCTCGGTGTTGTTCGCGGTCTACATCGCCAACTTCTCCTCCTACGACAAGACATACGGGTCGATGGCGGGTGTCGTGATCTTCCTCGTGTGGTTGTGGCTGACCAATATCGCGCTGTTGCTGGGAGCCGAGATCAACGCCGAACTCGACCACGGCAAAGCCATCGCCCAGGGATTGCCGGAGGACATGCAGCCCTTCGCCGAACCGCGTGACACCCGCAAACTCGACGAGGCGGAAAAGGACGCGGCGCAGGCCGCGAAGTCCGCTCGGCGCGGGTAAGACGCGGTCGTCTCAGGCGACGCGGACGGACCGGCCCACCTCTCTGCGGTCGCGATCGGGGCAGCCGCCGACCCGGCGATCGGGCGGGACCTGGACAGGATGATCGGCGCCACCTCCGCGAATGGCCGGGGCGGGTACGGGGCGTTGCTGGTGAACTCGCGGGCACTGCGCGCCGCTGGAATGCCCTGACGAGGTCACCGCGGCGCTGCGCGAACTGGCCGAGAGGCCGGCCCGGACAGAACCCGCCGAGGCGCGGCGACTCGGCGGGCAGTGTGACCACTGCCTCCGGGCGGAACTCCCGAGGCTAGATGCTCCCGCCCGAGTTCGGCGGCGGCTTCTCGAGGTCGCCCGCGGCGGGTTCGGCGGCCCGACGGCCCCTCATCCCACGGGTGAGAAGTCCGGTGGGGCTCGTGCGCACGTCAGCTCGGAGCCGTTCTCGCCGAGGGGGTTCGGCAATCGCATCGTCGGAAGGGGCTTTTCGAGAGGATGGGTTACTGTCCTGCGGGCCCGTGCGCCAGGCATCCAGTCGCCCGGGCGGTCGAGTCGTATTCCGGAATCGAGGCAAGCGAATGAACCACAAGCTCTGGCTGCTCGGACGGTCTGTCACGGTCGGTGCTCACATCATGGGCGAGAGGATTTTCCGGCCGAAGGCCCGGGACGTCGACGACGTCCCGGTGTCCGGCGAAACGGTGACACCGCAGTGGCTGACGGCAGTCCTGTGCCGCGATGTACCGGGGGCCGAGGTGCTCTCGTTCGAAACCTCCAACGGCAGCCGCGGAACGTCCACTCGCGTAGCGCTACGCGTGGAGTACAACGACGCGGGCAAGCAGGCGAATTTACCGACCGATCTCTTCGCGAAGACGACAACAGCCTTCTCGCAGCGGATTCTGCTCGGCGGCGGGAAGATGATCGACGGTGAAACCCGTTTCTTCAGGGACTTTCGGCCGCAGGTCGATATCGAGGCCCCGTTCGGCTACTGGGGCGCCGCCGACGCCGGGTCGTGGCGTTCGATCGCTCTGATGGAAGACATCGCCTCGACTCGCGGTGCGCGGTTCATCGAGCCGAACGCCCCGATCGCCCGTGACCAGATCGAAGACCTGGTGCGCAATCTCGCTCGGCTGCACCGCGCCTTCTGGATCCACCCTTCGATCACGGACCTCAAAACCACGACCGAAGCCCTCCAGGCATATCTCGCCGCCATCGACATGAAGAAGCGTTGCGAGGTCGGACTGCGGCGGGCGGAGGAAGTGGTGCCCGAGGCGCTGCACGGGCAAGCGGATCGGCTGTGGGCCGGTGTCGAGCGAGCGATCGACAAGGCGACGAACGAGCTGCCCCCGACCCTGCTGCACGGTGACCCGCACATCGGCCAGACCTACCGAACCGCTTCCGGGCGAATGGGATTCGTCGACTGGCAGGTGGTGATGCGGGGCGGCTGGGCGCACGACTTCGCCTACACCGTCAACTCGGGATGCGAGCCCGAGGATCGCCGGGCCTGGGACCGTGAACTGCTGGCGGCCTACCTCGACGAACTCGGCCCCCTCGACGGCCGGGCCCCGGCCTTCGACGAGGCGTGGCTGGCCTACCGGCAACAATCCATGTTCGCCTACGCGGCGTGGGCGTTCACGATCGGCAGGGCGGTGTACCAGCCCGAGATGCAACCGGTGGAGACGTGCCTGACGCTGCTGAAGCGAATCACCACGGCCATCGACGATCACGATTCGCTGGATGCGCTCGGAGTCTGATAGAACTCTGTTCCGCTGCCCATCGCTGTGTAGCGGCCGGACGGAAGTCCGGCCGCGCGGGACCGAAAAACATTCTGATCAGCACGTTCTCGTGCGCTGACCAGGCTGATGCGTGCGCGCTATACCATCGACCGGTTCCGGCGTAGCCCCGGCGATCCGCTTCTCGCTCGAGCGGTGAGCCGGTATATCAGCGATCGTGCAGTGCATACCGACAGTTTGGGAGTTTGCTTCTTGAGTACACCGCAGTCCGAGGTTCCAGCGCCGTCGTGCCCGGTTGTGCACGGCTCGCCGATCGATTCGGACGACACACGTGTGCCCCTGTATTCGCCCGAGTTCGCGGCCGAGCCACACCGTGCCTACCGCGAAATGCGCCGACAGTACGGGTCTTTGGCGCCGGTGGAGTTGGCGCCCGGCGTACCCGCGACCTTGGTGATCGGCTACGGCACCGCGGTGCGAATCCTCAACGATCCCGAGCACTTCCCCGCCGACCCACGCGCTTGGCAGAAGAACATCCCAGCCGACTGCCCCATTCTCCCGCTCCTGGAGTGGCGGCCCATGGCCAGTCGCAGCACCGGGGCCGACTTCACCCGCTACCGGGGAGCGATCACCGCGAGCATCGATGAGGTGGATCTGTACGCCCTCCACGCCGTCGTCGAGGGACTGGCCGTTCCGCTGATCAACTCCTTCTGCCAAGACGGCAATGCGGACCTGATCCGCCAATATGTGTTCCCCCTCGTATTCGAGGTCGTGAACTATCTGCTGGGCTGCCCGCCTGATATCGGCGGGCAGGTCGCCGCCGGTACCGCTGCCCTCCTCGAGGGTGTCGACGCCGAGAAGGGCAATCAGATGCTCGGGGAGGCGCTGATGAAACTGGTGGCACTCAAACGCGCCGAACCGCAACGCGACATCACCTCGGTCCTGCTCCAGCATTCCGCCCGGCTGGACGACGTGGAGGCGTCTCACCATGTGTCCCAGGTATACGGAACCGGGATCGAATTCGAGCTGAATCTGATCACCAACACCCTGCTGCTGATCCTCACCGACGAGCGCTTCGGCGACAGCTTCCTCGGCGGCAACCTGTCGTCTCGCGATGCCCTCGATGAGGTCTTGTTCAACGACCCGCCCCTGGCGAACCTGCTGATCACCTATCCCCGCCACCCGATCCTCATCGACGGCGTCTGGCTGCCCGCGCACCAGCCCGTCGTCATCAGCATGGCCGCGTGCAACAACGATCCCGCGATCCGTACCGGTGACCTGACCGGCAATCGCTCGCACCTGGCCTGGGGCCTCGGCCCGCACGCCTGCCCGGCGCGATCCTTGGCCTATCTGATCGCGCAAGAGGCGATCGACCAACTCCTCGACGCGCTGCCGGAGATCGAACTGAATCTGCCGGACCGGACACCGAACTGGAGGCCGGGTCCTTTCCATCGGGCACTGACCGAATTGCCGGTCACCTTCCCGCCCACCGCTCCGCTGAACACCTGACAACCGACACGACACCACTACGGTTGTGCCCATCGAGTTCTCCCGTGGGGCGGGGGCGCGGCCGGCGCGGGTCGTCGTCGGGTGCCGGTGACGGTTTGGCATTGCCCAGGCTGAGAAGCCTGTGGGGGCCGATCGCGGTGCGCCGGAGGTTCAATCCATGTCTATACGTAGATATTCGCATCTAACTATATGAGCTGCGCGGAGCCACCCAGGCGTGGGGGATCTTCGCGTCGAAGGTCGGCCGTAGACCCGGCGGCCCGGGCTACGATGTCTGACTACCAGCGGTGTGTACGTGATGATCGGCAGCCGGATGACGCCGAGGGGCGAACTCCCAGCCGAGCGAGGTGATCATCCTGCGTCCGCCCTCCTGGCGACGGCGGGCCGCATCGATGACCTCGCTGGCCGACCGAACTCGCCGATTGCGACGGCGGTGTGTTCGCGACCCCGATCGACTCCCATGGCGACTACGTTCGATTCGATGAGCAGCACCGGGCTGCGATGACCGAGAGGGGCGAGTGATGCTTACCGACAGCAGCGCGTTCAGTGGATTCTCGGTGGACGACATCGAGGCGGCGAGGAGGTTCTACGCCGAGACGCTCGGGATACGAGTCTCCGATGAGAACGGGATGCTCCAGCTACACCTCGGCGGCGGGGGCACGGTCCTGGTGTACCCGAAGCCGGACCACGCGCCCGCGACCTTCACCGTATTGAACTTCCCCGTCCCCGATATCGAAGCGGCCGTCGATGAACTCACGCGCCGGAAGGTGCGCTTCGAACGGTACGAATTCGCCGAGCAGGACGAGAAAGGCATTCACCGCGGAGGCGGTCCGTTGATCGCCTGGTTCACCGACCCGGCGGGCAACGTCCTATCCGTCCTACAGCAGTAGCGTTCCGGACCGCAGGCGCATCCACCTCACCTGGGACTCTCGACGCGCTTCGTCGGTACCCAGGGCAAGCCCGCCGCCCGGAGTCCTGTCCACAATCGGAGGACTCGGCAAGATCAGGCGCCACGGCCGGTGCGCTGCTGCAACTCGTCGATGAGCTGCGACGCCTCGGCCTTGGTCAGCCCCTCGGGCACCTCCTCACCCGCTTCCTGGGCCAGGGTGCGCAGGTAGGAGTCTTGCGGGCCGGTCATCGGTTCGTCGCCGGTGGTCCACTGGTCCGGATCCTTCTCCGGTTTCGACTGTACCATCGTCGCTCCTCACGCTCGACAGAACATGTGTTCGACTCCTGTCTACCCGGGTCGTGGAAATTCAATCACCGGATGAACCGCCGCCGGGTCGGCGGTCCGTCGGTTCCGCCGGCTTCGTCTCGTCGTGCGCGTGGTGGGGTTCGACCGTTCCGCGCCATCGCCCGATCAGCCGCATCGCGTGGTAGATCACCAGCGCGGCGAGGGCCCCGAGGGCGATGCCGCCGAAGTCGAGATCGCCTACTTTCCATGTGAAGTCGGCGATGCCGATGACCAGCGGTATGGCCGCGGTGAACTGGTTGATCGGTGTGGCGAAGTCCACCCGGTTGCTCACCCAGATGTGCACGCCGAGGATCCCGACCAGGCCGTAGAGCGCGGTCGTGACACCACCGAGCACCCCGGCGGGGATGGCTGCGATCACCGCTCCTACCTTCGGTGAGAGGCTGAGCGCGATGGCGGCGGCGCCTGCCACCCAGTACGCGGCGGTCGAGTACACCTTCGTCGCCGCCATCACGCCGATGTTCTCCGCGTATGTGGTGGTCGCCGAGCCGCCGCCACTGCCGGCGAGGACTGTCGCCAGGCCGTCGGCCGCCAGCGCGCGGCCCATGCGCCGGTCGTAGTCGATACCGGTCATCGTGGTGATCGACTTGACGTGCCCGATGTTCTCGACCACGAGTACCAGCACCACCGGCAGGAACATCGGAATCACCGAGAGGTGGAAGCTCGGCGCGTGGAAGTCGGGCAGCCCGACCCATGCGGCGCTCCCGATTGCCGCCGTGTCGACCTCACCGCGCGCGAGCGCGAGCAGATAACCGAGCACGACACTGGCGACGATGGCCAGCCTGCCGAGCAATCCGCGGAAGAGTACGAGACACGAGATCAGCAGGATGAGCACGACCGTGGCCGTGATCGGGTCCTTCTCGAAGTTCGTTTCGGCGGTCGGCGCCAGGTTCAGCCCGATGAGGGCGACGATGGTGCCGGTGACCACCGGCGGCATCAGCGCCTCGATCCAGTGGGTGCCTGCGAAGTGAACCACCACGCCGATGACGATCAGCAGGGCGCCCACCACGACGATCCCGCCGAGGGCCGCACCCATGCCGTCGGAGGCGGTGGCCGCGAGGACCGGCGCGATGATCGCGAAACTCGAACCGAGATAGCTCGGCAGCCGGTTGCGGGTGATCACCAGGAACAGCAGGGTGCCGACCCCGGAGAAGAGCAGCGTCGCCGACGGCGGGAACCCGGTGAGGACCGGCACGAGGAAGGTGGCGCCGAACATCGCCACCACATGCTGCAACCCGATCCCGATCGTGCGCGGCCAGGTCAATCGCTCGCCGGGGGCGATCACACCGCCGGTGCCGACCTCGGTCCACCGGAACATCGGTCCTGTTCGCGTCTCGGGCGTCGTCATGGGAGCAGTGTGCGGCATTCTCGGTCGTCGCGCCGTGTTCACTCACCGGACCTGCGGGCGCGGTTCGCCGTCGGCACGATTCGGTGGGTGGTGCGGAGGGCCGGTCCGCTACGGTCGTCCCGGGTTCGGCTATGCGGATGGCGCCGGGGTGCTATGACGCAGTAGGTGCCGCAGTAGCAGTGACGATGTCGTGGTCGGCGGGTTCGGTGGCCGAAACCGCTCGTGCTGGATGAGTCGGGGGACGGCCCAACGCCGATCGTGTGGAGCGTCGTACTCAGGGCGTGGCAGCGCGCGGCAGACCCGGGCAGAGTTCGGTATACGGGATCGCCTTCGACACGAAGTCGTCCCATTCCTCGGGACTCGGATTCACCGTGAGCTTGGCGCATATCCTCGCCGGATCGGCGGAGTACACCGGCGTCAGCTTGATCGTGCCGTCGACACCGCTCGTGGCGATGGTCTTGCCGTCGGGCAGGAAGACGACGTCGGTGATCGCGGCGGTGTGGCCGGCGACCGGAGCCGCGAGGGGCTGCCCGCTCGGGATGTCCCAGAGACGAATGGTCCGGTCGAGACCGACCGAGGCGAGGACGCGCCCGTCGGGGCTGAAGGCTACCTTCGACACCGCCTCGGTGTGCCCTTGAAATATGGCTGATTGTTTCGCGGAGGCTGCGTCCCACATGATGATTCGACTGTCGGCGGCGGAGGCGATCGTCTTTCCGTCCGGACCGAACGCCGCGCTCTGCATGCTTCCGGTGGTACCCATCTCCAGTGGGCTCGACCGTTGACCGGTCGCGACATCGAACAGCAGCACCGAAGGGACTTGATCGCTGCCTGCGGCCAAGAGACGGCCGTCGGGGCTGACAGTGACGGCGGTACCCATCAGCGGATCCCCGATCGCCGGGGGAGTGTCGAGGCGCTGTCCGCTCTCGACATCCCACCAGCGCCACCTACGTTCGCCGCTGGTCACAAGGCGCGCGCCGTCGGGGCTGAAGGCAACACCCGACAGCACTCCACGGGGGCCGACGAGTGGGCCGCCGAAAAGCTCTCCCGTATCGGCGTTCCACAACCGTGCGGTGCCGTCGACACTCGCGGAGGCGATCCGCCTTCCGTCGGGGCTGAACGCCACCTGAGTCACCGCGCCGGTGTGCCCGGTCATCGGCCTGCCGAACGGCTGTGCGGAACGAACATCCCACAACTGGACGACGCCGTCTTCGCTACCGGACACTATCCGGCTACCATCCGGGCTCACCGCCAGCGCGTCGAACGCCGAACTCTGGTACGCGAACGCGATACTCGCCACATCCCAGATCCGCACCGAACCATCGCGGCCGCCGGAGACGACCTCGGTGCCGTCCGCGCTGAACACCACGTCGGCAACCAGATCGGTATGGCCGGTCAGCGCCGTACCGATCGGTCGGCCGGTGGCGGTATCCCACAGCCGCACCGCGTGATTGGAGTCCGCGCTGACGACACGTCTGCCGTCGGGACTGAAGGACACCGCGACCACCGCGCTGTCACCGTCGCCGTTCCAGGGCACACCGATCTGCTCTCCGGTGGTCGTGTCCCGCAGCCGTAGCGTGCCGTCGGCGTCGCCGAAGATCATCCGGCTGCCGTCCGGGCTGAACGCGATGTCGCGCACGCCATTGACATCTCCGGTCAGCGCGGGGCCGATCTGCCGGGCGGTTCCGGCGTCGCGCAGCCGTATGACGCCGTCACTACGGACAGCGGCGATCGGTTGCCCGTCCGGGCGGAACGCGACTCGCACCACGGCTTCACCGGCCCCGCTGAGCACGGAACTGATCTGCTGCCCGGTTCCGGCATCCCACAACTGGAGGGTGCCGAGGGTTCCGCCGGAGACGATCCGTTGTCCGTCGGGGCTGAACGCCATCTTCTTCACGTCGACGGCCTGGCCGGTCATCGAGCTGCCGCTCGGCTGCGCGGTCACCGCATCCCATAGTTCGATGCCGGTGTTGCGGCCGACCGCGATCCGCTGCCCGTCGGGGCTGAACGCCACCGCCTCAGCCGCCCCCAGCCCCCAGATGAAACGAGGCGGGATTTCGATCTGCACGCCGGACGCGCTGTCCCACAACCGGACCGGTGGCCGACCCGGCCGGGCATCGGGGCCGAAGCTACCGATCCGGCCCGCGCCACCGGTGACGATTCTGGTCCCGTCGGGGCTGAGGGCCAGGCTCGAGATGGGATCGCCGGTCTGGAAGACGGTGCGCAGATGCTTCCGCGCGTATAGCGCGTCGACCACCGCCTTGTCGGTCTGACCGGGGTCGATCGCGCGTGCCGTGAGGATCTCGTGCAGCGCCCGGGTGTCGGGGCTGGATCGGTTTCCGGACAGGACGCTGTCGCTGTCGGTGAGCAGACGCCGGACCACGGCTTCGCGGGTGCGGGCGTCGGCTCGGTCGCTCGCGATATCCGCGCGCCAGAAACCGATTCCCGCGAGTGCCGCCACCGCGGCGGCCACTACCAGCAGTGCCGCGAGGGTGCGTGCCTGTCGGCGAAGAGCGGCGATTCGGTCGTGTTCGCGGTGCCTGCCTGCGAGCAGGAACTCGCGGGTGGGCTCGAGCCGCCGCTGGAAGCCGGGCTTCGCCGAGAGGGTTTCGGCCTCGGTGAGCCGGGTGCCTCCCCACAGCCAAGCCTCGTCGCGCCCGTTGCGGTCCCAGGCTCGCGCTGCTTGCTCGAGACGGTCGGCGGCTTTCAGGTCGTCTGCTTGCTCGAGCAGCCAACCGGCCAATTCCTCCCATTGCCGCAATAGGCTTTCCAGCGCGACCTCGACGACGATCCGGCCGTCACGGTGATCTTTGACGAGCAATCTCTTGTTCACGAAAGCATCGATGAGCGGGTAGCTTTCGGCCGGGAGTTCCGCCCAGCTCGCGATACGGCGCATCGGCTGATCGTTGTCGGGGTTGATCGTCGCCAGCGCGGGCACGAACGCCGACCGGAGCAGCCGCAGTTGTGCTCGCTTGGTGTCGGGATCGGTGGGCAGCAGAGCGTCGATCTCCGTTTGCACCACGCGGTCGATGCCCCCGATAGAGCTGTACTGCTCGAGGGTGAGAACTCCGCCGGAGGCGTAGTCGTCGTAGAGCCGAGACAAGGTCAACGCCAGCAGGGGCAGGGTGTCCGCGCCGTGGTCACCGTCCGCCAAGAGCCGATCCACCAGCTGAGGTTCGATGGTCAACGGCGCGTGCTGGTCGGCACGCGCGGCCGGTGCGGTGATGACCTCTTTGAACTGGGTGCGCGGCAACGGTTTCAACTCGTTGAACACGTAGGTCCGCACGCCGTCGAGCTGGGGCGCGTTCTGCAACTGTTCGTAGCGATCGGTGCGAATGGTGAGCACCGCGATGATCGGCGGCTCTCGCACGGCCTCGTCTTGCGGCGCGACGAGCAACCGGCCGAGCAGGGCAAGGAATTGCTCACCCTGGACACCGGCATCCGCGACGAACAACTCCTCTGCTTGATCGATCGGCAGCAGCAGCGTGGGAGGGGGTGCGGCCCCGTCGTCGAGCTGCCTGTCTCGCGCGGCATGCTGCATTTCGAGCAGCCAATCACGGATCCGATCGGTGTCTCCGGGCAAGGCGGCCTTGATGTCCCCGAGCGCAGGCGCGGTCAGACCCAGCCGAACCCGGGTGGCGTGGATCGCAGCGGCCAAGCCGTGCGCACCGGTGAGCGCGTGCCTTTCCGGCCGCACCAGCCCCAGCACGAGGAACTGCCGGTCCTCACGCATCAACCGCGGCAACAACCCAGCGCGCAGGAACGACGACTTCCCGGTACCCGACGGGCCCACCACGGCGAACACCGACTCCGACCCGGCCGCCCGAATCCCACGCAGGCGATCCAAGCCCTGCCCGATCTGCGCGTCGCGACCGAAATACACCGCGGCATCCACCGCGTCGAACGGTTGCCAGCCGCGATACGGCGACCTGTCCGGCTCATTCACGGGCGGCCAGGGGAAATTCTCGGCGCCGATCCCGGCATCGCCCAACCCGGCCAGCAACCGGCGCAAGCCCTCGGTACGGAACCGCACCGGTTCGGGCGAGCCGTCGACCGGAATCTCCGTGACGGGACCGTCGCCGAACAGATCACAGCGTTGCCACGCGCGGGTGGCATCGAGATCGGTCACCGGTTCCAATGCCGCGCAGTAGATGCGCTTGCCCAGGTTCTCCGCCGTCAGATATTCCGCTACACACTCGGTGGACGCATGCCAATCCCGGGAAGTCAAGCAGATCACCGCTTCACAGCGAGTGATGGCGCGACGCAGCGCATCCCGCCAGCGCACGCCCTGGGGGATCCCCGCCTTCTCGTCCGAGTCCAGGAAGATATTTCCCGCCAGCCCTGGCTGCTGCTCGCCCAGCCAACGCACGAGGGCGACGGCTCGCACGTTGTCCCGACTCGAATGACTCAGGAAGACCCGCGCCATCCCACCTCCACCACGGAGAACCAGTGGCCGTCAACATCATCCAGGCCGTGCGGCTACCCTACCGGCTCGGTTTGCCTACAGCAGGCACCGGTCGAGCGCGGGTCGGGCAGTTCCACGGGGCCGTGGGCGGTCGTGCGATCACACCGCTGCCGTTGCTGCTCGGTCGTCGTTGTTTGGTCTCTGCCGGCCAGGGAAAGTAATGGGAGATAACCGGTTCCGTAGCCGGGGGTCGAGTCAGGGAGGTCGCTAATGCCCATCAAGTACCGTCAGCGTAGATCCTTCGGGCCGCTGAAACTCAATTTCACCCAATCGGGTCTGTCCTCGTGGAGTATCAAGATCGGCCCGTGGTCGTGGAACTCCCGCAGCAAGAAGAACAGTGTCGACCTGCCGGGTCCGCTGAGCTGGCGCCAGCGCTGAGGGGATCGGCGAAAGCCGTTGACGGCTCACCGGTTCGAGCCGGCCGAAGCCGCACCGAGACGAGACGCCTCCACGCAACCATGTCAGGCCGCCGGTCGCGCGGCCGTGCGCGGTCGGCGGCGTGAAACTCCGGCCTCGGTGCCGGGCCCGATCGCCGTTGGCGACATCCTCCAGCGGCGAGGTCGTCTCTGGACGTGAGCCGCAAGCGCGCTGCCGAGCGGCGCGGCCTCGACCCCTGGCGGAGGCGCAGTGCCCCTCCCGCGGCCGGGGTTCGCGCCGGCTCGACCGGTTCCCGCTGAGCTGCTGATCGCCCCGCGCGTCCCGCGCTTGACCTTGACACTGTGACATGGTCTTCACTGGGTGCAGGAGGTGGTCCCCATCAACTCGGCACACAGGAATTCACACGACACGCGGCTGCTCGAGGCATTGTCCGCCGGAGACTCGTCGACGCGGCTCCAGGCCGCGCTGGCGGTCGGCACGCACCCCGACAACGGCTTCGTCGACGCGCTCGTGGCACGGTGCGCGATCGAGCCCGACTTCTTCGTGCGCGACATGCTCACCTGGGCGTTGACGCGCTTCCCCTCGGAGATCACGGTGCCCAGACTCCGCGCGGAGCTGCGGTCCGAACGCTCCCAGGCCCGAAGCCAGGCGTTGCATACGCTGTCGAAGATCGGGGACCGGGATTCGTGGCCCGCGATCACCCGGTCGTTGCTGCACGACGCCGACGACGAGGTCGCGCGAAGCGCGTGGCGTGCGGCCGTCGTCCTCGTGCCCCCGGGGGAAGAGGAAGGTCTGGCCGCGGAACTGGCCGCACAACTCGGTCGCGGTGACCGCAATGTGCAACGGAGCCTCAGCCGGGCACTCGTCGCGCTCGGAGACGTGATCGAGCCCGCCCTGCGGACCGCACGGGCGAGTGCGGACCCGGCGGTGCGTGCGCATGCCCGCGCCACCCAGCAGCTCCTGCACGACCCGGATGCCGGTTTCGACCCGGCCGTCGACGAGGCGAAACGGATCGTCGCGCTCGGCCCGGAACGGGTCGAGGGAACAGCGTGCTGATCGGCGAGGTGGCGCGCCGTTCCGGAGTGAGTACCCGGATGCTCAGGCACTACGACTCCCTCGGGCTGGTGCGGCCGACCGGCCGCACCGTGGGGGGCTACCGCGAGTACTCCGCCGAGGACATCCGCCGGATCTTCCACGTGGAAAGTCTGCGGTCCCTGGGATTGTCGCTGCGGCAGATCGGATCCGCCCTGGAGGATCCCGCCTTCACACCGTCCGCGCTGGTCGGTGACCTCATCCGACGGACCGAGGAGCGATTGCGGCGCGAACAGGAGCTGCTCGAGCGACTGCGTGCCGTCGACGCCTCGGCGCCCACCGGCTGGCAGGGCGTCCTGCGCATCATCGAGCTCCTGCACGGCCTGCACTCGCCCAGCGCCGCGCGCCGCCAGCAAACCGTCTTGGCCCCGCCCGAGGACGTGCCGGTTCCCCTCGAGTTGCTGGCTGAGGCGGTGCTCGCCGAATCCGATCCGAACGTCGCCGGTGCCCTGCGGTGGGCACTGGCGCGGGCGGGCGGTGACGGTGTGGCGAGCGTGGCATCCGGCGTGTACTCCGAGAACGTCGACATCCGGCGGCGCGCGGTGCAGGCGATCGCCGAGATGCCCGGCGACGAGGCGACCTCGCTGCTCGCGGATGCCCTCGGGGACACCGACGCGACAGTGCGCGGGCACGCGGCGCTGGCATCGGGCACACGTGGCGTGACCGCGGCCGTGCCCGCCCTGGTCGGCATGGTGGTCGCGGGTGCGAACGACGTCGAGGCGGCCGAGGTGCTCGGCGCACTGGCACTGGATCCGGAGTGCGCGGACCGGATCATGAGCGCGCTTGCCGATGAACTCGCCGCACCCACCGCGGACTCCGCTGTGCGGATACGCCTGACTCAGGCGCTCGCCGAGATGCCGGGGACCATCGCGCTGGGCATCCTGCGGCGAACGGCCCAGGACGATGATCGGGCGGTCGCCATGATCGCCTCGGCCCTCGCCGGAGTGCTCGAGAAGCGGGCCACGACCGGACCTGAGGCGTAGCCGATTGCCGACCGCTCGCTGTTGCCCGCCGCCACGGCATCGTGGCGCAGACCCACGGACGGCACGTCGGTGTGGCTGCCCGGGGTACACCTCTCGCGAGAGACTCCGGCAAGCGCGTGCACGGGGGTTGCCTGGGCATCACCGGGAGGTAGTCCGGAACCGATGGTGCAAGACCGTCGCCGTGGTGGGTGACGGCGCGGTCGGGTTGCTCAGCGTGCTGGCCGCCGCGCGACTCGGGGCCGAGCGGATCATCGCGATGAGCCGTCACCCCGACCGCCAGGCTCTGGCTGACGCTGTGACATCCACGCTGTGGAACTCCTACAACCACCGCCGACCACCAAGGTGCCCGCGCGGATCCTCACCGGCGAGGTCTGGTTCGACACCCTCTACCGCGCCGAGGAATCCGACATCAGGCCGGAGTCCGGGTCGGAACGCTCGATATATCGATCATCGCCGAGCGGCGGTATGTCCCCGGCGCCACGCCGTAAGCGCGCTTGAACGCCTTGGCGAAGGCGAATTCGGAGCTGTAGCCGACCTGCGCGGCCACATTCCTGAGCGGGGCGTCGGATTCGCGGAGCATGCGGCCTGCGCTGGTCATCCGCCACCAGGTCAGATACGACACCGGAGGTTCGCCCACCAGTGCGGTGAACCGCTGGGCGAACACCGAACGGGACAGTCCGTTTCGCGCCGCCAGTTGTTCCACTGTCCAGGGGGCGGCCGGGTTGGTGTGCATATCGCGCAACGCCTGGCCGACCGCCCGGTCGGCGAGCGCCCGCGCCCATCCCGGCGCATCGGTGCGCTGGTCGGCCCAGGTGCGCAGGATGTAGAGCAGCATCGCGTCGACCAGCGGGGGAACGATGCCATCCCGGCCGGGCCGATCCTGGTCGAATTCGGTCGCCAGCAGGCCGACGAGATGACCGAGCTCCGCGTTCCCGGCGGGTAGGTGCAGGAACACGGGCAATTCCCGCATCAGCGGATGCGGCCGCGTTCGATCGAGCTGGTATGCGCCACAGAGCAGAATCGACCGCGCTCCCGTGCCGTCCACGCGGACATGACCGATCGGCGAATCCGGTTCCGAGCGCTCGGGAGCGAAGTCGATCAGCGGCGTGTGCGGGCTGTCCGCGAGAGCGTGCGAGCTGCCTGTGCGGAGGAAAACCACATCGCCCTGGCTCAGCGCGAGGGGCTGAGTTCCGTCGGCCACCAGCCAGCACGTGCCGCTGAGCACGACGTGGAAGGTCGTGCCGGTGACGGCCGAAAAGCGCAGGCCCCACGGCGCTCGTACGTCGGTGCGGGCCGCGCGGGTTCGGCCCGTTCGCATCGCGGCAAGCGCGTCGGAGAGAACGTCCACAGGTTCAGGACTATAGGACATGTATTCCGGATTTTCAGGCATTCATCATCCGGGCGATCATCCGTAGATTTTCTCCGGTACAACCGATCCGAGGAGAAATACGATGACTGTTCTGGTGCTCGGCGCGACCGGCAAGACCGGTAGGCCCGTGGTGGACGCGCTGGTAGCCCGCGGCGTCCACGTGCGCGCGGCAAGCCGCACTCCCGCCGCGGCCACCACCGGGGTCGAACCGGTACGTTTCGATTGGGCCGACCGTTCCACCTGGGCTCCCGCGCTGCACGGCATCGACGTCGTGTACGTCGTCGGCCCGTACGCCGTGCCCGGCGAACCCGGCCTCGTCGGCGAGCTGCTGGCCGCCGCCGCGCATGTGCGAAAAGTAGTGCTGCTGTCGGTGCTGGGCGTCGACGAGTTGCCCGACGCCATTCCGATGGCCGCTTGGGAGGCGGACGTGCGCGCTTCGGGCAAGGAGTGGATCATTCTGCGGCCGAACTGGTTCCAGCAGAACTTCGGCGAGGGCTTCGCGGCGTCCCTGCGCGAGAACGGCGAACTCGCGCTTCCGGCCGCCGATGCCGTCGTCGGCTTCGTCGACACCCGTGACATCGCGGAAGTGGCCGCCGCCGCGCTCACCGAGGAGGGACATTCGGGAGAAGTTCACATCCTCACCGGCCCAGAGGTCCTGACCCTCCGGCAGGTCACCGAGACGTTGGGTGAAGCCGCGGGCCGGAAACTGCGCTACCGGGCCATCACCGCCGACCGGTTCGCCGACGGCCTGAGCGAAGCCGGTCTGGACGAACGCTCGATCATCTGGCAGCTGGCCCTGTTCCGGTTGATCCGCGACGGCGGCAATGCCGTGGTGACCGATACGGTCGAACGGATCACCGGCCACCCTGCACGGGATCTGAAGTCCTACGCCCGCGAGAACACCGCCACATGGAGGTGATCACGCCCGGTATCGACCGACGGTGCCCCTGTGGTCGGTCGCGAAATTCAATCCAGGCCGACCCGGGTGGCGATCTGTGTCGCCCCCGCGCCGGGCTCCCAGCCAGGAGGTCCGAAGGTGTAGCCGAGCCAGTCGCGTACGCGCCGCGTGGAGCGGAGGTCACGCCACAGCGCACCGAATTGGTAGTACTGGAGTGTGAGGATATCGGTGCTTTCGATGTTCTTGGTGAGTCCGTAGGTCGGACGGAACGTTTCGGCGCGGAAGCTGCCGAACACGCGGTCCCAGAGGATGAGGATGCCGCCGTAGTTCTTGTCGAGGTATTCCGGATCGCTGGCGTGGTGCACGCGGTGGTGGGAGGGAGTGTTGAACACGAACTCGAACCACCGCGGCAGTTTCCCGATGGTCTCGGTGTGCACCCAGAACTGGTAGACGAGGTTGAACGACCAGGCCGTGAACACCATCCACGGCGGTACGCCCAGCAGGGGCAGCGGCGTCCAGAAGAGCAGTTCGAACCACGGATTCCACTTCTGCCGCAGCGCTGTCGCGTAGTTGAAGTACCGGCTGTTGTGGTGCACCTGATGCGCGGCCCAGACCAGCCGTACGCGGTGTGAGACCCGGTGGTAGAGATACCAGAGCAGGTCCACGCCGACCATGACCACGACCCACGCGAGCGGATTGCGCGGATCGAGCTGCCACGGTGCGCGCACATACAGCGCCGCGTAGGCGATCAGTGCGGCGAATTTCGCCGCGCCACTGATGAATACGGATACCGCCCCCATGATCAGGCTGGTGCGGGCATCGACCTTCGCATAGCCGGCCAGGTCGTCGTGCCCGCGCAGGGCGGCGATCTCGAGCGCCATGGCCAGGACGAAGAAGGGGATGGCGTAGGTCACCGGTTGATTGATCTGTTGCCACAGGGACATGGCCTGGTTCCTCCGACACCCTTGATATGACCTTACGGTCACTTCCGTTGAAGTGACCGTAAGGTAAGTTCGAGGCCATGTCAACGGCCTCGGGTCTGGGAACCAAGGGCATGCCCTCCGACGATCGACGCCGAGAGATTCTGGCGGCCGCCATGCGGGAGTTCGCCGAGCATGGATTCGCGGGAGTGTCGATGGTCTCCATCGCGGCGCGCGCGGGTATCTCCAAAGCGCTGGTGTATCAGCACTTCGTCTCGAAGGAGCAGCTGTACGCCGAATGCCTGACCATCGTGGGGGAGCCGCTGCTCGAACGCCTGGATCTCGAAATGGGCGGCGAGGCGGAGTTCTTCGCCGTACCGGCGAACGCCCTGCGCGGCATCTTCGACACTCTCGGCCCGGACCGCACCGCCTGGCGCATCATTCACGACCCCACCGCTCCCGATGCCGGTGACGCGGGAGAATCGGCCCACGCCTACCGGGAACGGATCGCGAACCACGCGGCCTCGGGAGTGCGCCGATTCCTGCACGAACTCGGCGACACCGACGAGAAGGACATCGACGCGCTCGCCCGGATCTGGACAGCCGCGGTGGACGCGATCATGGCTTGGGCTCGGGAGCATCCGGAGGAGTCGGCCGAGGGGCTCACCCGCCGGTTCGGCCGGCTCATCGACACGGTGTTCTCTATCGGCTCCAGCCGGGGGTGACCGCGGGCGGGTCTGTCGCATCGACCTGAGAACGACAGTGTGACCCGCGAATCGACAACCGGGCTGACCACAGCTCCAGCTCGTGGTCACCTCGCCCTGCGGCGCGAATTCTCGGTGACCGCATCGTGTTCCGGTCGCGGATTACGTGTCGGGGTCTTCATCTCGGTCGCTGTTGGGACCCGGGCCCGCCAGGTTGCCGGACGCGTCGGATCGGCCCTCGAGAATGCTCTTTTCTCGGGCATCCGAGGTTTCGTGCGAGTCTGCCTCGTCGGCGGTGTCGCGGGGTTGATTCATGGGTGGTTCTCCTGAGGGGTTGGATCGTCGCTGTCGCGACCATCGCCTACCCCTTGATACGCAGGACAAACCGAGGGAAGTCATCCAGCGGCGATCTCGGAGTGCCGGCGGCCGATCGATATCGCTTGCGCCGCCGGACTGGCCCGAGGGCCTCCGGAGTCGGAGTCGGTCGATCACCCGCCACCGGAGACCTCGCGCGTCAGAAACTTTGCCCGCGGACCCTATTCATGCGCTCGGCCGCGCTTCTGAACGGGAGCCGGGTGCGGTTCACTGGGGCCCTGCGACGCACGGACTCGGAAGCGCGGACATCGTGGCCAGGTCGCAGATTCCACTGGTCAATATCTGCAAAGGGGCGGCGACCATCAGCACGAGAATTCCGATGATGTCGCCGCGCTCGAGGTAGTACAAGCCCGTGCGCGCTGCCGCCGATCCGGAGTCCGCCGCCGACGAGCCGGTTCCGGCCGCGACGGTGGTCACCGGCGCGGAGCTGATCGGTTCGGCCGTCGCACCGGCCGCGGTGACGACGAGAGTCGCCGCTGCGGCCGAGGCGGCGGCGAGCCGAAGGGGGGTACGCATCATCGCGCTCCTCTGTTCGTGAATCGTTGTTCACATACTAGCGTGCTTTCGTGCCGTCCCGTATGCGAAATCGCAAAGCTACCGGCCCTGGAGGCGTAGGGCGCGGCTCACCGCGACGAGTAGAAAACTGAATATAAGCAGGGATTATGTTGAGTCAACCGCATGTCGGGGCTGTCATGCGCCAGGAGTGGGAGAATCTACAGCGCCATCGCATCGCCGACGTGGCGACGCCTCCTGAATTGCGTGAATGTGCAGTCACATAGCGCCGGGTCGTTCCCGAAAGTTCGGTTACCTGTCGAGTCGGTGCGGTCTCCGGGCGCCGGTCGTGTCGCTGGCCATCGACAAATTACGCCACCTGACTTGATCTCGCGGTGACGAAGAGTGGAGACGGATGGCACGGCACAGCGACGCGGCCCGGCGGGCTCTGATGGACGCCGCCGAGGAACTGTACGGCCGCTACGGCATCGACCAGGTCTCCAGCCGGCGGATCGCCGAGCACGCGGGCAATGCCAACCACTCCGCGGTCGCCTACCACTTCGGCGATCGGGACGGGGTGAAGATGCAGCCGTTCATGGTGCACTACACCGCCAGCAAGCACGCGGTGACCGGGATGGCGCGGGCCTTCGCCGCCGAACTCGGCAAGTACGAGATCCGGGTCAACAGCATCCATCCCGGCGGGGTGAACACGCCGATGGGTTCCGGTGACATGCAGTCCGCGCTCGCCGCGGCGGGGGAGACCAACCCGCTGCTCAACGGGATGGGCACCCCGTTCCTGCCGCGCTGGGCCGCGACCGCGGAGGAGATCGCCGACACGGGGCTCTTCCTGGTCGGCGACGAATCGAAGTACATCACCGCGGTGCCGCTGTCCATCGACGGCGGCGCCGCGCACTTCTGAGGCGGACCCGCCGCGAGCGAGCAGTGCGCGCGGCGGGGCGGGCGGTCAGACGCCGCGGTTCTCCGACTTGATCATCCACGCCAGCTTCTCCAGCGAGGCGATGACCTGATGCAGCAGATCGCTGGTGCTGGGGTCCTCGGCGTCCACGGCGTCGTGCACGTCGCGGATGGTGTCGATCGCCGCGTAGGTCCGCGTCGTGATCAAATCGACGACGTCGGTGGTGTTCACCTCTTGGGCGGGAAAGGGCGGCAGGCTCGTCGTCGCGGCGACGGTGTCGGAACGCCCGTCGGGGACGGCGTCGAGGGCTCGCATCCGCTCGGCGATGGTGTCGCTGCTCTCGCGGGCCGCGTCGACGAGTTCGTCGAGCTGGAGGTGCAGGTCGCGGAAGTTGGTCCCGACGACGTTCCAGTGCGCCTGCTTGCCTTGCAGGTGCAGTTCGATGAGATCGACGAGCACGCGCTGTAGGCCTGCGGCCAGCCGGGGGGAAGCGGTGAAATTCCGGACATCGTCGGCGAGGCGGCGATTGGTCCGCTGCTCGGTCCGAGGTGCGGCAGTCATGGGTTGTACTCCTTTCGGAATCATTCAACAGAACCAACCGCCGCTTTATTGGAATCATTCCAGAATGCACTGTTGGGTGGGTCACTGCGCTACGGATCGGTGACCACCGCCCGCTCGCGATCATCTGCCGGAGGTAACGACGCGAGCGAGTCCGCGAGGCCGCCGATCCATCCGGCGGCAGAGGCGAGCGGGATCGGCCGGGACTTCGGTCCCGTGACGGCTGCGGCGGGCACCCCGATGGTCGTGCAGGTCTCCCGGTTCGTAGCGGTTTTCGCTGGTCAACCGCCATCCAGCGATCAGCGGCAACGGCCGGCCCGGGCGCGCAGTTCTCGAGCAGGTGTAAGCCCGTTGGGAGACGGTGGGTTTCGTCCGAGCGCGGCTGGCTTCCGCGGCCGACTCACGGGCCGAGCGGAGTTGGGTAGGGGGCAGCGGCGTGTCCGGTCCGGCCCTACACTCGACGCACACACACGCTTTCGACGGAGGTGATCGGCGGTTGAATCCCATGGATCCGCGCGACCAGCACACCGCACGTTACGAAGCCGGTTATCAGCCGGGAAATTACCGTGATCCCGGGTACGGCCAAGATCACGGGTACAGCCAAAGCCCTGGGCAGGGCCGGGATCCCGGGTACGGCCAGGGGGCCGGCTACGGCCGGGAGTCCGACTACAGCGCGTATCAGCAGTCCGATCATCCGGACCAGCAGCGGTCCCGGCCGCCGCAGGGGCCGGAGGTCAACATCGGCATGTTCACCGGCGGCGTGATCGCGGCGGCGGTGGTGACCGCGCTGGCGGCCTGGCTGTGCGCTTGGATCATCGAAATCATCGCGACCAGGGTGAGCGAGAGCGGCAATTTCGGGGTGTGGAACCCGATGGCCCAGGACGCGTACTGGTTCGCGGTGGTGGCCTTCATCTGCGCGCTGCTGGGCGGTGTGCTCTGGTATCTGCTTCGCCTGGGCACTCCGTCACCGGAACTGTTCTTCAGCTGGATCGTGGGAATCCTCACCGCCGCGGCGGTGATCATTCCACTGGCCCTGTCCAGTGACCTGTGGGTGGGCATCTCGACGGGGATCGAGCATTTGGTGATCGGGCTGCCCATCTTCAGCCTGGTGCGCATGGTGGGCGCGAAGAGCATCGTGTACCCGTGACGAACGCACCGGCAGCGTAGGCACGACCACGACGTTCCGCTGTTCCCAACACGCATCGATGCGGTTGACGGGCCGAGTAGTTCGCGGCGCCGGTCCCGGCACCGGGCAGGCGCACGGTGAATTCGATGTGGCCGGATTCGCCGGCCACCGAGATGTCACCGCCGTGCGCCTTGACGACGGCCGCGACGATCGCCAGACCGAGGCCACGGCCCCGCTTCCGAGCCACCAGGGTCGGTCGGCCAGGCTTGTCAGACAGGGTCCGGCTCGTGCGATCCGTAGACAGGTGGTTCGAATGCTGTGGTCTGCGGATCGGCCGGGGGCGCGGTGCTGCGACGGCTCCAGCAACCGGCAAGGAAGGCCACGGCGGTGATGATCGCGACGTGTACCGCTATCAGGACGAGGAACGGCAGGAAGAATCCCTCGTCGGTGACCGCGCCACGGTCGGTGACGCAGTAAAGGGTGTGTCGACCATCGACCGCCCCGATGCATCCACCGGCGCTCAGCACGACCGAACACAGTGCGGCCCTCAGGCACCTCCGACGGCCATACCGGAATGCTGAACGTCTACTGGTCATACGCGACGTCGATCCGGCCATCCGCACCTTATCGGCGATCCGAGCGAAGCCGTCCCGCCTCGGCTCACAAGGTGAATCGGCGTCCCTTCGCGGCCCATTCGCCGCGGCCGCGCTGCGTGATGGTCCAGCGACCGCGGTGGCGGCAGTCCATGATCAAACCGCGCGACTGCAGTCGCAGCAATGCGCTGCGTACCGACCATGCGGTCAGTCGCGCCTGCTGAGCCAGTTGCTCGACGGTGAGCAATCCGCCTGGCGCCAGCACACCCAGCACCGCGAAATCGGCGGCAGTCCTGGGTCGTCTCATCATGTCGGAGCCCTTTCCCTCGGGGGAGAAAGGCAGCCCGGGATCGACGCCGGCGCCGTGGCCCCGAGTTGCCGAATCGACGGTAGAAGCCACACCGGTACCGCCGCCACGACTTTGCGCGACTTTGCGAAGTGCGTTGACCCGCAGAGCCTCCGGTAGGGACGATTGCACGACATCGTCCGCCAGCTCTCGCAAAGGATCAGCTATGAACCTGCGACTTCTCGGATCCGGATCCGATCATGGAGCTTGTCCCGCCGTGTACGCGAGCGACACCGGCGTGCTCGTGGTGCAGGGCGATGCCACCGACCGCACCGGGACGGTCCTGGTGCCGCACCAGCTGCTGGACTGGCTGGAGCCGGGGATGTGGCTACGGGTGGAGGCGAGCGGAACCTGCGGATCGGTGCTGGTGGCCGGGGAGCCGGTCACCGATCCCGAGTTGCTCGCCCAGCTGACTCTCGAATGTCACGAAACCGCCGTGGTGGTGCGCTGATGCTGCACGTCGTCGGCGACCGCTGCTACGAGCCGCTGTTCCGGGCGGCTCGGTTTCGCGCGTTCCATCTGGAGGTTCGGGATCAGTACCTGATGGACGACGAGCAGGAGGCGTTGCGCCGCTTCGATGCCGGAGTAGCGTACGAGCGAGAGGAACAGCCCGAGTCGTGGAAAGCCTGGGATGCTCTGATGGTCGAGTCAGCCGGTCGCGGGGTCACGCTCGAACGACTACGCGTCGTGACGGTGCCGCACACGGACTACACCCGGTGGCTGTTGTCGGCGACCGACGACAACATCGCCACCGGCGAGGCGGTGCGCTGGCTGCCGCGACATCTGGTCGATCCCGCCGATCTGCCCTACGACGATTACTGGCTGTTCGACACGAACACGGTCGCCTTCAACACCTTCGCCGAGGACGGGGCGTTCACGGGGTTGTCGATCACCACCGACCCGGCGCTGGTCGCCCGCTATTCACGGGTGCGGGAGCGGCTGTGGCCCAAGGGGATCGACCATCAACGATATTGCGAGAGTGAGCACGTAGGCGAGTGAACGGTGTGTCGGACGCACGCGAGGTGCTGGGCGCGCGCCTGCGTGAACTACGTCGCGCCGCCCACCTCACCGGCTTGGAACTGGCCGCGAGGTGCGGCTGGCATTCGAGCAAGGTCTCCCGGATCGAGGGCGGCAAGCAGACGCCTTCGGAGGCGGACCTCGCCGCGTGGTGCGAAGCGTGCGGCAATACAGCGGTGCTGGACGATCTGGTGGCCAACGCGCGCAATCTGCAGTCGATGTACCTGGAGTGGCAGCGCACCGTCGCCTCCGGACACGCGCGCAGGCAACGGCAGTCGATCGACCTGGAGGCGCAGACCACGCAGATCCGCTGGTACGCGCCGGACACGTTGCCGGGACTGCTGCAAACCGAGGGCTACGCGCGGGCGATCCTGACCGCCTGCATCGCCGTCACCGGCGGACGCGACGACCTGGAGGACGCGGTGGCCGCGCGTATGGCCCGCAAGCAAGTGCTCTTCCGGGCCAAACACCGGTTCCACTTCGTGGTCAACCAGGCCGCGCTGTGGCGCACGGTCGGCGACGCCGCCACCATGGCGGAGCAACTCACCCACCTGCTCGCGGTGATGGCCAATCCGAGGGTCCGGCTGGGCATCATCCCGATCTGCGCCGACTACCGCGCCCCCGCGACGAACTTCGTCATCTACGACCGGGCGCAGGTGCTCACCGAGACGGTCTCGGCCGAACTGACTATCACCCGGCCGTCGGAGATCGCCCTGCACGAGAGAACCTTCGCGATCCTCGCCGACCAAGCCGAGTACGGCGATCGCGCCCGGGCCTTGATCGCGAAGGCCTTGGAACGCCGGCGCGGCTCCTGATCGCACGGAATCGCGGAAACACGGCAATGCCGCCGCTGTCGCCCAGCGACGGCATCGCAGCGGCCCAGGCCCGTCAGCGGACGAATGTCGCCGCCTGATCGGCGAGGTCGAGCAGTGGCTGCGGGAACACACCGAGCGCGAACGTGACCGCCGCGGTGATCGCCACGATCGTCGTCGTCATCGGCGGGGTGACCAGCAGCGGAGCGTCGGCGGGCGGGTCGGTGAAGAACATCAGCACGATGACTCGCAGATAGAAGAACGCCGCGATGGCACTGCAGATCACGCCGATGACGACCAGCGCTGCCGCGCCGCCCGACGCGGCGGCCTCGAACACGGCGAACTTGCTGACGAAACCGCTGGTGAGCGGCAAACCGGCGAAGGAAAGCAGGAACAGCGCGAAAACGGTGGCCAGCCACGGGGAGCGGCGGCCGAGCCCCGCCCACCGGGGCAGGCCGGTGGCTTCGTCGCCGTCCGGTTCGCGGACCAGGCTGACGACGGCGAACGCGCCGAGCGTGCCGATGCCGTAGGCCGCCAGGTAGAACAGCACCGCCGCGACACCGCGGTCGTTCGCCGCCACCGGGCCGGTGAGCAGGAAACCGGCATGTGCCACCGAGGAATACGCGAGCATTCGTTTGACGTCGGTCTGCGTGATCGCCATCACCGCGCCGACGGCCATGGTGGCTATCGCGACGGCCGCGAGGATCGGCCGCCAGTCGTCGCGCAGGCCGGGCACCGCGACCTGCAGCACCCGTACCAGCGCGCCGACCGCCGCGATCTTGGTGGCCGCCGCCATGAAACCGGTGATCGCGGTGGGAGCGCCCTGGTACACGTCCGGCACCCAGGACTGGAACGGCACCGCGCCGATCTTGAACAGCAGACCGACGGCGAGCATCGCGACCCCGAGCACCGCCAGCGTCGCGTTGTCCGGATGCTGGGCGATGGCGTCCGCGATGCCGCCGAGCCGCACTGTGCCCGCCTGGCCGTACAACAGCGCGACACCGTAGAGGAAGAACGCCGAGGAGAACGCGCCGAGCAGGAAGTACTTCAGCGCCGCCTCCTGCGACAGCAACCGCTTGCGCCGGGCCAGTCCGCACAGCAGATACAACGGCAGCGAGAGCACTTCGAGCGCGACGAACATGGTCAGCAGATCGTTGGATGCCGGGAACAGCATCAGCCCGCCGACGGCGAGCAGCGTCAAGGGGAACACCTCGGTGGTCGCCACACCCGCGCGCAGCGCCGCCGTTTCGGCCGCGCTGCCGGGCACCGCCGAAGCCTGTGGTGTGAACGCGTCCACACCGCGCTCGCGGGTGGCGGCGGCCCGGCTCCAGGTTCCCGGTCCGGACCGCGCCTGCTGACGAGGCTCGGCTCCGCGCTCGGCGATGAACAGGATGGCGAGGATCGACACGACCAGGATCGTGCCCTGAAGGAACAGCGTCACGCCGTCGATCGCGACCGCACCGGCCACGGCGGTGGATTCGGTGCCCGCCAGCGCCACTACGGCGATCAGCGCTGCGGCCAGGCTCGCCACGCTCAGCACCAGGTGAACGGTATAGCGGTAGTTGCGGGCGACGAATGCTTCGGCCAGTACGCCGAGCACGGCGGCGCCGAACACGATGAGCATGGGAGACAAGGCGCCGTATTCGATGCTCGGCGCGGGGACGCTCGCGGCGAGTGTCGTAGCGGAGGCGAGGTCGTTCACTTGTGGGCACCTCCGGGATGGTGGGCCGAGCCCGCCTCGGGCAGTGGGGGCGTCGAGGGCGCGGGATCGTTGCGGCCGATGGTGGTGAGGGTCTGGCTCACCGCGGGATTGATGAAGTCGGTGAGGACTTTCGGATAGATGCCGAGGAACAGCAGCGCGGCGATCAGCGGGACCACCACGAGGACTTCGCGCGGTGCCAGATCATAGATCCGCTCGTTGCCCTCCTTCACCGGTCCGGTGATCATCCGCTGGTAGAGCCACAGCACATAGAGGGCCGCGAGTACCAGCGCGCTGGCGGCGATCACGGCGGCGAACCCGTAGCGGGTGAATGTCCCGATCAGCACCAGGAATTCGCTGACGAACGGGGCGAGCCCGGGAAGCGACAGCGTCGCCAGACCGGCGATGAAGAACGTCCCTGCCAGCACCGGGGCCACCTTCTGCACCCCGCCGTACTCGGCGATGAGCCGGGTCCCCCGCCGCGAGACCAGGAATCCGGCCACCAGGAACAGCGCGGCGGTGGAGATGCCGTGGTTGACCATGTACAGCGTGGCGCCGGTCTGGCCTTGGCTGGTCATGGCGAAGACACCCAGGATGATGAAGCCGAAGTGGGAAATCGAGGTGTAGGCGATCAGCCGCATCACGTCGGTCTGCCCGATGGCGAGCAGGGCGCCGTACACGATGCCGATCACCGCGAGCGTGATCACCAGCGGCGCATAGGTGTCCGACGCGCCGGGGAACAGCAGCAGGCAGTAGCGCAACATACCGAAGGTGCCGACCTTGTCCACCACCGCCATCATCAGCACCGCGCTGGACGGCGTGGCCGCGACGGCGGCGTCGGGCAGCCAGGTGTGCAGCGGCCACAGCGGTGCCTTGACCGCGAAGGCGAACATGAAGCCGAGGAACAGGGCGTTGAGCACCGCGGGTCCGGCGCCGAGTTGCCCGGCGTTGGCGGCGGCGACCACCGTGCGGAAGTCGAACGTGCCCGACGAACCCTCCCCCAGGCCTTCCCGGGCGGTGAGCACGTACAGCCCGATGACCGCGGCCAGCATGATCAGCCCGCCGAACAGGTTGTAGAGCAAGAATTTCACCGCCGCGCGGGAGCGCTGCCTGCGCAGCAGCGCGTCCCCGGTGCGCGGCCCGAACCCGCCGATGAGGAAGTACATCGGGATGAGCATCGCCTCGAAGAACACGTAGAACAGCAGGATGTCCAGGGCGACGAAGGAGATCAGCACCATCGCCTCGACGAGCAGGGTGAGCGCGACGTAGGTGTGGGCCACCCGTCTACCGCTGCCGACTTCGCGATCGTCGTGCCAGCCCGCCAGGATCAGCAATGGCACCAGCGCCGCGGTCAGCAGCACCAATACCAGCGCGATGCCGTCCAGACCGAGGGTGTACCCCGCGCCGAACGCCGGGATCCACCGATGGGATTCGACGAACTGGAACTGCGCGCCCGCGGTGTCGAAGCGCACGGCGAGCGCGATGCCGATTCCCAGCACCAGCACCGAGAAGCCCAGCGCCACCGCACGAGCGAGGGTGCGCTGCGCGGCGGGCAGCGCGAGCACGATCGCCGCACCGACGACCGGGACCAGCCACAGCGTCGTCAACCAGGGAAACTCGTTCACCACAACCTCACCGCCAGCAGGGCGGCGGCCACCAGGGCCGCGCCGGTGAACATGGACAGGGCATAGGAGCGCACGAATCCGGACTGCACTCGCCGGGCCCGGGCGGACAACCCGCCGATCAGCGCCGCCGTGCCGTTGACGACGCCGTCGATGCCGCGGTTGTCGAGGAAGACCAGCGCCCGGGTCAGGTGCTGTCCGGGCCGCATGAACCCGGCTTCGTTGACCGTGTCGCCGTACAGATCGCGCCGCGCGGCAACGGTCAGTGCGGAGACGGATTCGGGCGCGGTCTCGGGAACCTCGCGCTGCGCGTACTGCGAGTAGGCGACCGCGACACCGACGGCGACCACGCCGAGCGCGAGAATCGTGACCAGCGCAGCCGGAACGGTTTCGGTGCCGTGGTGGGCGCCGACGACCGGTTCGAGCCAATTCTGCAGCGAGGAGCCGGAGACGAACACCGCACCGGCGCCGACCGAGCCGAGGGCGAGCAGGATCATCGGACCGGTCATCACCGCGGGGGACTCGTGCGGGTGGGTGTCCGGTTTCCAGCGGCGCTCGCCGAAGAACGTCATCAGCATGACCCGCGTCATGTAGAACGCGGTCAGCCCCGCGCCGAGCAGCGCCGCCAGTCCCAGCGCGATCCCGCCCGGACCGCCTTGGTTGAACGCCGCCTCGATGATCCGGTCCTTGGAGAAGAACCCGGCGAACGGCGGCACCCCGATGATGGCGAGGTAGCCGAGGCCGAAGGTGACATAGGTGATCGGCAGCAGAGTGCGCAGTCCGCCGTAGCGGCGCATGTCGGTTTCGTCGTTCATCGCGTGCATCACCGAACCGGCGCCGAGGAACAGCCCGGCTTTGAAGAACCCGTGGGTGAGCAGATGCATGATGGCGAAGGCGTATCCGGCGGGCCCGAGTCCGGCCGCCAGCACCATGTAGCCGATCTGGCTCATCGTCGAGGCGGCGAGCGCCTTCTTGATGTCGTCCTTGGCGCAGCCGATGATCGCGCCGAACAGCAGGGTGACCGCGCCCACCAGCACCACGCCGAGGCGCGCGTTCGGTGCGAGATCGAAGATCGCGTTGGAGCGTGTGATCAGGTATACGCCCGCGGTGACCATGGTGGCCGCGTGGATGAGCGCCGACACCGGGGTGGGGCCCTCCATCGCGTCGCCGAGCCAGGACTGCAGCGGCACCTGGGCGGACTTGCCGCACGCGGCCAGCAGCAGCAACAGGCCGATCGCGGTGAGCGTGCCCTCGCTCGCACCGGGCGCGGCGCCGAACACGACGCCGAAGTCGACCGACCCGAACGTCGCGAACATCACCATCATCGCGATCGCCAAGCCCATGTCACCGACCCGGTTGACGACGAACGCCTTCTTGGCGGCCGTTGCCGCCGAAGGCTTTTCGTGCCAGAACCCGATGAGCAGGTACGAGGCCAGGCCGACGCCCTCCCAACCGAGGTAGAGCACGAGGTAGTTGTTCGCCAGGACCAGCAGCAGCATGGCCGCGAGGAACAGGTTCAAGTAGGCGAAGAACCGCCGCCGTGCCGGATCGTGGCTCATGTAACCGATCGAGTACACGTGGATCAGCGAACCGACGCCGGTGATCAGCAGCGCGAAGCACATCGACAGCTGGTCCAGTTGCAGCGCGAAATCGACCTGGAGGCCGGTCACCGGGACCCAGCTGAACAGGTCCTCGCGCACCGCGCGGTCGGCGGTGTCGCGCCCGAGCATGTCGGCGAACGCGAACACCGCGACCCCGAACGAGGCCAGCGCCATGACGGTGCCGAGCAGATGACCCCACTTGTCGGCGTAGCGTCCGGTGAGCAGCAGGACGATCGCGCCCGCCAGCGGGAGGGCGGGCAGCAGCCACAGCGTTGCGGTGTCCACGTCAGAACTTCAGCAGGTTGGCGTCGTCGACCGAGGTCGAGCGGCGGGCGCGGAAGATGGTCATGATGATGGCCAGGCCGACGACGACCTCGGCCGCGGCGACCACCATCGTGAAGAACGCGAACACCTGACCGTCCAGGTCGGCGTGCATCCGGGCGAAGGTGACGAACGCGAGGTTCACCGCGTTGAGCATGAGTTCGATGCACATGAACACGACGATGGCGTTGCGCCGCAGCAGCACTCCGGCCGCGCCGATCGTGAACAGCAGGGCGGACAGGAACAGGTAGTTCTCGGGATTCACCGGTTGCCTTCCTCGTCGCTGGGGTTGTCGGTCCCGTCCGATGCGGGCGTGGTGCCGACCGAGATGACGGCCGCTTCGGTGAGCGCCCTGGTGCGGCGGTGCCGCAGGATGGTGCTGACCGACAGTTCCTCGAACGACCCGTCGGGCAGCCGCGCGGGGACGTCCACCGCGTTGTGCCTGGCGTAGACGCCGGGAGTGGGCAGCGGCGTCGCGCGGTGCCCTTTCTCGCGGAACCGGCGGCGCGACAACTCACGCTGATCGGTACGGGGCCCGAACTGCTCGCGGTGGGCCAGCACCATGGCGCCGATGGTGGCGGTGATCAGCAGGGCTCCGGTGAGCTCGAAGGCCCACACATAGCGCAGGAAGATCAGCTCGGCCAGTTCGGCGATCACGTTGCGGCCGGGAAATCCGGTGGCGGGAAAGGTGATCCCGGATTCGCGCACGCCGTGGGCGATGCCGCCGCTGAGCAGCAGCCCGAAGCCGACGCCGACCGCGGCGGCGGCGAGCCGCTGTCCGCGGATGGTTTCTCGCAGCGATTCGGCGGAGTCGACGCCGACGAGCATCAGCACGAACAGGAACAGCATCATGACCGCGCCGGTGTAGACCACGATCTGCACGACGCCGAGGAACAGCGCGTCCTGGGCGATGTAGAACGCGGCCAGCGCGATCATCGTGGCGGCCAGGCACAGCGCGGAGTGCACCGCTCTGCGGGCGAACACCATACCGAGCGCGCCGAGCACCGCCACCGGCGCGACGATCCAGAAGTGGACGGTCTCGCCGGTGGAGGCGCGGGTCAACGGCTCCGCCGCCAGGATCAAGTCGGTCACCGTGTCGCTCCTTCCGCGGCCGCGGCGGCGGGTTGCCGCGGCGCCTCGCCCGGGTGGGGGACCGCCGTGGCACCGTTGGTGGCCGGCGCGTCGCCGGGTACCCGGCCGAGGTAGTAGTCCGCTTCGTCGGCGCCGGGGTGCATGGCGTGCGGCGGCGCGGTCATCCCGGGCTGCAGCGGCGCCAGCAACCGGTCCTTCTCGTAGATCAGGTCGGCCCGGTTGTCGTCGGTCATCTCATAGTCGTTGGTCATCGTGAGCGCCCGGGTGGGGCAGGCCTCGATGCACAATCCGCAGCCGATGCAGCGCAGATAGTTGATCTGATAGACCCGGCCGTACCGTTCACCGGGCGAAAACCGTTCGGTCTCGGTGTTGTCGGCGCCTTCGACGTAGATCGCGTCGGCGGGGCAGGCCCACGCGCACAGCTCGCAGCCGATGCACTTCTCCAAGCCGTCGGGGTGCCGGTTGAGCT
Source organism: Nocardia sp. NPDC047654 (assembly GCF_043205035.1). Taxonomy (NCBI): domain Bacteria; kingdom Bacillati; phylum Actinomycetota; class Actinomycetes; order Mycobacteriales; family Nocardiaceae; genus Nocardia; species Nocardia sp. NPDC047654. Next base: position 1,564,449 of record NZ_JBIDDF010000001.1, read on the forward strand.
GATGCCTGCCGTGGTAGCGCGGCGCGGTCGGCGTCTTCTGCTCCGGATAGAACTCGGTGTTCGGCTTCTTGAACATGGTCGCGGCGGTGACCGCGAACCCGGCCAGCGGCTCGAACAGACCGGCCTTGGTGCGGGTGGCGTCGCGCTCGTGCGCGTCGGCGGGCAGTGGCGGCACCGGGAACCCGAGGAAGACCGTCGAATCGGTGGGTTCCGCGGCCACGGGTTCCTCGACCGGCGGCGGTGTTCCCATGGCCCGGCCCGCCCGCAGGAACTGCAGCACCAGCAAGCCGGTGACCACCAAGCCGCCGATCACCAGGATCGGAGTCTGCACCGGGTACCCCTCGGTCTGCAGCACCCGCGCGGTGGCCACCACCATGACCCAGGCCAGCGAGGTCGGGATCAGCAGTTTCCAGCCGAGATTCATGAACTGGTCGTAGCGCAGCCGGGGCAATGTGCCGCGCAGCCAGATGAATACGAACAGGAATGTCCAGACCTTGGCGGTGAACCACAGCACCGGCCACCAGCCGGAGTTCGCGCCGTCCCACATGTTCAGCGGCCACGGTGCGTGCCACCCGCCCAGGAACAGGGTGGTGGCCAGCGCGGAAACCGTTCCCATATTGACGTATTCGGCCAGCATGAACATGGCGAACTTGAGCGAGGAGTACTCGGTGTGGAAGCCGCCGACCAGCTCGCCCTCGGCCTCGGGCAGGTCGAACGGGGCCCGGTTGGTCTCGCCGACCATCGAGACGCAGTAGATCAGGAACGACGGCAGCAGCAGGAACACATACCAGGTGCCCTCCTGCGCGGACACGATGCCGGAGGTGGCCATGGTGCCGCCGAGCAGGAACACGGTCGCGAAGCACAGCGCCATCGCGATCTCGTAGGAGATCACCTGCGCGGTCGAGCGCAATCCGCCCAGCAGCGGATAGGTGGAGCCCGACGACCAGCCGGCCAGCACGATGCCGTAGACACCGATGGAGGTGATCGCGAGGATGTACAGCACGGCCACCGGCAGATCGGTGAGCTGCAGCGGGGTGGTGACGCCGAAGACCGACACCTCGGGTCCGAGCGGGATCACCGCGAACGCCATGAACGCGGGCACCACCGCGATGACCGGCGCCAGGATGTAGATCGGCTTGTCCACGATCGCCGGGACGATGTCCTCTTTGAGGGCCATCTTCACGCCGTCGGCGATGCTCTGCAGCGACCCGAGGGGGCCGGTCCGGTTCGGGCCGATCCGCATCTGCATGCGTGCCACGATCTTGCGTTCCGCGAGCACCGCGATCAGCGGGATCAGCATCAGATAGACGAAGATGGCCACGGCCTTGGCGATCACCAGCCACAGCGGGTCGTGTCCGAAGCCCGCGGGGGTGTACGGATCGGAGGCAGCGGCGTGCGTGACCGTCGACGCGGTGACGAGCGTGGCGAGCTCACTCATGACGGTGCTCCTTCATCCTCTCGTCGGCGTGCCGCAGATGCACGATCGCGCCGGGCTGAACGGCGAGGTGCTCGGCGATGGAGCAGCCGGGCGAGTGCTGGGGCAGCCACACGACGCGGTCGGGCAGGTCGCTGATCATCAGGGGGAGCGTGACCGCGCCGCGGCTGGTGGCGACGGTGACCGGATCGTCGGGCTGCACGCCGAGTTCGGCGGCGGTGGCGGCCGACAGGCGCACCATCGGCGGCCGGGCGATTCCGGCCAGGTTCGGTTCGCCGTCCTGCATGCGTCCCGCGTCCAGCAGCATGCGCCAACTGGCGAGCACCGCGGTGCCGGGTTCGGGCCGCGGCAGCGGATGCGGCTCGTGCGTGGGCGCGGTGACGGGCGCGCCGTCCCACGCGCCGAGTTCGTCGAGTTCGGCGCGAGCGGACTCGACGTCGGGCAGGCCCAGGCGCACCGACATCTCCTCGGCGATGGCGTGCAGCACCCGTTGATCCGACAGCGGCGCGGACCGGCGGCGCACCATGTCCTCGCCGAGCGCGGCGGCGAACGGGCGCCGCCTGCCCTCCCAGGTGCGGAAGGTGCCGGATTTCTCCATGGCCGCGGCCACCGGGAACACCACGTCGGCGCGTTCGGTGACCGGGCTGCGGCGCAGTTCCAGGCTCACCACGAACCTGGCCGCATCGATCGCGGCCAGCGCGGCGGCCGGGTCGGGCAGGTCGGCGACGTCGACCCCGCCGATGACCAGTGCGCCGAGGCCGGAGGCGGCCTCCAGGATGGCCGTCGTGTCGCGGCCCGCGCCGACGGGCAGTTCCGGCACGTTCCAGACGGCTCGAACCTGTTGGCGGGCACGGGGGTCGGCGACCGGCCTGCCGCCGGGAAGCAGGCCGGGCAGGGTGCCCGCTTCGACCGCACCGCGTTCGCCTGCCCGGCGCGGCACCCAGGCGAGGGCGGCTCCGGTTTCGTCGGCGAGGCGCACGGCGGCCGACAGTGCGCCCACGACCCCCGCCATCCGCTCACCGACCATGATCACCGCGCCGGGTTCGCGCAGCAGCCGGGCCAGATCGGCGAGCTGGGCGGGATCCGCGCCGGGCGTGGTGATCTCGCCGGCTCGGATGGCGTCGAGCAGATGCGGTTCGGCGCCGGGCACGGCGCGCATCAGCCGTCCGGACATGCGCTCGAGCCCGCGCGAGGAGTACGGCGCCAGCGAGTAGATCGGCAGGCGGCGCTTGCGCGCGGCCTTGCGCAATCGGAGGTAGACGATCGGCGACTCTTCTTCGGGTTCGAATCCGACGAGCAGGACGACCGGTGCGGCCTCCATGCTGTCGTAGGTCACCGTGGCGGACCGGCCCGCGACGCGGGCGGCGAGGAAGTCGGCCTCCTCCGCCGAATGCGTGCGGGAACGGAAGTCGATGTCGTTGGTGCCGAGGGCGACTCGCGCGAACTTGCCGTAGGCGTAGGCGTCCTCTTCGGTGACCCGGCCGCCGACGAGCACGCCGGCGTTGCCGAACGACGCGGCCAGTCCCTCGGCGGCCGCGGCCAGCGCCTCCGACCAGGAGGCCGGTGCGAGTTCGCCGTCCCAGCCGCGCACCAGCGGGGTGGTGAGGCGATCGGGTTCGGTGGCGTAGGCGAACGCCCAGCGGCCTTTGTCGCAGTTCCACTCCTCGTTGACCTGCGGGTCGTCCCCGGCCAGCCGGCGCAGCACCTTGCCGCGCCGGTGGTCGGTGCGCTGCGCGCAACCGGAGGCGCAGTGCTCGCACACATTCGGGCTGGACACCAGGTCGAACGGACGCGCGCGGAATCGGTAGGCGGTGCCGGTGAGCGCGCCCACCGGGCAGATCTGCACGGTGTTGCCGGAGAAGTAGGAGTCCAGGGGTTCGGCCTGCGCGGTCCCGACTTGTTGCAGCGCACCGCGGTCCATCAGCTCGATGAACGGATCACCCGCGATCTGCTGGGAGAAACGGGTGCAGCGGGCGCACAGCACGCAGCGTTCCCGGTCCAGCAGCACGGCTGTCGACAGCGGAATCGGTTTCGGATAGGTGCGTTTGCGTCCGTCGAACCGCGATTCGGCGCGGCCGGTGGACATCGCCTGGTTCTGCAGCGGGCACTCGCCGCCCTTGTCGCATACCGGGCAATCGAGCGGATGGTTGATCAGCAGCAGCTCCATCACGCCCTCCTGCGCCTTGTCGGCCGCGGGAGAGGTGAGCTGGGTGCGCACCACCATGCCGTCGGTGACGGCCATGGTGCAGGAGGCGACCGGTTTGCGCTGTCCCTCGACCTCGACCAGGCATTGACGGCAGGCGCCGACCGGGTCGAGCAGCGGATGGTCGCAGAAGCGGGGGATCTGGATGCCGATCAGTTCGGCGGCCCGGATCAGCAGCGTGCCGGGCGGCACGCTGACGGCGGTGTCGTCGATGGTCACGGTCACCAGATCGGCGGGCGCGGGCCCGCCGGTGCGGTCACCCACCGTGGCAGGCCCACTCGTCGCCCGACCGCCACCCCTGATCGAATCGCTGCGCGATACCGGTTTCATCGGACCTCTTCTCCTGACTCGGCCCACGCGGTGGAGCGCGCCGGGTCGAATGGGCATCCGCCGAGCCGCAGGTGTTCGGCGTACTCCTCGCGGAAGTACTTCAGCGAGGAGATGATCGGGCTGGCCGCGCCGTCGCCGAGGGCGCAGAACGACTTGCCGTTGATGGTGTCGCTGATGTCGAGCAGCTTGTCCAGGTCGGCGGGGACGCCGGTGCCCGCTTCGATCCGTTGCAGCAGCTGCACCAGCCAGTAGGTGCCCTCCCGGCACGGGGTGCACTTGCCGCAGGATTCATGGGCGTAGAACTCCGTCCAGCGCAGCACGGCGCGCACCACGCAGGTGGTGTCGTCGAAGATCTGCAGGGCCTTGGTGCCGAGCATGGATCCCGCGCCCGCGACGCCTTCGTAGTCCAGCGGCACGTCGAGGTGTTCCTCGGTGAACAGCGGCGTAGACGAACCGCCCGGGGTCCAGAACTTCACCTGGTGCCCGGCGCGCACGCCGCCCGCGTAGCCGAGCAGTTCGCGCAACGTGACACCCAGCGGCGCTTCGTACTGGCCCGGCCGGGCCACGTGCCCGGACAGTGAGTAGAGGGTGAATCCGGGTGACCTCTCGCTGCCCATCGAGCGGAACCACGCGATGCCGTTGCGGATGATGGGCGGCACGCTGGCGATGGATTCGACGTTGTTGACCACGGTCGGGCAGGCGTAGAGACCGGCGACGGCGGGAAACGGCGGGCGCAGGCGAGGCTGGCCGCGGCGGCCTTCCAGCGAGTCCAGCAGCGCGGTCTCCTCGCCGCAGATGTAGGCGCCCGCGCCGGCGTGCACGATCAGCTCTAGGTCGTAGCCGGAGCCGAGGATGTCGTGCCCGAGGAAGCCCGCCTCGTAGGCCTGGGCTACCGCGGCCTGCAACCGTCGCAGGACCGGCACCACCTCGCCGCGGACGTAGATGAACGCGTGCGCCGCGCGAATGGCGTAGGCGGCGATGACGACACCTTCGATCAGCGCGTGCGGCGAGGCGAGCATGAGCGGAATGTCTTTGCAGGTGCCGGGTTCCGACTCGTCGGCGTTCACCACCAAGTAGTGCGGTTTGGTGACGCCGTCGGGCCCTGGGCCCTGCGGGATGAAGCTCCACTTCATGCCGGTGGGGAAGCCCGCGCCGCCGCGGCCACGCAGGCCCGCGTCCTTGACGGTCTGGATGATCTGGTCCGGTTCCATCCGCAGGGCGGTGCGCAGCGCCTGGTAGCCGTCGTGGCGTAGGTAGGCGTCCATCGTCCAGGACCGCGGATCGTCCCAGTGGGTGGTCAATACCGGGGTGAGCGTCATCGCGGGCCCTCCGGATCCTCTTGCGGCGCAGGGGCTTGCATGCCCTGTTCGCGGGCGATCCGCAGACCGGCGAGCGTGGCCGAGCCCGCGGCGCCGTCGAGCACGCCGGGGCGCTCGTCCGGGAACCCGGCCAGGATGCGCGCGGTCTGCTTGAACGTGCACAGCGGCGCGCCCCTGGTGGGAGTGACCTGCTGTCCGGCGCGCAGCGCGTCCACCAGGGCGCGGGCGGATTCGGGGGTCTGGTTGTCGAAGAACTCCCAGTTGACCATCACCACCGGCGCGAAATCGCAGGCCGCGTTGCACTCGACGTGCTCGAGCGTGATCGATCCGTCCGCCGTGGTCTCGCCGTGCCCGATGCCGAGATGGTGCTCGAGCGTGGCGAGGATGGCATCGCCGCCCAGCACCGCGCAGAGCGTGTTGGTGCACACTCCGACGTGGTAGTCGCCGGTGGGTGTGCGCCGGAACATCGAGTAGAAGGTGGCCACCGCGGTGACTTCGGCGCCGGTCAGGCCCAACTGCTCGGCACAGAATTCGATCCCGGTTCCGGTGACGTAGCCCTCCTCGGACTGCACCAGGTGCAGCAGGGGCAGCAGCGCCGAGCGCGGATGCGGATAGCGCGCGATGATCTCCTTGGCGTCGGTCTCGAGTCGCTCGCGCACGAAGGGCTGGTAGGGCTCGGGCCGGGTGCCGAGCTTCAGCAGGACTCGCGTCCCGCCCAGCCCGCGGTCACCGCCGTCGGTGGATTCGCTGTGCGATGTCGGGTTCATCGGTCCACTCCGCCCATGACCGGGTCGATACTGGCGACCGAGGCGATGACGTCGGCGACCATGCCGCCCTCGCACATCGCCGCGACCGCTTGCAGATTGGTGAACGAGGGGTCGCGATAGTGCACCCGGTAGGGCCGGGTGCCGCCGTCGCTGACCATGTGCACGCCCAGCTCGCCGCGCGGTGACTCCACCGCCGTGTACACCTGGCCCGCTGGGACGCGGATGCCTTCGGTGACCAGCTTGAAGTGGTGGATCAGCCCCTCCATGGAGGTGCCCATGATCTTGCCGATGTGCCGGGGCGAGTTGCCGAGGCCGTCCGCGCCGACCTGGAGGTCGGCAGGCCAGGCGATCTTCTTGTCATCGATCATGACCGGGCCCGGCCGCAGCCGGTCCAGGCACTGCTCGACGATCTTCAGCGACTCCTTCATCTCCTCCACCCGGATGACGTAGCGGCCGTAGCAGTCGCACCCGCTGGTGGTGGGGACGTCGAATTCGTAGTTCTCGTAGCCGCAGTAGGGCTGGGCTTTGCGGATGTCGTGCGGCAGGCCGGTGGCGCGCAGCACCGGGCCGGTGATGCCGAGGGCCATGCACCCCTGCAGGTCGAGATAGCCGATGTTCTGGGTGCGCGCCTTCCAGATCGGGTTGGCGGTGAGCAGGTGTTCCATGTCGCGCAGCCGTTTGGGCAGCAGTGCGAGCAGTTCGCGTACCTTGGTGACCCCGTTGTCGGGCAGATCCTGGGCCAGGCCGCCGGGGCGGATGTACGCGTGGTTCATGCGCAGTCCGGTGATCGTCTCGAACACGTCGAGGATCAGCTCGCGTTCGCGGAAGCCGAACAGCATCGGCGTCAGCGCGCCGAGTTCCATGCCGCCGGTGGCCAGGGCGACCAGATGCGAGGAGATGCGGTTGAGTTCCATCAGCAGCACGCGGACGATCGTGGCGCGCTCCGGGATCTGCTCGGTGATGTCGAGCAGTTTCTCCACGCCCAGGCAGTAGGCCGTCTCGTTGTAGAACGGCGACAGGTAGTCCATGCGGGTGACGAAGGTGACGCCCTGGGTCCAGTTGCGGAATTCGAGATTCTTCTCGATCCCGGTGTGCAGGTAACCGATTCCGCAGCGCGCCTCGGTGACCGTTTCGCCTTCGATCTCCAGGATCAGGCGCAGCACACCGTGCGTGGACGGGTGCTGCGGGCCCATGTTGACGACGATGCGTTCCTCGCCCGCGCCGGCCAGCGTCTCGGCCACCTGGTCCCAGTCCTGCCCCGCCACGGTGACCGTGACGGGCTCGGGTGCGACGCCCTCGGCGACGCCGGGCGCGGTGTCGATGTCGTTCATCAGCTGTAAGCCCTCCGCTCGTCGGGCGGCGGGATGCGCGCGCCCTTGTATTCGACCGGGATCCCGCCGAGCGGGTAGTCCTTGCGCTGGGGGTGGCCGCGCCAGTCGTCCGGCATGGTGATCCGGGTCAGCGAGGGGTGCCCGTCGAACAAGATGCCGAAGAAGTCGTAGGTCTCGCGCTCGTGCCAGTCGGTGGTCGGGTACACCTCGTAGAGCGAGGGAATATGCGGGTCCGCGTCCGGTGCGGAGACCTCCACCCGCACGCGGCGGTTGTGCGTGATCGACATGAGGTGATAAACGGCGTGCAGTTCACGGCCGGAATCCTCCGGGTAGTGCACCCCGTCGACGCCGAGGCAGAGTTCGAAACGCAGTGCGGGATCGTCGCGCAGCGCGCGCGCCACCGGCAGCAGTTGCTCCCGGTGCACGTGCAGGGTGAGCTCGCCGCGGAAGACGATCACCTTCTCCAGCGCCGCTTCCGAGTGGGTGCCGGCGGCGGTGAGGGCGGCGCGCAGCGCGTCGACCACATGGTCGAAATACCCGCCGTAGGGGGCGGGCGTGCTGCCGGGCAGAGTGACCGGGCGGACCAGGCCGCCGTAACCGGAGGTGTCGCCGGTGCCGGTGACGCCGAACATGCCGCGGCGCACCCCGATCACGTCGGCTCCGCTCTGCGCGGAATCCTCCTCCGGCAAAGTGCCTTCGGGGCCCGCTGTGGCCGCGGCGTCGATCGCGTCGTGCGCGGGCGGGATGTCGGTGTCGTCGGGGGTGTCGAAGGTCATCGCAGCAGACCCTCCATCCGGATGGTCGGCGTCGAGGCGAGCGCGGCCTGTTCGGCGGCGCGGATGGCCTCTTCGCGGTTGACGCCGAGCGGCATCTGCTGAATCTTGTCGTGCAGTGCCAGAATCGCGTTCAGCAGCATCTCCGGCCGGGGCGGGCAGCCGGGCAGGTAGATGTCGACCGGCACCACATGATCGACGCCCTGCACGATGGCGTAGTTGTTGAACATCCCGCCCGACGAGGCGCAGACGCCCATCGCCAGCACCCATTTCGGTTCGGTCATCTGGTCGTAGACCTGGCGCAGGACCGGGGCCATCTTCTGGCTCACCCGGCCCGCGACGATCATCAGATCCGCCTGCCGCGGCGAGGCGCGGAATGCTTCCATGCCGAAGCGGGCGATATCGAAGCGGCCCCCGCCGGTGGCCATCATTTCGATGGCGCAGCAGGCCAGCCCGAAGGTGGCCGGCCATAGGGAGCCCTTGCGCAGGTATCCGGCGAAATCCTCGACCGTGCTCAGCAAGAAGCCGCTGGGCAGTTTTTCCTCGAGACCCATGTTCTACTGACTCGCTTCCACTCGTCTGCTACGAATTCGGTTGCGCGGCATTCAGTCCCAACTGAGACCGCCGCGCTTCCACTCGTAGGCGTAGGCCACCGAGACGTTGACGATGAACAACGCCATCGCGGCGAGACCGAAGAGACCGAGCGCATCGAAGTGGACTGCCCACGGGTAGAGGAACACGATCTCGATGTCGAAGATGATGAACAACATCGCGGTGAGGTAGTACTTCACCGGAAAGCGTTGTCCCGTAACGTTTCCTGGACCCCCCGCCACGGCATGCGGGGTGGGTTCGATCCCGCATTCGTACGGTTCCAGCTTCGCCCGATTGCGCCGCTTCGGCCCGACCAGGGCCGATAGGGCGATGGAGAACAGCGCGAACGCCGCCGCGATCGCGCCGAGTACGAGCGTCGGCACCTCGATATTCACGACTGCACTTCCCCTCTTGCGAGCTGCAGCTGATAACAGCGTCCGAGGCGGGCTGACGTCGGTGTCCGCCTCGAACGGACTCGCCCCTCGGCTCCACTCGGAACCGGTCATTCCTGGATCCGGTTCCGTGTGAGGTAGGGCACAGCCTACAACCGAACGGTCGCTCCGCAGCGGGTTTGGGGCCGCCGTTTGATCGAATTCAGTACAAGCATTTATGACCGAAACGGTGGTAATCCGCGCAGGCGCTCGCGTCGTTGGGTGAACGGTCAGTTGGCTGGTGGCCGACGGCGGATATCGCGATGTCGAATGTGGTCCCGAGCGGGATCAGAGTCCGCAACGGCAAGGGATGCGCGGTGCCCGGGAGGGCTGTCGAGGGAAGGCTTGAAACGGGCTTTCTCCGCGCCGAAGCGCGCTCGGGAGCTGTCCGCGACTAATTCATGATCGCTATGAATGGTACGAGGTGGGGCCTCGGTCTTCAGACCGCGGAACGGCTGCGCAGCAGCGCGACAACGGCCTCGGTGAGCCGGAGCGGATCGATGGGATGCGCCACCGCGGCCTCCGCGCGGGACCAGTTCGCCAGCCAGGCGTCGTCCGGACGCCCGGTCAGCACCAGAATCGGCGGGCAGGCGTCCACTTCGTCCTTCAATTGCTTGGCGATGCCGAGTCCGCCGGTCGGGCTCGCCTCACCGTCCAGAACGGCCAGGTCTATGCCACCGGCATCCATCTGCGCGATCACCACCGGACCGGTGGCGACCTCGAGGTACTCGAACTCCGGTAACTCCGGGCTGGGACGCTTGCCCAAGGCCTGGATCACCTGGCGCCTGGTGTCGGCGTCGTTGCTGTACACGAGAACCCGCAGAGGGGTGGAACGAGGGGAATCGGCCACGAACGGCATGGTACGTCCGCGAGGGCGGACCGCGTGGCAGGTTCGGCGCAGATGGTGTCGCGCGCGTCGTGCACCGCGCGTCAGCAGCGGCATCATCGGCCGAAAGCCGATGGCAAGCAGTTGATAAGAATCTGCCGGTAGAGTCCGCCCAATGCGGGGAGATATCACCCAGGCCCTCGTCGGCACCGACGTATGGACCGATGAAATGCTGGGCAGCGCCGGGATTCCGGTGATCGACGTGCCGTTCGTGACCATCGGCAGCGGAATCGGATCGTTCGTCACCTACGACACGCTGCGGATCTTCGGCGTGCCCGCCGAGGCGATGGCGGTGCTCGGCCCGCAGGAGCACCCCTGGGCCTCCTACGAGTACCTGACCCGGGTCTCGCAGATTCCGCGCGGCGAGCGCCTGCGCAGCGACTCGGCCTCGATGCCGGACAACATGTGGGGTTTTCCCTCGTACGCGGTGCGGGAGGCCGTCGCGGACAAGTCGATCAAACCGCTGTGGAACGTCTTCGTCGAGCCCATCTTCGCCAACTACTACACCCCGCGCGCGGGCCAGGCGTTCGCCGCCATGGAGCGGGAGTTCCACCGCATCGGCTACGCCCGGTCCCTGCATCGCGGCCAGGTACGCATGGTGCGCAAGCGCCAGGGCGGCGGATATTTCACCATCCTCACCCCGCCGGCGGGTGCGGCGCCGACCAAGCGGGTCGCCTTCCGCAGCACGTATGTCCATGTGGCGGTGGGGTATCCGGGTCTGAAGCTACTGCCGGACCTGCAGGAGTATCGCGAGACCCACCGTGACCCGACGCGGGTGGTCAACGCCTACGAGCCGCACGAGCACGTCTACCAGGCGCTGCAGCGGCGCCCCGGTACCGTGCTGATCCGCGGCAGCGGAATCGTGGCCAGCCGCGTCCTGCAACGGCTCATCGACGACCGCGACAAGTACCGGCTCGACACCCGGATCCTGCACCTGTTCCGCACGTATGTCGCAGGCCCGCACGGCAAGAACATCTTCAGCAGGCGCAAGGGCGGCGACGGGTGGGCCTATCAGGGGTTCAACTACCCGAAGTCGGTGTGGGGCGGTCAGTTGAAGCAGAAAGTGCGCAACCTGCAAGGTGAGGAACGGGCGCGGGCGTACAAGGAGATCTCCGGCACCAATACCCCGATCCGGGACAACTGGCAGGAACAGTTGCGCCGGGGCCGCAGGGAGGGGTGGTATCAGGTGATGGCGGGCACGATGCGGGCTCCGCGCCCCGCAGGGGGACGCCAAGGCGTGGTCGCGACGATTCTTCCGGACGCCACTGCGCCGCTGCCGTTTCCGCCGCCGACGCAACCGTTCGACACGACCGTCGACTACATCGTCGACTGCACCGGGTTGGAAGCCGACATCCGCGAGCACCGTCTGCTGGCCGACCTGCTCGACCACGCCGGCGCCGGGCGCAATCCGCTGGGCAGGCTCGACGTGGACACCTCGTTCGAGCTGATCGGCACCCGCAGCGGCGCCGGGCGGATGTACGCCTCCGGCAGCGCCACACTGGGCGGGCCGTTCGCCGGTGTGGACACTTTCCTGGGGCTGCAGATCGCCGCGCAGGAGATCGCCGACGATCTGGCCGCGGTCGGGTTCTGCCGCAGGATGGGTCCGCTGCGCTCGACGCGGCAATGGTGGCTGTGGTTTACGAACGAGAAGATCTGAGCACATGCTTCCTACCTTGAACGGGCGAATCCAGACCCGTCTTCTCGCGCTGAGCGTGATCGGCTTCGTCGTCGCGCTGATCATCACCCCGTTTCTGCCGACCGGCTCGTGGAGCATCGGTCAGGCGTACCGGGTGACGTTGTCGGTCCTGCTGGCTACCGTTCTGGTCGGTGTGCTCTGGGAATTGCTCTACCATTTCCTGCAGCAGTTCCGCTGGGAGAAGGACTGGCCGACTCTGTTCGGTCTGGTCACCATCGTCAACGAGGGGGCGCTGATGTGGGTCCTCGTGCGCCACACCACGGTGGTGTTGCCCGAACATCTGCGTCCCTCGCCTGCGGCGTTCGGCATTCAATTCGTTCTCACGTGGATCGTCTTCTGGCTCATCGTGAACGGGCCGATGCGGGTGGTGTTCCACCGGTGGCGGTTCCAGGGCGGCCGATTCCTGTGAGCGCGCAGATCGAGGTGCTGCCCGGCGCCCATCTGGTGGCGAGTGCGAGCGGCGTGGTCGTGGTCGTCGCGCATCGGGGCGACAGCGCCGTGACGGCGGAGACGATGGCGGCCCGGACGATGACGGCGCTGCTGGACATCGTGCGTGAAGCCGTCGCGCGCGACCGGCGTCGCAGCGGGCGTGCGGTGGCGCGACTGGCCACGACGTGGCTGATGAGCCTGTCCAACGGTGAGGAGGACGAGGTCGAATTCGGGGTGATCACGCCGGTGGACGACGGCCTCGCGGTGTTCCTGCACGGTGGGGTCACCGCGGTGCTCGCCGGTCCCGGCCACCCGGAGGTGCTGCGCGGCCGGGACGCCGGATTCACCGTCGACCGCATGGTGACTCCCGCACCCGTCGGCGGCGCGGGATTGTTCGTGGACGAGGCGGGCTGGGCGGCGGAGGCCCTGCCGGGACGCGGGATCTTCGCGCTCGGCGAGGGGACCGCTCCGGGGTCGGGTGCGGTGCGGTGGCCGGGTGCGCTGCCCGGCGCGATCGACGGCGAACCGGAGAACCGGGGCGTCACCGAGTCCATGCGGCCATCCCGATCGGCGCACGAGCCGCCCCCGGCCACATCGGCACGGGAGCCCGGCCTCGCACCCCGGCGAACGGCGGCGCCGCGGCGCCTCGAAGGACGAGCAGCGGCCGAACCGCCTGTCGTCCCGGAGCCGCCCTCGGTCGCGGCGTCGCAACCGCACCCTGCCACGGGGCCGCAGCTCGCGCAGCAACCGCATCGTCTCGCGACACAGCCGGGTTCCGAGCAGGTGTCCGGAGCGCCGCCACGGCGGGCGCCGAGTCTGCGCAAAGGTGAGGAATCCAACGACACCGCAACGGAAGTCGATCTCCAGGCGGCGCCGCGGCGGGCCGCGCCACGCGAAGGCATGACACCCCCGGTCGCGCAGCCGGTAACGCCGGGTTCCGAGCAGGGTCCGGCGCGGCCCGCCCATCGCACCGATCGGGAATACGCGATCGCCAACGACGCGAATCTCGCCGAGACGATGGTGCCCTCCTCCGAGGTCGTCGCGGACGCGCTCGGCTCGACCGGTTCGAACCCGCTGGGGCACCGGGTGATCGTGCACGGCTTCCAGTGCGCCCGGCATCATCACAACGATCCGCGAGTGTCGTTCTGCGCGGTGTGCGGCATCCGGATGGATCAGCTCACCTGCGTGCTCAGCGAAGGGGTTCGCCCACCGCTGGGTGTGCTGCTACTAGACGACGGCACGTCGTTCGTGCTGGACAACGACTGCGTTCTCGGTCGCGAGCCGGAGTATTCAGAGGCGGTCGCGCGTGGCGCGCGCCCGATACGGCTGGAGGACAGCTCCGGCGGGATGTCGCGAGCACACGCGGAGATCCGCCTCGTGGACTGGGACGTCACGGTCGTGGACGGCGGTTCCACCAACGGCACCCACATTCGTCATCCCGGACGCCAGGACTGGGTCCGGGCGGCCCCTGGCCTACCGATAACCCTCGCCCCGGGCGCCCAGATCCAACTGGGCGGCCGGGTCCTGACCTTCGACTCTCAGCACGGCCAGCTGTAACCGCGGGCCGCAGCGCCGATCGCCACGGTCCGCGGCGGCGGCCGTGGTCAGGCGTGGCGGAAGCGGATGATGCCCGACCAGGGGTTGCGCATAGGCTTGCGGGGGTCGGGCTGGGGGAGATAGGTGAATGGGCGCAGGTACCAAGGTGCACGGCGGAACTTGCGGGCGTGCACCAGCAGGTTCTCCAGCTCGACCGGCTGCCAGCCGAGGTCTTCGAAGAAGCGGACGCCGTCGGGTGGCTCGAACTTCATCGGCGCGTTGGCGAAGGTGTCCCCGGAACGCATCTTCTTCATGCCCAGGCTCAGGTCGAGCAGCCACCAGGCGATTTCGGGACGGGTCAGGGCGTCCGCCAGGTCGGTGACCGTAGGCGGATCGAGGTACATCAGCAGCCCCTCGGTGAGCACCAGTGCCTTCGACGCAGGGGCGGTGACCGGGCCGATCGCGCCGAGCGCCTCGTCGAGGAACTTCCCGCGGGCCTCGGGGTCGGCCAGATCGACCGCTCGGCGCAGGAGGACGCAGTGCGGCGTCTCACCGGCGAGCGCGTCGTCCTTCTCGGCGACGATCCCCGGCAGGTCCGCCTCGATCCAGAGCAGCTCGGCCGGGAGCTCGAGCCGATAGGGTCGGGTGTCCAGGCCGGCGGCGAGGTTGAGCACACGATCGCAACCCTCGGTGATCGCTTTGGCGACGAGGTCGTCGATCAGCTTGGTCCTGGTGACGATCGGCCACCCGTCCCGCATCATGGAGGGTGCGCTGTCGGCGATGGCATGGCCGCGTTCTCCGGCCAGCCGGTCGGCGAGCGGATCGCGGAACAGCGCGTCCCGGCGCGTCGTCTCGCGCGCACGGTAGGCCGCGACCCAGCGCGCGGTGTCGGACACGTCGGACGGTATGTCCCCTCGGGTCATGGCAGCCAGTCTGTCACATCGATCCGGCGATTCTCCGCGCCCGGCCGCCGTGCCCGGGAGCGCGATCAACCGGGGTGGAAGGCGTCGGACCCGACCTCGGCCGGGTCGAGCAGATGGGTGAGGAACAGCCGGGTGGTCGGCGTCGGAGTGCCAGTGGTGATGGCATGCCACGGACGGTCCAGCGGAGTGCCCTCGACCGGCAGCACGCGCAGCACACCGTTCTCCAGATCATGGGAGATGGCATCGCTGTGGATCAGCGTGACGCCGAGGCCTTCTCGCGCGGCGGCCAGGACGGCGCCGTGCGAACCGAGGGTCAGCGTGGCCGGTTCGATCCGCAGCTGGTCGAGCAGGCCGAGGGTGGCCTCGCGGGTGCCGGAGCCACGCCCGCGCAGCAGCCAGGTGGCGTGCAGCGGATCGAATTCCGGCAGGCCGACCACGACCAGGCTGCTCGGCCGCCGGGCGCGCACCACCAGCCCGGTGTCGCGCGGTGGGCGGCCCGCGATGACGAGATCCGTTTCGTGATGCTGCAATTCGAGGAACAGCGCGTCGCGCGGATGCACCGACAGGCTCAGTTCGATGTCGGGGAACCGGCGGCGGAACGACGCGAGCGGCCGCAGCAGAACGTATTCACCCGCGGTGGCGACCACGCCGATCCGCAGGCGCCCGGTCTCGGCGCGGCGCACCGCGGCCTGCGCCTCCTTCATCAGGCCGAGGATGCCGCGGCAGTATTCGGCGTAGACGCGGCCTGCCTCGGTGAGCGTGATGCCGCGGCCGGACTTCGCGATCAGCTTCGCCCCCAGCTGTTTCTCGATATGCGCGACGGCCGCGGAGACGGCGGCTTCGGTGATGTGCAGTTGCGCCGCGGCGCGGCGAATGCCGCCGTGGCGGGCGACGGCCAGGAAGGTTTCCATCCGTGCCGCGCTCACCATACCCATCGAACGACGGTAACAAACTCGACGAAAACGTTGAGTATCGCGAGAAACAATCAAATTGTTTGTCGGTATCCGGCAAGTCATCCTGGAAATCCCAAGGCACGCCCGTTCGCCCGGGTGCGGGTGTCCCGCAGTGGCACAGCAGGAGGAACGATGGCCGAAGAAATCGAACGCGACCGCTGGGATCCGGGTGTCCAAACCTACGCCTCGATGGGGTATTACGCGCCCGACTACCAGCCGACGGAGACCGACGTGCTAGCCGTGTTCCGGGTGACCCCGCAGCACGGCGTCGATCCGATCGAGGCGGCCGCCGCGGTGGCGGGTGAATCCTCCACGGCCACTTGGACTGTGGTGTGGACCGACCGGCTCACCGCGCACTCGCGCTATCAGGCGAAGTGCTACCGCATCGACGAGGTCCCGGGTCGGCCGGGCGAGTACTTCGCCTACATCGCCTACGATCTCGACCTGTTCGAGGAGGGATCGATCACCAACCTGACCTCGTCGATCATCGGCAACGTGTTCGGTTTCAAGCCGCTGCTGGCGCTGCGGCTGGAAGACATGCGCATTCCGGTGGCATACGTGAAGACGTTCCAGGGGCCGCCGCACGGCACGGTGATGGAACGCGAATATCTCAACAAATACGGTAGGCCCCTGCTCGGTGCGACGGTGAAACCGAAACTCGGGCTATCGGCGCGCAATTACGGCCGGGTGATCTACGAGGCGTGCAAAGGCGGCCTGGATTTCACCAAGGACGACGAGAACATCAACTCCCAGCCGTTCATGCGCTGGCGCGACCGATACCTGTTCGCGATGGAGGGCGTCAACCGCGCGATGGCCGAGACCGGCGAGATCAAAGGCCACTACCTCAATGTGACCGCGGCGTCGATGGAGCAGATGTACGAGCGCGCGGAGTTCGCCAAGGAACTCGGCAGCGTCGTCATCATGATGGACCTCACCGTCGGATTCACCGCGATGCAGTCGATGTCGCACTGGGCGCGCCGCAACGGGGTGCTGCTGCATCTGCATCGCGCCGGGCATTCCACCTACACCCGGCAGAAGACGCACGGTGTCAGTTTCCGGGTGCTGGCCAAGTGGTGCAGGCTGATCGGCGTCGATCATCTGCACGCGGGCACCGTGGTAGGCAAGCTGGAGGGCGATCCCGCGACGACCAAAGGGTTCTACGACACTCTGCGGGACAACCACATCCGGACCGAGCCGGCCAACGGGATCTTCTTCGACCAGTACTGGGCGAGCCTGCCCGGCGTGATGCCGGTGGCCTCCGGCGGTATCCATGCCGGGCAGATGCATCAGTTGCTCGACCTGTTCGGCGACGACGTGGTGTTGCAGTTCGGCGGTGGCACGATCGGGCATCCGCTCGGCATCGCCGCGGGCGCGGAGGCGAACCGGGTCGCGCTGGAGGCGGTCGTGCAGGCCCGCAACGAGGGCCGTGACCTGCTGAAGGAGGGCCCCGAGGTGTTGCGCAAGGCGGCCGAGATCTGCCGCCCGCTCGACGTCGCCCTCGCTACCTGGGGCGATGTCACCTTCGATTACACCTCCACCGACGCGCCGGACGCCGTGCCGACGGCCAGCCGCTGACCATCCCGGAAGGACCAACCGATGTATCTACGGCACGGAACGTTCTGCTACCTGCCGCCGCTGACCGATGAGCAGATCGCCGCCCAGGTGCGCTACGCGCTGCTCAACAGCTGGCCGGTATCCATCGAATACACCGACGATCCGCATCCACGCAACGCCTACTGGGAGATGTGGGGACTGCCGCTGTTCGACCTGGACGAGCCCGACGGTGTCCTGGCCGAGATCAACGCCTGCCGAGCCACTTTCCCGCGGCACTACGTGCGGGTGCTGGCCTACGACGCCCGTTATACCAGGCAGACGACAGCACTGAGTTTCCTGGTGCAGCGGCCGCCCGACGAGCCCGGCTTCGTGCTGACCCGCACCGAGGGACCGGACCGCAGGCAGACCTACGGCCTGCACTCGTATGCCACGACCGTCCGCCCGGGAGACCGGTATGGCGGCTGAGCCCAACGGCTCGGGATTCCGTCTGCACCGGCCGGGGACCGATGTTCCCGGCGCGGTGCGGACGGCGCCCGCCGAAACGGAGGCGCCGGAGATCCTGGGCGAGGACGCGGTGCTGGATCTGTCGGCCGACATCGCAGGCCACGACGTCGAGGAGACGCTGCGCAGACTGGACGCGGAACTGATCGGCCTGGCCCCGGTGAAGCGGCGGGTGCGCGAGATCGCGGCGCTGCTGCTGATCGACCGCGCGCGGCAACGATTCGGGCTGACTTCATCGCGGCCGACCATGCACATGAGCTTCACCGGCGGGCCGGGCACGGGCAAGACCACGGTGGCATTGCGGATGGCGCAGATGCTGCACGCGCTCGGCTACATCCGCAAACCCAAGGTACACTCCGTCACTCGTGACGACCTGGTGGGCCAGTTCATCGGGCACACCGCTCCCAAGACGAAGGAGGCGCTGGCCAAGGCGGCGGGCGGCGTGCTGTTCATCGACGAGGCCTACTACCTGTTCCGGCCGGAGAACGAACGCGATTACGGGCAGGAGGTGATCGAGATCCTGTTGCAGGAGATGGAGAACGAGCGCGCCAGCCTGGTGGTGATCTTCGCGGGATACCCGGACCGGATGGATCGCTTCTTCTCGGCCAACCCCGGCCTGTCCTCGCGGGTGGCCCACCACTTGGAGTTCGCCGACTACACCCACGCCGAGCTGCTGGACATCGCCGGACTCATGGTGGCCGCGGAGAACTTCCATTTCGACGACGCGGCGCGCAGCGCTTTCGGGGAGTACCTGGAACACCGGATGGCCCGTCCGCGCTTCTCCAACGCGCGCAGCGTTCGCAATGCGCTGGACCGCTGCCGGTTGCGGCAGGCCAAGCGGCTCGTCGAGCTGCGCAGACCACTGACCAAGACCGATTTGATCACGCTCACCGATCAGGATGTGTACGGCAGCAGCGTGTTCACCGACCCCGGGCCCGCCGCACGAGCCCCCCGGTGACGAGATCGAGGCGCTATGCCAGAAGGACTGAAGACCCTCACCCGCTACACCATCGAGCAGGAGCATCGGCATCCCGGCTCGTCCGGTGAGTTCTCCGCCCTGGTGAACGTGATCGCGACCGCGACGAAGATCGTCGCCAATCAGGTCACCCGCGGCGCGATCGTCGGATCGCTCGGCCCCTCGGGGCCGGACAACCCCCCGCCGACGGTGCACCGCGAACCGGACGTGATCGCCAACGACATCATGGTCGCCGAAACCCAGTGGACCGGCCATCTTTCGGCGTTGCTCTCCGAACAGATCAGCGAGATCCATCCGGTGCCCGCCACACATCGGCGCGGGAAATACCTGCTCGCGTTCGATCCCCTGGACGGTTCGTCGAACATCGACGTGAACCTTCCGGTGGGCACGATCTTCAGCGTGCTGCGCGCGCCCGTGCGGGACACCGGGTCGCAGGAGGGTCCGGCCGCGGATGACTTCCTGCAGTCCGGTGTCGAGCAGGTGTGCGCGGGGTTCACGCTGTACGGGCCCGCGACCATGCTGGTGCTGACCACCGGCAGCGGCGTGGACGGGTTCACCCTGGACCGGGAGATCGGCGCGTTCGTGCTGACCCACCCGCGGATGCGCATTCCCGAGGACACCTCCGGTTTCGCGATCAACGCGGCCAACGAGCGCTTCTGGGAGCGACCCGTGCGCCGCTACGTGCACGAGTGCCTGGACGGCGTGGACGGGCCACGCGAGCGGGATTTCAACATGCGCTGGGTGGCATCGCTGGTCGCCGACACCTTCCACATCCTCACGCGGGGCGGGGTGTACCTGTATCCGCGCGACACCCGCCCGCCCGCGCGTCCGGGGCGGGTGGCGTTGCTCTACGGCGCCAACCCGATCGCGTTCATCGTCGAGCAGGCCGGCGGCGCGGCGACCACCGGCAGCGAGCGGGTGCTGGAAGTGCTGCCCGGGGATGTCCACCAGCGGGTGCCGCTGATCTTCGGCTCCCGCAACGAAGTGGAGCGCATCGAGCGGTATCACCGTGAACCCGACGAGGGGCCCAGCTTCGACAGTTCGCTGTTCGGCAGGCGGTCGCTGTTTCGTCCGGCCCAGCGCTGAAGAGGAGAACCATGTCGGTCAAGCACCCGGTCGTCGCGATCACCGGATCCTCCGGGGCGGGCACCTCCAGCGTGACCCGGACCTTCCAGGAGATCTTCCGCCGCGAGGGAGTCACCGCGGCCGTTGTCGAGGGCGACGCGTTCCACCGCTACGACCGCAACGAGATGAAACTGGCCATGGCCGAGGCCGAGCAGACCCGCAATCTGCGTTTCTCGCATTTCGGTGAGGAAGCCAACCTGCTGAAAGAACTGGAGACGCTGTTCCGCGACTACGGCGAGACCGGCGTCGGGACCGTGCGCCGATACCTGCACGACGAGACCGAGGCCAAGCCCTACGGACAGTCACCGGGAACCTTCACGCCGTGGGAGGAATTGCCGCCGGGCAGCGATCTGCTGTTCTACGAGGGCCTGCACGGTGCGGCGGTCACCTCCACGGTCGATGTGGCCCGGTACACCGATCTGCTGGTCGGCGTCGTGCCGATCATCAATCTGGAGTGGATTCAGAAGGTGATCCGGGACAAGACCGAGCGCGGCTACTCCAGCGAGGCCGTGATCGACACGATCCTGCGGCGGATGCCGGACTACGTCACCTACATCTGCCCGCAATTCTCCCGCACCTACGTCAACTTCCAGCGCGTGCCGACGGTGGACACGTCCAATCCGTTCATCGCGCGCACCATTCCGACGGCGGACGAGAGTTTCGTGGTGATCCGGTTCGCCGACCCGAAGGTGATCGACTTCCCCTATCTGCTGTCGATGCTGCACGACTCGTTCATGTCGCGGTCGAACTGCATCGTTGTACCCGGCGGCAAGATGGAGCTGGCCATGCAGCTGATCTTCACGCCGCTGATCCTGCGGTTGATGGACAAGCGGCCGAAACGGTCGTACTGAGGGATGGCGCGGCCGCTGCCCGGTACCGCGAGCGCCGTCGGCGTCAGTCGGGGAGGAGCGGGACCGAGAGGCCCTCGCCCCGGTGCAGGAGGGTCGCGCGGGTGACGGCGGCGGAGCCGAAACGCTTGCGTAAGTCGTCGAGGGTCGCGTCGAGGGCGCCGGTGGCGCGCGCCTCGAAGGGCAGCGAGAGCTGGACGGTGTCGGCGTCGTCGAGATTGGTCAGCGCCAGGCCGATCAGGGTGAGGCCCCGTTCCTGGATGAGCGGCATCGCGCCGGTGAGCAGAGCGCGGGCCGCGAACAGGATCGTCTCGGTGTGGTCGGTGGCCTGGGCGAGGGTGTGCGAGCGGGTGGCCCGGGTGAAATCGTCGAAACGCAGCCGCAGCACGACCGTTCGGCACACCCGGTCGGCGGCGCGCAGCCGCCTGCCCAGCCGATCGGTGAGCCCGTGCAGGTAGGCCTCGATCTCGTCGGGAGGACGGCGCTTGCGCCCGAGGGCGCGCTGGGCGCCGATCGAACGCCGCCGCCTGCCGGTCTCGACGCGACGCGGATCCCGCGCCCAGGACAGGGCATAGAGGTGGCGGGCGGCGGCGGGACCGAGTATCGCCCGCAGCGGACGCTCGCCGAGTTCGGCCAGCTGCCCGACGCGGGTGATGCCATGCGCGTGCAACGTGCGCGCGGTGACGTCGCCGACACCCCAGAGTCTCTCCACCGGCAGCGGATGCAGGAACTCCAGTTCACCGTCCGGCGGGACCAGCCGCAACCCGTCGGGCTTGGCGACGGCGCTGGCCACCTTGGCGAGGAACTTGGTGCGGGCGATGCCCACCGAGATGGGCAAGCCGACCCGGTCGCGGACTCGCGCGCGCAGCCGCGTCGCGATGGCGACCGGGTCGCCCGCGATCCGGCGCAGCCCGCCGACGTCGAGAAAGGCCTCGTCGATGGAGATGCCCTCCACTACGGGCGTGGTGTCGCGGAAGATCTCGAAGACGGCCTTGCTCGCCTCGGCGTAGGCCGACATCCGCGGCGGCACCACGATCGCGTGCGGGCACAACCGGCGCGCCTGCCCGCCGTTCATCGGGGTGCGCACCCCGAACGCCTTCGCCTCGTAGCTCGCCGCCAGGACGACGCCGCCGCCGACGATCACCGGCTTGCCGCGCAGCCGCGGGTCGTCACGCTGCTCGACCGAGGCATAGAACGAGTCGAGGTCGGCATGCAGGATCGATGCCTCCGGCCGCGCGAGTATCCGGGGCCTGCGGGGGACGGACGCATCGGACACGAACATATGTTCGCATAAGCCTCCGTCGGGTGTGTCGAACTCCCTGGGTTGCTCGGAGTGCCCGCCGAGGCGCCCGTGCGCGGGGATCAGCGGCGGGGCCGAAGCTACCAGTACTGATGCCGCTTTCCGTCGGTGTCGGCGACGAAGATGACCGCATCGGCGCCGTCCAGGTCCGCCGGGGTGAGCGGGATGTGGCCGGGCACGAAAGGTGCGCTCGTGCCGATCGACGGAGCGAGCGCGCCGCGCAGGGCCTGGGCCGGGAACAGGGCACGGCGGGAGGTCGCCTCGGCCAACACGCGCTGGAGGGTGCCCGGCTCACTGTCAGGACTGGCGTCGGTTGCCACGAATACGTAGCGCTCGCCGAGGGTGAGTTCGATGAGCGCGCCGGCGCTGCCCCAGTTCGCCTCGTCCCGGCCGATCGGCGTGTGGGACTGCGCGCGCTGCAAGTGCGCGTTGTGCGCGAACACCAGGCTCGGTCCGCGTCGCCGCTCCTGCGCGACGATCGCGAGCAGGTTCTCGGCCATCATCTCGGCGCGCACGCTGAGCAGGGTCGCGATGCGATCGGGTGCGGAACCGGCCATGGCCGCGTGGTAGCGCAGCAGGCCCTGGGCGGTGCGCGCGTGCGCGACGGCGTGGTCGTAGCCGGTCGGGTCGGCGCGACGCAGGCCGGGTGCCGCGCGATGCAGGGCGCAGGCGAGATCGTCCGCGACGACGCGCAGGGCACGAGCGCGGTCCGAGTCGCCGATGGACGCAGCCGGGTCGAACATGGCCGCCTGGTTCGTCCAGTCCGCGTCCTCGCCGAGCAGTGCGTCGAGGTCGCGGACCGATCCGGGCCGCAGCGCCGCGGGCAGATAGTCGGTGACCGAGGACAGTGCGCGTCGCGGACTCGGGGCGCCGGAGTGCTCCACCGGAGCGTCGAAGCCGTGGAAGCGAACCCGGTCCGACGGCGACCGGGTGGCGTTGTGCGTGCGGAGCCATTCGACGAGTTCGCGGTTGCCCGGCACCGCGCCGAACCCGTGGCTGAACCCCGTCGCGAGCACCGTGTCGAGGTCCGCGGTGGCCCCCGCCACGTAGTCGTCGACAACGGACGCGGCGAAGACATCGGTCTCCAGCACGATCGACCGGTACCCCCGTTCGACGAGGTGACAGAGGATCTCGTTGCGTAACAACGGGAACGCCTCGACCCCGTGCGTCGGCTCGCCGAGGGCCAGCAGGGCCGTCGGCTCGGTCCGCGCGCCGAGCAGTTCGTCGAGGGCACGGCCCAGGCTTGCCGGGTCGTCGAGTTGGCGGCCGGCGGCACGCAGTGCTGCGGCAGTGGACATGAGCACCCCTTTCCAGAAGGAACTGCCCTCGACAGTATCGTTGAACATTCGAGTGAAACTTTTGTGACTGATCCCTGGTATTCGGAGATCAAAGCCTCAATCGGAGGTGTGAGCTGCGGCCGATCGACCTCGCCCGGGAACACGGTTTGTCCGCACAGGCGATCCGCAACTACGACGACGCGGGCATCCTTCCGCCCACCGAGCGCACCGAGGCCGGGTACCGGCGCTATACGGCCCTGCACGCGCAGGCGCTGCGCGCCTTCCTCGCATTGCGCGCAGGCCACGGGCACCGGCAGGCGACGGACATCCTGCGCGCGACCAACAGCGGCGACTCCGAGTCCGCCTTCCGGCTCATCGACACCGCGCACGTCGCGCTGCTCACCGAACGCGACACCCGCACCGAGGTCGCGACGGCCCTGGGCGGCCTGGCCCGCACGAGGCCTACCCCTGTCCACGGCCGACCGCTGACCGTCGGCGAACTGGCGCGCCGGCTCGGCGTGCACGCGGCGACACTGCGCATGTGGGAGTCCCATGGCATCCTGCGCCCCGACCGTGACCGGGCGACGGGTTACCGCCACTACGGACCGGACTGCGTACGCGACGCCGAGATCGCACGACAGCTGCGCCGGGGCGGCTACCGGCTGTCCCAGGTCGCGCGGTTCGTCGAGTCGCTGCGCGCGGCGGGCGGGGCGGACGCGTCGAGTGCTTTCCTCGACTCCTGGCAGGACCGGTTGACGATGCGCAGTCGCAATCTTCTCGCCGGCGCGGCCCAGCTCGACACCTACCTCGCCATGCTCGATCGGACGCCGCGCGACCCGGCGTGAGGGCGCGGCCCCAGTCGTGCGAGGCATCCGGTAGCCCTGATCGGCGCGGACGGATCTACTGGTTGCCTCCGTAGTAACCGGCCGTAACCGGTACCCTGTTCCCACGACGGGGCACAGCTCGGATGAGGGAGTCGGTACGGTGCGTGGATTCGGGGATCTGGAGGCGGTGATCATGGACCGCATCTGGGATCAGGACGCAGAGGACACAACGGTGCGCGAGATCTTCGACGACCTGTCGGCTCGGCGCGACATCGCCTATACGACGGTGATGTCGACCATGGACAACCTGCATCGCAAGGGCTGGCTGGCCCGCGAACGCGCCGGTAAGGCCTATCGATATTGGCCGACGCTCACCAGGGAGGAGCACAGCGCCCGGCTCATGCTCGAAGCGCTGGGTTCCGGCGGACGCTCCGATCTGGTGCTCAGTCATTTCGTCGATCGGATCAGCGCCGAGGAGTCGGCCGGGTTGCGCGCCGCGCTGCGCAGACTCGCGGCGCGCAAGTCACCAGAAGTCCCGTGAACCTGGCCCTCGCTCTGACGCTGTACGGCAGCGTCGTGGCGACTTTCGGTCCGCCCGTGCTGCGCAGTCTGACCCACCGCGGCATCGCGCCGCGGCTGGGCGTGATCGCCTGGGTCGTCGCGATCGTCGGCGCTCTCTGCGCTTGGGGGATCGCCGCGACGGTGGTGACCATCGAGTTCGCCACCTACTGGGGACATCCGAAGGACGCGCTGCGCTCCTGCGTGTCGTTCCTGTGGACGCCCATGCATGTGCACGGCGCGGCGGCCACCCGGGCGGCCACATTCGCCGTGGCGGCGCTGGTGGCCACCGGCACGGTGGCGCTCATCGCGCGCGCGGTGGGTGTCGTGGTGGACATGCGCAGGCGCACCAGCGTCCACGCCCGGGCCGTCCGCCTGGTCGGCAGGCCGGTGCCGGGCATCGGTGCGGTCGTGCTCGATTCGCCGGAGCGGCAGGTGTATTGCGTGCCGGGACGGCCCGACACCATCGTGGTCACCACCGCCGCGCTGGACGTGCTGGACGACGACCAGCTGGCCGCGGTGCTCGCGCACGAGCGCGCGCACCTGTCCGGCAGGCACGCGGCGTTGTCGGCGGTGCTGCGCGCGGTGGCCACCACGCTGCCGGGACTGCGCTTGTTCACCGTCGGTGCCGCGGAGATCGCCCGGCTGCTGGAGATGTGCGCCGACGACAAGGCCGCCGACGAGCACGGTTCGCTGCCGTTATTGGGCGGGTTGCTGGCGATCGTCGGCATCGTCGAGCCCGCGCCCCCGGGTGCGCTGGCCGCGGCGGGCACGGCGGTACTGGCCCGCGCCGAGCGGCTGGCCGACCCGGTCGGCGCGATCCGGCGAGCGACCACCCGCACCGCCCTGCTCGGGGTGATCGCGATGACTGTGACCGGGTCGGCGCTGGCGGCCGCGACGGTAGCCGGTGTCGGCGCGCTGCTGAGCTGAGTGTGGGAGAAGGAGCGCGCGTGCGGGCCACCTGGGATCAGGTCTTCGCCTGGCGGCTGGATCGTCAGTATGTCCGGTCCCGTGCGGACGAGGGTGCGGTAGCCATCGCCGGGCGTTTGTGCGGCGTGCAGGCCCAGGTCGCCTCCGCGGCGGAACTGGCGGTCGGGCTGCGCAGTACGAAACCGGAACCGGGTGGGCTGGTTCGCGCGCTCGGGGACGGCACGCTGATGAAGACCTGGGCGATGCGCGGCACCCTGCACGCGCTCACTCCGGATCTGGCCGCCGCCTGCCTTGCGCTCATCGGCTCGGCCCGCACCTGGGAGAAGCCCGCCTGGCAGAAGAACTTCGGCGCCTCGCCCGCGGAGGTGGCCGCGCTGGCCGAGGCGGTCGCCGAGGTGCTCGACGGCGCGGTGCTCACCCGCGAGGAACTGGTCGAGGCGCTGGTGTCCGAGCCGGGTTTCCACCGGCTCGGTGAGGAATTGCGCTCCGGCTGGGGCGCGCTGCTCAAACCTTTGGCCTGGCAAGGGGTGCTCTGCCACGGCCCGTCGCGGGGCGCCAAGGTGACGTTCGCCCGTCCCGCCCAGCTGGTGCGCGACTGGCCCGGCCTGCCCGAGCCGGATGCCGCGGCGCCCGCGGCGATCCTCGGCTATCTCGGCGCCTACGGCCCGGCGACGCCGGAGACCTTCGACGCCTGGCTCAGCCGCAACAGTCTGCGCAAATCCACGGTGCGGCGCTGGTTCGCCGAGTTGGGTGACCTGCTCACCGAAGTCGACGTAGAGGGCCGCCGCGGCTTTCTGCCGACCGATCAGGTCGACGCGCTGGCCGCCGCCGCGCCGAGCGCGACGGTGCACCTGCTCGGCGCCTTCGACCAGTACGTGCTGGGACCGGGCACCGGTGACACCGTCGCGCTGCCCGCCGCCCACCGTGCGAAGGTGAGCCGGACCGCGGGCTGGATCTCACCGATCGTCGTGGTGGGCGGACGTATCGCGGGCACTTGGGAACTCACCGAGGACGCCGTCGAGATCACCATGTTCGACGATGCGCCGGTGCCGAAGCGGGGGCTGGACGCCGCTGTCGCGCACGTGGCGCTGACCGCAGGGCGCGAAAGCCTTACGGTGCGGGCCGGGTAGCGATGCAGCGGGGCCACCGGACCGGCTGGGCTTCATCGCGGCGTGGACCGTGGCCGCGAACCCGCGAGCTGTCCGGTCCGCCGATCCGCGGCGGGGATTCCTGGCTGGAGCAGCACTCGTCGCCGATGGCCGTGGTGCGGCCGCTGCTCAGCACCGCGGTTTTCCTGCCGCTCGCGGACCGGCGATTCCGGCGCCTCAGCCGCTGAGCCGTCGCCTCAGGCAGACCCGGCGGATCAGGCGACGGCCGACTCGGTGGCCGATTCCGGTTGCGCGGTAGCGGGTTTCGGCATGCGGGCGGCTACGCCGACCACACCGGCGAGGACCGCGACCGCGGCCGTCACGTACCACCCGCGCCGGAACGCCTCCAGTGTCGCTTCCGGATCGGCGGGTGAGCCGAGCACCGCGACCAGCACCGCGACCCCGACCGCGAGACCGATCTGGCGCGCCATGCTCAGCACGGCCGACCCGGTGGCGAACCGCTGTGGCGGCAGTCCGCTGGTGCCGGCCGCGAAGGCGGTCGGCAGGGTGAGGCCGACACCGATGCCGCTGACCACCATCCCGCCGAGCAAGCCGCCGACGTAGTCCGGCGTCAAGGTGATCGCTCGCGCCCACCACAGCATGCCCGCACCGAAGACGATCCCGCCCGCCGCGATGACCGGCCCGGCGCCGATCCGCCCGATCAGCCGCCCCGCCAGGATCGCGATCACCGGCACCATCAGCGGGCCGGGCGCGACGGCCAGACCGGTGCGTATCGCCGACCAGCCCCAGACGTTCTGCGCCCACAGCACCACCGACAGCAGCATCGCGCCGAAGGCGACGTTGAAGAAGACGGCGTTGCCGGTCATCCAGGCGAAGTTGGGTGCGCGCAGCAGGGCCGGATCCACCACCGGGCTGTGGTGCTTGGCCGAGGAGACCACGAACGCCACCGTCAACAGCGCCGCCACGGCGAACGCGGTGAGCACGCCCGCCGACGACCAACCCCAGTCCGTACCCTTCACCAGTCCGAGCACCAGCCCGGCGATCGCGCCGACCAACAGCGCCGCGCCGAACAGGTCGGGCATCCGCCCGCCGTCGCCTTCGGGATCGGGCAGCATCCGCACGCCGACGACCACCGCGATCAAGCCGAACGGCACGTTGACCAGAAACACCCAGCGCCAGCCGAATTCGACGAGCAGCCCGCCCAGCACCGGGCCGAGTGCCGCCCCGAGGCCGCCGAAGGCGACCCACAGCCGCACCGCTGCGGCGCGGCGCTGCGGCGGGGCGGCCGCGAGCACCAAGCCGAGTGAGGCGGGCGTCAGCAGCGCGCCGCCGACGGCCTGCAGGACGCGGAACAGCACCAGCGACCCGACGTCCCAGGCGGTCGCGCACAGTGCCGACCCGGCGACGAATATCACCAACCCCAGCAGGAAGGTGGTTCGAATGCTGCGGCGGTCGCCGAGTCGTCCTGCCGGGACCAGCAGTGCGGCGAACACGATCGCATAGGCGTTGAGCACCCAGGACAGCCCGGAGATCCGCGCTCCGCCGAGATCGGCGGACATGTCCGGAAGGGCGACGTTGACGATGAACAGATCCAGGCTCGACAGCAGCACGCCGATCGAGACGACGGCGAGCACGGCCCGGAAGTCGGCGGCGGCCCGGTTGGGCGCCGCGGCAGGGGATGGCATGATCTTCTCCGTTTCAGCCGAGCACGCGGCGGGTCTGGCGGGCCGAGGCGAGCAGCAGGCCGCTCCGGTCCCAGATCGAGGTGTCGTCGACCGACCAGCCGCCGCCGGTAGAGGCGTTCACTGTGCGAACCAGCACCGGCAGGCCACCGGTGGGCGCGCCGTGCACGTGCATCGACAGCGTCACCGTGGGGATCGCGACGGGCGCGCGCAGCGTGGGAAATATCGCGGGCGGCAGAGCGTCGGCGAGGATGGCGAGGGTCGCCGCGTCCGCGGGCAGCTCGGGGCGGAGTGCGATCCAGGCGCACATCATCGGTTCGTCCGCCCCGGTGAGCGGCAGCGGCCCCGCCGCGGGGCGGATGTCGAAGTGGGCGCCCGCGGGCACGAGTTCGGGCGGGAGGGCGAACCGCGCGCAGGAATCGACATCGGGCACCCGCGGTGCCGGTGCGCCCGCGTAGTTCGGGACGCTCGAGTCCACGGTGCGACCGAGCGTGACGGACGCCGCCGCAACCGGGCTGCCGTCCTGCTCGGCGTGCACGTCCAGCACTACTGTGCTGCGACCGACCGTGTGCTCGGTCGCGCGAAAGGTCAGGACATCCTCGGTGGGGCGGCCCAGGAACCGCAGGTCTACGGCCCGCACCGGCAACGGTTCGGCAGCCGCCGCGCGAGCCACCTCGATGAGCAGCGCCGCGATCACGCCGCCGTGCGGTCCGGTCCATCCGCGCCAGGACCGGTCGACCCGCGCCTGCCACCGGCCCGCGCCGGCGTCGGTGAGCGCGAACTCCTCGGCGAGCGTCCGCGTAGTGAGTTGCTTCATGCAACGCACACTAGATAAGTGAGTTCTGTCAAGCAACTGACTATGCTGACGGATATGCGCAGGACGAGCTTCGAGGACATGAACTGCTCGCTGGCCCAGTGCCTCGAGGTGGTGGGGGAATGGTGGACGCTGCTGATCGTGCGCGACGCCCTGTTCGGCGTGACGCGCTTCGACGACTTCCACGCCCGGCTCGGCATCGCCCGCAATGTCCTCACCCAGCGTCTCGAGCATCTGATGGAGCACGGCGTGCTGACCAGAGAGCCCTATCAGGACAATCCGGTTCGCTACGACTACCGGCTCACCACGAAAGGCCGCTCGTTGTGGCTGGTCGTCACCGCGATGCGGCAGTGGGGTGACGAATGGGCCGCGCCGGACGGCCCGCCGGTGCAGACCGTGCACGCCGCGTGCGGGAACCTCGCGACCGTCGAGCCGGTGTGCTCGGAGTGCGGTGAGCGCATCGCGCCGCGCGGCCTGCGTCCCGTTCTCGGCCCAGGCGCCAAGGACCCATCCCTCATTCCGGCCGGGTGAGGCGGGCGCTGCCCATTCCGCGTTCGTCGTCGCGCGGCGATAGGCTGCGGCGGTGGCGGACGGGCGAGTGCGGCAGTTGATCGACACGGTGGCATGGGTGCGCATCGAGGACGGACGGATCCTGTGCGCCAGACCGCGCGGCAAGGACGTCTTCTACATCCCGGGCGGCAAGCGCGAAGGCGCCGAGACCGATCTGCAGACGCTGCTGCGCGAGATCGAGGAAGAACTCACCGTCGCGCTGCTGCCGGAGACCGCCGCGCACGTCGGCATCTATGAGGCGCCGCACGGTCCGGCGGACGGAGCGGTGGTGCGGATGAGTTGCTACACCGCGGATTACCGCGGAACGCTCGCCGCGAGCAGCGAGATCGAAGAGGTCGCGTGGTTCTCCTATGCCGACCGCCCCCTCGTCCCTCCGGTCGACCAGATGCTGTTCGACGATCTGGTGCACGCGGGCCTGCTACGGTGAATCGCGGGCCGAACAGCGCTACCGTCGGCGGTATGTCGTGGTTTCGGGCACTCCTGCGTTACGCCGCCTACGCGCTCTGGGCGCTCCCGCTGGCGGTGCGGCGAATTCCGACCCGGCTGCGCGTGCCGCGGCGACTGCTCGGTGAATCCGTTCTGCCGCACAAATTCTCCGTCACCCGGTCGGTCTCGCACTCGGTGCTCAGTGGCACGGTCGGCCTGACGGCTTGGTTTCTGGCCTTCCTGGCGATCGTCGCCGCCTTCCGCGGGATCTTGTTTCCGGTCGTCGCGAGCGACAATCTCGAAGGATCCTGGGGCGGTCCCACTTCGGCGGGTGCATGGGCGGTGCACGCGGCGCTCGGCGTCGGGCTGCTGCCGATCTGGCTGCTGGTCCTCGCCGGGCTGGGCGCGTTCCAATTGCGGCTCATCCGCGGCCTGCTCGGCCGGAACGGGCCGTGGTGGCCTGCTCCGGCCGCGGTAGTGCTGGCCGCGGGTGGCGCGCTGCTTTTCGTGGCCTGGCTGCGGCAGGTGTGAGGGTTCACAGGTCCCGACCGCCGCGCAGCCGCCGCGCCCTCAGGTGGTGGCGTGTGCGCGTTGTGCCCGCTGGATGAGGTGTTCGACGAGGGTGAGCAGGACATCCTTGCACGACCCTCGGTCGCGCGCGTCGCAGAGCATGACGGGGGTGGCCGAGTCGAGGTCGAGGGCGTCGCGTACTTCGTCGTTGGTGTAGCGCGGTGCGCCGTCGAAGCAGTTGACGCCCACCATGAACGGCAGACCGCGGCGCTCGAAGAAGTCCACGGACGCGAAAGAGTTGCCGAGCCTGCGGGTATCGGCCAGGACGACGGCGCCGAGCGCGCCGCGCGCCAGTTCGTCCCACAGGAACCAGAACCGGTCCTGGCCCGGTGTACCGAACAGGTAGAGCACCAGGTCGCGGTCGATGGTGAGCCTGCCGAAGTCCAGCGCGACCGTGGTCGTGGACTTCTGCTCGACGCCGGACAGATCGTCGATTCCGGTGCTCACCTCGGTGATCAGTTCCTCGGTGCGCAGTGGCGCGACTTCGCTGATCGCCGAGACCATGGTGGTCTTGCCGACGCCGAACCCGCCGGCGACGAGGATCTTGACCGACGCGGCCAGTTGCGGTGTGCCGCTCGGGTCAAAGTTTTCGGATTCCATCCAGTACCGCTCGCAATATGTTGAGGTCATCGGGTCCGGCCTCCGTCGGAACGGGAGCGCGGAAGATCAGTTGCCCGTCGCCGATCAGATCACCGACGAGGATCTTCGTCACCGCCAGCGGCAAACGCAACTGTGCGGAGACTTCTGCGACGGTCTGCGAAACCCGGCACAGGCGAAGGATATCGGCGTACTCGGGTTCGCTGCGTCGCAGTGTGGCCGCGGAGGAGTCCGCGATCACGGTGGTGAGCATATCCAGTTCGGGCCCCGCGCCGCTGGTGCGCCCGCGCGTGACCGCGTAGGGACGCACCAGAGGGCCGGCCGCCTCGTCGAACCAGGGCTCACGCGGATGGGTCATGGCAGGTCTTACTCGACATGTCCGACGAGGTCTTGGCGTGCGGTCGTGGACAGATAGCTGCCGACGCGCTGGACCGTCAGATTCATCTCGTAGGCCACCATGCCGAGATTGGCCGACTCGGCGGCTTGCAGTGCCAGGCAGGCGTTGTCGCCCGCCGAGGTCACGAACAGCACCGCGCGGTCGAGTTCGATGACCGCCTGGCGGACGCCGCCGCCGTCGAACCGGTTGCCCGCGCTGCGCGCCAGCCCGTAGAGCGCCGAGGACATCGCGCCGAAGTGTTCGGCGTCCTCGCGGTTCATACTGCTGGAGCGGCCGAGTAGTAGCCCGTCGGTGGACAGCACCACCGCGTGGCGCACGCCGGCCAGCCGGTCGACGAGATCGTCGAGCAGCCAATTGAGATCACCTGCGGGAGAAGCGGACACCCCTAGCCTTCCTGTTCGTCGGGGATGGTGGCGCGGCGGCCCTGCCTGGTTCCGTTCTCGATGGCGGACATCAGATCACGGGCCTGCTCGGCGGAGCGGGGAGCTTGCGCGGAGGCGCCTTGCTGCTCCTGGGCCGACTGCGCCAATTGCGGTGCGATATTGGTCTGTCGATGGCGCCGCGGCAACGGCGGGCGACCGTCGGAACCCGGTTGCGTCGGAGCCTCGGTGTACGGGCGAGGGGCGTAGCGCGGGGGCGCGGCGGATTCGACCGGCAGCGTCGCGACCGACGACGACGGGGTCTGCGCGGAATTCGCCGTCTCCGTCGCGATCGCGGGCGTGGTGATGAGCTTGCGGCGACTGCCGGGATCGGTGAGCTCCGCCGGTGTCTGCGGCACGCCCGAATCGGCCGCGATGAGGGCGGAGGGAACGAGCACGATGGCCTTGATGCCGCCGTAATCGGAGTCCGACAGCCGCACCGCGATACCGTGGCGCGCCGCCAGCTGCGCGACCACGAACAATCCCAACCGGGAGTCGGCCGACAGGGTCGCCACGCCGAAATCCGGTGGATTGCGCAGCGTCTCGTTCATCTTGGCCAGGTCGGCTTCGGACATGCCCATGCCCTGGTCGCCGATTTCGACCACGACACCTTTGCCCACCACATTGCCGGTCACCTCGACACGCGACTGCGGCGGCGAGAAGGAGGTGGCGTTGTCCACCAGTTCGGCGAGCAGGTGGATGAGGTCGGCGACCACGGCGCCGAGCACGTGGACTTCGGGCAGCCGGGTCACCCGCACCCGGGCGTAGTCGAGGGTCTCACCGACGGCGCTGCGCACCAGGTCGACCAGCGGGACCGGGTTGCGCCACTGCCTGCCCGGCTTGCCGCCGCCGAGGATGGTGAGGTTCTCGGCGTTGCGCCGCTCCCGGGTCGCGAGGTGGTCGAGACGGAACAGGGTGTCGAGCAGGACGGGGTCTTCCTGTCGCTGCTCGGCTTCGTCGAGTATCTCCAGCTGCCGGTGTACCACGATCTGGCTGCGGTGCGCGATGTTCAGGAATACCGCCTTCACGCCCTCGCGGGTACGAGCCTCGGCCACCGCCGCGGAGACGGCAGCGGAATGGGCGTGCTGGAACGCCTTGGCCACTTGGCCGATCTCGTCGCTGCCGTAGTCCAGGTTCGGGGACTCCGCGGCGGGATCGACAGCTTCGCCGTCGCGCAACCTGCGCATCATGTCGGGCAGCCGCTCGTCGGCCAGCGCGAGCGTTTCTCCCCGCAGCCGCTTCAGCCTGCGAATGACGCGGTTGGCCAAGGCAACCGCGATGACGAGCACCAGAACGCCGATCACGAGCATGCCGCCACCCGTCACGGCGGATCTGGTCGCCGCGGCGGCGGCCTTGTCTTCGGCGGCCTCCTGGACATCCCGGTTGTACTCCGACCATGCGTCGAGCAGCCCGTGGCCGACCTCGGCTGCCGCGCGGTGCCATTCGTCGGTGCTCAGCGGAAGCGGAGGCAAGTTCGATTGCCGTGTGCCGGTGCTCGCGCTCGCCGCAGGGGGCGATGTGGTGGCGGAAGCCGCCGCGGCGCTGACGCGCTGGATGATGGCATTCTCCATCGCGGTCAGTTGTTGCCACGCCGTACCGGTGGACAGCGCCTGCAGGCGGGCCTTGATCGGGCCGTCCAATTCGGTGATGAGCATGGCGATTTCGGTGTGGTAGAAGCCGGTCTGGCGGATGTACTCATCGAGCGGGATGGGCGGGGGAGTGGTGCCGTGGAGGTAGACCGCGCCGAGGGCGTTGCTGCGTGACATCGCCTCGCTCACGTAGAACAAGCGGATGCCTGCCACGGTGCCCACGGCGATCTCGCTCTCCGGCGCGGTCCGCACGGTGGACTGGGCGCCTGCGGAGATCGGATCGAGCAACCGGTTGTAGAACATGTACGCGTCCGGAATCGGCAGTGCGCCCGCGTCGGCGGCGGAGCGCACCGTCGTCAGGCTCTGCGTCAGCATGACGAGGTCGGCGTCCTTCTCGGTGATCTTCGTGTCGTCGACGTCGCGCAGGTTCGCGGAGGTCGCGAGCAGGTTTCGCACCGACGCGTCCACGCGCATGCGCGCGGGGCCGAGCGCGGACGTGAGAGTGTCGTCGCCGGACAGCTGGGCGAGGGTGAGGTAGCGTTCCTGCTCGATCGCGTCCATGACCTCGCTGGTCACCGCGATGGCCTTCTGGCTCGCCGCGGCCCAGTCCTTCGCCTTGGTTCCTTCGGCTACCAGGTAGCCGGCGGCGCCCATGCCTGCCAACAGCAGAGTCAGACTCGGAATGAGCGCGATAGCCAGAATCCGGGTGCGGACCCCGAGCCTCGCTCTGAACATCGGCATAACGTAAACCACGACCCGGCGATACGGACAGCCGGTCCCGGTGAGTGGGACTCGATTTGACTCGACCGGGAAAACTGTGAGCTACCGGGGATCGTCACCCGGCCACGCCCGAACCAAGAGGTATTCGACGCCGAGGCGGCCACGGACGGCGTGCTGCGCAATCCGTCCACAGTGGGTTCATGACGGGCGATATCGGGCGTAGATTGTGTGTATCTCAAAGTTACCCACAAGTAGGAGGCAACGATGCCCGCGCCGGAAGCCGATGTATTCGACCGCCTCAGCGCGCTGGCCGCGATCGAGGCGCCCGCGGACCGTCCGCGCAGGACGATCGCCGAGACGTTCACCGGAAAGCCCCTGGGCAGCGTGCCGGTCGGCACGCCGGCCGACGTCACCGCCGCCTTCGACAAAGCCAGGGCCGCGCAGCAGCGCTGGGCGGCCCGTCCGGTCGCCGAACGCGCCGCCGTGCTGGACCGTTACCGCGCTCTGGTGGTGGAGCACCGCGAATTCCTGATGGACGTGGTGCAGGCCGAGACCGGCAAAGCCCGCTGGGCGGCCCAGGAGGAGATCATGGGCCTGATGTTCGCGGCCCGCTATTTCGCCAAGATCGCCCCGAGCGTGCTGGACACCCACCGGGTGGCGGGCGCCTTCCCCGTGCTCAACCGCGCCTCGGTCCGGTATCAGCCCAAAGGTGTGGTCGGCGTCATCGCCCCGTGGAACTACCCGCTGCTGCTGTCGATCGGCGATTCCATTCCGGCGCTCATCGCAGGCAACGCCGTGGTGGTCAAGCCCGACAGCCAGACCCCGTTCTCCACGCTGGCCGGCGCCGAGCTGCTCTACCGAGCAGGCCTGCCGCGCGAGCTGCTCGCGGTCGTCCCCGGGCCGGGCGGCGTGGTCGGCACCGCGATCGTCGAGGACTGCGACTACCTGATGTTCACCGGTTCCTCGGCGACCGGCCGCACCCTGGCCGAACAGTGCGGCCGCAGGCTGATCGGCTTCTCCGCCGAACTCGGCGGCAAGAACCCGATGATCGTCGCCGCGGGCGCCGACCTGGACAAGGCCGCCAAGGCGGCCGTGCGCGCCTGTTTCTCCAATGCCGGGCAGCTGTGCATCTCCATCGAGCGGCTCTATGTCCAGCGGCAGGTCGCCGCCGCGTTCACCGAGAAATTCGTCGCCGCCGTACACGCCGCGAAACTCGGCGCCGCCTACGACTATTCGGCCGACATCGGCAGCCTTATCTCCGAAGCGCAACTGGAAACGGTGTCCAAGCACGTCGCGGACGCCACCTCGAAGGGGGCGAAGGTGCTCACCGGCGGCAAGGCCCGCCCGGACCTGGGTCCGCTGTTCTTCGAGCCGACCGTGCTCGGCGACGTGACCGACGAGATGGAATGCGGTCGCAACGAGACCTTCGGCCCGCTGGTGTCGATCTATCCGGTCGACAGTGTCGAGGAGGCGGTGCGCCTGGCCAACGACACCGACTACGGCCTCAACGCTTCGGTGTGGGCGGCGAGCAAGTCCGAAGGCGAGCGGATCGCGGCGCGGCTGCACGCGGGCACGGTCTGTGTGGACGAGGGCTACGCGCCGGCGTGGGGCACCACCGGCGCCCCGATGGGCGGAATGGGCATCTCCGGTGTGGGGCGTCGCCACGGGCCCGACGGCCTGCTCGAGTTCACCGAACCGCAGTCGATCGTGGTTACCCGCTTCATGAATCTCGATGCGCCGAAGCTGTTCCCGAAGGACAAGTGGCAGCCGTTCCTGATGACCGTTGCGCGCAGCCTGCGTTTCCTGCCCGGGCGTTGACACACGAAGTCCGCCCGGGTGGTCGTGCCCACCCGGGCGGACGACCCGCCGGTTCGTGCAGGGTCACGCCAACCGGTCGGCTCCGGTGCGCGGCGGCCCTCCGGCCGCCAGCGCCGCTGCTTCCTCGTCGGTGAGCAGCCGTGATCTGATGACGAAACGTGTGTCCTCGAGCGCGTCGGAAGCACGGCCGCCGGGTGCTTCGGCCACATCCACGGTGAGGTGGGTGTGCTTCCAGTGCTCGTACTGCTCGCCGCTGATCCACACTTCGGTGTGCCAGGGCAGATTTCCCAGCAGGACGTCGGCGCGGTCGATCCTGGACTCCCGGATGGGCAGGCACCGTGGCGAGTCGCTGTCGCGGTGTCCGGCGGACTGGTGCAGCAGCACGGCTCCGTGCTGATCGATCACGCTGCGCAAGACCGCCCTGGCGCGGTCGGTGATGTCCACCCGGTGCGTTCGATGCGTCCCCATGCCGTTCGACCGGCGTGGCGGACGCGGCCGGGCTGCGTCGGGTAGTCGGCGATGCCGCAGTCCCGCCCCCGGTCTGGTGTAGCTCATGATTCCTCGCAGATATCTCGGACCGATTCACTATGGTCCGCGGAGGTTGGTGCGAGGTTGGTGTGAAAGCGTCAGTCGCGCAACGCCGTATGCAGCCGAGCCGCGACCACCGCGCGGCGCACGTCGCCGGGCGGGAGCAATCGCAGCGCGTGCTCGTGTACCGCGACATCACGGGGCGCGCGTTCGCCGAAGGCCACCGCGTGCTCGGCTCGGTCACCGGCGAGCACGGCGGTCCGCACGCCGACATCGAGGTAGTCGCGCCACTGCAGCACGCCGGGCGCCTCCGACCCGGGCAGCAGCGGCCCCCGGTACAGCCACACCGCCGAGGTGGTGTCACCAGCGGTGATGGCGGCGAACAGGTCGACGGCGTCGCAGGACACCGGACCGGTCAGCGCGTAACGGCGGTTGCTGATCGCACCGCCGATCGCGCGGCGCAGATGCGAGACATCGGCTTTGAGCGTGCTGCTGGACACCGACCGATCGCCGTACAGGGCGGCGTGCAATTGCTCCGGGGTGAAGCCGTCCGGCTGCATCGCCAGCAGGGCGAGGATCTCCAGCTGGCGAGGCGGCAGCGGCAGCGGCAGCCCGTCGCGTACCAGCCGTGCGGCGCCCAGGCACTCCAGCCGGATCCCCGGCTCGGGCGCGGGCTCGGCGGTGCGCAGCATCGTCTCCACGGCCGTCACCAGCGCTCGCACCGAGGTGAGCACCGCGGGATGCGAGCGGTCCCAGGAACTCGACAGATCCAGCGCGCCGACCTGCCTGCCGTCGGGTCCGTGGATCGGCGCGGAATAGCAAACCCAGCCGTGCAGTGCGGCGATCAGGTGCTCGGCGGAGAACACCGAGGCGGGGCGGTCGGTGTGCAGCGCGAGCGCCAAGCCGGTGGTGCCCATATGGCTTTCGTCCCAGCATCCGCCCGGCGCGAGGTTGACCTGCTCGGCCTGCCTGCGCAGCGTGCGGTCACCGCAGGACCACAACACGGTGCCCGCGCTGTCGGTGACCACCGCCAGATACCCGGAATCCTCGGTGATGGCGCGCAGTTCACCCGCCAGTGCCGTCACCGGTTCGCGCAGTGGCGACGCGGCCCAGCGATCACCGATGTCGTCCACACCCGGCGCGATCGTGCGACCGGGATCGACGGTGTGCAGCGAGCGCCGCCAGGATTGTGCTACGTCGTTGCGCAGGACGGTGTTCCGGGGGCGGGGTACCGCCCGCGGAGCCGTCGCCCAACGCTCCCATTCTCTTTCCAGTTCGACCCGCTGCTGTGTGAGGGCGCGGAACTGTGCCACGTGGAAGACCCGTCGTCGTGTGAGCTCGAATTCTCCCTCTCATTCTGGCGTACGCCGACCGGCGTGGCGAGCGCCCGCAGCCCTACCGGCCGGTCGCCCGCGCTTTCGAGCGAAGTGGGCCGCGACGCCCTAGGCTGCTGGCATGGCGACCGGTTTCGAGCGGGCACGGCTCGCCGATGTGCACGAGGTGGCCTCGGGCATGCCCCATGTCACACGCGCCGACGGACCGCGCGGTAACCCGGTCTATCAGGTCGGGGGCAAGTCGTTCGTGTTCTTCCGCACTCCCCGTCCGGACGCCGTGGACCCGGTGACCGGCGAGCGCTACGCCGATGTGATCGTGATCTGGGTGCCGTCGGAGTCCGACAAACAGGCGCTGGTGCAGGACCCCGGCTCGCCGTTCTTCACCACGGGGCATTTCGACGGCCATCCCTCGGTGCTGGTGCGTGCCGCCCGCCTCGGCGAACTGAGCCGTCGAGAACTCACCGAGGTCATCCAGGACGCCTGGCTGTCGCGGGCCTCACGCAAGCGCGCGGCGGACTGGCTGGCCGCCCATCCGCCGCGCTGAGCGGTCACTTCCGGATGAAGATCCCGGCCACGTCGGCGTTCTTGATGGGGGTGTCGGTGTTGGCCTGGGCGCCGCACAGCAGGTCGACCGACACCATCGTCGCGTCCACCACGGTCCCCGCGGGCTCGCGGTCGTCCTGGCTCTGCTGCTTGACGAACTTGGTGATCGTCGTGCGCTTGGTGTCCTGATCCTGCTTGACGTACTCGCTGCACGGGGTGTCGCCACCGCGGTTGAGGGCGCGTTCGATGTCGGTGCAGCCGGTGAGGGCCATGGCGACCATCGCGAACCCGAGGCCGGTCCGACCGGTCCGTGACAGCGTGGCGTTCATGGGCTCCTCCTGAAGGGTCGGCGGCGACACCCGCCGCGATCGGACTCCAGACTAGAGCGCTGTTCACCGAAGACGGGCGCTAGGCACGGAAGACGCACAGCGGCACCTCCACTTCCGCCGGAGTGAGCGAACCGTGCTGCCCGACCAGCGACGACTGCAATGGTTCGACGCCGCTGCGGATGACACCACGCCGCCCTCGCGCGAGCACGACCAGATCGCCGATGCGCTGGGCGATCGCGGGGTCGACGGTGGGGCCGAACCAGCCTCGGGCCACGGTCTCCTCCTTGTCGAGCACCTCGAAGTCAGGGCCGAGTGCGGCCTGCCAGGCCGCCGCGACGTCGGATTCGGCGCCCGGCACGGTGTAGACGTGCCGGGCCCGCGCTTCCCCGCCGAGCGCCCGGACGCCTTCTTGCAGGACGGGTGTGGTGTCGAAATCGATGCTGTCGTCCATCTGCACCATGCCGTGGTCGGCGGTGACCAGCAGCGCCGCACCCGGGGGCAGCTCAGCGGCGAGCGCGGCGGCGAGCCGGTCGGTGTTGGCCAGTTCCAATTCCCACGCCCGCGACGACGGGCCGCGCACGTGTCCGGTCAGGTCGAGATCGCCGTGGTAGGTGTAGACCAGTGAGCGCGGCCCGGCCCGTAATGCCTCGCTCACACCGGCGACGAGATCGCCGAACGACAGCTGGGGGAGGAACCGGCAACCGCGCAGCACCGCCTCGGTCAGTCCCGATCCGGCCTGATCGCGCGGCGACACCTGTGCGACGGCGATGCCGTCGGCGACGGCGCGCTGGAAAACGGTTGTGCGGGGCTGGAACTCCGCCGGGATCAATTCCTTGCGCAGATCGGACTTCGGCACGCCGTGCAGCCGCCAGGACAGCGGGGTGAACAGCCGGTCGTAGCCGGGGAGGTGGAACAGATAGCCCACGATCCCGTGCTCGCCCGGCGGAACGCCCACCCCGAGCGAGGCGAGGCTGGTGGCCGTCGTCGTGGGGAAACCGGCCGTGAGCCGGACCGGCGCGAGGCCGGACAGGAACGGCGCCGCAGTGGGATTGGCGACGAGATCCCGGTAGCCGAGCCCGTCCACCAGCAGGACGCAGACCCGGTCGGCATTCAGACCCAGCCCTAGGCGGTCTTCCTCGTCCGGCACGCCCAGACCGGCGAGGACGGAGGGGAACACATCGGCCAGGGAACCGGTACCGTAACGCGGCGCGACGAACACGAAGGTCAGAATGTCAATGTCGGTGGGTGCCTGGCAAGGGTATTCACGCCTGTCCGGTCTCGAAACGGCTCACCTTGCCGTCGCGCAGGACGAATCGCCAGGTGGTCCGCATCGAGCCCCACCGCGAATTGGTGTAGTCGGCAACCAGTTCGGTGCCGTTGTCGCCGATGGACTCGACCCGCATGCGGGCGTTGCTGTCGAAGATCTCCGCTCCGGTCCACTGCGCGAGGTCGCGCTCCACACCGTCGTCGGACATGGTGGCATCGTCGGTGAGCACCGCGTAGAACCGGTCCTGATCGTTGGCGTTGAGCGCGTCGACGAACTCCTGCACCGTCGGATCCAGCTGCGCGGTCATCCGTGTCGTCCTCTCGGATCGGTGGGAAGCATCGGACAGCAAATGCCTGGCGTCTACTCTAGGTCAGCGGCGTCGTGCTCGGCTCGATCAGAGCTGCGAAGGTTCGCATGACATCGTCCACCAACGCCGCGGCGTTCGTGCCGAACTGGCCCGCGCGTTTCTCCAGTTGGCCGTCCAGCCACAGCGAGGCCAGCCCGTGGCCGAGCCCCCAGAACATGACCGCCAACGTGTCGGCCTTGTCGGCGGGCAGCGCTCCCGCGCGGACACACTCCGCGATCGCGTCGGCCAGGACGCCGAACGCCGCGTCGCCCGCCGCCATGGTGTCGGGATGCTTGTCGGGCTGGGAGAGTTCGGGCCGGAACATCAAGCGGAAGTACGCCGGGTGCTCGCGGGAGAACCGCACGTAGGCGTTCGCCAGCGCGGTC
Organism: Nocardia sp. NPDC047654; assembly: GCF_043205035.1. Classification (NCBI taxonomy): domain Bacteria; kingdom Bacillati; phylum Actinomycetota; class Actinomycetes; order Mycobacteriales; family Nocardiaceae; genus Nocardia; species Nocardia sp. NPDC047654. The sequence goes on from NZ_JBIDDF010000001.1 coordinate 1,605,389, forward strand.
AGGGCGGCCATCGGCGTTTCGGCCTCGGCGCGGGCCGCCGCCAGTCGCGTTCCGAGTAACTGGAAGCCCTGGGTGGACAGCGTCGCGAGCAGGGCGGCCCGGTCGGGGAAGTGGTGGTACGGCGCCGCCGTGCTCACCCCTGCCTCGCGCGCCACGCGGCGCAGGCTGACCGCCGCGAGTCCTTCCGTCTCGATCAATCGCAGGCAGGCGGCCAGCAGCGCGTCGCGCAAGGCGCCGTGATGGTAACTGGTCCGCGTCACCATCCGAGCGTATGCGACGCGTCCTGGACAACCTAACTATGCGGTGCTTAGATTATCTGAGCGGCGCTCAGATGGCGGCCGCGGTATCACTCGAGGAGAGGGATGAGCACATGAGCACACGGGTAACGGTCACCGGCGCAACAGGATTCGTCGCAGGCCACGTCATCGCCGATTTGCTGGAACACGGTTACGCCGTGCGCGCGACGATCCGCGACCTCGCCGGCGCCGGCAAACGAGCGCACCTGGTGGAACTGGCCCGCCGCACCGGCGGCGAACTGGAGTTCGCGCAAGCCGATCTGAACGGCGACGAAGGCTGGGCGGCCGCCGTGGCGGGCAGCGTCGGCGTATTGCACGTCGCCTCTCCGTTCCCCGCCACGCCGCCCGACGACGAGCGCGAACTCGTCGACACCGCGGTCGAAGGGACTCTGCGGGTGCTGCGCGCCTGCGCCGCCGCGGGCACCGTCCGCCGCGTGGTGCTCACCTCCTCGATCGCCGCGATCGCCTACGGTCACACCGAGGACGCCCTGCGCACCGAGGCCGACTGGACGGTGGTCGAGCGCAGCCCCGCCTATCAGAAGAGCAAGACGCTCGCCGAGCGGGCGGCCTGGGATTTCGTCGCGCAACTCCCGGCCGCCGAGCGATTCGAACTGGTCGTCGTCAATCCGGGCATGGTGCTCGGACCGTTGCTGTCGGCGGCGACGAGCACCTCGCACGAGCCCGTGCGGCGGTTGCTGGCCGGAGACGTACCCGGCACGCCGCGGGTCGGCTGGGCGCCGGTGGACGTGCGTGATCTCGCCGCGGCGCACCGGCTCGCGCTGGAGACCCCGGCTGCCGCCGGCAACCGCTACATCTGCGCGGGCGAGCACCTGTGGATGGAGGATATGGCGCGCATTCTCGCCGAGGAATACGGGCCGCGTGGATTCCGGGTGCCGACCAGACGGCTGCCGAACTGGGTAGTGCGTTGTGTCGCGCTGTTCGACAAGGGCGTCCGGCTGACACTGCCGAGCCTGGGGCGCACCGAGTCGCTCAGCGCCGACAAAGCCGGGCGCGAACTCGGCTGGACCATGCGTCCGGTGCGGGAATCCGTGGTGGACACCGCGGAAAGCCTGCTGCAGCGCGGGATCGTCGCGGCGCCGCGGCGCAGGTCCGCCGCGCCGGCCGCCGCGCCGGCCGCCGCGCGCGTCTGAGGGGGTGGGCATGCTGATCGCGACATTGATCATCACCACGGTCGCGATGACGCGGCGTTGGTTCGCCCGCCGGTCCGCGCGCGGGAACTCCGCTCGGCACGGGATTCCGGGCTCGGTCCGGCGGACGTGGCGCCGCCCGTTGCCGGTGGCCGCCACCCTCCTCGCACTGCTCGGCGTCGCGGTGGTGGTGGCGGGCATGCAGGCCCAGTGCTGAACCGGCCCCGGCGTGCGGCCTTCCGGCGTGATTCGCTAGACAGAACACGTGACTGCGCAGCGCCCCTTCCGGTTCGGTGTCAACATGGTGGTCCCCGAGGCTCGGTCGAATTGGATCGAAAAGTGCCGCCGGGCAGAAGAACTCGGCTTCGACGTGGTCGGCGTCGCCGATCATCTCGGCCTGCCCGCGCCGTTCCCCGCGATGATCCTGGCCGCCGAGGCGACCGAACGGGTGCGGGTGAACACCTTCGTGCTCAACACCGCGTTCTACAATCCGGTCCTGCTGGCCCGCGACGTGGCAGGCGCCGATCAGTTCACCGACGGGCGCGTCGAACTCGGGCTCGGCGCCGGCTACGTGCAGGCGGAATTCGAGGCCGCGGGCATCCCGTTCGAAAGCGGGAGCAAGCGCGTCGAGCACCTGGAGCAGACGGTGATCACGTTGCGCCGCCTGTTCTCCGACCCGGAGTATCAGCCGCAGCCCGCCCAACCGTCGGGTCCGCCCGTGCTCATCGGCGGATGGGGTGATCGGTTGCTCGCCGTCGCCGCGCGGCACGCCGACATCATCGCCTTCACCGGGGCCGCGGCCGCGCGCAACGGCGGACCGCTGCAGATGGCCGGGCTCGCCGAGATCGAGGAGCGCGTCGCCTACGTGCGGGAACTGCTCGGTGCGCGGCTGGACAAGGTCGAGTTCAACATCCTGGTGCAGCGGGTGGTCCCGCCGGAGGAACGCGCGAGCGTCCTGGAGGTCTTCGGTCCGGCGCTGCCGCCGGACGTCGCCGACTCCCCGGAGGAGCACCCGATCCTGCTCATGGGCACCCCCGAGGAGATGGCCGACCACCTGCGCGATCGGCGCGACCGTTACGGCATCAGCTACGTCACCGTCCTCGAGGACAGCATGGAGAAGTTCGCCGCCGTCATCCCGTTGCTGCGCTGATCCGCCGCCCGCGGTTCACGGCAGCCGGTCGACGATGACGCGCGGATCGATCTGCCGCAGTCTTCTCGGCCTGCTGGTCAGGCAGGGCCAGGTGCGTGCGACCGCCTCGCGGGTGACATGACCGGCAGCGACCATGGCGTCGGCGGCAGAGCAGGCACCGCCGGGCTCGCCGGCCGGGTTCACGGTTCGGTCGAACGCCGGGACCACGGTGTGCGGCAAGCCGACCAGCACGGCGAGGATGTCGAGCCGGTCGGCCGGGATGTGCGTGCGCGCCGCCGCGAGCACGGTGCTCGGAACGACGATGGTGTTCCCCGCGTCGACCGTCGCCCAGACGATCGCCTGGGCATAGTCGGCGCGGTTGGTGAACGCGACGACCGCCGCGGCGTCGAAGACGACGCCGCCGAAGGCTCGCAACTTCACGCCGCGTCGGCGTGAGGTGCGTCCACCTCCCGGCCGGATAACGGCGGTGGTCCTGGTGCGGCGACGGCTCTCGGCGCGAAAAGCCTGCCGCCGTGAACGTCTCGCGGAACCAGGCTGCCCGGTTGCGGCCGCGCGACGATGTCGTCGGGCAGCGTGACGGTGGCCTTTCGCGGTCTGTGCTCCCGAAGCGACGGCATGCCCCGACTCTAGCGGGGCGTTGCGCCTCTGGGGAGGGCGCTCGAGCGGGCTTGCGTCCGGGCGGGTGTGGCGCCGCACGAGCCGTCGCCGCATTCGTGACCCGAGCAGGAGATCCGCTGCGGCCGAGTAGATCTCGGCATGTCCACCGGTGGTTTCACGAATGCGCACGCTGGGCCCCGTCGGTCCCGATGCAGAAATTCGTCGCCAGGGCGCGGGGTGGCGCCGGTGGGTCGTGGAAGTCATCGCGCAGCGCCACCTTTCAGAGGACGGCCACGGCGACTCCACCGGCAGTTATTGTGATTTAGGTCACATTTGCCGCGGCATTTTGTCGGTACGGAGTGGCAAGGTGTGCGGTATGCCTTTCGCCGAATCCACCTCAACGCTCGACGCCATCCGGGTCCTGGGAGCCAGTGAGCACAATCTGCGCGACGTGTCGCTCGAGATCCCGAAGAACAAGATCACCGTCTTCACCGGCGTCTCCGGCTCGGGCAAATCCTCGATCGTCTTCGACACCATCGCCGTCGAATCGCAGCGCCAGCTCTACGCCACGTTCCCGGCGTTCATCCTCAATTTCCTGCCCCGCTACGAACGCCCGCACGCCGAGGCCATCGAGAATCTCACCGCGCCGGTGATCATCGATCAGCAGCCGGTGGGCGGTGGCCCGCGATCCACGGTCGGCACCATGACCGACATCTTCTCGATGGTGCGGGCCATGTTCGCCCGATTCGGTTCGCCCTCGGCGGGATTCGTCTACAACTACTCGTTCAATGTGCCGCAGGGCATGTGCCCGGACTGCGACGGTCTCGGGGTCACCGTGCGCGCCGACCCCGATCGGCTGCTCGACCGGACGAAGTCGCTGAACGAAGGCGCGATACTGCTGCCGGGATACGGCGTGGGCAGCGGAGATTGGCAACTCTATGGCAAGTCCGGCCGCTTCGACCCGGACAAGACGCTGACCGACTACACCGGCGAAGAACTCCACGACCTGCTCTACGGCACCGGCGGCAAGGTCGAGCTGACCTTCAGCAAAGGCACCTGGAAGGCGAATTACGAGGGTCTGGCCACGAAATTCACGCGGACCCGGTTGCAGCGCGACACCTCCACGCTGAGTGAGAAGACCCGCGAGCAGATGCGGCAATTCCTCACCGAGGGGGTCTGTCCGACCTGCGCGGGCGCCCGGCTGAACCAGGCGGCCCTGGCTACGAAGATCCACGGGCGCACCATCGCGGACTGGGCGCGCTTGCAGGTCACCGATCTGATCGAGGTGCTCGACGAGATCACCGATCCGGCCGCCGTCGGCCTGGCCCGCGCCATCCGCACCGGGCTGCGGCGGGTGGCCGACATCGGGCTGGGCTATCTGAGCCTGGACCGGCCGACCTCGACCCTCTCCGGCGGCGAAGGGCAGCGGCTGAAGATGATCAAGCATCTGTCCAGCACGCTGATCGGACTGACCTACATCTTCGACGAACCCAGCGTCGGGCTGCACCCACGGGATGTGGGCCGGTTGAACGACCTGCTGAAAGCGCTGCGGGACAAGGGGAACACGGTGATCGTGGTGGAACACGATCCAGATGTCATCCAGATCGCCGACCATGTCGTCGATGTCGGGCCGCGCGCGGGCGTGCACGGCGGGCAAGTGGTGTTCCAGGGCAGTTTCGCCGACCTGCGGACCGCCGACACCCCTACCGGCGCCGGTCTGCGCAGGCCCTTCCGGGTGAAGGACTCCTTTCGTACGGGCACCGGTGAGCTGCTCATCGAGCGTGCGGCGGTGCACAATCTCAAGAACGTGACGGTCGGGATCCCCACCGGCGTCTTGACCTGTGTCACCGGCGTCGCGGGCTCGGGCAAGAGCAGCCTCATCCGGGACGTGTTCGTGAAGGAGTACCCCGAGGCGATCTTCGTGGACCAGTCGCCCATCGCGGCGTCGTCCCGGTCCACGCCCGCGACCTACCTCGGGTTGATGGACCCCATTCGCAAGCTGTTCGCCAAGGCGACGGGGGAGTCCGCGGGCCTGTTCAGCTTCAATTCGGCGGGCGCGTGCGAGCAGTGCGAGGGCCGCGGCGTGATCATCACCGAGATCGCCTACATGGACCCGGTGACCACCCACTGCGACGCCTGCGACGGACGGCGCTTCTCCGATGAGGTGCTCGCCCTGACGCTGCGCGGCAAATCCATCGCCGACGTGCTGGAGATGTCGGCCGAGGAGGCGCTCGGATTCTTCGCCGAGAAGGCGCTGCACACCAAGCTGCGCACCATGAACGAGGTGGGCCTTGACTATCTCAGCCTGGGGCAGGCGATGAGCACGCTCTCCGGCGGAGAGCGGCAGCGCATCAAATTGGCGACCCAGTTGCAGAACACCGGCAGCGTCTACGTGCTCGACGAACCCACCACCGGGCTGCACATGTCCGATGTGGACACGCTGCTCGCACTGATGGACGGTCTGGTCGACCGCGGCAATACCGTCGTGGTGATCGAGCACAATCTCGACGTGGTCGCCCACTCCGACTGGGTGATCGATCTCGGTCCAGACGGCGGCAAGGGCGGCGGCGAGATCGTCTTCACCGGGACGCCCGCCGAGTTGCTCGCGCATCCGTCCTCGCTCACCGGCGAATACCTGCGCCGCTACAAGGCGGGTAGCTAGCCGGCGGGCTTCGGCACCGTGAACTGCTGAGTCCCGGTCACCCGCAGCAGTTCCAGCGCCGACGCCTCCCGGCTGCCTGCCGCCGCCGAGTAGACCACGACCGCCTGGTCGGTGTCCGGGACCAGCAAGGTGTCGCAGTCCAGCCGCAGCGCGCCGAGATCCGGGTGTTCGATCGTCTTGGTCGCGCTGCGCCACTGCCCGGATCGCCGTGCGGTCCACAGCTGCTCGAAGCGTGGACTGCGGGAACGCAGTTCGGAGACCAAGCGCAGGAGGCCGGGATCGTCGGGATAGCGGGCGCGGGCGCTGCGCAGGCTGGCGACGGAGAACGACGCCGCGTTCTCGGCCTCGGCGGGCGTCATCGCGACCCGTCCCGGCTCGGTGCCGAGAAAGCGCTGCCAGATGATGTTGCGCTGGGCGGGCGGCCATGCGGAGAAATCGCCGAGCAGCGCGGTCGCCATCGGATTCCAGGCCAGCACATCGGCTTTGGCCGACAGCACCAGTGCGGGCAGATCCGCCATCCGGTCCAGCAGGCGCAAGACGCTCGGCCGCACCACCATGTCGATGCGGCCCTCCTGCGGCGGCGCCGCGCCGGCGAGCTGGAACAGCAGCGTGCGGTCCTCGTCGTTGAGCCGCAGTGCGCGGGCGAGCGCGGCCAGCACCGCGGTGGACGGACGGGGGCCGCGCCCTTGTTCCAGGCGCACCACATAGTCCACGCTGACGCCGGCGAGTTGGGCGACCTCCTCGCGGCGCAACCCCCGCACCTGCCTACGCGCGCCCGCGGGCAATCCGACATCGCCCGGACGCACTTGGTCGCGCGCCTGCCTGAGCAACGCGGCCAGTTCGGTTCGATCCACATGTCGATCATGCCGCAGCCGGTGGTCGCCGGGGTAGGACCGCTGCTCCCGGGAGGTGGCAGCCCTGATGGACCGGTGCCGCGGTTGCCTGCGGTGCCCCCGCCGTAGTGGGGCGCCACCGGATTTCCGCGCTCGGTGCCCAGCGAGAACAACGAGGGAGGTCGGCCGCACGCGCGTCGTCGCCCGTTCGCCACGGCTGCGGGCGCCGCCGGAGGGGGTTGACGCCCCGCTAGGCGGTGACCGCGCCGAACTCCGTCGCGAGCCAGGCGGGGAACTCGGTGAGGTCGGTGAGGACCACATCCGCGCCCGCCGCCCGCAGTTCGTCGGCCGAGCACGGTCCGGTGCTGACGCCGACCGCGAAGACATCCGCGGCCCGCGCGCCGTTCATGTCGCCGACGTGGTCGCCGACGAAGAGGTCCGCGCCCTGCTCGCGCAGTGTCGCCGCCTTGCCCGCCGACCAGAGGTCGCCCGCGAGGTGGTCGATGCGCCAACCGAGTTCGGTGATATGCAGCTGTGCCAGCGGGGCATGCTTGCCGGTGACCACGAGTACCCGTCCGTTGCGGGCCTCGACGGCCGCCAGCGCGGACTGCGCGCCGGGCATCGGGGGGATGGTCGACACGAGCGTCGGATACAGCGCCCGGTAGCGGGTCACCAGCGCTGGGACGAGTTCCTCCGGCGCGCCCGCTTCGACGAGCAGGGTGGCCAGCGGTGGGCCGAGCCGATCGGCGAACGTCGACCCGCACAGCGGCAGGCCGAACTCCGCGCCGAGCAGGTCGATGGCCCGCGCGACGCCGGGCCGCGAGTCGATCAGCGTCATGTCGAGGTCGAAGCCCACGGTCCAGGTCACTTGATCGACCCTAATCGCCCGCGTGGCGGCGTGCCGGTCGGGCTGTTGTGATTCACAACTCCGCCGCGCGCGGGTGTGTGGGCCGTGGGGCTGTCCGAACGGTGTGGCGGTGCTGCCGTGCTTCACGTGGAACCACCGATGCACTCGATGTCACGTAACCGGATGTGCGACCGCATATTTCGGCATCGGACGCGAACCTGCGTCAGGTGCGGATCGGTGGCGCGGTGCGCTTGGCGTAGCCACTGATCGGGCTGATCTCCATGCGATCTATCCCGCTCAGAGCCCCGATCCGCTCGGTTGTGTAGCGGAACAGGGCATCGGTGTCGCGGCAGACAGTGCACACCAGCAGATTGTGCGGCCCGGTGGTGGCGCCGACGAACGCCGCCTCCGGATCGGCGCCGAGCGTGGTCGCGACGGTGACCAGGTTCGCGGGCGTGACGGTGAGCCAGAGCAGGCTTTGCACCGTGAACCCGAACAGTGCGGGATCGATCTCGACATCGAATCCGAGCACCCGGGCGTGACGCAATTCCTCCACCCGCCGCCGCACCGCGGATTCCGACCACCCGACGGCGCGCGCGAGCCGTGGATAGGCTGCCCGCCCGTCGGCGGCCAGCGCGGGCAGCAGACGCTGATCCAGTTCGCTCGGCGCCACGGGCGCGGCTCGGTCCGCGCGCGGCGCACGGATGACCGCGCTCTGCTCGGCCGACAGCGCCGACATCCGTTCCCGCCAGCGGTGTCGCATGACGTGCCGCAAGACGCGCTGGGCGTCCACCGCCTGGACGGCCGGATGGCGGGCCAGCTCGGGCAGGGGAGCGTCGCCGGGGACACGGAAAAGGCAGGTCAGTTCCGCTCCACCGGCGATGACCGTCACCCAGGCGGTATCGGCGCGGCGCGCCAGCGCGCGGGCCAGCGCGGCGGTGGCATCCGGCCGGACCCGCAGGCGGACCAGCCACTCGGCGTGGCCCACGTGCCCGCTATCGGCGACCCCGGTCACCCGCAGGCCGCCCGTGTCGAGTAGCCGCCGGTAGCGGCGGGCCAGCGTGCGCTCGGAGACCTCCAGCACGGGCGCGAGCCTGCTGAACGGCGCCCGGCCGTCGAGCTGCAAGGCGTGCAGCAGTCTTCGGTCGACGTCGTCCAAGGTGACCGAATCCACCACGTCAGGGTAGGACAATGCCGGATTCCGCCGAATCCTCCTCGGTGACGGGCGGCGCGGCGCCGGTAGGACCAGCATCGCCCGTGTGCAGAAACCGATCGACGCCATCCACCACACCGGAATCCTGACCCGCGATCTGGACGGCCTGGAACGCCGCTATCTCGATCTCGGGTTCACGCTGAGTCCCCGTTCGCGGCACCTGCTGAGCGCGCGCCCGGGCGAACCCCCCACGCCCGGTTGCACGGCCAACCGGTGCGCGTTGTTCGGCGGGGCCTACCTCGAATTGCTCGGTATCGTGGACGAATCCGCGCCGGATCCATGGCACACCAAGGCGATGGCCGACGCGTACGAGGGCTTCCGCCTGCTCAACCTCGAGACCGGTGACGCCGAAGCGGCGCGGCGACAGCTCGCTGCGGCGGGCGTGCCCGCCACCGGCGTGCTCGACCTGGAGCGCGACGTCGCGACCGAGGACGGCGTTCGTGTGGTGCGCGCGCGGGCCGTGCACGTGGACCCGCGTGCGACGCCGGAGGCGATGCTGGGCGTCGCCCAGCATCTGACCCGTGAATATGTGCACCAGCCGCGCTACCTGTCGCACCCGAACGGCGCCCGCGCCATCGCCGCCGTGCTCATCGTCGCGGCCGACGCCGAGTTCGACGCGATCGTCGTACGCTACAGCCGCATCTTGGCTGTGCAGGCCGTCCGCGAGGGACCGCTGACCGTGTTGGAGATGGGCGCGGGGCGGCTGGAGTTGGTACGCGCGTCCGAGGCCCCCGCCGTGCTGCCGGGCGAACCGGCGCCCGCGCCGTCGTACCTGGCCGCCATGACCATCGCGGTGCACGATCCGGCCGTCGCACGCGACATCGTCGGGAACGCGGGTGTACCGGTTCGGGAGAGGGACGAGGGTTTCTTCGTCTCCGCACGGGATGCCTACGGCGCGGGCCTGTTCTTCGTGGCGGGCTGAGTCAGGCCCCAGCCGGCGGGCCTGCGGCGGGTCGTGGCTCGGCGAGCGTGGAGCGCTTGCGTCCGTATCCGAGGTAGACCGCGATGCCGACCAGGACCCACACGCCGAACCGCACCCAGGTCAGCGCCTCCAGGGTGGTCGCGAGCAGGACGCAGCCGAACAGCGCGAGCAACGGAACCACCGGCACCAGCGGGGTGCGGAACGGGCGCTCGCGCTCGGGCTCCGCCCGGCGCAACACCAGCACGCCCACGCACACCACCGCGAACGACGACAGCGCGCCGATGTTCACCAGTTCGACCACGATGTCGATCGGCAGCAGTCCCGCGATGACCGCGCCCAGCACGCCCAGCAGCAGCGTCAGCCGCACCGGCGTGGCCCGTTTCCCAGTGGCCGCGAGGCGGTAGGGCAGCAGCCGGTCGCGGCACATCGCGAACATCAATCGCACCTGCGCGTAGACGATCAGCAGCAGGCCCTTGGTGAGCGCGATGATCGAGGCGATCACGATGACGTCGCCGATCCATCCGATCCGCACCGCGCCGAACGCGGTGGCGATCGGCGCGCCGTTGTTCAGCGTGGCGAACGGCACCATGCCGGTGAGCACGGCGCTGACCAGCGCGTAGAGCACAGTGGCGATGAGTACCGTGCCGATGATGGCGAACGGTACGTCGCGGCGTGGGTCGCGGGCCTCCTCCGCCGACGCGGCGACCACGTCGAAGCCGAGGAAGGCGAAGAACGCGATCGCCGCGCCGCCGATGATGCCCCCGACGCCGAACGGCGCGAACGGGGTCCAGTTGTCCACGCTCGCGTGCGGGGCGCCGACGGCGACCACCAGCACGAGCACGCCGATGGTTACCCCGACCAGCGCCTTGGTGATGCGCGCGGTGAATGTCACCTCGCCGACCAGCACCGCGACGACGGCGGCGACGATCAGGACGGCGGGCAGGTTCACCACGCCGCCTTCGGCGGGCCCGGCGACGAGTGCGTGCGGGATGGTGATGCCGAACAGGGAGTCCAGCGCGGAGACCGTGGTCCCGGACCAGCCGATCGCCACCGCGGCGCCCGCGATGACGAACTCCAGCAGCAGGTTCCAGCCGACCAGGAACGCCGGTGCTTCGCCGAGGGTCGCGTAGGTGTAGGTGTACGCGCTGCCGGAGACCGGCACCATCGCCGCGAGTTCGCTGTAGCACAACGCCACCAGCGCGCACACCGCTCCGGCCAAGACGAACGACAGCACGATAGCGGGGCCGGCCTTCTCCGCGGCGGCGACGCCGGTGATGACGAAGATGCCCGCGCCGACGATGGTGCCGACGCCCATGGCGGTGAGATCGAGTCGGCCGAGCCTGCGCGCGAGCGTGGGAGCGCCCGCCTGGGTCGTGGTGTCGGGCAGTCGGCGGCGCCATCGCCGGGCGGATGCGGTGGTCATGACTCCCTTACGAGAACAGTCCGTCGGTCACGGCCGGTGTGCCGAACCGATAGCCCATTCTCGCCGCGCGGCCCCGCCCGGGAATAACTGGGGTGTTGCGCTCAGCTGCCGGAGGACGCGGCGAAGGGCGTGGCGGCGGCGACGCGGGCGGTGCGGTGCGGATGCCGCCACAAGCCCTCGCGTTCCAGGATCGGGAGCACGCCTTCGCCGAACCAGTACGCCTCCTCCAGGTGGGGGTAGCCGGAGAGGATGAAGTGGTTGATGCCGAGCCGCGCGTATTCGGCCAGCCGATCGGCCACTTCGGCGTGTGAACCGACCAGGGCGGTGCCCGCACCGCCGCGGACCAGGCCGACTCCCGCCCAGAGGTTGGGCGCGATCTCCAGCCGCTCGGTGCTGCCGCCGTGCAGTTCCGACATGCGCCGTTGGCCCTCGGATTCGCTGCGCGCCAGATTGGCCTGCACCCGGTCGATGTCGGCGGGGTCGATGCCTGCCAGCAGGCGGTCGGCCTCGGCCCACGCCTGCTCGGAGGTGTCGCGGCTGATCACGTGGACGCGCAGGCCGTAGTCAAGGACGCGTCCGTGGTCCACCGCCAGACCGCGGATCCACTCCAGCTTCCTGCTCACCGCGGGCAGCGGCTCGCCCCAGGTCAGATAGGCGTCGCTGTAACGGGCCGCGATCGGGCCCGCCGGTTCGGAGGAACCGCCGAAGAACACCGGCGGCACCGGATCGGGGCGGTTGCTCAGCAACGCCTGGTGGACCCGGATGTATTCACCGTCGAACGTCACGGGCTCGGTGGAGGTCCACAGTTCCCGCACCACGTGCAGGAATTCGCCGGTGCGGGCGTAGCGCTGGGCCTTGTCCAGGAAGTCGCCGTAGGCCCGCTGCTCGTGTGGCTCGCCGCCGGTCACCACGTTGAGCAGCAGCCTGCCCCGGGAGTGCCGCTGGAAGGTGGCCGCCATCTGCGCCGCGAGCGTCGGGCTGACCAGGCCGGGACGGAAGGCCACCAGGAATTTCAATGTCTCGGTGGTGTCGACCATCATCGCGGTGGTCAGCCAGGCGTCCTCGCACCACGCGCCGGTGGGGGTGAGCACGGCCTCGAAGCCGTTGTCCTCGGCGGCGGCGCCGATCTGGTTCAGATACCGCAGGTCGGCAGGGCGGTCACCGGACATGAAAGTGCCGTGCCCGCCCGCGACCAGTCCACGGGAATCGCCGTAGGTGGGGAGGAACCAGTGGAACGACAGACTCATGTGAGCCAACTTCCTTCCGGAGACCGCGGCCGAGCCGGTAACGGGCAGATCGAGGTGGTGCGCCCGGAGGCGCCGCAGTGATCCATGCTGTGCGCTCGCCCGGCTCGGGTCACGGTTTGGAACCAGCCCGGTTTTAATCCCGGGGTCCGCGCGTGTCACGATTCGTGACTAGACGTAACCACGGATAACACGTAATCTGGCCTCAGCACGCACCCTCGGGTGTGCGAGGCGGAGCGGACGAAACGAGTACCTCAATGACGCGGCATGTCGACGTATTGATCATCGGCGCTGGGCTGTCCGGAATCGGCATGGCCTGCCATCTCACCAGAGAGCGGACCGGACGCAGTTACGCGATCCTGGAGCGCCGGACGGCCATCGGCGGCACGTGGGACCTGTTCCGTTATCCGGGCATTCGCTCCGATTCCGACATGTACACCTTCGGCTACGGCTTCCGTCCGTGGAACGGCACCAAGGTGCTCGCCGACGGTCCGCACATCCGGCAGTACATCGAGGAGACCGCCGCCGAGTACGGCGTCACCGAGCACATCCGGTTCGGGCGGAAGGTGACCACGGCGCGCTGGTCCGGTGAGACGTCCACCTGGACGGTCGAGGCGCTCGATGAGCAGACCGGCGAGACCGAGGTCTTCACCAGTAACTTCCTGGTCGGCTGCACCGGCTACTACGACTACGACAACGGTTACCGCCCGACGTTCCCCGGCGAGGAGAACTTCGGCGGCCAGATCGTGCACCCGCAGCTCTGGCCCGAAGATCTCGACTACACCGGCAAGCGGGTTGTGGTGATCGGCTCCGGCGCCACGGCGATCACCCTGATCCCGGCCATGAGCGACGCGGCCGCGCACGTCACCATGTTGCAGCGCTCACCGACCTACATCACCGCGCTGCCCGCCGACGACCCGGTCGCGGTGGGGATGAAAGCCGCCAAGGTGCCCGAGAAGCTCGCCTACCGGATCGGGCGGGCGCGCAACATCGCCTTGCAACGCGCGAGCTTCCAACTCTCCCGCACCAACCCGGAGGCGGCCAAGAAGCTGCTGCTGGCCGCCGTGCGGATGCAGGTCGGCTCCGGTATCGACATGCGGCATTTCACCCCGAGCTACAACCCGTGGGACCAGCGGCTGTGCGTGGTGCCCAACGGCGACCTGTTCAAGGTGCTGCGCAGCGGCAAGGCGTCCATCGTCACCGACCGCATCGAGACCTTCACCGAGACCGGCATCCGCCTGGTCTCCGGCGAGGAACTACCCGCCGACCTGGTGATCAGCGCCACCGGCCTGAGCGTGCAGATGCTGGGCGGTATGAGCCTGGAGGTAGACGGCGAGCCGGTGGTCACCCGTGACCGGGTGGTCTACAAGGGCGCCATGCTCGACGGCGTGCCGAACGCGGTGATGGTGCTCGGCTACACCAACGCGTCCTGGACGCTGAAAGCGGACTTGGCCGCCGAGTACTTCTGCCGCGTGCTCAACCACATGAAGACCAACGGTTTCACCCGGGTCGAGGCCGTTGCCACCGATGGCGATCGGGGTGTCGATTCGGTGATGGGCGGCGCGCTGACCTCCGGCTACATCCAGCGCGGCGACGCGGTGATGCCGCGCCAGGGCACCAACGGTCCGTGGCAGGTGATCAACAACTATTTCCGCGACCGCAAGCTGCTGCGCAAGGGCGCGCTCGAGGACGGAGTGCTGACCTTCGGCCGGGCCGAGCAGACGCCGACCGCCGCGCGCCCGCTGGAAGGCACGCGCAGCGCCTGAGCGCCGCCTACAGACCCAGCAGGGTTTCGGCGACTGTGCCCATGGCGGCGCAGTACTCGGCGCGGACGGCGTCGTCGGCGGTCCGGCGGGCGAGGACGCCCGCGGTGAGGGTGTAGCCGATGGTCTCCGCGATCACCCGCGGGTCCGCCACCGGCGCGATGCGGCCCGCCTCGAGCTGACGCTGGAGATACCGGGTGAAGCGGCGGATCGGGCGCTCGGTGATCTCCTCGGCCAGTGTGGCCACTTTCGGGTCCACCGCCCCGCGCTCGTCGATCAGGCGCAGTAAGGGCCCGGCCGCGGCGACCGCCGTGGCGAAGGATTCTATGGTGGCGCGCAACAATATTCGCGGATCGTCGTTCTCGATGCTCGGCTCCTGGGCGGCGAGGAAGTCGTCGCGAACCCGTTCGGCCAGCGCGAGGAAGATCTCCTCTTTCGAGGCGAAGTAGACGTACATCGTCGCGCGGGAGACGCCCGCCGCCCCGGTGATCGCGGCGACCGTGGTGTTGTCGTAGCCGCGCTCGGCGAACACCCGGGCGGCGGCGTCGAGCAGGGCGTGGTGCCGAGGGGTGTGCGAACGCTCCCGCGCTGCGCGCACCGACCAGGTGGACTGGGTCACACCGGTTATCGTGCCGCATATTGACGTTGACGTCAATGTCAACGAGACTGGGCGGCATGCAGGTCGTTGTGGTCAACAGGGGAGAAGTAGCGGTTCGCGTGCTGCGCACCGCCAGGGAACAGGGCTGGCGGACCGTGGCGGTACACACCGCCGAGGAACAAGACGCGCTGCATGTCCGGTTGGCCGACGACGCCGTGCCGTTGCCGGGCGCCGGGGCCGCCGCCTACCTCGACGTGACGGCGGTGATCGCCGCGGCCAGGAAGGCGGGGCCGGGAGCGCTGGTGCACCCGGGTTACGGATTTCTCAGCGAGAGCGCCGAATTCGCCCGCGCGTGCGCTGCGGCGGATCTCGTATTCGTCGGTCCGTCGCCCGAAGCACTCGAGGTCTTCGGCGACAAGACCGCCGCGCGCGCGGCGGCCGATCGCGCGGGCGTCCCGGTGATCCCGGCGACCGATCGCGGCGCCG
Organism: Nocardia sp. NPDC047654; assembly: GCF_043205035.1. Classification (NCBI taxonomy): domain Bacteria; kingdom Bacillati; phylum Actinomycetota; class Actinomycetes; order Mycobacteriales; family Nocardiaceae; genus Nocardia; species Nocardia sp. NPDC047654. The sequence goes on from NZ_JBIDDF010000001.1 coordinate 1,620,571, forward strand.
AGATCGCCGCTGTCGAGTCCCTGCTCGCCGCACATCCCGACGGCGTGATGGTGAAGGCCGCCGCGGGCGGTGGAGGCCGTGGTATGCGCGCCGTGCGGGATGCGGCTCACCTTCCGCACGTGATCGAACGCTGCCGCGCGGAGGCGCTGGCCGGATTCGGCGACTCGGGGATCTACGCGGAGGCGCTGGTCACCGGCGCCCGCCACATCGAAGTCCAGATCGTCGCCGACGGCCGCGGCGCGGCGGCCGTCGGCGATCGCGATTGCAGCGTGCAGCGCAGGCAGCAGAAACTCCTCGAGGTGGCGCCGGCGCCCGAACTCTCCGCCACGTTGCGCGAGCGGTTGCACGGCTGGGCCGTCCGGATCGCCGAATCGGTCGGTTGCCGCGGGGTTCTCACCGTCGAGTTCCTCGCGCGCGGCGACGAGGCGTGGTTTCTCGAGGTCAACCCGCGATTGCAGGTCGAGCACACCGTCACCGAAGCGGTCATGGGGATCGACCTGGTCGCGGTGCAATGCGCTCTGGCCCGCGGCGCCACGCTGGCCGAACTGGCGCTGCCCGCCCCTGACGGCGCACGCGGCTTCGCGGTGCAGGCGCGCCTGAACGCCGAGACCGTCACCTCGGGCGGCGACGTGCTGCCCGGCGCGGGCACGCTGACCCGGTTCGCGCCCCCGACCGGTGGCGCGGTGCGGGTCGACACCGCCGCGTTCACCGGGATGCGGCAGGACGCGCGTTTCGACTCTCTGCTGGCGAAGATCGTCGCGAGTGGTCCGTCCTATCCGGCCGCACTGCGCCGGTGCGCGGACGCCCTGGCCGAGACCGTCGTGACCGGCGTGGACACGAATCTCGCCGTGCTGCGCGCGGTCCTGGCGGAGTTGTCGCGGGGCCGCGTCGTCTCGACCACGTGGTTCGAGCAGCACGTCGGTGAATTGGTCCGGCGTGCTGAGGATTTCGCTCTCGCCTTGCCCGCCGCGCCGGTCGGAGAGCCGGTCGCGGCGGCCGAGGTGACACTGGCCGGTGACGAGCAAGCGGTGCGTTCGCCGATGGGCGGCACGGTGGTCGCGCTAACGGAGCCCGGGGTCGTCGTGGCGGCGGGCGGCGAGGTCGCGGTACTGGAAGCGATGAAGATGCAGCACGTGGTGCGCGCCGAACAGGACTTGCGCGTGTGCCGCCACGTCGTGGCGCTCGGTGCCGTCGTCGATCCGCATGCGCCGCTGCTGACCTTCGTCGCCGCCGACTACGACGGCGCGGTCGTCCAGGACGGTGCGGTAGACCTGGATTCGGTGCGCGCCGATCTCGCCGAGGTCCACGCTCGCCACCGCGTCGGCCTCGACGAAGCACGCCCGGAGGCCGTCGCGAAACGCCATCGACTCGGGCGGCGCACCGCCCGGGAGAACATCGCCGACCTGGTCGACGCGGACAGCTTCGTGGAATACGGCGCGCTCGCGGTCGCCGCGCAGCGCTTGCGTCGCAGCCAGGAGGACCTGATCGCGAACACACCCGCCGACGGTCTGGTCGCGGGCGTCGCCACTGTCGGCGCCGAGCGATTCGGCCCTGATCGGTCCCGCGTGGTGGTGCTGTCCTACGACTACACGGTGCTGGCGGGCACCCAGGGGATGCGCAACCACGTCAAGACCGACCGCATGCTGGAACTCGCTCGTGAGCAACGGCTTCCGGTGGTCTTCTTCACCGAGGGCGGTGGCGGCAGACCGGGCGATACCGACTACCCCGGCATCTCCGGCCTGGACGTCACGACCTTCCGCGCGATGGGTGCGCTTTCCGGTCGCGTGCCGCTGATCGGGATCGTGTCCGGACGCTGCTTCGCGGGCAACGCGGCCCTGCTCGGGATGTGCGACGTCGTGATCGCCACCCCCGACGCGAACATCGGCATGGGCGGTCCGGCCATGATCGAGGGCGGCGGACTGGGCGTGTACGCACCGGAGGACATCGGGCCGGTCGAGGTGCAGCGCCGCAACGGCGTCGTGCACATCGTCGCCGCCGACGAGGCCGAGGCGGTCGCCAGCGCGCGTCGCTATCTCGCATACTTCCAAGGCGACACCGAGGACTGGACCGCGCCGGACCCGCGCGTGGCGCGGCACGTGGTCCCGGAGAATCGCCTGCGCGCGTTCGACATCCGCGCCGCCATCGAAGCCGTCGCGGACGTCGGGTCGGTGCTGGAATTGCGGCGCGACTGGGCGGTCGGGATCGTCACCGCGTTGATCCGGGTCGAGGGACGGCCCTTCGGGTTGATCGCCAACAACTGTCACCATCACGGCGGGGCGATCGACGCTCCCGCCGCGGACAAGCTCGGCATGTTCCTGCGCTTGTGCGACGCCCACCGCCTACCGATCGTCTCCTTGTGCGACACACCGGGTTTCATGGTGGGCCCGGACGCGGAGAAGGACGCCACGGTGACGAAGTTCAGCCGCCTGTTCATCGACTCCGCCGCGCTCTCGGTGCCGCTGGGCACCGTCATCGTCCGCAAGGGTTACGGTCTGGGCGCTCAGGCCATGGCTGCCGGCTCGTTCCGTGCGCCCCGGTTCGTCGTCGCGTGGCCGACCGGTGAGATCGGCGGCATGGGCCTCGAGGGCGCGGTCCGCCTCGGGTTCGCCAAGGAACTGGCCGCGATCGATGATCCGGTCCAGCGTCAGGAGGCTTTCGACAATCTGGTCCAGCTCGCCTACGCCAACGGCAAGGCACTCACCGCCGCCACCGTGCTCGAGGTCGACGACGTCATCGACCCCGCCGACACCCGCCGCTGGCTCCGCACACTGCGTTGATGTGGGGCGGGCTTGACCGATAGCGCCGTGCTCGGGGTTTCGAGCGACCACGCCATCGGCCGGGACCGCCCTGATCTCGAAGCCGGCGTCGGCATCGCCCACGCCGACCGCACCGATGCCCGCTGGTGCCGTTTCCGCCGATCCGGTTGAGATCATGATCCGCACGACCTCTTGTTTCTTCCGGCGGAGGACCGACGGAGCCAGGCGCTCGGCGATGGTGCGGCCGGAGCGGCACACCGTATGCCCCCGAGCGAGCATGCATTTCCCCGCGCGGAAGGCCGGAATCGACGTGAATGAGGGTCGCTCGCGTTCGGCATCAGTTGACCGACGGCCGGTCAACTCGGCTATCGGCGGCTCGCTGTCCTCGGTGCGACGTTGGACGTTCATCGGAAAGGCTCCTGTGCGGGGTGGCCGGGGCGGTACGCGCCCGTGCAGCTAATATCTTTGTTGCAAAAGCAATGGTGGATGCCGTGCACCGCAAGTGCACAATGGGTTCGTGGATGCCATTACCGTCCGGCCTGGAGCGATATCGGAGCCCGATGTCGAGGCTCGGCTCAGTGCTCTGCTGGGGCCGCTGCGGCGTGCGGTGCTCAACCGCACGCGCGCCGCCGAGGGGTTGCCGGATCTGCCGGAACCTCAGATCGAATTGCTCCGGTTGCTGGTGGCCACCGGTGGCCTGACGCCCACCCGTGCCGCGAGTGAACTCCGAATGGCGCCCTCGACGATCAGCAACCTCGTCAAGACGATGGCCGAAACGGGGCTGGTCGATCGCAAGCCGCTGTCTTCCGACCGGCGCGGCGCGATGCTGGTGGCCTCCTCGCGGGCGCGGCATCTGCTCGATCGGTATGACCAGGCCAGCGCCGCGATGTTGCGCGAAGCACTCGACGCCCTTCCCGCCTCCGACCGTACGGCGATCGACTCCGCGCTGCCCGCGTTGCAGCGCTTGCTGGCCATCCTGGCGAATGGTCCCGACGCCGAGTAGCCGCCCGCGATCCGATTCGTCCAATTTCTCCCGCCCATGGCGCCATCCCGGTAAGTTGCCTTTGTCACAAAAGTAGATTCCAGGTCGGTGTGGCAATGCGTCAGGCGCTGACCTCAGGTGTGCAGGAGAGTTCTCATGCCGGTCGACGTCGGTATATCCCAGCGTGTGCGCCCGCGACGGTGGTTGGTCGTTGTCGCGGTCCTGGTCTTCGGGGCGGTCGGCTTCCCCGTCGTCGGACCGGCAGGCGCCGACGAGGGTCCGGTCACGAGTGTTTCCGGTGGGATGATCCGGGGTGCGCGCCTCGACGGGGTGATCAAGTATCTGGGCGTCCCGTTCGCGGCCTCCACCGGGGGCGTGAACCGTTTCGCGCCGCCTCGGCCCGCGCAGTCATGGACGGGCGTTCGCGCGGCCACCGCGCACAGCCCGCAATGCCCGCAATCCTCTCCGCTGCCGTGGACCCCGGCGGTGCAGCCCGCGAGCGAGGACTGCCTCGCCATCGACGTCTACGTGCCGGAACATCCTGCCGGAACCGAACTTCCGATCATGGTGTGGTTCTACGGTGGTGCGTTCGTCCTCGGTTCCAACGCCCAGTACGACTCACCCGCCCGGCTCGTGCGGGATGGCCAGGTCATCGTCGCGATACCCAACTACCGACTCGGCCCGTTCGGTTTCCTGGCGCTGCCGGAACTCGCTGCGGCCGAAGGCGGGATGACCGGAACCTACGGCACCCTCGACCAGCAAGCAGCACTGCGATGGATCCGCGACAACGCCGCGGCCTTCGGTGGAAACCCGGACAATCTCACCTTGTTCGGCGAATCCGCTGGCGGCATGAGCGTCTGCACGCAACTGGCTTCACCCACCGCCCGCGGTCTCTACGCCAAAGCCATCATCGAAAGCGGTTCCTGCGCACGCAGTCCCCTCGCACCCGCCTCGAAAGAACAGGCCTTTCAGCAATCAGCCGATTACGCCGCCGGTCTCGGCTGCGCCGAGGCCGCGACTCGCCTGGCGTGCCTGCGCGCGCTACCGGCCGACCGGATGCTCGATTCGCCCACGACGACTCTGCACACGATGGCCGTCACCTGGACCCCGGTGCGCGACGACGTCGTCGTCACCACCTCGCCGGAGAACGCTTTGGCCGACGGGGTCGCACGCGATATTCCGCTCGTCGTCGGCAGCAACGCCGACGAAGGGGCGACGTTCCTCGCGCTGCTCGATTTCGCTCGCGCCACCGTGCCGGGCTCGGCGGACTATGTGGATTGGGCTCGGGAGATCTTCACCGGCAACGCCGATCGGGTGCTGCAGCGATACCCCGTCGCGGCCTTCCCGACCCCGGCCGAGGCCAAGCAGCACGTGATCACCGACGGTTTCTTCGCCTGTCCGGCGTTGTTCACGACCCGAGCCGCCCGTCGCGGCGGTGCTCGGGTGTGGCAATACCAGTTCAACGATGCACCCTTTGGGCACAACCCGATCCTGCCCGGAGCCTTTCACGGCGCCGAAGTGCCCTACGTCTTCTCCGGATTGCTGGGCGTGCCCATCCCGCTGCCACCCGCGGCGGACCGTCTCTCCCAGCGGATCCAGCAGAGCTGGGCACAGTTCGCGCACATCGGGAACCCCGAAACGCCGGCCTTGGCCCCGTGGCCGTCGGCCTCGGACACGACCCGAACCCTCGAACTCGGCAGCGACGACATCACCGTCGCGGACTCCTTCGCCCGTCAACACCAGTGCGATCTCTGGTCGGACATCGGCCACATCGGCTAGCGGCACGTTCGGTCGCCCGATGAGCGCTCCGGTCGGCAGCGCCCGACCGGTCGGATCGGCGGCGAACCTGTCGTGGGTGACCGGAATACTCGGCGCCGACCGATCATCGTGACGAACTGGAGGAGCGCATGGCGCGCGAACTCGACGACCTGCCCTACGCGCGGTACCTCACGGCCCCGGACGGTGACCCCGAGGCGGAAGGCGACTACGACTGCGTCCGGATGGACGGCGGTGAACTCGACGATCTCGATGTGCGGCACGCGCGGTTCAACGAGTCGGCGTTCACCTCGATGACCTTCACCCGGGGAAGTCTGCGCTACAGCCGGTTCACCGATGTGTGGCTGCGTCACGTCCGCTGGGTGGGCACCGAACTGGCCGACACGGCATGGCTGGACGGGGAGGTGGTGTCGGGCGCGATGTCCGGCGTCGATTTCGCGGGAGCGAACCTGCGGCGGGTGCGGTTCGAAGGCTGCAAATTCGACTCGGTCAACTTCCGCGGCGCCCACTTGCGCGAGGTGTCCTTCGTCGACTGTGTGCTGCGTGACTGCGACTTCGCCGAGGCCGCGCTGACCGACGTCACGGTGCCCGGCTCGGCGCTCGTCCGGCTGTCGTTGCGCAAGACGCGGCTGGCGAAAGTGGATCTGCGCGGCGCGACAGCGCTCGACTTCACCGAGGGGCTCGACAGCCTGCGCGGGGCGACGGTCACCGGTCTGCAGCTGATCGACCTGGCGCCCGCTTTCGCGCGTTCCATCGGCATCACCGTGCGGGATTGAGCGCGTGCGAGCACCGGATTCCGCTGTTCGGGCGACGAAAAATACTGTGCGCCAGTCGGTGGCGCACCGGTATTTCGGCGAACCACCGATGCGCGCGACACCCGATTGATACATTGCGCCGATACCGCGTAGTACCGCTTCATCGAGGATGCGAGCCATGGTCGATCCGGATTCTCTCCGCAGTGCCGCGGGCGTGCGCGCTCTCGTACATATCGCCGGTGAGCGGGGCATGGCGCCTGCCGAGTGCCTTGCCGGTACGGCGCTGGGGCCCGCCGAGCTGGACGATCCGGCCGCCGAGATCACCGCGCACGACGAACTGCGGGTAGTGCACGCGGTGCTCGGTCGCTTCGGTGACGAGCCCGGGCTCGGCCTAGCGGCGGCGGTCCGGCACCAGCTGCGCTCGCGCGGGCCGTGGGGGCTCGCGCTGCTGGGCAGCCGGACACTGCGCGAGCTGATCGAAGTCGGATTGTGCTGCGTCGGTCGTACGGTGCCGTTCGGCCGATTGACCGTCGAGGAAGCCGGCGGCGAAGCGCGGCTGGTATTCGAGGATTCGAACATTCCGCCCGGGACGCGGGCATTCTTCGCCGAAGCGAGCCTGGCCGGGTTGCCCGCCTTCGATCGTGAGCTGTTCTCCGCGGGTGTGCCGGTACGGCAGGTCAGTTTCCGGCATGCTGTTCCGCGCGACATCAGGCGATATCGCGACATCTTCGGGGTCGCGCCGATATTCGGTGCGCCGGTGAGCGCGGTGGTCTTCGACCGCGGTGTGCTGGACCGGCCGTTGCCTCCGGCGAACGACGCCGCGCGGGACAACTGCGGGCAACTGTGCCGTGATCTGCTCGACCGGCACCGGACGCGCACCGGCGTCGCGGCTTCGGTACGCGACCGCCTGGTCCGCACTCCGGGTGAGATCCCCGATCAGTCGACGGTCGCCCTCGGGCTGTATATGAGCTCGCGCACGCTGTCTCGGCGGCTGCACGAGGAAGGCACGTCGTTCCGGGCACTGCTGGACGAGGTGCGCCGAACCATGTCGGAGGTATTGCTCGCACACACCGATATGACCACCGAACAGGTCGCCGCACGGCTCGGCTACGCGGAGGCGGCCTCCTTCATCCGTGCCTTCCGCCGCTGGCAGGGCTGTCCTCCGCAGACGTTTCGCTCGCGGGGCCGCCCGCATCGCGCGCTCGAGTTGGTCTGAGCGTCAGCGGCTCCCCGCCGAGCCGGCCATCCGGTGGAGCATGTCTCAGCGCGCGGACGCGGGCAGACCGTCGGCTATCGTGCCGCCGGGCAGCGGCCGTTCGCTCCAGCACTGGGACGGAAGCCCGCGACGCTCCCGTACTATCGCGATCGGAGTCGGCCTGCCGGGGAGATGAAGGAGGACGGTGTGGAAGTTCGCACCAGCAACGAGCCACTGTGGTTACGGTTGGGCCAACGACTTCCGGAGCATGCCGGATCCGCGGCATCGTCGGCCGGGGGAGCGAACCGATGAGCGATGAAGGTGCCGACCTACGCTGCGCGGGGTGCTCGGCTGTCGGATTGGACAGTCGGCGGTGCCCGTCCTGCGGTCTGGAACCCGGTTACCGGTACGTCGTGCTGCCCGGTGACGATCCGACGCCGTGCGTCGAGTGTGGGGGAGACCGCTTCGACGCGGAGGGGCGCTGCACGCAATGCGGCCGGGCCCGGACGGCGCCGGATCGTTTCGACGCCGACCTCGGCGCGGTCGCGGTGCTCACCGATCGGGGCATCGTCCATGCGCGCAACGAGGACGCCGTCGCTGCCGGGGTGCTCGAAGGTGCCGCGCCCGGAGCGGCCGCATCCGTCGTGATCGCGGTCAGCGATGGGGTGTCGACCTCGTCGCGCCCGCAGGTGGCTTCGGGTGCGGCGGTCCGCGCCGGCGTCGGCGCCACCGCCGCCGCGCTCGCCACCGGAGCGCCCGCGGCAGAGGCGATCATGGCCGGACTGACGGCCGCGGTGCAGGCGGTCCGCGACGTCGACGTTCCCGACGGCCCCGCGCCCTCGTGCACCTACGTGTCCGCCGTCGTCGCCCACCACGGTGAGGAAACCGAGATCACCGTGGCCAACGTCGGTGACAGTCGCGCTTATTGGTTGCCGACCGGCCCAGACGGCCGACCGGCGGGCGAGCAGGCCCAACGGTTGACCGTCGACGACTCGTGGGCCCAGGCTCTGGTCGACGCGGGCGCGATGGACGAGCGTGCGGCGATGGCCGACCCCCGGGCGCACACGCTGATCCGCTGGCTGGGCGCGGACAGCCCGCCGCAGCCGTGGGCGGACAACTGCGTACGGACGGTCAGTGTCTCGGGGCCCGGCCTGCTGCTGCTGTGCTCCGACGGACTGTGGAACTACGCTCCCTCCCCGTCCGCGCTGGCCGAGCAGATGGCGGGCGCGTCGCCCGCGGCGGCGGCCCGCGCGCTCGCGGAGTTCGCGTTGCGCTGCGGCGGCGGGGACAACATCACGGTCGCGCTGGCGCCTGTTCCGTGGGGAAGCCGTCCGTCCGTTCCATAGACAGCGGTGTTCATGGTTGCGTATGGTCGTCCACTATGACGAAGTTCGCCGGCAAAATCTGCCTGATCACCGGGGCGGCCAGCGGTCTCGGTCGCAGCACGGCGCTCGCGGCGGCGGCCAAGGGCGCCGCGCTCGTGCTGACCGATATCGCCGCGGAGGGTCTGGCGCGGACCGCCGCGGACGCGCGTGCCGCAGGCGCGATCGTGCACCTGGCCGAGGCGGCCGATGTCAGTGACTACGACCAGGTCGTCGCACTGGCGGCGCGGGTGCACGACGCGGTGGGCAGCGTCGACATCGTCATGAACGTGGCGGGCATCGCCACCTGGGGCACTGTCGACCGGCTGACGCACAGCCAATGGCGGCGCACCATCGACATCGACCTGATGGGCCCGATCCACGTGATCGAAGCGTTCGTCCCGCCGATGATCGCGGCCGGGCGCGGCGGCCACCTGGTGAACGTGTCGTCGGCGGCGGGGTTGTTCGGCCTGCCCTGGCATGCGCCGTACAGCGCGAGCAAGTTCGGCCTGCGCGGGGTGTCGGAGGTGCTGCGCTTCGACTTGGCGCGCCACCGCATCGGCGTGAGCCTGGTGTGTCCGGGTGCGATGGCGACACCCATGGTGGACAGCGTCGATATCGCGGGCGTCGATCGCACGGCCGAAGCGGTGCAGCGGGGAATGGCGCTGTTCATGCGGCACGCGGTGACGCCGGAAGCGGCGGCGCGGTCGATCGTGCGTGGCGTCGAGCGCAACCGCTACCTGGTCTTCACCTCACCCGACATCCGGGTGGGCTTCTGGGCGCAGCGCTACTTCCCGCCCGGATACAACGTCGCGATGCGCGGGCTGAACTGGGCGATGAACCGCTATGTCGAACAGAAGGCAGCCGCGGCCGCCAACTGAACAACGGCAGGGCGCCCGCCGACGGTCGAGCCGGGATTCGCCATGATCGTCGTCATGACATCGGCTGTCTATCTGATCACCGGGATCCAGGCGGCGGGCAAATCCACCGTGGCCCAGGCATTGGCCGAACGGCTGCCGCGCTCGGCGCACGTGCGAGGGGACGTGTTCCGCCGTTTCGTCGTGCACGGGCGGCTGGAGATGAGCGCCGATCCATCGCCCGAGGCGCTGGCCCAGCTGCGATTGCGCTACCGCCTCGCCGCCGCGACCGCCGACGCCTACGCCGAATCCGGGTTCACGACCGTCCTGCAAGACGTCGTGCTCGGCGACTTCCTGCCCTGGTGGGCGGATCTCATCGTCACGCGCCCGCTCTATGTCGTGGTGCTCGCGCCGCGCCCGGAGGTGGTCGCCGCGCGGGAGGCCGGGCGGGGCAAGGTCGCCTACGACGAATTCACCGTGGCGGAACTGGACACGCTGCTGCGCGAGAGCACGCCCCGAATCGGACTCTGGCTGGACACCTCGGAGTCGACGGTCGAGCAGACGGTCGACCGAATCCTGACCGAGGCCAGGCCGCTGACGGACTGACGCGGGGCGTTCGATCCGGATCCGGCGGACCGTCCGCTCAGGGGGTGTCCCGCGGCACGTGCAGGGGAGTGAGCGAACTCGTGGCCGGTCCTTCGATCAGCGTGCCGTCGGCGGCGAAACGCGACCCGTGCAGCGGGCAGTCCCAGGTGCGTTCGGCGTCGTTCCAGTTGACTATGCCGTACAGGTGCGGGCACACCGCCGAGACCCGGTTGGTGACGCCGTCCACCGTGCACACGGCGGTCGGGTGCAGGCCCTCGCGCAGTACCGTGCCGCAGCCTTCGTCCGGAGCGGCGCCGTCGTGGTGGGTCGCGACCCGCAGCCAGCCCGCGGAGAGTTTCTGTGCCACAGCACTGTTGATCTTCGTGGCCGCCGGTATCGCCTTGAGTTCGTCCGGGCGCCAGCTCGCCAGGGCGCCCGCCCACCGGGGCGGCGTGCCGGTGAGCCGTCCGGCCAGCGCGATGGCCGCGGCCACACCATTGGTCAGACCCCATTTGGCGTAGCCGGTGGCCAGCTGTATGTCGTTCTGACCGGGCAGCACCGGACCCACGTAGGGAAGTTCACCGATGGGGGAGTAGTCCTGAGCGGACCATCGGTGCGTCGGTTCGGCGCCGGGGAACCAGGTTCGCGCCCAGCTCACCAGATCCTCCACTTTCTCGCGGGTCGATCCGCCGCGGCCGACGACATGGCCGTTGCCGCCGACCAGCAGGAGCTCACCGTCCGGTCCCTGCGCGCGACGCAGGGACCTGGTCGGGCTGCCGGCGCTGATGTACATGTCGCGCGGAGCGGGCCGGTCCAGGCGGAGGGCCGTCAGGTAGGAGCGCTGCGGAGTCAGACGGGCGAAGAACCCGCCGCGATCGAGGATCGGCGTCCCGGTGGCCAGCACCACCCGGCGTGCGCCGAGGTCACCGTGCTCGGTGGAGACGACGAGTTCACCGCGGGCGCCGTGGTGCACGCCGCGAACCGAGGTGGATTCGTAGATCGGCGCGCCGTGCGACTCCACGTCGGCCGCGAGCGCCGCCAGCAGCGCCATCGGGTCGAGTTGTGCCTGATCGGCCAGGCGGACCGCGCCGTGCGCGGGGAAGGGGGTATCCAGCTCGAAGAGTAGTTCGGTGGGCAGACCGGCCTTCTGCGTCGCGGCGTATTCCGCTCGCACGGCGGACATCTCGTCCTCGGTCTGCGCGTAGGTCAACGCCGCGGCCCGCTCGACGGTGACGTCGTGGGCGGCGCAGAAACGCAGCAGCCATTCCTGGCCTTCGCGGTTGGCCGCCACGTAGTCGCGCAGGACGTCATCGGAGTGGTGCTTGGCGATCTGCTGGGCACGGGTCCCCTGCAGCAGGCTGACTTTCCCGGTGGTCGCGCCGGTCGTTCCCGCACCGACGCGCTTGCCTTCGACGACGGCCACCTCGACGCCGTTCTCGACCAGCAGCAGTGCGGTCACCAGTCCGGTGAGCCCGCCGCCGATCACCACCGTGTCGAAGTGCGATCCCGGCGTCAACCGCAACCGCGCCGGAACCTGCGCGCCGTGCAACCATAGGGACGTCATAAGCCCGAGATAGCCGGTCTCGGCGGCCTGAAACGCCCGCGTCGCTTCCTCGTCACACCCGGACCTGACTGCTGAGCTGCCGATCCGCCGCGGCGAGGACCTCGGCGGCGCTGATCATCGCCAACCCGGGCGCCGGCGCGTCCGACCGGGGATCGCCGACGTGTCCGGCCCACAAGGCGACATGGGCCATCCGTTCCGGCGGCGGTCCCCACACCGCCGGCGAATCGGGACCGAAGACGAGCACCGACGGGGTGCCGAACGCCGTGGCCAGATGCCCCACACCTGTGTCGCCGCTGAGCACGAGGGCGGCGTCGGCCACCGTGACGGCCAACTGCCGCAGCGTGAGATCGCCTGCCAGAACGCTGTTTTCGGGCAATCCGGCCGCTTCGGCTACGCCACGCGCGAGCGGACGGTCGGCCGCGCTGCCGACGATCCGCACCGGATACCCCCATTCGCGCAGGCCCGCCGCCACCGTCGCGAACCGCTCGGCGGGCCAGCGCCGAGCAGGCGCCCCGCCCGGATAGACGACGATCCAGCGGCGCTCACCCGTGCTCTCCGGCGGCGGTGTGAGGTCCAGCCGCGCCGGATCGGCCGCGATACCCGCCCATTCCAGCAGACGACACCACCGCACGGTCTCGTGCAGGCCCGACTCACACAGCGCACCCGGCAACTGCGGAAAGTCTTTGTGGCGGAAGGTGATCGTCTGTTCGGGATCGGTCGCCAGCAGCGCGCGTATGCTGTCGGCCCCGGCGTCGTGCAGATTGACCGCGAAGGCCGGCGGCGGAGCGTTCCAGCGCAGTCCGCCCGCCATCGGGCTCGCATGGAGTTCGTCGACGCAATCGGCCAGTTCTACGACGGGACGCAGCCATCCCGGCGCGGCGAGTACGAGCCGGTGGCGCGGACGGACGTCGTGCAACGCGCGCAGCGCGGGAACCGCGGTCAGCAGCTCCCGCAGCCCGTGCGCGCGCAGCGCGAGCAATACAGTCACGGAAAAAGCCTCCACTTCGGCGCTGAGGGCACGGCCCCGCCGCCCGGGCCGACATCGTCGGCGGCCCGGGGCGGGTGTGCCACATAGCTTCGAGTCGTTCGCGAGAATGCCGCGAAACGGGGGCTCGAAGCCCGCCGCCGTGGTGCGGTCCTCGACGCCGTTGTCGAGGGAAACGCACGGATGACGGCGGTGCTCCCGAGGGGGTTCGGCGCCTGGACACCCACGGCGGGAGCGGCATTCGGGAAATCGGACGAGCAGTCCTTGCCACATCCGAAGATGCCCGTTCCGCCTGATTCGAAACCCTTCGTTATTTCGGCACGAAGATGCCGGTGAGATCGGCCTTGCGGATCGGAGTATCCGGATTGGCCTGTGCCGCGCACATCAGCTTGATCGCCGCGATCGAGGCATCGACGGTCCTGGCGTCGGGCGTGCCATCGCCCTCGCGTTCCTGCTCGAGGAACTTCTCGGTGGTGATGCGCTGCTTGTCGTCATCCTGGGCGACGAATTCGTTGCATGGCGTGTCACCGCCCTTGTTCACGATCTTCTTCGGCTCGTCGCCGCATCCACCTGCGCACAAGGCCAGCGCGGCGAGCGCGGCGATGCCCATGCGGCCCGCGGCGCTCATCGGCCGAACCCTGCCAGAGCCGAGGCCAGGTCCGGCACGTTCAGCGCCTGCACCGCCTGCTCGCGGACATCGGGGCAATTCTGCGTGGTGATGGTGTCGATCGTGCCCCGGTCGGTGACGACCACGTCGTTGAGACCGCCGTTGCGGGCGGCCCAGTTGTGCACGGTGCCGTTGAACGTCACTTTGGCGACCGTCGCGCCCTGGCCACGCCAGGTGTCGATGTCGGCGCGCATCATGTCGCACAGCTGCTCGGCCGCCGCGGGAGTGATCTCGTCGGTATTCGGCACCTGCGAGCTGGACGGCCCCGGCATGGTGATCGAGACGGTCGCGGGTGCGGGCGTGTCCGCGGCCGGATCGCCGTCGTCGGCCGAACACGCCGTGAGCACCGAGCCCGCCGCCAGCGCGGCCATGAGCAGCGCGAAGCGGCCCAAGGGCCGGTTGGGCTGGTTTGTCATTCTTTCTCCTGGTTGTCGAAGCCGCGTTCTCCGGGGGGCGTCACAGGGCGGCCGCACGGCCTCAGCCGAGCGGGCGGACTCGCGATCAGTGCCCGGCGGCGTCCCGCAGCCGCTTGCCTTCACGCGCCTTGATCCTGCGATGCTCGGCGATGATCACGAGGACGCCCGCGATGATGCAGACGCCGCAGACGACACCCGCGATCACCGCCCAGCCCTCGAATCCGTATCCGGCGGCGGTGAGCGTGAGCGCCATGGCCACGATGCCTACCGCGACCAGGATGATCCCCGGCCAGTTACGGGCGTCCTCGATGGATTCTCCGGCGTGCGTGCGGTTGGTGCGGGTGTCGTCCGGGAACGTGTGGGTCCGGGGTGCGTGCTGCTCTCCGGCGCCGGATCCCGCGGTCGGCTCGTTCGGTGCTGGCAGCATCGGATGTCCTTTCTGCTGAGCGGCAACGTCTTCGGTGCATGGGCGGACCGCGGCTCGAACGTTCGAGCCGGGCCCGTCCGGAGCGGCCGTACCGGTCGGATGCCCGCGTTAGCGGATCCGAAACGGGGGTACGACCTCAGCGAGCCGCCCGGTTCGGGCCGCTCTTACCGGTAAAAGTCCCAGGAGGGATCCCGATGACAACAGCACGGGACATCATGACCGCGAATGTGGAATGCGTCCGGTCCAGCGACACGGTGGTCGCCGCCGCGCAGCGCATGGCGGAGTTGAATGTCGGCGCCTTGCCCATCTGCGGCGAGGACGACAAGCTGAAGGGAATGCTCACCGACCGTGACATCGTCGTCAAAGTGATCGCTCAGCGCAAGGACCCGCTCGGCGTCGACGCGGGCGAACTCGCAGGTGGGGAGTTGATCACCGTCGAAGCCGACGACGACGTGCGCAAGGTCATGTCGGTCATGTCGCAGCATCAGGTACGCCGCGTACCGGTGATGGAGCAGGGCCGGCTGGTCGGCATCATCGCGCAGGCCGACGTCGCCACCGCCGTCGACAACACCCAATCGGGCAGCACGGTGGAGGCGATCTCGACCGACTACTGAGTTCGGCGTTTCCTCAGACCGTGGCCGGGTGCATGTCGTAGATCGCGTACGCCGCTCGGATCACCGGCTGGGCGACATTGCGCACCCGGATGCCGCCCGGAGTGGTGCCGCGCTCGGTCCCGGCGTGCGCGTGACCGTGCAATGCCAGGTCGGCGCCGTGTTCGTCGATCGCCTCACCGAGCAGGTAGGAACCGAGGAACGGATAGATCTCCCTCGGTTCGCCGTGCAGCGTGTCGCTGATCGGGGAGTAGTGCGTGAGCGCGACGGTGACGTCGGTGCGCAGCGCGGCGAGTGCTTCGCCGAGCGCGGCGGCCACGTCCACGGTGTGCGCGGCGAATTCGCGCATCAAAGGTTCGCCGAAGACGCTCGCGCACTTGCCCGCGAACCCGCCGCCGAAACCTTTCGTGCCCGCGACCCCCAGCGTGCTCCCGTCCACGTCCAACGTTACCGAGGTTCCTTCCAGAACGGTGATGCCGTGGTCGGCCAGCACGGACGCGATCTCGCCTTCGGCGTCGCCGTTATAGTCGTGATTGCCCAGGACGGCCACGACCGGCAGGCCCAAGTCGGCGAACTCCGCCGCGACCACCCGGCCTTCGTCGGCGGTGCCGTGGCGTGTCAGGTCGCCCGCCAGCAGGAGCACATCGGCTCGTTCGGAGAGGCCGTCCAGGGCGGGTCGCCATTGCCCGCGCGAATCCACGCCGAGATGTACATCACCGACGGCGGCTATCCGCATGCGGCTCAACTCCTTTCGGGTCCGTCCTGCTCCAGCGTCTCGGTCTCGACGGGTGCCGTGGGACGGTTGACATGGACGTCGTTGTGGATCCGCGCGTGCGGAAGCTGCTCGTGCACGACGGTTTCCATCTGCTGCTTGCAGTTCTCGCTGCTCACCTCACCGCAGAGCACCACGACGTCGCCACGAATGGTCACCTGCACGCCGAGTTCGGCGGTGCGGGGATCCTCGGCCAGCGCCCGGCGCAACCGTGCGACCAGGTATTGCGGCTGCTCCATCTATTCCACCTTTCCGGTGCGGGTGATGCCGAGATCGTCGAGCAGGCCCATGAAGGCCCGCGCGTAGGGCGAGGCCTTGGTCTGTTCGCGCACCGCCTCCCAGTCCACCTGTTCCCGCAGGTCCCGCGCGATGTGCAGAATCGGGCTGAGATCGAGGCGGTGCGCGTCGAAGACGAGCATCTTGTCCACCATCAGGTCGGTGCCGCTGATCACCGGGGCCTTCGCAGGCCCGATGCGCATCTCGGTGGCCCGGTCGAGCAGTTCGTCGGTCACGTCGCGATCGTTCGGACGGTGGATGACATCGACGAGAATGTCGTCCGCGTAGACCTTGCGCAACCAGTTCTCCGGCGGGTCGCACACCCGCAGGCCCGCGCGGGCCAGCGTGTGGATCGCTCGCCCGCTGTCCTCTGGCTTGACGAAGATGTCGACGTCGTGCTGCGAGGTGGGGCCGCCACGGGCATAGACCGCGCAGCCGCCCGCCACCGCGAATCGGATATCTGTCGCCGCCAACGCGTTCACCGTCCGGGTGAGCGCATGCAGCAGCTGATCGGTGGTAACGGCCATGCAGCGGTGGTACCCGGCAGACACCGGGTTAATCGGCGTTTCACCGGGTATGCGTCCGGATATCCGGAGGGCCCGCGCGGCGGCGCACCGGGCTTTCGCACTACTCCGGACCACGGCCTCGGGACGGGAGAGGAGCGATATATGCCCAAGACGACAGCACGCGGCGACGTCGAGCAGTCGGAGTTGCCGAGCACGCTGCGGCGGTCGGAGGAGAAGGCTCAGCGCACCTTCGCCGAGGCGCACGACGCCGCGCTCGAACAGTACGACGGCGACGAGCAGCGCGCCTACCGCGTCGCCTACGCCGCGTTGAAGCACAGCTACGAGAAAGTCGGCGATCACTGGGAGCGCAAGGCTCGCCGCGGTCCCTCCGACGAGCGCGCCGAACAGGGCGGCCCGGACGCGCGGGGCGAGACCGCCGAAGGCGTCGATGCCAACGCGTCCAAGGAACACCTGCTCGGCATCGCCCGGCGACTGGACATCTCCGGTCGCTCGCGGATGACCAAGGACGAACTCGTCGAGGCGATCAAGAAGCGCAATCGCCGGGAGTCCGCGCGTGCCCGAGGATGAGGACGACGCCTGGGCGCGCCGCGCCCGTGGCGAGACCGAACTCGAACGACTGGACCGGAACTGGGGCAGCCTGATCCAGGAGTTGCGTGTCGTGCAGACCGGTGTGCAGTTCCTCTTCGGGGCGTTGCTGGTCCTGCCGTTCCAGGCGTCGTTCGGCACGCTGTCACCGGGTATGCGAGCGCTCTATATGGCCACCTTGGCCGCCGTTCTGGGGGCCACGGTGTTCTTGATCGCCCCGGTGTCCTGGCACCGCATCCTGTTCCGCCGCCACCGCCTGGGCAATGTCGTCGCGGCGGCGCACCGCTGCGCGATGGCGGGCGTCGCGCTGTTGGGTCTCGCGTTGATCGGCGCGGTGATCCTCGTGGTCGACTACGTGACGGGGACCGCAGCGGCAGTGGCGACCGGCGTCGTCTCCGTCGCGTTGTTCGTGGTGACATGGCTCGTCGCGCCATGGCGCTGGCGCAGCGGCTCCGAGGATGTCCGCGCCGACCACTCCTGACACGAACACTCGCGAATCAGCGGGCCCACGAGACGACTTCTCCCGCGTGGGCGGGGGCACCTCGGTGATAGGCGCTGAGCGTCTCGGTCGCGACCCGATCCCAGGAATTCCGGCTCGCGGCCCGCTGATACCCCGCGGCGCCCCAGGTTTCGCGGAGTGTCGAGTCCGTGAGCAGGGGGCGCACGGCCCGGACGATCGCGTCGGGTTCGGGCGGGGCGACGAAGCGCCCGGTGACGCCGTCGACCACCGTGTCGAGCAGACCGCCGACGGGCGTGGCGATCACCGGCTTGCCGCAGGCCATCGCTTCCAGGGCCACCCGGCCGAACGGCTCGTACCAGGGCGTGCAGAGCACCACGTCCGCGGAGCGGTACAGCCGCGGCAACGTCGACCGCGTCACCGCTCCGGCCAACCGGAGACGCTCGCGCACACCGTGATCCGAGGCGAGGCGGCGCAGCCGGCGACCTTCGGCGTCGTCTTCGTCGTCGGCGTCCGGGGCTCCCACGATCACCAGTTCGGTGTCCGGGAGGTCCGCCAGCGCTCGGATGACCGGGTCGAATCCGCTGCGCCGCACCAACTCTCCGGACGCGAGCAATCGGTGTGTGGCGTGCCGATCGGCGGCCGCGCCCTCCGGGGTGAACGCGGTGAGGTCGACGCCGTGCGGCACGATCGTGGTCCGGAACCGCGGCACGCCCATCCGGGCCAGCTCCGCGACCTCGTCGGAGCAGGTCGCCACCACGTGCGCGGCCCGCGTCGCGATGAGCCGCTCGAACCGGATGCGCGAGCGCGGACTCGGGTCGGCGAGCCCTTCGCAGCGCCGCTGCACGGTGCCCAGGCCGTGGAAGGTCAGCACCACCGGGATGCCGTGGGCGCGCGAGGCCAGCTCGGCGGCGAGCCCGGATTTCCAGTAGTGCGCGTGCACGATATCCGGTCGTTCGGCGGCCCAGTGCCGCCGCAGGACCGTGCCGAAATCCCCGAGGTACGGCAAGGTCCGATCGCTCGGCAGCGGGGTGGGCGGTCCGGCCGCGACGTGCACCACGCGATAGCCGCCCTCGGTGAGCAGCTCGGCGGGGGCACGCGGACCGATGCGCCGGGTATAGACCGTCACCTCGTGCCCGCGGCGCGCGTAGGCCGCCGACAATTCGGCGACGTACGCACCCCGGCCGCCCCCATCGGCAGGGCTCCGTTCGGCGAGGGGGCTGGCGTCTTCGGAAACCATGGCAATCTTCACCGGGTTGCTCCGTTCTCGTCGCGGGGCGCCGTGCGGACGCGCTCATCCGCGCGCTTGCCCTACGACCGGCATCGCGTGACGTTCGGGAATATGTCGGGGATATGCCCGGACGCGGGCCGATGAAACCCCACGTCAGCGGGCAGATCGCGAGCCGAACGGTCGGTTTTCCATGATTCCGGGCCCGCCGCCGACGGGTCACGTTCTCCTACCGAACGCTGTCGGGAACGTGTCGACCGTGCCACACTGTAGAAAGGTTGAGATCACAGCCGACCCCGGTTCGACGCATTCGGCGCAGCCGGTCGATGGGACGGCACGGCAACCGATTCGCGCTCGCGCCGCCCTCGTCCCGGCCGCCGCGGAGGACTGGAAACCCCCTACACGGGAGGTTCGACTTGTCTGCCATTTCTCTGCTACGAGAGCATGCCGAGGGCGTGCATCTCAATGGTTCGGGACCGGGACGTCGTCGGGACAACCGGATGTGGGCGCAGCGGGTGGATCGCCGTCGCGAATGCGTGGTGGTCCGAGTCGAAGGCGAGTTGGACGCCGCCGTGTCGGCCGAGTTCTTCGAGACGGTCGACCGGGCCCTGCAGTCACCGTGCGATGCGGTGGTGATCGATCTGCGCGCGGCGAGGTTTTTGAGCCTGCGCGCGGCCGTGCGGCTCGGCGCGCTGCGCAGGGACGCGGTGGGTGGTCGTCCGGATCTGCGGATCGTCGCGGGCGGACCGGGGGTGGAGCGAGCACTCGAGGTGACCGGCGTGCGATCGCTGTTCCCCCGCTACTCGTCCATGCGGACCGCACTGGACGCCTGAGCTGAAGGCCGTCTCGAAGCCCGCGCTCGCGGTGTGACCCCCCCGATCCGGTCACACCGGGCGCAAAGGCATCGGATACTTCTGCGGTGAGTGAAAGCAGGTCGGTCCAGCCCGAGGAAGCACTCGCGCTGGATCGGGTGATCGGTACGGGAACGCCGCAGAGCGTCGGCGGTTTCCGTTTCTGGTACGCCGACCAGCGATGGGAGTGGTCGGACGAGGTCGCGTCGATGCACGGCTACCGACCCGGGTCGGTGACGCCGACGACGGAGTTGCTGCTGACGCACAAACACCCCGACGACCGCGAGGCGGTGGCCAGCGCCTTGGCACGATCGATCGCCGACGCGGAACCGTTCTCCAGCAGGCATCGCATCATCGATACCGCGGGCGCCGTGCATCACGTGATCCTGGTCGCCGATCGGATGATCGACGAGGGGAACCGCGTGGTCGGCACTTCGGGGTATTACATCGACGTCACCGACACCCTCGCCGAACACCGGCAGGAGACGCTGGACGACACACTGCCCGAGCTGTACGCCGCGCGATCGGTGATCGAACAGGCGAAGGGCGCCCTCATGCTGATCTACGGCATCGGTCCCGAGCAGGCGTTCCGAGTGCTGAGCTGGCGATCGCAGGAAACCAACGTCAAGCTGCGGACACTGGCCGCGCGGCTGGTCGCCGATCTGCCCGGTCTGACCGGTGTCCCGCCCGGGCTGCGCACCCGATTCGACCATCTGCTGCTCACCGCCCACGAGCGCATCGACGCCGACTGAGCCGCGTTTCGATCCGGTCGCGGCGGGTACGTCCTCGACGAGGAACGCGGCGGTATTTCTGCTCCACAGTCCGCGGCGCCTGCGGTGTTCCGGTGGTCGAGGAGAACCCGCAGCGGTATGCAGGCCACGGTGGAGTGGCTGTGAGGACAAGGTGGTGATGGGCAAATGGGGGAGTGGACTTCCCGATCCTTTACCGACACAACGACTATCGGTGTACGGGTGCCCGCCCGGCTGGAGCAGCTGACCATGCTGCGCGCGCTCGCCGAGACCGTTGCCCTCATCGCCGACTTCGCCCTGGACGAGGTGACCGACATCCGCCTGGCGCTCGATGAGGTGGCGACTTCCCTCATTCTCGACGCCGCGGCGGGCTCGACGATCGACTGCGAATTCACCTACGACACCGACAAGATGTTCGTGCACGTCTCGTCGGTCGCGATGACCGAGTCGGTGATGGGCCATGCCGGGCTGGGCTGGCACATCGTGCGCACGCTGACCGACTCGATCGCCGCCGCGCAGGGGTCCCACGACAACGTGCTCGGGGGATATCCGACGGTGATCGATTTCAGCTGGGTGCGGGGTGCCCGCAATGGCGGGTGAATCGAGGTCGCGTGGGGACACCTACGACAACATCGAGCCGCTGTTCGAGAAGATCGCCGCATTGGATCCCGGCGACGCGCGGCGCGAGGCCATGCGCTTGGAGCTGATCGAACGATGTCTGCCCCTGGCCGAGCACATCGCACGGAAGTTCTCCGGGCGCGGCGAGAACTTCGATGATCTGCTGCAAGTGGCGCGCCTGGGCTTGGTGCAGGCAGCCGACCGTTTCGACGTGTCGCGCGGTTCCTCGTTCCTGTCCTTCGCGGTCCCCACCATCATGGGGGAGGTCCGGCGGCATTTCCGGGACAACACCTGGGCCGTCCGGGTGCCGCGCCGGACCAAGGAGATTCAGCTGAGCATCGGGCCCACGGTCGAGACGCTGTCGCAGCGACTGGGCCGGATGCCGCGGGCCAGGGAGATCGCGGCGGAGCTGGAGGTCGATCTGGTCGAGGTGACCCAGGCGCTGATCGCGGGCAACGCCTACCAGTCGGCGTCCATCGATGCGGTCGCCGGTGAGGACGCCGAGAGCGCTCCGCAGCCGCTGCTGGACAGCCTGGGCATCGAAGAGCCCTCCTATCACCTCGTCGAGGACGTCATGGCCGTCCAGCCGCTGCTCGGCGAACTCCCCGAACGCGAGCGTCAGGTGCTGATCATGCGATTCTTCGAATCGTTGACGCAGAATCAGATCGCCGAGCGGCTCGGGGTCTCCCAGATGCACGTCTCGCGCATTCTGTCCAGGACCTTGAATT
Organism: Nocardia sp. NPDC047654; assembly: GCF_043205035.1. Lineage (NCBI taxonomy): Bacteria > Bacillati > Actinomycetota > Actinomycetes > Mycobacteriales > Nocardiaceae > Nocardia > Nocardia sp. NPDC047654. The sequence goes on from NZ_JBIDDF010000001.1 coordinate 1,642,299, forward strand.
CGCTGCGCGAACAGACGATGCGGGACTGAGCACAGGCCGGCTACACCGGATTCGGCGGAGCCGGGTCCGGCGACGGCCCGGGCAGGCCGGGGTCCGGCGCGGGGCGCCCTGGGTCCGGTATCGGAGGCGTCGGCGCGGGGCCGGGTGCGGGTGGCCGTGGCGCGGGACCGGGCACCGGCGGCAGCGGATCCGGATCGGGTTGAGGCGGAACGGGATTCGGATCAGGAATGGGGTCCGGCTCGGGAATCGGCGGTACCGGGTCCGGCTCCGGGATGGGCGGCACCGGGTCCGGCTCGGGTGTGGGCGGGACCTGCTGTGCCGCGCTGTGACTGGACATGCCAACTCCTTCTCGTACGGGCGAACATCGGCCGGTTACCCATCGCCCGCCGGACGAACCGGTCCACGCTCGCGCCACCCCCGGTTCGGCCGACCAGTTTGCGGAAGATCGCGGACGGGTATCAAGACAGGAACCGGACAACAGATGCCGATGGCTCGAGGAGCTCGTCATGACCGACCAGCGCCGCCCAGGCACCCGGAATCCGCGGTTCGGACCGGGTGGGCCAGGGCCGTCGCCCCATGCTCGCGGTATTTCCGTCACGAGGAACCACGACGTCATCCGCCGCTGGGCCGAGCAGCGCGGCGCACGGCCTGCGACTGTGCCGGGCAGCGAGTACGACGGACGGCTCGGGGTGCTGCGTTTCGACTTCCCCGGGTACGGCGGAGCGGTGCTGCGCCGGGTGAACTGGGACGAGTGGTTCGCCACCTTCGATGCCCGTGAATTGCGCTTCTGGTATCAAGAGCCCGGTGTCGACCGTCCGCCGAGCAACTTCAACCGGTTGGAGCCGCCGCGATAGCCGGTGGGCCGCTGACCTCTGCCGTGAGACCGATCACCGACGGCCCTCCGCGATCGAGGCATCCGAAGTATGTGACACACGGCATGCTGCCCTGGTGAGCTTCACGTTCGGTCGCGCCCGCCGCGCAGGTTACGGCTTGTTCGATAGTTCGATCGAAACTACTTGGTATCAAGGGCTTTTCGGAGGCAGAGTCGTCTTTCGCGCCCTGGGCGCGGCGCGCGAGAGCCGAGCAGCGCCAGCGCCCCGCCGCCCGGCGAGCCGGGCGGGCGTATAGCGTCGACGGAAGGACGAGGAGGCCCCGCGTCGGTCTGCCGGAGGTTTACCGGCTGGGCACCGGGGTACTCGAAGCCGAGCAAAGGTTGCTCGAAAAGCGGAAGGTCGCGTCGGTATGGGGATGCGGTTGTCCGCATCGTGACGCGCTTCCGCATGTCTGCAAGGGATAGGGTCTTGAGCGCAAACCTGATGATCGTGGAAGACGACGACCGGGTCCGTGGTGCGTTGCGGCTCGCTATGGAAGATGAAGGGTACGACGTCGACGAGGCGGAGGAAGCCGAGGACGCGCTCACTCATCTGCGCAGCAATGGTGTTCCCGATGTGATGATCGTCGATCTGATGCTCGGCGGCATGGACGGCTTCGAATGTATCCGCGAGATCCGCCGCGACCATGACGTCCCGATCATCGTGGTCAGTGCTCGCGACGACACCCACGATGTGGTGGCCGCGCTGGAGGCGGGCGCCGACGATTTCGTCACCAAGCCGTTCGAGATCAAGGAGATCACCGCCCGCATGCGCGCGGTGCGCCGCCGGTCCCGGCTTTCCGCCGAACGGGAGACCCCCCAGGAGATGGTGCTCGAGGCCGACGACACGGCTCCGCTCGTCCTCGCTCAGGACAGCGGTGTGGTGCGCCGCGGCGACGAGGAGATCCGGCTCACGCTCACCGAGTTCCGTCTGCTGTGTGAGCTGGCCGAATCACCGGGCCGGGTGCTCAGCCGCACGGTGCTGCTCGAGCGCGTGTGGGACCGCGGATTCTTCGGTGACGAGCGCATCGTCGACGTGCACATGCGCCGGTTGCGCACGAAGATCGAGCGGGATCCGTCCGATCCACGCATCGTGGTGACGGTGCGCGGGCTCGGCTACCGCCTCGATGTGCGGCGCTGAGCGCTGTCTCGACGCCGACCGCTGGAATCCGAACGCTTGGAGCCTGCGCGCCCGGGTGACCGCCGTCTTCGCCACGATCGCCGCGCTGATGTCGCTGGTACTGGTCGTCTCGGTGTTCGTGATCAGCCGCGGCTATCTGGAAGCGCAGCGACCGCACGCGGGCAGCGGATCGCCGGGAGACCTCAACGCCGATCTCGATCTGCTGCGCAATGTGCTGATCGGCTGCGCCGTGGTGGTGACCCTGATCGGCGCGGCGGTCGGCTGGTGGGCGAGCAGGCGAGTGCTGACCCCGCTGCACCAGCTCGCGGGCACCGCCGCGCGGATCGCCTCCGGCGACCTCGACCAGCGGTTGCCCGCCACCGATGACCAGGACCTGGCGATCACCGTCGAGGCGTTCAACACCATGGTGGACTCACTGCAACGGCGCATCGAGCGGGAGCACCGGCTCTTCGGTGATGTCAGCCACGAGCTGCGTACGCCGCTGACCACCTTGATGGCCGGCGTCGACGTGCTCAACCGGCATCGCGGCGATCTGCCGGAACGTTCGCAGCGGGCGCTCGGCCTGGTCACCGCCGAAGTCGAGCATCTGCGCAAGCTGCTGGACGATTTGCTCGCCCTGGCCCGGGTGGAAGCGAGGATGCACCACGGCGACGCCGAGCCTCTGTCGGTGCGCGACCTGCTGGTCCACACCCTGGCAGATCGCCGCTACCCGGGCGAGCTGCTCACGGTGCGCCAAGACGTCACCGTGCGCGGCCGCAAGGTGGAGCTGGAGCGGGCAGTGGCCAACCTGCTGCACAACGCCGACCGGCACGGCGGCGGTGTGGTCGCGGTCACCGTCGACCGCGACGGCACCGAAGCCGTGCTCACCGTCGACGACGCGGGCCCCGGAGTACCGCCGGTGGATCGCAACCGGATATTCGAGCGCTTCGCGACCGCCCGCAGCGGCCGCCGCTCGCCCGACGGGACGGGCATCGGCCTGGCGCTGGTCGCCGAGACGGTCGCCACGCACGGCGGCCGGGTGCAGTGCACCGATCGCCCTGGCGGGGGCGCGCGATTCGTCGTGCGGTTGCCCCGGCTCGGCGACATCCAACCGTAATACGACCGTAAAGAAGTCGACTGGTTCACCTCAAAGTCGCTTCGTAAGCCTGGATAAGTACGGCTGATCGACGAGGGAGTTGTATGTCAGTGCCAACCCTGTCCCCAGCGGAGATCGAACGATCACGCGTCGGCAACGCCGCTGCCGCTCTCGGGGCCACCCCGTCTCGGAAGGACACCGGACCCGCCGTGGTCCTGCGCACGCCCCGCCTGGGCGACGGCGCTCCGATGTGGCGCATCGCGAAGGATTCCGCGGTGCTGGACCTCAATTCGAGCTACGCGTACCTGATGTGGTGCCGCGATTTCGCCGGAACCTCGGTGGTCGCCGAACTGGACGGCCGCGTCGTCGGCTACGTGATCGGCTTCGTCCGTCCGCAGGCGCCGGACACCGTCTTCGTCTGGCAGATCGCGGTGGACCGCTCGCAGCGCGGACGCGGGATCGGCGCCGAGCTACTCCACACATTGCTCAACAGTGTTGCTGCGCAAGGCGTCTCGGTGCTCGAGACGACCATCTCACCAGACAACGCAGGTTCCATCGCCCTGTTCACGTCGGTGGCGGCCGCCCGGGGCGCGGATCTGACCAAGCGCCCCCTGTTCGACGCAGGCGTCTTCCCCGACAGCCATGCACCCGAAGACCTGTATCACATCGCCCCGACCGCCCGCACCACCGAGGAGGATCACCGATGATCAACGCCGACACCACCGTTTTCGAAAGCCTGGAGTCGAACGTGCGCGGTTATTGCCGTGCTTGGCCCACCGTGTTCACCACGGCGAAGGGCAGCTGGCTGCGCGACGAGGAAGGCAAGGAGTACCTGGACTTCTTCGCGGGCGCAGGCGCACTGAACTACGGCCACAACAACGACGTGCTCAAGCGCTCGCTGCTGGACTACATCGCGAGCGACGGGATCACCCATGGCCTGGACATGTCGACCGCGGCCAAGCGTGAGCTACTGGAGACGTTGCGCGACACCCTGTTCACCCCGCGCGGCCTCGACTACAAGGTCCAGTTCCCCGGCCCCACCGGTGCCAACGCGGTCGAGGCCGCGCTCAAGCTCGCGCGCAAGGTGACCGGTCGCGAGACCATCGTCAGCTTCACCAACGCATTCCACGGCATGACCCTCGGCGCGCTGTCGGTGACCGGAAACGCCGCCAAGCGCGCCGGCGCCGGTGTGCCGTTGGTGCACGCCGCGCACATGCCCTACGACGGCTACTTCGACGGCACGACCGCCGACTTCCAGTGGATGGAGAAGGTGCTCGACGACACGTCGTCCGGCTTCGACCGCCCGGCCGCGGTGATCGTGGAGACAGTGCAGGGCGAAGGTGGCGTCAACGTCGCCCGCGCGGAGTGGCTGCGGCACCTCGCAGGCCTGTGCGGGGAGCGGGAGATCCTGCTGATCGTCGACGACGTGCAGATGGGCTGTGGCCGCACCGGACCGTTCTTCTCCTTCGAGATCGCGGGCATCACGCCCGATATCGTCACGCTGTCGAAGTCGATCGGCGGCTACGGCCTGCCGATGGCGCTGGTGCTGTTCAAGCCGGAACTCGACGAGTGGTCGCCCGGTGAGCACAACGGAACGTTCCGCGGCAACAACCCCGCGTTCGTCACCGCGACGACCGCCCTGCGCCACTACTGGTCCGACGACGCCCTCCAGAAGGCGACCGAGGTCAAGGGCGAGAAGATCGCGCGCACCCTCGGTGAACTCGCCGGATACTTCCCCGGTGTCTCGACCCGTGGCCGCGGATTGGTGCAAGGCGTGGTGTTCGACGATCCCTCGCAGGCGGGCAAGGTGTGCCAGATCGCCTTCGAGCGCGGGCTGCTGGTGGAGACCTCCGGTTCCACCGACGAGGTGGTGAAGCTGCTGCCGCCGCTGACGGTCACCGACCAGGAACTCGACCAGGGTTTGCAGATCCTCACCGGCGCCGTCGAGTCGGTGTGCGGCGGAATGGGGGCGATGGCATGATCGTGCGCAGCACCGCCGAGATCACCGGCACCGAGCGTGACGTGGCGGGCGAGGGCTGGCGCAGCAAGCGCATCGTCCTCGGCGGCGACGGCGTCGGCTTCTCCTTCCACGAGACCACCATTGACGCGGGGACGGTGCACGAGTTCCACTATGTGCATCACGTGGAAGCCGTGTGGCTCGTCGAGGGCGAGGGCACGCTGACCGATCTGGACAACGGCGTCACCTACGAGCTCGGACCCGGCTCGATGTACCTGCTCGACGGACACGAGCGGCACCGCTTGGAAGTGCGCACCACGATGCGGATGATGTGCGTGTTCAATCCGCCGGTCACCGGGCAGGAGGTTCACGACAGCAACGGCGTCTACCCGCTGGTCGCCGCGAACATCGGAGGTTGAGAACACCAATGGTTCTGCAGCACACCGAAACCCGGCCCGAGACGGCTCGCTACGATCGCTACCCGACCCGTCTCGGCACGCCCGCTCCGCACCTGGAGCGCGCCGACCCCGCGGTGTGGGGAGAGATCGAGAGCCCGGAACTCGCCTCGTTCGACGCCGACGGGTTCGCCATCATGGACCAGCTGCTCACGCCCGACGAAGTGGCCGACTTCAGCGGCGAGATCAGCAGGCTCGCGAACGACCCGGCCCTGCGTGACGACGACCGGGTCATCGTGGAGAAGTCCTCGAACCGGGTGCGCTCGGTCTTCGAGGTGCACGAGCTGAGCGAGGCGATCGCCGAACTGGTGCGTCAGCCGCGGGTGCTCCGGCTCGCCGAGCAGGTGCTGGGGTCGCCGGTGTACGTGCACCAGAGCCGGGTGAACTACATGCCGGGCTTCCGTGGCACCGGGTTCTACTGGCATTCCGATTTCGAGACCTGGCACGCCGAGGACGGTATGCCTGCGCCGCGTGCGGTGAGTCTGTCGATCGCGCTGACCGACAACTACCCGATCAACGGCAGCCTCATGGTGATGCCGGGCTCGCACCACACCTTCGTGCCGTGCCTGGGCAGCACCCCGGCCGAGCACTATCGGGAGTCGTTGCAGGAGCAGGAGATCGGCGTGCCGACGACCGACGACATCACCGCGCTGGCGAACCGCTACGGAATCAGCCAGTTCACCGGCCGGGCGGGATCGGCACTGCTGTTCGACTCCAATCTCATGCACGGGTCGTCGAACAACATCACGCCGTTCCCGCGATCGAACATCTTCGTGGTGTTCAACAGCGTGCACAACACGCTGGTCGAACCGTTCGCCGCGCCCGCCCCGCGGCCGGGCTACATCGGCAGCCGCGACTTCACGCCGCTGTCGGCCTGAGCCGGAGCAGCCCCGCGCGTGCGGCCCGCCCAACCGCTGGGCGAGCCGCACGCGCGGGGCGTTTCGCACGGCAGCCGCCGACCTCGCGCACCCACGGGTCAGGCAAGACGCCGGATCGCTTCCGGACCCAGGTCCGCGATCGTCGGGTACCCGTCGACCGCCATCAGCAGGTCCGCCTCGGCGAGCAGTGAACACACCACGTGCACGAGGCCGTCGACGCCGCCGATGGCGAGTCCGTACGGGTAGGGACGGCCGATCCCGACGGCCGTCGCACCGAGCGCCAGCGCTTTGACGATGTCGGCGCCGGTGCGGACGCCGGAATCGAAAAGCACGGGCAGACCGTCGGCCGCCGCCGCCACCTCGGGCAGATGCTCGATCGCCGGGATACCGCCGTTGGCTTGCCTGCCGCCGTGGTTCGAGCAGTAGATGCCGTCGACGCCCGCGTCCTTGGCTCGCCGCGCGTCGTCGGGATGACAGATGCCCTTCAGCACGAGCGGCAGCGTCGTCAGCGACCGGAGCCATGCCAGGTCATCCCACGTCAACGCGTTGCCGAAGAGCGAGATCCAGGTCAGGATGGCGGTCTTCGGGTCCTGCTCGGGTGGACTGGACAGCAAGCCGCGGAACACCGGATCGCTGAAGTAGTTGGCCAGGCAGTGTCCCCGCAACTGGGGGAAGTTGGATATCGCCAGATCGCGCGGGCGCCAACCTGGCACCCAGGTGTCCAAGGTGACCACGATGGCCTTGAAACCCGCGGCCTCGGCCCGCTGGACCAGGCTCTGCGCGAGGTCCCGGTTGGTGGGGGTATAGAGCTGGAACATTCCGGGGGTGTCACCGAACTCCGCCGCCACCTGTTCCAGCGGATCCACGGTGAGGGTGGAGGCGACCATCGGGACGCCGGTGCGCGCCGCTGCCTTCGCGGTGGCGATGTCACCGTGCCCGTCCTGGGCGCACAATCCGATCACCCCGACCGGGGCCAGGAAGACCGGCGTCGGCAGCGTCATCCCGAACAGTTCGATCGAGAGGTCTCGCGTCTTGCTCGCGCGCAGCATGCGGGGGACCAGGCCCAGTTTCTCGAAAGCCGCCACGTTGGCACGCTGGGTGCGTTCATCGCCGGCCCCACCCGCCACATACGACCAGACGCCCGGACGTAGCGCCGCCTGGGCCTTCGCTTCCAGCTCGGCGTACGTCATCGGGAAATCGGGCAGCACACCTCCGAGGCCTTGGAAATAGATCTCGTTCTGATAGTCGCCGAAGTTGGTCACGCCGCTCCTGTCCTCGTCTCGATGCATGAATGTATCCGATACGTTCCTGTAGCGACCCTTGGTTCACGCCCGCAGCACCTTGTACAGGATCAGCCAGTGATCGGGGGAGACCAGCCCGACCGGCTGTTCGAGCGAGATCCCGGCTGCCCGGCAGGCGCCGCGCACCGCGCGAGCGGGGAACTCCCGCCGCAGCGACGCCGCCACACTGCCGCCGACCCCCGAGAAACCCAGCTCGACCAGTCTGCGGTACTCACCGATCCGCTCGCGCGGCAGCAGCGGAGCCGGTCGGGTGCGCAACCGCAGGATGGCGGCATCTACCCGCGGAGCCGGATGGAAGCTGTGCCTGCCGACGCGCGCGCCCAGCTCGATCGCCGTCGTCGGCCAGTGGCCGACGGTGAGCTTGGTCCAATGCCCGTAGTCACCGGAGTGCTTGCGGGCGAATTCGAGCTGGGTGAGCAGGGTGGCGGAGGTGAGGCCTCGCGCGGCCAGACACCAGCGCACGATGTCGGTCGTGCTGCCGAACGGCACGTTGGCCACCACCGCGAACGGCTGGCGCGGCGGGCACACCGTGCGGAAATCTCGGTGATACAACCGAATTCGCGGATCGTCGGCGTAGCGGCGGCGCAGCAGTGCCGCGTAGCGTGGATCCTTCTCGTATGCCTGCACCCGGCCGCACGCCTTCAGCAATTGCCTGGTCAGCATGCCGTCGCCGGGTCCGACTTCGAGGACGAGATCCTCGGCGGTGATGCCGGAGGCGCGCACGATCAGCCGGGCGGCGCCGACATCGATGAGGAAATTCTGCGACAGCAGTTTTCGTGTGTTGGAGGGGACGGCCGCGCTGCCGCGGGCACGCGAAAGGGAGCGATGGTGGGACATGGGTGTCCTCCGAACGGAGTGGTCGAATCGGGAAGGTCGATTCGCCCGGACCCATGCCGGGGCACGAAGAACCCGGCGGCCGCTATCGGCCGCCGATGCGGATTCCGCTCGAACGGATCAGGAGATCGGAGCGATACGGTGCGCCGGCAGAGCCCGGGCCTCCGTACGCAGCCGGATGTGATACGCGCCGACCGCGTACGCTCCGTTCACGCCAGGACTGCCACACATGTCCCGCAACGTACGACACCGCGCTTCCAGGTGCCACTTCTTTTCCCGCGAGGTCGCGAGGTGGGCCGGGTGGGATTCAGCGGGATGTCGGCTGACCCACCACGTCCGGGTCTTGCAGCTCGGCGGCGAATCTCCGCCAGGACTTGGCCTCCGCGTGTTTGCCGAGCTGGTCGAGCAGATCGGCGAGTTCGGCGATGGCGCGCGGCTCGCGGCGATCGGCGGCGGTGCGCCACCAGGATTCGGCTCCGACCGGATCGCCGCGCCGTAGTCGCACCATGCCGAGTTCGTATGCGGCGCCGGCGTGCCCGGCCTCCGAGGCCTGCGCCCACAATCCGCACGCCTGGTCTTCCTCGCCCCGGCGGTACATCGCTACACCCAGGTCGTAGAGCGCACCACGATATCCGGGATCGCCGGACCGCCTTGGCTCGCTCGACCGCCGCGGCGCATCGACCGGCGCAGAGTGCTCGGCGAGCCTCGGCAGTCCGTCCGAAGCCGACGCGGCGTCGGGAAGGATGCCGGGCGCGGCGGTCGGCGTACTCGCCGCGGGAGGGGTGCTCGTCACCGGCGGGCCGATCTCCGGGGCCGGTGTATTGGTTGCGGGCGGCGTCGTCCGCGACACCGGTTCGCCGGAAGATTTCGCTACGCCCGGTGCGGGATCCGGCTTCGCAGCGCCGGAACCGGCGAGCGCAGTGTCCGCCGCGGGTTTCGGGTGCGTGCCGACTGGCTCGAATGCGCGAAATGGGGCCGCTGCGGTCCCAGGGTCCGCGACCGGCGAGCTGGAATCGCTGTGTGGCCCTTCCGTCGCCGGTCGAATGGTGGCAGAGCCGGGAGAGGCTTCGGTGGGATGCGGATCTCTCGGCGCAGGCACCGAAGCGGGAGGCGAAATCTCCGCCGGGGACCGGGTGTGGCTGCCGTTGCGGGCGAATGCGTGAAAGGGGTCTGGTGCGCTCCAGGGGTTCGCGACCAGCGGGCTGGATTCGGTGCGCGTCCCGTCGGCCGCGGGGCGAGGGGTGGGCGGGAATTCCGGGGCGGGTGGCGTATTGCCGGTTACCGGGCGTGCCGGGTCTTCGGGCGGATGCGTATGCGCGACCGGGGGGCCGAAGGCGCTGTACGAGTCCGCCGTGGATCTCTCGGTGCGGGGACGGATGTAAAGACCTTGCACGGGTACTTCGGCCTGCGTTTGCGGATTCTGCGGGACGCCATGCGCTTCGGACCGGCTGTCGGCGGCGCGTGGATCGGGACCACTGTGGGCGCTGTCCGTCACGGATTGTCCGGCGAGCGGGCTCGGCGCCGGATGCGGGTTGTCCGGGCTGCTGGAGCCGGAGGCCACGGTCGCGGCCGGATCGGCGACAAGCCACTCGGCAGCCGCGGGTTCGAACGCGGCCGCAGTGGCGTCGATCCGCGGAACCGGCATGGTCGGCGCGGTGGGCGGGCCCGCCGAAGAAGCGGGAAGCGAGGCGGGCGGGCTCATGCCGATCGAAGCCGTCGCCGGTGTGGCGGTCCCCGACGGCTCCGGCGCGACGGGTGTGGGAGCGGTAGAAACTTCCACCACCAGGTTCGCGAAGTTCGGCGGCCCCTCGCCGATGCTGCACCACAAAACGACGCGACCGTTGGGCTGGTGCTCGACAACGATGCCGTAGTTGCCCGCCCAGGACTTCTGTGTGCCGAATTCGTCCACCCAGACCGGTGTCAGGGTCACCAGGGTCACCGGCGCGGCGGGCGTGACGTCGAAGCTCACACCCGCGGCCAGCGCGTCGCTCCACGCGTCGACGCCGGCGAGTGAACGTCCGTGCAGGTCCAGGTAGCCGTCGACGACCGAAAGCCCCATTCCGAGCCCGCGCAGTCCGGCGGGTGGCGCCGCCGAGATCATCGTCAAGGTGACGGTGGTGGGTGCGGGACCGACCTGCTCGGTGTACATCGGGTAGACCATGCTGCCGTGCCAGCGAATCGGGTCCGCGCTCTGGTAGCGCGCGGCCAGCGGCAGCTCTTCGGGCGTATTCCGGGCAGCCCACGACGAATACCGCTCGTTCACTGTCGCGCGCCTGCCTTTCCACCCGATCCCGACCGCCGCCCCCGCGCCGGGCGGCGGGGTATACCGTACTCGCCGCGAACCACGACTGCGTTGCAATCCCTTGGCCGTAGGTAATGCCCCGAGGCTCCACGCTACCGGGGGGTTCGTCTCATTTCCCAATGGTGCGCAACGCGCCAACACTATGCGTCACGCGTCGGCGAAGCGCTCGATCACATCGGCGCCCCGCCTTCCCGGGCGATCGGTCCGCAGCAACCGTCGTCCCCGGAACCGGCGGGGCGGGGTGCGCCATGCGGGCATCGTCTCGCCGGAAGCGCTTCCACGGAACGCCGAACAGTCGACCAAGCGCTTGCTACGCTCGATTGATGATCTCCACGGTGGTCTGGGGGACCGGCAATGTCGGCCGGGCGGCCATCCGGGCCGTCGATGCCCACCCGGCGCTGCGTTTGACCGGGGTGCTCGTGCACGATCCGGCGAAGATAGGCCGGGACGCGGGCGAACTCGGCGGCCTCGGCCATGACCTCGGCGTTCCGGCCACCGACGACGTCGGCGGCGTTCTCGACGCGCACCCGGACGCGGTGGTCTACGCGGCCTCCGGCGATATCCGTCCCGACGACGCGCTCACCGATATCCTGCGCGCACTCCGCGCGGGCGCGGTGGTCGTCACCCCGGCCCTCTACGCCCTCTACGATCCCCGCAACGCACCGCCGGAGATCCGCGACCCGGTGCTGGCCGCGATCGCCGAGGGCGGCGGCTCGCTGTTCGTCTCCGGTATCGACCCCGGTTGGGCCAACGATGTACTGCCCCTGCTGATCAGCGGGCTCGGTAGCACCGTGGAGACGATCCGCTGTCAGGAGATCTTCGACTATTCCACCTACGACCAGCCGGACTCGGTGCGCTACCTGGTCGGCATGGGTCAGCCGATGGACTATCAGCCGCCGATGCTCGCGCCGTCGGTGCCGACCATGGTGTGGGGCGGGCAGATCCGGCTCATGGCACGGGCGCTCGGCGCCGAACTCGACGAGATCCGCGAGACGCTGGACCGGCGTGCCCTGGACGCGACCGTCACCACGACATCCATGGGCGAGTTCGCGGCGGGCACGCAGGGCGCCGTGCGATTCGAAGTCCAGGGCATCGTCGAAGGGCAGCCGCGTCTGATCATCGAGCACGTCACCCGAATCCATCCCTCCTGTGCGCCCGATTGGCCCACCCCGGCCGACGGCGGGGCGGGTGCGCACCGGGTGATCATCGAGGGTCACCCGCGCATCGAGGTGACCGTCGAGGCCACCGACGAAGACGGCAACCGCTCCGCGGGCGGGAACGCCACGGCCGTCGGCCGCCTGGTCGGCGCCATCGACTGGCTGATCGCCGCGCGGCCCGGACTCTACGACGCACTGGACATCCCGCTGCGGCCCGCGGCCGGCAAACTCGGAAGGAAGCAACCATGATCATCGACGTCCCCGAGGGGAAGGATCCGATCGGCTACGTCTGGGGCGAAATGGTTCCCGGCATCGGCGTCGCCGCCTCGAATTTCTCGCTGTCGGTGTACTCGCACAGCACGCTCGGCCTGCGCGAATTCGAGGCCGCGCGGCTGCGCATCGCCCAGATCAACGGATGTCTGTTCTGCATGGACTGGCGCACCGAACGGGACGGCGCCAAAGTCGAGCCGGAATTCGCCGACGCGGTCACGCAGTGGCGCACCACCGACGCCTTCGACGAACGCACCAGGCTCGCCGCCGAATACGCCGAACGCTACGCCACCGACCACCACAATCTCGACGAAGAGTTCTGGAACCGGATGTTCGCCTACTACACCCAGGTGGAAGTGGTGGAACTGAGCATGAGCATCGGCTCATGGCTCGCTTTCGGCCGGCTGAATCGTGTGCTCGGCCTCGATTCGGTCTGCGTGCTGCCCGATCATTCCGCCGGCCGATGAATCGACGCCGGAGAAGCTAAGCCGGGATTCTCGATACCCACGCGGGCTGCCCGTCGACCAAACCCAATTCGAACTCCTCGGGAGCATCCAGCACGGCGCCGAGTTGACGGAGCGCTCGATCCGCCGAGATCTCCGCCGGGAAACGGATGTATTCGAGGGTCGCGCCGGATATCCGGGCTCGGAATCGGTACCGGAATTCGACGTGACCCGCGTAGGTCAGCGCGATGCGGCCCTGCCAGTCGATGTCGTGCCTGCCGTCGGGACGCCGGGTGAAGAACACCTCCTGATCGGCGACCGAGTCGTGCCCGAGCAGATAGATGTTGAACGCCAGGCATTCGACGTCGTCGGCGTGCGCGAGGGGCAGTGGATCGACCGTGAGACGTTGCGGCTGTTCGGATCTCAGCAGGAAAGGACGGCCGGGGGCCGCGGCACGCAGCCCGGTGGCGTCGTCTTCGCCCCAGTACGTGGACGACAGCGTGCAGCTGTGATAGTTCTGCCAGGTGATCGGCGACATCCAGCTCTCGCCGTTGTCCTCGTCGTCAGTGGCGTCGCGTTCGGCGTTGTACGCCGCGGAGCGCAGATGCAGATCGAACCACAGGCTGCCGGCCTGGTCCATGCGGCCGGTCCACGCGAACTCTTCGATCGCGTGCCCTTCCGGCCACGGATTTCCCGGGAACACAATTCTCCCGGCGGGCGAGAAACGCACCAGGTCGGTCCTTTCCATGCCGACACACCCTAGCGACCGAGACCGACAAACTCGACATGCCAGAACCGGGAAGCCGCGCCCTGCCGGGTTCCGCCTCAGGCGTTGGCCGGTGTCTCCTCCTCCGGTCGAGCGGCCGGAGGCTCGTCCACCGTCCGCTTCGGCCCGGTGAACCAGGCCCGGGCCGACGCCAGCCACCAGATGCCGATCGCGCCCACCACGCCCACCAGGGTGATCGGGGCGTAATTCACGGTGCTCCAGGTGAATTCACTGTGCCACGGATACCCGCGCGCGTCGGTGGGCAGGAGGAACAGCACGCTGATCAGCGCGATCCAGATCAGCGCGACCGATCCGACCGGGCGGTACCACGAGCCCAGTTGCCATGGACCGGTGCGAAATCGAGCCCCGTGGCGCTGCCGCAGCAGGATCGGGATGCCGTAGGCGATATAGAGCCCGATGGTCGCGATCGAGGTGGCCGCGGCATACGCGGTCGGTGCGTTCGCCGGGGGCACCAGCATCGAGGGAATCAGCAGCACGAACGCGAAGAACGAGATGAACAGCACGGCGTGCACCGGCACCTTCCGCGGGGAAAGCCTCGACCAGAACTTCGACCCGGGCACCGCGCCGTCGCGGGCGAACGCGAACAGCATCCGGGAGGCGGAGGTCACCGAGGCATATCCGCAGAACAATTGCGCGACCGCCGCGATGATCAGCAGCAGCCCCGACCAGAACCCGCTCAGCGAGTTCTCCAGGATATAGATGACGGGATAACCGCTGTTCTTCTCCGGGTCCAGCGCGTCGCCCAGATCGGGAACGGCGAACGTCACCGCCATGATGAGCAGATATCCGGCGACCGCCGATACGACGATCGTGTTGATGATCCCTTTGGCGGCCATCCGGGAGGCGTCGTGCGTTTCCTCCGACATATGTGCCGAAGCGTCGTAGCCGGTGAACGTGTACTGCGCGTGCAGCAGGCCGAGCAGGAAGCTGAACGCGACCCCGCCGAAGCCGATCGCGCTGTTGTCGACGGTCTCGGTGAAGACCCATCCGGCGCTCTGGTGGTGTTGCGCCCCGAATCCGAGGACGACTACGAAAATCGCGACGCCACCGACGTGCCACCACGCGGACACATTGTTGATCACCGCCGACAGATGCGGCCCGAGCGCGTTCAAGGCCGCGTGCAAGACCAGAATGACGGCGAACACCAGGAAGATCGCGGTGCGGTCGGTGCCGATCTCGATCCCGACGACGTTCAGCACGACGGTGGTGAAGATGGCCGCGCCGTAATCGATCGCCGCGGTGACCGCGATCTGTCCGATCAGGTTGAACCACCCGGTGAACCACCCCCACACCGGTCCGCCCAGTTCGGCGGCCCACCAGTACAGCCCGCCCGAGGTGGGGTAGGCGGAGGCCAATTCCGCCATGGCGAGCCCCACGAACAGCACCATGATCGAGACCAGCGGCCATCCCCAGGACATGGTGATCGGGCCGCCGTTCGCCAAACCGATGCCGTAGCTGGCCAACCCGCCGGTCAGGATGGACACGATGGTGAAGCTGATGGCGAAATTGGAGAAACCCGACCAGGATCTGGCGAGTTCTTGTTTGTAGCCCAGTTCGGCGAGCCGACGTTCGTCGTCGGAAGGGGGTCGGGTGTCGGTCATATCGTGCTCCCGGGTGAAAACGCTGCCCTCATACCGCGTTTGCCAGAAGATCAGTGTGCGGTACCGACCGGTCGACCGCAGGGCAACCAGCGAATTCGCGAAACGGCGGCCCCGGCGCCCGCCCGGGGGCCGCCGAACGTAGCGTGAGGGCCATGAGCGAGCGACTGGTGGTCATCGGCGGTGACGCGACGGGCATGTCGGCGGCCTCGCAGGCACGCCGGATGAAGGACGCGAGCGCGCTGGAGATCGTCGTCTTCGAACGCGGCGGGTTCACCTCGTACTCGGCCTGCGGGATTCCGTACTGGGTCGGCGGACACGTCGCCGAGCGCGACGCCCTGATCGCCCGCACACCCGAGGAACACCGCTCCCGCGAGATCGACCTGCGGCTGTACACCGAGGTGACCGAGATCGACGTCGACGCGGGCCGGGTGCGTTACCGCGACCGGGAGACCGGCGCCGCGGCGTGGATGCCCTACGACCACCTGGTGATCGCCACCGGTGCGCGCCCGGTCCGGCCACCGCTGCCCGGTATCGACGCGCAGGGTGTGCACGGAGTGCAGACCCTCGACGACGGGCAGGCGCTGCTCGGGACGCTGGAGCAAGCCCGCGGTAACCGCGCCGTCGTGGTGGGCGCGGGCTACATCGGCGTGGAGATGGCGGAGGCGCTCATCCGGCGTGGTTACGACGTCACCATGGTCAACCGCGGTCCCGAACCGATGTCCACGCTCGATCCCGACATGGGCGCGCTGGTGCGCGAGGCGATGTGCGGGATGGGCATCAAGGTCGTCGGCGACGCGGAAGTGGCCGGGCTGCGGACCGCCGAGGACGGCCGGGTCGCCGCGGTCGTCACCGATGCCGCGGAATATCCGGCGGACGTCGTGGTGCTGGGCATCGGCGTGCACCCGGAGACCGAACTGGCCCGCGCCGCCGGACTTCCACTGGGGCAGCACGGCGGGCTGCGGACCGATCTCGCCATGCGGGTGCGCGGGCACGAGAACATCTGGGCCGGCGGTGACTGCGTCGAGGTGCTGGATCTGGTCTCGGGCCGGGAACGCCACATTCCGCTCGGCACCCACGCCAACAAACACGGTCAGATCATCGGCGCGAACATCGGCGGGGGATACGCGATCTTTCCCGGCGTCGTGGGCACCGCGGTCAGCAAGGTCTGCGAACTCGAGGTGGCCCGAACGGGCCTGCGCGAGAAGGACGCCCAGGCGGCCGGTCTGCAATACGTGACCGTCACGGTGGAGGCCACCAACCGGGCGGGCTATTACCCGGACGCGGCGCCGATGACGGTGAAGATGCTCGCCGAGCGTTTCACCGGCCGCCTGCTCGGCGCGCAGATCGTGGGTCGCGAGGGCGCGGGCAAACGCGTCGACGTCGCGGCGGTCGCGCTGACCGCCCGGATGACCGTCGAGCAGATGACGATGCTCGACCTCGGCTACGCGCCGCCGTTCTCCCCGGTGTGGGACCCGGTTCTGGTGGCCGCGCGCAAAGCCGTCACCGCCGTGCGCGAGCGCCGGTAGCGCGCTCAGGCGCCGAAGAGTTCGAGCAGTTCGTTCTTGCCGAACATGACCGCGGCGTCGCGGGCCGACGGAGTGCCCGCGTCGGGGTCGGCTCCGGCCGCCGTGAGGTGCCGGACGATCTCGGTCTCGCCCTTGAAAACCGCCCCCGCCAGCGGGGTTTGACCTTTGTCGTTCGCGCGGTTCGGATCGGCCGACCGCTCCAGCAGCGCCGCCACGGCCTCGGTGTGTCCGTGGTAGGCGGCGAGCATGAGCAGCGTGTCGCCCGCGTCGTTGGTGAGGTCGACCGGCACGCCCGCGTCCACATAGGCGGCCAGCCGCGCGGAGTCACCTCGGCGAGCGAAGTCGAACACCTTGCCGGCCAGTTCGAGCAGTTCCGGATCGATCTCCTCGGCGCTCATCCGCTCACTCCTCTCCCGGGCCGCGCCCGGTCAGCGCGTTGCCGCAGGCTTTCCCAGTTGTTCCCGCACTATGCGCAGATCGGCGACGAACGCATCGTAGGCCGCGGCGCGGTCGGGCGCGCGCAGCACCGACGACGGGTGCACTGTGGCGATCGCGCGGAACTCCGCCGTCTCGACGACTTCGCCGCGGCGTTCGCTGACCTTGAACGAAGGGCCCAGCAGCGCCTGCGCGGCGATCGCCCCGAGACACACCACCAACCGCGGCCGCAGCAGTCCGAGTTCGGCGTCGAGCCACGCCGAACAGGCGACCACCTCGGTGCGGCCGGGTTGTTTGTGAATTCGTCGTTTGCCGCGCTCGACGAACTTGAAGTGTTTCACCGCGTTGGTCACGTAGACCGCGTCGCGATCGATGCCGACGTCGGCCAGCGCCCGGTCGAGCAGCCGTCCCGCCGGGCCGACGAACGGCTGCCCCGCCACGTCCTCCTGATCGCCGGGTCGCTCACCGATCAGCACGACATCCGCGTCCGGGGGCCCCGCACCGAAGACCGTCTGCGTGGCGTGGCGGTAGAGATCGCAGCCACGGCAGTCGCACGCCGCCTCGCGCAGCCGCGCCAGGTCCGCGTCCTCGGGGACGAACATCGCGGCGCCGGGCGCCTTCATCGCTGTTCTCCTCCTGCCCTTCGCGGGGCTGCGACCGCCACTTGCCGACCTCCTCCGCCGACCGATGCCGCTGGCGGCTTACCCGTTTCCGCGGCCCTCACGCGCCGGTCGCGAATCTCCCTCCCATGTGCTGAACGGCCGGGCATGGGTCGGTATAGTCGCCGCGGATGAGTAGTGTCACCGCCACCGCCGCAACGCCGATGTCCCAGAACCGTCGACTCGGGCGTGTGCTTCGGCTGGCGCCGGTCCTCTCGATCGCGTTCTCCGCGTTCTGTCTGCTGACACCGGTCTGGCCGCTCCACACGATCACCGGCGGGTTCATCGATCTGCAGGTGTATCGGCTCGGTGTCGACGCCATGCGGCACGGCGCCGACATGTACGGGCAACTGCCGCAGACCACCATCGGGGCGGGCCTGCCGTTCATCTACCCGCCGTTCGCCGCGCTCGCGCTCGGCCCGTTCGCGATGCTGCCCTGGGACGTGGCCGCACCGAGCTTCTTCGTCTCCTCGGTGGCCGCGCTCGCTCTCACGCTCTATCTGGTGGCGCGGCGGGTATGGCCGCACGAGTCGCAGCGCGGACTCGCGGTCTGGGCCACCGCGTGTGCCGCTCCGTTGGGACTGCTGTTGGAGCCGATCCACTCCACGCTGGACTTCGGTCAGGTCAATCTGCTGCTGATGGCCTTGGTCGCGGCAGATTGCCTCACCCACAAGCCGCGCTGGCCCCGGGGCATGCTGATCGGCATCGCCGCCGCGATCAAGCTGACCCCCGCGGCGTTCGTGCTCTACTTCCTGGTCCGCCGGGACTACCGTGCCGCCGCGACCGCCGCGGTCACCGGTGCGGCCGCGACGGCGCTGGGCTTCGCGATCCTGCCGAAGGAATCCGTCGAGTACTGGTTCGGCGGTCTCGGCAACGTGTCCGGGCTGAGCGGCTCGGCATTCCACACCAATCAGTCGATTCAAGCGGTGTTCGCTCGATTCGAAGTGCCGGAGCCCGCCTTCACCGCGATCTGGTTGGTGCTCGGTGCCTCGGTGCTCGCGCTGGTCGTCACCGCGATGCGCCGGGCCGCCGACCTGCCCGCGCTCGCACTGGCCCTCAACGCCGTCTTCACGCTGCTGGTCTCGCCGATCTCTTGGTCGCACCACTGGGTGTGGATCGCGCCCGCGTTGTTCGCGGTCGTCGGGTACGCGACCCGCCTGCCCGTCCGGCGGGCCATCGGTTGGTGGGTGACGTTCGTGGTCACCGCCGCGGTGTTCGTCATCGGCCCGCAGAACTGGCTGCCCGACGGCGAGCACCGGGAGACCGCGTGGACGCCCTGGCAGCACTTCATCGGCAACACCTACGTCTGGTTCAGCGTGGTGCTCGTCGTGCTGTTCCTGATCAGCAGCAGGCGCAGTGTCGCTCGGGTAGCGAACCCGTTGCCGGACGAACCGGTTCACGCGTCCGATGCCGCGCGCTCGGCGCTGACCGCACGCTGAGTCCGCGAGCGGCGGGTACCTCTCGCCGCGTCAGCCCATGCCTGGCGCGGACGGCGCGACGAAGAGGAAGCTCTTCTCCTCGACGCGCTTCTTGATACGCCACTGTCCGTCCGCGCGGACGAACGTGTCCAGGTACCACAGTCCGCACAGCATCATCGTCGGCGGCCCGTCACCGCCGGAGACCAGCATCGGGTTGAGGCACATCGTCCGCCCGGTGGCCGTGTCACCGTCGACCGTGATGGACGAGTTGCTGATCAGATGTTGGAAGGCCGGGAAGTTCGGGAGGACGGAGGCGAGGAATTCCTTCGTTGCCGCCAGATCACCCACCGAGCCGCCCATGGCCGAGTAGTCGATGTGCGCGTCGGGGGTGAACACCTCGTCCAGCAGGTCCCACTGCCGCGTGTCGACCGCGTGCGAATACCGCACCATCAGGTCTTCGATCTCGAGTCGATCCGAAATCTCCTGCAACGACAGCATGCCTGCCTCCGATTGACGTCGATACCCGGTAGATGCCACCAGGATTCGGCGTGCGAGGCAAGGGGCCGTGTGGTTACGCCCGGTGCGGCAGGATGTTCAGTACCAGCGTGAGCCCCGCCACAATGCTCACGCAGGCCACCAGCGTGGTGAACGCGGATTGGGTGATCGTCGCGATGCCGATGGAAAAGGCAAGGCACGTGGCTAAAGCGAGCGCGCCGGTTCCCGGTTCCACACCGGCGATCCGGGTTGGTCGGTGATCCGTCATAGCTATGTAATACCCCGAGCGCGCTGTTACGAAACCGTGATAGACAGTCGGTTTTCCGGCGCGGGCGTGTTCGCAGGTCAGGCGTCTCGAGCGCGGGTGCGGCTGTCGACGCCCGGAAGACGACCTACTTGCCGCGGCTGACCGGTGACGATCCGGTGCTCGAGTGGGTCTCCGGCACGGCGCTGCGGCCCGTGCGCGGCGCGCTCGACGACCCGCGGTGGCGGGTTGCACCGCGCAACTCGCTCCGCTGCTGCGCAGCGCCTGCCCCCGGCGCGCCGACGGCACGACCTGGCTGCCGTTCCGGCGGGTCTTCGTCGTCGCCCGGAAGCGGTAGCCGACGCGTCGGAGGCCGCGGACGAGACCGGACAATCAGGTGTCCGCGTCCGGCGTTCGAGCTGCGCGCCGCGCCGGCCCGGCTGTCCATGCTCTCTCGGTGCGCCGGGCGTCACCGGGCTTGCTCGTGCGCTGTGGACAGCAACCGGTCGACGCGGTCGCGTAGTGCGCCGGACACGGCGGGAACGCCGATCGACGGGAGCTCCGCGGCAACGTTGGCGGCGAGAACCCGCAGCTTGGTGTTGGTTTCCTGGGATCGAACGCGCAGAATGGTGAACGCCTCGTCGGCATCGAGGCCATAGACCAGCATCACCGCGCCCTTGGCTTGTTCGATCACCGCCCGGGCGGCTACCGGATCGAGATCCCCGGCTGCTGGGCCGTCGCCGTCGTCGCTCACAGTGACGCACTACCCGCCCGCGGTGGTCTGACACAGCCTCGCGACGGGAGGAACGACGAACCGGGGATGTCCTCGGCCCTGCGGGAGGGTTGACGTGGGCCGCGCGGATCGCGATACTTCGAACGTCATATCGATTGCGTATAACTCGTCCTGCGGAAACGCGATGGAGACAGATCAATGATGATCCATACGGCAGTCGAAGCATTTCTCCTGGCTCAGGTGGAGGACCCGGTCCCCGAAGCTCCGCCGAACTCGGAAAAAATTCTCCAGCTGTTCCGGTATTTCACCTGGTTCGTGATTCTTTCGGGTGTCACCGGAATCGCCTACGCAGGCGGTAGATTCGCCTGGGAAAAGTGGAACGGCGGTCCGCTCGCGTCGGCGAAAATGGTCGCAGGCGGCATGCTCGGCGGCGTCATCGCCACCAGTGCGGGAACGATCATGAACGCGCTGATCGGGTGAGCCGGCCTGCCCGGTGCGGCGGGAGCGGTGATCCGTCCGTGGCCGCGGTTATTCGGTGACCTCCAGTTCCACCAATTGACCTGGCGTGAAAGACTTCTCGCGCCGATTGGTCTCCACGCCGAAAACCGCGACCACGAGGTCGCCGCCCGGCTGGACCACTCCCGCCTGGGTGAGGGTGCCGTACCCGACGACGGATTCGCCGACATGATCGGCGAGTTCCGCCGCGGGAATTCGAATTGTCCTGCTCACGGGGCACCTCTATCGAGTCGAAGTGTCACTGGCTGCTGTGTGACTGTTCGCAGGAATCGATCCTAATCCGAGAAAGCGGACGCAGAACCCTCCGGTCGCCACGGAAGCGCAGCGCGCCGACCCCGCGGCCGCAAACTCCGTCGTCAAAGCGGAATTCGGTGCGCCATAACGATTTACCCTCGCGGCCTTGACCGGTTCGTGACCAGCGCGAGCGCGCCGGCGACCTCGGCCTGGAAGTGCGGGCATTCGCGAAAGTCCTCGGAAGTGCAATCGAGAGCGTGCGAGACGGTCTCCAGCGCCGCGGTGGCCGCGGCGATGCGACGGACGAGCCGAGCGCGGTGCGCACGCAACAGCTCGCGGCGAGCGGCCCGGTCGGACGCCCCGGCGAACAGCGCGGCGAGTTCCTCCAGCGACAAACCCACTTGCTTGCCGAGCAGGATCATCGCCACGGTCTCCGCGTCGTCGTCGTGATATCGACGCCGGCCCGCGCCGTCCCGCCGCGGCGCGAGCAATCCCACCTCCTCCCAGTGCCGCAGCACGTGGGGTGCCAGACCGAAGCGCGCCGCGAGTTCACCGATGGACATGTCACCGCCCGCCATACCCGCACTCTAGGCGGCGCGGGCGGTGAGCCGCATGTACAGCCCGATCGGATGCCACCGCGGACGTACCGGCTCTCGCCGTACCGTCGCGGCCTCGAACGTCCGCCGCAACGCGCTCTGCGCGGCCACCGAGCGCACGAACCGGAAATCGTAGATCGCCGCGGTGCCGCCGGGGCGCAGCACGCGTGCCAGTTCGGTGCTCGCGCGGTCGACCTCCGGCCACTCGTGCATGCTGAGGCTCGAGACGACCACGTCGAAGCTGTCGTCGGGGTACGGCAGCGCGGCGACGTCACCCACCGAGAGCTCCGCCGCGCCACCGGAGAGCGCCGCATCGGCGAGATCGATCATGTGCGGTGACAGGTCCACGCCGTGCAGCCGCAGGTCCGGTCGTCGAGAATGGAGCTGCGCCAGCAGTTTTCCCGGCCCGGTCCCGACGTCGAGTATCCCCGCGCCCGGTCGCGCCGCGGCGTCGATGTCGGCGGCGATCCGCCGGTACAGACCGCCGAGCAGGCGAGAAGCCCGCTGGTCGTAGTCTCGGCTCTGCTTCTCTCCGAACGTTGTCATGTTTTCCTCTCTCGCAGTGCGTTCAGCTTGCGAGTTGAGGTCGACCTGAAGTCAAGGGAAAGCGAGCCTGCGGTCTGTGCGCGCAGGTCACGGCTGTGCCGGGTACTTGTGCCCGAGCCACTGCTCGAACGTAGGGCCGGCGAGGATCGCGCCCGGCCCGGCCAAGAGCGCACCACCGGCCAGCAATTCGTGATCCGGGTCGCCCGTGTCGACGATCTCTTCCACCCGAGCCGGTTCGCCCCGCCGGGCGGCCACCTCGGCTACGGCTTCGGCAAGGTCGAACTCCTCCGGCCCGGCGATCTCGACGCGCTCGGGCGCAGTCTCCGCGACGGCCAGTTGCGCCAGATGCTCGGCGACAGTTCGGGCGGCGACGAGCTGAGCCCGGTACTTCGGGATGTAAGCGGTGTCGCCGCGAGTGGTCCAGTCGAGCATCATCTCGGTGAATTCGTGGAACTGGGCCGCGCGGAGGATGCGCACGGGCACCGGACCTTCGCGGTAGGCGTTCTCCTGGGCCAGCTTTCCGGCGTAGTGCCCGGCGGTGAAGGAATCGATGCCGATGATGGAGACCACCGCGATCCGGCGCACCCCGGCGGCGGCCGCCGCATGTTGCACGTTGCGCGCGATGGTGCGGAAGAAATCGGTCACCGCATGGGTCTCGGTGGTCGTGGCGTTCACCGCGTCGATCACGACATCCACCCCGGTCAGCGCCCCCGCCAAACCGTCTGCGGTGTAGACGTCCACGCCGGTCGCTCGGCTGATCCGCACGACCTCATGACCCTGGTTCGCCAAGACGTCGATCACGTCCCGGCCGATCCGCCCACTTGCACCGACGACCGCTATCCGCATCGCCTACTCCTTCGTCTCATTGGTTCATCGAGTGGACGAAGCGGCGAGGCGGGGTGTGACACAAGGGGCGTGCGTCACAGTGCCGCCGCGACGGTCGATCCACGTGCGGCGGCGACTACTGTGCTGTGCCTCCTTACTTCGATTCGTGCTGGAGCCGGCGGGACATCGCCGGCTGTCGAGATGGGAAGAGGCTTCCGGCAGGGGAGTGCGACCCGCCTCGACTCGGCGCGGCCGCACACCAGGTGCTGTCAGATACAGAAGACGACGCTGCCGAGCGGGAAGCAGAGTACGACGGAGCCCCAAGCCGGCGTCGCCAGATCCGATGGCGTTTCTGCGGAAGCGGCGGGAGCCGCGAGGACACCCACGGAAACGGCCATTGCGGTCGCGGCGAGAACTTTCGTGATTCTGGTGGACATTACGCATCCTTTGGCTCGAGTGAAATTTATCTCTGACTCACGGATTTCATGCTTCACCTTAAGGGCGGTGAACACCAGGCAAAGAAATGTCAAGGTCCCCGGCGTTGCGTAACAGGAAGATCACCATTGGTGCGTTTTTCGGGGTAGTCGACCCAAATGTCGGCCCGAAACATACCGAAAGATTTCTAGGCCCCCACCTCGTGCCCTAATTGCGCACGTCCATGAACACAGGCGGATGTTTGCGCAATGGAGACCGGCGTTGCCAGGTGGTGGCGTGTGCGCGATGGTCTCCGCTCGCTGCGGCTGGTGCGGTCAGCGTCGGTGGGCGGCTGATCGGCGAAGGGGGACGCACGATAACGGGGATCGTTACCTGACCGATGCGGCGCGCACCCCCTGTCGGACCGTTTCAGCCCTGGGTCCGCCCCGGGTTCGATGTCGTCGACGCGAGAAGCTGGAAGTCTCGGTCGGTGGGTCGGGGGCCGCATTGCGACACTTCCCACTGGCGGTGAGCCGTGCCCGAAATCGGGCGGTTGCCGACCCTAAACTGAGACAATGGTGCAGCCAACGCCCTGGCAGTCGAAAGAAACTCCAGACGGCCAGCCCGCCAAGCAGAACTGGGCGGAGAGGGGCGCCGTACCGGCAAAGGCGATTTCGGTCGCGCTGCGCGGGTATTGGGGCTACGTTTGGGCCGCGGTCGGAAGCCTCGTGACGCTGATTTTGCTGTTCCAGCCGTGGATGACCGCGCGCGGGGCGGATGGCAGCGTGAGCACCAACGCGTTCGGCCGGATGCAGATCACCACACGGTTCATGAACGTCTGGTCCCGCTCGGGCCCGCGTCCTGCCCAGATCACCGGTTTCTGGGCCCTGCTGGCCTGCGCCGCCATCGTCATAACGATCTTGGTGATCGTGATCAACCTGCGTCTGCGCATCGCCGCCCTCAGTCGGCTTGCGACGCTGTCCTCGCTGGTCTCCGCGCTGCTCGTATTGTTCACCGTGCTCTACATCAACAGCAAGGGCGGCGAGATGAAGGCCATGGTCGGACGCCGTACGGATCTCGGCGGCCAGATCGGATCGCTGATGAGCTGGGCGTTCGGCAACGGCAGGCTCGTCGTGCCGGGAATAGGGCAGGTCGCGTACTCGTCCGCGACTCTGACGCCGTGGGCGTTGATCGCCGGCGCGACGTCGCTCGGTTCGGCGGTAGCCGCGCTCGCCCAGTGGATCCGCAACAGATCCGGCGGCCTGTTCACTGTCCCGTGGCGCGTCCAGGTCATCTCATCGAAGCCACCGGCCGAACCCGAAGACACGGAATAATCGTCGGCCCTCGGCGGTAGCCGAGCCGTCCTGCGATTGCTCCTCTTGCGTACGACGGGCCCGTGGAGTACCCCGGATACCAGGAGGTGTTCGATGCCGTCCGCACCCCGGTTCCCGACGCGGACAGAAGAAGTCATCGTGCCGTCGGAATACGCCCGACCGGCCGGGATACTGGCCGTCCCACCGGACAGCACCGCCCTGATCGCCTTCGCGCACGGCAGCGGCAGCGGCAGGCGAAGTCCGCGAAACCGGTTCGTCGCCGGGGAGCTGAACCGGGCGGGGTTCGCGACGATGCTGGTCGATCTGCTGACCGCCGAGGAGGAGGGCGACCGCGCGCGCGTCTTCGACATCCCGCTGCTGGCACATCGCCTTGTCGAGGTGACCCACTGGTTACGGACGCGGCCGGACGTCGGCGGCCTGCCGACCGGATATTTCGGGGCGAGCACCGGCGCGGGCGCCGCACTGTGGGCGGCGACGGAACCCGGGACCGAGATCGCGGCGGTCGTCTCCCGGGGCGGTCGACCGGACCTGGCGGGTCCGCGCCTGGGGTCGGTCCGCGCACCGACGTTGCTCATCGTGGGCGGTGACGACAAGTGGGTGCTGGAGGTCAACCGGGAGTCCCAGCTACGGATGCCGTGTCCGAGCGAGCTGGATATCGTCCCTGGCGCGACACATCTGTTCGAGGAACCCGGCGCACTCGAACAAGTCGCCGACCTGGCGGTCCAGTGGTTCCACCGCCATCTCACCGTCGTGCTGCGCTGACCACCACCGGAAGACCGTCGGATCGGGGCGCTACGCGGGTGCCGAAGCCACGGCTGATGTCCTCGATCTTCTCGCACAACCAGCGGGATTCGCTGCGCGGAGCCCATTCCAGGCGCATGTGCCGCACGCGCAGCGGAATCAGCCGGACCTCCGCCGAGCCGGTATCGAGTGATACCAGATACAACGGATGCAGGTCGGCGTGGTATCGCTCGTGGCCGCGGATGCCTTCGTAGTCGTCGATGACGTCGCCGCACCCGTACAGGATCGGTCGGCCGCGGTAGATCTCGATCGGACGCGGATGATGGGCGGAGTGCCCGTGCACCACGTCGACTCCGGCGTCGATCAATCGATGCGCGAACTGTATTTCGGTTCGCGTGACTTCGTAACCCCAGTTCGGTCCCCAGTGCACGGAGACGATGCCGATATCGTTGTCGCGCTTGTGTGCCGCCACCTCGGCCGCGACATCCTCGGCTGCCGCGGCCCCGGGAGAGTAGCCCACTCGCCACAGCCCCGGCCGGTGGTCGCGTGCCGACCAGGATTCCGGCACCCCGCTCGACCCGGCGGCGACCGAGACGATCACCACGCGGCGGCCATCGGTGAGTTCCACCGTGGCGGGCGCACGGGCACCCGCCAGGTCCGCCCCGGCCCCGGCGCGGCCGATATTCGCGGCGTCGAGCGCCGCGAGGGTGTCGGCCATCCCGGGGATCCCGAAATCGAGGACGTGATTGTTGGCCAGCGCGCAGACCACCGGTGCGATCGCGGTCAACGCGGGCATGTTGTCCGGATGCATCCTGTAGTGGATGCCTTTCGCGGGCGCGAACGCCCCGTCCGCGGTGATCGAGGTCTCCAGATTCAGCAACCGCACCTCGGGCGCGATCCGGGCGAGGATGGGCAGGACATCACCCCACAGTTGCCCGTATCCGACCGGATGGGTGAACTCGCCGTACGCGCGTTCGGCCAACTCGACGTAGGTTCGCGCGTCGTTGACATATCGTTCGCGCAGCCTCGGGTTGCCGGGGTGCGGCAAGATCTGGTCCACACCCCGCCCCAGCATGACGTCGCCGCCCAGCAGCACGGTCGCCATATAGACCATTCTCGATCATCGCGATGGCGATGTGAACGCGTGCTCGTCGACTTTCACGAGCCGGTTCCGGCTGCCGAAGGGCGCTGTGAGTTCTTGTAGACGAACTCTTGCCGCTTGCGGCGGAATTCGTTCCGGTCGAGAAATATGTCCTGCGCCATTCGCCGCAGCTCGGCGGCCTCGACGGAATTCAGGTCGATCGAGCGAGTCCGCTTCGCGGCCATGATCGCCGCCCACCTGGCCGGATGGGCGCATTCGCCGGCGAGTTCCGCCACCCATTCGACGAATCGCCCGCTCGGCGCCACCGCGTCGATCATGCCGAGGTCGACGGCACCTGCCGCGTCGAGCGGCTGACACTCGTTCAGCAGCCGGCGAGCGGATGCGCTGCCGACCCGCCGCGGCAGGGTGTAGGTGTGGAACTCCGAACCCGACAATCCGATCGTCCGGTAGTGCGGGTTGAACACCACTGCTTCGGTAGCGACAACCAGATCAGCGCTCGAGGCGAGCATGACACCGCCCGCGCCGGCATTGCGGGACACCGCGGCCACGGTGACCTGGGTCGAACAAGTCAGGATCGCCCGGCAGAGGTTGTTGATGGCCAGCAGGTTGCGCCATGTCTCGCCCTCGGGATCGCCGGACCATTCCACCGCGTTCAGATCGATGCCGTTGCTGAAGTACGGGCCGGTGTTCGCGAGCACGAGCACCTTCGTGCCCCGCGCCGCCGCGTCGGTGAACGCCGCGAGCAACCGGTCGCATCGGGCGGTGTCCATAGCACCGTTGTAGAAGTCGAAGTCGAGGTATCCGATGTCGCCCTCGCGCCGATACCGAATCTCCCGACATGGGCCGGTCCGCTCGCACGGTATCGCCTGCACCGGGAATCGGGCCGCGGCCAGGACCCGAACCGCTGGTCCTTTACACGACGGCCGGTCACCGGTGCTGGGCTGCAGGCGGCCGATCCAAAGGCTCGCGTCGCCGCAGGCGACCTCGATGGCTTGGTCACTGCGGCCGATCACAGCGCCCGGCGGCGCCTGGGGATCGACCTGTCCCAGGAAGGCGTCGTAGACGAGCACCGGTACGCCGCCGATGATCGCCCCCGCCCCGGGTGAGCCGTCGCACGCGTGCACGAGGCTCAGTATCTCGACGGCGTCGTCGCTCCAGCAGATCGCGCGGTCGTTTCGACGCATCGCGGGCCGGGGCCGGGCATGGGCCACTGGCCGCGGTGCCTCGGCCTGCGGAATGGGGGAGCGGGCCGGGCCTGCGGCTTTGTCGAGCGCTTCGAGCAGGCACTCGATCGCGGCGTCCGCGACCACGGTGTTGTAGACGGCGGACTTGCGTTCGGCCGGTAACGGGAACACCCGCGTGGACCAGATCGGCCCGGCGTCCATTTCCTCGACCGCGGTCAGTGCCGTGACGCCCCACAAGGGTTGGCGTTCGCTGATCGCCCAGTCCAGGGAATGGGGGCCGCGATCGCCCACCGGTCCGGGATGAACGATGATGCACGTCCATTTCGAATGGACGTCGGCGGGTATTTTCGTCGTCAGATAGGGGCAGACGACGATATCGAAGCCGTTCGATTCGACCGCCGCGCGGATATCTGTTGCGCAACGCACGATTTCGGTCCGGGTGGGGCGTCCGGACCGGCGAATCGCGAGTGCGGCCCGTTGGGTCAGTCCATTGTTCGCACTGGCGAGAATCAGTACTCGCTGTGTCATCGTCGGGTCTTCCGGGCCCGCCTCGCCGGGTGGATCACCTGCTGGACATCGAGAGCAGCTGTTGCGGGTCCTCGGCATAGACGGTGGCGATGACGTTCGCTCGCGCGGCGAGATCCCGGGCGAGGTCACGGATCTCGTCCGATGCGTTCGGGTCGGTATCGATCCGGGCCAGTAGATCGCGGGTGTGGATCGCCGTTGTCTGCGCGCAGCGCCGCAGGCGGGCTTTCGCGACGGTATCCAGCGCGACGGGACTGAGGTAGCGCTGAACGTGCTCACCACGGTCGGTGACCTGGTTGACGACCGGTTCGGTCGCCGCGTCGGTGAGCCATCGTTCCGCGTCGGCCGTGATCTCGAAGACGAGATCGTGGTCTCGGATGTCGGTGGGATTCGCGGATGTGGTCAGCAGGGCCATGCTCGCTCGCCCGATCGCCAGGAACCCGCTCATCGCGTGCGCGAGCAGGACATGCGGGTTTGCGGTGGGCAACTGATGTAGACGTTGCCCGACGACGGTGACCCAGCAGGCGAGGTGTTCGGCTCCGGTGTCGATCGACGTCGCAGTCGGCATAGCGCGACAATACGCCGTTACCCGGGTGAGACATACGAAGAAACGCTGGAAGTTCGCCAGATGTCATCGATCGCATGAAGGAAAGGGTTCGGCCGACCGCTGAGTCCGCTTGTCGCGCGGCGGAACCAGCGTCTCGCTCGTCCCGGCATCGTGTCTCCGCCGGACAGCGGCCCTGCGTGTTCCGCGGTGTGGCAGGGAGTGCAGGAGCGGTCGCGGGCTATCGCGGCGAGGTGATGACAGTGCTCCGCCGATGGGGTTAACTGCGATTGTGCCCGTTGCCGTCTGCCGAAAGAGTCGGCCGCTGTTCACGAATCGACATGTGCACGTGCATCCGGAAACGACTTCGTCTGCCGTTCGCGGCACTTCGATGTATGACGTGAGGCCGGCGCCGGGCTGTGCCGAGGTCGGATGCGGCGAGAAACCGCGACAGTGAGCCGATGGTGCTCAGGAGTCCAGACGGGCCTGATAGACGCTCGCGAGGTCGCGCAGGGCAGTGGCCCCGTCGCCGGCGAAACTCGAACCGTGCATGATCGCCAATGTGGTCGGCGCCAACCCGGCGAGCCGATTCAGGGCGGCGGGCACAGCGGGCCCCAGCGACGTGGGATGAAAGACGTCCTCCGCGACGCCCGCCCGATCCACCAGATCCGATGAGGTCAGCGCTGGTCCGTTGCCGAGTTGAGTCATCAGATCGCCGCAGAACAGCACGCCGGTGGTCTCCTCGTAGAGCACCCGCGCCTCCCAGTTGTGCGGCGCGTGCGGGGTGTCCAGATGCCGAATTCGACGGCCGCCGAGATCGATCACCTCGCCGTCGGACAACCGGCGAGGCAGACGGTCGGCCAGATCGTCGAGCGAGACGAGGCATCCGACCAAGCCGTGGGCCACCTGGGCGTGCGGCGCGGCAGCGAGGAAGAGGTTCATCGCGCCGCACTCGTCGGCTTCCACATGTCCGAAGGTGATCCAGCGCAACCGCTCCACCGGCATGATCCGCGTGATCTCCGCGGACACCACCGGGAACAGCGCGCGCATGCCGCAGTGGAACAGCAACGGTTCCTCGGCGTCGAGAAGGAATTGGTTGAACGTGAAGCCGGTGGGCCCCACCTCCGGAATGAAGGTGGAGATGCGGTAGATCTTCTCGGCTATCTCGTCGGTGTGGGTTTCCATCGGAAGTCCCTGGTCGAAGTGGTCCCCCCATTGTCGTGGATCGCCAGCCGCCATGCGGCAAATTCCTGGTTCTCCCCGGGCAACCGGAGCGACAGCGTTGATGTCGTCGCAGATGTGGTCGTCACGCATGTGTTGGACCGGAAGGCTGTGCGGTGGCGGGACCCTCGACCGTGTGATATGCGCGCTCGCGATGACGCTCGGAAGCCGGCTGCTAGCTGATGGGCACTTCCGCGGCCGGGCGGTGCAGAGTGGATCGGCGGGCGAACGTCTCGGCCGAGCTTCAGCGCACTTCCCGCTATCCGAGACTCATCCTATGTTTTTAAAGAGGATAGTAGTACTCTAAACCATCTACCTGCAGTTTCACTATGTGAGATTCGGGCGTCCTTCGGGCGATGCTCGAATCTATCCAGCGAGGAGTGTCACGTGCTGGAAATCGACCACTTCAGCCACGGGTGGCTCACACCCATCGTCGCCTATGTCATGTCGTTCACCGGTTCATTGCTGGGATTGCGATGCATGGCCAGGTCCCGCAGCGGTTCCGCCCGTGACGGCTGGTTGCTCGCCGCGGCTGTCGCGATCGGCGGCACCGGAATCTGGGTCATGCACTTCATCGCGATGCTCGGTTTCGCCATCGACGGGGCATCGATCCGGTATGACGTCCCGATCACCCTGATCAGCGCGCTGATCGCGATCGCGGTGGTCTGGATAGGACTGCGCATCGCCCATCAGCGGACGCTGGGGCCGCTGGCGCTGTTCTCCGGCGGCGCGGTCACCGGTCTCGGTGTCGGCGCGATGCACTACGCGGGCATGTACGCGATGAAATCCGACGCGATGATCGGCTACGACGGACGGATCGTCGCGTTGTCCATGGTGATCGCCGTTGTCGCGGCGACCGCCGCGTTGTGGTTCACGTTGCACGTCCGAGGCACGGTCGCCACCGTCGGCGCGGCGCTGGTGATGGGTGTCGCGGTGTCGGGCATGCACTACACGGGCATGTTCGCGATGCATGTCCACGAAACCCAGCACATGCATCCACCGTCCGGGGCAGGCGCGACGCAGTTGCTGACCCCGTTGATTGTGAGCATCAGCCTGGTTACCGTGCTGCTACTGCTCCATCTCGGCGTCACCGAGGTAGACGACGAGAACACCTATGTCCCGCAGGGCAGGCATGCCGCCAGTTACTGGCCGACTCGCGACTGAACGAACCGTGCGGTCTCCTGTCGTCGGTCCTGTCGGCTGACGCGGTAGCTGCCGCCGGGAGCGGACCTGCCGCGTACGGGTGCGGCGAAGTTTTCGCTGCCGGATGCGGGGTAAGCGCGCCGAGAGCCGGTTGCTGAGATGACCGGCCGCTCCCAGCCGAAGCAGGAGGTGGCGATGCGCATCGGGTACAAACTGGCGGCCGAGGCTTTCGGCCCGAACGAGCTGGTCCGCCAAGCCGTCAGGGCCGAAGCGGCCGGGTTCGACTTCGTCGAGATCAGCGACCACTTCCATCCGTGGCTGGACAACCAGGGGCATTCGCCGTTCGCCTGGACCGTGCTCGGAGCGATCGCGGCGAAGACCGAGCGGATCGAGCTCGCGACCGGCGTGACCTGCCCCATCCTGCGATACCACCCCGCGATCATCGCGCAGGCCGCGGCCACTCTGGCGATCATGTCCGACGACCGTTTCACCCTCGGGGTCGGTTCGGGCGAACGTCTCAACGAACATGTCGTCGGCCGTGAGTTCCCGCCCGTGCGTATCCGGCAGCGGATGCTTCGCGAGGCCCTCGAGATCATCCGTTTGCTCTGGAGCGGCGGCTACCAGTCCTACGACGGTGAGTTCCTGACCGTCTCCGAGGCCCGCGTCTTCGACCTGCCCGAGACGCTCCCGCCGATCGCCGTCGCCGGTGGCGGGCCGGACGCGGCGCGGATCGCCGCCGAACTCGGTGACGGCCTGTTCGCCACCGAACCGAAGCCCGAACTCGTCGACAGCTATCGCGCGGCGGGCGGCACGGGCCCCCGATACGCGGAGGTCGGCATGGCGTGGGCTCCCGACGAGGAGACGGCCGCGAAGGCGGTGCTCGATACGACGCGCTGGGCGGTGACGGGATGGAAGGTGATGAGCGAGTTGCCGAACCCGGTCAATTTCGCCGCCGCGACGACCACTGTCCGCTTGGAGGACATTCTCGACAACTTCGCCTGCGGTCCGGACCCGGCCCGGTACCTCGAGGCCGCGAAACAGTACACCGACGCGGGCTTCGACCACCTCGTGATGCAGAACGCGGGCCCCGACCCGGACGGCTTCCTGGACTTCTACCGCCGTGAACTCGACAAGCCGCTCCGGGCTCTGACACCGAGCACCTGAGTTCGAGAGTCCGGCCGCGTCGCTCGCGGCACCGACGCCGCGGCGAGGGGTGTAGCCCGGTGTACCCGGAGGCCGCTCGCGCGGCGCTCCTTCGGGGCCCGGTCCGCTCACCGGGCCTCCGGTGTGGGCAGCCGAGGGGCCGGGTCGATCAGGACGCCGGGATTGAGTATTCCGGCGGGATCGAGTGCCGATTTCGCCGCCCGCAGCGCCGCGGCGAAAGGTTCGGGCCGCTGGCGGTCGTACCAGGGGCGGTGGTCGCGGCCGACGGCATGGTGGTGGGTGATGGTCGCGCCGCCGACGTGGAGTGCCTCCGAGACTGCGGTCTTGATCTCGTCCCACTGCTCGACGGTCCGGCCCCAGCGGCCTGTGGCGTAGATGCCGAAGTAGGGCGCGGGCCCGTCCGGGTAGACATGGGTGAACCGGCAGGTCAGCACGCCGGTCACCCCGGCGGATCGGAACGCGGCCGCGGTCGCTTCCTGCACTGCCGCGCGCAGAGCCTCGAAACGATCCCACGTGCACGCGGTTTCGAAGGTCTCCACGATCATGGACTGGGCTGCGAGCGCATCGCGCTGGTACGGCATGCGAAGGAACGACGAGCGCCACGTGTCGGCCGCGCCAGCGCGCGCCGGGTCTTTCGCCGAGTCGGTGGTGCGGATCCCGTCCGGAACGGCGCCGCCGTGCTCGCGGCAGATCTGCGCTGCCCGGCGCATCGGTTCGTCCACGGGGTGGTCCGCGGACTCGAATCCGAGGACCAGCACTCCACCGGCCGCCTCGACGCCCGCGTTGATGAACGCCTCCACCGGATCGAGCAGCCGGCAGTTCGCCGGATACAGTGCGGACTGGGCGATGGCGCGCGTCGCGGCCACGGCCGCCCCGTAGTCGTCGAACACCACCGAGGCCCCGGATCGCCGGTGCGGACGATCCTGCACGCGCATCCACGCCTCGGTGATGACCCCGAGGATGCCCTCCGATCCGAGGAACATCCGGTCCGGCGAGGGGCCCGCGCCCGACGCGGGAAGCCGTCGCGATTCACTGATCCCGGCGGGGGTCACCACCCGCATCGATTCGACCATGTCATCGATGTGGGTATAGACGGTCGCGTAGTGGCCGCCCGCCCGGGTGGCCAGCCAGCCGCCGAGCGTCGAGAACTCGAACGACTGCGGGAAGTGTCGAAGCGTCAGGCCCTCCGGCCGTAATCCCGCTTCCAGCGCCGGACCCAGAATGCCCGCTTGAATCCGCGCCGCCCGGCTGGTGCGGTCGAGTTCCACGATCCGGTCCATGCGGCCGGTGTCGAGGGCCACGGCCCCGGCGTAGGCGTCGGCGCATCGGGGTTCGACACCGCCCACCACCGACGTCCCGCCGCCGAACGGCACCACGGCGACGCCCGCGCTCGCGCACCAGTCCAGGATGTCGACCACGTCCTGCTCGGCGCGTGGTCGCAATACTTGATCGGGTACCTGATCGACTCGGCCGAGCAGATTGCGCACCACGTCGCGAAAGGCCTGCCCGCTGCCGTGCGCGACGCGATCGCCGAGGTCTTCCGAGGCCAGCGTGGCCAGGGAATCCGGCACCCGGACGCGAGGCGCGGGCACATCCAGCGACGTCGGGTCCGGCGCGTCGTGCACTGTGAGATCGGCCGTCGGGAGCAGGGCCGCCACCCGCTTGGTCAGCGCCTCTCGTTCGCGGCCGGTCACCGCGTCTTCCCGGTTGCCCCATCCCCACCATGACCTCGTGGCCATCTCGGCTCCATTCGCAGAACGCGCGGCCTCGGCTACGGGGCGAGCGCGTTGTTCCGGGTGACGATCAACGGGTCGGTGGGAGTGAAGGGCAGGTCGGGGAGGGCGTCGAGGGCGACGCCGAAGGTCGCGGCGAGCACCTTGCGGGAGTAGGCGCTCATCGAGGCACGGTAGCCGATGTCGGCGGGCGTTGGTTGGTCGAAGAAGATCAGCAGGTGGATCTCCGGTGCGTCCACGACCTCGATGTGATGCGGATAGGCCCGGGGGACGAAGTACACCTCGCCTTCGTGCACGGTGTAGGTGTCCAGGGCGCCGTCCGGATCCATGATCGTCATCCGTGCCGAGCCTCGGTGGACGTAGCCCATCTCGGCGGTCACGGGGTGCCAGTGCGGTTCGCGCATACCGTCTTCCCGGACCCGCAACGAGTACATCGATATGTCGTGCAGTGCCGGCCAGAACTGTGCGCGGGCGGTGCGCGCGGAGCCGACCGGCGAGTCCACCGGCGCGGGCATCGCCTCGAGTGCGAAGTGGTGCGGGTCGCCGAAGTGGGCGGTGGATGGGATGTCGGGGTCGCCGTCGCGTTTCACCACGAACTTCGCGGTGGTGTCGCGCCGGATCGCGGCGAAGTCCTCGGCGGGCAGGTCGTAGGTATTGCCGAGAACCGAATCGGTCATCGCGCCGAGTGCGGCGCCGAAGCCGAAGTCCTCCGGTCGTTCGTGGCGGAAGGCCAGGATGAATTCCGCGTCGGTGTCGCCGACGTTCTCCACGTGGTGCAGTGCGCCGGAATCGATGTGGAACATCTCGCCCGCGCGCACCAGGAACGAGGAGAATCGGCTGCCGTCGTCCAAGACCGAGACCAGTGCCCGTCCCGCGGTGCAATAGGTGAGTTCGGTGGCGTTGGCGTGCCAGTGCGGTTCGCGGATGGCGCCCGGTGCGAGCGTCAGGCGTTTGATCGACAGCCCGCTGAGAATCGGGAAGCTGTCGGCGGTGAGTCGCGTGAGTGAGCCGAGTTCGCTGCGGTAGATCTCTTCGCCCTTGCGTAGAGAGGCGACATGAAGGGATGGACTTCGCACGGTTCCTCCTCGCTCGCGGTCAAAGGATCGTTCCGGTTCGATCATGCCGGTCTCGGCGCGTGAGCTCCCTGGGAAACCGGAGCCGGTGGGTGGAAAACCCGGATCATCCGAGGTGATTTCTCTCACATTTATTACGTGCAGAAATGAATGTAATTCACATCACACCATGTCGTAGCCCAAAGTGTGCCGGGGTACCCCTGTTACCTTTCCCAACCTGGGCGCGCCGATCCGCGCCGAGTTCGCTAAGGTCCGATCCGCACGCTCGGGTCATGGTTCACGCATTTGAGGCACTGCTTCTGGCTCCATAGCCAGAGCGGACAGTGATCGACCAGAGAGTGAACTCGCCGCCGTATGACAATGACACGCCGTTCCGCACGTCGCGCCCAACATTCACGAGCACGCAATCTCCTGTTCCCCCAACTGCTTACCGCCGCGGTCGATACGGCGTTCGATTCCGCGGCCGTCCGGTACAATCCCACGGGCGATCCGGCGGATCAGCGTGAGCTCAGCTACCGGGAGCTGGACGAGACGTCCTCGCGATGGGCCCGCTACCTGATCGGGTTGGGTGTGGGGCCGGGAGACTTCGTCGCGGTGGCCATCACCCGCTCGGTCGAGTCGGTGCTGGCGGTCTGGGCGGTCGCGAAGACCGGCGCCGCCTACGTGCCCATCGATCCGTCGTATCCGGCGGAGCGAATCGCGCAGATGCTCGCGGATTCCGGGGCGGCCGTCGGCCTCACCACCTCGGCGCATCGGGCCGCACTCGCCGCGCCCGGGATGGAGTGGATCGAACTCGACTCCGCGGTCCACCGGCGGCGAGCCGCCGCTGAGCCCGGTCATTCGGTCTGCTATCTGGACCGGTCGCGTGCGCTGAGCGAACAGCACCTCGCCTACGTGATCTACACCTCCGGCTCGACGGGCAGGCCGAAAGGCGTCGCGGTCACCCACGCCGGCCTCGCGAGCCTGGTCGAGCACGAGATCGCCGCGCGGGCGGTGACCAGCCGCTCGCGTGTCTCGCACCTGTGCACACCGAGCTTCGACTTCTCGGTGATCGAGATGCTGCTCGCCTTCTCGGCGGGCGCGACTCTGGTCGTGGCGCCGCCCACGGTGTTCGGCGGGGTCGAGCTGGCCGATCTGCTGCGGCGCGAGCGCGTCACGCATCTGTGCATCACCCCGGGAGCGCTCGAATCCATCGATCCGGCCGGACTCGACGATCTGAAGGCCATCTTGTGCGGTGGGGAGCGGGTGAGCCCCGAACTGGCCGCCCGGTGGGCGACCGGCGACCGGTCGTTCTACATCGTCTACGGCCCCACCGAGACCACCATCTTCGCCACCGGCACCGAGGCGCTGCGCGCGGGCGGCGCGACCCATATCGGCACTCCGGTACCGGCGCTGGGCGTCCATGTTCTCGACGCGCGGTTGCGGATGGTGCCAACGGGCGTGATCGGGGAGCTGTATCTGTCCGGTCCCGCGCTGGCAGAGGGATACCTCGGCCGACCCGCGCCGACCGCCGACAGGTTCGTCGCCAATCCGTTCGCGGCGGTACCCGGCGCGCGCATGTATCGCACCGGTGATCTGGTTCGGCGCACCTCGGCAGGACTTCTCGAACATCACGGCCGGGTGGACTTCCAGGTCAAGATCCGGGGGCTGCGGATCGAGCTCGGTGAGATCGACAACGCGCTGACCGCCCACCCCGACGTCGACTACGCCGCGACCCTGGGCGCGACGCTGCCCTCCGGTGGCGCGGCGCTGGTTTCCTACGTGCTGCCGCGGGTGAAGTCCACTCCGTGCGGCAGCGGCCGGGTGGCGCCGGACACCACCGAACTCATCGAACTGCTCGCGAAAACCCTTCCCGCCTATATGGTTCCGGCCGCGATCACGGTACTCGACGAACTACCACTGACGCCGGTCGGCAAGCTGGATCGCGCCGCGCTGCCGGAGCCCGTGCTCACCGCCAAGCAGTTCCGGGCGCCCGGCACGCCGACCGAGCGGGTGGTGGCCGAAGTCTTCGCCGCGCTGCTCCTGCCGCCGGGCGCCGCCGAGCCCGGCCGCGTCGGCGCGAACGACGACTTCTTCGAGCTCGGTGGCAATTCGCTGATCGCGACGCAGGCGGCCGCGCGGCTGGGCGCCGCACTGGGCGTCCGCGTTCCGGTCGCGCTGCTGTTCGAGGCGTCGGTGGTGGCGAAACTCGCCGGACGCCTGGACGAACTGGGCCCGGGGTCGCATTCCGTCCCGCGACCGATGGCTCGACCGGAGCGGGTGCCGCTGTCGTTCGCGCAGCGGCGGATGTGGTTCCTCAACCGGTTCGACCCGGCCGGAGCGAGCAACAACATCCCGCTGGCGGTGCGGCTGAGCGGGCAACTGGACGTGGACGCGCTGCGGGCCGCGATCCGGGACCTGGTGCAGCGGCACGAGGTGCTGCGGACCAGCTACCCCGAGCACGAGGGGATGGGCAGCCAACGGGTGCACCCGATGACGGATCCGGTCGCGGTACCCGAGCTGCCGGTGCTCGACGTCGCCGAAGCCGAGATCCCCGAGCGTACGGTGGCCGCGGTGGTCGAGGGCTTCGACGTCACGGCGGCGCCGCCGATCCGGTTGCGCCTGTTGCGCTCCAACGAGACCGAGCACGTACTGGTCGGCGTGGTCCACCACATCGCCGCGGACGGCTCCTCCATGGGCCCACTGACCACCGACCTGATGACCGCGTACTCGGCCAGGGCCGCAGGCCGCGCTCCCGCCTGGACGCCGCTGCCCGTGCAATACGCGGATTACACGCTGTGGCAACGCGAAATGCTCGGCGCGCAGAGCGATCCGAACTCCCTGTTCGCCCGTCAACTCGGGTTCTGGCGGGAGCGGCTTGCCGAGCTGCCGCCACGACTGGACCTGCCCGCCGACCGGCCGCGCCCCGCGGTGTTCTCGGGCCGGGGCGCCACGCACGAATTCAAGATCGACGCGACGGTGCACGCGGCGCTGAACCGGCTGGCGCACCGAAACGACGCGACGTTGTTCATGGTCGTGCACGCCGCGTACTCCGTCCTGCTGGCCCGGCTGTCGAACACCCGCGACATCACCGTGGGCACACCGGTGGCCGGCCGCGGCGAGGCCGCCGTGGACGGCCTGATCGGCATGTTCGTCAACACCCTCGCGCTGCGCACCGAGATCGATCCGGGCCACACCTTCGCCGAGCTGCTCGAGCGGGTGCGTACCCGCGACCTCGAGGCGTTCGGGCAGGCCGACGTGCCGTTCGAACGCCTGGTGGAGGTGCTGGACCCGGTGCGGTCGAGCGCCCATCACCCGCTGTTCCAGACGATGCTGACCTTCCAGAACTTCGCGCAGGCGACGCTGGAACTGCCCGCGCTCATGGTCTACGCGCTGGACTTCACGCTGCCGCTGGCGAAATTCGATCTCGAACTGACCATGGTGCCGCACGAGGACGAGCTGACGCCGCTGGGAATCTCGGCGGCGTTCACCTATTCCACCGAACTGTTCGACGAGGCGACGGTGGCGGGGTTCGCCCGGCGGCTGTGCGGGATCCTCACGGCCGTCGCCGATTCGGCGGATCACGTAGTCGGGGAGATCGAACTGCTCGATGCCGCGGAGCGCACCGCGATCCTGGGCAAGTGGAACGAGACCCGTTACCAGGTCCCCTCGGGCCTGGTGCTCGACGGGTACCGGCGTGCGGTGCAACGGCATCCGGACGATGTGGCGGTCGTGTACCTGGACCGGCAACTGACCTATCGCGAGTTCGACGAGCGGGTCAACCGGCTCGCCCGGGTGCTCATCGACCACGGTGTCGTCGCGGAAACGCTGGTGGGACTGGCGGTTCGGCGTTCGCTGGATCTCGTGGTCGGCATGTACGCGATTCTCACCGCCGGTGGCGCGTACGTTCCACTGGACCCCGATCATCCCGCCGAGCGGATAGCGCACGTGCTCGACGCCGCCCGCCCCGTCTGTGTGCTCACCACATCCGCCGACGCCGTGCCGATGCCCGGCCACGTCGCCGTCCTGCGGCTGGACGCCCTCGGAGCCGATCAGCGCTCGGGCGCTCCGCTGCGATCCGAGGAGTTGACGCGCACGGTGCTGCCGGAGCACCCGGCGTATGTGATCTTCACGTCGGGCTCGACCGGACGCCCGAAAGGTGTGGCGGTCTCGCACAAGGCGATCGTCAACCAGATCGAGTGGATGCTCGCCCAGTACCCCATGGGACCGGGGGAGGCGTATCTGCAGAAGACCGCTGCCACCTTCGACGTCTCGTTGTGGGGCTACCTGATGCCGCTGCGGTCGGGCGCGAAGCTCGTCGTCGCCGAATACGACGGGCACCGCGACCCGGCCTATCTCGCCGCGACCGTCGCCGAGCACGGCGTCACCGTCACCGATTTCGTGCCGTCGATGGCGACGGAGTTCGCCGCGCACGCGGCGGCGGAAAGCCTTGTGACACTGCGGCATCTGTTCCTCATCGGCGAAGCTCTGCCGCCGGAGACCGTGCGCGCGATCCGGTCGGTCACCGGTGCGCAGGTGCACAACCTGTACGGCCCCACCGAGGCCGCGGTGTCGGTGACGTACCAGCCCGCCGGGACGGGTGACGCGACGACGGTGCCGATCGGCAGGCCGCAGTGGAATACCCAGGTCTACGTGCTCGATTCGCGCCTGCGGCCGGTGCCGCCCGGGGTTCCTGGCGAGCTGTACCTCGCCGGGGACCAGCTCGCCCGTGGATATGTGC
Organism: Nocardia sp. NPDC047654; assembly: GCF_043205035.1. Classification (NCBI taxonomy): domain Bacteria; kingdom Bacillati; phylum Actinomycetota; class Actinomycetes; order Mycobacteriales; family Nocardiaceae; genus Nocardia; species Nocardia sp. NPDC047654. The sequence goes on from NZ_JBIDDF010000001.1 coordinate 1,682,496, forward strand.
GCCAGGCGGCACAGACCTCGGGCCGTTTCGTCGCGAACCCGTTCGTCCGCGGCACGAGGATGTACCGAACGGGCGACCTGGCCCTCTGGCGCGCACCCGGCCCGGATGGGCCCCAGCGACTGGAATATCTCGGGCGCACCGATTTCCAGGTGAAGTTCCGCGGACTGCGGATCGAGCTCGGTGAGATCGAGACCGCGCTGCTCGCACAGCCGTCGGTGAGCCAAGCGGTCGCGGCGGTGATACCTTCGGCGTCGGGGGAGCGGCTGGCGGCGTACGTGGTCGCGTGCCCCGGGCAGGTCGTCGACCGCGACGAACTCATGGCCGCGATCTCGGCGGTCCTCCCCGCGTACATGATGCCGTCCGCGCTGATGGAACTCTCCGCCCTGCCGCTGAACGCGAGCGGCAAACTCGATCGCAAGGCGCTGCCCGCACCGGCGGTCGAGGTCAGGGAGTTCCGGGCCGCTCGCAACCCCGTGGAACGGGCCGTGGCGCAGGTGCTGGCCGATCTGCTCGGTGTCGAGCGAGTGGGCATCGATGACGACTTCTTCGCGCTCGGCGGCAATTCGCTGCTCGCGACCCGGGCCGTCGCGCGGGTCAACGAGGCGCTGCGATCGCAGGTCACCGTGCGCGATCTGTTCGAGGCGCCCCTGGTCGCGGCGCTTGCCGCGAGGGCGGCCGCCGGTGGCGCGGGCACCGCTCGTCCGCCTTTGGCGCGGTCGCGCCGACCGGATCGCATCCCACTCTCGCTCGCCCAGCAGCGGATGTGGTTGCTCAACCGCATCGACCCGGACTCGCCCGCCTACCACCTGCCCTTCGCCGTCCGGCTCACCGGCGTCCTCGACCCGACCGCCATGAGCCACGCGGTCGCCGACGTGCTCGAACGGCACGAAGTGCTGCGCACCCGCTACCCGGTCGACGCCGACGGACAGCCGTATCAGGAGATCCTTCCGGCGCGCGCGGTCCTTCCCCGCGGCCTCGCGGTCGAGCACGGCGTCACCGATGTCGCGGACATGGTGAACGAGCTGATGTCCGCGGGCTTCGACGTGACCGCGGCCGCACCCGTTCGGCTGCGGCTGTTCAGCTCGGGCCGCGATCATCTGCTCGTCATCGTGACCCATCACATCGCGGCGGACGGATCGTCACTCGCGCCGCTGGCCCGTGATCTGGTGACCGCTTACTCGTCCCGTCTCGCGGGCGCCGCGCCGGCCTGGCCATCCCTGCCGGTGCAGTACGCCGATTTCGCGATCTGGCAGCGCGCCGCCGTGGGATCCGAGGACGACGGCGATTCCATAGCAGCACACCAAATGTCGTATTGGCGCGACCAGCTGGCCGGCTTCGCGGGGCCGCTGGAGCTGCCGACCGATCACCCGCGCCTGTCGACCGCATCGACCCGCGGCGCGTCGATCGGCCGCACCATCCCGGCGCGGATCCACGAGCAGCTGACCCGGATCGCGCGCGACCACAACGCGACGCTGTTCATGGTGGTGCACGCGGCGCTCGCCACTCTGGTCGGACGCCTGTGCGGCGCCACGGACGTCGTGATCGGTACCCCGGTCGCGGGGCGCGGCGACCGCGCACTCGACGACCTGGTCGGGATGTTCGTCAATACGTTGGCGCTGCGTGTCGAGGTCGACCCCGGCGCGACCTTCGATGATCTCGTCGAACGGACCCGGGAAACGGCTCTCTCGGCGTTCGCCAATGGTGACGTGCCATTCGAGCGTGTGATCGAGGAAAGCGCCCCCGCGCGCACCGGAGCACACAACTCGCTGTTCCCGGTGATGCTGTCGTTCCAGAACATCGAGCAGCCCACCCTGCAACTGCCGGACCTGACGATCACCGCTGTCGGCAACGGCGAGACCACGGCAAAATTCGATCTGCACGTCGCCGTCGAGCCACGGCTTCGCGACGACGGCCGGTCGGAACTGGCCGTTACCTTCACCTATGCCACCGAACTCTTCGCCGAGCCGACCGTCCGCGCCTTCGCCCGCCGGTTCGAGCGCATCGTGTCCGCGGTCGCGGAAGATCCCTCGGCACGGGTGTGGGACATCGACATTCTCGACGAGGACGAAGGCTTTCCGGCGACAGCGCACTGGAATGAGGCGGAGAATGCCTCGACAGCGACGCTGCCCGAGCTGATCGGTGAGCAGGTCAGGCGCAGGCCCGAGGCGGCGGCCGTCCGATTCGGTGCCGCCACGCTGAGCTTCGGGGCGCTGTGGCGGCGCGCGAATCGCATCGCCCGCGCGCTGATCGCGGCCGGAGCGGGCCCCGAAACCGTTGTGGCCGTTGCGGTGCCGCGCACCGAAGAGCTGCCGGTCGCGCTGCTCGGGGTACTCATGGCAGGCGCCGCCTACCTGCCCATCGACCTCACCTATCCGGCGCAGCGCCTGGCCTTCGTCCTCGCCGACGCGGCGCCGGTGTGCGTGCTGACCACCGCTGCCGAGCGCCCGGCGCTCCCGGACGCCGAACTGCGCACCGTCTTGCTGGAGCAGACGGCGGAGTTCGCCGACGATCCGATCACCGACGCCGACCGGATAGCGCCGCTGCTCGCGGACAACCTGGCCTACGTGATCTACACCTCGGGCTCGACGGGCGTGCCGAAGGGTGTCGGCGTGACGCACCGCAATGCGGTGCGGCTGTTCACCGAGGCGCAGCCGCTGTTCGCCTTCGGCGAGGGTGACGTCTGGACGCTGTTCCACTCCTTCGCCTTCGACTTCTCGGTGTGGGAGCTGTGGTGCGCACTCGTGACCGGCGGCACCGTCGTCGTGGTCGACTACGCGACATCGCGCTCACCGGAGCTGTTGCGCGAACTGCTCATTCGTGAGCGGGTGACGGTGTTGAACCAGACGCCGTCGGCCTTCCGCCAATTCGTCGAAGCCGATCGCGACGCCTCGACCGCCTCCGGGGAATTCTCCCTGCGGTACGTGATATTCGGCGGTGAGGCGCTGGATCTGCGGCACCTGCGACGCTGGTCCGAGCGCCATCCGGGGGACACGCCGCGATTGGTCAACATGTACGGCATCACCGAAACCACCGTGCACGTCTCTTTCCTCGAGGTCGGTGCGCACCTGATGGACAGTCCGGTCAGCCTGATCGGCCGGGCGCTGCCCGGGCTGGACACCCACGTGCTGGACCTCCGCCTGCGCCCGGCGCCGTTCGGTACTCCCGGTGAGATCTATGTCGCGGGGGCTCAGCTGTCCCGCGGCTACTCCGGGCGGCCCGGGCTCACCGCGACGCGGTTCGTCGCGAATCCGTTCGGCCCGCCGGGATCCCGGATGTACCGCTCGGGCGACCTCGCGCGCTGGGGCCGATTCGGCGACGACGTCGTGCTCGCCTACGCCGGTCGCGGCGACCAGCAGGTGCAGTTGCGCGGCTTCCGGATCGAGCTGGGCGAGATCGAAGCGGCGCTGCTGCGTTGTCCCGGCGTGTGCCAGGCCCTCGCGCTGGTCCGGACCGATCCCGCCCTCGGTGATCAGCTCGTGGGCTACGTGCTACCCGAGCCGGGCGCGCGGCCGGACCCGGCCGAATTGCGCGGTCGGGTGGCCGAATACCTGACCGGTTACATGGTGCCCGCCGCGATCGTCGTGCTCGATGCCATCCCGCTGACCCCGAACGGCAAGCTCGACCGGCGGGCCCTTCCCGCGCCCGCATTCCGTACGCGTGAATTCCGCGCGGCCGCCACCCCTGTGGAGGCGACCGTCGCCGCCGCCTTCGCCGCCGTGCTCGGCGCCGAGCGCTTCGGCATGGACGACAATTTCTTCGAACACGGCGGAAACTCCCTGCTCGCCGCGAAGCTGACACTTCGGCTGTCGACCGCGCTCGGCACCAGGATTCCGGTGATGCGGGTGTTCACCGCACCCACGCCCGCGCAGCTGGTCGCCGACCTGTCCCGCCGTGCGAGCGGCGCGGTGGAGACCGAAGCGGCCTTCGACATGCTGCTGCCGCTGCGCCCCGCGGGTTCGGCCGCGCCGCTGTTCTGCGTGCACCCCGTCTCGGGAATCTCCTGGTCGTATGCCGGCCTCGCCGCCTACCTCGACCCCGAACGACCCCTCTACGGTCTGCAGACGCCCGTGCTCGCGACCGACGAGATGATGCCGGCTTCGATCGAGGAATGGGCCCACCGCTATATCCGGCTGATCCGCTCGCGACAACCGGCCGGTCCCTACCATCTGCTCGGCTGGTCCTTCGGCGGCGTCATCGCGCACGAGATGGCCGTGCAATTGCAACGCGAGGGCCAGCAGGTCGCGTTGCTCGCGGTGATGGACAGCTACATGGCGGACCCGCCGGGCACCCCGCCCGGCGACGCGGGCAAGGTGCCGGTGGCCGAGTTGATCGGCGGTTTGCTCGGTGAGCAGGCCGGCGACCTCGGCAATGTCGCGGATGTGGACTGGGCCGCGCTTCCCCAGAAGATGACCGAACTCCCCGAGCCGTTCGCGTCGTTCGGCTCCGACCGCGTCACCCGGATCCTCGACGCGGCGGTGCACTCGGTGGCGCTACGCAGCGCGTATGACCCGCCCGTGTACCGGGGCGACGTCGTCTATTTCACCGCCGCGCTCGACGATCCGACCGGAACTGTCGGCGCGTCGATCTGGAGCGAGGTCATCGACGGGCAGGTGCACAACCACGCCGTGCCGACGACGCATTGGCGGATGACCACGGCATCGGGTCTGGCCCGGATCGCCGAAGTGCTGACACGGGCGTGGCATGCGGGCGAACCGGAGGGGGAACACCCGGTCCGCCGGTGAATCAGCGGCGCGGCCGGGCTTCGGCGGCCTTCGGCCGGATCCACCGACGGCCCGGTACCGGAGCGGAAGCCGGAGTGCCCTGCTTTCGGTGACCTTCGGCCATCATCTCGCCCGGCGCTTCGCGCCATGCTGAGAGGACGAACCGGAATGAGCATGCCCATGACAGAACTACGGCCCCTCGATTCGGGCTTCATGGAACTAGAGGACTCCGACCGGCATATCAGTCTCGGAATCGGCGCGGTGGCGATCATCTCCGGCGCTCCGCCGGGCAGGGGTGAGTTCGGCCGCATCCTCGCCAGGGGAGTGCAGCAGAACGCACGCCTGCGCCAGAAGGTGCGGCGGGCGCCGCTCGACCTGGCCACGCCGGTGTGGGAGGACGACCCGAATTTCGACCTCGCACACCACATCCGATGGACCGCGCTGCCCACGCCGGGTGACGAACGCGCGCTGTGTGAACTGGTGGCCACGGAACTGGAGGAGCGGCTCGATCGCGACCATCCGCTGTGGCAGTGCGTCGTCGTCGAACATCTCGCGGGGGACCGCTGGGCGCTGCTGGTCAAAGCGCATCACAGCCTGGTGGACGGCGTGTCCGGTCTGTCGGTGTTCCGGAGTCTCTGCGATTCCGTACCGGGAGAGGTCGAGAACCACGCGCCCGAGCCGCGAAGTCGTGCCGGGATGCCGTGGCTCGACGTGGTGCGAGGTGTGACGCGGCTGCCCGTCGTCGTGCCGCGCTCCGTGGCCGCCATGACGCGCGGTCTGACACCACTGGTGTCCGCCGTCGTGTCGCCCGCCGCGGAATGTTCGCTCAACGGACCCATCGGACGTCAGCGCCGGTACGTCGTGGCCCGGGCCGCCCTGTCGGACGTCCACGAGATCCGCGCGGCGTTCGACGTCACGGTCAACGATGTCGTCCTGGCCGCGGTCGCCGCCGCTTATCGCGACCTGCTGGTCGGCCGCGCCGAGCGGCCCGCTCCGGACAAACTGCGCGTTCTCGTCCCGGTGTCGATGCGATCCGAGCAGGCGAAATCCACGCTGGACAATCGGGTTTCGGCGATGCTGCCATTCCTGCCGATCGATGTCGCCGACCCGGTGGAACGGCTGGACGAGATTCGGCGGCGGATGACCGGACACAAGTCGCGAGGCGAAGCGCAAGCGGAGAACTCGGCGCTCGCGCTGGCGGGCCGGCTCCCGTTCGCGCCCATCGCGTGGAGTCTGCGTCTGCTGGCGCGGTTTCCGCAGCGAACCGTCGCCGCGCTGGTGACGAACGTGCCCGGTCCACGCGAGCGGTTGACCGTGCGGGGGCACGCGGTAACCGAACTGCTGCCTGCCACGCCCATCGCCATGCGGTTGCGCACCGCGATCGCGGTGCTCAGCTATGCGGGGCAACTGACGTTCGGGATCACCGGGGATTACGACACCGCGCCCGATATCGCGGTGCTCGCCGAGGGCATCGAGCGGGAGATCAAGCGGCTCCGGGAGCGTGCGGGGCTCCGGCGACCCTCCCGGCCGGAGGTGACCGAGCCGTGAGGAGTATCGGTCGGCGGGTGGCTCGGCCCGCCGCAGCGCCTGCCGGGAGAGGACCGATCGGGGACTTTCTGCCCTGTCCGGCAGTAGGACCCGGTGATGGTATGGGAGGCCGTGGTGTCGAGTGAAGACCGGAAAGCGAGGTCGTTGCCAGGTGGAAGCACGCGCGATGTGCCCGAGTACGAGATCATGATCTCCTCCGGCGGCCGCGTCGCGGATAACGGCATCCCCGGCCGCACGATGGTCGAGATCGACCGTGACGAGGCGCTGCGGCTGCTGGCCGGTGTGGCCTACGGGCGCGTGGTGTTCACCCGCGATGCGCTCCCGGCGATCCGCCCGGTCAACCATTTCGTCGACGGTGGCGCGGTCATCGTGCGTACCCGGGTCACGTCGCGGCTCACCGACACCGTCCGTACCGATCCCTCCGTCGTCGTGGCCTATGAGGCCGATGACATCGACGCGGTGAGCCATGTGGGCTGGTCGGTCGTCGTGACCGGCCTGGCCCGGACGGTCACCGATCCCGCCCGGGTCGCGCGCTATACGCGGCTGCTGCGACCTTGGGCCGAGGGGATGATGGATACGGTCATCGCGATCGAACCCACCATCGTCACCGGCTTCCGGCTCGTCGAGGAACAGCGCTAGGCCGCAGCGGGCGAAGGTGGTTCGGATTTACCGAACCATCATCCCGAGAATTATTTGTGGGCATATCCGGCGAGGTCCTGCGCGGGTTCCGCCCCTCACGCGCGAGTTCGTTGCGGGAAATAACCCACTCCATGGCAGGCGGGCACGATGGGCATAGGCGCGGTGGGCGTTTGTGCCTGCCGGACGCCGGTCGCGCACATGCGGACTCGCGTCGATCAGCGGAGCCGATTCGCGGTCTGACCGGCCGAATACCCCTCGGCGGCCTGCCGCCGACCGGCACCCGCCGTCGATCCGGACGCCGAACCGTGCGAAACCTGAGCGCTGAAACGCCCGTGTTCGGCGGCATCCTCTCGGAAAGCGCGCCGGCCCCGACATGAAATTAGAATCGCCATGTACCTGATTCCAAGCGGAACTATGTGCTGAGGATTTTCATTTCGAGATGTCCTTCGAGGTCGAGTTGCATTGATGAGTATTCGGAAATGTGCACGCCGGATAGGATTGTAGTAAAGGCGCGGGGGTGATACCGGGACGTGTGTTTGCCAATGTATTGCTATTGGGATGTACATTCCCTTGTGGTGCAATCGATCGAGCTGGCGGATCGGCTGTCGGCGGACGCTGTCCACCCGGTGGATCACGATGGCCCTCCCGACTTGATTCCGGCCCCTGCCCGGCATGTACGATGCCCGATCGTGTGTGGTTCTGTCGTGATCCACCCTCTTGCACCAGGCACTTCTACGAGCGATACGGGCGCGCGGCGGCTCCATCGCGCGGGCGGTGTCATGGCCGCATTGCTCGAAACGAGATTCGAAACGCCCGGCTTCCGTGCGGAGCTGGGAGGTTTGATACCACTAGACTGACCAGAGCTGCTGTCAGATAGCTTGTCCCGCCAGAGTGTCGATGCTTCACGGTAGATTCAAAAGTTCTGTTTTCAGATTTTGAGACGACTGAAATGCCGACAAACGGGAGGTGTGGAAGTCGCCGTAGATGTCCGATTCGTGCCGGACACCGGCGGTTCGAGCTACCCGCGAAACCTGAACGGCGCGGCGCAGAGCAGGGGTGGCGCCGCTTAGAAGTAGACGAAGTGCATACAAAGCCAGATTTCGGATGCGGTGGGCCGACGTCCTTCCGTCGTGCCTTCGCGCGTCCGGGTATGAATAAGGGGTCATGCGATGAATCTGAAGTCAGACGGAACCGCCGACGGCGATCAGGGGCTGATTCCGCTCTCGAGTGCGCAGTACGGTATGTGGCTCGCGGACCATATGCCCGGTGGACCGGCTGTCAACATCGCACACTGCGTCGAGATCAAGGGTCCGGTGGACCACGACGTGTTCACGCGGGCGGTGAACGCCGGCGGCCACGAAACCGAGTCCCTTGTGGTTCGCGTGGTCGAATCCGAAGGCCTGCCATATCAATTCGTCGACCGTGGCATCATCTACGACGAGCCGGTGCTGGATTTCAGCGACGCGCGGGATCCGGTCGCGGCGGCGATGGAATGGATGCGCCGCGACTACAACACCAAGGCCGTCGACCTCAGCCGCGACCGGCTCACCGTGACGAGGCTCCTGCGGGTCGGCGAGGACCACTACTTCTGGTACGGCCGCGCGCACCATCTGGTGGTCGACGGGTACGGCGCCTTCAACAGCCTGATGCGGATGGCCGAGCATTACAACGCGCTGCTCGAGGGCAGGCCTCCGACGCGACTGGACGCGGCGAGCCTGCGCGACATCGTCGAAGCGGAGCGTGCCTATCGCACCAGTTCGCGCTACGAGGCGGACAAAGCATTCTGGTTGAACAAGGTTTCCGGCCTGCCCACGCCGGTCAGCCTGTCCGGCCGCACGGCCCGTTTCGGCAAGGTCGACCGCGTGGCCGGTTTGCAGCTGCCCGGCCACCTGTCCGACCGGCTCGACCGTTTCGCCGACGAGGTGAACGCGTCGGCCGCGCAGGTGGTGATCGCCGCGTTCGCCGCCTTCCTCGCCCGGATGACCGGCACGGAGGACGTCGCGCTGTCGCTGCCGGTGACCGCCCGCGTGACCAAGCGCCTGCGCAACGCCGCCGCGATGCTGGCGAACATGGTGCCGATTCGTTTCGCCGTGCACCACTCGACCACCGTGGAGGAACTGGTCCGCGCCTCGGTGTCCGAGATCGTCTCGGCGATGCGCCATCAGCTGTACCGGTTCGAGGATCTGCGCCGCGACTCGGCCGCGATCGACTCCGCCGCCAATTCGTTCGGCCCGATCGTGAACATCCTGTTCTTCGACTCCGAGATTCGTCTCGGCTCGGCCGTCGGCCGCTACCGCGCGCTGACCTCCGGCGCGCTCGACGACCTCCAGCTCAACCTGTACCGCTCGGGCGCGGACGCCCCGTTGCTGATCGAGCTGCACGGCAATCCGAACCTCTACGGGCAGGACGAACTCGAGTCGCACGCCGACCGGTTCCTCGATTTCCTGCACCGGATGATGGACTCGCCCCTGGACACCCGCATCGGTGACCTCCAGCTCGTCGGACCCGCCGAGGAACTGCGCATCGTCGAGGAACTCGCCGGCCACGACGGCGAATCTCCCTCCGCCACACTGGTGGAACTGCTGACCGAACAGGCGGCGGCCACACCCTCCGCGGTGGCGGTGACCTCGGACGCCACCACGCTCACCTACCGCGAACTCGACGAACGATCCAATCGGTTCGCCCGCGGGCTCATCGCGCTCGGCGCGGGGCCGGAATCGTTGGTGGCCATCGCGATGCCACGGGACGCGGATCTGATCGTCGCGGTGCTCGGGGTGCTCAAATCCGGCGCCGGGTACCTCCCGCTGGACACGGCCCATCCGGCCGAACGGCTCGAATATGTACTGGGTGACGCGAACCCGATCGCGGTGGTGACGAAGCGAAGCATGCGCGAACACGTACCGGGCGATCCGGGCCGCGTTGTGCTGTTCGACGACCTTCTCGCCGCGGAGCAGACCGCCGGTCCGATCAGCGATGCGGATCGGACCGGCTTGCTGCGCTCCGACCACCTCGCCTACGTCATCTACACGTCCGGATCGACCGGCCGGCCGAAGGGCGTTTCCATCACCCACCGCGCCGTGTCCACCTATCTGGTGAACTCGTGCGCCGAGATCGGCATCCGGTCCGACGATGTATGGACGTTGTTCCACTCCTTCGCCTTCGACTACTCGGTCTGGGAGATCTTCGGTGCGCTGATCACCGGCGGCCGGATCGTGGTCGTGGACAGTCTCACCTCCCGATCGCCGGACGACGTGGTGCGGCTGGCGGCGCGCGAACGGGTCACGGTCTTCAGCCAGACTCCGTCGGCGTTCTACCAGTTCGCGGCCGCACGACAGCGCTACGCGCACGCCGGGGAGCCCGAAGGTGAGCTGTCGCTGCGGCTGGTCGTCCTCTCGGGTGAGGCTCTCGATCCGGCCGCGCTGGCCGACTGGTACGAGCACAACCCGAATCTGCCGATCCTGGCCAACAGCTATGGAATCACCGAAACCACCGTCTTCGTCACCTACACCGACCTCACACCGGACATCGCCGTTCCGGGCGCACCGAGCACGGTCGGTCCGGCGTTGCCGGGCTTGCGCACATATGTCCTGGACGAGCGCTTGCGTCCGTGCCCGCTCGGCGCCTGGGGCGAGATCTATGTCGCGGGCGCACAACTCGCTCGCGGCTACCTCCGACGACCGGCGCTGAGCGCGGGACGTTTCGTCGCGAATCCGTTCGGGCTGCCGGGAGAGCGCCTCTATCGCAGCGGGGACGTGGCGCGCTGGAATCACAAGGGCGAGCTGGAATACCGCGGACGCGCCGACCAGCAGGTGCAGTTGCGCGGGTTCCGGATCGAGCTGGACGAGATCCGCAACGCGCTGCTGGGCCATGACAGCGTCGCCACTGCGGTCGTCGTCGTGCATCTGGCCGGCACCGAGGCCGCCCGGCTGGTCGGGTACGTCGTCCCCGCCGTCGGCGCGAGCTGTGAGCCGGACGCCCTGCGCACGCACGTCGCCGGGATGCTGCCGGAATACATGGTGCCGTCGAGCGTCGTCGTGCTCGAGGCTGTGCCACTGACCGTGAACGGCAAGGTGGACTACCGGGCGCTGCCCGAGCCGGTCTTCGATTCGGCCGCCGCCTACGTCGCGCCGCGCACGGTGGTCGAGGAGTCGATCGCGGACGTCTTCGCGGAGGTTCTCGGCACCGACCGGGTGGGCGTGTTCGACAGCTTCTTCGAACTCGGCGGCAACTCGATCACCGCGACCAGCGCGGCCGTGCGCATCGCGGAGGTGACCCGATGCGACGTGTCGGTCCGCGACCTGTTCGTCAAGCAGACCGTCGCCGAACTCGCCGCGCACCTCGAGGACGGTAGCCGCTCCGGCAGGCCCGTGCTGCGCGCGGCAGCCAGGCCCGAGCCCATCCCGCTGGCGCCGGCGCAGAACAGGATGTGGCTGATCAATCAGGCCGACCCGGCCTCGGCCGCCTACAACATCCCGCTGATCGTGCAACTGACCGGACGACTCGACACCGCGGCGCTGCGAGCCGCGCTGACCGACGTGATCGATCGGCACGAATCGCTGCGCACCGTCTACCCCGCCGTGAACGGCGAGGGGATCCAGGTCGTGCTGCCCGCCGAAGAGGTCGTCGCCGGTCTCGACCTGACCCCGCGGCCGACCGATCCGGACGACATCGAGCAGCGGATCCGCGAGCTGGCATCGGTCGGGACCGATCTGCGCGAACGCGCCCCGATCCGGGTGGCGCTGCTGGCCACGACCGACCGCTCGCGACATGTCCTGGCCGTGGTCCTGCACCACATCTGCTGTGACGGATCCTCGCTGCGGCCGCTCGCGGTCGATGTCGCCGTCGCCTACGAGGCGAGGGTGCAGGGGAAGAAGCCGGACTGGGAACCCTTGAGCGTCCAATACGCCGACTACAGCGTCTGGCATCACAGCCTGCTCGGCGACCCGGACGATCCGGAGTCGCGAGCCGCCCACCAGCTGCGGTATTGGTCGCAGCGATTGGCGGGCATGCCGCCGGTCCTGGAGCTGCCCGCCGACCGACCGCGCCCGGCCCGCCGATCCATGCGCGGCGACGTCGCCGACACCGTGATCCCCGCCGAGACCTTCGCCGGAATCGAGCGGCTGGCCCGCGCGGCCAACGTCACGACGTTCATGGTGGTCCACGCCGCGCTGGCCGTGCTGCTGGCGCGGATGTCGGGTTCGGCGGACATCACCGTCGGCACGCCGGTCGCCGGCCGCGGCGAGCGCGCGCTGGAGCCGCTCATCGGCATGTTCGTCAACACCGTGCCGCTGCGCACCGAGGTGTCCTTCGAGGAGTCGTTCACCGAGTTCCTGGCGCGGGTCAAGGACATCGACGTCGATGCCTTCGCCAACAGCGACCTGCCCTACGAGCGTGTCGTGGACGAACTGCATCCGAAGCGGTCCCTGGCGTACGCGCCGCTGTGCCAGGTGTATCTGGCGTTCGAGAACATGGACCGGGCGAGCCTGGAGCTGTCCGAGCTCACCGTCGAGCTGCTGGATCCCGGCGCCGAACCGGCGAAAGTGGACATCATCGTCACCGTCGCCGAGAACACCGCGGCGGGCGGCGATGTCGCGCTGCGCATCAACTACGCCACCGACCTCTTCGACCGGGAGACCGTCGAAGAACTCGCCGAGCGGCTGAACCGGATGCTCGACGCGTTCGTGTCGAATCCCCGGGCCCGGGTCGGCGAAGTGGATCTGTTGTCCGGTGTCGAGCGGCTGGGGTTGGTCCCGGCCTCCGGTGGTCGCGCCGAGAAGCCCCGGGTGCTGGCGGACGTGCTGCTGGTCGGTGATCGCACCGCGCCGGCCGTGGTGGCGGGCGCTCGGGTGCTCTCCTACGGGGAGCTGGACGAGTGGTCGAATCGTCTCGCGCGAGTACTGATCGACTGGGGCGTCGGGCCGGGGGACCAGGTCGCGCTGGCGATGGGGCGGTCGGTGGAGTTCGTGGTCGGTGTGTGGGCGGTGGCGCGTGCCGGTGCCGCGTTCGTCCCGGTGGACCCGCGCTACCCCGGCGAGCGGGTGGCGCACATGGTCGCGGACTCGAATGTGGAGGTCGCGCTCACCGTCGAGGCCGCGAGCACCCTGCTTCCCGGCCATGTGCGGCAACTGATCCTCGACCATCCGGGCACTGAGGCGTTCGTCGCGACGCAGTCCCCGGCCGCGGTGACCGACGCCGATCGCGTGCGCGCCTGCCGGGTCGCCGACGCGGCCTACGTGGTGTACACCTCGGGCTCGACCGGCAAGCCGAAGGGCGTGGCGGTCACGCACGAGGGCTTGGCGAATTTCGCGATCGAGCAGCGTGAGCGCTATCGCGTCGATCGCAGGTCACGCGTGTTGCAGGTGGCCGCGCCTGGCTTCGACGCGGTGATGCTGGAGCTGCTGATGGCGCACGCGAACGGCGCGCTGCTGGTCGTGTCGCCGCCGGAGGTGTTCGCCGGTACGCAGCTGGCGGAATTGATACGCGCCCAGGAGATCTCGCACGCGTTCGTGACGCCCAGCGTGCTGGCGACGATGTCGCCCGCCGGTCTCGATTCGCTGCGGGTGCTGGTGGCGGGCGGGGAAGCGGTGTCGGCCGAGACGGTCGCGGTGTGGGCGCCGGGGCGACGGCTGCACAACGGGTACGGGCCCACCGAGACCACCATCATGGTCGCGATCAGCGATCCGCTGTGCGTCGGCGACCCGGTCACCATCGGTGGTCCGATCCGCGGCGTCGACGCGGTGGTGCTGGACGAACGGCTGCGGCCGGTCCCGGTCGGGGTGACCGGTCAGCTGTACGTCTCGGGCGTGCAGCTGTCGCGCGGGTACCTCAACCGGCCCGCCTCCACGGCCGCCACGTTCGTGGCCAACCCGTACGGCCCCGCGGGCACCCGCATGTACGGCACCGGCGACCTGGCGCGCTGGACCGCCGATCACACCCTGGAATATCTGGGCCGCACCGACTTCCAGGTGAAGATCCGCGGCCAGCGCATCGAACTCGGCGAGATCGAAGCCGTCCTCGCCGGACATCCGAGCGTCGCGGCAGCGGTCGTGGTGGGCGTGCCCGCCGAGAGCGGATCACGGCTGGCGGCGTACGTGGTGCCCGCCTGCGGCGCCGTCGAGACCGCGGAGCTGACGAAGTACGCGGCACAGCGCCTGCCGTCGCACATGGTCCCGGACACGGTCATGGTGCTCGACACCCTGCCGCTGTCGTCGGTGGGCAAGGTCGACCGCGCCGCGCTGCCGGAACCGGAATTCGCGCCCGCCGTGGAGTTCGTCGCGCCGCGCAACGCGACCGAGCAGATCGTCGCCGACATCTGCGCGGGCGTGCTTGGCATCGACCGCGTCGGCGTGCTCGACAGCTTCTTCGATCTCGGCGGCAACTCGCTGTCGGCCACCCGCGCGGCGGCGCAACTCAGCGGCGCGTTCGGTGTCGAGGTGCCCCTGCGCGCCATCTTCGAGACGCCGACCATCGGTGCGCTGGCCGAACGCCTGCGCAGCGCCGACGCGGCGACCCGGGTGCCGCTGGCGCCGCAGGAGCGCCCGGACCGGATCCCGCTGTCGCCCGCCCAGGCCCGCATGTGGTTCCTCAACCAGTTCGACACGAGCTCACCGGTCTACAACATTCCGCTGGTCGTGCGGATGTCGGGTGACCTCGACGTGGCCGCGATGCACGCGGCCGTCGCGGATGTGCTGGAACGGCACGAGGCGCTGCGCACCGTCTACCCGGACAGCGACAGCGGGCCGCACCAGGTGATCGTCCCGGTGGATACGGCGCTGCCCCCGCTGACACCGGTGCCGGTCGCGGCCGGCGAGGTCGAGGCGCGCGTCGCCGCCGAGGTCACGGTGGGCTTCGACGTCACCACCGAGGTTCCGTTCCGGGTCGCGTTGCTGCGCAGCGCACCCGGCGACCATGCCTTGGTGCTCGTCGTCCATCACATCAGCTTCGACGGGTCCTCGCTCGCGCCGCTGGCCGCGGACCTGATGACCGCCTACCGGGCTCGGGTCCGGCGCCAGGCGCCGCAGTGGGCGCCGTTGCCGGTGCAGTACGCCGATTACGCGCTGTGGCAACGGAAGATGCTGGGCGGCGAGGACGATCCGCACAGCCCGACCGTCGCCCAGACGCGGTACTGGCTCGCGGCCCTCGCCGACCTGCCCGAGGTGCTGGATCTGCCGACCGACCGTCCGCGGCCCGCGAAGCAGTCGTTCCGCGGCGCGACGGTCTCGGCCGTCCTGCCCGCGGATCTGCATCGTGCGGTGGTCGCCTTGGCCCGCCGTCACGACGCGACGGTCTTCATGGTGATGCACGCGGCCTACGCGGCGTTGCTGGCGCGGCTGTCCGGCACCGGGGACATCGCGGTCGGCACACCGATCGCCGGTCGCGGCGAGCCGGGGTTGGACGGCCTGGTCGGCATGTTCGTCAATACGCTGGTGTTGCGGACGTACATCGCGCCCGGCGCGTCCTTCGTCCGGATCCTGGATCAGGTCAGGGCCACCGACCTCGCCGCGTTCGAGAACGCCGACATCCCGTTCGAGCGTCTGGTGGAGGTGCTCAATCCGCCGCGCTCCACGGCACACGCGCCGCTGACCCAGGTGGGCTTCTCGTTCCAGAACATCGAGATCCCCACGGTGCGGTTCGAGGGCCTGACGGTCTCGGCGCAGATGGCCGATCCGAGCGTGGCGAAGTACGACCTGCACCTGAATCTGGTCGACGCCTTGGAGCCGGATGGCGAACCGGGTGACATGGCGGTCGAATTCGGTTATGCGACAGATCTCTTCGACGAGGCGACGGTCGCGGCGATGTTCGACCGCTACCTGCTGTTGCTGCGCGCGATCGTCCTCGATCCCACCCGGGCCATCGGCGACATCGATCTGCTGACCGAGCAGGAGGCGCGGCGGATCGCGCAGCGGTCGAGCGGTGCGGCTACCCGGGCTCCGGCGGTGACGGTCGCGGACTTGTTCGCCGTGCAGGTCGCACTGACTCCGGAATACCCGGCGGTGATCGACGCCGTGAGCGGGGCGCGGCTGGATTACCGGCAATTCGGTGCGCGGGTGAATTCTCTGGCCCGTGCGCTGATCCTGCGCGGGGCGGGCCCGGAAACCGTGGTGGCGGTGGCGATGCGCCGCTCGGTGGATCTGCTGGCCACGCTGTACGCCATCCATGCGGCGGGGGCGGCCTACTTGCCGCTGGATCCGGACCACCCGGCCGACCGGGTGCGTGCCGTCCTCTCCGCCGCGCGGCCGGTCGCGGTGCTCACCCGTCCGGACGACCGGGCGAATCTGCCCACGGGCGTGCCGGTCTGGGCGCTCGGCGATCTCGAGGCCGAGCACTCGGACGGATCGGCGCTGACCGATGCCGATCGGACGCGGCCGCTGCGCCCGGAGGATCTGGCCTACGTCATCTACACCTCCGGTTCGACGGGTGTGCCCAAGGGCGTGGCCGTCCCGCACGCGGCGGTGGTGAACCAGTTGCGCTGGATGCGCGAGCACTACCGTCTCGGCGGCGACGACGTCATGCTGCTGCGCACGCCCGTGACGTTCGACCTGTCGGTCTGGGAGCTGTTCTGCGCGCCGACCTGTGGCGCGGCGCTGGTGGTCGCCGGTCCCGACGCGCAGAGCGATCCGCGTGAGGTTGCCCGGCTGCTGGCCGAGTACCGGGTGACCACGGTGGATTTCGTGCCGTCGTTGCTCTCGGCTTTCCTCGAGGTCGCTGCCCCTCGGCAGTTCCCGGCCCTGCGGCGTGTGTTGTGCATCGGGGAGGCGCTGCCAGCCGAAACGGTGCGCCGTTTCCGGGAATTCAGCGATGCCCGCATCGACAACCTGTACGGCCCGACGGAGGCGGCGGTCAGCGTCACCGCGCATCGGATCGACACGGTCGAGGGCGTGGCCGTACCGATCGGCGTGCCCGAGGCGAATGTGACCGTGCACGTGCTGGATTCGCGATTGCATCCGGTGCCGGTGGGCGTCACCGGGGAGCTGTACCTCGGCGGCGTCCAGCTGGCTCGCGGATACCACGACCGTCCGGGCCTGACCGCGGCGACGTTCGTCGCCGATCCCTTCGGCGGCGCGGACGGCGCGCGCCTCTACCGCACCGGCGACCTCGTTCGCTGGGAGGAGGCCGGCGACCTGCGCTACGTCGGCCGCGCCGACACCCAGGTGAAGGTGCGCGGTCTGCGCATCGAACTCGGCGACATCGAAGCCGCGCTGATCGCGCACGAGCAGGTGCACGCGGCCGTCGCACAGGTACGCGCCGACGGCGGCGAGCAGCGGCTGGTCGTCTACGTGGTCGCGGACGCGGCGCTCGACGTGCGGCAGGTCCGGGGCTTCCTGCTGGATCGGCTGCCTGCCTACATGGTGCCGTCGTCGGTGACCCGGATCGACTCGATTCCGCTCAACGCCAACGGCAAGGTGGACTACCGGGCATTGCCCGAGCCGGACCCGGGTGTCCAGGAGTCCGAGTTCCGTGCGCCCCGGGGCCTGGTGGAACAGGCGATCGCCACGGTCTTCGCGGAACTGTTCGACCGGCCCGAGATCGGCGCGGACGACAATTTCTTCGAGCTGGGCGGCAACTCGCTGGTCGCGACGCGCGCGCTGAGCCGGATCGGCGACGTCGTGGACGTGACCATTCCGGTGCGCGCGATCTTCGAGGCCCCGACCGTGGCCGGTCTGGCCGAGCGGATCGCCCGGTTGCGCGCGGTCCCGAGTCTTCCGGCGCCGACCGCGGCCCCGCGGCCGGACCGTATCCCGCTGTCGCACGCGCAGACCCGGATGTGGTTCCTCAACCAGTTCGATCCGGCGGCCCCCGGATACATTGTGCCGCTGGCGATTCGATTGGAGGGCGAGCTCGATGCGGCGGCCTTGACGGCCGCTGTCGGCGATGTCGTCGAGCGGCACGAGAGCCTGCGCACCATGTACCCGGCGGTCGACGGTACGCCCACCCAGGTCGTGCTGAAGGCCGAGGACGTGCTGGCGACGTGCGACCTCACCCCGCAGGCGGTGGGCGAGCGGGAACTGCCGCACCGGCTGGCCGAGTTCTGCGGCACCGGATTCGACGTCGCCGTGGGCGTGCCACTGCGTGTGGCGCTGTACCAGTTGTCGGACCAGGCGTGGACGCTCGCGCTGGCCGCCCACCACATCGCCTGCGACGGCTTCTCGGTGGCTCCGCTGGCCGCCGACCTGGTGACGGCGTATCGAGCGCGCTCCGGTGGCACCGCGCCGGACTGGGCGCCGCTGCCCGTGCAATTCGCCGACTACGCCCTGTGGCAGCGTGCGGTCCTCGGCTCCGCGGACGACCCGGACTCGTACGTGGCCCGCGACATCGCCTACTGGCGAACACAACTCGCGGGTGTGCCCGATCTGCTCGAGTTGCCGACCGACCGGCCGAGGCCGCTCGAACAGTCCCAGCGTGGCGCGGTGCTCCAGGTCCCCATCCCCGGGGAACTGCAAGGCCGGGTGGAAGCGCTGGCGCGGCGGTCCGGGGCCACCACGTTCATGGTGGTGCACGCGGCCCTGGCGGTGCTGCTGTCTCGGCTGTCCGGCAGCGATGACGTCACCGTCGGCGTGCCGCACGCGGGACGCGGCGACCGGTCGCTGGACGGCATGGTCGGAATGTTCGTCAACACCTTGGTGATGCGGACGCCGATCACGCTCGACCAGAGCTTCTCGAGCCTGCTGGACCAGGTGCGGCGCACCGATATCGAGGCGTTCGACCATGCCACCGTGCCGTTCGAGCAACTGGTGGACGCGCTCAACCCGGTGCGCTCGACCGCGCACACGCCGCTGTTCCAGGTGCTGCTGGCCTACCAGAACATGGCGCGGGCCCGCGTCGAGTTGCCGGGGCTGATCGTGGAGAACGTGGACCCGGGCGACAGCGCGGCGATCTACGACCTGCTGCTGATGGTGAGCGAAAGCCACGGCACGCACAACGAGCCGACCGGCATGACGCTGCGCCTGACCTACGCCACGGACCTCTTCGACGAGGACACGGTGCGGCGCTTCGCCGACCGATTCGTCGGAGTGCTCGACTCCGCGGCTCGAAACGCCGAGGCCACCGTCGGCGAAATCGGGTTGCTCGACGAGGCGGAGCGGTCTCAGGTGCTGGAGCGGTGGAACGACACCGGAGGCTCCGCCGCACCCGGCCGTACGCTCGTCGATGTCTTCGACGAACAGGTCGCGCGCACCCCGGACAACACGGCGCTGCGACTTCCGAACGGCAGTTCCTCGACCTACCGGGAGTTCGACGCACGGGTCAACCAGCTGGCCCGATGGCTCATCGCACGCGGCGCAGGGCCGGAGACGATCGTCGCGGTTGCCGTCCGCCGGTCGGCCGAACTCGTCATGGCTGTCTACGCGGTGGTGAAGGCGGGCGCGGCGTTCCTGCCGATCGACCCGGATCACCCGAGCGCACGGATCGCGCACGTACTGGGCGCGGCCCGTCCGCTGCTGGTGCTGACGACCGCGGCTGATGGCGGCGACCTGCCGGAGGGTTTCGAGTACGCGCCGATCGACCGGCTCGACGTGACCGATCTGTCCGGCGACCGCATCACCGACGCGCAGCGGCGCACACCGCTGCGGCCGAACCATCTGGCCTACGTGCTGTTCACCTCCGGGTCCACCGGTGTCCCCAAGGGCGTGGCCCTGACGCATGCCGCCACAGTGAGCCAGTTGGCGTGGGCGCAGCGGCAGTGGCCGCACGGAACGTCCGACGCCGTGCTGTACAAGACGCCGATCACGTTCGACATCGCCGTGTGGGAGCTGTTCTGGCCGTTGCAGACCGGTGCGCACATCGTCGTCGCCGAACCGGACGGACATCGCGACCCCGCGTACCTGGCGGACGTCATCGCGCGGCACGAGATCACCACCGTTCACTTCGTGCCGTCGATGCTCGATGTCCTGCTCGAATCCGCGGGCGTCGCCGAACTGCCCTCGGTCCGGCAGGTGTTCGTCGCGGGTGAGGCGCTGGCGCAACGCACGGTCGACGCCGCGGCGCACGTGTTCACGCGGGCGGAGGTGGTGAACTGGTACGGGCCCGCGGAGGCGGAGGTGGTCACCGCCCAGCGGTGCGCGCCGCAGGCGACGACCGCGGCGACGGTGCCGATCGGAGCGCCTGCCGCGGGCATGAGGGTCTACGTCCTGGATTCGCGGTTGCGACCGGTGCCCGTCGGCGTGGTCGGTGAGCTGTACGTCGCGGGCGTCCAGTTGGCGCGCGGCTACCACGCGCGCGCCGGACTCACCTGCGCCGCTTTCGTCGCGAACCCGTTCGGTGCGGCGGGGGAGCGGCTGTACCGGACGGGTGACCTGGTTCGCTGGCGCAAGACCGGGGAGTTGGAGTATCTGGGCCGCAGCGACTTCCAGGTGAAGGTGCGCGGTCAACGGGTGGAGCCCGGTGACATCGAAGCCGCGCTGCGCGCGATTCCGCAGGTGGCGCGCGCGGTGGCGATCGTGACCACCGAACGCATCGTCGGATACGTGACATCGGTGCCCGGCGCGGTGATCGACGGCCGCACGATCCGCGATCAGCTCACCCGCACACTGCCGTCCTACTTGGTGCCGGACGGTGTGCAGGTGCTGGAGGCGATGCCGCTCACAGCCAACGGCAAGCTCGACCGGTCGGCGCTGCCCCGGCCGGTGTTCGGCGACGGCGAAACCTTCGTCTCGCCGCGCACCGACGCCGAGGCGGTGCTGGCGCGCCTGGTCGCCGAACTCACCGGCGCGGACCGGGTGAGCGTGACGGCGAACCTCTTCGAGATCGGCGTGAACTCGCTCTCGGCCGCCCAGCTCGCGGCGCGGGCCCAGACAGCCGTCGGTGTCGACGTCGGCATCCGGGACGTGTTCGACGCGCCGACGATAGCGTCTCTGGCCGAACGGATTTCGATGCGGACCCGGTCCACCGTGGTTCCGCTGACCGCGCGGCAACGTCTCGGTGCGGTCCCGTTGGCGGCGGCGCAACGGCGGATCTGGTTCCTCAACCAGTTCGACACCGCCTCGGCGGCCTACAACATCTGCTTCGCGGCCCGGCTGACCGGCTCGCTGGACACCGATGCGCTGCGGGCGGCGTTCCTCGACGTGGTGACCAGGCACGAGCCGCTGCGGACGGTGTATCCGCTCGTGGACGGCGAACCCTGCCAGGTCGTGCGCGATGTCGCCACGATCGGCACGGACGTGACGTTCACACCGGAGCCGGTCGACGGCGAGACGGAACTGGCCAGCCGCATCCGGGAAGACGTCGAAGCGGGATTCGACATCACGGAGTCGGTGCCCGTGCGGGCGCGGCTGTATCGCAGCGCGCCCGACGCGCACGTGCTGGTGGTCGTGGTCCATCACATCGCGGCCGACGGCGCGTCGATGGCTCCGCTGGCCAGCGACGTGTTCGCCGCCTACCGGGCGCGGGTGAGCGGCCACGCGCCGCGGTGGGAACCGCTGGAGGTGCAGTACGCCGACTACGCGATGTGGCAGCAGGAGTTGCTCGGTTCGGAGGACGACCCGTCGTCGCTGATCGCGCGGCAGATCGGTTACTGGACCGACGCTCTCGACGGCTCCCCGGAGCTGCTGGCCCTGCCGACGGACCGGCCGCGCCCGGCCACCATCTCCACCGCGGGCGGCAACATCCGGTTCGAGATGCCGGCGCGGCTGCACGACGAGATCGTGCGGCTGGCCCACCGCGAGGGCGTCACCGTGTTCGTCGTCCTGCACGCGGCGCTGGCGATCCTGCTGGCGCGCACCGCGCACAGCGACGACATCTCGGTCGGCACCCCGGTCGCCGGTCGTGGCAGGCCGGAACTCGACGATCTGGTCGGCATGTTCGTGAATACGGTCGTGCTGCGCACGCGGATCGAAGACGACCGATCGTTCCGGGAACTGCTCGCCGCGGTGCGCGACGTGGACTTGGAAGCGCTCGCCCACGCCGACCTGCCCTACGAACGGCTGGTCGACGTCATCGGCCGTCCGCGTTCCACGGCGTATTCGCCGCTGTTCCAAGTGATGTTCGGGTTGCAGAACACCCGGGCGGCCCGGTTCGAGCTGCCCGGCATCGGTGTCGAGGTTCTCGACCCCGGTATCGCGCAGGCCAAGGCCGACCTCACCGTCCTGGTGACCGAACGCCGCGAGGGCGATCGGCCCGCCGGGATCGACGGTGAGATCATCTACGCCACCGATCTTTTCGTCGAGTCGACAGCGCATTCGCTGGCCGAGAGGTTCGTCCGGGTCCTCGAGGCGGTCACTTCCGAGCCGGCGCGGCCGATCGGGCGCATAGGTCTGCTGGGCGCCGCCGACACCGAACGTCTGGTGCCTGCGCGGGGCGGCGAAGGCACACGGCCTTGCTTGCTGCCGGACCTGCTGGCCACGGCCGTTGCCACGGCCCCGTCGGCGATGGCCCTGATCGGGGACACCGGAACCCTCACCTACGCCGAACTCGACCGCAGGGCCAACCGGCTCGCCCGCCATCTGATCGGCCGAGGCGCGGGACCGGGCGTGTTCGTGGCGCTGGCGGTGCCACGGTCGGTCGACTATCACGTCGCCATGTGGGCGATCGCGAAGACCGGAGCCACTTTCGTTCCGGTGGATCTGCGCTACCCCGTCGAGCGGATCGCGCACATGGTCGATGATTCCGGTGTCGCCATCGGCATCACGCTCGCGGCCGCGCGCGCGTCGCTGCCGGACGGCGTGCGCTGGTCGACGCTCGACGATTCCAACACGGCCGACGAGATCGCGGCACAGTCCGACCGCTCGGTGACCGACGTGGACCGCGGACGTGCTCTGCGGATCGAGGATGCCGCCTACCTGATC
This sequence comes from Nocardia sp. NPDC047654, assembly GCF_043205035.1. Classification (NCBI taxonomy): domain Bacteria; kingdom Bacillati; phylum Actinomycetota; class Actinomycetes; order Mycobacteriales; family Nocardiaceae; genus Nocardia; species Nocardia sp. NPDC047654. The sequence goes on from NZ_JBIDDF010000001.1 coordinate 1,705,183, forward strand.
TACACATCCGGTTCGACGGGAACGCCCAAGGGTGTGGTGGTCACGCACGCGGGGTTGGCGAACTTCGCGGCCGAGCAGCGTGATCGCTATCGGGTCGACGGGTCCTCCCGCGTCCTGCAAGTTGCGGCGCCCGCCTTCGACGCGGTGCTGCTGGAAGCGTTGATGGCGCACGCCGCGTGCGCGACGTTGGTCGTCTCGCCGCCGGAGGTGTTCGGCGGCCCGGACTTGGCCGAGTTGATCCGCACGCATCGGGTGACGCACGCCTTCCTGACGCCGAGTGTGCTGGCGACCATGTCACCCGCCGGTCTCGAGTCGGTGCGGATGCTCGCGGTCGGCGGGGAGATGGTGCCCGCGGAGCTGATCGCCACCTGGGCGCCCGGACGGCGGTTGCACAACATCTACGGCCCCACCGAGACCACGATCGTGATCACGATGAGCGATCCGGTGCGGCCCGGCGATCCGATCGCGATCGGCGGCCCGATCCGGGGCGCGGAGGCACTGGTGCTGGACGCGCGCTTGCGCCCGGTGCCGGTCGGGGTCGCGGGGGAGCTGTACCTTTCGGGGGCGCAGCTGGCGCGCGGCTACCTCGGCCGGCGCGCGGTGACGGCTGGTGCGTTCGTCGCGAACCCCTACGGCGGGCCGGGTGCGCGGATGTACCGCACCGGCGACATCGTCCGCTGGACGGCGCAGTGCACCCTGGAGTACGTCGGCCGCAGCGATTTCCAGATCAAGATCCGTGGTCAGCGCATCGAACTCGGTGAGATCGACGCCGCGCTGCTCACGCATCCCGAGGTGGCCGCGGCGGTCACGGTCAGCCGTACCGGACCGAGCGGGCAGCCGCTGCTGGCCGCGTACATCGTGACCGAAGCCGCGACGGCCGTCGACCCGGACGCCGTGCTCGATCACGTCGCGTCGGTACTGCCCGCGCACATGGTGCCGTCGGTGGTCACCGTGCTCGACCGCATGCCGATCACCTCGACGGGCAAGGTGGATCGGAAAGCGCTGCCGGAACCGGTTTTCCGAGCCGCCGGGGACGATGCGACAGAGGCGTCGACGGAGGTGGAGCGCATCGTCGCGGCCGCGTTCGCGGACGTTCTCGGGATCGAGTCGGTCGGCGTCACCACCTCGTTCTTCACCCTCGGCGGTGATTCCATCCTGTCGATCCAGCTGGCTTCGCGGTTGAAATCGGCGGGTGTCATCGTGACGGCGCGCGACATCTTCGAGCACAAGACCGTCCGGGGGCTGGCGCGGGTCGCCGCGGCCGCCGAACGGGTGTCGCTCGCGGAGTTGCCGGGCGGCGGCGTGGGCGAGGTCCCGTTCACCCCGGTGGTCTCCTGGTTCACCGAGCGTCTCGGCGCCGCCCCGCGGTTCGCTCAGTCGATGCTGGTGCGCTTGCCGCGCGACGCGCGAGTCGACGACGTGACCGCGACCGTGCGGGCAGTGCTCGAACAGCACGACATGCTGCGCGCGCGGCTGCGCGAACAATGCCTGGAGGTGCCGCCGCGCAGCGCCGCGGACGCCGCGAGCGCGGTGTTCACGCGCACCTTCCGCGCCGAGGAAACCCCGGGCAGCGAAGGTTTCACCGTGTTGGTGGAAGCGGCGCTGGGAGAGGCGTCCGACCGTCTCGACCCGGCGGCGGGCCGGATGGTGCAGGTGGTGTGCCTGCTGCCCGAACCCGGTGTGGACGCCGAAGCGCGCGCCCTCGTCGTCGTCCATCACCTGGCGGTCGACGGTGTGTCGTGGCGGATCCTGATTCCCGACTTCGCGACCGCCTGGCAGCAGGTCACGCGGGGACGCGCGGTGGAATTGCCCGCACAGGGCACCTCCATGCGCCGGTGGGCGCACGCGGTGGCCGACGCCGCAGCGGCCCGCGCCGAGGAGTTCGAACTGTGGCACCGGATGGGCGCGGCCCCCGATCCGCTGCTCGGCAGCGCGGTGCTCGATCCCGCCCTCGACACCCACTCGACCGTGCGGCATCTGACGGTGTCCCTCCCGGCGGAGGTCACCGCGGCACTGCTCGACGCGGTGCCCAGGGCCGCGCACGGCAGCGTCGACGACGCGTTGCTGGCCGGTCTGGCCATGGCGACGACAGGCTGGCGGCACCGGCGCGGTATCGCGCACGCGGGTGTGAAAGTCCTGCTGGAAGGGCACGGCCGGGCGGAGCAGATCGCCGAGGGCGCGGATGTCTCCCGCACGGTGGGGTGGTTCACCAACACCTACCCGGTGGCGCTGGACCTGAGCGGTGTCGAACCGGACGATCCGCGCGCCGCGATGAAGTCCGTGAAAGACCAGTTGCGCCGCATCCCGGACAAGGGAATCGGTTACGGCCTGCTGCGCTACCTGCACGCGGGCACGTCCGACCGGCTCGCGGCACTGCCGGAGCCGCAGATCAGCTTCAACAACCTCGGCCGGGTCGGTGTCGATTTGACGACGCTGTCGGACCTCGCGTGGATTCCCACCGACGAGCCGTTCGACCGGCGGGGCGCCTTCGATCCGGACATGCCCGCGGCGGCGGCCGTCACGATCGACGTCAACATCGTGGACACCGAGGAGGGACCGCGACTGTCGGCGCATGTCGGCTACGCGTCCCGGCTGCTCGAGCACGCCGACGTGGCCGAACTCGTCGACGCGTGGGTAGACGCGGTGACCGGGATCGCCATGGCGGCCCGCGCCGACGAGGACTGGGGCTTCTCACCCGCCGACGTTCCGCTCGTCGCGGTCACGCAGTCGGACCTGGACACGTTCGCCGGGCGCTACGGATCCCTCGGCGACGTCTGGTCGCTGGCTCCGTTGCAGGCGGGCCTGCTGTTCCACGCCGAACTCGCCGCAGGCGATCTCGACGTCTACACGGCCCAATCGACACTCGCCCTCGCCGGCGTGATCGACGAGGATCGGCTCGAGCGGTCCGCGGCGGCCTTGCTGGAGCGTCATCCCAACCTGCGCGCCGCCTTCGTCCGAACTGCCGACGGCGTTCCGGCGCAGGTGATTCCGGCGGCCACGGTGGTGCGCTGGCGACGGGTCGATCTGCGCGACGGCACGACGACACCGGAGGAACTGATCGAAGCCGAGCGGGCGGTCCCGTTCGATCCCGCCGATCCGCCGCTGCTGCGGTTCCTGCTCATCGCCGTGGCGCCGCAGGACTTCCGGCTCGTGCTGACGGCACACCACCTGCTGCTGGACGGCTGGTCGTTGCCGTTGCTGTGGCGCGAGCTGATCGGCTTGTACGCGGTGAGCGCGCGCGCCGAACTGCTGCCCGCCGCGGCGTCGTACCGCGGCTACCTGGAATGGCTGGATCGGCGCGACCCGTCCGCCGGTATCGAGGCGTGGCGCGACGCCCTCGGTGAATTCACCGAACCCACGGTGGTCGCCGATGCGCGCACGCACACGACGGTCGGCATTCCGGTCGACCTGGCGGTGGTCCTGGATCGCGCCGCCACCACCGAACTGGTGGAATTCGCCCGGACACGGGCGGTGACCATGGCGACGATCGTGCAGTTCGCCTGGGCGGTGGTCCTGGGCAACCTGCTCGGCGTCGAGCGCGTGGTCTTCGGCGGCACGGTCTCCGGCCGTCCCGCCGACCTGCCCGGCGTGGAATCGATGATCGGTTTGTTCATCAACACGATTCCGGTGCCCGTGCACGTCCCGCGGACTTCGACCATCGAGGACGCGTTGCGGCGGTTGCAGGCCGACAACACCCGCCTGCTCGATCATCACGACGTCGAGCTGTCCCGGATCCTGTCGGCCGCCGGCGCTGCCCAGCTGTTCGACACCCTGGTCGTCTTCGAGTCGTACCCGGTCGACAGCAGTGGCCTGGGCGACGCGGACATCGACGGCATGCGGGTGGTCGCGGCGGACGGCAGCGATGCCGCGCACTACCCGATCACCGTGCAGGCCCACCAGACCGACCGGCTGCACGTCATGATCCGCTACCAGCGGGCACGCGTGGACGACCGGACGGCCGCGGGTCTGGCCGCCCGCCTGGAGACCGTACTGCGCGCCATCACGAGCGATCCGCGGGCGCGGCTGGGCGGGCTCGACCTGTTGTCCGTAGCCGAGCGCCGTGATCTGGTGCCGGCCAGCGGCGGCCGCGCCGAATCACCCCGAGTGCTGGCGGAGTTGCTGTCCGCCGGTGCCGTGGTGGATCCGGAAGCGGCGGCGGTGGTCTCGAACGAATGCACGATGTCTTACGCCGAGCTGGACGCCAGGTCGAACCGTGTCGCGCGCGAGCTGATCGACTGGGGTGTCGGGCCGGGCGACCAGGTGGCGTTGGCGATGGCGCGGTCGGTGGACTTCGTGGTCGGTATGTGGGCGGTGGCCAAGACCGGCGCCGCGTTCCTGCCCGTTGATCCACGGAATCCGGCAGAACGCGTCGGGCACATGGTCGCCGACTCGCAGGTGCGGGTCGCGATCACGGTGGGCGCGTCGCGAGAACTGGTCCCCGACCCCGTCCGGCGGCTGGCGCTCGACGATTCCGAAACCCGGAAGGCGATCGAGGCGCGGTCCTCGGCCGCGGTGACGGACCGGGACAGGGTGCGGACGCCGCATCATCGCGACACGGCCTACGTGCTGTACACCTCGGGCTCGACCGGCACGCCGAAGGGCGTCGCCGTCACCCACGAGGGACTGGCCAATTTCGCCGCCGTGCAACGTGATCGCTTCGGCGTGGACAACCGGTCGCGGGTGCTGAACGCGTCCGCTCCCGGTTTCGACGTGGTGGTCCTCGAGCTGCTGCTCGCCCATACCAACGGCGCGGTGCTCGTGGTGCCGCCGCCGGATGTTTTCGGCGGCCCGGAACTGGCGGAATTCATTCGTGGGCAACGTGTCTCGCACTCGTTCATGACGCCGAGCGTGCTGTCGACGATGGACCCGAAGGGGTTGGACTCCCTCCGGGTGCTGATGGCGGGCGGCGAGGCGGTGACACCGGAGATCGTCACGCAGTGGTCGCCGGGACGGCGACTGTTGAACGGATACGGTCCGACCGAGACGACGATTCTGGCCGGCATCAGCGATCCGCTGTATCCCGGCGAAACCGTCACGATCGGAGGTCCGATCCGCGGGGTCGAGGCCGTCGTGCTGGACGCGTGGCTGCGACCGGTGCCGGTCGGCGTGGTCGGCGAGTTGTATCTCGCCGGAGTGCAATTGGCCCGCGGGTACGTGAACCGGCCGGTGGCGACATCGGGCGCGTTCGTGGCGAACCCGTTCGGCGCGCCGGGATCACGCATGTACCGCACCGGCGACCTGGCTCGCTGGACCCCGGAACACACCGTGGAATACCTCGGCCGCGGCGACTTCCAGGTCAAGATCCGCGGTCAACGCATCGAGCTCGGTGAGATCGAAGCCGTTCTCGCCGGACAGCCCGGCGTGGAACACGCGGTGGTCGTGCTGCGCAAAGACGAGCGCGGCGTCGGCAGGCTCGTCGGCTACCTGGTCGGCTCCGCGGACCTGGATCCGGAGGATGTCCGGGCCGCCGCGCGGCTGCGGCTGCCCGCGCACATGGTGCCCGACCTGTGCATGGTGCTCGCCGAATTCCCGCTCACCCGAACCGGGAAGCTCGATCGCCTGGCGCTTCCCGCACCGGAGTTCTCGGCGGCGCGGGCCTGGACCGCGCCGCGGACCGAAACCGAACGGCACGTCGCGGAGGTCTTCGGCAACGTCCTCGGCATCGACCGGGTCGGAGCCACCGACAGCTTCTTCGACCTCGGCGGCAACTCGCTGTCGGCGACGCGGGTGACCGCCCAGTTGGGTACCGCGCTCGGAGTGAGCGTCGGCGTTCGCGATCTGTTCGAAGCGCCGACGGTCGCCGAACTCGCCGCCCGTCTGGACAACTCCGAGCGGACGGTCCGTGTACCGCTGGTGGCGCGCACCCGTCCGGCGCTGGTGCCGTTGTCGCTGGCACAGCAGCGGATGTGGTTCCTCAACCAGCTCGACACCTCCGTCGGCGCGTACAACATCCCGCTGGTGATCCGGCTGACCGGTGAACTCGACATCGACGCGCTGCGCCGTGCGTGCGAGCTGGTCATCGAGCGGCACGAGTCCCTGCGGACCAAGTTCCCGACGACCGACGGAACGCCACACCAGGTCGCGGTCCCCGCCCGGGAGGTACCGGCCGCGCTGGCCGCCGTCCCGGTCGAGGCGGAGCGGCTGATGGAGCGCGTGCTCGCCACCGTTTCGGCGAGCTTCGACGTGACGCAGGCGCCGCCACTGCGCATGGAATTGCTCCGGCTCGGCGAACACGAGCACGTCCTGGTGATCGCCGTGCACCACATCTGCGCCGACGGGCAGTCCATGCTGCCACTCGCGCGGGACGTGGCGGTGGCCTACCAGGCGAGCAAGCAAGGGACGGAACCGGTCTGGCCTGCCCTCGCGGTCCAGTACGCGGACTACACGCTGTGGCAACGCGACGTACTCGGTGACGAGCACGATCCGGGCTCGATCATGTCCCAGCAGCTGCGCTTCTGGAGGGACACGCTCGGCGGGCTGCCCGAACTGCTCGAGTTGCCCACCGACCTGCCGCGCCCGCCGGTGGCGTCCATGCGCGGCCGGACAGTGGATTTCGAGATCTCCGCTTCGCTGCGGGAGCGCGTCGGCGCGGTCGCGCGCACGGCGAACGCGACGGTCTTCATGGTGATGCACGCCGCGCTGACCGTCCTGCTGTCGCGGCTGGCCGGGGTCGGCGACGTCGCGGTGGGCACTCCGGTGGCCGGACGCGGGGAGCGCGAACTCGACGATCTGATCGGCATGTTCGTCAACACCCTCGTGCTCCGGTCGCGGGTATCGTCGCACCAGTCGTTCGCCGATCTGCTCGCGGCGACCCGCGACACCGATCTGGCGGCGTTCGCGCATGCCGATGTGCCCTTCGAGCAAGTGGTGGAGGCGCTCAATCCACCCAGGTCCACCGCGCACCTGCCGCTGTACCAGGTGACGCTCGATGTCCAGAACCTGAGCAAGGCCGCGTTGGAGCTGCCCGGGCTCACCGTCGAACCGGTCGAGAACGGATTCGAACCGGCGCAGGCCGACCTGAATCTGAGCTTGGTCGAACGCACCGGTGACCACGGGCAGCCGGACGGCATGCGGGGACGCCTGACCTACGCCACCGATCTGTTCGTCGAGGAGACGATGACCCGGTTCGCGCAGGCCTACGTGCGGATCCTGGAGGAGGTGACCGCTGATCCCGCGCTCGCGGTCGGAGACATCGACCTCGCGGGCCCGGCGCAGCGCCGCGAGCTGCTCGACGCGGCCGGTAGCGCCGGCGCCGCGGTGGCGGACACGACACTCACCGAGCTGTTCATCGCCCGGGCCGCCGCGCGACCGGACGCGATCGCGGTGACCGACGGGGCATCGCAGCTGACCTACGCGGAGCTGGATCGCCGCGCCGCCGCGGTGGCCGCCCGGCTCGCCGAGCACGGAGTGCGCCCGGAATCGCTGGTGGCCGTGGCCTTGCCACGCACGGTCGACCTGGTGGTGGGCCTGCTCGGCGTCCTGCGCGCAGGCGCGGGATATCTGCCGCTGGATGTGGCGTATCCGACGGAGCGCCTGCGATTCATGCTCGACGACGCTCGTCCGGCCGCGGTTCTCACTTCGGCGGGCATGTCCGTGGCGGTTCCGGAGTGCGCCGCACCGGTACTGCTCGTAGAGGACTGCGCGGAGGCTTCCGATCCGGCGGAGGTATCGGGTGCGCGGCCGGGCAACGTCGCCTACGTGATCTACACGTCGGGATCGACGGGCCGCCCGAAGGGCGTGACGGTCAGCCATCGGGAAGCGGTCACCCTGTTCACCAACGCGGCCGAGCGATTCGACCTCGGGCCCGACGACGTGTGGACGATGTTCCATTCCTACGCCTTCGATTTCGCGGTGTGGGAGATCTGGGGCGCGCTGCTGTCCGGCGGCAAGGTGGTCGTGGTGGATTACGACACCTCCAGGTCGCCGGAGACGTTCGTGGAGGTCGTGGCCCGGGAGGGCGTGACAGTGCTGAGCCAGACCCCCTCGGCGTTCTACGGATTCGCCGAGGCCGAGCGCCGCTATCGCGAATCGGGTTGTCCCGCAGGGAATCTCGCTCTGCGGTATGTCGTCTTCGGTGGCGAGGCGCTGGACGCCGCCCGGCTGGACGACTGGTTCGCCGCGCATGCGCCGGGATCGCCGCGGCTGGTCAACATGTACGGCATCACCGAGACGACCGTGCACGTGACGTTCTGCGAGGTCACGCGGACGAGCGCGGCCGGGATCGGCGCTCCGCTCCCGGGGCTGCGGGTGTACGTCCTCGACGACCGGCTGCGTCCGGCTCCGATCGGCGTCGCCGGCGAGATCTACGTGGCCGGTGGCCAGCTCTCGCGAGGTTATCTGGGAGCAGCGGCGCTGACCGCGGGCCGATTCGTGGCCGACCCGTTCGATCGGGACGGCACCCGGCTCTACCGTTCCGGGGACGTGGGGAGGTGGCGGAAGTCCGCGAGCGGGCTGGAACTGGTGTACGCGGGCCGGGCCGACGCGCAGGTGCAGTTGCGCGGCTTCCGCATCGAGCTCGGCGAGGTGGAATCGGCGCTGCTGCGCCACCCGCTCGTCACCCAGGCCGCGGTCACGGTGCACCGGCACGATCGCGGCGTGGACCAGCTGATCGGCTACGTCGTGGGCGTGGACGGCGAGCGGATCGATCCGGCCGAGGTCCGCGAGACCGCCGCTCGGGTGCTGACCGGCTACATGGTGCCCGCGGCGATCATGGTGCTGCCCGCGCTGCCATTGACGGTCAACGGCAAGCTCGATCGAAAGGCATTGCCCGCTCCCGAGTTCGAGGAATCGACGTCCGCGTTCGTGGCGCCCCGGACGCACACCGAGAAGGTGATCGGCGAGGTCTACGCGCAGATCCTGGGTGTCCAGCGTGTCGGGATCACCGACGGGTTCTTCGATCTCGGCGGCAACTCGCTGCTGGCGACGATGGTGGTGACCGAATTGCGCACCCGCGGCGTGACGATCCAGCTGCCGTGGATGTTCGACGACGCGACGCCGCGAGCGCTGGCGGCCAGGGCCGACGGCACGGCAGGCGGCTCGGGGCTGCAAGTGTTGCTGCCGCTGCGCGCGCACGGCCGGAAACCCGCGGTGTTCGCGGTACATCCCGCCGGCGGGCTGGCCTGGTTCTACGGCGGCGTGGTCGAGCATCTGCACAAGGACCGGCCGGTCTACGGCTTGCAGGATCCGCATGTCGTAGCGGGCGAACCAGCTGCGCATTCCGTCGGCGAACTGGCGGAACGCTATGTGGCCGAGATACGCCGAGTGCAACCGAGCGGGCCGTATCACCTGCTCGGGTGGTCGCTGGGCGGAGCGATCGCGCACGCCATCGCGGTCCGGCTCCAGCGCGCGGGTCAGCAGGTCGGCATGCTGGCCATGATGGACAGCGCCGTGGGCGACTCCGAGGCGCTGGCCGCGTCGATGAGCGCCACCGCGAACGAGCCCGCGCCGGGTGAGTTACTGGCCGATCTGCTCGGTGGCTGGCGTGAGCTGTTCGATCTCGGCGCCGAGGTGGCAGCGGACACCCATGAGCAGGCCTGGGCGGTGATCCGCGCCCAGGTGACCGCCACCGGGATGTTCACCGCCGAACAGGTGGACCGGGTGATGGAGAGTTTCGAGACCGCCACCGTCATCGCCCAGCAGTACCGGCCGGACATCTTCGACGGCGACCTGGTCTTCTTCACCGCAGGCAAGGACCGCGCCGACCACGACGCCGCCGTGCGGACGTGGCGGCCGTTCGTCACCGGCGACCTGCGCAACACGGTCGTCGACGCACGACATCTCGAATTGACCCACCCGCACGCATTGGCCGTCATCGGCCCGATCCTCGAAAGGTTCATGAACGAATGCTGAAGACTCTCGACCGACCGGCCTGCTCGAAATCGACGTCGGGCGAGCGAAGCTGGGCGTGCCGCTGGCCGTAGCCGAGACGGACCGGCGACGCATCCGCGCCGTCGTCTCGGAAGTGCGCGAGATCTACGCCATCCGGCAGGAGACCGTCTGACAGGCGTTCTTCGACCGGCGCGGTGCGGCCGCCGCCATCGCATCGAAGACTGTTCGACCCGGCACGGGAACAGTCCGGAGCTTTCCGGACTGTTCCCGTGCCGGCTGCTCTCCCCGATCGCGCGTTCCCCGGCGTGGTTTTCGTGACCGCACTCTGCTGCCGAGCCGCCGTTCCGCCAACGCGCCCCCGGGCCTTCGCGCGGTGGCCCCCGTCAGAACGCGGCTTCGGCGAGATCCATGACGCTGATGTCGACGTCGGAGATAACCGACCATTCCGCGCTGAGGTGCGGCAGGACCGTCTTGGCGAAGAACGACGCGACGGCGACTTTGCCTTCGTAGAAGGCGCGGTCCTGCTCGCCGGGGCCGGCGTCGAGTGCGGCCGAGGCGATCTCGGCGGCGACGATCAGCCGCCAGGCGACGAGGAGGTCACCGACGGAGAGCAGGAAGCGAACGGAGTTCAGCCCGATCTTGTACAACTCGGTGGGCTGTTGCTGGGCGGTGAGCAGGTGCTGGGTGAAGCGGCCCGCCATGTCCTGGACGTCTTCGAGTGCGGTGGCGAGCAGGATCTTCTCCGCCTTGAGCCGGCCGTTGCCGTCGGTGGATTGCGCCGTGTCGCGGATCTTGCCCGCGAGGTGGGCCAGTGCGACGCCACGGTCGCGGGCGATCTTGCGGAAGAAGAAGTCCTGCGCCTGGATGGCGGTGGTGCCTTCGTAGAGCGAGTCGATCTTCGCGTCGCGGATGTACTGCTCGATCGGGTAGTCCTGCAGGAAGCCGGAACCACCGAGGGTCTGCAACGACTCGGTCAGGTACTGGTAGGCCCGCTCCGAGCCGACGCCCTTGACGATCGGCAGCAGCAGGTCGTTGACCCGAGCGGCCAGATCCGCGTCGGCACCCGAGATATGTTGCGCGACAACGTCGTTCTGATGTCCTGCGGTATAGAGATAGATCGCGCGCAGACCCTCGGCGTACGCCTTCTGCATCATCAGCGACCGGCGCACGTCGGGGTGCCGGGTGATGGTCACCTTCGGCGCGGCCTTGTCCGCCATCCGGGTGAGATCACTGCCTTGCACGCGTGTCTTCGCGTATTCGAGGGCGTTGAGGTAGCCGGTGGACAAGGTGGCGATGGCTTTGGTGCCCACCATCATCCGCGCTTCCTCGATGACTTGGAACATCTGCGCGATGCCGTTGTGTACCTCGCCGACCAGCCAGCCCTTGGCGGGGATGCCGTGGCCGCCGAAGGTGACCTCACAGGTGGCGGAGGCCTTCAGGCCCATCTTGTGCTCGACATTGGTGACGAAGACGCCGTTGCGCTCGCCGAGTTCGCCGGTCTCGTGGTCGAAGTGGAACTTCGGTACGAAGAACAGCGACAGGCCCTTGGTGCCCGGTCCGGCGCCCTCGGGGCGGGCCAGCACCAGGTGCATGATGTTTCCGAACAGGTCATCGGAGTCGGCGGAGGTGATGAACCGCTTGACGCCCTCGATGTGCCAGGAGCCGTCCTCCTGCTCGACCGCCTTGGTGCGGCCCGCGCCGACGTCGGAACCGGCGTCCGGTTCGGTCAGCACCATCGTGGCGCCCCAGTTGCGTTCGGTCATGAACTGGGCCCAGCGCCGCTGCTGCTCGGTGCCGATGCCATAAGTGATGTGGGCCATCAACGGTCCGGTCAGGTACATGTAAGCCGCGGGCTGCGCCCCGAGGACGAATTCGGTGATCGCCCAGCTGACCATCGAAGGGGCGGGCACGCCCCCGACACCCTCGGCCTTGCCGACGCGCCACCATTCCGCGTCGTACCAGGCGCGCACCGCCTTCTTGAACGACTCGGGCAGGCTGACCGAGTGGGTGGCCGGATCGAACACCGGCGGGTTGCGGTCGGTGTCGGCGTACGGTTCGGCGACCGGTCCTTCGGCCAAGCGCGCGGCCTCCGCCAGCATCGACCGCACGGTGTCGCCGTCCAGGTCGCCGAATGCTCCGTTCCGGAGGATGTCGTCGAGTCCGTACACCTCGAACAGATTGAACTCGAGGTCGCGCACGTTGCTCTTGTAATGGCTCACGGGCCAATGCCTTTCGAGAAACGGCCGGTGTACCGGCAAGGGATTCGGCGGGCGCGCGCAGCGGCGATCACCCACGGCACACTGTGCGGCACCGATGACCCGAAAGCAATCCCATGTTAATGACCACTAAGTAGATGGTCGTATGTCCGACAGTGTTCTATCCGCTGCTAGCGCGCAATTGGTGAAGTTAAGTTAATGATGGCTAAGTGGCATAAATCACGGTGCGGAAACGCGGCCAGGGATTCCGGCCGTTTCGATCCGCTCTCCGATGGCCACGAGAACGTCGACGAGATCGGCCCTGCGCCGGAAGCGCGGGTTGCGGACGGCATCGATGACGACGGTGGTGACGGCTCGGCTCAGCACCCGCGCGGCCGGAGCGGGCAGGTCCGGCCGCACGGCCTGCAGCATGCGGGCCCACTGGGCGATGCCGTCCAAGCGCACCCTCCGGTAGCGCTGCACCGCGTCTCCGGGAAGGTGTCGGGTCTCGCTGACGGTGATCGCCAGCAGATCGGGCTCGTCCACGCCCAGTTGCGCGAAGCTTCGCATGAGTGAGCGCATCGATTCCTCGGCGCTGCGGCCATCGGCGATCGCCCGGGCGAGCAGCAGCCGAAGCCACTCGTCCTGGCGCCGGACGATTTGGTCCAGCAACTCCGCCTTGCTCGAAAAGTGGTGATACAAAGCGGGGCCGGTGACCCCGACGGCCGCGCCGATGTCTTCGATTCCCACCGCGGCATACCCGCGGGTGCTGAACAATCGCGCCGCCTCGGCGAGCATCCGCTCCGACCGCAGCGCTCGATCGAGCGCGGTGTTGCCGGTCTCGGTGCGCGGTGGCCGGTTCGGCGCGGGGCCGGCCGGGTGCTCGGGCATTTCGGTGGTGATCACCGCCGCGACGGCGGCGTCGAGCACCTGTGCGGCAACCGGCGCGGGCAGCTCGGCGCGGTGATAGGAGGGGCTGACCGCGATCGAGAGCACGCACCAGCTCAGCAGTTCGACATCCGCGCCGCTCAACTCCGGTCGGCGCATGCCGATGGTGTGCCGCAGATAGCGGGTGATCCGCGAGGCGCGGACCAGCACGGCGGTCTTGTCGGCGGTGGTCAGGTTGCGGAACTCCAATTGCCACAACCGCGGCAGGCCGCGCAGTTCCAGAGCCACCCGGACCAGTTCGGCGAGCACGGCGTCACCGGAGTCGTCGGTGCGATACGCGGCGTCCAGCCGGTTCAAGGTGTCGTCTAGCCCGACCAGCAGGCACTGGCCCAAAAGCTGCTGCTTGTTGCGGAAGTGCCGATACAGCGCCGTCGCCGAGATGCCGACCGCCGCGGCGATGTCGGCCATCGTGGTGCCGTAATAGCCGCCGTGCGCGAACGCGTCGACCGCGGCGTGCAGGATCATCTCGCGCCGATGAGGTGGTCTCCGCCGCGGCTGTGCGCCGTTCGCCTGTGTGCCCATCGCGGTCAGTGTCGCGTATCGGAGGGTCCGCGGCGGTGCCGGGCCGCCTCCGCGCGCGATCCGTTGGCCGGTATGCCACGGGGGATCCGGCGCGGCCACCCATATGTATGACGATTTCGTCATAGCCGACGTACGGCTCCTACTGTCGAGTAGGCTTCCCGCAGCTATCACCAGCCCGTGGATCGTTGTCGATCAGGTAAGCAGAGGGAGCCCGCCCGTGAGCGCTGACACCGCGGACGCCACAGCACTGTCGAGCATGGCGGCCCGCCTGCGCATCGCGTCGACCGTGATTCTGCGGCGCGCCCGGAGGGATCCCGATGAACGGCGGCTGTCGGCGACGCAGTGGGCGGTGCTGGGGCGTCTGCACCGATACGGCGCCTTGGCCGCGGTCGACCTGGCGCGGCTGGAGATGCTCAGGCCGCAGACGATGCGCAACGTGGTCGACGGGCTGCGCGATCAGGGCCTGATCGTCGGTGTGCGCGATCCGGACGACGGGCGCCGGGTGAATCTGACCCTCACCGACGAAGGCCGGGCGTGGGTGTGCGGACACCAGGCGTCCGCGAACGACGCTCTGGCGCAGGCGTTGTCCGAGAGCCTGCGGTCCGGCGAGTTGCACAAGGTCGGCGAGGTCCTGGATCTGCTCGAGCGCATCGCCTACGGTGATCGCGGCCCGGAGGCGTTGATCGGCGGTGGTCCCGGCCTCGACGACGAGTCGTCTCGCGCGGACTGCCCCCTATGACCCGGCCGCCGGGCGCGCGGGGGCGGCCGGCGGAGCGAGCGCTCGGGTCCACAGGTCGACGATGACTCGGCCGCAGTCGTCCGCGGTGCGGCCGGCCGGCGGATCGAGGACCGCACCGTGGATCTGCGCCTCCACCGCCTGAACGAGCAACATGGCGGTCAACGCCGGGTCGGTACCGCCGACGTCGAGACGGCGCAGGTGGAATTCCACTTCGCCCGCGAGGACCTCTTCGAGTTCCCGTAGGTGTGCGGCGCCTTCGGGTGTGCGCGGCGCCTGATCGAAGAGCAGCCGGTGCATATCCGGTTGAGCGGTGTGCAACCGGGTCACGGCGACGACCAGCTGCCGAATGGTTTCCTCCAGCGGTGGTTGCTCGGCCCGCAGTCGCGCGGCCGCCTCGAGCAAGGCCACCGAGGCCTGGCGCAGGTGGCGCGCGGCGAGCGCGTAGAGGAGTGCGTCCTTGTCGGGGACGTAGTGATAGAGCGTGCCGATCGAGACGCCGGCGAGCTCGGCGATCTTGTTGGTCGTCGTCGCGGCGTAGCCGTGCTGTTGGAAAAGTCGAGCAGCGGCCTCCAGGATCGCGTCGAAGGTGAACTCCGACCGCTGCTGGCGCGGGGTTTTCCGGTGCGTCGACATGGCGTCCTGAAATCGACCGGAGGAATTCACCGCCTGCCCCGTGTGGCTGGTTCATCCCGGCGCCGATCGATGGACACCGCTTTCCCTGAGCCAAGCGTTCTTCGATCGGATCGCCGCACCCAAGCGCCTGGTCGTGCTGGACGCGGCGGGGCACTACCCCGTCGAGACGCCGGGCATCCACCGGTTGGCGGACGCGTTCGCCGAGATCCGCGACGGGCTCACCTCCGGCCCCTGATCGGCCGGTGGGTGAAGTCACGCGGCCGGGCGGGCAGGTGACCGCGCCGAGGCTCGCGCTGCCCTCCGTGCCCGCCGCGGCGGGGCGGGTAAGTAAGGTCTGAAGCGTCGTGGAACGGACGCCACGATGCAGCCGCCGAACAGTTTCGCGCGGACGCGCCGCCCTGTCGAACGAAGAGAGCTGATTGATGCCGACCTCTACAGCGCGTGCACAGATCGGGGTCACCGGTCTGGCGGTCATGGGTAGCAACATCGCACGGAACTTCGCGAGGAACGGCTACACCGTCGCGCTGCACAACCGCACTGTCGCCAAGACCGACGCACTGCTGGAGGCGCACGGCGACGACGGCGACTTCGTGCGGACCGAGACGATCGAGGAGTTCGTCGCCGCGCTGGAGAAGCCGCGCCGGGTGCTGATCATGGTCAAAGCAGGCGCCCCGACCGACGCGGTCATCGAGGAACTGGCGGCCGCGATGGAGCCGGGCGACATCATCATCGACGGCGGGAACGCCCTCTACACCGACACCATTCGGCGGGAAGCCGCGATGCGCGAGCGCGGGCTGAACTTCGTCGGCGCAGGCATCTCCGGTGGCGAGGAGGGCGCGCTCAACGGCCCCGCGATCATGCCGGGCGGGCCCAAGGAGTCCTACGACTCGCTGGGGCCGCTGCTGGAATCCATCGCGGCGAAGGTCGACGGTACGCCCTGCTGCACCCATATCGGTCCCGACGGCTCAGGGCATTTCGTCAAGATGGTGCACAACGGCATCGAGTACGCCGACATGCAGCTGATCGGCGAGGCCTACCACCTGTTCCGCGACGCGCTCGGCTTCGACGCGAAGCAGATCGCCGATGTGTTCACCCAGTGGAACTCCGGTGACCTGGAGAGCTACCTCGTCGAGATCACCGCCGAGGTCCTGAATCAGGTCGACGCGAAGACCGGCAAGCCGCTGGTCGATGTGATCGTCGACGCGGCGGAGCAGAAGGGCACCGGACGCTGGACGGTGAAGTCCGCACTCGACCTCGGTGTGCCGGTGACCGGCATCGCCGAAGCGGTATTCGCCCGGGCACTGTCGGGCTCCCGTGCGCAGCGCAAGGCCGCGCAGGGTCTCGCCTCCGGCCGGTTGGCCGAAAAGCCCACCGACGTCGAGCAATTCACCGAAGACATCCGGCAGGCGCTCTACGCCTCGAAGGTGGTCGCCTACGCCCAGGGCTTCGACCAGATCGCCGCGGGCAGTGCGGAATACGACTGGGGTCTGCGCCCCGGCGACCTCGCGACGATCTGGCGCGGCGGCTGCATCATCCGCGCCCGTTTCCTGAACCGGATCAAGGAAGCCTACGACGAGAACCCGGCGCTGCCGAGCTTGATCCTCGCGCCGTACTTCCGCGCGGCGATCGAGACCGCGATCGACAGCTGGCGCCGCGTCGTGGCCACCGCGACCCTGCTCGGCATTCCGGTGCCGGCGTTCGCGTCGTCGCTGTCCTACTACGACGCTCTGCGTGCCGAGCGCCTCCCGGCCGCGCTCACCCAGGGGCAGCGTGACTTCTTCGGCGCGCACACCTACGAACGCGTCGACGCCGAAGGCAAATTCCATACGCTCTGGAGCGAGGACCGCAGCGAGGTTCGCGCCGACTAGCCGGTCGCGCTGCCGCAGTGCGGAAATCGTTCCCGCGCTGCGGCATTGCATGCCGGGGCCGGTGTCAATCCGGTGTCCGGGCGGCTCGTGCCCACGCCGTCCGGCGGAGCAGGCGTAATCCGTTGAGCCCGACGATGACGGTGGAGCCCTCGTGTCCGGCGACGCCGAGCGGGAGCGGCAGGGTTCCGGCGAGGTCCCAGACGACCAGCACGCCGATGAAGGTGGCGGCGATGGCCAGGTTGGCGACCACCACCCGCCGCGCCTGCCGGGACAACGCGATCACCGCCGGGATCGTCGTCAGATCGTCGCGCACGACGACGGCGTCCGCGGTCTGCAAGGTCAGATCGGATCCGGCCCCGCCCATGGCGATGCCGACCTCGGCCGCGGCGAGGGCCGGGGCATCGTTGATTCCGTCGCCGACCACCGTCACCTTCCGCCCCTCGGCCTGCAGCAGGCGCACCGCGGTCACCTTGTCGTCGGGCAGGAGTTCGGCTCGAACGTCCGTGATGCCGACCCGGGCGGCGAGCCGGTCGGCGGTGGCGGCGTTGTCGCCGGTCAGCAATACCGGTGCGGTGCCGGTGATCTCGGTGGTCGCCCGCACCGCCGCCGCCGCTTCCGGCCGCGGCCGGTCGGTCAGCGCGAATACCCCGATCGGCTGGTGCTCGCAGGTCACGACCACGGCGGTGCAGCCGCTCGCCTGGAGCGCTTCGACGGTTGTTCGCAGGCTGGGGGCGAGTTCCGACGCGGTGGGGGAGCCGACGCCGATGAGCTGGTCGCCGACGCGGGCGGTGACGCCGCGACCGGGGTTCGCGGTGAACGCGGTGACCTCGGGCAGTCGCAGCCCCCGGGCGCGGGCCGCGCGCACGATCGCCGCCGCCAAGGGGTGCTCGCTCGGGTGCTCGGCCGCGGCGGCCAGTCGGAGCAACTCGTCGTCGGTGAATCGTTCGTCCAGGCAGCGGATTTCGGCTAGCTCGGGAATGCCGCGGGTCAGCGTGCCGGTCTTGTCGAAGGCGACGTGCGTGGTGGCGCCGAGCCTTTCCATGACCACCGCGGATTTGACCAGGACGCCGTGGCGCCCGGCGTTGGCGATGGCCGCCAGCAGGGGCGGCATGGTGGCCAGCACCACCGCGCAGGGGGAGGCGACGATCATGAACGTCATCGCCCGCAGCAGCGCCCGCCGCAGGGTGTCGCCGAACAGCAGCGGAATGACGAACACGGCGAGGGTGACCAGAACCATGCCGATCGAGTAGCGCTGCTCCACCTTCTCGATGAAAAGCTGTGCGCGCGCCTTCGTTCGGGCCGCTTGCTCGACCAGGGCCGCGATCCGCGCGACCACGGAGTCCTCCGCACGGCGATCCACCCGGATCCGCAGCACTCCGGTGCCGTTGAGAGTGCCCGCGAACACCTCGTCGCCTGCGGTTTTGTCCACCGGCAGCGGTTCGCCGGTGATGGTGGCCTGATCGACCTCGCTGCCGCCGGAGAGCACCGTCGCGTCGGCGGCGATCCGTTCACCGGGACGCACCACGAGAAGATCACCGACGCGCAGGTCGGCGGCGCGCACCGTCTGCTCCTCTCCGCCATCGGCGAGCCGGGTCGCGGTCTGGGGTGTGAGGTCGAGTAGTCCGCGCACCGAGTCCTCGGTCCGGGCGGTGGCCAGCGCTTCCAGGGCGCCCGAGGTGGCGAAGATGACGATCAGCAAGGCGCCGTCGGTGATCTGGCCGATGGCCGCCGCGCCGATCGCCGCGGCGACCATGAGCAAATCGACGTCGAGCGTCTTGTCGCGTAATGCCCGCAGCCCGGCCCATCCCGGTTCCCATCCGCCCGCGGCGTAACAGGCCAGGTACAAACCCCACCACACCCCTCGCGGTCCGTCGGCCAGCTGCGTCGCCAGACCGGCGAGGAACAACGCGACAGCCACTGCGGCCCACCGCACTTCCGGCAGGGCGAACAGCCGGGTCCGGTGCGTGGACACACGACCGGTCGGCGAAGTCGTACGGGTCGGCACGAGGGTCGGCGCGGCCACGGGTCACCTCCAGGACAGCAACGGACAGACCGCCCGACCATATCAGAAAACATGAACATGTCTTCATTTGTTCCTGGAGTATGCTGTTCACTCATGGGGCACGGTGTCGAAGGCAGGGATCGCCCTGCCGCGCGCCTGGATCCGGAATCGGCCAACCATGTGGCGACCACATTGCAGGCGCTGGCCACCCCGAGCCGCTTGATGATCCTCACGCAGCTGCGCCAGGGGCCGCTGTCGGTGAGCGCGCTGGCCGACGCGATCGGCATGGAACAGTCCGCTGTTTCCCACCAGCTTCGCCTGCTGCGCAATCTGGGGCTGGTCACGGGTGCGCGCACCGGCCGCAGCATCGTCTACAGCCTCTACGACAACCACGTCGCCCAGCTGCTGGACGAGGCGATCTACCACAGCGAACATCTGCGCCTCGGATTGTCCGACCGCCCCGAAACCGCCGGCTGACCGCTCTGCCCTGATCCGCTCCCTTGACCTGGAGCGCACTCCAGCACTTAGTGTGCGCTCGTACACGGTTGACCAGCAGAAGGGACCGCTTCATGGAGCTCGGTTTTCACGTACCCATCTTCGATATCGACGGTGGTACGACCGCTATCGCCGGTGAGCTGGCGCGGGTCGGCGCGGCAGCGGAGGCGTCCGGGGCGACCTGGTTGTCGTTCATGGACCACTACTTCCAGATCGAGCCGACGGGCCTGCCCGCGGAGGCGAACATGCTGGAGGGCTACACCACTCTCGGCTATCTGGCCGCCCACACGTCGCGCGTCGACCTCGGCCTCCTCGTCACCGGCGTGACCTATCGCCACCCCGGGCTGCTCGCCAAGATCGTCACCACGCTCGACGTCCTGTCGGGCGGCCGGGCGGTCCTTGGCATCGGCGCCGCCTGGTTCGAGCGCGAACACCGTGGGCTCGGCGTGGCGTTTCCCTCGACCGCCGAACGCTTCGAGCGGCTGGAAGAGACGTTGCGCATCTGCCGCCAGATGTGGGACCCCCAGGACAACGCGGCGTTCGACGGGAAGTACTACCAACTGGCCGAGACGCTGTGCTCGCCGCAGCCGATCAATCGGCCGAAGGTGCTCATCGGCGGCGGGGGAGAGCGCAAGACGCTGCGCTTGGTCGCGCGATACGGGGACGCCTGCAACCTGTTCGGCTCCTCGCCCGCGGACGTCGAGCACAAGCTCGATGTGCTGCGACGGCATTGCGACGACGTCGGCCGCGACTATGACGAGATCCGCAAGACGATCATCGCCAACAATCCGCGGCCGAGCCCGGACAACCGCGACGATTTCGTCCGGCAGATGGCCGACTACGCGAAACTCGGCATCGATACCGCCATCGTCACTCCGACCACCGGCTCGCCGGCGGCTTGGATCGATGGCATGGCGCCCGCCGTGGCGCAACTGGCGGAACTCGGCTGAGGCGCGGCGGCGGAACGCGAAGGCGCTGCGGATGAGGTGTCGCGGTAAGGGATTGCGGACTCGGGGATGAACATGTCGCGGTCGGCGGCCTGGAAGGTCGCCGATCGCGGTACTACAGTTTGTAGCCGATCTGGCGCAACAGCTGCCTACGGGCTGCCTGGTCGTCGGCATTCTCCACGCCGAGCGGCGCCGAACCGTCGATCACGCCGACGATTCCTCTGCCGAGTTCCGTCTCGGCGATCAGAACCTCGACGGGATTGGCTGTGGCGCAGAAGATTCCGCAGACCTCAGGGACCTGCCGCACGGCATTGAGCACGTTGACGGGGTAGCCCTCGCGCAGAAAGACGATGAACGAGTGCCCGGCCCCGAGGTCGACCGCGTTCTTGATGGCGAGTTCGACGAGCGAGTCGTCGTTGCCGGAGTGGCGGACCAGGCGCGGGCCGGAGGCCTCGCAGAACGCCAGCCCGAAGCGCAGGTGCTGACTTACTCCGACCAGCGCTTCGTGCAGGTCTTCCACGGTTTTGATGAAGTGGGACTGTCCGATGATGACGTTGAGTTCGTCCGGTTTGTCGATGCGTACGGCTGTCAACTCCACAGCGACATACTGCGCCCCACCGATGCCGATTCATAGCATTTCGACATTTCTTTCGAACGCGTCGCGTGTAGCCCGCGGTGACTCCCGAGCCGGTCGCAGGAGTTAGCTGTCGGCGGTGCGGGCAGGCAGGTCCACCACCAGCGCGGTGGCGTTGTCCCTTCCTCCGGCCAGGAGGGCGGCGTCGACCAAGGAGTTCGCGATGGCGTGGGCCGCGTCGCCGTCCGCGAGAATGGCCTTGACGGCGGCGATGCCGAGTGGCTTGTGCACTCCGTCGGTGCTCAGCAGCAGTCTGCCCGTGCTCGATCCGGTGGCGGCATACCCGATCTCGTCGGGTCGGACGGTGCGGGCCGAGGTGGTGACCAGGTGGCTCATTCGCGGGGTGACCGCCAGCCCGCGGGCTCGGTACGACTCGGCCACGGTGTGGTCGGTGGTGATCTGGTGCAGCACCCGCCCGTTCCAGCGATACGCCCGGCAGTCGCCGACCCATGCCACCTCGCAGGGGCCATCGGGTCGACCGGCGGTCGGCAATACCGCCACCACGAGCACGCTGTCGGCGGAGGGTTCCGGGACTTCCCGCAGCAATTCTTCTTGCGCCGCGAGGATTCCCGCTCGCGCCCCGTCCCGGGCGCCCGCATGTGCCGCCGCCGTGGCAACCGTGCGTGCCGCCCGGGCGCCGAGGAGATGGTCTCCCACACCGTCGGCGACCACGAACGCTGTCGCTCCGCTCATCGCGTCGGTCTCGATCGCGACGGCGTCGGCGTTGATCGACCGTGACGCACGCCGACTGGCCGAGGCGCCCATCGCCGCGCCCAGCCACGGCATCTGGATCCGCGGCAGACTTGCAGTAGTGCCGGTGTACATGAACTGGTCTCCTCCTGGCTGGGCTCGAGTGCTGCCGACCAGCACCCTTCAAGGAGACCGCACCGGTATTTGGGCTTGTCGAGAGTTCGTTGTGGGGACACTGAGAATTCGCTCTCGATCCGGTCACGGCCGGCATCCCGAGTCCGCTCCGCCGAGCATTCGGTGTGCTTTGCGTCTCGTATTCGATCGATTCCGACCGCGGGTGGATGCGGCGGCGCGAAATCGATCATTATTTCCCGCCGAACTTCCCAATTCGCAACATCGCTTCCGGATTCCGGCAATCAATCGGCTTACTGCCGGCTGCTCGGCGTATTCACCTTCTCGTCGGTGCGGCAGGGACGCGCGCAGCGTGTAACTCCGAGGCCGATTCCTCTCGTCCGCTCGGCGGGCCCAAGGCGAACAGTGCGCCCGATACCGCGACGGCCGCAAACTCGGAGCCGTCGGCTCGCTACGGCCCAGCGCGGCTTCCGGGACAGGATATGTTCGCCGCTGCCCGGATTGTGTCGGCGGGTGGTCCCGGGCAGCGGGCCGCTCCTGCACGGCGAGGACATGTGGGCGGCGCGGTGGTCGGATATCGGCTCGGCGGTCCCGGCGTGCGCCGGGTCGGCGCGTCGAGCCGGACTCGGGCGGCAATGTTCGGTGTGCCGAATCGGCGGTGTCCAGCACCGTAGACACGGGCGCCGAAATTTCCGGTGTCGGCATCGGCCACGTCTTTCCGTCGCTGGGGGCGACAGACATCTTGACTAGGCAAAACGCATTCGGTGCGCGAGATTTCGGTAGATCGTGGAGTTGTCGGTGACGTAGACAACAGACGAAACTCCGTTGAATTCCCCGCCCTACCGGCGGGTACGTGATCGAATGCTCTACAACTGACGTCTCGAACCCGCCGTGTTGCGCCGTGGGTACAGAAATCCAGGAGGTTGTGGCTGTGGTCGACGCAAGCGTGCCCACGCTGCGTCCGTCCGAGCTGGAAAGATTGGCCCAGCTCGACGAACACAACGAACTTTCTGCCGAACGGATGCGATCGACCTCGCAGCGGCTGGGCGTGCCGGAGGAGGACCTGCGGCGGTGGCTGGCGGACCGCCGCGCCGCCAGCGCGCCCACCAGGCGCATCGATGTCCCCGAGACCGCGTCTTCACGCGTCGATGTTCCCGACGCACCGACTACGCGGATCGATGCCCCCGAGGCCGCGACCACGCAGACCGATGCCCCTGAAGCGGCGACGACGCGCATCGGTGTCCCCGACCCGCCCACCACGCGCATCGATGGCTTCGAGCCGCCGACCCGGCAGGTGGGGTACGGGCAGGTCGGCCACCGGCCGTCGCGCATCATCATGCTGTCGGAAGCGGCCGGAGGCGGACTGCTGCCGCAGATCTCCGACGGCGATGTCACCACCTTCCTGGCCGATGCCTACCGAAGCCTGCCGCCGCAGGAGTTCGCGCGCATCGACGCCGTCTACACCGAGGGGATCCAGACGACCTGTCGGTGGCTCGCCGAACACACCGGCAGGCAGTGCCGTCACGACCTGAACCAGAACGGCGTCGGGAGCTGGCTGGGTCCCCGCGGGGCCGGTCTGGCCGAATACATGCTGTCGGTGCTGCAACCACGACTCAGCTCGCCGAATCGCTTCCAGCCGGGTCCCGGCGCCGGTGTGGTGGACGAGTGGAACGACATCCTCAGCCTGTACCGGTTCCTCGGCAGCCTGGTGGCCGACAGCCCCAGTCGCGGGCACACCATCACGCGCCTGCGCGGCGCCCAAGCCGCGTTCCTGCTGCACGGTTTGCGGCTGGATCTGCCGCCGGATCTGGCCTACTCGGTCGGGCCCGGGCTGACCACGGTCCCGATAGACCACGACGTCATCGCCCGTGTCCGGGCCAGGACCGCCGATCCGGTGGACGCGGCGGCGCTCGTCACCGCACTCTTCACCGGTGCCACCGCGATGGAACTCAACGCCATTCCCTGTGTCGCGCTGACCGCCGACGCGCTGATCTTCAACGGCCCGATCGGCTACGCCCACGCACCCGACCTGTACGTGTGGGTGATACCGCCGCCTGCGCGCACCTTGCTCTACGACGCCCGCGTCTCGCAGGAATCGCGACCCACCCCGAACAGCAAACTGTTCACCGGGGCCATCGGCGGCGCGGGCTTCCGCCTTCGCAGGCTCGCCGCGGCATGCGAGGTGAGCCTTCCGGACCTGTACCACTGGCACCACAGCTGGATCCGCCGTGCCGGACTGCTCCGGATGTCCGAACAACCGGCGCCGGTCCGCAATACCGATCTGCTGTTCGGCCTGAAACTCGCGCCCCGGCCCCGCCGCCGCCGCGCACGCTGAGGCGGGTGGCGCGAGCAGGTCACCCGGCGTCGAGGAGGTGCCGGGGTGCGGCCTGCCGCCACGAGTCGAGCACGATGGCTTCCAGTTCGGCCAGGTCGTCGAGGGCGGTCAGACGCACGCGGACCCAGGCGTTGTTCGCTTCGTGCGCGGCGATCCAGAACTTGCCCGGTTCGGCGACGACGAGTTCGTCGCGATCGGCGATGGGGCAGCGCACCGCCATCGAGGTCTCCGCCTCCGGAAGGGTGAGAAACAACTTGCCCGCGACCCGGAAGGTCGGCATCCCCCAGGTGAACTGTTCGGATGTCTCCGGTAGCGACAGCGCGAAGGACCGGACATCGTCCCCGGTGAAACTCATGCACCGAATCCTTCCAGGCCGGAATGGAACTCCCCGTGCGTGGTCCGCCCCCCCGACGAGATCGCCGGTGCGGGGCCGGTCGGATCAATAGGCCGGGGTGCCAACGCGACGGCCGGCGCGTTGTGAAGTGCCCAGTAATCGTCTCGTGACCTCAGCGCTCGTCGTCCAGCCCCCTATCGTTCGGCGCAGTTGTCGGTGAGGTCGAGAGGGCAGTATCCGAATGGTCGGCACGCGCGAGAAGTTGGAGCGATTGCGGGACACCCTCGCGACCGCCGAGGAACCGGCGGGTGCGTCCGGTATCGCCAAACGGCAGAACAAGGGCATCCCGAGTGCCCGTGAGCGCGTGCGATCGTTGCTGGATCCCGGAACGTTCGTCGAGATCGGCGCACTCGCGCGCACACCGGGAGCCCCGGACGCGAAGTACGGCGACGGAGTGGTCACCGGCCACGGTCGCATCGACGGCAGACCGGTCGTGGTCATCGCGCACGACCAGACGGTCTACGGCGGCTCGGTCGGCGAGATGTTCGGCCGGAAGGTCGCGCACATCCTGAAGTTCGCGTACGAGAAGGCCTGCCCGGTGGTGGCGATCAACGATTCCGGCGGCGCCCGGATCCAGGACGCGGTCACCTCGCTGGCCTGGTTCGCCCACATGAGCCGACGCCAAGAGCGGTTGTCCGGATTCGTCCCGCAGGTCTCCATCATGCTCGGCAAGTGCGCCGCGGGTTCGGTATACGGCCCGGTGAACACCGACGTTCTCGTCGCGACCGAGAACTCCTACATGTTCGTCACCGGTCCCGAGGTCATCAAGACGGTGACCGGCGAGGACGTGACCGCGGAGGAACTGGGCGGCGCTCACGTGCAGGCCCGCAACGGCACGATCCACCACGTGACCGCACCGAACAGGAGGCATTCGACTGGGCCCGCAAGTACCTGAGCTACCTGCCGTCGAGCTGCCTGGAGCAGGCGCCGCTGGTGAACCCCGGTCTCGAGCCGGAGATCACCGCGACCGACCTCGAGCTCGAGTCGATCATCCCGGACTCCGATCGCGAGGGATACGACATGCACGAGATCCTGCTGCGCATCTTCGACGACGGTGATTTCCACGAGATCCGCTCCGCCACCGCGGCCAATCTGATCACCGGCTTCACGCGCGTGGACGGACGCAGCGTCGGGGTCGTCGCCAATCAGCCGTTGGTGCTCGGGGGAGCGGTCGACGCGAAATGCTCCGACAAGGCAACGCATTTCATCCGGCTGTGCAACGCCTTCGGCATCCCGTTGGTGTTCGTCGTGGACACTCCCGGCGTGCTTCCCGGAGTCGAAGAGGAACGCAACGGTGTCATCGTCCGCGGCGGACGCGTGTTCCGCGCGATCATCGAGGCGACCGTGCCCATCATCAACGTCGTGGTGCGCAAGTCCTACGGCGGCGCCTACGGCTTCATGGCATGCAAGCAGCTCGGCGCCGACATCAGCCTGGCCTGGCCGACCGCCCGCATCGCGGTGATCGGCGCGGAGAGCGCGGTCGACATCGCGGGGCGGCGCCAGCTGCTCCAGGTGCCGGAAGAACAGCGCGCGGCGGTGCGGGAATTCATGATCGACCAGTACAACGCCACCGTCGCCACTCCGTGGATCGCGGCCGAACGCGGCTACATCGATGCGGTGATCGAACCATCCCGTACCCGGCTGGAGATACGGCATGCGCTCCAGTTGCTGCGGGACAAGGAAGCAGCCGCCGAGCCCAACCCGCGCAAGCACAGCCTGTACCCGATGTAGTGCCGTGTTTTCCCGCTGCCGGGCTGGGTATGCGGCGGTGTGGGGGTGAAGGTCCGCGGTCGGAGGAGTTGCGGGCATGGACTGGTTCACCGCATCCGAATACTGGTTGAGCAGGCAGGTGCTGACGCGCGGTGTCGCGGCCGTCTATCTGATCGCCTTCCTGGTCGCCGCACGGCAGTTCCGGGCGCTGATCGGTGAGCACGGCATGCTTCCGGTGCCGCGCTTGCTGGCCCGGCGGTCCTTCCGGCGGGTGCCGAGCATCTTCCACGTCCACTATTCCGATCGTTTCTTCGCCGCCGTCTCCTGGTTCGGTGCGGCGCTGTCCGCGGCGCTGGTCGCCGGTGCGGCCGACCTGGTGCCGCTGTGGGCGGCGATGCTGCTGTGGGCGACGTTGTGGGTGCTGTACCTGTCGATCGTCAACGTGGGGCAGGAATGGTATGCGTTCGGCTGGGAGTCACTGCTGCTGGAATGCGGGTTCCTGGTGATCTTCGTCGGTAACGACCGCACCGCGCCGCCGGTGCTGGTGCTCCTGCTCGCCCGCTGGCTGCTGTTCCGGGTGGAGTTCGGCGCCGGACTGATCAAACTGCGCGGTGACCGGTGCTGGCGCGATCTGACCTGCCTGTACTACCACCACGAGACCCAGCCGATGCCCGGACCGCTGAGCTGGTTCTTCCACCACCTGCCCAAGCCGCTGCACCGGGCGGAGGTGGTGGGCAATCACGTCGCGCAGCTCGTGGTGCCCTTCGGCCTCTTCGCACCGCAGCCGGTGGCGAGCATCGCCGCGGCCGTTATCGTGATCACCCAGCTGTGGTTGGTGGTATCGGGCAATTTCGCCTGGCTGAACTGGCTGACGATCGTCCTCGCGTGCGGCGCCATCAGCGGGTCCGCGGTGGCGGCGGTGCTACCGGTGCCCGCACCGCCGCCTTTGCCCGGGCCGCCGCCGTGGTTCGTGGGCCTCGTCATCGCGTTCACCGCACTGGTGGTCTTCCTGAGCTACCGCCCGGCGCGCAACCTGATCTCCAGTCATCAGGCCATGAACCGATCGTTCGACCCCTATCACTTGGTCAACACCTACGGAGCGTTCGGCAGCATCGGTCGCACCCGCTACGAGGTGGTCGTCGAAGGCACCGAGGAGTCGACCGTCACCGATCGGACGCAGTGGAAGGAATATGAGTTCAAGGGCAAACCCGGCGATCCGCGGCGGCTGCCACGCCAATGGGCCCCTTACCACCTGCGCCTGGATTGGCTCATGTGGTTCGCCGCGACCTCGCCACGGTACGCGCAGTCGTGGCTGGCCGCCTTCCTGGCGCGGCTGCTGGAAAACGACCCGGCCACGCTGCGCCTGCTGCGGCACAATCCATTCCCGGATGCCGCGCCGCGTTTCGTGCGGGCGCAACTGTATCTGTATCGCTTCACCACACCGCGCGAATTGGCTCGCACCCGAGCGTGGTGGCACCGCACCCTGGTCAGCCGCTACGTTCCGCCCCTTGCCTTGGACGACCTGGGCTACCACAGCCACCCCGGCCGTCACTGAACTCGAGAACCCGTGCCCGGCAACGGCTTGCGCCGGAGGTCAGAGGATCGGGTGGTATTCGCCACAGTGCGTCGGCGACGATCGGCGGCGAAAGCGGGTATGCGCCTGGATGACGCAACCGACCGAAGGAGGATGTCATGTCCATTTCGGCCTCGCGCTCGCAGTATCGCGCCGCCCGACAAAGCGACGGCGGTTATCCCGGCTCCGAGGGCCCCATCGAATGGACCGTCGCGGCATGGGTTCTGGTATTGACAGTGCTGAGTATCGCGCTGGCGCTGCTGTAAGAACACCCCCTTGGCCGACGAAGGCCTGGCGAGAAACGACGACGGTTCGAACGCCGTTGCGCCAGAGCCGCAACGAGAGCATTCCACTCACGTGTACAGAAGCTGAGCAGCACCAGGTGCTCGACGTTCCGCGCATCCCGTCGCCCCTGCCGTGAAGACCCTGCGGAGCATCGGTGTCGAGTGGATGAGGAGAAGGAGTTCGTTCTGTTGGAGGAAGTATTACGGCCGCTCGTCGTCGTGTTCGGCACGGTGGCGATCACTGTGACGGTCGGGCTGCTGATCGACCGATTATTGCGTTACATCGCCGGGAAGCGTCCGGACACCCAACTCCCCACACTGTTGCGCCGGGTGCAACTGCCCGTGCAGGTGTTGCTCGGCGCGCTGGCGTTGCACGCCACCTATCCGCTGGCGCACCTCGATCTGCGCCAGGACACGATGATCCGGACCATCCTGGCCTCCGCGGCGATCATGGCGGCGGCCTGGGTGGTCATCCGTGCCGCCGACGCGGTCGCGGAGAACATGCTGCGTTCTTATGCCCGGCGTACCCAGGACATCACGCGGGTACGGCAATTGCGCACCCAGCTCGGCCTGGTGCGCCGGATCGTCACCTCGGTCCTGGTGGTCACGACCGCCGCCGTGGCGATCCTGCTGCTGGTGCCGAGTCTGCGGACCCTGGGCACCTCACTGCTGGCCTCGGCGGGGGTGATCGGCATCATCGCCGGGGTCGCGGCGCAGTCGACCTTGAGCAACTTGATCGCCGGTTTGCAGATCGCCTTCGGTGACTCGGTGAAGATCGGCGACACCGTCGTCGTGGAGGGGGAATGGGGCATCGTCGAGGAGATCACCCTCGCGTTCCTCACCGTGCGGATCTGGGACGACCGGAGGCTGACCATGCCGGTCTCCTACTTCAACAACAAGCCGTACGAGAACTGGTCGCGTGGCGGCCCGCAGATCACCGGAACCGTCTACTTGTTTCTCGATCACAGCACACCGGTGCCGCTGCTGCGTGAGCATCTGCAGGAGTATCTGCGCACGCGCGCGGATTGGGACGGTCGCGACTGGGGTTTGCAGGTCACCGACAGCACGCCGACGAATATCGTGGTGCGCGCCACGATGTCGGCGGCCGATGCCGACGACGTGTGGAACCTGCGCTGCGCCGTGCGCGAGGAAATGCTCGACTGGCTCGGCCGCAACCATCCCCACGCGCTGCCGAAGATCGCCACCGCCATCACCGACTCCTCCACCGACGACCGCCATCTGGCGCCGGCCGGTGACCGCGGCGACGGTTACGGTAACTGACCCGGACCGCTACCATCGAGTCTTCGTGTGTCCGCCGGACGAGGTGCGAGTTCGCAAGTGGGGGAGGGCCGACCATGGGTGATGCGTCCGGAGACCTATTCGCAGGCACCGCTTGGCACTACGCGCGCTACCGGCCGGACTATCCGCAGCGGTTCTTCGACGACCTCGTGCCGCGGCTGCGTCTGGACGGCACCGGGCGGCTTCTCGATCTGGGCTGCGGCACGGGTCAACTCACCGTCCCGTTCGCACGGCACGTGGCCGAAGCGGTCGGCGTCGATCCCGAGCCTACGATGCTGGTCGAAGCCGCCCGCCACGCGCGGGCGGCGGGCGTTACCAACGTTACGTGGACGCAAGGCAGTTCGGCCGATCTGCCGGGGGATTTCGGCCGGTTCCGGCTGGTGACCATGGGCCGCTCGTTCCACTGGATGGACCGCGCGCGAGTTCTGGCGGCTCTCTCCGGCATGGTCGACGACGACGGCGCGATCGTGATCACCAACGACAGCTGCCTCGTGCGCCCCGCTACGCAGTGGCAGCAAGCCATCGAGGACGTGCAACGTCGCTTCCTGCCTCCTGAACAGCGGTCCGGGAGGTCGACCGCCGCCGAGGGCCACGAGTCGCACGAAGAGATCTTGGCTCGATCGTCTTTCTCCCGCGTGCACCGGCTGGTGCACGAGTTCCCCCGCTCATGGACGATCGAGCAGGCGATCGGTTACCTCTACTCGACCTCCTTGCCGTTGCGGCGGCTTCTCGGTGACCGGCGGTCCGCCTTCGAACAAGCGATCACCGAGACGCTGCTCGCGATCGACCCGGACGGATGTTTCGCAGAGCCGGTGACCCTGGAAGTGCTGACCGCTACGAAGCGCTAGCGGTCGCCGGTGGTCCGGGACGCACCGGCGAGGCTGGAGCGATGGGCTCGCGCAGCGTGCCGCCGGGTCAGTGTTTCGGGAGGGTATGGAAGGTCACCCGGCTCAGTCGGCCGGACTGTATCCGCGCCGTGAGGTAGGTGTGCTCCGGTTGGCGGCGCCGATCCGTCGGCGAACCGGGATTGAGCAAGCGCAACCCGGTGTCGGTGACACTGTCCCAGGGGATGTGGCTGTGCCCGAAGACGAGCAGATCGGTGTCCGGGAAATTCCGGGCGCAGCGTTCCTCCCGGCCTTTCGCGGGTCCGGTCTCGTGCACCACCGCCAGCCTGAGGCCCCCGACTTCGGCATGCGCGATCTCGGGCAGCCGTGCGCGCAAGTCCGGCCCGTCGTTGTTGCCGTAGACGCCGATGAGGCGTGCGCTGCGCGCTTCGAGCCGATCCAGCAGCGCCACCTCCACCCAGTCGCCCGCGTGCACGATCACATCGGCCGCCTCGACCTCGCGCCAGAGCGGCTCCGGCAGATCACGCGCGCGCTTGGGCACGTGCGTATCGGACATGATGAGCAACCGCATGGTGACCGGTGTACCACGCCGGGATGTGGACCGGCCGCCTCGCGGATGAGCGGTTTCGGCTGCGCCGGATTATCCCGGTCGACTCATAGGCCGCGTAGTGCATTTCTCGAGTGAGATCTATCACACCACCCTCGGTGGTCTCGACGAGATTGGACTTCCGAGCGTGGGTATGTCCGGGCGTGACGGTGACGCAGCGCGGCGCACCGGTGCGACAGTTTCCATCGCGTTGTCCGGGAGGGCTTGTGTCTTCGATGCTTTCATTTCTCATGCTGATGCTGATGCTGCCGGGGATGGCGACCGTCGCTGCGTATGCGACGGTGGCGGTCAGCGTGTGGCTCGAGGAGCGTCGCGACGCCGCCGACTCCGCGGTGCCTGTCGAAGCGCGCCAGTCGTAAGCGCCCAGCGCTCAGCCGTGCAGCCGGTGCCACCAGCGCGTCTTCTCCCGGCGTCGGGGCCCGGCGTTCCAGTCGATGCCCGCGGCAGCCGCGAAGGCCGCCGCATCGGCGGACGTCGTCGTCTTCGGGTGCGTGCGAGCCCACGCCGTGAAGCGTGCGGTGAAGTCGCCCTCACACGCGTGCGCCAGCAGCGGGAAACGACGCGCCACCGCACCGGCGCGCTTGTGGAGCAAGGCGTCCGCCGCCGCACCGACGGCATCCACATCGAATCCCGCGGGTACCGCCGCCCCCGCCACCAGTGCCCGCACCAGCGCCGCTTGCCGCTCGGCCAGAGTCGGGTGCTCCGGCAGGGAAGTCACGCCGGTTCCGCTCTGGCACCGGCTGTGACCGGCGACCGGGCGGCGGCAGTGGCGATGGCGTCCAATTCGTCGAGCAACTCGGCGGCGGGTGGATAGTTGCCGTCGCGCTCCAACATCATCGGCGCCGGATGCCGGGCGGTGAATTCCGCGACCAGCGCGAGAACTTCGGCGGGCAGCGGATCGGTGTGCGTGTCGTGGTAGCGGCCGCCGGATTCGTGACCGCCCGCGACGTGGCAGTAGGCCACGTGTTCGGCGGGCAGGCGCAGGAGCTCGGTGAGGGGGTCGCGACCCCGGTTGCGGGCGTTCGCGTAGACATTGGCGAGATCCAGCAGCAGCAACACGCCGGTACGGTCGACGAGTTCGGCCAGGAATTCCGCTTCGGAGTACTCGTCGTCGGGCCAGTCGAACAGCGCGGCGATGTTCTCCAGGGCGAGGGGGACCTCCAGCGCCGCCCGGGTGCGGGCGATATTGCCGGTGAGTGCGTCGAGCGCTTCCCTGGTGCGCGGTACCGGCAGGAGATGGCCTGCCTCCAGTCCGCCCGCCCGGACGAACGCGACGTGCTCGCTCACCAGCGGAGCCGCGACGGCCGCCGCGCAGGCCGCCAAGTGCTCGATGCGATGGCCCGCCACGGGTTCGGCGCTACCGAGCGACAGCGAAATGCCGTGCGGCACAACGGCGACGCCTCGCGCGCGTAGAGCGGCCAGCTCCTCGGGCACGGCCGGCTGCCCGGCGCGGTGGCGATCCCGGGGCAACGATTCGGCGATGACCTCGCAGAACCCGAGCCCCGTCAAGGTGGCGATGACCCCGCAGATCTCCGGCCGCCAGCCGATACCGAGCGCCCCCGGCGGCAGCGGTCCGGACTCATCCACCGCAACCGCCGCAGCCCCCGCCACACCCACTTCCGCAGCCGCCCCCGTCTCCGCCGCCGCTGTCGCCGCCCCCGTCTCCGCCGCCCGACGCACTCGGCGGCACGACTGCCTGGGCAAGGCCGGGATCCAGCGCGATGAGCGCGCCGATACCGAAAACGGCGGCCGCGAGCGCCGCGCTCTCGGCGCCATAGGTCGCGTAGGACGGTGAATAGCTCGGACCCAGATGCCGGTTGCGCTCGGCCGCGGTGTCCCTGGCACGGACACCGAGCGCGGTCAGCCGGGGCTTTCGAACCACCAGCCAGTAACCGAATGCCTGCGCGATCACCAGCACCACCAGCACGCCGACCGGGTTTCCGTGCGAAGCCCCCGCGATGATCCGCACCACGCCGAGCGCGCCGGTGACCAGGATCGGCATCCCCGCGTCGCGCAGCCCGTGACGCACGGCGGGCCCGGGGAAGTACCCGAGGTCCACCATCCTGGCGCGCAGCGCGTCGAGGGCGGCGGGTGATCCGCCCACTATCGCCCTCACGTTCTTGCGCTCACCCGTCGCCAGCCGGTCGTACACCGACACGGTGAACGGATCCAGCTGCGCCCGCTCCTGCGCTGTGAGGGCGCGAACCGTCGTGGCTCCCGAATCGATCGCGTCGAGAGCGCGTAGCCGCGCCATCGCCGCCAATGCGGCGTTCTGGTCGCCGAACAGCAGCCCCACCTCGGGTGAGGTCAACTCCCCGCCCGGCACGGTGACCGCGTCGGCGTCCGGATCCGCGCCCGTGACCCGTGACCGCAGCCAGATCCCGGCGATCACCGCGACCAGCACCACCGGCAAGTAGATGGCCAGGAACTGCGGCCCGGAGATCCCCCAGGTATCACCGGCCGCGACAAGCCCGTCCGAGTCCACCCCGATTACATTCATCTTCCACCTCGGAATCGGTCCAACCTGCACTCAGTATCGGGCCGCGGGTGTCCGCGCGCCATGGCGAATCGCCGTGGCACGCATATGTCGCCGAGTATTGCCTCGGCGCTCACCTGGATGATTCGCCAGGGGAGCGGGGCGGACCCGGCTCACCTCCTTTGGCCGAGGCCGAGTTGCTCGGAGACCATCAGGGCGACTTCGGTCTCCAGCCGGTTCACGGTCAAGGGGTGGCCGAGTACTTCTTCGGCCCTGCGTATCCGGTAGTGCACGGTGTTCTTGTGGACGTGCATGCGCGCGGCGGCGTCGGTGAGGCTGCCGCGGGCTTCCAGATAGGTTTGCACCGTCTCACGAAGACGCGCGGTGGTCTCGTCGTCGCCCATGAGGTCACCGAGCACCCGGTGCACCCACGCTCGAGTATCGGGCAGCCGGTCGATCAGCAGACTCGCCAGCGCCACTCGGGAATGCAAGGTCAGCGGGCGAGCGGGATCGGCGATCAACGCGAGGTTGCGCGCACGCTGGGCATCGCGGAAAGTCTGCCGGAAGCCGGTCAGTCCGGCGCCGGAGTCGCCGATCGCGACGCGAAGACCGGGCCTCCGGCGCAGGTCTCGCTCCAGCCGTTCGGCGTCGAGCGACGGTTTCCCGACGGAGGAAATCCAGGCCCAGCAGTTCTGCTCGTCGACCAGGACCGTCAGCGGGTGCTTCCCGGTCGCGGCGGTGAGCATCTCGGCTCCCGCGCGCAGTAGGTCGATCGATGACCCGGCGGGTTCGCGCACCCAGACGATGGCGGCCATATGCCATCCCCGCAACGACGTGGCGAGCATCTGCTCGGCGGAGGCCAAGTCGAGGTCCTCGGTGTCGAGCACGGCGCGGATCTGCGCCGCGCGTGTGTTGTCCGTGCGCGCGTCCCAGCGCCGGCGTTCGCTCTCGTAGATGTCGATGACACCTTCGATGACGTGGTCGATGTAACTGTTGACCAGCATGCCGATCCGGCTGGTGGTCTCCAGGGCCAGATCGGCCGAGGCCTCGGAGCGCCGGAGTGTGGCGATGGTCCGCTGCATGAACATGTGTTCGCCGAGGCGGTACGCCCGCAGCAGGGCCTCCAGGGACATCCCGTGCTGGGCGAAGCGCCGGGCGTACTCGGCGGCGGCGGGCGGCACCGTGATGTCGTCGCGGGAGATGCTCAGCGTGAGCATGTCGAGGATCGCGGTGAGGTTGGACGCGGTGCTGGCGATCATCAGGCGCCGCACCTCGTCGTCGTGGCGGAACTCCGGGATCACCTCGCTGAACATCGCGGTCATCTCGGCGGTCAGGCGGTCGATCTCGGCTTTGACGCGTCCGGCGACATCGCGGATGGTTCTGTCCACGTCAACGCTCATGCCGGGACCGTACCCGACCCCGTGCGGCGGCTCCGACGCATTCCGCATCCTTTTGTGCCGTCGGTACAAAGCCGGACGAAAACACTGGGATGCGGGCCCGTAGCCGGGTTCTGACACCGCACCTACCTTGGAAATGTAATTCCCGTCACACCCGATCATCTGGGGAAATCGTGCAGCACGTCGTAGAAATTCCGGAGGTCCGGGCGACATGGAATCCGTCCGGTCCCTGCATCGCGGACGACCGCGAACAACTCGACAATCAGACTTTCGCGAAACGGGTATGCGCGGCAGCCGCTGTGCTGTCCGCGAACGGAGTCGGCGAAGGCGATGTGGTCGCCCTCGTCTTGCCGAATCGACTCGAATTCGTCGTCATTCTGTTCGCGGCGTGGCGGCTCGGCGCCGCGGTCACCCCGGTGAAGCCGGATTCCACTTTCGAGGAGGCTCGCTATCAGATCGAGGACTGCCGGGCGAAGGTGGTCGTCACCGAAGGCGGGCGCGGAGCGGGAACGCTCGATATGACCGACGTGGCGGGCGCCGGCGGCGATGTCACCGCGGCCGAACCGGCGCCCGTCGACCCCGGCGCTCCCGCGCTGATCATCTACACCAGCGGCACCACCGGGCAACCGAAGGGGGTGGTTCTCGACCACGCCAACATCGCCGCGATGTGCGAGATGCTCGTCGAGGCACTGGCGTTGGACGACACCGACCACAGCCTGCTCACCTTGCCGCTGTTCCACGTCAACGGAATCGTGGTCGGCATCCTGTCGCCGCTGCTCGCGGGCGGCCGCGCCACGATCGCGGGCCGCTTCTCCGCCTCGGCGTTCTTCGGCATCGTGGAACGCGTTCGGCCCACCTACTTCTCGGCCGTACCCGCCATCTACGCGATGCTGGTCGCGCAGCAGGCGAGTTCGACGCCGGACACCTCGTCGTTGCGCCGCGTGATCTGCGGGGCCGCGCCCATGCCCGCGGAACTGATCGCGCGATTCGAAACCCGTTTCGGTGTACCGATCGTCGAAGGCTACGGACTGTCGGAAGGCACCTGCGCCTCGACGCTGAATCCGCCGGGCGGGCCGCGCAAACCGGGAACGGTGGGGCTGCCGCTGCCGGGGCAGACCGTCGCGATCATGGACGCCGAAGGAGCGATCGTGGCCGCCGGGACGAGCGGGGAAGTGGTGATCCGGGGCGCCAACGTGATGCGCGGCTATCTCGGCAGGCCGGAGGCGACCGCCCGCACGGTGGTCGACGGCTGGCTGCACACCGGGGATGTCGGCTACTTCGACGAGGACGGATACCTGGTCCTGGTCGATCGGATCAAGGACATGATCATCCGGGGCGGCGAGAACATCTACCCCAAAGAGATCGAAAACGTCCTGCACGCCCATCCCGCGGTCTTGGAGGCCGCCGTGGTCGGCGCTTCCGATCCGGTCCTCGGCGAAGTCCCGGTCGCCCATGTGGTGACGATGCCCGGCGAGCGGGTCGGTGCCGAGGATCTCCTCGAGCACTGCCGCAGGTCCCTGGCCCGGGCGAAGGTACCGGTGTCGATCGAACTCACCGAGGAACTACCTCGGAATCCGGTTGGAAAAATCGACAAACGTAAACTCCGCGCGCTCGTCGCCGACACGATCGCCACCACATAGACATTCTCCGCTCGGTGCCGAGTGGAAATCCATGATCCGAAACGAAATCACCCGGGTCCTCGCATGCGCTCGATTCATCGGATGAGAAAGGCCGAACAATGGGATTCAAAACAGCGGATTTTCCGCCCGTCGACGTGACGACATTCCTCGACCAACCGTTGCGGGAGCGGATGCGAACGCTCGCCCTGCACTGGGCCGAATACGGCTTCGGCACGCCGAAGATGATCCATACGATCTATCTGCTCAAGGTGCTGCTGGTCTCGGTGCTGGGCGGGGTCGCCGTGGCCACCTGGAGTTCCGGCGTCGGGCCGTTCTGGGATGTCTCGGCATGGTGGAACGAGCCGGTCGTCTATCAGAAGCTCGTGTTGTGGACCGTCCTGATCGAAGCGATCGGCATCGCCGGGTCGTGGGGGCCGCTCGCGGGCAAGTTCAAGCCCATGACCGGAGGCATCCTGTTCTACGCGCGCCCCGGCACCATCCGCCTGCGGCCGTGGCGGCGGGTGCCGTTCACCAGCGGTGATACCCGCACGGTCATCGATGTGTTGCTGTACCTGGCGTTCCTGGCGACGTTGCTGGCAGCGATCGTGCTGCCCGGCGTATCGAGCGCTTCGCTCAGCGCGGTGCTGCCCGAGAACGCCTCCGGCTTGGTGAATCCCGCGCTGCTGATCGCTCCGATCGCGCTGTACGTGCTGTGCGGCCTGCGGGACAAGACGATCTTCCTCGCCGCCCGCGGCGAGCAGTACCTGCCCGCACTGGTGTTCTTCGCGGCGTTGCCGTTCGCCGACATGATCATCGCCGCCAAGCTGCTGATCTGCGCGGTGTGGATCGGCGCGGGTGTGTCGAAGTTCGGGCGGCACTTCAGCAACGTGGTACCGCCGATGGTCTCCAACAGCCCCGGCGTGCCCGCCAAGTGGGTCAAGCGGCTGCACTACCGTGACTTCCCCCGGGACATCCGCCCCTCCGAAGTCGCCTCGTTCCTGGCCCATGTCGGCGGCACGACCGTCGAGATCGTCACACCGCTGGTGCTGCTGTTCTCCACCGACCACCGGCTGACGCTGGCCGGTGTGGTGCTGATGGTGGTCTTCCACGCGTTCATCACCTCGACGTTCCCGCTGGCGGTGCCGTTGGAGTGGAACGTCTTGTTCGCGTACCTGACGGTGTTCCTGTTCCTGGGCTTCCCCAACGGCGGCGGGTACGGCCTCGGTGATATCTCCTCCCCGTGGCTGGCGCTGGTGATCGTCGCGGCGCTGGTGTTCTTCCCGATCCTCGGGAATCTGCGCCCGGATCTGGTGTCGTTCCTGCCGTCGATGCGCCAGTACGCCGGCAACTGGGCGTCCGCATTGTGGGCCTTCGCGCCCGGCGCGGAGGACAAGCTCAACACCATCGCGCACCGGCCCACGCTGAATCAGATCGACCAGTTGAAGGCCATGGGCTACCCGCCCGAGGTCGCGGAGATCACCATGCAGCAGACCATCGCGTGGCGCTCGATGCACAGTCAAGGGCGCGGACTGTTCTCGCTGCTGTACAAGCACATTCCCGCGATCGACCGGTGGACCGTCCGGGAAGCGGAGTTCGGCTGCAATTCGCTGATCGGCTTCAACTTCGGCGACGGCCACCTGCACAACCTGGATCTGATCGAGGCCGTGCAGTCCCGGGTCGGATTCGCGCCTGGCGAGTGGATCGTGGTGTGGGTGGAGTCGCAGCCCATCCACCGGGGTATCCAGCGGTATCAGGTCATCGACGCGGCGCTCGGCGTCGTCGAACGCGGCACCTGGCGAGTGCGCGACGCGGTGGAGACGCAGCCGTGGCTGCCCGACGGCCCGATCCCGCACGAGGTGACCTGGCGGCGCGCGGATTACACGGTGCCGATGCCGCCGGACGACCCGACTCGGGTCCTCGCGCCGCAGCCGGTCGGCTGAGGCCCTCGCACGGACAGGAGAGCGATATGAGCACCGCAGTCGTGGTCGGCAGCGGCCCCAACGGCTTGGCCGCGGCCATCACGTTGGCCAGGGCCGGACTGGACGTCACCGTGCTGGAGGGCGCCGACGAGATCGGGGGCGGCACCCGCACCAGCGAGGCGATCGTGCCCGGTCTGCTGCACGACCACTGCTCGGCCATCCACCCGATGGCGGTCGGCTCTCTCTTCCTGCGCGGCCTGGACCTGGAACGCTACGGATTGTCCTGGGCATGGCCGGAGATCGACTGCGTCCATCCGCTCGACGACGGCAGCGCGGGCGTGCTGCTGCGCTCGGTCGCCGAGACCGCGGCCGGTCTCGGCGGCGACGGCCGGGCATGGCGGCTGCTGTTCGAACGGACGGTGGCGGGCTACGACCGGATGAGCGCCGACATCATGCGGCCGCTGCTTCGCCTGCCGCGCCATCCGATCCGGCTGGCCCGGTTCGGGATTCCTGCCCTGGCCTCGGCCACGCTGCTTGCCGGCCTGTTCCGTACCGAGCAGGCCAGGGGACTGTTCGGCGGCGTCGCCGCGCATGCCTTCCACCCGCTGCATCGGCCGCTCAGCGCCAGCGTCGGCCTGGGCATCCTCACCGCGGGCCACACCTACGGCTGGGCGGTCGCCGCCGGTGGATCGCAACGGATCACCGAAGCCATGGCCGCGGTGCTGAGTGACCTCGGCGGGAAGATCGAAACGGGTGTCCACGTGCGATCGGCGTCCGATCTGCCGCAGGCGGGACTGACGATGTGGGACCTCGCGCCCACCGCGGTCGCGGACATCCTCGGTGAGCGCCTGCCCCCTCGGGTCAGGAGGTCCTACCGCGCGTTCCGGTACGGACCGGGCGCGTTCAAGGTCGACTTCGCCGTGCACGGCGGCGTGCCGTGGACGGCGGAGACGGCTCGACGGGCGGGAACGGTGCATCTCGGCGGCACGTTCACCGAGATCGCCGCCACCGAACGCGAGATCCACGCGGGACGCATGCCCGAACGCCCGTTCGTCCTGGTAGGCCAGCAGTACCTCGCCGATCCGCAACGGTCGGCCGGCGACATCCATCCGATCTGGGCATATGCCCACGTGCCGCACGGCTATCCCGGCGACGCGACAGCGGCGATCACCGCCCAGATCGAACGCTTCGCTCCCGGTTTCCGCGACCGCATAGCCGGGACCAGCGTGCG
Source organism: Nocardia sp. NPDC047654 (assembly GCF_043205035.1). Classification (NCBI taxonomy): domain Bacteria; kingdom Bacillati; phylum Actinomycetota; class Actinomycetes; order Mycobacteriales; family Nocardiaceae; genus Nocardia; species Nocardia sp. NPDC047654. The sequence continues at coordinate 1,744,505 of NZ_JBIDDF010000001.1, forward strand.
CAGCGCGGCGGGATTCGCCGAGTACAACCCCAACTACGTGGGCGGCAACATCATGACGGGGGCGAAAGACATTCCGCAGTTGCTGTTCGGTCCTCGAAAGACTCTGCAACCCTATGACATCGGTGTGCCGGGCCACTATCTCTGCTCCGCGGCCACACCGCCGGGCCCTGGTGCGCACGGCATGTGCGGGGCGAACGCCGCGCAGCGGGCTCTGCGGCAAGCGGGCATTCCAGAGCCGTCCTAGCGTCGCGCACGCCGCTATCGGCTTGCCCGCTTATGCGCCGAACGAGCACCATAGACGGGCATGGACATCGAACCGCGCTACGCACTTGCACCGGGTGTGGGGCCACCGCAACGAATCGAAGTCGGAGAACTGCTGTTGCGGCGTTGGCTGCCGGAGGATCTGCTGCCGCGGCTCGCGGCGATCAACGCGTCGTTCGACGAGATCCACCCCTGGATGGACTGGCTGCCCGAACCGGCGACGCTGGAGGGCCAACGCGCCTTCGGCCGGGAAACGGACGAGAGCTGGCCCAGCGCCGCCGGAAGCTTCAACTTCGGCATCTTCGACGCCGAGGGCAACGTGCTCGGCGCGATCGGTCTGCACGACCGGCTCGGCGCAGGAGCCGTGGAGATCGGCTACTGGTGTCACACCGCGCACTCCGGCCGGGGAGTGATCACCCGGAGCGCGGCCGCCTTGACCCGTATCGCGTTGGCATTACCCGGTGTCGACCGTGTCGAGATCCATTGCGACGAGGCCAATATCCGCAGTGCCGCGGTCGCCCGGCGGCTGGGCTACCGGCTGGATCGGATCGAGCCACGGGAAAGGACTGCGCCCGCGGAGTCCGGTCGCGGAATGTACTGGGTCATGCGGCGGTGATCACGCAACTCGGTGATTTCGCACGAACGTACCTCGTGCCGGTAGTGGCCGGGTCCAACGCCGTGTCCGGCTGACACCCGGCGCATCCGGTCGGTGGAACCGGCACGCAGAGGTGCCGCGGGTGCGTCCTCCGTTCCGGCGCGGCAACCATATTCGGTGACTTGTAGGGTTTGCGCGGGGCCGGAGAAATGTCCGGCGCGGAGGAAGGGACGGCGGGGATGTCGGACGCTTCGGTCGAGGTGCTCCTGGACGACTTCGAGAGCAAGGACAGGTGGGAGATCGCCGGGGCCGGTGCGGACCGGACGCATCTCACGACATTCGCCGAAGGCGCGCCGAGCAAGCGCCCCGGCGTGTACGCCGACGGCGTCGCGGGCGCCGACCACCGGGCGCTGGTCCTACTGGTCCGGTCGGCGACCGACGATCTCGAGGTCGATCTCGTGGCCAAACCCGGGCAGGCGTTCTCGATCGCCGGACGGCTGACGGCCCTGCGCCTGTGGGTGCGTTCGCCGCACGCCTCGATCAGGGTGTCCGCGCGACTGCACGGCGCCGGACACGGCGAGCGAGAATTGATCCTCGGCAGCGTCTCCGCCGCCGGTGAATGGCAGCGTCTCGAGCACGAACCGGCCGACCCCGTGGACGACAGCGACCTCGTCGCTCTGACGATCCGGCTCGGCGAGGTGGTGAAGCGGGAAGGGGAGGTCATGATTCTGCTCGACGACCTGACCGCTACTACTACGGCGTGAGAAGCGGGGAGGGCGGCCCGAGTTGCGGGAACTCACCCGAGCGATGCTCGGGCCGCTGAAGGGCGGAGTCGGGTTCTCCTGCGCGCCTGTGGCGTCGCCGCTGTGAGCCGGAGTCGGCGCCGGTGGCATGTTCCTCTTACTCGGTGTGCTTCAGCCGATTTCGGTCTCGGCCGACGAAATCGATCGCTCGGACCGCGAATGGTGATGTGCCGTTGCCGAGCGCCCCGACGAACCTGTCCCGCGGTCACGCGCTCGGCGACGGAGCGCGCCGGTGTGGTGTGGTCTAGCCGGGCGCGGGATCTCGTGCGCGATTCGGCGGGAAGCCGACAGGGCCTCCGGCCTGGAACGATGCGTGTCTATACCGCTTCCTCTGGATAGCGAAAGGTGTGCTGTTCGGCTCGGAAATCGGGGGACGAACTGTGCGCCGCAGGTTGTCGGGCGGCCGCGGACGGGTCGCCGGGCATCGTCCCGCTGATCGTGTCACGAAGCCTTTTGCGGTGGGGCCGCGCACTTCTGGCTCGCCATGGGTGGCCGAATACCCAGCTCGACGATCTTGCCATCCGCAGCGCTTCAGCCAACGAAGAGTTCAGGTAGCTCAATGTTGACTATGCGCTGTGAAGGAGGAGGGGTGGCAAACGCGATGACCTGCGAGGTGGCTGTCGTCGGCGCGGGGTTCGGCGGCATCGGGATGGGAGTCGGGTTGCGACGGGCCGGGATCACCGATTTCGTGATCTTCGAGCGGGGCGGCGACGTGGGCGGGGTCTGGCGGGACAACACCTATCCGGGGTGCTCCTGTGATGTGCCGTCCCACTTGTATTCGTTCTCGTTCGCCCCTTACCGCAGCCGGCGCACCCGGTTTCCGCGCCAGTCGGAGATCCTGGAGTACCTGCGCCAGGTCGCCGCCGACCACGGCTTGGCGCCGCACCTGAGATTGGGCGCCGCGATCAGCGAGGCCACCTATCTGGAAGACCAGGGCGGCTGGGAACTGACCACCTCCGATGGACAGCGCGTGTTCGCCCGCGTGGTGATCTTCGCCGTCGGACAGCTGCACCGGCCGAACGTTCCCGACATCGCCGGACGGACGGATTTCGCCGGACCGTCCTTCCATTCCGCGCGGTGGGACCACGGCCAGAACCTACGTGGGGTGGACGTGGCCGTGATCGGCACGGGCTCGAGCGCGGCGCAGATGCTGCCGACCTTGGCCGCGACCGCCCGCCACGTCCGTGTCTTCCAGCGCACACCGCACTGGGTACTGCCCAAACCGCCGGCCGATTTCGGACCGCTCGCCCGAACGGTGCTGCGGCTTCCCGGCGCCCACCGTCTCTACCGCCGAGCCCTGTACTACGGTGCCGACGTCGTGCTCGCGCCGATCATGCGCCGGGGTTGGTCGGCGCGTCCCGCCGAATGGGCTGCCCGCCGGTATCTGCACAGCCGGATCGAGGACCCACGGCTGCGCGCGAAACTCACACCCGACTATCCGCTCGGGGGCAAGCGCATCATCTTCGACAGCGACTACTACTCGACGCTGACCCGGGACAATGTCGAGCTGGTGACCGCCCCGATCGCCCGGATCACCCGCGACGGACTGCTCACCACCGACGGCGCGCACCATCGGGCCGACGTCATCATCTACGCCACCGGCTTCCGCGCTCCGGAATTCCTGGTTCCGATCACCGTGCGCGGACGCGGGGGAGTCCTCCTGCACGACCAATGGCGCTCGGGCGCGACAGCGCTGCTGGGTGTGGCGGTCCCCGGGTTTCCGAACGCCTTCCTGATCGCCGGACCGAACAGCTTCAACCCCGCGGGAAGTAATCCGGGGATGAAGGAATGCCAGATCGACTACATCATTCGCTGCCTGCGCTGGCGCGACCGGATCGGCGCCACCACGATCGAAGTCCGCGCGTCCGCGATGCGGACACACCAGGAGTGGATCGAGCGAGCTGTCGCGAAGACGGTCTGGCCCGCCGTGGGACCGAGTTGGTACAAGCACGACAGTGGGCGCGTCACCAATCCGTGGCCTGCCTCGGCCCGCACTTTCGACCGCGCTATGCGGCGACCGCCGTCCGAATCGTTCGGCACCGTTCCGTCCGATCCGGCCACGCCGGATCGGAAGCGCCCGAAACGAGTGAAGTGGACGAGGAAGTCCGCGCCGTCGGTGCAATCCGAAGAACCGACGGTGATCCGCGCCGAATGAGCGGTCTCGGCCGAGCCGCGCTCGCACCGCTACTTCGGTGTCCGCGTGGCTCGGTCGCGTCACGTCTGGGCGGTGCTCGGTTCGTAGAGCGCGATGTGCCAGACGGAACCGGGTGTCGGCCGTATGACGGCGCGGCGCTCGTGCGGTCCGGTGACCGGTTGCGCGACCTCGAAACCTCCGGTGCGCAACCGGTGCAGCGCGAGATCCAGATCGTCCACCTTGATCGCGAGGAACGGGGTGTCGTCGTCACGGTCGGTGCCCGCGAGCATGACCCGGACGCCATTGCTGTCGAACTGGGCCCAGCGGTCGCCGTCCACCACGGTGGGCCCGGCGCCGAAAACGGCGGTCAGCAGTGCCACGGTGGTGGGCAGGTCTTCGGTGGGGTAGGCGGGGCCGATTCGCTGGATCGTCATCTGTGCTCCGTAACAGTGTGTGCGGGCGCGGTCAGGGACGCCGCTGGGCGTAGGCGGCACGAACGGCCGAGTATGCGGCGGTGTTCGCCAGTACCGCCTCGGGCAGGGTGTCGGCCATGCTCATGAAGCCGTGGAACATCCCGTCGTATCGGCGGATCTCGGCCGCGACACCGGCTCGCCTCAGCCGCTGCCCGTAGTCTTCGCCCTCATCGCGCAGTGGATCGAATTCGGCGGTGACGATGTGCGCGGGCGGGAGTCCGGACAGGTCGGCGTCGAGCGGGTCGGCGTACGGGTCGGCGCCGTCGTGCGAGCCCAGGTATTGGCGCCAGTACCAGCGCAGGTGCGCGGCGGTGGTGAAATAGCCGTCGGCGTTCTCCCGGTAGGAAGCGCTGTCGCAAGCCGGGTCGAGCATCGGATACAGCAGCAGCTGCCGGGCGATCTCGGGGCCGCCGCGATCTCGTGCCATCAACGCCGTCACGGCGGCGAGATTGCCGCCGGCGCTGTCCCCCGCCACCACGAGGCGGGCGCGATCGCCGCCCAGCGACGCGATGTGGTCGGCGACCCAGCACAGCGCCGCGTACGCGTCCTCGGCCGCCGCGGGAAACCGGTGTTCGGGCGCTTGCCGGTAGTCCACCGACACCACGACCGCGTCCGCTCCGACGGCCATGGCCCGGCAGAACCGGTCATGGCTGTCGAGGCCGCAGATCACGAACCCACCGCCGTGGCAGAAGACCACCGTCGGCGCCGGCGCCACGGCGCTCGCGGGCCGATAGATCCGGACGCGAACGTCGGGTGCGCCCGGTGGACCGGGGATCCGCCGCTCCCACACCTGGGCGACCGGGATCGGCTGCGCGGCCGGTGCGGCACGCGCGGCGAGCAGCCGCCGTGCCTCGGTGGCGTCGAGCACTTCGGTGCCCAACGCGGGAAACGCGGCGCTTGCGGCATCGACGACCACCTGCGCTTCGGGTGTCAGCGGCATCAGGCTCGCTCCTTCGCTATTGCTGTGCGTCCGGTGGCAGGAACTTGCCCGCTGCCAAGCCGCCGTCGATCGTCACCTCGGCGCCGGTGATGTAGGCAGAGGCGTCGGAGGCCAGGAACGCGACCAGTTCGGCAACCTCTTCCGGTACGCCGGTGCGTTGCAGCGGCAAGGACGGGAAGCTGCCCGACCCGGTGGTCAGGTACGGGACCATCGGCGTCGCGATCGGGCCGGGGTGCACCGAGTTGACCCGGATCGCGGCCGGGCCCAGCTCGAGCGCGGCGGTCTTGGTCAGGCCGCGCAGTCCCCATTTCGAGGAGCCGTAGGCGGCGTGACCCATCAACCCTTCCAGGCCCGCTTGCGAGGAGATGTTGACGATCGAGCCTCCGCCCGCCCGCGTCATCGGACCGACCGCTGCCCGGATGCCGCGGAACGCCCCGATCAGGTTCACGCGCAGAATGCGCTCGAATTCCTCCGGCGTGGTCTCGGCCAGCGGCTTCGCGGTGTAGATGGCGGCGTTGTTCACCAGGACATCCAGCTTGCCGAACGCCGAAACCGCTTCGGCCACGGCGGCTTCCCAGTCCCCGCCGCTGCCGACGTCGTGCCGCACGAAACGTGCTGCGGCGCCGAGTGATTCGGCCAGCCGGGTGCCTTCTTCCTCCAGAACGTCGGTGATCACCACGCGGGCGCCGCGCTGCACGAACAACCGTGCCTCGGCGGCGCCCTGTCCCCGGGCCGCGCCGGTGATCAGGGCGACCTTTCCACTCAGGTCAACCATGTCGAACTCCTCGTTGTCGTCGGCGATCGCCGAGATCAGCTGTTGCGGAAGTGGGGGATGACCTTCTCGCCCCAGTGCCGGATGGTCTCCAGGCAGGCCTCCTGCGGCACCGTGCCCATCTGGATCAGGCAGAGGATCTCGTCCGCGCCCGCGGCCTGCAGACGCTCGACGTAGGCGATGGCGTCCTCGGGGCTGCCGTAGGCGTGGTCGGCGTTGAAGACCGAGGTGGCGCCGGTCTGCACCGGAATCTTGGCCTCGTGCAGGTAGGCGACGTGGTCGTCGGCGGCCTGTTTGATCGCGGCGAGCTCGTCGGCGTTCGGGTCGACGGCCTCGTCGGGCGCGGGGCCCGCGCCGTAGTAGTGCTTGATGGATTGCGCGAAGAAGCGCTGCCCGCGGGCGCCGATCCGCTGGGCCTTCTCCCGGTCGTCGAGAACGATGGTCGGGCACAGCGCCGCGAAATGATCGTTCACCACGGTCGACACGAAACGCTCACCCGTGCGCGCGGCGATCGCCTCGTCGTAGGTGCGCCGCAGTTCCGCGATCTCCTCCACGCCCGCGAAACCCAGCACCAGCGCGCCGATTCCGTAGTCGGCGGCCATCTTCAGCGTGTCCTTCTTGGTGCAGGCCATGAACAGCGGCGGATGGGGCAACTGCTCCGGCCGCGGCAGCAGTGAATGCGGCGAGACCTGCAACAGCTCGCCGTTGTACTCGAATTCGGCTTCCGGATCCTGCCACGCCTTGCCGATCATCCGCAGCGACTCCTCGACCTCCTGGTAGGTGCGCTCGGGGTCGACACCGCACATGGAGGTCTCCACCGGCGTCGCGCCGCGGCCCGCGCCGAGGTTGAGCCGTCCGCCGGACAGCACGTCGAGCATCGCGGCGCGTTCGGCCGCGCGCACCGGGTGGTTGAAGTTGAACGGCATGCACACCACGCCGTGCCCGATCCGGATCCGCTCGGTCTTGGCGGCCACCCAGGTCAGGAAGACCTCCGGGGCGCTCATGTGCGCGTACCACTTCAGCCCGTGGTGTTCGACCGCCCACACGGTGTCGAACCCCATCTCGTCGGCGAGCACCGCCTGCTCGACGCAGTCGCGCAGCACCTGGTGCTCGTGCTCGCGCGATGGGTCGGCCATCTGGGCTTCGAAGATCATCGAGAACTTCATCCGGTCTCCTTATCGAGTGCCCGATCGGGCGTTTTCGGGTTTCGTCGGGGTGTCTGGTCCCGGTGCGGGACAGCCGGCAGCGGTATGCCTAATCGAAATATGTCCGGCGGAACTTCTCAGGTCAGGCCCTAGTCCCGGTGGCCGGGACGGTCCGGTGCCGCGCCTCGATGGGCGACCTAGCGTCGGTGAGCAAGCGACGGTGAGAGGACGGAATTCGGTGGGACAACTCGACGGCAAGGTGGCGCTGGTCACCGGCGGGGCGCGGGGGATGGGCGCCGAGCACGTGCGGCGGTTCGTGGCCGAGGGCGCGCGCGTGGTGTTCGGTGACGTGCTCGACCACGAGGGAACGGCGCTGGCCGCGGAGCTGGGTTCCGCGGTGCGATACGTGCACCACGACGTGACCAGTGAAGCGGATTGGTCCGCGGCGGTGTCCGAGGCGGTCACCCACTACGGGCGGCTCGACGCGGTGGTCAACAACGCGGGCATCCTGCGGTTCGTCCCGATCGCGGAGATGGCCTTGGCGGACTTCACCACGATCATGAACGTCAACGTGACCGGCAGCTGGCTCGGTATCAAGACCGCCGCGCCCGCGCTCGCCGAAACCGGAGGCGGATCGGTCGTGAACGTCTCCTCGGTGGAAGGGTTCGTCGGCGCGGCCGGTCTGTCCGCCTACAGCGCGAGCAAGTTCGCCATCCGCGGCATCACCAAGTCGGCCGCTCGCGAGCTGGGGCACTTGGGTATCCGGGTCAATTCGCTGCACCCGGGTGGCATCGCCACACCCATGACCGCCGCGGTGTCCGGAGCCTCCGGCGTCGACGGCGACGGCTTCTTCGCGAGCCTGCCGATCCCGCGCTGGGGACAGCCCGTCGAGGTCTCCCACGTGGCGGTGTTCCTGGCCTCCGACGCGGCCAGTTACTGCACCGGAGGCGAATTCGTCGTCGACGGCGGCATGCTGACCGGTTGCGGTTACTGACGGAAGCGACGCGATGACTCAGGAATTCGAATTCGATGTGGTGGTCGTCGGTTCCGGCGCCGCGGGCATGACGGCCGCTCTGACGGCCGCCTACCGCGGACTGTCGGTGACGCTGATCGAGAAGAGCAGATCCTTCGGCGGGTCCACGGCACGGTCGGGCGGTGGTATCTGGATCCCCAACAACCCGGTGTTGCAGCGCGAAGGCGTGCCCGACAGCCCGGAACTGGCCCGCACCTATCTGAAAGCGGTGGTGGGTGATCGGGTTCCGGAGGCCAAACAGCGGGCCTTCCTCGAACGCGGCCCCGAGATGATGCGTTACCTCGGCGCTCGCAGCGAATACTGGGAGTTCGTCTACGACCGCGGCTATTCCGACTATCACCCGGAGTTCCCCGGCGGTCTGGCCCAGGGGCGCAGCATCGAACCCGCGCCGCTGGACGGACGCTTGCTCGGCGGCGATCTGCACAAGATCAATCAGCCGACCATGTCGGGCCCCAAGGGAATCGCGTTCACCGTCAGCGACTTCCACGATCTGAACATGATCGCCCGCACCTGGGCCGGGAAGCGCACCGCGATCAGGGTCGGTATGCAAGCGGTGGGCAACAAGCTACGCGGACGGCTGCCGCTGAGCCTGGGCAAGGCGCTCGCGGCCCGGCTGTGGCTGTCGCTGCGTGACGCCGGAGTGCCGGTGTGGCTGAACACGCCGCTGACCGACCTGATCACGGAGGCGGACGCGGTGGTCGGTGTGCGCGCCGAGCACGACGGCACGCCGGTGGTGATCAAGGCGCGCCGCGGTGTGGTGCTGGCGGCGGGCGGTTTCGAGCACAACCTGCGGATGCGCGAGCAGTACATGAGCGGGCCACAGTCCACCGAGTGGACGGTGGGCGCCACCGAGAACGTGGGTGAAGGCATCGTCGCGGGTCAGAAGGCCGGTGGCGCGGTGGATCTCATGGGCGACGCCTGGTGGGGCCCGTCCGTGCGCAATCCCGACGGGCCGCCGTTCTTCTGCCTGGCCGAGCGTTCCCAGCCCGGCGGCATCATGGTCAATCACGCGGGCGAACGGTTCGTCAACGAATCGGCCCCGTACGTGAACGTGGTGCACAAGATGTACGAGCAGGAAGCGGCGGGCGTCGGGCACATTCCGGCGTACTTCATCATGGATCAGCGCTTCCGCGACCGGTACCTGTTCCTGGGGAACTTCCCCAAACGTCCGCTCCCGCAGAAGTACGCGGATGCCGGGATCATCGACCAGGCCGAGACCTTGGCCGAACTGGCGGCGAAGATCGGTGTGCCGCCTGCGGCGCTGACCGCGACGGTGGAGCGTTTCAACCGCTTCGCCCGCGCCGGTCGCGACGAGGACTTCCGGCGCGGCGATTCCGCCTACGACCGGTACTACGGCGACCCGACCGTGCGGCCGAATCCGTGTCTGGCCCCGATCGAGCAGGGCCCCTTCTACGCCGTGGAGATGGTGCCGGGCGATCTGGGCACCAAGGGCGGTCTGGTCACCGACGAGCACGCTCGCGTCCTCGACTCCGACGACCGGCCGATCCCGGGCCTGTACGCGGCGGGGAACAACTCCGCCTCGGTGATGGGCAACGACTACGCGGGCGCGGGCGCGACCATCGGGCCCGCCATGGTGTTCGGCTACATCGCGGCCGGTCACCTCGCCGACAACCAGCCTGGCGCGACCGCGCGGCACGCAGTGGAAGGAGAGCGTTGATGGGACGGATCGACGGTAAGAACGTCATCGTCACCGGCGGCGCACGGGGGATGGGCGCGGCCTTCGCGCGGCGGCTGGTCGCCGAGGGCGCCACGGTGGTGATCACCGATGTGCTGGTGGACGAAGGCGTGACGCTGGCCGCCGAGCTGGGCGACGCCGCGACCTTCCTGCCGCTGGATGTCACCGACGAGTCGGCGTGGAACGACGTGATCGCCTACACCGAGAAGGTTTTCGGGCCGGTCTCCGGTCTGGTCAACAACGCGGGCATCGTGCACGTCGATCCGATCGAGAAGTTGTCGGAAGCCGACTTCCGCAAGGTGATCGACGTCAATCAGGTCGGGGTGTTCCTCGGCATGAAGGCGGTGCTGGGGTCGATGCGCCGGGCAGGCGGCGGCTCCATCGTGAACATCTCCTCGATCGGCGGCATCATCGCCTTCTCCAACATCCTCGGTTACACCGCGTCCAAATGGGCCGTGCGCGGCATGACCAAGACCGCCGCGCAGGAGTTCGCCGCCGACGACATCCGGGTCAACTCGGTGCATCCCGGTGTGGTGGCCACGGAGATGACCGCCGATTCCACGCGCTCGCAGGGCATGTCGGGCAATCAGCCGATGCGCAGGGCCGGGCGACCGGAGGAACTGGCGAACCTGGTGCTGTTCCTGATCAGCGACGAGTCGAGCTTCAGCACCGGCTCGGAATTCGTCGCCGACGGCGGCTACACGTCCCTGTGACGACGTCCGGCAGGGCAACCCGGCGGACCGACCGCCGAGCGAGACAAGGAAATCAACCGTGAAGAACTTCGAGGGCAGAACCGCTGTGATCACCGGCGCGGGCGCGGGCATCGGCCGGGCACTGGCGATCGAACTCGCCCGCCGCGGCGCCCGCCTGGCACTGTCGGGCCGCAACGTGGAGAACGTCGCCGAGACCGCTGCGCTGTGTGGCGAGGAGGGTGCGCAAGCCCGCGCCTACAAGCTGGATGTGACCGACCGGGAGGCGGTCTATCGCCACGCCGACGAGGTGGCCGAGGACTTCGGCCGGATCAATCTGGTCGTCAACAACGCCGGAGTCTCGCTCACCGCGAACGTGGAAGAACTCGGCTGGGCGGACTTCGAATGGATCGTCGGCATCAACTTCTGGGGCGTCGCCTACGGCACCAAGGCGTTCCTGCCCCACGTCATCGCCTCCGGTGACGGGCACATCGCGAACGTGTCGAGCATGTTCGGCCTGGCCGCGTGCCCCAGCCAAGGTGCCTACAGCGCGACGAAATTCGCCATTCGCGCCTTCACCGACGCGCTGCGGCAGGAGATGAACATCGCCGGTCACGCGGTCGGCGTCAGCAGCGTGCACCCCGGCATGATCAAGACCGAGATCGCCTGGAAAGCGCGCGCGGGCGGCGATCGCGACCGCGACGCCCTGGCCGCCAACTTCGACCGCCTGGCCAAGACGACCCCCGAGCACGCCGCCCAGGTCATCGTCAACGGCATCCGCAAGAACAAAGCGAAGATCTTGATCGGCACGGACGCCCACGTGATCGACTGGCTGCCCAGAATTTTCGGCGCGGGCTACCAGAAGATCCTCACCGCTCAGATGAAGAACGAAGTCGCCTGACAGTGCGTCCGGCGGGTGGCCGGAGAGTCCTTGGGCCGGTAGGCGAGTGCTACGGCTCCGGCCACCTACGGGCCGAACGCCTCTACGCTGGTGTCAGGCGGCGCGAAACGGCTCAACTGCGTGTTTTGCGTGACGTGCAGGCGAGTTCGGCTGGTCTCGGTATTTCTCGGGCGACGCCTCGATCAGTTGCCGCATCCCGCTGGTACGCGGGTCGATCCTCATGTGGCGCATCTCGAGCACCGCTCATCGTTGTGCCCGACGTGAGCGCAGAACGCGTTTGAGCACCTTGCCGTCGGCGTTTCGGGGTAGTTCCGCTACGAACTCGAAGTGACGTGGGACCTTGTACCCGGCCATTCGGGTCCGGGTCCACGTGATGATCTCCGTGGTCTCGAGGTCGGCGGGTCCGGCCGGGACGACGAAGGCGAAGCCGGCCTCGCCGAGCCTGGCGTCGGGAACGCCGACTACGGCGGCGTCTTGTATGCGGGGATGCGTGCGGAGGATCTGCTCGATTTCGGCGGGATAGACGTTGAATCCGCCCACGATGAACATGTCCGCGTGGCGGTCGGTGACGCGCAGGTAGCCTTCGGCGTCCACGGCGCCGATGTCGCCGGTGTGCAGCCAGCCTGCGGAATCTATCGCGGCCGCTGTCGCTTGCGGGTCGTCGAGGTAACCGTGCATCACGTTGGGGCCGCGAACCACGATTTCGCCGGGCTCACCGACCGGTACGGTCCGCCCGGACCTGTCCACGACACGAATCCGCGTACCCGGCAGTTCTTTTCCCACGGTGACGGCGATGACGTGCATGGGTGCGTCGGGTGAGCAGATTGTGGCGACGCCGGTCGATTCGGTCAGTCCGTATCCGGTGAAGACCTTGTCGACACCCAGTTCATCCCGGATGCGCTCCACCAATCCGGTCGGCACGCTCGAACCACCTGTACCCGCCAGACGCAGCGAACTCAGATCATGGGTCCCGCGCCGATTGTGGGCGAGCAGGTCGTGGAAGAGGGTCGGAGGCCCTGTCAGCACGGTGATCCGCTCACGCTCGATGACGCCGAGCACCTGTTCCGGATCGAATCGATCCACCGGCACCATGGTGGCGCCTCGCGAGAGGCACGCGATGATCCCCGCCTTGAAGCCGAAGGTGTGGGAGAACGGGTTGACCAGTAGGTATCTGTCGTCGCCAGAGAGAGTGACGGTATCGGCCCAGCGGGTGAACGTCTCGATCGTCTGCCGATGGGTGACCGGCACACCTTTCGGAACACCCGTGGTGCCGGAGGTGAACAGGATGTCGGAGACCGATTCCGGGTCCACGGACGAACTCCGCGCATCGGCCGCGGCGACGGGCACTTCGCCGCCGAGGGCGAGGAACCGAGCCCACGAGAGATCATCGGCCTCAGCGGTGTCGTCGAGTTTCACGGTGGTCCGCAGCTCCGGGAGCGTACGCCCCGCTTCCCGCAGCATCCCCGCGTAGTCGTTGCCGAGGAAATCGCCAACGGTGAGCAGCATGCGGCACCGGCTGCGCGCGAGGATGTCGACCGCTTCGGGACCGCGTAGCCGCGTGCTGATCGGCACGAGGGTCGCGCCCGCGCCGAGCACGCCGAGCGCCGCGATGACCCATCGCGCGGTATTGGGTGCCCATATCGCCACTCGATCCCCGGGCGCCACCGATCGCGACATCACCGCCCGCGTGACGCGCCGCGCAGCCGTGGCGAGTTCGGCGTAAGTGAGCGGGCCCTCCGCCCCCAGCAGCGCTACCCGCGCGCCGTCGCGTCGTGCCCGGTCGGCCAGCACCGCGGGAACCGTCGCGAGTTCACCGGTCGCCGCACGCCGTCGATCCATGCCGCGATGGTGCCGCACCCGCCGTTCCATCCGGTCCGATCGCCGCCACATATCCCGCTGACCGGGAACGTCTTTCCACACGGCGCCCGCACCGCGCCGTGGACGCCGGGCTTCGACGGAGCTCGATCCTGCTCAGCGGGACCTCGGGTACGACCGATGACGGGCGGCACGGCAGGCTCGAACAGAGCTACAGGTGTGCGCGCCGCGGTTCGCGCCCGGTCGGGTGCACGAGGCCGAATCGCACTGAGGCGCGGAATGCGCAGTGATCGCAAAGGAGTGACATGACCGCCGGAGCAGAGCTAGCGGAGCGAAACGACGAGGCAGCGGGCGCGGCGCCGGTCGTCGAACTCGACGGCGCCTGCGCGCTGTCGCGGGAAAGCATCGGCGGGAAAGCGTGGAGCGTCAACCGGATGCGCGCGCTGGGTCTTCCGGTGCCGCCCGCCTTCGTGATCACCATCGAGGGCTGGGCCGACTTCTCGGCGCGCGGGGTGATCGGCGAGGACATCTGGCGGGCGGTTCGGGCCGGAATCGCCACCTTGGAGCGCGGCACCGGCCGGGTCTTCGGGTCCGGCGCCCGGCCGCTGCTGGTGTCGGTCCGTTCGGGCGCCGCGGTGAGCATGCCGGGCATGATGGACACGGTGCTGAACCTCGGCATGAACGAGGCAGTCGCGGCAGCGCTGGCGGCGGAGACCGGGAACCCGGACTACGCGGTCGACACCCGGGAGAGGTTTCGCGCCCAGTATCGCGAAACCGTGCTGGGCGACCCGGCCGGTGCGGTGCCCGAGGATCCCTGGGAGCAGCTGCGAGCGGCCATCAGCGCGGTGTTCCGGTCCTGGGACTCGCCCCGCGCGCAGACGTATCGGCGCAATCGCGGCGTGTCCGGAACCCTGGGCACCGCGGTGACGGTGCAAGCCATGGTCTTCGGCAATCTCGACGAGAAATCCGGCACCGGTGTGTTGTTCAGCCGCAACCCGAACACGGGTGAGCGCGCGATGTTCGGCGAATGGCTCGTCGGCGGGCAAGGTGAGGACGTGGTGTCCGGCCGGACCACACCGCGGCCGCTCGACGAGCTGGCCACCCTGTTGCCGCAGGTGCACAGCCGGCTCGTCGCGGCGGCCGGCCTGCTGGAACGCGATGGCCGCGATATCCAGGACATCGAATTCACCGTCGAATCCGGCGCCCTGTGGCTGTTGCAGTCCCGCCCCGCCAAGCGCTCGGCGCGCGCGGCTGTGCGGGCCGCGGTGGCCATGACAGACGAGGGCCTGATCGGCGCGGAGGAGGCGCTGGCGCGGGTCACCGCCGATCAGGTGCGTGCCGTGCTGCGCCCGGCGAGCGGCGAGTACGCGGGGACGCCGCTGGCGCGCGGCGAATCAGCCTGTCCCGGATTGGCGGCGGGTGTCGTCGTCAGCGATCCGCACGAGGCGGAGCGCCGCGCGGAGGCAGGCGAGGACGTGATTCTGGTGCGCCCGACCACCAGCCCCGACGACCTGCACGGCATGATCGCCGCCCGGGCGATCGTCACCGAACTGGGCGGTGTCACCTCGCACGCCGCGCTGGTCGGCCGCGAGATCGGCAGGCCGTGTGTGGTCGGCTGTGGTCCCGGCGTCGTCGCGGCGCTGACCGGCCAGGTGGTGACCGTGGACGGCGGCGCGGGCACGGTGTGGCCGGGTCGAGTAGAAGGCAAACCCGTCGACGGGAGCACTCTCGCGGACGTCGGCCGGTTGGCCGGCTGGGCGGGCACCGACATCGACGGGTTCGCGGCGTGGTTGGACGCGCGCGCGGCCGACGCCTCGGCAGAGGTAACCGTGGCACTCCCGCCTGCGGTGACGGAGGTCGCCGACCTCGATCTGCTACGGCTGATCGGGATCAAAGGCCGGGCCGCCCACGACGCGCTCGCCGCGGGCACAGGCGCGTCGGCCGAGGCCGTCGCCGCCCGATGCGAGGAGCTCGTGACCGAGGGTTGGTGCGCCGCGACGCCGATCGGTGTGCGTCTCACCCCGGAGGGCAGACAGCACCTCGACGGTCTGCTGGCGACGGAACGACGGGCGGTGGACCGCGCCGCGATCGCCTCGGTCTACGCCGAATTCTGTGCTTTCAACGGCACTTTGAAAGAGATCGTGACCGCGTGGCAGATGAAGGATCCGGCCACCGTCAACGACCACGCCGACGCCGAGTACGACGGCGCTGTCCTGACCCGGCTGGCCGAACTGCACCGCGGCGTGCAACCGCTACTGCGGCGGATCGGCGATGTCGCACCGCGGCTGGCACGGTATTCCGGTCGGTTCGCGCACGCGATCGAGCGGATCGCGGCCGGCGACCACTCCTGGGTCGCCCGTCCCGTACTGGACAGCTACCACACCGTGTGGTTCGAGCTGCACGAGGACCTGATCGGACTGTGCGGCCTGAACCGCGCCGACGAGGCGGCGGCCGGCCGTGCCCACTGACCTCGCGGGCGAATCCACCGTGCCCGGTGACCGGTGGGTGGAGTTCGCCCAGATCGACAACGTGCGCGACTTGGGCGGGCTACCCGTGCAGGGCGGCGGCACCACCCGTTTCGGGGTGGTCTACCGTTCCAGCACGCCGCAGAACCTCACCGAAGCCGATATGGCGAAACTGCTCGGCCCGATCGGTCTGCGCACGCTGATCGATCTGCGGTTGCCCGACGAAGTCGAGCGCGAGGGCTACGGACTGCTGGCCACCGCCGACCTGCGGCGGGTCTGCCTGCCGGTGCGCAAGTCGCCGCAATCCTCGCTGGCGGCACGGGATCTGGTGCCGGACTCCAGCCGGGTCGATCTGGCGGACCTGTACGACAAGCTGCTGGCGGGCAGCGCCGACTCCATCGTCGCGGCCGTGCGGCTGGTCGTCGACACGGGCCGTCACTCGGTGCTGTTCCATTGTGCCGCCGGCAAGGATCGCACCGGCCTGCTCGCGGCGGTGCTCCTGGACGCGGTCGGCGTTCCGCCGGAGGCGATCGCGGCGGACTACGCGCTGACCGGTGAACGCATGCACCGGGTCCGCGACCGGCTCGACGCGCTCCCCTCCTACGCGGGACTGCCCCCGGTCAGCACCGGCATTCTCGGCGTCGAGGCCGAGGTGATGCGACGTTTCCTCGCGAACCTGTCCGCCGAACACGGCGGCGCGGCCGAATGGTTGCTGGTCGGCGGGCTGACCACCGCGGAACTGGCCCGGCTACGCGAAGTGCTGATCGCACGCGGATAGCGCGGTGGTGGGAACTGGCGGCAAATCGAGTAACCAAGTTTCCCGGTACCCCGGATGAGCCCTCGCGCTATCTTCTGTCTGCTCGCAGTGCAGCGAGCAGATCGGAGTCACTTCATGCACAACACATCGATCGAGCGCCGCCTTGTGATGGCCGCGATCACACTGGTCGCGACGGCTACCGCTTCACTGGGCATCGCCACGCCACAGGCGGCTGCGGCGCCGGCGCGAGATCCGATCCTCTTCGTCCACGGCTGGCAGGGGTCGGCGTCGGACTGGAATTACATGTGGGGCCGATTCCGGGACGCGGGGTACTCCGCGGAAGAGATGGCACGATTCAGCTACAACACCACCCAGTCGAACAAGGACATCGCGCTGGAGGTGAAAGCGCAGGTCGATGCGCTGCGCGCGAAAACCGGTGCCGCCAAGGTCGACATCATCACCCACTCGATGGGCGGACTCAACAGTCGCTGGTATCTGAAGAAGCTCGACGGCCTCGATTCTGTCGACGACTGGGTTTCCATCGCCGGCCCCAATCACGGCACCGACGTCGCCAACGGATGCCTCGACGCCTCCTGCGAGGAGATGCGGCCCGGCTCGGCCTTCCTGGCCGAACTCAACAGCACCGACGAGACCCCCGGCCGGGTGAACTACGGCACCTGGTGGTCACCGTGCGACGAGATCATCAACCCCGATGCGAGCACCATTCTCGGCGGTGCCACCAACACCCAGACGCTGTGCCTCGGCCATATCGCGCTGCTGTCGGCATCGCCGGTTTTCGAGGGCGTGCGCGACTTCGTGAAGTAGTCGGCTGAGCTCCCCCCGACCCCGTCTCGCATCCGCGAGGCCGCGTCGAATCCCGAACACCGGCTGAATAGTCGCGCGGTTTCGGCGCGCACGCCGATACACCGGGGGTGGCAAGCTGTGCGATCACCGCTTCCCAGGCGGGTGGTCTCCGCGGCCGGCGGGCCCTGAACGGCCGGGCGGGCCGGTGATTCGAGATCACCGGCCCGCCCTGTCCTCGACTACCGCGACAGCAGCTTGGCTTTCAGCGCCTCCAGCGTCGGACCGTCCACGCCGAGCCCCTCGGAGACGAACCGGTCGAACGAACCGAAGGACGCGCCGGCCTGGTCGAACGCGGCATCGAGGAAATCGCGCTGCACGCCGAGGATCGGATCGAACAGCGCGGGATCGGTGACCAGCCCCTTGGCCACCAGCCCGTCCATCAGCGCCTTGTTACCCGCGGCCAGGTTGTCGTTCGACTCCAGATAATCCTTGTACACCTGACCCTTCGGGACGCCGAGCGCCGTCATCAAGATCGCGGTCATCCAGCCGGTACGGTCCTTGCCCGCGGTGCAGTGGAACAGCACCGGCCCGGTGGCGTTCGCGACATCCCGGATCGCGGCGCCGAACTGGCCGCGCGCCGTGGCGTCGCTGACCAGCCAGCGGTAGTAGTCGCGCATGATGCCCGCGGCCTTGCCGTCGCCGAACATCTGTTGCTGCACGGCCGGGCCGCCCTGTACCGCCTTGCCCACCATCGAGTAGAAGTCGTTGCCCGGGTCGTACACCGGACGCGCGAGGGCGGGAATCGACGCGGGAAGCTTGTCGGGATTGGCCCCGGACTCGGCCGGGCTGCGGAAATCGATCACCGCGGTGATGCCCGCGGCCACCAGCTTCTGCTGGTCGGCGGCGGTGAGCTTGTCCAGGGCGTCGGTGCGGAAGACGACGCCGGTCCGCAGTTTGCCGTTGCCCTGGGTCGGATAGTCGCCGATGTCCCTGGCATTCGGCGCCGCCGATAGCTGCATGGAACGGTCGTGCACGGTGTGCACGAGGGCGGGGCCCGCGAATGCGGTGGTGGTGGACGGGAATACGGCGATCAGTGCGGCGGCGACACCGGTCATCGCCCCGCGAACAGCACGCGAAATCGTCACTGGATCATTCCTTCCATAGGGTCGCGGCCCGGCGGCGCCGAACCGGCGAGGGGCCGGGGTGCGCGCCCCCGGCCCCGGCTCATGCGTCGGCGAGCAGGGTGACCGTGCCGGCCGACCCGTCCACGCGCACCCGCTGCCCGTCGGCGAGGGCCGCGCTGGCGGTCTTGGTGTCGACGACGCAGGGGATGCCGAATTCCCGGGCCACGATGGCGGCGTGGGAAGCTGATCCGCCGATGTCGGTGACCACCGCGGCCGCGTAGGCGAACATCGCGGTGTGGCCGGTGTCGGTGACCGACGCGACCAGGATGTCGCCCGGCTCGATGTCGTCGTCGAGGGACAGCACGCGTTTCACGGTGCCCTCCACGACGCCGGAGGACACTCCGATGCCGTTCAGGCTTTCCCCGGGCGCCAAAGCGTCCGCGTCCGAGAGCGGTTCCCAATCGCCCGCGATCACGTCCGGCATCCGGATGCCCTGTAGCCGGATGAGTTCCGCCCGCCGCCGTGCTACGCGCTCGGTCAGATCAGCGGGCGCCCAGAGGATTTCGTCGAGGGTGAGGAAGCAGGCGTCCTCGGTCTGCTGTAGCCGCCCTTCCCGGATCAGCCGGCCCGCCCGCTCGCGCACGGCGAGGCGCAGGCAGTGGGTGTACCGGACGACGGCGTCGCGGACGCGTTCGCGCGCCATCGTCGCTCCCGCCGCCATCCGCGCGGTGCGGCTCGGGGACGAGTCGACCGGTTCCCGTTTGGGCGCGGGCATCGCGGCCGCTCGGGCTGCGGCGGTGACCAGCAGTTCGGGACGGTCGCCGAAAGTGGGGTTGATCAGCTCGCACTCGCCCGGCCCGCGATGCCCGATCCGGTGCAGTTCTTCGTCCAGCGCGGCGGAGAACGCCGGGGAGATCGCCCGCGTCGCGCCGACATCGCCCGAGTGCGCCGCGTCCTGCAACGCGGTGTCGGCCCGGCACAGCGCGGCGAGCCGTTCCACGGCGAGCATGGTCCTGGCCGACTCCAACCGCTCGAGGTCGATGGGCACGTCCGCCGATTCCTTGCCACGGGAGTGGATGGCCGTTGCCGCGCCGGTCATCATCACGCCGATGGACGCCGCCGCCCACGAGTGGTTCAGCCGGTCCCGCCACAGCAGGGCCCGAGCGTGCAGTTGCTCGTCGGTGAGCTCGCGGATCGCCGCGGCGCTCAACGTCTCCTGGTGCGCGGCGGCGTTGATACCGTCGGTGGTCTCCCGATAACGCAGCGCCGTGCGCAGCACCCGGCCTGCGGCGCGCCAGGTGGCGCGGGTACTGGCGAAACCGGTCGGGGTGGGTGGTTTGCCGTGCGGGGTCAGCGAGATCTCGGCCGGGATGTTGCCGTAGACGTCGCGACGGATGCTCTGCTCGTCCCAGCCCGGCATGTTCTCCGCGGCCAGCACCCCGATGGAGGCGTTGATGTAGATGTGGTGCCCGAGGACGGTGGTGACCCGGCTGGTCCAGTGCTCCAGCGCGATGCCCTCCAGCGCGATCATCCGGCCCATCGCCGCGTTGGCCAGCCGGATCGCGCCCGCCTGCAGATCAACGGTCAGCGGCGTGAGCGGGCCGGGCAGCGCCTCGGAGGTATTCGTCGCGGTGTGCACCGGATAGGCCGGGTCGACGCGATCGTCGAATTCGCCCTCGAGACCTTCCGGCGCCACCGACACCAGGGCGTGGCCGTCCGAAGTGGCGGCGCGGCTGGGCACCAGATAGCCGGGCAGCGGGATCGCGCCGGTGCGAGCGACGAGTTCGCCGCCGTCGACCTTGCGGCCGCCCAATCCGCGAACGATATCCGCCGCCACTTCCGACGCGGTCCACCCGCAGCGGAATCCCCACTCGTCGCGCGCCGCCGTCGAATCCACCCGCGGTGCGGGCCGGGTGCGCGACTTTCGCCGCAGCCGCCGTGTTCCCGCCGCCGCACGGATGCGGCGCGCGTCCTCGGCGGAAACCACGCCGGGCGCGGCCAGCTCCACGACGCCGGTACGTCCCGATCCCACGGCCAGTACCAGGAAGCGTTCGAAGTCGTCGGTGTGCAGCACCTGGAATCCGCCCGCCGGGCGGGAACCCAGCAGCCGCAGCAGGTTTCGCCCGCTCGAGCCCTCGACGCGCCTGCCCGCGACCGGCGCGGTGCGCACGATCAGCGCCTGCGCCCCGCTGGACCGCACCGCATCCTCGGCGACCGCGTCCGATCCCGCGCCTACGGGAACCACGATTCGCGCCCCCGCCGCTCGGGCCGCTCGCGCGATCGCGGCGAGCGAACCGCCCAGGTGTACCACCGCCGCACAGTCGGCGACGGCCTGCGCGCAGATCGCCGGCCCCTCCGGGTCACCGGTGATCACCTCGACCCGAGGATCGACGTACCGGTGGCGCTCGCGATCCAGCCCGACCACGTCGTGGCCCGCGGCCAGCAGCATGCGCGCCACCGCGCGACCGGTCGGATCGGAAACTCCGGTGACCAGGACCCGCATGAATTCTTCCTCCTCGCTGGCGCCCACGCAGACGTGACGCCGTTCACACACCATCGCCACCCGGCGCCCCCGTGCTGGTGCGCAGTCCCGATCACCGGGACCGGAGGGTCGCTCACCAAGACGGGCCTGCGGCCACCGAGCGCGGAGCGGGAAGGTCGACTCCATGAGTGATCGGAATTCGGTCGCGCCCCGCGCGGCCGCCGACGTGCGCGCCTACGACATCGAGACCGATGTGCTGGTGGTCGGCTACGGATGCGCCGGGTCCGCTGCGGCATTCGAGGCGGCGGCGGGCGGCGCGCAGGTACTGGTGCTGGATCGGATGAGCGGTCCCGGCGGCGCATCCGCCCTCTCCGGTGGCGAGATCTATCTCGGCGGTGGCACACCGATCCAGCGGGCCTGCGGGTTCGATGACGACCCGGCGGCGATGGCCGCGTTCCTGTCGGCCGCGCTCGGGCCGGGCGCCGACCCGGACAAGATCACCCGCTACTGCGCGGACAGCGTCGCGCATTTCCACTGGCTCGCCGACCGCGGTGTGCCGTTCAAACCCACGCTGTGGGACGCGCCGGCCTGGGTACCGCCGACGGATGACGGGCTCATGTGGCTGGGGGAGAACAGCGGGCCGTTCGCCGAACTCGCCGCGCCCGCGCCCCGTGGCCATCGCCCGGCCGCGGCCGACTTCGGCGGCAAGCTGCTGATGGACCGCCTTGCCGGGGCCGCTCGATCCGCCGGTGCCACGGCGCTCTCCGACACCAGGGCCACCTGCCTGATCGTCGCGGGCGACGGCACGGTCGTCGGCGTGGTGGCCCGGCGGTACGGCACGGAACTGACCGTCCGTGCCCGCCGCGGCGTCGTACTGACCACCGGCGGATTCGTCGACAACGACGCCATGCTGGCCGCGCACGCGCCGAAACTGCTGGGACACACCAAGGTCAGCGCGGGCACCGACGACGGAAGCGGGATCCGGATGGCACAGGCGCTCGGCGCGGCCGTGCGGCACATGGCCACCGGCCAGGTGGGCATCTCACTCGTTCCCGGCCTCGCCGCGCGCGGCATGGTGGTGAACGGGAACGGGCAGCGGTTCATCAACGAGGACACCTATCCCGGCCGGATCGGCCAGGCGGCACTGTTCCGGCAGGACATGCGGACCTGGGTCGTGCTCGACGAACGGGCCTTCGACGAAGTACCGGAACCCCAGCGGTGGGGTGTGCGGCCGACCCACGTGGCGGAGACCGCCGAGGAACTCGCCGATCTGATGGACCTACCGGCGGCCGCATTGGCCGACACCATCCGCCGGTACAACAGCTTCGCCTCCCGCCGCGTGGATCCCGAATTCGGGAAAGCGCCGCGCTGGCTTCGGCCCCTCGCGCCACCGCTCGCCGCGATCGACGTGCGGGCGGGGGTGCGGCCACCGTCGGAGTCCGGTGATCGCCGCGGGACCGGCGCATCCGTCTTCACCCTCGGCGGTCTGCACACCTCGCTCGACGGCGCCGTGCTCGACATCGACGGCGCCCCGATCCCCGGGCTGTTCGCCGCCGGCCGGGCCGCCAGCAACCTGCACGGCGAGGGTTACATCAGCGGCACTTCGCTCGGCGACGGCACCTTTTTCGGCCGCCGCGCGGGCGCCGCCGCGGCTCGCACCGACTGATCCCGCCGGTGGGTTCCGGTCATCGGGATGGATCGGGGCCGACGGCGCCGCACCGGCCTAGCGTCGAAAGACGGCACTACGAGGAGGACTACCGCATATGACCAACAAGGTGCTCGATCGGGTACGGGATCTGCTGCCCGCGATCCGAGAGCGAGCCACCGACGCCGACCGGCAGCGCAGAGTGCCCGAGCAGAGCATGCGAGAGCTGACCGACGCGGGGGTGTTCCGCATGCTGCAGCCGTCTCGCTTCGGTGGCGACGAATCGTCCCCGGTCGCGTTCTACGAGGTGATCCGGGCTATCGCCACCGCATGCCCGTCCACGGCGTGGGTGTCGTCGGTGCTGGGCGCGCACCCGTGGCAGCTCGCCTTGTTCCCGCTGCGGGCACAGGAGGACGTGTGGGGCGCCGATCCGGACACGCTGGTCTCCTCGTCGTACGCGCCCACCGGCAAGCTGACGCCCGGCGCGGGCGGCTTCGAGATCAGCGGTCGCTGGAGCTTCTCCTCCGGATGCGATCACGCCCGCTGGGCTTTCCTCGGGGCGGTCGTGCCGAACGACGAAGGGGGAGCGGAGTACCTGACCGTCCTGGTGCCGCGCACCGACTACCGCATCGAGGACGTATGGCATGTGTCCGGGCTGTCCGGCACCGGCAGCAACGACATCGTCATCGAGAACGCGTTCGTGCCCGCCCACCGGACCTACCGCGCGAGTGAGCAGGCGGAGCTACGCGGACCCGGTCAAGAGGTGAATACCGCCCCGCTCTATCGGATCTCGTTCGGCGCGGTGTTCTCCAACACCATCACCGCACCCATCATCGGCGCCGCCCAAGGGGCCTACGAAGCGCACATCGAGCGGATGCGTGAGCGGGTGCGGATCTCCTACGGCGGGCAGAAGGCCGCCGAGGACCCGTTCGCGCACGTCCGGGTCGCTCGCGCGGCCTCGGAGATCGACGCGGCCGTCCTGCAGATGGAGCGCAACATCAGCGAGCAGCTGCGCTATGCCGAAGCGGGGGAGGAGATCCCCTTCGAACTGCGGGTGCGCAGCCGCCGCGATCAGGTGCGCGGGACCGAACGCGCCATCGAGGCCATCGACCTGCTGTTCGACAACTCCGGCGGCCACGCCATCCGCAAACCCAATCCGATCGAGCGGCACTGGCGCGACGCGCACGCCGGAAGCGTGCACGTCATCAACGATGTCGAGCGCGCCCTGGTCCTCTACGGCCGCAACGCGTTCGGGCTGCCGGTCACGGATCGGATGATCTGATGACGTTCACCGCCGAGAACACCACGCGCTGGAGCACGACGGGCGGCTACGAACTGCGCTACCACGAGGCGGGGGCTGGTGCGCCCCTGGTGCTGCTGCACGGTTCGGGGCCGGGAGTCTCGGGCTGGGCCAACTTCGGCGCGAACCTGCCGGTGCTGGCCGAGCGTTTCCGCTGTCTGATCGTCGACCAGCCCGGCTTCGGCGCCAGCGGCCGCCCGGCGGCGTACGAACGCAACTACCTGCGCGTCTCCGCCGACGCGGTGCTCGGGCTGCTCGACGACCTCCGCCTGGACCGCGTCCACCTGCTGGGTAATTCGATGGGCGGCGCGGTCGCGACGTTGCTGGCGCTGGAACATCCCGACCGGATCGATCGGCTGGTGCTGATGGCGCCCGGCGGCGTCGGGGTGAATGTCCTGGGACCGGAACCGTCCGAAGGCATCACGCGGTTGCTGGAGTTCAGCGCCGACCCCACCCGCGAGCGCCTCGTGCCCTGGCTGCGCACCATGGTGTCGAACCCGGGCACTCTGACCGAGGACCTGATCGAAGCCCGGCTGGCCGCCGCCTCGGATCCGGCCGCCATCGCCGCGCTGCGCGACGCCTACGCGACGTTCGCCGATCCCGTTCTCGCCGAACCGGTTCCGCTGTGGGCCCGGCTGCGCGGACTGCGCCCGCAGACACTGATCCTGTGGGGGCGCGACGATCGAGTGACACCGGTGGAGGCGTCGCTGCTGCCCGCACGGCAGATCCCCGACGCCGATCTGCGCGTTTTCGCCCGCTGTGGTCACTGGGTGCAGATCGAGCGCAAGTCGGCGTTCGAACGCGCCGTCATCGATTTCCTCGCCGCCGGGCTCTGATCGCCGCCGCCCACGTCGGTCACAGCCCGTGATCGCGGACCCATCCCGCGACCTGGGTTCGCGAGGTGAAGCCGAGCTTGGTGAGGATGTGCTCGACGTGGGTCTCGGCGGTGCGCACCGAGATCACCAGGTCCGCGGCGATGCGTTTGTTGCTGTGCCCGGCCGCGACCAGCCGGGCGACGTCCTTCTCCCGCCGGGTGAGGACGTCGGCCGCCTCGAAGCCGGCCGAAGTGGGCTGTGGCGGACGCGCCGTGACGGGCGTGCGACCCAGCGCGTAGTCGATCGCCTCGCCCAACGACAGCGCCGCACCGCTGTCGAAGATCTCCTGGAACCTGCGTTCGCCCAGCGCTTCTCGGACGCGACCACGCATCTTGTCACCCAAGACGCCGGTGATGGCGTGCGCGAGGCGCACCGTGCTGCGCGCGAGGATCTCCGCGGCGCCGAGCAGACGCGCGGCCCGCTCGAAGTCGGCTCGGTCCACCGCCGTCCACGCCAGCCCCTCGAATCCGGAGGCGAGCCAGACGCACCGCTCGAACAGGCTGAACATTTCGATGGACCGGGCGAGATAGCCGGTCGCGGCGGCCTGATCGCCGCGTCGCCAATGGTCCAGGCCCATCGACCACTGTGCCAGCCCGCCGAGCAGAGACGGTCCCCGCTCGGTGGCGACCGCGAGCAACCGCTCGGCGAAAACGGTCGAGCGCGCGTCGGCGAGCACCAGCGCGCACACGAACGCGAAGGCGAGACTGTCCATCTCCATGGCGTGATGGCCGCATTCGGCCGCCAGATGCGTCGCGGTTTCCGCCAATTCGAGCGCGCGGACGGTGTCTCCGTCGTTGAAGGCCAGCAGTGCCGAATCGAGCATCGCCTCGGCGAGAATATCGGGGGCATTGAGTTTTCGTGCCAGGGTCACGCATTCGTCCACCAATTGGCGAGCGGACCCGCGGTCGGACAGCAGCGCCGCCAGCGAGGCGGCCGCGGACAGCCCGCGTGCGCGAAGCTCGGTCGGTTCGCTCGACTTCGCGAGCGCATCGGTCAGCCAGCGATACCCTTCGGTCAGGAAGCGGTTGTGCTCCCAGAACGGCCGCAGCACCGCGGCCATCTCCAGTGCCGACTCCGGTGTGTCGACGAGGCCGGATTGCAGAGCCGCGCGCAGATTCGCGTGCTCGCGGTTCAGTGCGCGAAACCATGTGACGTCGTCGGAACTCCAATACGCGGTCCGGCCGCGCAACGCCAGCCGCCGGTAGTGGTCGCGGTGACGCGCGCGCACCGCGGGCTCGTCGCCCCGCTCGGCCAGCCGGTCGTGGGCGAACTGCCGGATCGGCTCCAGCATCGAGTACCGGCCGACATCGCCGTCGTAGCGCAGGCTCAGCACCGATTTGTCGACCAGGCCGGTCAGCGCGTCGAAGAGTGTCCGCGCCCCGGACGCGGGCAGGCACACGGCCTCGGCGGCGTCGATGTCGAAGCCGCCCGCGAAAACCGACAGCTGCTCCCACAACCGCTGTTCGGCGGGCGTGCACAGGTCATAACTCCAGCGGATCGCACCCTCGATGGTCTGCTGTCGCTCCGGCGCGAGTCGCGGTCCCGCGCTGAGCAGGCCCATGGTGTCGTCGAGCCGGGCGAGGATCTGCTCCGGAGTGAACATCCGAAACCGCAACGCGGCCAGTTCCAGAGCGAGCGGAATGCCGTCCAGTCTGCGGCAGATCGCGGCCAGCGCACCCCGGTTCGCCGAGGTGGCCACGAATCCGGGATTGGCGGCGCCCGCCCGTTCGGCGAGCAGCCGCATCGCATCGCTGTCCGCGCTCTCCCCCTCTGCGAGCGGCAGGGGCGCCACGGGCATGACCTGTTCGCCCTGGACCCCCAGCACCTCCCGGCTGGTCGCCAGCACCCGTACCTCAGGGGTGGTGGCCACGATCCTGCCGACCAGCCGCGCGCACGCGTCGATCAGGTGCTCGCAGTTGTCGAGAATCAGCAGCAACCGTTTGTCCGCGAGGAACTCGGTCAGCCGTCGCAAGGGCGCCGCCGTGTCGTCGCGCAGCGCCAGCGCCTCCGCGACGGTCACCGTCACCAGGTCGGGGTCGTGCACATCGGCCAGCTCGACCGTCCACACTCCGTCCGGGAACGCGCGCGCGACCACCGCGCCGACCTGGCGGGACAACCGGGTCTTGCCGACACCGCCCGGGCCGAGCAGCGTCAGCACCCGCGTCGTGGGCAGCAGCCGCTTCGCGGCGGCGAGTTCCTCCCGGCGCCCGACGAAGCTGGTGACCTCGGCAGGGAGGTTGCCGATGGGACGCCGCGCCATGGGTGTCAACCCTAGGTACCGCGCGTGGCGCGCAGGAGCATTCTGGACAAAATCGACTCCGGTGGATGTGCCGGCGTGGCGCGCCGGCACGGGGGCGGTGGAACCGAACCGCTCCGGTTCATCGGACGGCGACAGCGGCGTCGTCGACCTCGGTCAACTGGTGACGCATCCGGTCACGCTTGGCGCGCAGATAGCGCACGTTGTGCTCGGTCGTACCGGTCTGCAGGGGAATTCGCCGTTCGACGGCGATACCGTAGGCGGTCAGACCCGCCTGTTTGGCCGGATTGTTGCTGAGCAGCCGGACCGACCGCACGCCCAGGTCGGCGAGGATCTGCGCCGCGGCGCCGTAGTGGCGGGCGTCGACGGGCAGCCCGAGCCGCAGGTTCGCGTCGACCGTGTCGGCACCGGCGTCTTGGAGCTGGTAGGCGCGCAGTTTGTTGAGCAGTCCGACGCCGCGTCCCTCGTGGCCGCGCAGGTAGACCACGACGCCGCGGCCTTCGGCGGCCACGGCCTGCATGGCGGCGTCGAGCTGCTCGCCGCAGTCGCAGCGCAGCGAGCCGAACGCGTCACCGGTGAGGCATTCCGAGTGCACCCGGGTCAGCACGTCGCGCTCGCCCGGTGTGCCGAGCACCAGCGCGAGATGTTCGGCGCGGTTCGTCTCATCGCGATAGCCGACCAGCCGGAACTCGCCGAAACGGGTCGGCAGCCGGGTCTCGACGACGCGCCGCACGCCCGGCTCGAGCCCGCGGCGGTGGTCGACCAGGTCGGCGATGGAGATGATCGGGATTCCGTGCACCCGGGCCATGGTCAGCAGCTCGGGGAGCCGGGCCATCGACCCGTCTTCGCGCACCACCTCGGCGATGACTCCGGCGGGGCGTAGTCCCGCCATCCGTACCAGATCGACGGCGGCCTCGGTATGCCCTCGCCGACCGAGGACGCCGCGCGGGTGCGCCCGCAAGGGGAATACGTGCCCGGGACGGGTGAGATCCCGGGGTGTGGCGGCGGGATCGGCCAGCAGGCGCATGGTGTGGGCGCGGTCGGCGGCCGAGATGCCGGTGTCGATTCCCGTCGCCGCGTCCACCGAGACCGTGTAGGCGGTGCCCTTCGGATCCTGGTTGACCGCCGTCATCGGCGGCAGCTCCAGCCGGTCCAGATCGCCGCCCATCATGGGCACGCACAGCACGCCGCTGGTGTGCCGCACCAGGAAACCGATATTCTCCGCGGTCGCCCGCTCGGCGGCCAGCACCAGATCGCCTTCGTTCTCGCGGTCCTCGTCGTCCACCACCAGCGCCATGCCGCCGCTCGCGATCGCCGCCACCGCGGCAGGCACCGAGTCCAGTTCACCGGTCATCATCCGCCACCTCCATATGCCTAATAGAAATATGACGGGGCCGGAACAGCCAGGCGGGGTCTCACTCAGTGAGGCGATCGATATCCGTCAGCAACTCTCGCGCGAAATCACGCTCGGCCTCGTAGTGCCGCACGCACCAGCGCAGCACCAGTTCCGGATAGGCCCAGTCCGGATTCGCCTCGGCGCCCTTCGCGTCGGCCTCGGCGCGTTTACGCATCTTCTCGGCGTATGTGATGTGCTCGGTGAGGATTTCGCGCATCCGTTCGGGCTCGGCGAGATTGCCCAGCCACGCTCGCAGCATCACGCTGTGCTTGAGCACCGGCGCCTCGACCGGCGCGTGGTTGACCCAGTTCGCGGCGGCGGCACGGCCTTCCGGTGTGATGGCGTACATCCGCTTGCCGCGCACGCCGTCCTCGTGCACCACCGTGCGGGAACTGGCGTAGCCGTGTTTCTCCAGACGCTTGAGTTCGGCGTAGATCTGGCTGAACGACGGGCTCCAGTAGAAGAACTGAAGACTCCAGTCGGCCCATTTCTTCAAGTCGTAGCCGGAAAGTTCATCGGCGTGCGAGAGCATTCCGAGCACGGCCCACGCGGTGGTCGGCAGGTCGGGCACCGCGGGTGTGCCGCCATCGGTCATGGTCGGACTGTACCGCTCAGGCATATTCGGACTCGGGCTATCGCCAGCGCGCCCGGCGGGGGAACAACGTCCGGCCCGCCTCGTGGGAGATCTCGAGCAGCACCCGTGCCAGCTTGTCGAAACTCATCGCCTCGGCCCGCCCGGACAGCGACAGTGCCGCGGGCGTCGTGCCACGGCCACGCAACGGCGCCGCGACGCAAGCGATTCCGTCCATCGATTCCTCCCGGTCCAGCGCCACGCCTTGGCGCAGCCGGATCTGCGCCAAGGCGCGATGCAGCGCGCCGGGTTCGGTGATGGTGTGCGCGGTCAGGCGCGGCAGCCTGGTATGGAACGCCGCTTCGGCGATGCTCGGTTCCAGCGCCGCCAGCATCGCCTTGCCGAGCGCGGTGCAGTGCGCGGGCATGCGACCGCCGAGGCGGGTGGGCAGCAGCGCGGCCAAGCGGCCACCGGCCTTGTCCAGGTAGACGACCTCGCGTCCGTCGAGCACCGCCAGATGGCCGACCATGCCGGTGCGCTGACACAGTTCGTGCAGCAGCGGGCTGACGGCGTCGCGGATCTCGTTGTGATCGGCGGTGAGTCCGCCCAGTTCCAGGGTGCGCATGCCGAGCCGGTACCCGCCGGAGGTGTGGGCCAGCCAGCGCAGCCGGATCATCTGATCGAGGATCCGATGGACTGTCGAGCGCGGCAGGCCGGTGCGCTCCACCAGGCCGAGCAGCGTCAGCGTCGGGGTCGCGGCGTCGAACGCGTCCAGGATGAGGGTCATCCGCTCGATCATCGATACCGGCACGTCGGCGGAGCCGGGGTCGGCCCCGTCGGGCCGGCCGCGGTGGGGGAGCCGGGTGGTGTGCGGCTCGGCGTCGGGTAGCAGGGTGACGGTCATTCGAACCTCCGTCGGTCGCATTCGGTCTACGTCGACCAGGCACCACGTGTCCGATCGTTTGTGTCTCCCATCACACTGACGGGTTCGCGACCGGGAGGAATCGGGAGAACTACGTAGCTTCCACGGATCTCCGTCTCGGTGACCGGACTCCGATGTTGACCTCGCTCCGGCGGCGGCTGCTGTCATAGCTGTCAGGTATATGCCTGATCGAAAGAGGAGGCCCGATGGAACCGGTGCTCGAGATGGACGGATCGCCACTGGACGTGCGCGACTTCAAAGCCGTGCTGGGTCGCTTCTGCACCGGCGTCACGGTGATCACCGCGCGGTCGGCGGCCGGGCCTGCCGGATTCACTTGCCAGTCGTTCTCGGCACTGTCGCTGGAGCCGCCCGCGGTCTGCTTCTGCCCGGCGCGCACGTCTACGTCGTGGCCGCGCATCCGCGAGGTCGGGCGGTTCTGCGTCAACATCCTGGCCCACGACCAGCAGGAGATCTGTGGGCAGCTCGCGCGCAGCGGCACGGACAAGTTCGCGGGAGTCGACTGGGAGCCGTCGCCGAACGGCTCGCCGCGGCTGGCCGGCGCCGTGGCCTGGCTCGATTGCGAACTCGAACAGGAGGTCGACGGCGGTGACCACACGATCGTCATCGCGCGCGTCACGGCGCTGTCGGAGCATCGCGAGGCGCCACCGCTGCTGTTCTACCGCTCCGCGTTCGGACGATTCGATCCGGCCTGAGCGCCTCCCGGCCAGTGGGACTGCGCATTTCCGCCCCGCCATGCCGAACCGAAATATCGAGGTGACAAACGTGCGTGAATTGTGGAGGAACCGATGACTACCGACACCGAGGTTCGAGTGATCGACGCGGGCGCTCCGCCCGCCCGGTACGCGCGTGGCTGGCACTGCCTGGGGCTGGCGCAGGACTTCCGGGACGGGAAACCGCATACCGTCGAGATCTTCGGCACCGAACTGGTGGTCTTCGCCGGCGCGAGCGGAGAGCTCAACGTCCTGGACGCCTACTGCAGGCACATGGGCGGGAACCTGGGTGACGGCCGGATCAAGGGGGACTCGATCGCCTGCCCGTTCCACGACTGGCGTTGGGGCGGCAACGGCCGTTGCACCGGCATCCCTTACGGCCGCCGGGTGCCACCCCGCGCGCGGACCCGATCGTGGCCGACGCTGGAGCAGAACAAGCAGCTGTTCGTCTGGAACGACCCGGAGGGCAATCCGCCGCCGGAACACGTCGCCATCCCGCGCATCGAGGGCGCGTTCAGCGACGAGTGGACCGACTGGACCTGGAACACCATGACGATCGACGGCGCGAACTGCCGCGAGGTCATCGACAACGTGGTGGACATGGCGCACTTCTTCTACGTGCACTTCGGGTTCCCGACCTACTTCAAGAACGTCTTCGAAGGTCACATCGCCAGTCAGTACATGACCTCGGTGTCCCGCGAGGACATGATGGGGGAGACCGCGAAGGCATTGGGCGGCAAGAATGTCCTGCACTCCGACGCCTCCTACTACGGCCCTTCCTACATGATCGATCACCTGCGCAGCGAAAGCGCGGGCCTGACGGTCGAGGGCATCCTGATCAACTGTCACTACCCGGTGTCTCCCACCGAGTTCGTGCTGCAATACGGCGCCATCGTGAAGAAGCCGCACGGCGTGTCGCCGGAACAGGCCGAGGACATCGCGGCGAAGTTCGCCGGTGGTCTCGGCCGCGGCTTCGAACAGGACGCAGCGATCTGGCAGCGCAAGACCCGCATCGACAATCCGCTGCTGTGCGAGGAGGACGGACCCGTCTACCAGTTGCGCCGCTGGTATGAGCAGTTCTACACCGACGTGGCCGAGATCGACCCGAAGATGACCGATCGCTTCGAGTTCGAGGTCGACACCACCCGGGCGGTCACCGCCTGGGAGGCGGAGGTCGCCGAGAATCTCGCCGAGCAGCGCGCCGGCGCCGAGGCCTGAGCGGCCCGCGATGGAACCGGTTACCTGCCGTACCTGCGCGACGTGCGTGCTGGTCGAGAAATTCAGCCCGCAGCACACCAGCGTGCAGTGGACCGCGAGCGCGGTGGCGGTCTGCGCCGAGTTCACCGGGGCGGACAGCGCGCGAATGCGGACCTGCGCCGCGCTGCGCGACAGCATCGATGCCGCGGTCGCCGGCGGTCGCATCGAAGTCGGCACCCGTGACGGGGACGTGCCGTGAACGCCGTGGACGACCGGAGAGGGGACACGACAGTGAATGGGGCGCGAGCGACCGCGGTGGTGCCGCCGCGTACGGGTATCCCCGGCGACAACGAGAGCCGGCCCGGAGCGGTTCTGCCCCTGCGCGTGGCGCAGGTGATCCGGGAAACCCACGATGCGGTATCGCTGGAGCTGGATGCCGTCACCGAGCAGCCGGATTCGATCGCATACCGTCCGGGTCAGTTCCTGACGCTGCGGATACCGAGCGAGCTGACCGGCTCGGTGAGCCGCTGCTACTCCTTGTCGAGCGCGCCGCACGAGCAGGGTCCGCTGAAGGTCACCGTCAAGCGAACCCCCGACGGATACGCATCGAACTGGCTGTGCGACAACGCGATAGCGGGGATGGTCCTCGACGCCCTGCCGCCCGCGGGCGTCTTCACCCCCGCGTCGCTCGACGACGACCTGCTGTTGTTCGCGGCGGGCAGTGGCATCACCCCGGTGCTGTCGATCCTGAAATCGGTGCTGGCCGCCGGGTCCGGGCACTGCGCGCTGATCTACGCCAACCGCGACGAGCGCTCGGTGATCTTCGCCGCCGAGCTCGCCGACCTCTCCGCCCGGCATCCCGGCCGCCTGGTCGTGGTGCACTGGCTGGAGAGCGTGCAAGGGCTACCGAGCCGCGCGCAGCTCGCGGCGCTGGCCGGACCGTGGTCGGGTCGCGAGGCGTTCGTCTGCGGTCCCGGTCCGTTCATGGACGCCGTCTCCGCCGCACTGATCGGGCTGGGGGCCGGCCGCGAGCGCGTGCACGTCGAGAAGTTCGTGTCGCTCAACGGCAATCCGTTCGACAGCGGCGCACCTGAAGTCCTCGACTCCGGCGATCGCGCCACCGTGGCGGTCGATCTCGACGGCGAGACACGCGAACTTCCGTGGCCGCGGCAGCAGGTGCTACTCGACGTCCTGCTGGCCAATGGACTGGAAGCGCCCTACTCCTGCCGCGAGGGCGCTTGCAGCGCGTGCACCTGCCGGATCGTTTCGGGGCGGGTGGAGATGCGGCACAACGAAGTTCTCGACGAGGCCGATCTGGCCGAGGGGTACGTGCTGGCCTGCCAGGCGGTCCCGATCACCGACACGGTGCAAGTCACCTATTCCTGAGGAGTACGACGAATCAATGGCTGATATCGCCTCGCTCGGCTACGTCCGGATCGCCGTCGCCGATGTGGCGGCCTGGCGGACCTTCGCGTTCGACGTTCTCGGCTTCGCGCAGGGCGCCGGCCCGAATCCGGACAGTCTGTACCTGCGGATGGACGAGCACGCCTACCGCTTCGAACTCGTTCCCGCGCAACAGGACCGCGTGCTCGCCGTCGGATGGGAGGTGCGCGACTACCGCGCCCTGGCCCGGGTGCGGCACACACTGGAGCGGGCGGGCGTGGCTGTCGCATCGCTCGCCCAGGATCGGGTCGACGCCCTGCGGGTGGAAGAGGCCTTCACCTTCGTCGATCCCGCCGGGTTCACCGTCGAGGTCTTCCACGGCCCGGTGCTCGACCACAGCCCGGTCGTGACCGCGCACGGCAACCGCTTCGTGACGGCCGGATCGGGGCTCGGCCATGTCGTGCTACCGGTGCCCGACCTCGAGGAGGCGAACCGCTTCTACTGTGAGGTGCTCGGATTCCTGCCGCGCGGATCGTTCCGGGTGCCCACCCCGCCCGAGGTGGGCCCGATTCGCGTGCGATTCCTCGGCGTGAACCGGCGTCACCACAGCCTCGCCCTGATCCCCGGCACCCGCTCCGACGGTCCGGGCCTGGTGCACATCATGGTCGAGGTCGACGAGCTCGACGCCGTCGGCCGCGCGCTGGACCGCGTCATGCGGGCCGGCTATCCGTTGTCGTCGACCCTGGGCCGCCACACCAATGACAAGATGATCTCCTTCTACGTCCGCACACCCGGTGGCTGGGATCTCGAATACGGCACCGAGGGCTTGCTGGTCGACGAATCCACCTACACCGCAGAGGAGATCACCGCGGACAGCTACTGGGGCCACGAATGGTCTCGTAGCTGACCCGGCGGGGCGGTCACGTGCCGAGGACTTAGACTGGCGATTCGAGGAGGAAGGAACGCTGATGAAGCGAAATCTGAACTGCCCCTGCGGAGAATCGATCGTCGGAACCGACGAGGACGATCTCGTGGCGAAGACGCAAGCGCACCTGGCGGAGAAGCACCCCGGACACGACTACTCACGCGACGAGATCCTGTTCATCGCGTACTGACCGAGAGCTCCGGGCGCGCCCGGAGCATCACGGCCGCGGACGCAGACCCTCGATCATGTGCGTCGTGGTCTCGTCCAGCAGTTCGTCGGCGGCCTCCACGGCGATCACGCCCGAGCCGACGAAGGTGGCCAGGCCTTGCAGTGCGGCGACCGCGGACAGCGCGATGCGCCGCGGGTCGCCGGCGATCACCTCACCCCGCTGCTGCGCTTCGGCGATGAGCGCGACCGGCGTCGCGAACGCCGCGTCCACGGCTCGGGACATCACATCGCCCGCGGCAGGGCTGTGCCTGCGGGCGAACATGAGCGCCACCAGCGCGGAATTCTCGGTGGCGAATCGGAGATAGGTCCGGGTCAGAGCGCGGAAGCGCCCCTCCATGGCACTCCCGGCCGCGGTCTGTTCCAAGGCGGCGGCGAGACGCTGGAAGCCCGACACCGCGATGGCGTCGAGCAATGCCTGCTTGTCCTTGAAATGCCGGGTCGGAGCGGCATGACTGACTCCGACGTCACGGGCCAGCCCGCGCAGCGAAAGGCCGTCGACGCCGGACTCGCGCAGCGTCGCCTCGGCCCGCTGCAGCAGTTCGGCGCGCAGGTCGCCGTGGTGATAGGACCGGCTTCGAGTGATCGGCATGGTGTTTGCAGGATAACAAAATGTAGGCATTGCCTACTTTGTAGGCGGTGACTACATTTACTCGCATGACGGTTCGGACCTTCACCGCCCCGATCGCAGTGCTGACGGTGTTCGCGGCGCTGCTCGCCACCATGTACCTCGGCTACGCGGGCAATACCGAGAAGAACTTGCACGACTTCCCGATCGCCCTGGTCAATCAGGACGTGGGTGACACGCTGGACGGCAAACCCGCCAACATCGGCGCCCAGGTCACCGACGCGCTGGTCGCCGGGATCCCGGCGGAGAAGATCGACCTGCGCGTCCTCGGCATCGCCCAGGCGCGCGAACAGTTGCAGGACGGCGAGGTGTACGGCGCCATCGTCATCCCGTCCGACTTCACCAAGCGTCTGGCCATCCTCGGCGCGGCCGCCGTGGTCCCCGGGGAGATCGAGCGGCCGGTGATCACGGTCCATACCAATCCGCGCATCGGTCCGTATACCACCGGCATCATGCAGCGCGTCGCCGATCGCGCGTTGAACCAGGTGGACGAGACCGTCGGCAAGAACCTGACCGGGCAGGTGAACGCCGCCCTCGCGGCGGGTCCGGGAGCGCCGGTCGAGCTCACCGGCGCCGCCAGGTTGATGCTCGCCGACCCGGTGCAGATCGTCACCGCGCCGTACCGCCCCATGGACGACGGTGCAGGCCAAGGCCTCGTCGCCTTCTTCTACACCTTGATCCTGCTGCTGGCGGGCTTCACCGGCGCCATGATCATCCACACGCTCGTCGACTCGGTACTCGGTTTCACGCCAACCGAGTACGGTCCGTGGTTCGTCCACCAGCCGGCCACCGGGATCTCCCGATTCCGGACACTGCTGGTGAAGTGGGCGGTCGTCCTCACCGCGGCGCCGATCCTGTCCGGGATATTCCTCGCCGTGGCCGCCGCGTTGGGTGTTCCGCTGGGCAGCCCACTGCTGTTGTGGCTCTACGGCATACTCGCCATCGTCGCCGTCGGCGTGACCGCGCTGGCCGTCCTGGCCACCTTCGGCACCGCCGGCCTACTGGTCAACCTGATCTTGTTCGTCGTCCTGGGCCTGCCGTCGTCGGCCGCCACGGTCCCACTGGAGGCGACGCCGGTCTATATCGCGAAGCTGGCCGCCTTCGAGCCGATGCACCAGATCTACCTGGCGGTGCGCGCCATCATGTTCTTCGACGCCCACGCCGGAGCCGGTTTGGGCCACGGGCTGTGGATGACGCTGCTCGGCCTCGGAATCGGACTGGTCCTCGGTGTCACGGCCACGTACTCCTACGACCGCCGTGGACTGCACCGCGCGACAACGCCTCTCGGCAGTGCCCCCGCCGTGGGCGCGCCCGCCGTCGCCGGATGAACGGGTCCGGGCGATCAGTCGCCGGTGGCGGCCAGGAGCGCGTCGAGCTTCCGCGGGTCGACGCCGAAGCCGGTGAGGCGATTGAGCGGAATGGAGGCGATCATCCGCATCATGTCCACCCCGAGTGCCGAGGCGTCGCCCATGCTCTCGGACATGCCGCCGAACACGTCGGCCAGCGCGGCCGCCGCCCTCGGATCGGCCAAGGCCTCCCCGAGGGTCGACTCCGCCGTGATCGGGATCCGCAGTTCGTCTCCGGCGACGTCGACCAGCCCGCTGACGCGCAAATCCCGGCTGGAAGCGCCTGCCCAGACCCGGTAGGCGCCGCCTTCCACGATCCAGCGGTCGACCCGAGTCTCCCAATAGGCCAGATCGTCGTGTCGTAGCAGCATCGAGATCTCCTCGCGCGCACCCGGTTCCAGTTCGGCGGTCACCGCGACGCCCTTCAGCTCGCGGGCCGGACGGGTGACGGAGGAGCCGGGCAGCGCGGTGTACACCTGCACCACCTCGCGGCCTCTGCGGGAACCGGTGTTGGTGACGCCGACGCGCACCGTGATGCCCGCGTCGCTCGCGGTGAGTGTGAGATCGGAGTAATCGAACGTGGTGTAGGACAGGCCGTGCCCGAACGGGTAGCACACGTCCATCTCCCGGCTGTCGTACCAGCGGTAGCCCACATACAGGCCCTCGCCGTAGCGCACGTGCGAATTCTCGCCCGGGAAATTCAGATAGGCCGGGGTGTCCTGTAAGCGGACCGGCACCGTCTCGGCGAGTCGCCCCGACGGATTCACCACACCGAACAACACGTCGGCGAGTGCGCCGCCCCCGGCCTGGCCGAGCAGCCCGCCGTCCAGGATGGCGGGCGCCGACGCGGCCACCGGGCCCAGCCGCACCACGCCGCCGTGCGCGAGCACCACCACCGTGTCCGGTCGTACCCGCACCACCGCGTCCAGCAGATCCAGCTGCTCGGCGGGCAGCTCGAGGTGCTCACGGTCGAAGCCCTCGGATTCCTGCGTGGCCGCCAGGCCCAGGAACAGCACCGCGACGTCCGCGTTCGCCGCGGCGGCGACGGCTTCCGCGCGCAACGCGTCGTTGTCCGCGTCCGTGTCATCCGTGGCGAAACCCCGGCGGTAGGAAACCGTTCCGGAGCCCGCGAGCGCGCGGATCTCGTCCAGCGGCACATCGAGCCGGGTCGGGTTGACGTGTGAGCTGCCGCCCCCCTGATATCGAGGTTCCGTCGCGAATTCGCCGATCACCGCCAGCGAGCGCCCCGGTGCCAGTGGCAGCAGGCCACGGTCGTTCCGCAGCAGGACGACGCAGCGTGCGGCGACCTCGCGGGCCAGGCGATGGTGGTCATCGGTGTCGACGGTGTGGGCCATAGCGCGACCGGCCACCACTCGCGCCGCCAGCGTCGCCACGTTCCGCGCGGCACGATCGACGTCCGCCGGGTCGAGGGTGCCCGCGGCCATCGCCGCCATCACCTGGGCGTCGGAGAGGCCGCTGCCGCCCGGCATCTCCAGATCCAGTCCGGCCGTCACGGCGGCGGGCCGGTCGGCCACCGCGCCCCAGTCGGAGACCACCGCACCGTCGAATCCCCATTCGCCGCGCAGCACGTCGGTGAGCAGCCGGCGATTCTGCGCGACGGGCACACCGTTGACCCGGTTGTAGGAGCACATCACCGTCCACGGCCGGGCCGTGCGCACGATATGGGCGAACCCGCGCAGGTAGATCTCGCGCAGTGGGCGCGGGTCGACATCGGAACTCGACCGCATCCGGTCGTGCTCGGCGTTGTTGGCGGCGAAATGCTTGAGGGAGGCGCCCACTCCGGTGCTTTGCAGCCCCGTGACCCACGCCGCGCCGAGCAGGCCGGTGAGCAGCGGATCCTCCGAGTAGTACTCGAAATTGCGGCCGCCGCGCGGATCCCGCTTGATGTTGACGCCCGGCCCTAGCAGCACGTCCACGTCCAGGGCGCGGGCCTCCCGGCCCAGGGCCGCGCCCACCCGGCGCACCAGTTCGGTGTCCCAGCTCTGCGCGAGCCCCACCGCGGGCGGGAAGCAGGTGGCGGGCAGACTCTCGGCCAGCCCGAGGTGATCGGTAGCCCCCGCCTGCCTGCGCACACCGTGCGGGCCGTCGGTCATGGTCACCGAGGCGACGGGACCGATCGCCTTGGTGGTCCAGAAGTCCGCGCCGCTGCCGAGCGCGGCGCGCTGCTCGGGCGCCAGATCGGCGAGGTCGGGCTTGCTCGTCATCGAGGCTCCTCGGGTCGAGACCGTGCAGCTGTTCACCGCCATCCTGGCACGTCGCGACGAGGCCGACCGTGCGGCCTTCACCACCCCGGCCCGCGCCGCCCGACCTGCCCGCCGCGCTGCTGGGCCTGATCCGGCACAACGCGGAAGTCCCCGGCCTGGTCGAGCTCTACACTCGCTTCTCCGCTGAGGCCACCCGCTCGGGCCACCCCGTCCACGAGCACTTCCGCGACCGCTACCGCACCGTCCGGGACGCCCTCACCCGCGCCGTCGCCGACCTGCGTGAATCCGGCCGCCTTCCCGCCGATCTCGACCCCGGGCGCTTCGCCGTCATCGCCATGGCCCTCCTCGACGCCCTGCAAACGCAATGGTTGTACGACCCGGACGTGGACATGGCCGACCACGTGGCGTACTTGTGGGAGCTGATCGAGCGCCCGGCCGACCGGCCCGAACGGTTTTCCCCACCCCGGTAGTATCGGACTCAGCGGTTTCGCGTCGGCCGTACCGTCATCGGCCGGGCGGCAGCCACGGGAGTGGGAAATGAGCGCACGCGACGGCCCCAGCCTGCGGCGGTGGCATCGCAGCACACGGTTGCTGGTGATCGCCGCCACGGTGTTCGTCGTGTCGTTGTTGATCGTGCCCCGGTTGATCAGGGGCTACGTCGGCTGGCTGTGGTTCGGTGAAGTCGGCTTCCGTGGCGTCTGGCTCACCGTGCTGCTCACGCGGTTGTCGCTGTTCTTCGTCATCGCGCTCATCATCGGCGGCGTCCTGTTCGTGGCGATGTGGCTCGCGTTCCGGTTCCGCCCGCTCTTCCTGCCGGAGTCCGGGGAAGAGGACAGCCTCCGGCCGTTTCGGGCGATGGTGATCCGGCGTCCGCGGCGGTTCGGTCTG
Source organism: Nocardia sp. NPDC047654 (assembly GCF_043205035.1). Taxonomy (NCBI): domain Bacteria; kingdom Bacillati; phylum Actinomycetota; class Actinomycetes; order Mycobacteriales; family Nocardiaceae; genus Nocardia; species Nocardia sp. NPDC047654. Next base: position 1,783,908 of record NZ_JBIDDF010000001.1, read on the forward strand.
GGTGTCGCTGTCACGGTGGGACTCGTCTGCGGCCTCGCCGCGCAGTCGAGCTGGATGACCGTCCAGCTGTTCGTCCACGGCGGGTCGTTCGGTGTGCCGGACCCGCAATTCGGGCACGATGTCGGGTTCTTCGTCTTCGACCTGCCTTTCTACCGATTCGTCGTCAACTGGTTGTTCGTCGCCGTCCTGCTGGCCTTCGTCGCCGGGCTCGCGACGCACTACCTGCTCGGGGGGCTGCGGCTGTCCGGAAAGGCGGGCGGCCTGACCCACGCGGCCCGCGTCCAGCTCGCGGTACTCGCAGGCAGCTTCATCGTGTTGAAGGCGGTCGCCTATTGGCTCGACCGGTATTCGCTGCTCTCCAGTAGCAGCAAGGAACCCACCTTCGCGGGCCCGGGCTACACCGACATCAACGCGGTGTTCCCCGCTCGCCTGATTCTCTTCGCGATCGCGCTCATCTGCGCGGCGGCGGTCTTCGCCGCGATCGTGGTGCGGGATCTGCGGATCCCGGCGATGGCCGCCGCGCTGCTGCTGTTGTCGTCGATCTTGGTCGGAGCCGTCTGGCCGTTGGCCGTCGAGCAGTTCTCCGTCCGCCCGAACGCCGCCGACATGGAGCGCGTCTACATCGAACGCAATATCGCCGCTACCCGGCAGGCCTACGGGATCGGCGGCGACCGAGTCGAGTACCAGCCGTATTCCGGTGTCGGAACCAAGCCGCCGTCGGAGGTTCCCTCGGACGTCACGACGCTCGCCGACGTGCGTCTCCTGGACCCGAACGTGCTGTCCCGGACGTTCACCCAGCAGCAACAGCTGAAGAACTTCTACAGCTTCCCACCGCATCTGGACCTGGACCGTTATCGCATCGGTGGACAACTGCGCGACTACGTGGTCGCGGCGCGGGAGCTGACGCCGAGCGCGCTGAGCGGTAATCAGCGCCATTGGGTCAACCGGCACACCGTCTACACGCACGGCAACGGATTCGTCGCCGCACCGGCCAACCGGGTCAACGCGGCGGTCCGCGAGGCCGCGGGCGATGCCGCCAGCAGCAACAGCGGATATCCGATCTACGCGGTCGGCGACATCGCCTCCCAAGCCGCCGGGCATCAGGTGATCCGAGTGGATCAGCCCCGCGTCTACTTCGGCGAAGTGATCGCCCACGCGAGCCCGGACTATGCCATCGTGGGCGGCGGCGCGGAGCCACGCGAGTACGACACCGACACCACTTCGTACACCTACACCGGCGCCGGTGGCGTCCCGATCGGGAACTGGCTCGATCGCCTCGCCTTCGCCGCGACCTACACCGAGCGCAACATCGTCTTCTCCAAAGCGATCGGTCCCGGGTCGAAGATCATCTTCAATCGCGATCCGCGCCACCGCGTCGAACTCGTCGCACCGTGGCTGACCACCGACAACAATCCCTATCCTGCGGTGGTGGACGGCCGTATCGTCTGGATCGTCGACGCGTACACCTCGATCGACGGCTACCCCTACGCCAAACGCAGCTCGCTCGATGCGCTCGAACCGGGGGACGATACCGACCGGGGATCGCCTCGGCAGGTCTCCTACGTGCGCAACTCCATCAAGGCCACCGTCGACGCCTACGACGGCACAGTGCGGCTCTACCAGATCGACCGGCAAGACCCGGTCCTGGCGGCCTGGATGAAGGTCTTCCCCGGCACGGTCGAACCCGAGGAATCGATCACCCCGCAACTGCGCGCCCACTTCCGGTATCCGGAGGACTTGTTCACGATCCAGCGCGAGATGCTCGCCAAATATCACGTCGACGAACCGCGGGAGTTCTTCACCACCAACGCTTTCTGGTCGGTGCCCAGTGATCCCACCGTGGAAACCAATCCGCACCAACCGCCGTTCTACGTCCTACTGGGTGGCCAAGGCAGCGCGGAGCCGTCGTTCCGGCTGGCCAGCGCGATGGTCGGCTACAACAGGGAATTCCTCTCCGCCTATGTCTCCGTCCGCTCCGATCCCGAGAACTACGGCAAGATCACCGTCCTGCAACTGCCCACCGACACCCTCACCCAGGGGCCGCAGCAGATCCAGAACTCGATGATCTCCGACACCAGGGTGGCATCCGAGCGCACCCTGCTCGAGCGCTCGAACCGGATCCAATACGGCAATCTGCTCACCTTGCCGATCGCCGACGGAGGCGTGCTCTACGCCGAGCCGCTGTTCACCGAACGGATCTCGACGGCGCCGAACGCCTCGACCTTCCCGCAGCTGGCGCGGGTGCTGGTCAGTTATCGCGAACCCGGCACCGGTGGCGTCCTCGTGGGATACGCGCCGACTCTCGCCGAGGCGCTCGACCAGGTGTTCGGGCCCGGCACCGGCCGACTCGCCACACCACCCGGCGGCGGCCCCGGCGCTCCACTGCCACCGGGCCAGCAGCAGCCGGTGGCGCCGCCGTCGGGGCAACCGCAGGCGCAAGGGCCGCCGCCGGTGGATCAAGCGAAGATCGCCGACCTGAACAGGCAGATCGATGAGATCCGCGCTGCCCTCGAAAGCCTGCAGAAGCAGCTGAACGAACTCGACCGCAACGGTCGCTGACGCGGGCGTCGGTGACCCCGCTTATCGCGGCAGAACCTGGTCCGATTGCGTTGCCGTCGAGACGCTTTCGGGTCCGGAGCTACGCTGAGCGTCGGGTAGGTGAACGAGGATCAGGCCGATGCCCGCGATGAGGAAGTTCTGCAGCGCGGCCGACGACGCGTTCACATCGTCGTTGGCCCACATGCGGAACCATTCGCCGCCGACGGTCAGGAACCCGCCCAGGAACAGCAGCACCGCCATGGTCCAGCCCAGGCTGGACAGCCGCACGGCCGCATCGAGACCGGCTCGAAGCCGGCGCGGCCGTCCGGCCAGCACCCGGACCCACGCGGCTCCCGCGGCCAGCAGCACGAAGGCGATCAGGAATTCCCAGATCACGACCAGAATGTAGGCGACGAGCGCGACGTTGCCGTTGGTGATCGCGCGCCAGTCCGTTCCCGGATTGTGGATCGTCGCCTTCATCGACAGCACGGCGGCGACCCCGTTGCGATTGGTGTCGGTGTCCACGCAATTGGTGAACGCGACGAACAGATAGTAGAAGCCGGTGATCGTGGCCAGTGTCGCCACCGCCATCCGGCGGCTACCCACCACATCGAGAAACCGTGCGCCGCTGCGCGTCATCTGCCTACCTCGGGTCGACTGGCATGAAGGTCCGGACATCCAGGCGCCGACGATCATATCGGCGTACGCATGCGTCTTCTCCCCATGGCGGGGGAGTCGGAGCCGGTCGAAAACCCTCTACCGCAAGTCTTTCCGTCCCGCCGGGCGGAACGGCGATCTCGCGTGCCCGCCTCGGTCCCGACGGTTCCGCGGCACGGGTCGGAACGCGGCGACTGCGCCACCCGGGAGGGTGGCGCAGTCGCATACTTTCGGCTCGGACGTCTCGGCGGTTATCGGGGCGCGGCGCCGCCGAGCCCGCGCGTCCTACTGCGCGGTGGTCTGCCGCTTCGGCAGCTTCCAGCCCGGGCGGGGGAAGTGGCAGGTGTACCCGTCCGGGTAGCGCAACAGGTAGTCCTGATGCTCCGGCTCGGCCTCCCAGAACTCGCTCGCCGGGGTGACCTCGGTGACCACCTTGCCGGGCCACAGCCCGGAGGCATCCACGTCGGCGATGGTGTCCAGGGCGACACGCTTCTGGTCCTCATCGAGGTAGAAGATCGCCGACCGATAGCTGGTCCCGATGTCGTTACCCTGGCGGTCCTTCGTCGAGGGATCGTGGATCTGGAAGAAGAACTCCAGCAGTTCCCGATAGTCCGTCCCGGCCGGGTCGTAGACGATCTCCACGGCCTCCGCATGGCCCGGGTGGTTCCGGTACGTGGGATGGTCGTTGCGCCCACCGGTGTAGCCGACGCGTGTCGACACCACCCCCGGCTGCTTGCGGATCAAGTCCTCCATCCCCCAGAAGCATCCACCGGCCAGGATGGCCTTCCGCGTGTCGCTCACGCCTCCTCCTTCGCGAAGAGAGTCCTGTACTGCCCATAGCCTTCCGCCTCGAGGTCGTCGAGGTGGATGAACCGCAGCGCTTTCGAGTTGATGCAGTACCGCAAGCCGCCCGCCTCGCGGGGGCCGTCGGTGAACACATGCCCGAGATGACTGTCTCCGTGCGCCGAACGCACTTCGGTGCGGACCATCAGATGACTGAAGTCCCGCTTCTGCACCACGTTCCCGGCGTCGATCGGCTTGGTGAAACTCGGCCATCCCGATCCGCTGTCGAACTTGTCGACCGAGGCGAACAACGGCTCACCGGAGACCACATCCACATAGATGCCCGGCTCGTGGTTGTCCCAGTACTCGCCCGTGAACGCCCGCTCGGTCCCGTTCTCCTGAGTGACGTGGTACTGCTCAGGGGAAAGGGCGGCGACCGCCGCGGGATTCCGGTTGTACTCCCGTGCCACATGACCTCCTCATATCGGCCCCACGTACAACCCGGGCGCAGGCTCGGAAAATCCCGGGCGAGCCGGGCGTCACACCACGGCCGGGCCGACCGCACGGCAGGGCCGCCCCACCTCGGCGCTACCGGCGGCTCCGGTTCCTCGCCGCCTGCTATGCCGTGGGACTCGCGGCTGTTGCCGGAGCGGTGACAACCGCGCTTTCCGCCGGCTTCGGCCGTGGCACCGTGAACACGGCGATCACGCAGAGAATCGCGACCACGAAGCAGGCGAGTGTGTACCAGAGATTCCCGATCGGGTCTCCCTCGCCCGTCCTGCCGTCGACGGCGCCGAAGAAGTCGGGCAGCGCGGTCACCCAGAGCAACGCCATCACGCCCAGGTACACCACGCTGTAGATACGGACGAAGTCGTTGGAATAGGGCGCGCTGTCGGCGCCGTCGCGCCGCAGCCGGAGCCATCGGCGGGAGAGAATCAGGACGGCGACGACGGTGACGACGACCAATTCGGCGGCGTAGAGCACTCCGCGCACGGTGGTACTCCCCATGCCGAATACCGTTGCGGGTATCGGCAACACGCCTGTGCCCAACGATGCCAGCACGCCGATGACGACCGTACGCCAGACCAATTGCACCCCGGAGAACGTCTGCCCCTGCTCGACGTGCCGGCCGACGAACCATTGGACGCAGAACGCCAGCGACATCGGCCACAGGGCGGCGAAGACGACCACGCTCGGCAGCGGCACCGAATCGAACATCGGCTGATTGATCGGATTGTCGATCGACCATTCCCACCAGCGCAGCTGCGGGCCGAGATGGTCGAAGATCTCATAGAACGCATGGTGGACGAAGCCCACGCAAGCGGACCCGATGAGCACCCCGTGCTGCCGGAAGACTCCGAGTATCCGGACGATCTCGAAGGCCAGGGTGGCCATGAACGGGTAGATCGCGACGATGTAGAGCGGTAATCGGCCCCAAAGGAATTCCACGGTGAACAAGTTGTGCGCGAACATCGTGTCCACGTGGTCGTCGATGCCGAAGGCCGCCGGGAAGTACAGCGGGGGTTCGATGATGAACAGGTACGCGGTCGCGCCGAACCAGAGCACCAGGTTGGTGGGATCTCCGTGGCGGCGCAACCGCACGATCGCGTAGATCAGGGCGAGTACCGCGCCCAGGACGATCGTGACCTCGAGAACAGGTAGCGTCCAGTTCTCCAACGCGAAGGGGTTTCGCACCTCGACCGGTCCGCCTGCTTGCTCGCACGAGAAGCCGAGCGCCGTGGCGAGCCGGTCGAAGGTGGGTGCGCAATGATCAGCCATCGGTCCGGCTCCTAGGGGGCGACCGTGCCGGCGGTGTACCAGTGCGACACGTCGTAACCGTCCTCGTAGCGCTGGAACCACACGTCGGCGAGCGCGGGCAGCTTCTCGTGGTCCGGGTTGTGCTTGGGCAGCTGGCTGCGCACGACGCCCGCCAACGCGACGAGTTGCTCACGGAGCGGGAGATGGTCGAACGCCCGCGGCATCGGACCGTGGTCCTCCGACCGGAGGATCGGCAACCACGCGCGTAGTTTCTGCTTGCGACGGTAGGACGCGAACATCGACAACGCGTCGACCTTCCGCTCCTCCAGCGGCACATGCCGGTTGAAGCCCGCGCAGGCCACCCTGATCACCTTCAGCACGTGACGGAAGATCGACGGCGCCATGCGCATCCGATACACGTCGCTGCCGACGACGGAGTCGAAGATGATCAGCGCCGAACTGCGATGTTCGACTTCTTCGACGAAATGCCAGATGAACAGGGACGCGACCCGGTCGTCTCCCGGCCGGAAGAGGGTCGCGTCGTTGTCGAGCATCAGTTTGAACACCGGGGTGAAGGTCGCCTCCAGATCGGCGGTGTAGGCGAGCCGGTATTCGACCGAGGTGTTCACGGTGAGGCGGTCGAATTCCGCGATCACTTCGTTGAGCGTCTCCTGCAACCCCGGGTATCGCCGGATCAGGGCGTTGGCGTGTTGGCGATGCGCGGTGGAGTGCTGGCCTTCCTGCCGCACGAACGCGTCGGCTTCCTCGGCGACCTCGGGATCCGTGATCAGAGGCATGGCCTCCCGAATCATGTTGACGATCATCTTCTCGAAGCCGATCGCCAGGAAGGACACCGCATTGGCCATCGAGGAGAAGGCCGGGTTCTCCTCGTTCCACAAGAAGGGCACGTCGTAGTCCGCGAACGCGAAGCGCATTTTCCGGACTTGAAGGTCGGTCACTGGGCTGTACCTCGTCTTTCGGGATCGAACAGGTCCGGCGGCGTCTTCCGGTGTCGCCGAGCCACGTTGGACGTGATCATACACACAACGGCATTTGTGTATGATCAGAATCGATGGTCGAATCGCGGGAGGGTCGACGGCACCGCCTTGTGATACCGTCGAGCCCTTGGTCAGGGGTGCCGGCAGGCTTTCTGATCAGCGGGTTCGCAAGCGACGGGCGTCGAGTCGAGGAAGCGGGCAGTGGCAGGAAGGCGCGGGTGGGGCGGGAGCCCGCCGAAAGATGACGAGGAGGCGTCTCGTCGGATAGTCGCCGCCGCCGTCGACCTGATCGGCCGGACGGGGTCGGAGATCAGCATCGCCGACGTCGCGGAGTCGCTGGGCGTCATCCGTCAGACGGTCTACCGATACTTTCCCAGTGCCGATGCGCTGATGACGGCCGCGGCGATCGCGTCGGTCGACGGGTTCCTCGATCGGCTGGCACGACACGTCAGCGGTATCGAGGACGCGGTGGAAGCGATGACCGAGGGAGTGGTGTACACCCTGGCCGAGGTGCGTCGAACACCTCATCTCGGCATCCTGCTGTCGAGTACCTACTCGAACGTCCACCCCGAAAGCCTGACGTCCGAAGAGGCGCAAGCCTTCGGAATGACGATGATCAAACGCTTCGACGTCGATTGGGGGCGGTACGGCTACGACGACGAGTCGCTGCACGAGCTCGTCGAATACGTCCTGCGGACGATGCAATCCTTCTTCATCTCCCCGGGCAATCCACCCCGGAGCGAGGAGGAGCTGCGGCGGTATCTACGACGCTGGATGGGCGCCGCGATCATCGCTCAGCTGAAGCCGTCCGCAAGTGTCTAGCGCCGCCGGGTGGCACCCTCGGGCGTGGCCGCGTCGCACGCGCTTCCTATGCCGGCGGGGGAGATGCGGCGATCAGGTCGCGTCGTTCAGCCGCACCTTCACGAGCACCCGCCCGCGTTCGTCGCGCTGCGCTACCGCGTGCCCGTGCCGCTGAGCGCCGTCGAGCCGCAGGGTGATCGGGCCGCCATCGTCCAGGAAGTTCCGCCACCAGGATTTCTTGTCCGGCATGGCGACCCCGATGACGAGTTCGTCTCCCTTGCGCCGGTAGTTGACCGGCGTGCTGAACGTCCGCCCTGATCGCCGCCCCACGTAGGTGATCACCACGAATCCCTTGCCCAGCAGCCGCCCGATCAGCGGCAGGTCGAGGAGGGAAGCCACCCCGGCGTTCAGCGCTCCCACGGTGCGTCCCAGCGCCGTCTTCGGTTCCACAATTTCCTCCCGGCCGGTCCCGTGGACAAATCCGAACACGCCACTCTAACCGCCGCATCGGTTCTCGGCCGTGCCGGCGGGGGCGGCCGTTCGGTCGACGTGCCCTCGCTCCTGCCAACCGGCACTCGCTGTTCCGCAGGTCCGGAATTTCGTTTTCCGACGCTCGAGTTCTGGTTGGAGGCAGGATCCGTCCGTTGCTCGGCCGCGCGGCCGAACGCGCCGTGATACTCGTGCACGACCGTCCCTACGACGGCTGAAGGGTTCACGCGCAGAAGGGAATTCCCCATGACAACCAGCCTGCCCGCATTCCCCGCCCCGAACGAGGATCTGCTGGACACCTGCATCCGGCTCCGGGAGATCGCGCCGGTGGTCGAGGTGGAGTTTCCCGGCGGCGTGCCCGCCTACCTGGCGCTGACGCACGACGCGGTGCGCGAGATCCTCGCCGGGGACAACAAGACGTTCGCCCGGGATCCCAAGCACTGGCCGGCCCTGTACGACGGTTCCATTCCGGAGGACTGGCCCCTGCGCGCCATCGTTCAGGGCGATCACCTGTCCACCAAGGACGGTGACGACCATCGGCGGCTTCGCGGCCTGATCAGCAAGGCCTTCACCCCTGGCCGGGTGAAGGCGCTGGAGCCGCGGGTCCAAGAGATCATCGACCGGTTGCTGGACGAGGTGGTGGCCGCCGGTGACGGCGTCGACCTGGTGCCCACCTTCACCGAAGCGCTGCCGATGGCGGTGATCTGCGAACTGTTCGGCGTGCCCGAGCACGAGCGGGATCGACTGCGGCGCTGGACCGCGACTCTGCTGGCGCACACCACTCCGCCCGAAGAGGCGTTCGCGACGCAGAACGCGCTCATGCTGTACCTGTACGAATTGGCTGATCGCAAGCAGCAGCAGCCGGGTGACGACCTGACCACGGGCCTGGTGCAAGCCCGCGACGAGGGCGACAAGCTGACCGCCGAGGAACTGGTCGCCGTCCTGTGGATCATGCTGGTCGCCGGCCACGAAACCACTGTGCACATGCTCGGATACGCCATCCTGGCGCTGTCGCGGCACCCCGATCAGCTCGCGCTGGCCAAGGCCGAGAATCGCTGGGCCGACGTGGTCGAAGAGACTGTGCGATACCGGCATTCGGTGATGATGACCAGCTGGCGGTTCACGTTGACCGATGTCACGGTGGCCGGCGTGGCCATTCCCAAGGGCAAGGCGGTCGGCGTCGCCTACCAGGCCTGTGGGATCGATCCCGCCGAATACGGCGAGACCGCGAACGAATTCGACATCACCCGCGAGCAGCGGGGCGGACATCTCGGGTTCGGCCACGGACCGCGTTACTGCATCGGCGCGGGCCTGGCCCGTCTGGAGGGCAGGCTCGCGCTCGCCTCGCTCTACCGGAGGCTGCCGGACCTCGAGCTCGCCATCGACCCCGCCGATATCCCGTACTCGCCGTCCTTCTTCACCATCGGTCCGCTGTCCGTGCCGGTCAAACTGGGTGGCGGAGCGCGGTAGCGCTCACCCGAGGACGAAAGGGAGCCGCGCGGCCAGCTCGTCCAGTTCGGCCTTCTCCGTCTCGGTCGGCGCCCGTCGACCGGTGCCGATCAGCAGCGCGTCGGTGTCGGAGAACGCGAGGGGGAACGCGGCCCCGGCGATCTTCTCCAGCATCTCGCGTGACCGGCCGAGACCCTGCGCGGGCGGCTCGGTCGCGCCGGAGAGGTGCGCGATCAGGTCGAGGTGGTGCAAGGTGCTCTCCAGGACGTACGCGCACAGGTAGTCGCCCGCGGTGAGGACCTCATCGCGGGTGCCGACCCGCAGGTCGGGGTCGGCGAGGCGGGCCGCGCGCCCGGCGGCCGCGCCGACGTCCTCGAAGTGAATTTTCAGCAACCGCGGCTCCCGGTACGCCGCGGCCAGCCGCACGATCAGCGCGTCGAGCGGGTCGTCGCCGGTCGGCGCCGTATCGGCCACCTCCCAGTAGGTCACCGCGTCGCGCGTCGGTTCGGCTTCGGCAGGGGTCACGAGGGTGATCAGGATGTCCTGGGCGTCGATGATCAGATGGCACACCAGGTCTCGCACGAGCCAGCCGGTGCAGCCGGACGGCTGCGCGAAATCCTCGTCCGAAAGGTCGGCGACCGCCGTGCGCAACGCTGTCCAGGAGCGTGAGAAGTCATCCACGGCCCGGAAGCTAGCAGTGTGCGGCGCGGCCCGCGACGGATTCGGCGCTCCGGGTTCGCCGAATGGCCGAGACCGGTAGCCCACGGTAGCGGGGCGAAGCAGGCCCACTTGCGGCCGGGTCGTCGAATCTTGCAACGTTTCCGCAGGTCAATCGGCCTGTTGCGAACGAGGAACGCATCGGCGATTCCTGGGACAACTGATCACATGCCATGTCACGCTGCTGCGGTCCGCAAATTCGCAGCAAACTGGCACGGAAGGATCGATGACGTCTATGTCGCAAGGAGATCCGATCGTCGGGACCACGTCCGAGCAGCTCTCGCGGATCGCCGTCGAGGGAGCTTGGGACGCTCGGGGGCAGGTGCGCCCGGAAGCAGTGCAGTTCGCATCGAACCTGGTGACCGCGGTGCGGAACCGCAGTGGCGAGGGGCTGGTGCCCGACGACGTGGCGGACCTGGTGAGCCGGGCACTGAACGTTGCCGTGCCGTCGTTTCCCCGCATCGAGGCGTCGGGGGGAATCGGGCTCTCGGCGCACATGCTGCGGCAGACCACCACCCGGCCGTGCCCGCTGGTGGTCGTTCCCGCCGGATGGACGCCGTTCGGGTGGCCGTTGTTCGAGTACGCCTACCTCGTGCTGGCGTCCAAGGGTTATCACGTGCTGGCGTACACCCCACGCGGCATCGGCTTGTCCGCCCTGCCGGGGACGAACATACCGTGGTTCGGCACGTCCGAAGGCACGGTCGACGTGGCCGGTCCGCGGGACCGGGTGGACGGCTCGACGGTGCTGACTTACGCGATCGATGAGCTCGCCCCCAGCCGCGTCGCCTTCATGGGCGAGTCGTACGGCTCGGGCATCAGCCAGATCGTGGCCGCGCACGACCCCCGAGTGAACGTCGTCGTCGCCCTGAGTACCTGGGGCAACCTCGCCACGAGCATGTACGACAACGGTACCCGCCACCTCAGGGCGGTCGAAGCGCTGATCGGGTTGACCGGCGGAGCCAAAGAGGACAAGTTCGACGAAGAGGCGCTGGAGATCCTGGCGAAATTCGCCGAGGGCGACGACATGGACCCGGTGGTCGATTGGGGCACCGAACGCGCTCCGGAAAGTTATGTCGGTTCCCTCAAGGTTCCGACCTTCTTCTCGAACACCTGGCACGAGGGCCTTTTCCCGGTCAACCAGGTTCTGGAGACCTTCGAGAAGATCCCGGGCCGGAAACGGTTGAACATGTGGATCGGCGACCATGCCGCGCCGGAAGGGCCCGGCTTGATCGCTCCGCCCGCGGCCGGGGCCGGGCCGAACGTGCCGCTGCTCGAGGCGTACGCCTGGCTCGATCACTACCTCAAGGACGAGCAGAACGGTGTCGACGGGTGGCCGGAGATCAGCAATCAGGTCATGTTCACCTACGTGACCACGCCGGCCTCCGGGAACGATCAGAACGTGATCATCGAACCGGCGCGCCGCGAGGAGAAGGCGTCGTGGGCCGACGTCACGACCGACGGCGAATCACTGGCCCTGACCGATGAGCGCGAGGGCGGGGACGGCGCGCTGAGCCCCGACGTCGCTTCCGGATGGGAACGCAGTTTCATCGTGGGCGAGCAGCCCGAGGTCGTCGCCATGGACAAGCTCATGGTGACCGGCCAGGAGGAGTGGGCGGGCAACCCGAAGATCTACCGGACCGCCGAGATCGACCGCACCCACGCCCTGGTCTGGTCGACGGGGCCGCTACTCGCGGCGCGCGATGGTGTAGCGCGGCAGATTCGCGGGATCCCCCGGCTGCAGGTGACCGTGGACAGCACCGACGGATCGGCGACCGTGGTGGCCTACCTGCTCGATGTCGACGAGGACGGTTCGGCGACGATCGTCACGCACGAGCCGAAGACCATCGAGTCGGACCTGCCCGCCACCGTCTCGTGGGAGTTGCAGGCGGCCGCCTATGACGTGCCGGACGGTCACCGGTTGATGCTGGTCATCGACGGCCTGGATCCCTTCTATTCCAGCGCCAACAGTGTCGGCGCACGGATCACCATCAGTTCCCCGGATGGCGCTCCCTCCTGCCTGGAGTTGCCGCTCGGCTGACCGCTGCGCGTGGCCCGGGACAGCCATCGGTTCCGGGCCACGTCCGAGGTGACGGCCGGGGGCGTCCCGTCCCATCGGCGGTCGAGCGGTCGATCGCAGCACCGCCGGGAGCGGAGTCGGACGCGACCGGCATCGGTCGCAGCGGCCCGGGCGCGTGGCCGCGGCCGGCTCGGTAGTCTGCAGAGGTGTCCGCCGCGCCTGCCGACGCCGACGCACCGATCGTTCCGGTGCGAGACGGAGTGTTCTTCACGCTTCCGGCGGCATTGCCGCGCGGTCGGCACAATCTGGGGCGCGAACAGGTGATGGCCGCCCAGCGGGAACGGCTGCTGGCCGCGGTCACCGAATTGCTCGCCGCTCGCGGTTACGCCGGATTCGGGCCCACCGACGTCGCGAAGCGGGCCGGCGTCTCGCTGGCGGCCTTCTACGACGCGTTCGCCAACAAGGACGAATGTGTCTTCGCGGGATACGACCGCTTCATCCAGGTGCTGCTGACCCAACTGACCGGCGCTGACATCAGGGGCCGAGACCGCCGGTTCATCGTCGCCGACGCGCTCGGTCGGTACCTTCGCTCCCTGCAGAACGACCTGGTCGTCGCTCGCGCCTACCAGGTGGAGATCGACGCGCTCGGGCCCGCGGTGCGGCGGCGCAGACGGCGCTCGATCCGGCTGTTCGCCGAGTTCATTCGCGGTCTGGTGCAGGCCGCGACCGGCAATCGGCAACCATTGCTGTCCGTCACGGCTTACATGGGCGTGGTCTACGCCGTTCGCCAACTCACCGCCGACGCGCTCGACGAGTCGGACGCACCGGATCTGCCCGCGCTCAGCGCCGACCTGGAACCCTGGCTCACCGATCTCTTCCGCGAACGCTGAGGCGACCGCGTCGCCGGCTTGACACGACAGTCACCGTCCCTCAGCATTGGCGTAAATAATTTTACCCCGATACCTGCCCGCATCCGCGTGGCCGCAGCCGAATGTCCGATACCGCCGTCGTCGATCGCGACGGATGCCTGTCGTCGAAAATGACCATCGAATGGCCGTAACAATCGCACTTTTCACGCGTGACCTGCGCGTGCACGACAATCCAGCCCTACTGGCCGCGGTGCGCGAGGGTGCCGGGGTGGTTCCGCTCTTCGTCGTCGACGACCGGATCGTCGGCAGTGCCCACCCGGCCGGGAATCAGCTGCGCTTTCTCTCCGCCGCGCTGGCCGAACTGGATGCCGAACTGCGCTGCGCCGGAGGGCAACTGGTGATCCGGCATGGTGACTACGTCGACGCGGTGGATCGGGTGGCGGCACAGGTGCACGCCGACAGCGTCCACATCGCCGACGACGCCACCTGGTACGGCCGGTGCCGAGCACGAGCGCTGCGTGAACGGCTGGCGCGACGCAGTTGCCTACTGCACACCCATTCCGCCACCCTCACGGCCGTCGATCCGTTCGATTGCGCCTCGCGCGGACCGAACGACCCGGTTCCGGACTTCGCTACCTACTTTCGCCGGTGGCTGGAGGTTCCCAAGCGGCGTCCGCTGGACACGCCCACCGAGTTGATCGTCCCGCGCGTCGACAGTGATCCCGTACCGAAGTTCGACGAACTCGGCGACGCCGCTGTCTCACCGCAACTGGCCGTCGGCGGCGAGATCACGGGTCGCGCGCTGTGGCGGGGCTGCACCGCCGACCGGAAACAACCACGCGACCCCTCCAGCGGCGACCTCACGCGGGAGGGATGTTCCCGGCTGTCGCCCTACCTGCATTTCGGTTGCCTGTCCGCGGCGGAGATGGTGTATCGCACCGACATGGCGACGGCGGACGGACGCGCCTTCGTCCGTCTGCTCGCCCGGCGCGATTTCCGGCTCCAGTTCCTCGCCGCCCGCGCCGGCATCGCGCGGTCCGGTGACCGCCCGCGTGATCGGCGGGCGCACGATCCGATCGCGGCCCGTGCCTGGTGCGACGGCCGTACCGGATACCCGATCGTCGACGCGGGCATGCGGCAATTGGCCGCACAGGGATGGATGCCGGAACGCGCCCGGGTGATCGCCGCCAGTTTTCTCACCACGACGCTGCGGGTGGACTGGCGAGTCGGCGCCGACCATTTCCGGCGATGGCTGCTCGATGCCGACGCAGCGAGCGACCGCTGCACCTGGCAGCAGGCGGGGCGTCTGTACCGGGGAGCCCTCGGCACGGCCGAACGCTACGACCCGCACGGTAACTATGTGCGGCGCTGGATCCCGGAACTGGCTTCGCTGCCGGGTTCGGAGATCCATCGCCCGTGGCGCCATAGCGTGCCGACCTCGGTCTATCCCGCTCCCATCACGGGCACCACCAGCAACTGACCGGCCGGGCCCGCGGTTTCGCGTGCTCGCTGCCGGGTACCGCCGCGACGGACGTAGTTCGTCAGCCCGACTCGAGAGCCCGAGGGGAGATCAACTATGGCAACCACGATCGACTCCACCACCGACGCGATCGATTTCCTCATCCATCAGCACGGCCGGATCAAGCAACTGTTCATCGAGACCGCCGACACCTCCGACCCCGTGGAGCGGGAGAGCAAGTTCTTCGAACTGCGGCGCCTGCTCGCCGTGCACGAGACCGCCGAAGAAGAGATCATCCACCCGCGCGCCCGGCGTGAGATCGGTGATGGCGCGTCCATCGTCGACGCACGGCTGGAAGAGGAGAACAAGGCGAAAAAACAGCTCGCCGAGATGGAATCGCTCGACATCAGCTCGATGGAATTCCAGGTGCGGCTGGCGAAGTTGCGTGCAGCGGTACTGGCGCATGCCGACCACGAAGAACGCGAGGAATTCACTCGGCTGCGCGAGGAACTCGACGACGAAGCCCTGCGGCGATTGCGTAAGACGGTCGAACTCGCCGAGACGATGGCGCCGACCCGGCCGCATCCCGGCGTGGAATCGGCCACCGCGAACGTGCTGGTCGGTCCGTTCGCGGCGATGATGGACCGAGCCAAAGACATGATCAGCAGGCCGAGGCACTGATCCCGACGTGAATGCCCGCGGCGCGCGGCCCCGAGGTGCCGCGCGCCGCGTCGTCGGACGCCCGACCGCCCGTCGGGCATATCGCAGGTCAGTCCGGGATGTGCAGTTCGTGGGTGAACGGCTTGGTGCCTCGGACCGCGGGCTCGCCTTCCGGGTTGGTCTCGGCGCCGTGATTGACTCGCTCGTCGGAGTCGAGCCATTCGGTGACCGGATTATCGATGTAGCGCCATTCCGTGCCCGCGGGCCACGGTCCCTGTCCTTCGTTCCAGGGGCCGCGGGCGCTCGCGGCGCCGTTGGACATGTTGAACGCGACATTCTGGAACCGGTCGTCTCCGGGCAGTGCTCCCGGCGGGAAGTTGACCGGCAATTCGTTCAGCGCCGCGGTGAACTGCTGGAAGTGCGCGATCTCGCGGGTCATCAAGAACGAAAGCGTGTCCTGCACACCGGGATCGTCGGTGAATTGCTTGAGATACTCGTAGACGATCTTGGCGCGAGACTCCGCCGCGAGGTTGCTGCGCAGGTCGACCGAGGGTTCCCCGTTGGCGTCGACGTAGGAACCCGACCACGGCACGCCCGCGGCGTTCGTGACCACGGGCCCGCCGCCGCTCAGCGCGAAGTACAACGGATTGGCCGCGACCTGATGGATCACCTGGTCACGTCCGTCGGACGTGGACACCATCGGCATCCAGTCGCACCGCTCGTTGGCTTGCTTCAGATCGTCGTTGAGCCCGTCGAGCAGCATGGTGATCATGGCGCCGACGATCTCGAGGTGACTGAGTTCCTCGGTGGCGATGTCCATGAACAGGTCGTAGGTTTTCGGATGCTTACCGCGCAGCAGGAACGCCTGATTGAAATACTGCATGGCGGCCTTCAATTCGCCGTTGGCGCCGCCGAACTGCTCTTGCAGCAGAGTCGCGAAACGCGGATCCGGCCGGTCCACGCGAACTTCGAATTGCAAATCCTTGTTGTGTGTGAACATCGCTCTCCTTACCAGTACGGGTCGGCTGTTCGAAATGGCTTCCAGTGCCTGATCCAGCGCAGGACGAGCAAGAGATGCGTTACGTGTTCGCTGGCGACGATACGGGTTCCGGGACCCGGTCGTTCGCAACGACACGAGCGGTGGAAAGGGGATAACACTCCGTCGCTTTCGGTCCCGGGCGGTGACGTCGCTAGCGGCCGCGCGGCCGCTGACTTTGGTGAGACGGGCGTCCGATCCGCATCCGCCGGGAGGGCGCGAGCGGTGCGCTGTGACCGGTCTGCCCGGTACGCATCGCGGATACCAGTTCCGCGCAGATCTCGTGCGCGCCGAAGCGCGGCGCCCAGCCGAGTTGCCGTCGCGCCGCCGAGGAGTCGATCAGGCACGCGCGGTCGGCGAGGGTCAGCCACGCCGGGTGCAGGGGCAGGAGGCCGGTGCGCCATCCCGTCCAGGCGGCGGCGTCGAGTACCCGCCGGGGCGCCGGCAGGCGGAAACCCCCGAATGCCGCCGCGAGCGCGTCCGCGCCCAGGCACGGTTCGGCGGCGAGGTTGAACGCTCCCCCCGCCCGTTGGTGCGCGATGCGCCCGATCGCGGAAGCCACGTCCGAGCTGTGCACCAGCTGCAGCCGGAAATCGCGCCACAGCGGCACGGGCAACAGGCGTCGGCCGAGCAGCCACCGCGGCAGCCACGGCGGCAGAATCCAGTCCGCCAATTCGGCGGCGGACTCGGCCTGGGCTATGCCGCACGGGCGAATACGCGCAGTGCGCGTTTCGGGGTGGCTCGCCTCGAAGCGGTCCAGCTTCGCCTCCAACTCCGCCTTGGACACGCTGTAGGCACTGCCGGGCACTCCCGACAGCCGCCATCCTTCCGATACCCGCCGCCAGCGTTCGGCGGAGGTGTAGGCGGCGCACGAAGACGCGGCGATGAGCTGCGGCACTGCCGCCTCCGCCACGGCGCGCAGCACGTTGTCGGTGCCGATCGAGTTGGTCCGCCGCATCGGCGGATCACCGCGACGCGGATGGATCGCCCATGCCAGGTGAACGAGGACATCGGCACCGGCGCAGGCGGCACGCAGGGTCTCGACCGAACCGGCGAGCCCGATATCGCAGGACACCCACCGCACCGATGAATACGGTTCGCGTGCGCGGTCGGGATGCGGCGAGCGATTCCGACGATCTCGCAACCATCGGCCCGCAACGCGCGCAGCAACGCCGTCCCCACATTGCCGCTGGCGCCGGTGACGACCACCTTCATACGCGGCCCCGCTCGAACCCGTTCCGGACCATCGCCGGGGCGTCTTGGTGGTCGGTGACCTCGAGCCAAGCCGCGCCGTCGGCGGGCAGGGTGTCCGACGTCCGAGGCTCGGTGGACAGCAAGACCCGCTCGTGCCGGGGCAGCGCGATCGGCGCGCTCGAAATGTTCACCACGCAGACCAGGCCGGGGGAGCGATGGAGGGCCAGCACCCCTGTCGCGCTGGGCAACCACGACCAAGCGCCTTCCCCGAGCGCGGGATGGTCGCGGCGCAGACGCAGCGCCCTGTGGTAGAGATCCAGTATCGAATCCTGTTCCCGCATCTGGAGTTCGGCTGTCGATGACACCCAGCGCCGGGGCTGTGGCAGCCAGGGGGGCGTGCCGTCCGGACCGAACCCGAAGGGGGGCCGGAACCCGCTCCACGGCAGTGGGACGCGGCACCCGTCGCGGCCGCGCACCGTGTGGCCCGAGCGCTCCCAGGTCGGGTCCTCGAGCACCTCCGCGGGAAGATCCTCGACCTCCTCCAAGCCGAGTTCCTCCCCCTGATAGAGGTACGCGCTGCCGGGGAGCGCGAGCATCAGCAGCAACGCCGCCCTGGCGCGCCGCCGCCCCCGCGCCACGTCGACAGGGCCGTGCGGTTCGTGTTGCGAACCGCCACCGCGGGTGGACGCCCGGCCGTAGCGGGTCACGTGCCTGGTGATGTCGTGGTTGGACAGCACCCAGGTCGGTGGGGCCCCGACCGCCTCCAGCGCTTCGGTCGTGCAATCGACCACGGCCCGCAGCGCGGCGGCATTCCAGGAGCACCGCAGGAAATCGAAGTTGAACGCCGTGTGCAGTTCGTCCGGACGCACATAGCAGGCGAGGCGCTCGGGTTTGGCCACCCACGCTTCGGCGACGAAGACGCGATCCGGCCCGTAGGAATCCGCGATCTCGCGCCAGCCGCGGTAGATTTCGTGCACTTCCGGCCGGTCCCAGTGCGGGTGGCCGGTCCGATCCGGCGGTTCCAAGATGTCCTCGTGATCGGTCTCGATATCCGGCAGATCGGCGTGTTTGACCAGCCCGTGGGCCACGTCGACGCGGAAGCCGTCCACGCCTCGATCCAGCCAGAAACGCAGGATCGACTCGAATTCGGCACGGACATCCGGATGCGCCCAATCCAGATCCGGCTGGTGGACGTCGAACAGGTGCAGATACCACTGCCCGTCCGTCACCCGAGTCCACGCCGGGCCGCCGAACACGCTTCGCCAATTGTTGGGCGGACCGCCGGAGGGCGCGCCGTCCCGGAACAGGTAGCGGGCTCGCTCCGGCGAACCCGGCCCGGCCGCGAGCGCCTCCCCGAACCAGGGGTGCCGATCCGAGGTGTGATTGGGGACCAGGTCCACAATGACGCGCAGGCCGTGCGCGTGCGCTTCTTCGATCAACGCTTGCGCGTCCGCCAGCGTGCCGAAGCGCGGATCGATGTCGCGGTAGTCCGCGACGTCGTAGCCTCCGTCCGCCATCGGCGACGGGTACCAGGGAGTTATCCATATCGCGTCCACCCCGAGGTCGCGGAGATAGGGCAGCCGAGACCGGATGCCGGCGATATCGCCGACACCGTCGCCGTTACCGTCGCAGAAGCTTCGGATGTAGATCTCGTAGATCACGGCGTCGCGCCACCAAGGGGCCTCCGCAGCCATCGTCACGCTCTCCTCTCGGTTCGCTGCAGGTCGGGTACCCGGAATCGAAAGTCGTAACGTCGCGTGTTCCGACGGCGGCCAGGGGTGGCCGCGACCGCGGGTGTGGTCGGTGCCCGGCCGGGTAGTCGCGGAGCATGGCTACTACAGCTCCACTTCCGGAAGATCGAGCAGGCGCTCCGCGGCGAGCCGTGGTGACCGGGGGAGACTCCGGGATCGGTGCGGCGATCGCGGTCGCGCTCGCCGCGGGCGGGACCGACGTCGGTCTGACCTTCCACAGCGACCGGCGCGGCGCGGAGGACACCGCGGCGCAAGTGCGCGAACAGGGGAGAACCGCCGCCGTGCGCCGCCTCGACCTGGCGAACCTGCCGTCCGCCGCGTCGGTCGTCGACGAACTCGCCGACGAACTCGGTGGCCTCGATGTGCTGGTGAACTGCGCAGGTACCGGGTCGGCTCAGAAGGTGATGGAGATGGACTTCGACACCTGGCGGCACGTGCTGTCGGTCGACCTCGACGGCGCGTTCCTGTGCGCCCAGCGCGCCGCCGAGCACATGATCGCCGCGGGCAGCGGTGGCCGGATCATCAACATCACCAGCGTGCACGAGCACGCGCCGCGCGTCGGCGCCGCGCCGTATTGCGCGGCCAAAGCGGGTCTGGGAGCGCTGACGAAAGTCCTGGCGCAGGAACTCGCCGAATACGACATCACCGTGAATTCGGTCGCGCCGGGCGAGATCTCGACACCGATGACCGGTCAGGAAGACGTCGATCCGCGTGAGCAGTCCCGCCCCGGCGTACCCCTGGGGCGAACCGGTCACGCCAAAGAAGTCGCCGCAGTGGTGGCGTTCCTGGCCGGACCGGAGGCAAGCTATGTCACCGGCGCGTCCTACGTCGTGGACGGCGGCATGCTTTTGATGGGCCCGCAGGCGAGCAGCATGCTGACCGACGAGAAATGGCGCACGCCATGACCGCTGATCCGGCTATTCCTCGCCGCTGCGGGGCAGCGCGCTGAGTTCGAGAAGGCTGTCGACCAGGGTGCGGGCGTCGGGGAAGCCCAGTACCCGGGCGGCGATGTGCAGGTCGTCGAGGGTGTACGGATGCGGATCGGCCACCGGTACCCAGCGTCTGATGGCGGGTCGTTCGCGGTCGAAAGAACTCATTTCAGCAGTCGGCATAGCGAGCACTTCTCCATTCCGGGGGGAGTGCCGGACCGATCGCCCGGTCAGCACTCGAGCCAGGCTATGACGCGAGCGAGCGCGCCGGTGTCCAAGATCCTGGACACCGGCGCCGTGACTGCTACCGCTCCGCTACTGGGGACAGGCAGCTGGCGGGTGGATCGACGAACACGCAGATGGCCGGGCCGCGGGTGGGCCGGTAGTCGCCGGGGACTCCGCCCCCGGCGATCACCTGCGTGTAGGTGCCGACGGCGTCGGTGGGGCGGCGGGTGAGGCCGGGGTCGGTGCGCACGTCCACGGTGTAGAGCCCGAATCGCGGTGTGTAGCTGCCCCATTCGTAGTTGTCGGTGAGGCTCCAGTAGTTGTATCCCATGATGTTCATGCCGTCGGCCGCGGCGCGCTGGATCCAGTAGACGGTGTCGCGGAGGTGATCGCTGCGGGTGTAACCGTCGGCGCGGGGGCGGCCGTTCTCGGTGGGCATCCCGTTCTCGACGATGTAGAGCGGTTTACCCGGCAACCGGCGCGAATAGTATTGCAGCGCATAGTAGATGCCCTCCGTGCGCAACGGCAGGTCCCAGATCTGCGGTCCGGGCAGGTTGGGCATGGCCGAACCGCTGGCTCGCGCGATGGACTCGATCAGCGACTGCGCCGGATCGTAGGCGAAGTAGTAGTCGACGCCGACGTAGTCGAGGCGATCGGCGATGCGATCGATGAGCGGGCCGTTGACCTGCGCCTCCGAGCCGGCGACGTAGCCCACATTGCTGGTCACCTGCGCACCCGGCTGCCTCTGATGGATGTAGTCGTAGGCGGCGTTGTGTACCTGTGCGACCCGCTCCAGCATCTCGCCGGAGTCCGCGGCGCCCCGGCGGACCTCGTGCACGATGTAGGCCACGGGCTCGTTCACGGTCACCCACAACGGGTTGCGGGAGGCATAGCGGTCGACGACGGCGCGCATGTTGGCCAGCCAGTCGTCGACCATGCGCGGGTTGCGCCAGCCCCCTCGGTCGGCGGCCCAGCCGGGATACACCCAGTGATCGAGCGTGATCATGGGTCGCATCCCGGCCTGCTCGACGGCGCCGATGACGGAGTCGTAGAAGCGGAATGCGGCGTCGTCCCAGACTCCCGGCGCGGGTTGCAGTCGGGCCCACTCGATTCCGATCCGGAAAACCCGCGCGCCGAGGTCCGCGGCGAGCTGGATGTCCGACGCGTATCGGCCGTAGAAGTCGACCGAATCGCCCAGGCCGTCGTAGCCGGGGGTGGCCCCGATGTACCGCGTCCAATTGCTGTCGGGCGCATGGCCTTCGGACTGGAAACCAGAAGTCGATACGCCCCAGAGGAAATTCCCGCCCAGTGCCGGTAGGCCGGCCACCGGCTGTACGGGCGGGGTGGCCGGCGATTGCGTGGCGAGCAGCAGCGTGGATGCCGCGCCGGCGAGCGCGGCCAGGACGTACCGACGGAACCGAGATCGCATTGGCCCAGAGTAACTGGGGCAGTCCACCGAGTGGCGGAATCCGCGTATCAGCGCGATTCGGAGACGCGGACGATCCCGGCCCCTGGTTCGCCGTCGCTATTGCATGGCGAAGCGCAAAAGTGCCTGCATGTCACCTTGTTTGATCTTGCCTTGGCGGTTGAGGACTTCGAGCTGCCATTGGTCGCCGTTGCGGAAGGCGCGGGCCACCGCATTGGCGTTGTCGGTGCCGAGCAGTGAGGGCCAGATGTCGGCGACCTGCTGGCTGTTGCCGCCGGTGGCGTCGTAGACCTTGAAGGAGATGTTGTTGGCCTTGTCGAACGAACTGCCCTTCTTGAAGGCGGCGGCGACGAAGATGATGGCGTCGATCGCGGTGGGGACGTCGGCGAAGGTGACGTGGATGGTCTCGTCGTCGCCGGAGGCGGCGCCGGTCTGCTCGTCGCCGGTATGCGCGACCGAGCCGTTGCCCAGTGGGTCGAGCGAATCGAGTCCCGCGAAGCGCACCGGTTCGCTGCCCTGCATGAGAACGGCGACCAGATCCAGGTCGACACCGCGTTTGCGGCGCGCCCAGCCGAGTGCGCCGCCGCTCGTGCCGGAGGACGGATCCCAGCTCACCCCCACACTCAACTTCGTGATCCCCGCGAGGTCCGCGGCACCGTCTTCTTTTCTGAGCGTAATCACGACATCAGGATACTGACGCCGCGCCGCCGCGCCCGCGATGACGAAAACCCCGGCTGCTCACGGCGCTCCGGATTCGTCGCGGCACGCTATCGCAGGACCCGGCCGCCTGCGCGCCGAAACGATCACCGCTCCACGCGGCGTGCCCACCAGGCCTTGACCAGGCCGGTCGCGCCGACCTGCGCGCGCCTCCGGTTCGGCACCGTGGCGCGGCGGTCGAACACCGCGAAATCGCTGTCCTCGATGCGGTCGAGAATCTCCGCGTACAGCGTGGCGGCCGTCGTGACGCACGGGCGGGAACGAGGGTGCAGCAGAGCGATTCCGGCGTGCGCGAAACGGTAGATATCGCGGGTGATCGCGTGCTGCGCCGCCAAGGCTTCGCGGACTCGCGGCTCGGTGCGCCGGCGTGTGAGGCACCAGCGCAGGAGATCTCGGTCGACGCCGAACGCGGCCAGTTCTTCGGTGGGCAGGTAGACCCGGCCACGCATCAGGTCTTCGGCGACGTCCCGCAGGAAGTTGGTCAGTTGGAACGCCTTACCGAGCGCGGCGGCATGGGGTGCGGCGTCGTCGGCGCAGGTTGCGCCCAAGACCGGGAGCAACTGCAAACCGATGACTTCGGCCGAACCGTAGATATAGGTGTCGAGTGCGGCGCGGTCGGGATAGTCGGTCACCGTCAGATCCATCCGCATCGAGGAGAGGAAGGCGTCGAACAGGGCCGCTGGAATGCGATAGCGATCGGCGGTGTCGAGAATCGCGGGAAGCACGGCGTCGGCGTCGGCGTCACGATCGCGGAAGTGCACAGCGAGTGCGTCCAGTTGCCGGGCCCTTTCGGCGGGTTCGCGACGCGGGTCGAACTCATCGAGGATGTCGTCGGCTCGGCGCGCGAATCCGTACAGGGCGTGCACTGCCGGGCGTTGATCGGGCGCGAGCAATCGGGTCGCCAGGAAGAAGGTCTTGCCGTGGCGTGCGTTGAGCTGTCGACAGTACCGGTAGGACCGGTGCAAAGCCGGGCCGCTGATTCCGGTTTCGGGGGCGGTGCGGGTCATCTCGGCTCCGATCACTGTCATCGATCAATTCGGCTGGTGCTGAGCGCGGCTCGCACGGGTACGGTGCGCCGGTGTTTTTGCGGCTCGAGGCCGGTGACGCGATCCGCGGCGAGCCGCCCGGAGATCAGCACCGGCGGAATCCCCACTCCCGGCACGGTCGAGCCCCCGGCCAAGACGACGTTGTCGATACCGCGGATCATGTTGGCCGGTCGGAACGGACCGGTTTGGGTGAACGTGTGCGCGAGCGCGAACGGGCTTCCCGCGCGCATGCCGCGCCGCGCCCAGTCGGCGGGCGTGTCGATGCGCAGGACCTCGACATCGCCGAGTCGCGCGCCGAGTCGTTGCTGAGCGATCGTCAGGATCTGGTCGGCGTAGCCGGTGCCCGCTCGCTGCCAATCGATCCGGCGGCGTTCGAGGTTCGGCACCGGCGCGAGGACCGACAGCAGGTCCCGTCCTGCCGGAGCCGTAGCCGGATCGGTCGCGGTAGGGCGGGTGACCAGCAGCGAAGGATCGCGCATCACCTGTCCGCGCACGATGATGTCGTCGAACGATTCCTCCCAGGCGGCCCCGAACAGCAGGCTGTGATGCGCGATTCCGGCCGTGGGCGCGCACGCGAGATGGGCGATCAGCGCCGACGGCGCGGAGGTCAGCGGAACCGGGCGCCGCGGCGCCCGCGCGACGAGGCGGTACGCCTCGTGCAGTTCGGTAGTCAAGACCACTGCGTCGCAGGGGATTCGGTCGCCGTCCTGGGTGAGCACGCCGGTGATCCGTGAGCCCGCGCGGTCCAGGGCGGTGACCGAGGTGTCGTAGCGGAAGCGAACACCGGCATTTGTCGCCGCGCTCGCCAGCGCATCCGGAAGCGCACGCATGCCGCCGCGCGGGAAGAACACCCCGCCGACGGTGTCCATGTAGGCGATCACCGCGTAGGCCGCCAACGCCCGGCTGGGCGCGACGCCCGCGTACAGCGATTGAAAGGTGAAGACACGCCGCAGGTCCGGGTCGCGGATGTAGCGCCGGACAGCGGCATCCCACCGCCCGAAACCGCCCGCGGCGAGCAGCCGGGCCAGTGCGGGAGTCGCCATCGACAGCGGCGAATCGAAATTCGCCGAGATGAACCGGTCCATCTCCGCGCGATACAACCGCGTCAGCCAGTGCCGCAGACGGCGATACCCGTCAGCCTCGCCGGCTCCGGCGAACCGGCGGATCTCCTCCTGCATCCGCTCGGCGTCGGTGTGCACCTCCAGCGTCCGGCCCTCGGCGAAATGCGCCCGGTACGCAGGTTCCACGGGTGTCAGCCGCACATGGTCGGCAGCCCGCGCTCCGGCGGCGGCGAAGACGCTCTCGACGATGTCCGGCATGGTGAGGACCGTCGGGCCGGTGTCGAACCGGTAGCCCCCGACCTCCGCGTGCCCGGCTCGCCCGCCCGGTACCGAGTCGCGTTCCACCACGATCACTTCGCGTGATCGGCCGGCCAGGTGCAGGGCTGCGGACAACCCCGCCAAGCCGGCCCCGACGATCACGATTCGATCGGTGGCGCCTTCGACGGTGCGCATCGGTTCGACCTCCTGTCAGGCGACGCGTTCGGTGCAGGCGGCTGCCATGTGCGCGAGGGCGGCCCGCATCGGTGTGGGAAAGTTCGCGGTGTCCAGCGCGCCGTGTGCGCTGTCGACCAGCTCGGCGATCATCGTCTCGATCCTCGCCGGGGCGCCGGATTCGGCGATCAGCGTTCGGGCGCGGGCGATCTCGGCGGCACCGAGCCGGGGCCGACGCAACAGATCCGACAGTTCGGCCCGCGCCGCCGAGGTCGCCAGTTCGCGCGCGAGGACCACAACGCTGGTCGCCGTCCGTTCGGCGAGGTCGCTGTCGGCGGGTTTGCCGGTCACGGCCTGCGACCCGAAGATGCCGAGAACGTCGTCGCGCAACTGGAACGCCTCGCCGATCGCGGCGCCGTACCGGCCCAGGGCGTCCACCACGGCCGCGCCGCAGCCGGCCATCGCGGCGCCCATCTCCAAGGGGCGTCGCACGGTGTAGTTGCCGGATTTGGCTCGTGCGATCGCCAGGACGGAGTCCAGCGCCGGCTCCAGGCGCGCGTCATTGAGCAGATCCGCGAACTGGCCGGTCGCCAGCTCCACCCGCATGCCGTCGTAGCGCGGCCGAACCCGCGCGAGCACGGAATCGGCGAGCCCGCTTTCCCGGAGCATCTGCTCGGCCCACACCAGGCACATATCCCCGAGCAGTGTCGCGGCGGATTCGCCGTACCGGACGGAGGAGCCGGGCGCACCGGTCCCGCGGTGCGCCGCGGCGAACCGGACGTGCGCGGACGGGGCGCCGCGCCGCGTCGCGGACTGGTCCATGACGTCGTCCTGCAACAGCGCGAACGCGTGCAGCAGTTCCAGACCGGCCGCCGCGCGCAGGGCTGCCGGGTCATCCGGCGCTCCGCACAGCCAGCCGAGGTACATGAACGTCGACCGCACACACTTGCCGCCCATGGCGTATTGGCGCAGAACATCTTGCGCACCCAGGCGAGTGAGCGCGGCAGGGCACGCCCGCACGAGAAAATCACTGATCTCGTCGAGTACTTCCCGGCGCACCGCGTCCCGCCACAGCGAGAAAGAGGGCGCGGCACCGAGCGCCGGAAATCCCCTGACCGAATCGGTCGATGTCGGCTCGGACGACACGACGCTCATTCCCGATCCCCTTCGTACGCCTCGGGCGCCTATTGCTGCTTCAGCGATGTTACTCATAATGATGCACTATCGAGGCGAGAAGCAGCCCTGCCAGGTCTGAAAGTCACCCGCGAAGCCGAAACCGCCGCTGCATGTCGGGGTCGAGACGCCGGTGACCGAGACCGTCGCGCCGGGGCCTGCGATTCCGATCGACAACCCCGGGCGCGCGCCGGTCGTCGTGACCGTCGCGCCGGGGCCGAGCGCGATCGCGGCGGGGCCGGACAGTGCCGCCGAGTTCGAGGTGGCGACGCCGCCGTTTTGCGCTATCGCCAGGGAGAGGCTGGTCGGCGCGGCATCCGCGGTGGCCTTTCCATCGAAGCCGTACGCGGCTGCGGCGCCGCCCGCGCCGCTGGTCGCCGAGCACGAGGCGCCACCGTCGGAGTTCTGGGTCGCCGCGAGGCCCGGAGCGGGGCACCCCGCCGGGGCGGCGGTGGCGGCGGGTGCGGCGAACAGCAGGCCCAGTGATGCCGCGCCCGCACCGGCCGTCAACCCGATCGATCGCGTGAGGGTGAGTCGGTTCATGACGTTCTCCTTCGGGAGCATTGGCTTACCGGGCTTCACACTACGCTTCTAATGATGCAAAATCGATGCATCGGTCGATTGTTCGAAAGGAGCGGAGGACGTGCTGATGCGGAGGCCGCCGGACAGCCGCTCGGCCCGCGGCGTCGTGGGTGCGTGGCCTGACGGCTCGCCCGGCACTCCGAACCGTGACCAGCCCACGCGGTGCGGCGATGGTTGACGAACAATCCGCCCGTTACACGGTGGGCGCGGTGGCGGCCAGGCTCGGCGTTCCGATCGCCACCCTGCGCAGCTGGAACCAGCGCTACGCGATCGGCCCGCCGAGACAGCGGCCGGGCGCACACCGTCGCTATTCCGAATCCGATATCGCCGCCTTGCGGCGCATGATCGAACTCGTCGGAGCCGGCGTCACACCGGCCAGTGCGGCACGACAAGCACGCGCCGAAGCTCCGGGAGGGCCAGTGGGTCGCAGCCCCCTCTTGGCGGCGGCCGAACAGCTCGAGCCCGATCTCGCGCTCACCGAGGTCATGGCCGGTTTGGCACACGACGGTGTCGTCGCGACCTGGAACCGGCTGTGCCGTCCGGCATTGGCGACGATCGTCACCGGGCAGGCCGGCGGCCGAGGTCTGATCGAGGTCGAGCATCTGCTGTCCTGGGCGGTGATCGCCGGCCTGCACCGCATGTTCCCGCCGGTGCGGCGCCCGCGCTCCCAACCGCCGATTCTGCTCTCCTGTACCGCGGGCGAGTACCACGTGCTGCCCCTGGAGGTGCTGCGGGCCGCGCTGGCCGAGCGGGGTGTCGTGGCGTTGTTGCTGGGCGCGGCGGTGCCCGACTCGGCCTTGACCGACGCCCTGTCGCACCACGACAGCCCGTGCGTGCTCACGCTCTGGTCACAGGTGCCCGCCACCGCCACACCGGAAACGATCTGTGCTGTGCGCCGGACCGCGGGACGGGTGCTCGTCGCCGGACCGGGCTGGTCCGCGGTCCGTCTGCCGCTCGAGGTGTCCTACGTCCGCACGCTGGAGGACGCCCTCGCGACTCTGTGCGAAATCGGGCGCGCCGCCGGGTGAAGGCGTTCGCCCCGGCGCGTCTCGAACCGTGCACGTCGCAGCGCCGACGCCGCCGCATCGGAGGTGGCCTGCGTCATCCGCTCCGGGGAAGCGGTCGCGTGCGTCATCGCTGCGGTCCGCCGCGGGGGACGGCCGAGACCGCGCATCGGATTCGGCTACCGGCAGCAACCGCCTTCATCGAACGCGGCCTTTCGGCAGGGGCCTTCACCGCGGTGGACGCAAAAGGTATTCGCCGGCGAGCTGGACGGCTTCGCGTTTGCTGTACCCGGGGTGGTCGGCGACGATGAAGTGGCGGCCGATCGCGAGGGCGAACGTCAGGGTGCTTCGTGCTTCGATCTCGTCGGGGTCGGAGACGAAAGCTCCGAACATCGTGCGCAGGAAGTCCATTCGCTCGTTGTCGATACGCCGCAGGCGCGCCGCGACGGATTCGTCGTGGCGTGCCCAAGCCCGCACCGCGATATCGATGCGGTGTAGGTCCTCCGCGAAGGTCAGTTGTCCCGCGCGGCGGATCCGCTCGGCGGCGTCGCCGCCCTCTGCCTCGGTCTGGGCGATGACCGCTGTCGTGCACCGGCGTTCCCACTCGTCGAGCATCGCCGTGAGCAACGCGGGACGGCCGTCGAAGTACCCGTAGAACCCGCCTTTCGTAACGCCGAGTTCAGCGGCGAGCGTCTCGACGCGGACGGCCTCGGGACCTCCGCGGGCAAGGGCCTCGAGGCCCGCCTCGACCCAGCGGGCTCGTGTGGTGCGGGGCACGGCTGGAATCTGGCCACCTCCATTGATCGCGCTGATTCTATACGTTACCGTATAAATCATCTATACGGCACCGTACAAAAGGTGCCGCGCAGCAGCCGTCGGAAGGTCACGATGAACACCAGGAAACGGTCGCTCCGCTGGGCCGCCGCGATCATGCTCGTACTGGGTACCGGGCACATGTTCTTGCTGGCGCTCACCGCCTGGGCGGACATCACCGGCTGGGTCGATCGGGGGATATGGGCGGCCGTCCCGCTCACGCTCGCGGACGGAGATGCGGTACAGACGACGGAGTCGCTACAGAACAAGGTCACATTTTGGGCCGGTCCGGGTTGCTTCGCCGTCCCGCTGATCCTGTTGGGTTCGCTGATCTGGCATCTCGCCGGGCGTGGGGTGCCCGTGCCCGCCGGGATCGGCTGGGGCCTCGTGGCATGGTGCGCGCTAGGGGGCGTCCTTCTGGTGCCGTCCCCGTTCTTCGTCGGGATGATCGCCGGGGTACTCGTCATCGTGGCGGCGCGGAAGAATGATCGACCGGCGACCGTGTCGGCGTCGAGTACGGAGATGCGAAGCTGACCTGTGCGTGTCGCTTCACGGCCTGGCGGCGCACGCCGATGGCCGACCTGCCTGCCGCCCTGCGATAAGGGCTGACCATCCCGGTCGACGACCAGCCCTTCCCCGGCTACCTGGAGGGCACGATCGGGGTGGCCCCGGCCGGTCCCGGCGCGGGAGGAACCAGCGCACCGGCCGGTGTATTCGTACTCGGTGCCGATCGGCCAGGTGGCGGCGCCAGTATTTGGAGTGGGAGTGCCGGTGCCTGCGCCGCGGGCCCGCGGCCGCCGGGGGCGGGCTTGTCGTCGCCGCACGAGGGAGCGCTGTGTGCTTCGCCGCAGGTGGATCCTGGACCGGCGGGAACGATCGGCTCGGCGGAGGCGCCGGCCGCGGCGATGATCAACGAGACCGACACGCCGACCGGTGCCATCCAACGGCGCATGGGGATCACAGCCATATCGGGTCACCGTAGACGGCGACCGAATTGTCGGCTGTGGCCGTGGAAATCGACACGATCGCGAACGAGCGCAGGCTCACCGCGCCCGCACACGCATCGATCTTGATCTGGATCTGGTCGACCGAGATCGAACCATGCGCTCCCGCGAGCGGTTTGGTGCCGAGCGTGATGCTGTTGATGGTGCCGGGCTTGATCGTGGTCGACATGTTCGGCAGGGCCAGCGCGCTGCCGCCGACCGCGAGACCGGGGGAGGGGGCCACGGTCACCATGGCGTTCGGGCCGATGGCCGCGGACAGGCCCACGGTGAGGCCGTTGGACACGTCGGCCTGGCAGCCGATCTGATATCCCAGCTGCAACGTCCCGGAGTTCACCGCTTCCCGGCCGTCGCCGCCGATATCGGCGGCCGCCGACAAGGTGACGAACCCTTCCCTGCTGAACGGCGTCGCGGCGAGATTGGGTACGCGCTGCACGTCTTCCGCGGTTTTGCTGATCCGCAACTCCCAGCCGTCCTCGGTCTCGACGACGCGAGATTTGTCTGCCATTTGATCAGCGGTCGCGGGTGCGGCGGTCATGCCGAGCGCCGCGGTCGCGGCGATGCCGAGCATCGCTATCGTCGAGCCGTTCAATGAAATCCTTAGTGCTGGTAACAGTTCGACGTGATAGTACTGACCCGTCCCCGGCCGTGGCACGCCAAACACCCAGTACTGGGTAGCGGGGGATTCGCT
The DNA here is from genome assembly GCF_043205035.1 of Nocardia sp. NPDC047654. Lineage (NCBI taxonomy): Bacteria > Bacillati > Actinomycetota > Actinomycetes > Mycobacteriales > Nocardiaceae > Nocardia > Nocardia sp. NPDC047654. The sequence goes on from NZ_JBIDDF010000001.1 coordinate 1,814,184, forward strand.
GGACTGGATCGCCGGTCAGCGGTGGATATACCCCCTGGTGAGCGGGGCGTCGTCCAGGCGAGGGGCGATCGATTCACCGCCGAGCGCCTGCCGCAGAATCGCCTGTTCGTCCTGGATGACGTGCATGACGGCGTTGATCAAGGCGAGGTGGGTGAACGCCTGCGGGTAGTTGCCCCAGTGGCGGCCGGTCCGGGGATCGATCTCCTCGGCGTACAAGCCCAGCGGGCTCGCGTAGCCGAGGAGTTTCTCGCACAGTTGTCTGGCTCGTTGCTTCTCGCCGATCTCCGAGAGCGCCGAGACCAGCCAGAACGAGCAGATCGTGAAAGCGCCCTCCTCGCCCGCGCATCCGTCGTCGGTCTCACCGACGCGGTATCGCAGGACCAGGCCGTCTTCGGTCAGTTCGTCGGCGATGGCCAGTACGGTGTTGCGTACCCGTTCGTCATCGGGCGGCAGGAAACGAACCAGCGGGATGAGCAGGGTCGACGCGTCCAGTGCCGTGCTGCCGTAGTACTGGGTGAACACCCGGCGGGAGTCGACGGCGTGTGCGCAGATGTCGGCATGGATCTCGTCGGCGGCCTTTTGCCAGCGCTGCGCCCGGTCCGAATCCTGGTGGATGCGGGCCAGCCGGGCGCCGCGATCGGCGGCGACCCAGCACATGACCTTGCTGGAGGTGAAGTGCTGGGGTTGCCCGCGAACCTCCCAGATGCCATGGTCGGGCTCGCGCCAGTAGGTGAGGGCGCTCTTGACCGCACGGCCGAGCAACGGCCAGGCCCGGGCGTCGATTTGATCTTGGTGACGGGCGTAGAGGTAGACCGCGTCCAGCGCCGCGCCCCACACGTCGTGCTGGCGTTGCCGGTATGCCTCGTTGCCGATGCGCACCGGCGTGGCGTTGTCGTAGCCACGCAGGTGGGGCAGGGTCTGTTCGGTGAGATCGGTTTCGCCGCCGATGCCGTAGACGATCTGCATGTCCTGGGCTTCCTCGGTCAAGTCGAGGATGTAGGAGAAGAAGTCGTTCGCCTCCCAGCTGAAGCCCAGTGTGTACAGGCCCCACAGGGCGAAGGCGGAGTCGCGGATCCAGGAATAGCGATAGTCCCAGTTTCGCTCTCCACCAGGGGTTTCGGGCAGTGAGGTGGTGGCCGCGGCAGCGACGGCGCCGGTCGGGGCGAAGGTCAATCCCTTGAGGGTCAGTGCGCTGCGGGTGAGTTCCGCGGTCCACGGGTGATCCGGGAACCGCCCGCCGGCAAGCCAGTGCCGCCAATGGTGGATCGTCCGCAGCAGCCGCTCTTCGGCCTCCTCGGCATCGCAGGGGGCGTCGCGACTACCCCAGGCCAGGGCGCAGAACCGGGTGTCGCCTGTCTTCAGTAGCGTCCGGGCGACCGCGTGCGTGCCTTCCAATCCCAATCGCATGTCGGTGCTCAACGTCAGTTGTAGATCGGTCCCCTCGGCACTGGCCTGGGCGAGGTGATAACTGCCGAGATAGTCCCATCGGGCGCGATACCTGCCGTAGTCGAAGGCCGGTTGACAATCGAGCCCGAACTGGATCTGGCCGGTCTCGCAGTGCACCGTGCGCAGCAGGATGTGCTCGGCGTCGTAATCGGTGGGGGTGCGCCGATGCGCACTCCGGCCCGGTGTCTGGTGCCGCCACGGCCCCACCAGCAGCACGTCGCGCACTGTCGCCCACCCATCGCCGCTGCGCCAGCTCGTCTCCATGACCATCGTGCCCGGGATGTAGCGACGGTCGGTGGGCACCACGAAATCGGCGGGAGCGAAGCGGAACGAGCCCGCGGATCGATCGAGGATCGCCGCGAACACGCTCGGAGAGTCCATGCGGGGCAGACACATCCACTCGATGGCTCCACTGGGGGAGATCAGGGCGGTGACCTCGCAATCGGAGATGAACCCGTAGTCGTCGATGCGCGGGAACGCCGTGAGCCGCGGTGTGCGTTCGATCTCGTCCATGCGTTTCTCCATCGTCGTCTCGGCGCTTACCGTCCGGCCGGAGTCATGTGACGCTTCCATCAGCCCACCATCTCGCGGGTCGGCTCGGCAAGCCCTCGGCAACTAACGAGGGTCTTCGGCCGGGGGCGCATCCGGGCTGACCAGCCGACGGGCGGCCAGGACCGTGGCGGCGCGGCGTTCGGTGCGGTTGTGATGGTCGGTGCGGGTGGCGTGCATGGCCGCGGTACGGGCCAGATCGGTCAGCATGACGATCAGGGTGATGGGCAGGAATTCCGCCGTGATCAGCCCTTGGTCTTGCCCGCGCCGGATCTCGGTGAGCTTTCCCGCGATGATCCGGCGGATGGCGTCTTCGGCGGCGGGGATGTGGGTCTGTTCGATCTCGGCCCACGCCTGCAGGCGGGCGTTGTCGGGGTGGGTGACGTAGTGGTCGAAGAGCCGACCGACGTAACCGGGCAGGTCCGCGGCGTCGAGGGCGGTTTCGTCGGTGGTCTGGGTGACCCATTCCGCTGTGACCGCGGCGTACAACTCGTCTTTGCCCGCGAAGTACGCGTAGAGCCGGTCCTTGCTCGCCTTGGCCGCCTCGGCGATGCGATTGATGCGCGCGCCGGCGATGCCGTACTGGGCGAACTCCGCTTTGGCCGCGACGAGGATCCGTTCCCGGGTGGCCTGACCTGCTGCGCGCATGGGCGAATCCTATCTTGCCGAACCTTTTGGTTCGGATATAGAGTTTCCGAACCAAAAGGTTCTGGAAACCGCACCTGGGAACGAGGATGGTTATGGGCTCTACAGGGACCGACTGGCGAGATCTCGCCGCGCGGGAGACCGGGGTGACCGCGGCCGAGTTGGATGCGCTGTGGGCCGACCTGCCCGTCGCGCGCGCCGAGGACATCCTGGGCGAATGGAAGGGGGCGGCGTTTCCGACCAAGCATCCGCTGCGCAAAGCGCTCTCGGTCAGTCGCTGGTATGGCAAGACGTTCCACAGCGTGCTGGACGCGAAGCCGTTGATCTGCCGCGCCGAGGACGGGTCGCTGTTCTCCAACGTCGAACTCGGCGGCGGGGAGGCGACGCTGTGGAATATCGAGTTCCGCGGCGAGGTGACCGCCACCATGGTCTACGACAGCCGGCCGGTCTTCGACCACTTCAAATGGCTCGACGAGAACACGCTGATGGGCATCATGAACGGCAGGCCCGATGTGGTGCTGGCCCACGGCGAGCACTTCTACTTCCTGCTCGAGCGGGTCTGAGCGATGGTGACCACCACCGCGGTGCTCTCGCGCGACCCGGCCGCGCCGTTCACCGTCGAAGCCGTCGAGATCGATGAACCGCGCGACGACGAGATCCTGGTCCGGGTCCAGGCCACCGGGATCTGCCATACCGACCTGGTCACCCGGGCGGCGGGCGCCACCGACCGTCCGGTGCTGCTCGGGCACGAAGGCGCCGGAGTGGTGGAGGCCGTCGGCGCGTCGGTGACCGGTGTGCGGCCCGGTGACCGCGTCGTGTTGACGTTCCGGCACTGCGGAACGTGCCGGAACTGCCGGGCCGGACGGCCGGCGTATTGCGTGCGGGCGGCGAAGCTGAACCAGTTCGGCGCCCGGGCGGACCGCTCTTCCCGGGTCACCATCGCGGGAACTGCCGTGCTGGACGGGTTCTTCGGTCAATCGAGCTTCGCCGCGTACGCGTTGACCACCGCCGACAACACGGTGGTCGTCGACACGCAGGTCGATCCGGCCATCCTGGCTCCACTGGGCTGTGGATTCCTGACCGGCGCCGGAGCGGTGCTCAATGTACTGCGACCGGACCCGGACGCCCGCGTCGCGGTCTACGGCGTGGGCGCGGTCGGGATGGCGGGCGTGCTGGCGGCCCTGGCGAGCGAGGTCGCCGAATTGGTCGTGGTGGAGCCGTCGCCCTTCCGGCGGGCGCTGGCGCTGGAACTCGGCGCCACCGCGGCCCTGGATCCTGCGGCCGACGACATCGTGCCCGCGATGCGAAAGCTGACCGACGGCGGGGCGACCCACGCACTCGACACCACGGGATCGTCGCGTGTGCTCGCCACGGCGGCCGCCGGCGCCGCGCGCGGTGGCACCGTGGTCGCGGTCGGCCTGGGTACCGGCGTCCCGGAGATCGACTTGCGGGATATCGTGCTGGGCGGCAAAGGGATCCGCGGTTGCCTCGAAGGCGACGCGGTGCCCGCGACCTTCATTCCACACCTGCTGGACCTGCACGCCGCCGGATGCTTCCCCATCGACCGTCTCGTGACGACGTACCCGCATACCGATATCAATGCCGCGCTCGCGGAGCAGCGCGACGGCAAGGTCGTCAAGCCCGTTCTGACCTGGTGACCGGACCGTAGGGTCATGACCTCGCTGGTTGGGGCGAGGCAAAAGGGGGATAACCCGGGAAAGGGCCGGATGCGAGCACGGGCATGCGGCCGTGCGACCGCAGGAAGGGGCCGGGATGGTGTCGAGCACGCTCGCCGCGCTGTACCAGGCGTCCGCGCCGGAGCCGCCCGGTCTGCTGCCCGCGCGCCAGCAGATGGCCTTCTCGCTGGGCTGGCATATCGTGCTGGCCTGTTTCGGCGTGGCGTTTCCCGCCATGATCTACGTCGTGCATCGCCGGGGAATCGTCCGTGCCGACCCCGTCGCCTCGGGACTGGCCAAGCGGTGGGCGACGGTGTCGGCGATCCTGTTCGCCATCGGCGCGGTCTCCGGAACGGTCCTCAGCTTCGAGATGGGCTTGTTGTGGCCGGGGCTGATGGGTCGCTACGGCGACGTGCTCGGCTTGCCGTTCGCCTTCGAAGGGCTCTCGTTCTTCATCGAAGCGATCTTCCTGGGTATCTACCTCTACGGTTGGGGCCGCATGCCGCCGCGCAGGCACCTCGCGATGCTCGTCCCGATGGGCGTCGCGGGGGTGGTCGGCACATTTTGCGTGGTCAGCGTCAACGCGTGGATGAACAATCCGACCGGCTTCCGGCTCGTCGACGGCGAGGTGACCGACGTCGATCCGTGGCGCGCGATGTTCAACGACGGCGTCTACCTGCAGTTCGCCCACATGTGGGTCGGGGCCTTCATGGTGGTCGGATTCCTCGTGTCGGGTGTCTACGCGGCAGGTCTGCTGCGGGGACGCCGCGACCAGCACCATCGGCTGGGGTTCACGGTCCCGTTCGTCTTCGCGTCCGTCGCCGCGGTCGCGCAACCTCTCATCGGGCATGTCCTGGGGATGCGGGTGCACGACACGCAACCGGCGAAGCTGGCCGCGTTCGAACTGGCCGCCACCACCGAGGGGCCCGCCCCGTTGCGATTGGGCGGCGTGCTCGTCGACGGTGAGGTCAGGGGAGCGCTCGAGATCCCTCGGCTGGGTTCGATCATCGCTCGCAACTCGCTGACCGCACCCGTCCCCGGTTTCGACTCGGTCCCCGTCGAGGATCGGCCACCGGTCAACATCACCCACCTCGGCTTCCAGACCATGGTCGCCATCGGCACCCTGCTCGCGCTCATGGTGATCGTGTTCTGGTTGCTGCGCTGGCGGCGCCGCGACCTGCTGGCCCGGCGCTGGTTCCTCCGGGCGGCGGTGGCCGCGGGGCCTCTGGCGATTCTCGCGCTCGAATGCGGCTGGATCGCCACCGAAGTGGGCCGCCAGCCGTGGACGGTGTGGCAAGTGCTGCGTACCACCGACGCCGCCAGCACGAGCAACGATCTGTGGTGGAGCTACGTCAGCGTGTTGCTGGTGTATATCGGGATGACGGTGGGCGCGATCGTCGTCCTGCGCTCCATGGCCCGCCGCTGGCGCACCGGCACCGCGACCATCACCGCTCCGTACGGGCCGGGAGCATCGCCGGTCGACCAGGCGCAGCGCGCTCGCAGCGTCGGAAAGTCCTGACCGATGGATCTCTCGGATGTGGTCGCGACGGCGATGTTCATCGGGGTGGTGCTCTACGCACTGTTCGGTGGCGCGGACTTCGGCTCCGGATTCTGGGACCTGACCGCGGGCGGCCCCCGCCGCGGCAGCCGCCTGCGGGTGCTCATCGACCACAGCATCGGACCGGTGTGGGAGGCCAACCATGTCTGGCTGATCTACATCCTGGTGTTCCTCTGGACCGCCTACCCCGCGGTGTTCGCCGCCATCATGACCACCTTGTTCATCCCGATGAGCCTGGCGCTGCTCGGAATCGTGCTGCGCGGGGCGAACTTCGCCTTCCGCAAGTACTCCGCGACCCTGGGCCAGGCGCGCCTGTTCGGCGCCTTGTTCGCCGGTGCGTCACTGATCACGCCGTTCTTCTTCGGCACCGCCGTCGGTGCGATCGCCTCCGGCCGGGTGCCCGCCGAGGGTTACGGCGACCCGGTGCGCTCGTGGCTGAATCCGACCTCGATCCTGGGCGGCACCCTGGCCGTCGGAACGTCCGCCTTCCTGGCCGGAGTCTTCCTGACCGCTGACGCCGCACGTTCGGGTGATGGCGCCCTCGCCGGCTATCTACGTTCCCGCACGCTGATCGTCGGCGGGGTGACCGGGGCGGTCGCGATCGCGGCGATCCTCCCGATCCGCCATGACGCACCGACCCTCGGTGCCGGGCTGCTCGGACGCGCCCTGCCGCTGATCGCACTCTCGGCCGCCGCGGGCGTGGCCACCCTGGTGCTGCTGTACCGGCGTCGCTTCGGGTGGGCGCGGGTGCCTGCGGCGGCCGCGGTCGCCGCGATCGTCATCGGATGGGCGGTCGCGCAGACGCCGTGGATCCTCGTCGACCAAATGCTCATCGCGGATGCCGCGGGCGCCAGGGCCACCCTGCTCGCACTGCTCGCCGTCGTCGCCCTCGCCGCCGTCACGGTGCTCCCTGCGTTGGCCTACTTGTTCTGGCTCACCCAGACCGACGCGTGGGTACGCGAGCAGCCCGGGTTCCCGGAAGAGGCGTAGGACACCGCCGGCTTCCGCGCACCTCCCGACGGATCCGCGAAGTGGTACCGAAAGAACGGTTTGTTTGTGGTCTCGGGTGGTATCCGCTGCACGTATCGGTTCGACAGCGCGGTCGTGCCGGTACGCGATCGGGGCATCTCCGCTGCTCGACGACCGGCCGGTTCGACGTTTGTCACGAATACTCCGCGCCGCGCGAGACGAGATGCCCTCTTCCCAGAGGATGAACGGCGCGAAGGATTGCATCGTGATCGAGGACAGGAACATGCCCATCACCGACGACGACGACCGAGACCGGATCATCTGGCCCGAGTCCAGCGCTTCGAACGCGTGGTGGGCGGATGTCATGGGCCACCGATTCCCCCGGACCCAGACCGCGACCTCGAGTTGACGTCGCCCGTCCCGTTCCGATCGCAGCCGCGACCCGAGCGTCGCAGCGGTGCGGGGCCGGTGTGCGCCGCGCCGCGCTCTGCGGCGGTGGCTTCGGCCCCTCCCGCGGCGCTGGCGCGACGACCAATCACCCGTACGGTGGGGCCACCGAGGGAGCAGGGCGTACTACGTGCCGGAGTTTTCGGGCTCCGGTGAACGGTGCAGGTTGCGCAGTTCGTCGATGATCTCGATCGCCGTCAGCGAAGAGGTCGCGGCGCCGTTGCGGATCCGGGCGGCGAGGCCTGCCGGGCAGCCGGGGCCCGGCCTGGACGTGGTGGCGCATGCCGTGCAGCCCTCGACGGCACCGGCGAGATGGGCTTCGACATTGCGCGCGTCGAGCGCGGCGATCAAGTCGAGCCCGCTCAAGAAGTTGATCGGCATGTCGATGAGTTCCTCTTGCTGAATGTCCGATCGGGCGTGCGAGTCGCACGTGTTGTGTCCGGCCGTCTTCATGCCGCACAGCCCGACTCGACCGAGGCGGGACGGGCTGCAGCGGTGTCCGGCGGGTGAATCCATTGCACGGCCGACGGCATTGTCGGCCTGCCGACGTCGTTGTCGGGGCGGATGTCCGGTGACGGCGTTGTCGTTCGGACGAGGAGCTGCACGCGTATATATAGGCTCCGCATCGGTAATGTAACAGATGGATATACCTATTGGGAACCCTCCAGCAAACTGTGCCTCGGCGGCGTAAAGGCACGGCTAAGGGAGGCGGTGCGTAGGCGTGACGGTGCGGATCCGAAGCAGGATGTCGAACCAGTCGCCCACTCCGGCGCCCGCGATGTGATGGTCCGCGTCGCGGTCCGGGCGGTAGGTGCCGATGATCAGGCGCACTCGGGTCGGTTGGTGTAGCCATCGCCGGACCGGGCCGGGCGGCGCTGTGCGCAGGTCCAGTAGATAACCGGCGTGGTCGGGATGATCCAGCGCGCTGTCGGCGAACTCGGCCGACGGAGCCGGAACCGTCAGGTTCGCGCGCAACTCGCCGGTGTGAAACGCGATCGCCAGGGACAGATAGCCGGCACCGAAGCGCTTGCGCAACAGGAATCCTGTGGTCGGGAACTCCTGGGACATCGCCGCGATCGTCAGCCGCGGGGCGACCGCGGTGTTCGAGATCCCCTCCCAGTACGCGATCCGCTGTCCGGTGCGCTCGTGCCAGGCGGCGATTCGGTCGGCGGCGTCCGCGGCCTCGGCGGCGAAGTCGCGGCGGCCGGACGCGGTGCTGAATTGGTGATATCGCACGATGAGCCGCGCCGCGTCGAGCGCCGCGGGTCGGTCGGCGGTCCCTGGTAGCGATTCGACCAGCGCCAGCGCGTCCCGGGCGTGGTCGACGAACGGTCGGCCGGGATGGGTGCCCCCGGCCCGCTGGAGATGCTCGCCTACCCCGTGCGCGGAGATTATCGGGTCGTAATGCGCGCGCAGGTCGTCGAGTCGATCCGGTGCCACGGCGGCGACGAAGTCGCGGACCTGCGCGTAGTGCGCGGGCTTGGCCGCTTCGGGCGTCAATCCGAACAGCCGCACCGGATCGTCCGGATGCGCACGGTTGAACTCGCGCAACCACCGCAGTGCGGCGAGGGTCTCGGTATTTCGCCAGGGAACCCACGCGTCACCGAGTAGTTCCCGGGGATCGCCCTGGCCGGTGCGGGTGTAGTCGTCGAGAGCTGCGACCACCGTCTCGTCGTCCAGCAGAGCCAGCGCCCGGAAGCCCTTCCGCTCCACCAGCGTCCGCAGGACTCGGTGCGCGGTGACGGATACTTCGTGCCCGGCCCGGGTGGTCATGCCGATGCCGGCGACGACAACGTCTTCCATCAAGTCGGCGAGCGCGGGCAGGGCCCCGGGTGACCCGTCGTCATGCGGCACGTCGAACGGTCGGACTGCGTTGCGAAGCCACTCGGCGACCTCGACTGCCTCGGATTTCCGCTGCGTCATCATGCACTCCCGACGGTTGAACAGCTGCCTGTGCCGCCTGGGGTAACCCGAAGCGCAAAGCATCTTTGACATCAAAGCTATTTACGTTTGATGACAAACTAAATTGGCGCACTGCTGATGTCAATCCCCGCGATCTTCGTCGGGAGAACCCGACCCCGTCCGGCCTTCGGGCCGGGCGGGGGTCGACCGTCCTCGTGGCCTCCGGGGCGCCGTCCGGCCGGGGAAAGCCGTTCAGGAGGTGGGCGTGCCCAACAGCCGGGCCCGCCGGGTGAGGGTGAGTCCGATTCCCTCGGCGGCCGCCCGGACCGCTGCCGCGTGGTTCTCCGGATGGAACCGGTGGGACGGCCCTGCCACACTGATGGCGGCCACGACCTGGTCGGCCTCGCGGACCGGGGCGGCGACGCACACGAGGCCGGGAGCCGATTCCTCGAATTCGAAGGCCACGCCGTCGGCCGCGATCCGATCGAGCTGGTTGCGCAGCGTGCCGGGCAGGATCATCGTCCGCGCGGTGTGGCGCCGAAGCGGTCCCGCCAGTATTCGGTCGCGCAGCGCCGCGTCGGCGTTGGCCAGCAGGACTTTGCCGATGGCCGTGCAATGCGCCGGCATGCGGCCTCCGATCCGGGACGGGGCGCTGGCCTGGCGACGCCCGCCGATCTTGGTCAGGTACACGACATCCGTGCCGTCGAGAACGCCCAGATGCACGGTTTCGTGAATACGCGCGTTCAACTCCTCCAGGAACGGAATCGCCACCTCGAGCAGACTCCGCTCCACCGACGCGCGCATCCCGAGCTCGAACAGATGCCCGCCGAGCCGGTACCCGGCCTCGGTCCGGTCCAGCAACCGCACCGCCACCATGTCCGACAGCACCCGGTGCAAGGTGCCCTTCGGCACCCGGGTCCGCCGCGCGAGTTCGGCCAGGCTCAACGCGGTGTCATCGATCGAGAACGCCTCGAGCACCGCCATGGTCTTGCCCAGAACGGTCGAGCCGTCTACCGCCCGACCGGCAGCCGCAGATGACACCGTGGACCTCCAACCCGTCGGGCCCGATTCACTCTACTCGGATGGCGTTCGGCTCAGCGGAACGCATCGCTGGCGGGCCGCTCCCGCCTGCGGCGACAGTGGGATCACCGTTCCACACTTCCTCACGAATTCCGGGATTCCGATGCCAACACCTCCAGGCCTTGACCGACCTTCGGCGGACACCGCCACGATTGCCGCCGCCGACCTGCTCGGCGCGGCGGCCCGCTCCGGCGCCCCGTGCGCGCCGGTGCGCGATCTGATCGGTTCCGACGATGTGGCCGCGGCATACGCGGTGCAGGAACTGCTGACCGCCGAGCGCGTCGCGGCGGGTGCGGAGATCGTCGGGCGCAAGATCGGCTTGACCTCACTGGCGGTGCAGCGCCAGCTCGGCGTCGATCAACCGGATTTCGGAGTGTTGTTCGACGATATGTACTGCCCGCCAGACACACCGGTGCCGCTGAGCCGGTTGCTGCAACCGAAGGTCGAAGCCGAGGTCGCGTTCGTGCTCGCCGTGGACTTGGCGGACGGCCCGCTCGATGACGAGCAGATTCGCGGCGCGGTCGGCTACGCCGTGGCCGCGCTCGAGATCGTCGACAGCCGCATCGCGGGCTGGGACATCACGTTCGGCGACACCGTCGCCGACAACGCCTCCAGCGGCCTGTTCGTCCTCGGCGCCGAACATCGCACGCTCGATTCCTTCGACCCTGTCTCGGCGCAGATGCGCATGTCGATCGACGGTGTCGAAGTGTCGACGGGAAGCGGCGCCGCCTGCCTCGGCGATCCGCTGCACGCCCTGGCCTGGCTGGCGCGGACCACTCGGGAGTTCGGCCGTCCGCTGCGCGCCGGGCAGATCGTTCTCTCCGGAGCGCTCGGACCGATGGCCCCGATTCAGGGCCCCGCCACCGTCACCGCCGACATCACCGGACTCGGCTCGGTGACCGCGACCTTCGACCAGGAGTGAGACCATGAACGACAACCCCGCCAAGCTCGAAGTCGCGGTGATCGGGTCGGGCAATATCGGCACCGATCTGATGATCAAAGTGATCCGGCACTCGACGGTGCTGGAGATGGGCGCGATGGTCGGCATCGACCCCGAATCCGACGGCCTCGCCCGCGCGCGCAGGTTCGGCGTCCCGACCACGTCCGATGGCGTCCAGGGCCTGCTGGAGCTGCCGAACTTCGACGAGATCGACGTGGTCTTCGACGCGACCTCCGCCAAGGCCCACGCCGCGCACGCCGCGGTGCTCGAACCGCTCGGCAAGCGCCTGATCGACCTGACCCCGGCGGCCCTGGGCCCGTTCGTCATACCGGCGGTGAACCTGGACGAACATCGGCACGCTCCCAACGTCAACATGGTCACCTGCGGCGGGCAGGCCACCATCCCGATCGTCGCCGCCGTCTCCCGCGTGACGCCGGTCGCCTACGCCGAGATCGTCGCGTCCATCGCGTCGAAATCGGCGGGGCCGGGTACCCGCGCCAATATCGACGAGTTCACCGAGACCACCGCGCACGCGATCGAAGCGGTCGGTGGCGCCCAGCGCGGCAAGGCGATCATCATCCTCAATCCGGCGGACCCGCCGCTGATCATGCGCGATACGGTGCTGTGCCTGATCACCGCGCCCGACTCCGGCACGCACGAGGCGATTCGCGAGTCGGTGGCGCAGATGGTCGCCCATGTGGCCACCTATGTGCCCGGTTACCGCCTCAAGCAGAGAGTTCAGATCACCGCCGTCCCGCAGGATCAACCGGTGCACACCCTGCTCGGCCCGGACGCGGCGACCGCGCCCACCCATCAGGTGACGGTCTTCCTCGAAGTCGAAGGAGCCGCCCACTACCTCCCGGCCTACGCGGGCAACCTCGACATCATGACCTCGGCGGCCGTGCGCTACGCCGAATCCATCGCCGACACGATCGCCGCCGCACCGGCAGGACAGGAAGCGCTCCGATGACCACCCAGCTGTTCATCCAAGACGTCACCCTTCGCGACGGCATGCACGCGGTGCGCCATCGCATCACTCCCGACGACGTCGGGCGGATCGTCGCCGCGCTCGACGCGGCGGGGGTCGACGGCATCGAAGTCGCCCATGGCGACGGCCTCGCCGGAGGCAGCTTGAATTACGGCCCGGGGAGCAACACCGACTGGGAATGGATCGAAGCAGCGGCCGCCGATCTCACGCACGCCCGGCTGACCACGCTGTTGCTGCCCGGTATCGGCACCATCGAAGAACTGAAGCACGCCTACCGGCTTGGCGTCCGGTCGGTGCGCGTGGCCACCCATTGCACCGAAGCCGATGTGTCCGCTCAGCACATCGCCACCGCACGGGAACTCGGCATGGACGTCTCCGGATTCCTGATGATGTCGCACATGGCCGAACCTGCTCGCCTGGCCGAACAAGCGAAATTGATGGAATCGTATGGGGCGCATTGTGTCTACGTCACCGATTCCGGCGGCCGGTTGACGATGAACGGCGTCCGTGACCGGGTTCGGGCCTACCGTCGGGCGCTCGATCCGGGCACCGAGATCGGCATCCACGCGCACGAGAACCTCTCGCTGTCGGTGGCCAATTCCGTGGTGGCGGTCGAAGAAGGCGTCACCCGGGTCGACGCCTCGCTCGCCGGCCACGGCGCGGGAGCGGGCAACTGCCCGATCGAACCTTTCGTCGCCGTCGCCGATCTGCACGGCTGGAAGCACAACTGCGATCTGTTCGCTCTGCAAGACGCCGCCGACGACTTGGTGCGGCCGCTGCAGGATCGCCCGGTGCGCGTGGACCGCGAAACCCTCACGCTCGGCTACGCCGGGGTCTACTCGTCCTTCTTGCGGCATGCCGAAACCGCGTCGCGGCGCTACGGCATCGACGTGCGCACCATCCTGCTCGAGGTGGGACGCCGCGGGCTGGTCGGCGGACAAGAGGACCTCATCGTCGACATCGCGCTCGACTTGTCGGCCGGCGCCGGCGGCTAATCGCCCGGATATCGCCGTGGCGGTGCAGGAGCCTCTCCGGCGCTTCCTTTGCGCGCGTGCGAGACTCGCTTCGATGCTCACCTACTTTCAAGCGACTGTCATCGGTGCGGTGCAGGGGGTCACCGAACTTTTCCCGATTTCCAGCCTGGGGCACTCCGTGCTGGTCGCGGCATGGCTCGGAGGCGATTGGGAGAAGCTGACCGGCGAAGGCGAGTCCGGCACGGGCACACCGTATCTGGCGTTCGTGGTGGCGCTGCACGTGGCGACGGCGGTCGCGCTGCTCGGCTACTACTGGCGGGACTGGTGTGCCATCGTCGCGGGTTTCCTCACCACGCTGCGAACCGGGCGTCTCGACACCATCCCGCAGCGGCTGGCGTGGCTGATCGTCATCGCCACCGTTCCCGTCGGCGTGCTCGGCTTTCTGCTGGAACATCCCTTGCACGCCTTGTTCGGGGCGCCGATCTACGCCGCTGTCTTCTTGGCGCTCAACGGTGTCGTGCTGATCATCGGTGAGGGACTGCGCCGACGGAACGAACCGTCCCTGGCCGAATACGGTCGGCGGTTCGCCCTGCGGCAGGCCCACAGCGGCACTCGCACCGCCGAGGCGGAACCTCGCCGCCAATCCGACCGGCCATTGGCCGCCCTCGGGCCGAGGGACGCCCTCGGTATCGGCTTCGTCCAAGTCGGCGCGCTGCTGACCGGTTTCAGCCGGGCAGGCCTGACCATGGTCGGCGGTCTGTGGCATGGTCTCGCACACGAGCACGCGGCCAAATTCGCCTTCCTGCTGGCCACTCCGGCGATCCTGGGCGCGGGGCTGCTCGAGATACCGGAGCTGGTCGGCCAGGATACCGACGGCATCCGGGGGCCGGTGCTGGTCGGCGCCCTCGTGTCCGGGGTGTCGTCGTGGCTGGCAGTGCGGTTCCTGGAGCGGTACTTCCAGACCCGCACGCTGCTGCCGTTCGCCGTGTACTGCCTCGCCGCCGGGGCCGTCTCGGTCGTCCATTTCGGCTGAGGTCTCCCTCGGCCGGGCGATCGAGTGACCGAGGTGCGATCAACTGGCCTCCCATTCGTCGGCCTGCGCTTCACCATCGGTGTCCAGGATGACCGTTGCGCCGACGGTCCCGCCTGCGATCAGTTCGATCAGGGCGGCGGAGGATCCCGGTTCGCCGCTGGGCAGGATCTGGGATTCGTAGGTGAGTTCGGCGTGGTCGCGCAATTGTGCGGCGGCCGTGGCCAACTCGTCGTAGCTGAGGGTCCGATCCCCGAGGAAGGCGGTGTCGCTCCCGCGCAGTGTGCGGGTGCGGTGGGCGTAGGTGACCGGCCGGGGTGATTCGGCGGCGATCTCCGCGACGACGGTGGGGTCGTCGAGGGCGAGCCAGTCGACCGTGTCGCTGAACCGGCTGTCGCCGACCGTGAGGCCGATCTTGATCTCGAACTCATCGGGCAGCTGTGCGTCGAGTGCGTCGACCGGGACCACGGCGGCGCCGGTTTTCAGCACCGCCCAGGTGGCGATGACCGCTTCGATGCCGCGATCCAGTCGCACCGCCACGCCGGCGCCGGGGCCGCAGCCGCGCGCGATGAGCACGCGCGCCAACCGCGACGATCGGGTTTCGAGGTCATGGTAGGACACGTCGATATCGTCGACGACGACAGCGGGGGCGTCCGGGTCGTCTTCTACCGCGGCCACGAGTGCCTGGGCCAGTGTGGTGCCCGCCGTCGTCGCCGCTGCCTGCGGTGCGGGGGCATCCGTTCTGGTTGTGATCCGTTCCCGTTCGGTTCGGTCGAGGATGTCGATGTCGCCGATGGGGGTGTGGGGGTTGGTGGCGATGGTGGTGAGGATGCGGTGGAGGCGGTG
>NZ_JBIDDF010000002.1:0-714705 GCF_043205035.1 Nocardia sp. NPDC047654
TTCTACATGATGTGGACCGACGGCTTGGCCCGGTTGATGCCGCCGTGGGAGCTGTATCTGGGCCGCTACACCGTGCCCGCGGTGTTCTGGGTCGCATTGCTCATGGGTCTGGTGTTCACCGTGCTGATCGCCTATCCCTGGATCGAGAAGCGGCTCACCGGCGATAGGAGCGCCCATCACAACCTGCTGCAACGCCCCCGCGACGTGCCCGTTCGCACGGCGATCGGCGCGATGGCGATCGCGTTCTACGTGGTGCTGACGCTGTCGTGCGTCAACGACATCATCGCCTACAAGTTCCAGATCTCCTTGAACGCGACGACCTGGGCAGGCCGCATCGGGATCCTGCTGCTGCCGCCGATCGCCTACGTGCTGGCCTACCGCATCTGCCTCGGCTTGCAGCGCAGCGACCGCGCGGTGCTCGAGCACGGGGTGGAGACCGGAGTGGTCAAGCGCTTGCCGCACGGCGAATACATCGAGGTGCATCAGCCGCTCGGCCCGGTCGACGCGCACGGCCACCCGATTCCGCTGGAGTACCAGGGCGCACCCGTCCCGAAGAAGATGAGCAAGCTGGGCGCGGCCGGCAAGCCGGGCACCGGCAGTTTCCTGCGTGCGGATCCGCGCGGGGAGAGCGTGCGGCACTTCGAGATCGAGCACGAAGAGGAACGCAGGCAGCTCGCCGTGCTGCGCAAGGTTCAGCAACGAGCGAACGGCGACGGAAACGGTTCCGCGCACTAGGGATTCGCGCCGCGGCCGAACCGCCCGAAAACCGCGAAGGCCCCGAGTCCACACGACCCGGGGCCCGCTTTGCCTTGTTCAGGCCATTCCGGAGCGGTTCAGCCGCGCCGGAACTCTCCCGTCGAGAACCCTATTAGGAATGCATCCCACTCGCCCGGCGCAAACGCCAAGACCGGGCCACGTCCACTGTCCTTGGTGTCACGAACCGCGACATTGCCGTCGACGAGAAAAGCGACTTCCACGCAGTTCCCATCCGGACCGCTGTATGTGCTCTTGCGCCACACAGCGCCCGTCCAATCAACCTCCACGGCACTAGCTCCTTTGCTGCGTCGAGAGCGAGATTTCTCCTGACATCGTTCCAGCTAGCATCGGTACCCGACTGGAAAGCCGAATCCCGTGGTGCACCCCGTGCCGGAGCGCACTTTCCCGGTGCGTAGATATCGCACATCGAGTTCGAGAGGAAATTAACCTCGCGCGGGGCCTGTCCCCGCGCGGTAACACTAGCAGGTCCTTCGAAAGTTTGCCCGCCTCTTGCCTATTCAACCATCGCAACCACACACGTTTGCGAAGTGCGGAAGTTGCGGGAGCATTGCCAGCCTCCCTCATCCATTCTGAACACTGGCGTACCACAATGTTTTTAACGGATGTGATTGCTCTGTTATCGGAGCACAATTCATGCTCGCCCACGGGGCGCGTCGACGCGGCCCCCGCGGCCGTGCATGATGGAACCTATGGTCGAACGCGCTCGTGACGACGCAGGTCGCGCCCGTAATGCCCGTCCGCGCGACCGTCTCGGGCGGCCGCTGCCTCCCGGGAGCACCGGAGTTGCCCGAATTCCGGACGATCTCGATCTTCCACCCCAGCAAACCTTGACCTTCGCCCAGCAACTGCTGGACGACGGACTTGCATTCAACGCACACGAGGTTTTAGAGGCCGCATGGAAGAACGGACCGTTCGCCGAGCGGATGCTGTGGCAAGCGCTCGCGCAGTTCGCTGTCGGGCTGACCCACATACAGCGCGGTAATCCGAAGGGAGCGCGTACACTGCTCGCCCGCGCTGTGTCGCGGTTGACGGCATACCAGCCGGAGAGCGGGCGAGCGCCCTACGATATCGACCTCGCCGGATTGGTCGCCCACGCCGAGGCCCTGCTCGCCACGCTGGATGCGGGCGACGAACCGGCGGACGCCGACCTTCGGCCGCGTCTGCGCGGTTGAGCGCGTCGCTCCTACCATGGCCGACGTGCGCACCTCATCGTCTACCGCCGGTCCCGTGACCGAACCGGGCGCGGGCCGGTATGCGCCGAGCCCGTCCGGGGACCTGCATCTGGGCAATCTCCGCACCGCGCTGCTGGCCTGGGCATTCGCTCGGTCCACCGGCCGCCGCTTCCTGCTGCGGATCGACGATCTGGACCGGGTGCGTCCCGGTGCGGAGCAGCGGCAACTGGACGACCTCGCGGCGATCGGCGTGGACTGGGACGGACCCGTGGTACGCCAGTCCGAGCAGTCGGCGCGGTACGAGGCGGCCATCGATCACCTCGCCGCCGCCGGTCTCACCTACGAATGCTTCTGCACCCGAAGGGAAATCCAGAAAGCTGCGACAGCGCCGCACGGGCCGATGGGCGCCTACCCCGGCACCTGCCGCACGCTGAGCGCCTCGGAACGGGCCCGGCTGCGCACCGAGGGTCGTCCGGCCGCGCTGCGTCTGCGCGCCACGGTCACCGAGTTCGAAGTGCGGGACGAGCTGCACGGTCGCTACCGCGGCCCGGTGGACGACGTGGTGCTGCGGCGCGGCGACGGCGTCCCGGCCTACAATCTCGCCGTCGTGGTGGACGACGCGGCCCAAGGCGTCGACCAGGTGGTGCGCGGCGACGACCTGTTGCCGTCGACCCCGCGCCAGGCCTACCTCGCGACCCTGCTCGGCCTGCCGGTGCCGAGCTACGCGCACGTGCCGTTGGTGCTCAATACGGACGGTCGGCGACTGGCGAAACGGGATGGGGCGGTGACACTCCGCGAACGATCGGCGCTCGGCAACACGCCGGAGGAAGTAGTCTCGGCACTGGCCGCTTCGCTCGGCTTCACCGCGACATCGTCGTCCGAGCTACTCGCGTGTTTCGACACCCGGCGGCTGCCCCGCGAACCGTGGATACTCGACGTTCATGGGTTGTTGCGAAGCAGCCCATGTCCGTAACGTACGCATCGTCCAACTACTGATCAATCGACGAGGACAAACAACTATGACAAGCGGTGGGTACGACCCCAACCAGTATCCTCAGGGCGGGCAGCCGTACGGGCAGCCGTACCCGCAGGGGGGCGACCAGTACGGGCAGCAGCCCCAGTACGGCCAGCAGCAGCCCCAGTACGGCCAGCAGCCGCAATACGGCCAGCAGCAGCCCCAGTACGGGCAGCAGCCGCAGTACGGTCAGCAGCAGCCGCAGTACGGCCAGGATCCCTACGGTCAGTACCCGCAACAGCCCGGGTTCAACGCCTACGGCGGTCAGCCGGGGGACCTCGGCACGCGCATCGGCGCCCGCGTCATCGACGCGATCATCCTGATGATCCCGTACTTCATCCTGTACATCCTGGTCAACAACTCGGTGGGCCTGACCATCGGGCTCGGCCTGGTGTGGACCCTGGTCCAGCTCGGCTACTTCGTCGGCATGGAGACCTCGCAGGGCACCACGCTCGGCAAGAAGATCCTCGGCCTGAAGGTGCTCGCCCCGGGCGGCGCCGCCAAGATCGACCCGGTCACCTCGCTGAAGCGCAACGCGTTCGTCGCGGCGAACATCATTCCGTGCGTCGGCGGCCTGGTCTCGCTTGGTCTGGCGATCTACATCATGGTCACCATCTCGCAGGACCCGAACAAGCAGGGCTGGCACGACAAGTTCGCCGGCGGCACCCAGGTCGTCAAGGCCTGATCCGCCACAGCGATATCGAAAGCGCAGGGGCGCACCCGGATCGGGTGCGCCCCTGTTGCTTTCCCGGCCGTGCCGCTACGTGCTGGTCGCCCCCGCGATGATCACGACGACGAACCACAGGATGCCGAGCACGATCGCGCCGACACCGATCCAGATGCCCGCCAGCGCCATGCCGCGTCCTTCTTGACCGCTCTGCTTGACCTGATTCAGCGCGATCACCCCGAGGATGATGCCGACGATCGAGCCGAGCCCACAGGTGACGAATCCGACCAGTGATGAGATCAGCGCGCCGATCGCCATGCCGTTGGTGCCCTGCGCCGGGACTCCGTAGGGCTGGTAGGGAGTCTGGTAGCCGTAGTTCGGCTGACCGTACGGCTGCACGGGCTGCTGGTAGGACGGATACTGCGGCTGCGGAGGCGGCGTCATCGGCTGCGAGGGCGGCTGTACCGGGTACTGCGGCGCCGACGGGTAACCCGAGGGCTGCTGCTCAGGACTCGGGTACTGCGGGACCGAACTCTGCCCACCGGACTCCGGCGACACGCCTTGGCCGCCGTACTGCTTCCACCACTCGTCGGAATCGCCGGGATTCGTCATTGCTACAGCGTATTCCACAACCTGGTTGGATGATGCGGGTGAGTGAGTCGAAAACCACGCAAGAGCACGGCGGGTCTGGGCGCCCCGCGGACCATGCGGCATTTGCCCAGGTCGCGCGGGGGTACTACGCACCGATCGTGGCCCTGTTCACTGCCACCCTGATCATTTCCAACATCTGCGCCACCAAGGGGGTGGAGTTCCTCGGCGATCGGTCGGTGTCGCTCGGGCCGCTACAAGTCCTGCCGATCGCGACCGATGGCGCCTTCTTCCTGTTCCCCCTGGCCTACATCCTCGGCGACGTACTGAGCGAGGTGTACGGCTTCCGCGCCACCCGCCGGGCCATCTACTACGGCTTCGCCGCCCTGCTGCTGACGGTCGCGTGCTTCGCCATCGCGATCCGGCTGCCCGCCGCGAGCTTCTACGACAACCAAGAGGCGTTCCGCACCGTCCTCGGGACGACGCCCCGGCTCGTCATCGCGGGCCTGGCCGGGTACTTCGTCGGCCAGCTGCTGAATTCCGCGACGCTGGTGCTGATCAAGGAGCGGACGAAGGAAAAGTACCTGTGGGCCAGGCTCATCGGATCGACCATCGTCGGCGAGTTCGCCGACACGCTGATCTTCTGCTCGATCGCCGCGGGCGCCATCGGCATCGATACCTGGCAGCAGTTCCTCAACTACGTGATCATCGGCTTCCTCTGGAAGACCCTCTGCGAGGTGGTCGTGCTCCCGATCACCTACCGGGTGATCGCGTTGCTCAAGAAGCACGAACCCAGCTACGCGCCGACCGGAGTGGATCCACTGCGCACCTGACGAGTTCCCCGACCACCCTGCGGCGCGGGCGCCGCAAGAGACGATCGCGGCTCCGTGGAGCTCCCGATCAGCCTTGCGGACCCGCGCCGTCGTGTTCCCGGAAAGCCTTTCCCCTCCCCCAACGCCCTAAAGTCTCGGCCTTGTGCTCATCGAAGTAGCCACCATCGATGCTGTGCCGGATGCGGTCGACCAGGCGAACCGTGAACCGTTCGTTGTGAATGGTGCACAGCGTGGAGGCGAGCATCTCCTTGGCCTTGAACAGGTGATGGATGTAGGCGCGCGTGTAGTTGGCGCAGGTGTAGCAGTCGCAGTTCTCGTCGATCGGGGTGAAGTCGCGACGGAAGCGGCTGGTGTTGATGTTGAAGCGGCCGGTGTCGACGTAGATCGCGGCGTTGCGGGCGACCCGGGACGGATTCACACAGTCGAAGGTGTCCGCGCCGTTCTCGATCGCGGTGAAGATGTCCTCCGGTTCGCTGATGCCGAGCATGTGACGCGGCTTGTCCTCGGGCAGCTCGTCGCAGCACCAACCGACGGTAGCGCCCAGGTTGTGCTTCTCCAGCGCCCCACCGATGCCGTAGCCGTCGAATCCCGTTCCCGCACTTCCGCGAATCGATTCCAGCCCTCGACACGCCTTCCGGCGCAGGTCCTCGTACTGCGCGCCCTGAATGACGGCGAACAGCGCCTGGTACGGACGATGCGTGCGCGCGGTGGTCAGCCGCTCGTGCTCGTCGATGCAGCGCTGCGCCCACTCGTGCGTGCGCTGTACCGATCGCTCCTGGTAGGCACGGGTGTTGAGCAGCGTGGTGAGTTCGTCGAAAGCGAACATGATGTCGGCGCCGAGCTGGTGCTGGATGCCCATCGACACCTCGGGGGTGAACCGGTGCGCGGAGCCGTCGAGGTGGGAGCGGAAGGTGACCCCGTCGTCGTCCACGGTGGCCAGCCGCTCTTTGCCGGGTGCGATCACGTCGTCGCTGCGCACGTCGACCGCCTCCATCGCCAGCACCTTCTTGAAGCCGACCCCCAGTGACATCACCTGGAACCCGCCGCTGTCGGTGAAGGTCGGTCCCGGCCAGTTCATGAACGCGCCGAGCCCGCCCGCCTCGTCCACGATGTCGGCGCCGGGTTGCAGGTAGAGGTGGTAGGCGTTGGCCAGCAGCGCTTGGGCGCCGAGTTCCCGCATGGTCTCCGGCAGCACCGCCTTGACCGTCGCCTTGGTGCCCACCGGGATGAACGCGGGCGTGGCGATCGCCCCGTGCGGCGTGGCGATCACACCGGACCGGCCGTGCCGCCCGTCCAGGCGCGTACCGACGGTGAAGGAGAAGGATTCGGGACCGGACACCCCGCTATCCTCGCAGTTCGCCACCCGCCGCCCGAACCAGCCCACCGCTCGCCCGCCTCACACCGCTCCCGCGAACTGGGCGTTGTACAGGCGGTAGTACGCCCCGCGCTCCTCGAGCAAACGCTCATGCGAGCCGTGTTCCACGATCCGGCCCGCCTCCATGACGACGATCAGGTCGGCGTCGCGGATGGTGGACAGGCGGTGGGCGATGACGAAGCTGGTCCGGTCGCGGCGCAGGGCGGCGGTGGCGTGCTGCACCAGCAGCTCGGTGCGGGTGTCCACCGAGCTGGTCGCCTCGTCCAGGATGAGGATGGACGGCTTGGCGAGGAACGCGCGCGCGATGGTGATGAGCTGTTTCTCGCCCGCGCTGACGCCGGAGCCCTCCTCATCGATGACCGTGTCGTAGCCGTCGGGCAGCGCGTGCACGAAACGGTCGACGTAGGCGGCGCGCGCCGCGGCGAGGATCTCTTCTTCGCTCGCGTTCGGGTTGCCGTAGGCGATGTTCTCCCGGATGGTGCCGCGGAACAGCCAGGTGTCCTGCAGCACCATGCCGATGCGCGAGCGCAGGTGGTCGCGGGTGATCTCGGTGATGTCGACGCCGTCGATGGTGATCGTGCCCGCGTCCAGTTCGTAGAACCGCATGAGCAGGTTCACCAGCGTGGTCTTGCCCGCGCCGGTGGGCCCGACGATGGCGACCACGTGCCCAGGGTCGGCCACCAGCGACAGTCGCTCGATCACCGGCTTGTCGGGTTCGTAGCGGAACGAGACGGCCTCGAACTCCACCCGGCCGCGGTCGACCGGACGCGCGTCGGCCATCACCGGGTCCGGGCTCTGCTCCTCGGCGTCGAGGATCTCGAAGATCCGCTCGGCGGAGGCGACGCCGGACTGCAACAGGTTGGCCATCGCGCCGAGCTGGGTCAGCGGCTGACTGAACTGACGGGAGTACTGGATGAACGCCTGCACCTCGCCGAGCGAGAGGCTGCCCGTGGCCACTTTCAGGCCGCCGACCAGCGCGACCAGCACGAAGTTCACGTTCCCGAGGAACATGATCGCGGGCATGATCATGCCCGAGATGAACTGCGCTTTGAAGCTGGCCTGGTAGAGCTGTTCGTTGCGCTGGTCGAACTCCTTGCCGACCTCGCGGTTACGGCCGAACGCGGTGACCACCTCGTGCCCCGAGTACGCCTCCTCGACCTGGGCGTTGACCAGACCGGTGTACTTCCACTGGTCGATGAAGTGCGGCTTGGACCGTTTCGCGATCTGCGCGGTGACCACGATGGCGGCGGGCACGGTAAGCAAGGCGATCACCGCGAGCTGCCAGGAGATCCAGAACATCATGACCAGGATGCCGAGCACCGAGAACACCGAGATGAGCAGCTGGCTCATGGTCTGCTGCAGGCTCTGCGAGACGTTGTCGACGTCGTTGGTCACCCGGCTGAGCACGTCACCGCGCGGCGCGGAGTCGAAGTAGCGCAACGGAAGCCGATGGATCTTGTCCTCGACCTCGCCGCGCAGCCGCTTCACCGTTCGATTGATCACGACGTTGAGCAGATAGCCCTGCAACCACCCGAAGACGGCCGCGCCGATGTACAGCAGGAGCACCAGGGCGAGGACCCGGCCGACCGCGCCGAAGTCCACTCCGACGCCGGGCACCACGTCCATGGCGCCGAGCATGTCGGCGAAGGTGTTGTCGCCCTTGGCTCGCAGGCCTTCGATCGCCTGGTCCTTGGTCACCCCGGACGGCAGCTGTTTGCCGACCACGCCGTCGAAGACGAGGTTGGTCGCTTTGCCGAGGATGTAGGGCCCGATGGTGTTCAGCACCACGGAGACGATGACGAGCGCGATGATCAGCCCGACCTGGAAACGCTCCGGCGCGAGCCTGCGCAGCAGCCGCTTCAGCGATGGTCCGAACGATTTCGCTTTGGCGTCCGGCGCACCGGGAGTGGGCATTCCGGGTCTCATCGCGCCTCCTCGGCACTCAGTTGCGACTCGACGATCTCCCGGTACTCCGAGCAATCCCGCAACAGTTGCTCGTGGGTGCCGATCCCGGCCATCGCGCCGTCCTCGAGCACCACGATCTGATCCGCGTCCCGGATGGTGGCGATGCGCTGCGCGACGATGACAACCGACGCGTCCGAGGTCTCCGGCTTCAGCGCTTCGCGCAGCCTGGCGTCGGTCGCGACGTCGAGCGCGGAGAACGAGTCGTCGAACAAATACACCCTCGGCTTCTTCACCAGCGCTCGCGCGATGGCCAACCGCTGGCGCTGGCCTCCGGAAACGGTGGTGCCGCCCTGAGCGACAGGTGTCTGCAGCCCCTCCGGCATCTCCCGGACGAAATCGGCGGCCTGCGCGATCTCGAGTGCGCGCCAGAGTTCGTCGTCGGTGGCGTGCGGATTGCCGTAGCGCAGATTGCTCGCGATCGTGCCGGAGAAGAGGTACCCCTTCTGCGGGACGAGGCCGATCTGCGAACGCAATACCTCCAGGTCGATGTGGCGAACGTCGGTGCCGCCGACGTAGACCGCGCCGTCGGTGACGTCCATCAGCCGGGGAATGAGGTTGATCAGCGTGGTTTTCCCGGCGCCGGTGGAGCCGACTATGGCGGTGGTGGTGCCGGGACGCACCTGGAAACGGATGGCCTTCAGCACCGGCTTTTCCGCACCGGGGAAGGCGAACTCGGCGAACTGGAAGTCCACGATGGCCGGGTCGTCGGTGAACGGCTGCGGCAAACGCGGCGGGTGCACCGAGGATTCGGTGTCGAGCACCTCGCCGATCCGGTCGGCGGAGACCGCGGCGCGCGGCGCCATCATGGCCAGGAACGAGGCCATCATCACGGCCATCAGGATCTGCATGATGTAGGACAGCATCGCGGTGAGCGAACCGATCTGCATGTGCCCGGCGTCGATCGCGTGCCCGCCGAACCAGATCACCGCGACCGCGGTGACATTGCTGATCAGCATGACCGTGGGGAACATCAGCGCCATCAACCGGCCGACCCGCAGCGCGGTGTCGGTGAGTTCGGTGTTGGCCAGCCCGAAGCGCCAGGTCTCCTGCCGTTCCCGTACGAACGCCCGCACCACGCGGATACCGGTGATCTGCTCGCGCAGTACCCGATTGACCTCATCGATCCTGGCCTGCATGTCGCGGAAGCCGGGCACCATCTTGGAGATGATCACGCCCATGGCCAAAGCCAGCGCGGGCACCGCGATCAGCAGCAGCCAGGACAGCCCGAGATCCTCGCGCAAGGCCATGATGATGCCGCCCACGCACATGATCGGCGCCATCACCAGGATGGTCGCCGACATCACGATGAGCAGCTGAACCTGCTGAATGTCGTTGGTATTGCGGGTGATCAGCGAGGGCGCGCCGAACATCCCCACTTCGCGCGCGGAGAACGTGCCGACGCGGTGCAGCAGCGCGCCGCGCAGGTCGCGGCCCGCGCCCATGGCCGCCTGCGCGCCGAGATAGACCGAAGCGGCCGAGGCGACGATCTGCACCCCCGTGACCGCGAGCATCCACAAGCCGGTGGTCCAGATGTAGCCGAGATCACCTTTGGTGACGCCGTTGTCGATCAAGTCCGCGTTCAGGCTGGGCAGATACAGCATCGCGATCACGGAAACCAGCTGAAGCGCAACAACCCCCGCCAGCTGGGCGCGGTAAGGGTACAGATGCGAACGAAGGAGTCTGGTCAGCATGATGAATCGCAGGCTACCGGCTGTCGGCGCGAGGCGTCGCGAAGATTTCTGACCTGCATGAATGCTCTCCAGTCGAGGGTATGCGGAGCTAGCGACGCGCCCAGGCGCCCGGGTCTTCGGTGAGCGCCTCGACGAATCCGGGAAGCCGATCGTTCGCGATGTCGGCGATGGAGACGTTCTCCAGCACCGCCCGGATGTTGACCCGCAGCGCGATCCACACCCGCTGCAACGGTTCGGCCGCACCGGAATAGTGGACGTCCTCGGGCCGGGCGCCACGCACCGACGCCAGCGGGCCCTCGATCGCGCGGATCACGTCGGCGATGGAGATGTCGGCCGCGGCCCTGGCCAGCCAGTAGCCGCCGTCCGGACCGCGCCTGCTGATCACCAGTTCGGCTCGGCGCAGCTCGCCGAGCACGGACTCGAGCACTTTCGGCGGAATCCGCTGGGCGGTGGCGATCGCTTCGGCCTTGACCACGGGCGCGGCCTGCACGAGGGGTGCGCCGAGCCCGACGACGGACTGGTCCAGTCGCGGCGCACTGGCGATCTCGAGCAGCGTCCGCACCGCGTAATCGACCTTCGCGGTGATGTGCACAGCAGCGACTCCTGGCGTCGAGGGGATAGCACGAATCTACGCGCCGCCGCCCGCCAGCACGCAGGTCGCGGCATCCAGCAGTGAGGATTCCACCAGTGAATCGTCCGCACCAGGCACGAGTTCCTTGGATACCAGCGCCACACCGATCACCTCGAGCGCGGCGCAGGCGCGCAGCTGCGCCTCCTCGGTGGCGTCCGGGCCGGCCAGCCACTCGCGCAGCGCCCGACTGGCGTCCATGAGATCCGGATAGCGGTCGGCCATGGCGTTGATGATGGCGACGGTGTCGCGCACGACCAGCGCCCCGGCGTCACGGTGATGAATCAGGCCGCGCAGATATGTGCGCAGCACCTGGCGGATGCTCTCGGCGTCGTGCGGTACCCGATCCAGATCGTTCACCACCGAACGCATGTGATCGACGATCGGATCGATGATCGCCAATAGCAGATCGAGCTTCGACGCGTAGTGATAGTAGAGCGACGCCTTTGTGATTCCTACCGCATCCGCGACCTCGCGCAAGCTGGTCTGCTCGAATCCTTTGGCCCCGAACAGCTTCACCGCGGCGTCTCGAATCGCGCTTTTAGTGCCTCCACCTGCGGCGACAGCGCCGGGTGTGTCACGCACAGACATTCGATGATCCTCTCATCACCTTCGCATCGAGCGAACGTCGCCCGCAGAATAGAGGTTGTTCCTCCGCTTAGCTCCTGGGTAGTCTACCTACCGCACGGTAGGCAGAAAGCGTCAGTGGAGGCGGAGGTAGGCAGGGCACCCCCGCGAGTGCTGTCTACACGCAGACCCAGCACGATCCCAGTCATCGCTAGGAGAACCACTCGTGTCCGTTTATCTGTACAGATGGGGAAAGTTCGCTTTCCGCCGGAAATGGATAGTCCTTCCCGTCTGGCTCGTCTTGTTCGTGCTCCTCGGTGGTCTCGGGGCACAGCTCAGCAAGCCGATGAGCAACGACTTCAGCATGCCGAACCTGCCGTCCGAACGTGCCAACGAGATCCTCGACAAGCACTTCCCGGGCGCCTCCGCCGCGTTCAAGTTCGACGCGGTCACCGGCACCTATGTCGCCGCCGCTCCGGAGGGACAGAAGCTGACCGACCCGGCGAACCGTGCGGCGCTGGACGCGTTCATCGCCGATCTCGGCAGGCTCGACATCGTCGATCACAGCAAACCCATCGTCAACCCGGTCGAAGCGGCCGACAAGATGGGCTGCCTGGCCAACCCCGACCCCGCGCAGTGCAGTGGCGCCCCGCTGAACGTGCTCAGCCAGACCGCGCCCGCGACCGTGGCGGTGATCAACGTCCCGTTCACGATCGCGAAGTTCACCGACGTGACCGACGCGCACCGGGAAGCGGCGTACGCCGTCGCCTCCGGCGCGCGTAACGCCGGGCTCACCGTCGAGATGAGCGGCTCGATCGCGCAGAAGCAGGAAGCGCCCAGCGGCAAGTCCGAGATGATCGGCATGGCCGTCGCGCTGGTCGTGATGATCGTCGCGTTCGGCGCCATCGTCGCGGCGTTCGTGCCGATCGTCACCGCGATCGTCGGTCTCGGCGCGGCCACCTCGCTGATCATGCTGGGCACCTCGGTGATCGAGATCCCCAGCTTCACCACGTTCCTCGCCTCGATGATCGGCATCGCGCTGTCCATCGACTACGCGCTGTTCATCGTGTCCAGGTACAAGCACGAACTCGCGGTCCAGGACTCGCCGGAAGAGGCCGCGGGCACCGCGCTTGGCACGGCCGGTTCCGCCGTCGTGTT
Source organism: Nocardia sp. NPDC047654 (assembly GCF_043205035.1). Lineage (NCBI taxonomy): Bacteria > Bacillati > Actinomycetota > Actinomycetes > Mycobacteriales > Nocardiaceae > Nocardia > Nocardia sp. NPDC047654. The sequence goes on from NZ_JBIDDF010000002.1 coordinate 12,437, forward strand.
CGCCGGTCTGACCGTCATCATCGCGCTGGCCGGCCTGAGCATCGTCGGCGTCCAGTTCATGACCTTCATGGGCCTGGGTGGCGCGATCGCCGCCGGTTTCGCGGTGCTCACCGCGATCACGCTGATGCCCGCGCTGCTCGGCGCGTTCGGTCGCTTCCTGTTCAAGCCGAAGCTGCCGGTCGTCGCCCAGCACGATCCCGAGGACGAGACCTCGGTCACCAACGGCATGCGCTTCGGCAGGCTGATCGGCCGCGTGCCGTGGGTCGCGCTGATCCTGAGCGTCGTGGTGCTCGGCGCGCTCGCCGCCCCCGCGGCAGGCCTGAACCTCGGCCTGCCCGGCGACGACAGCATGCCGAAGACCTCCACCATCCGGAAGGCCTACGAGCTGCGCACCGAGGGCTTCGGCGAGGGCAGCAACGGCATACTGAACGTGGCCGTCGACCTGAGCGCCGTGCCCGCCGAGAACCGGGACGCGGCGGTGCGGGCGCTGCGCGACAAGCTCGCGTCCTACCCCGGCATGGACTACGTCACCGAGCCGCAGTGGAGCCAGGACCAGCAGGGCGCGCTGCTGGACGGCGTCCCGAAGTCCGGGCCCAACAACCAGGCCACCAAGGACCTGGTGCAGGACGCCAGGGAGGCCGAAGGCCAGCTGAAGGCCGAGTACGGCATCGAGTACGGCATCACCGGCACCACGGCGATCTACGCCGACGTCGACCACGTGCTGCTCAGCAAGATCGTGCCCTACCTGGCGATCGTGGCGGGCGCGGCGTTCGTCCTGCTGATCCTGGTGTTCCGGTCGATCCTGGTGCCGCTCACCGCGGCGCTCGGGTTCCTGCTGTCGATGGCGGCGACCTTCGGCGCGACCGTGCTGATCTTCCAGGAGGGCAAGCTCGGCCTGATCGAGGACCCGCATCCGCTGGTCAGCTTCATGCCGATCATGCTGATCGGCCTGGTGTTCGGCCTCGCGATGGACTACCAGGTCTTCCTGGTGACCCGGATGCGCGAGGAGTTCGTGCACGGCAAGTCGGCCAAGGACGCGGTGGTCGCCGGCTACCACCACGGCGCGCGCGTGGTGACCTCGGCGGCGATCATCATGATCTCGGTGTTCGGCTCCTTCCTGCTGGAGACCGACGTGACCGCGAAATCGTTCGGCTTCGCCTTGGCGGTGGGCGTGCTGCTGGACGCGTTCATCGTCCGGATGGTGCTGATTCCGTCGCTGCTGGTGATCATGGGCAAGTGGTCGTGGTGGATGCCGAAGTGGCTCGACCGCATCCTGCCCGACATCGACGTCGAGGGCTCGAAGCTGCGTGAGTTGCAGCGGCGTTCGGCCGAGACGGCGAAAGAACCGGTCGGCGTCAGCTGATTCGACGGCCATGGCTCGGCCCCGCATCCGGATTCCGGATGCGGGGCCGAGTGCGTTTCACCGGCTCGGTTGCGGAAGTTCGCAGTCACCCACTCGCGGATTCACCCCGACGTAGTTGAGCGGGCCCGCGAGGGCGGTGAGACCGATCGTGCCCCAACCGGCGCAGTTCAGCGGGGGCCCGCTGTCGAAATAGTGCCGCTGACCGGCCGCGAGCAACCCGATCGCCAGCCAGGCCAGCAGCAGGAAGCCGAATACCCGGGAGCCGGCGCCCGGCCCGCGTCTGGCACGCGCACGGGATTCGTAGTCGCGCATCTCATCGGTTCCTTCCGTGCACCCCGTAAAGGGGAATACCCGGCCGCACCGACAGCTATCCAACAAACACCAGAGTGATACGCACACATTTGTAAATAGCAAATGTTCAGTTCACATCTGAGACCGCTCAACTCGCGGCTCGTCCCGAGCGTACGAATAGCGGACGGCCGGGTGCGCATGCCCACCCGGCCGTCCGCTATTCACTCGATCGAACTACGGACTGGGTTGCGGGACATTGCAATCCGCGACCTTCGGATTCACGCCCATGTAGTTGAGCGGTCCCGCGATGACAGTGACGGCGATGGTGCCGAAACCGGCGCAGTTCACCGGCCCACTGTCGAAGTAGTGGCGTTGTGCTGCGGCGATCACGCCGATCAGCAACCAGATCAAGACGATTACACTTCCGATTCTCATGTTTCTCTCGCGCATCGTTCCCGCGCGGACTGTCCGACGGCGCATCTGGCATCGCGTCCTTCCCGCACTTTCCGTATCGGGCGTATACCCGCGATCTCACCCGTTACCCGCCGTGAAACGAGCAATTTTCGAATCGGTTCGGCGCGGCCGGGTAGCTTTGGTAGGCATGGCATCGGTGTTGCAGTGGTGGATCCCCGGATGGGTGATCCTGCTCGTACTGGTGGCGGTCTACGAGCTGACCGTGAACAAACGTCGCAGGCGCCGCCGAACCCCCGTCTCCGGCACGTTCACCGACGAGTTCACCGCGCTGTTCTACGCGACCAAGCGCATGGAGCTGGACCATCGCGAATCCGTGTCGATGCTGCGGGACGAGCAGGACGAGGGCGCGCCACCGCTGGTCGGGGTCGACCTGGAGCACCACCGGGTGGTGCTTCGCAAGCAAGCGGAGGGCGGTAGCGACTGACGCTGCGCGCCTGCGATTTCCAGCGAAGGCGGCGGTCGTCGGCCAGAATGGGCCCATGCGTGGCTCGATGAGTGAGAAATGGGAGCGGTTCGGTGCGCACCTCGAGACCGCACCGGGGCGGCTGTCGAGCGAGATCCGCCGCGTCTTGCGAGCCAGAGCCGCCGCAACAGCTGATCCGGGCCCGCACGACCCGACGGAACTCGCCACCTTCGCCGATCTGGTGGCCGACCGGTCCTACCGGGTCACCGAGCAGCAGATCGCGGCGTTGAAAGCGGCCGGGCACACCGACGACGAGATATTCGAGGCGACCGCGGTCGCCGCCTACGGCGCGGCCGACCGGCGCCTGCGCGCCGCGCAGCTGGCGTGGGAGGGGAACTGAAATGTGGCTCGAAGCGGTGCGATCCGGCCACGACCGGCCCACCAGGTTCGTGTTGTGGACCATGCGTCGGTTCAGCGGCGTCGAGGTCCCCGCGGTGCTGAAGGTGCTGTTCTATCGGCATCGGTTCTTCGGATCGCCGCTGTCGGACCTGATCCAGGAGGCCATGCGCGGACCGTCGTACTGGACCGTCGCCGAACGCGAGATCTTCGCGACGCACACCTCCCAGGCCAACGAGTGCCCGTTCTGCGCGACTTCGCACGAGGCCATCGCCGGTGCGTACATCGACGCCGACGTGGTGACTCGCGCTTTGGCCGACGGCACGGATTCCCCGCTGCGCCCCGAGGCGCGCGCCATGCTCGGTTTCCTCGCGAAGATGGCCCGTGATCCCGAGGGATTGACCGCGCAGGACGCAGCCGTGGTCCGGCTGGCGGGGGTTTCCCGGGACGCGTTCGACGAGGCCGTCTGGGTTGGCACCTGCTTCAACGTGATCAACCGGATGATGAACGCCGTCGGGGCGGGCCCGCTGGAGGGCAGGCAGCCGAGCGTGAGCGCCCGATTCATCAAACTCGCCGGCTACCGTATGCCGCCGCCGGTGACATTGTTCTCGCGCGGCGTCTGACCGCTTTTCCCGCGATTCACTCGCGTACCGGATCGATGTGTGTTCTCCTCGAATGGTGAGCCAAGTCCACTTGGGGCACATTTTTCACATCGCCGGTAGCCCTGCTGCCCGCGATGCGCCCGACGCGCTGGCCGACGTCCCGGACGGGGCTTTGATAATCGACGACCGTGGTCGGGTCGTATTCTGCGGAACGCTCTCGGATATCCCGGACGAGTACCGCGCCGAAAAAGTGTTCGACCATCGACCCGGATTCCTGCTTCCCGGGTTCGTCGACACCCATGTTCATTTCCCGCAGACCTTCGCGGGAGATTCCTACGGCGGCGGCCAACTGCTGGAATGGCTGGAATTGTGCATCTATCCGGCGGAATCCCGTTACGCCGAAGTGGAGTTCGCGCAATCGGCGGCAGCCGAATTCTGTACCCGGCGCATCGCCGCGGGCACCACGGCGGCGATGGTGTTCGGCTCGGCGTTCCCGCACGCGCAAGACGCGCTGTTCGCCGAAACCCGCCGACGTGGTCTCCGGATGGTCGGCGGCCGTGGCATCCAAACGACCGGAGAGCCGTCGGCAGCGCCCTTGATCACCACCGAAGACGACGCCATCCGCTTGACGAGCGAGGAGATCGACAAATGGCACGCCGCCGACACCGGTGACGTGGATACCGCCCTGTTGCACGTGGCGATCGTCCCCCGCTTTTCGCTGGCGGTGACTCGGCGAACCTTGAACAACCTCGGCGAGCTTTACGACTCGGTGCGCGAACGCGGCGTCTATTTCCACACTCATCTCAACGAGAACAACCGTCCGGGAACCGGGGAAGTCGACACCACCAAGCACGCCTACGGCGTGACCACCTATCTGGACACCTATGACGGGAAATTCCTGCCCGGATCGGCGGTGGGCGGCAAGAGCCTGCTCGGTAGGCGCAGCATCCTCGCCCACTGCGTGCACTGCCAGGACGTCGAGCTGGCGCGGATGGCCGAAACGGGCACGTCGGTGGCGCATTGTCCGGTGTCGCAGCAGTTCCTCGGCTCCGGCACGATGCCGTGGAAGCGGACGCTCGCCTCCGGCGTCACGGTGGCCGCGGGCACCGATTACGGCGGTGGCGACGAATGGCTGATCCCGCAGGTGCTGGCGGCCGCGTTCAAGGTGCACATCTCCGAGCCGAGCGAGCACGGGGTGTCGATGCATCCGGCGGAAATGTTGTTCACCGGCACGCTGGCCGGGGCGCGCGCCTTGGATATGGAAAATCGTTTCGGGAATTTCGACGTCGGTAAGGAAGCCGACTTCATCGTGGTGGAACCGGCGCGCGTTCCGGCTCTGGAACACACGCTGGCACAGGGTATTCGTTCCGAAGACCCCGCATTGGCCCGGGATCAGACGTTGTTCGCGCTGCTGATGGGTATCCGCGAACCCGCGATCACCGAGGTCTATGTGCGGGGTCGCCGCATCGACGTCGCATAGCGTCGATGGACGCCGCCGCTACCGCCGTAACGGTCTTTCACCGACCGGCGCACGACGGGGATTTTCGGGACTGGCTCATGCGGATCACCGAAATCGCCCGTCGAATGGACGGATTCGTGAGTTCCTCCATGGCGGTCACCGAAGGCGCGCTTCTCGAACCGGGTTTCAGCGTCACATTCCGATCCGAACCCGCACTGCACGCATTTCTGGACTCAGCCGAACGAGCGGCCGCACTGGCCGACGGCACAACGCTCGGTTTTCATTGCAAGAGCTCGGATCTGGTCATCGTCGAAGGCGGGTCGCCACCGCCGGGTATCGGCGTGTTCCGGCACAGCGTCGCGCGCGACAAGGAAGCCGAATTCGAGGCCACCGAGGCACGGCTCGTCGCGGTGAGTTCCACGTTTCCGGGATTCGAAGGCGCCGCCCTTTTCCCGTCGGACGGCGGGCGCTGGTTTTCGGTGCTCCGATTCCGTACGGAGCGGCAGTTGTCGGATTGGCTGGGCTCGGACGAACGCGCCGCCACCCTACCGGAATTGCGCGCGAAGCTGACCGAGGACTTCACCGTGCAGGCGCACACCACGCCGTTCGGCTCGACCGTGCGAACGGTCGACGGCGAGACCAGGATGACGCCGACGTGGAAGACCGCCATGCTGGTGTTGCTGGTGCTGTATCCGACGGTGATGGTGCTGTCGCGTTTCCTCGGCCCGGTGCTGGACCGGGCGGGAGCGTCACCGTGGCTGGCGTTGTGGCTCAGCCAGATCGTGAGCGTGGGCTTGATGAGCTACTACCTGTCGCCCGCGGTGGCGAGCCGGTTCCGCCGGTGGCTCGATCCGATCGACGGCGCGGGCCTGCGGATCAGCGTCGCGGGGGCGGCGGTGGTCGTCGCGCTCTACGCGCTGACGCTGTTGCTGTTCGCGTCGGTGCGCTGGTTGCAGTACTGGGACTACGACTGAGCGTGCTCAGGACAGGTCGAGATGCCGGTTCATCGACATCGCCGCCTCGGCCAGTTCGGGCAGTTCGAGCACCGTGACCCCCGCCTGCCGCAGTTTCTCCACACCGACGCAGTTCACCACGAACGTCGACGGCTCGCGCCACGCGATCACCGCGACCGGGATACCGGCCCGCAGAATCCGGTCGGTGCACGGCAGCCGGTCCTTCGTTCCGCGTTCGGAGCAGGGCTCCAGCGTGCTGTAGAGCGTGGCCCGCCCCAGCCGCGGATCCGCCTGGTCGAGCTTGCCGAGCGCCGCCTCCTCGGCGTGCTCCTTGGGATCGGACTCGCGCGAGTAGCCGGTCGCGATCTCCACACCGTCGGCGACGATCACCGCGCCCACCGAGAACGCCCCCTCGGCCACCGGGCACAGGCGCGCGAGCTCGATGGCCCGGTACATCCAGTAGTGGTGGTCGGGCTCGGTCACCGGATCACCCTCCTTCGGCACTAGTCCCGCGAAAGATGAAAAGCCCCTCACCTGCGCGAACAGATGAGGGGCTGGAGCGGTGGCGGAGGGATTTGAACCCTCGGAGGGGGGTTACCCCTCACACGCTTTCGAGGCGTGCTCCTTAGGCCGCTCGGACACGCCACCGCCGACAACCATACCGGACCGTCGCCGGATCACTAAATCGCTTGCTGACCGGCGCTGCCCCGTGGGCTCAGCGCTGGGTCCGGAAGAACTCGTCGAGCAGTGCCGCGCACTCGTCCTCGAGCACTCCACCGCGCACCTGGGGGCGGTGATTGAGACGACGGTCGCGCACCACGTCCCACAGCGACCCGACAGCGCCGGTCTTCGGCTCCCACGCCCCGAAGACCAGGCGGCCCACCCGCGCGAGCACCAGCGCGCCCGCGCACATCGTGCACGGCTCCAGGGTGACGGCGAGGGTGGCGCCCTCCAGCCGCCATCCGTCGCCGTGCACCGCGGCGGCACGGCGCAGCGCCAGGATCTCCGCGTGCGCGGTCGGATCGCCGAGCGCTTCCCGCGCATTCGCGGCCCGCGCCAGTTCCCTTCCGGCGGAGTCGAACACCACCGCGCCGACCGGCACGTCACGATCCCCGGCGGCCGCCGCCGCGCTGATGGCGGCACGCACCATGTCGGCGTCCGACGAAATCGGGTCGTCCGGGAGAACACCCACGTCAGCGTGGCAGTTTGTCCAGTACCGCGGCGAGTTCGCCCGCGAAGCCGAGACGCTGGGCGATCATGCCGAGCTGCTCGTCCGGATACAGGTCGGTCTCGGCGAGGATGACGCTCAGCACCGGTTCGGGCAGGCCGAGATCGGCGAGCACCCCGAGGTCGCCCTCCTCCCACGGCTCGACGTCGTCCAGTTCATCCGGATCGATATCCGGAATCTCCACGTTCAGGGCCTCCAGGACGTCCGCGGCGATGTCGTAATCGATCGCGGCCGTGGCGTCCGAGACGAGCATGCGGGTCCCGCTCGGCGCCGGCCGGAGCACGATGAAGAACTCATCGTCGATGTCGAGCAAGCCGAACACCGCTCCGGAGCTGCGCAAAGCCTTCAGTTCGTTTTCCGCGGCGGACAAATCGGTGAGCGCGTCCCGGCTCAGCGGACTGCACCGCCATTTGCCTTCTTCGCGGACAACCGCCACTGCGAACCCTTCCACGTCGTCGTAATCGTCCGACGCCGCCCTGTTCGTGCCCGAGCGCTGTGCTGCCATGGCCGCAACGGTAGTCTGCTCGAGCGGAAATGTTGAAGTCGTGTGCCAATCTGTTCGGGTGACTTCGGCGATGAAAGCACCCGTGTGCGTCCTCGGGACCGGTCTGATCGGTGGATCGCTATTACGCGCGGCCGTCGCCGCGGGCTATGACGGCTGGGGATACAACCGGTCGGCGGCGGGCGCGCAGGCCGCCCGCGCCGACGGATTCGACGTCACCGAAGATCTGCCCGCCGCGTTGCGCCGCGCCGCGGGAACCGACGCGCTGATCGTCGTCGCGGTGCCGATGCCCGCGGTGGACCACATGCTCTCCGCGATCGCCACCTACGCCCCCGAGTGCGCGCTCACCGATGTGGTGAGCGTGAAGGCGCCGGTCGCGGCGGCCGTGCGCGACCACGGGCTCGCCGACCGGTACGTCGGCGGTCATCCGATGGCGGGTACATCCGAATCCGGCTGGGCCGCCACCGATCCGGAGTTGTTCCGCGACGCGGTGTGGGCGGTCGGCGTCGACGAGGGCACCCGGGCGGAGCCGTGGACCCGCGTGGCGCGGCTCGCCCTGGACTGCGGCTCGGTGGTGGTACCGGTGGTGGCCGCGGAGCACGATCGCGCCGTCGCGCGCATCTCCCATCTCCCGCATGTGCTGGCCGAGGCCTTGGCTCTGGCGGGCGCGACCGGGGGCGATCTCGCGCTGGGACTGGCGGCCGGATCGTTCCGCGACGGCACCCGGGTGGCGGGCACGGCGCCCGGTTTGGTCCGCGCGATCTGCGAACCGAATTCGGCGGCGCTGCTGGACGTTCTGGACGAAACGCTCACCGTGCTCGGCGCGGCCCGCGACAGCCTGCGCGAGGAGACATCCCTGGCGGATCTGGTCGAGGCCGGGCACGACGCCCGAGGACGCTACGAATCCGCGCGGCGTTGGGAGATCACGGATACCCGCCCGGGAGACCAGAATTGGCTGGAAGACCTGCGGGCGGCCGGACAGCGCGGTGGCGTCATCACGCAGCTGGGCTGACCTCGCGCTCCAACGGCGCCCCGCGGCACGTCATGCTGTCGGCGCGGCCTCGGCGACAGCCAGGGAACTCGACGATCCGGGCCCTCAGCATGACCAGCACGGCATCACCGCGTCGAGATCGGCTCGGTGGACTGTGCGATGTCCGGCCCGGTTCCCCGAGAATCGCGATCTGGACCGCCCAGCGTCCCGGCTCGGCGCTGGACGCGTACCCGTCGGACCCACGAGCGGGTCGCGACAACTCGGTGCGGCCCCGGCTTGCCACATGCGCAGCTCGGGCCACCATCCGCACCGCTATCAGATCCGTTCGGCCAGCCCCGGGTAGTCCAGGAGGAAGCCGTCGGCATCCACCGTGACCGTGGCGCTGGAGACCGGCGACAGCACGCTGATGCCGTCGGCGGCGCTGCTGTAGATCAGCGTGGCCTCTTGGACGAGCAGGTCGGGCAGGCGGACATAGACCACCGGGACCTGGACGTCCTCGACCGCGTGTTGCAGGTCGTAGCGGCGGATCGGCAGCGTGTTGAAGAACGGGCTGAGCACCACGTCCACGTCGAGGGCGCCTGCGAAGGTGGAGCGCACATGGTTGCCGCCCGCGTCGACGAGCCAGTAGTTCTCCTCGTCACGGGCGATCGAGGCGTGCCGCTCACCGGCGGCCGTCGTGGTGCGCAGCGACAGCCGCTTCGTCGCACCGTTCTCGTCGGTGACCAGGTCGTATGACGCGCTGAAGGCGGGGTGATCCGCGCTCGCGCCGCCGATCATGCGCCCGGCGGCGCGGATGCGGTTGCCATTGAGCTGCACCCGCACCGACTCCATCCGGGTCGCGTCGTGGGCGCGCCAGGTGAGGATCGCCGGCCACCGGGATTCCTGCGGACTCGCGGCGGGGCGCTCGGGGTCGGGGGCTGGGGTCGTCACGTATCTACCGTAAGCGACACCCGCCCCCGGCCCGCACAACCGCCGCTCATCACACCAGCGACTCCCGCCACGCCGCGTGCAGGCCCGCGAACCGGCCGCTGCCTCCGATCAGGGCGTCCGGCGCGCCGTCCTCGACGATCCGGCCGGATTCCAGCACCAGCACCCGGTCCGCGATCGCCACCGTGGACAGCCGGTGGGCGATGATCACCGCCGTGCGCCCGCGCAGCACGGTCTCCAGCGCCCGCTGCACCAGCCGTTCGCTGGGGATGTCCAGGCTCGAGGTGGCCTCGTCCAGCACGATCACAGCCGGGTCGGCGAGGAACACCCGCGCGAACGCCACCAGCTGCCGCTGCCCCGCCGAGAGCCTGCCGCCGCGCTTGCGCACGTCGGTGCCGAAGCCCTCGGGCAGCGCCTGCACGAAGTCGTACAGTCCGACGGCGCGCGCCGCCGCGAACACCTCCGCGTCGGTGGCCTCTGGCCTGCCCAACCGGATGTTGTCGGCCACCGAACCGGAGAACAGGTAGGACTCCTGGGTGACCATCACCACGTTGCGGCGCAGGTCGGCGTCGGACACCTCGCGCAGGTCGACGCCGTCCAGGGTGACCGTGCCGCCGGACGGGTCGTAGAACCGCGTCAGCAGCTTCGCCAGTGTCGACTTGCCGGCACCGGTCGCGCCCACCAGCGCGATCACCTGCCCGGCCGGGATGTCCAGGGTGAATTCCGGCAGCACCGGTCGCGCCCGCCGATCGGGCTCACCCGGTTCGGTGGACGGCGCTGAGTGGGCATCCTTCCGCGTGGACGAGTAACCGAACCACACCTTCTCCATGCGCACCGCGCCCGACGCCTTCTCCAATGCCACCGGTCGCGCGGGCTCTGGCACCGACGGCTCCTCCTCGAGCACGCCCGAGATCTTCTCCAGCGCGGCCGCCGCGGACTGGTAGGCGTTGAACACCTGCGCCAGCTCGTCCAGCGGCCCGTAGAACTCGTTGAGGTACAGCAGGTAGGCCGCGAGCACGCCGACCGCGAGGTCACCCTCGATCACCCGCCAGGCGCCGACCACGATGACGGTGACCGTGGTCAGGTTGCCGAGCAGCTTGGTCAGCCCGGCGTAGTCGCCCATGCCGCGCATCGCCGCGGTGGTCGCCTGGCGGTATTCGGAGTCCTCGATCGCGAGCACCGACTCGTTGCGCTGTTCCCGGCGGAACGCCTGCACCGCCCGCATGCCGCCCATCGACTCGACGAACTGCACGACCACCTTGGCGATCGCGGCGCGCGTGCGCCGGTAGCCCGCTCGCTGCCTGCGCTGCGCCCACCGCGTGACCATGACCAGCGGGACGAATCCGACCAGCACGATCGCGGCGAGAGCCTGATCCAGGTAGATCAGCAGAGCCGCGATGGTGAGCACCGACAGGATCGCGCTCAACGCCTGGTTCAGGGCGCTTTCCAGCAGATCCTGGAGCGTCTCGATGTCGCCGGTGAGCCGCGCCACCACCTTGCCGGAGGTGTACTTCTCGTGGAAGGCGACGCTGAGCCGCTGCACGTGCGTGAACGCGCGTACCCGCAGGTCGAACAGCACGCTCTGACTGAGCCTGCCGGACACCCGCAGGAAGGAGTACGTGCAGACCACGCCGAGCAGGACCGAGCCGAGGAAACCGGCCACGCTCCCGGCCAGCGGCCCCCAGTTCCCCTCGACGCCGCGCGCGATGCCGGTGTCCAGCGCGTGCGCGATGAACAGCGGCGCGGACACCTTCGCGACGTTGTCCAGCACGATGAGCACCAGCGCGAGCGCGGTGAGCTTGCGGTAGGGCTTGATCAGGTCGAGCAGCAGCCGACGGGAGCGCCCGGCCAGCACCAGATTGCCGGTCTCGGTGACCGCTTTGTCCTCGCCCGCGATGCCACGCCAGTCGGCCGCGACTTCCTCGCGGGCCGGAACGGGCTCCGGTGCTTCGTCTTTCGCGTCAGAGATCGTCGCGGTCATCGCTACTCACCTCCCATCAGTTCGCGGTAGCTCCTACTGGTACGCAGCAGTTGATCGTGGGTGCCCTCCGCGACGATCCGGCCGTCGGCGAGCACCGCCACCCGGTCGGCCAGCGCCGCCGTGGACGGGCGATGCGCGACCAGCAGCGTCGTCGCGTCGGCCAGCACGGTGCGCAGGCGCGCCTGCACCCGCTCCTCGGTCTCCACGTCGAGCGCGGACAGCGGGTCGTCGAGCACCATGATCCGGCTGCGCTCGCCCCCGCCCGCACCGGTGAGCACCGCGCGGGCCAGCGCGAGCCGCTGCCGCTGGCCACCGGACAAGCTGAGGCCCTGTTCGCCGATCCTGGTGTCCAAGCCCCAAGGCAGGTCGTCCACGAACTCGGTGGCCTGCGCGACCTCCAGGGCGCGGCGAACGTCGGCGTCGGTGGCGGTCGGGTCGCCGAGCGCGACGTTCTCGCGCACGCTCGCGGAGAACAGCACCGGATCCTCGAAGGCGACCGACACCAGCGACCGCAGATCGGCGACTCGCATCGTCGCGATGTCGATGCCGTCGATGGTGATCGCGCCGTCGGTCACGTCGTACAGGCGCGGGATCAAGTTGAGCAGCGCCGTCTTGCCGCTGCCCGTCGCCCCGACCAGCGCCACGGTCTCGCCGGGGCGCACCCGTAACGTCACCTCTCGCAGCACATCGTCTTCGGCCTCGGGGAAGGCGAATCGCACGGCGTTCAAGCGCAATTCGCCGCGGATGCGCTCGGGCAGCTCCACCGGGTCGGCCGGATCGGTGATGTCGGCGGGGGTGTCGATGATCTCCCAGTACCGGTCGGCGGCGGTGCGCGCGTCGTTCAGCTCGGCGAGCAGGAAGCCGGTCCAGATGATCGGCCACTGCAAGAAGGTCGCCAGCGTGATGCCCGCGATCAAGGTGCCGAGCGTCATCGTGCCGTGGGCCACCGCGTACCCGCCGTACCCCAGCGCGAACGCGATGGCCAGCTGCGGCAGGCTCACCATGAGCGACCACAACGTCGCGTCCAGGCGCGCTTTCAGCAGCTCGGTCTGCCGTAGCTCCTGCGCCTGCGCGGTGAAGCGGTGGCCGAAGAACACGCCGCGCCCGAACGCCTTGAGCACCCGGATGCCCTGCGCGGATTCCTCTGCCGTCGTGGCCAAATCGCCGGACTGGTCCTGGGAACGCCTGGACGCCACCGCGTATCGGCGTTCGAAGCGAATGCAGCCGATCACCAGCGGGATCGAGATCACCGCGAAGATCAAGCCGATCTGCGGGCTCAACGCGATCAGCACGAGCAGGCCGACCGGGATGATCACGCAGTGGACCAGCAGGAACGGCGCCGCGAAGGACACGAACCGGCGCATGGTGGCCAGATCATCGATCGCTCGCGAGAGCAGCTGACCCGACTCCCACGCGTCGTGCCTGCCGATCGACAGCGCTTGCAGCTTGCGGAAGATCTCGGCGCGCACCGTGATCTCGAACCGCGTCGCGGGCGCGGCGATCAGCCAGCGGCGCCCCCACACGCCTGCGGCCTCCACCAGGCCGAGCGCCGCGACCGCGGCCACCGGCCCGAGCGCGCCCGCGAGATCGCGGTGGGCGACAGGGCCGTCGATGATCCGGGCGATCATCAGCGGGATGACGACGGCCGTCAGGCCGGACAACACCGCGAGGCCGCTGGCGGCGAGCAGGATGCCGGCATGCGGACGCAGGTACGGCCCGAATCGGCGCAGAGAATGCAGGCGGCCCGTGGCGGCGGGCCGCCCCGTTCTATCGGCCTCCGGTTCGGCCGACGAAACGTCCAGTGCGACAGACAAGACTCCCCCTCGAGGTATGTGACTGGCGGCGGAGAACGGGACCCACGGTGATGTTCGCAGCGGGGTCCGACATTCCAGGGTCGCACCGGAACGTGTATCGACCAACCGATTTTCCGGCTGCCGCCGGAGATCCGCGGCGACGGGTGCGACGCTCATTCGCCAAGCCAACAACCTCGAGTGAACTCGAGGTCAAACCGCACAGATCTAGACTTCCTCCCATGCTGATCGTCGCCGGATATCTGCGGGTCACCGATCGCGACCGTTACCTCGACAGCTGCCGGGAGGTCGTGGCCCTGGCCCGCGCCCGCGAAGACTGCCTGGACTTCAGCCTCGGCGCGGACCTGCTCGAACCCGATCGGGTGAACGTCTACGAGCGCTGGACCACCCGTGCCGCGGTGGAACGCTTCCGCGGCACGGGTACCTCGGGCGACCTCGACGCTCTGATCGTGGGCGCCGACATCCGGGAATTCGAGTACGAGACCGAGACCCGGCTCTAGCCGACGACCGCGGTCTCCGACTCCCAATCCTGCGGCGCGTCCGGGAACGCCTGCTGCTGGTGGCCGCCGCGCAGCGTGCCCTCCAGATAGGCCGCCCGGCAGGCGCGGCGGGCGATCTTGCCGCTGGACGTGCGCGGAATCGAACCAGCGGGCACCAGCAGCACGTCCCGGACCATGACGCCGTGGCGATGCGCGATCGCGGCGCGCACGGTGTCGGCAACCGACTCCGACTCGAGCTTGCCCGCACCGGTATTGCGCTCGGCGACGATCACCAACTGCTCGGAGGTGTCCTCGGCGTCGAACGCCAGACCGGAGCGGCTGCCCTGCTCGAAGACCAGTGCGGGCAGTTCGTTGGCGGGCACCGAGAACGCCGCGACGAAGCCGGGGCGCAGCGCCGTGCTGGATTCCTGGGCCGAGAACTCCAGGTCCTGCGGATAGTGGTTGCGGCCGTCGACGATGACCAAGTCCTTGACCCGGCCGGTGATGTACAGCTCGCCGTCGAGGTAGGCGCCGAAATCGCCGGTGCGCATCCAGTTGGCGTCGGGCGGCGTGCCCTCCGCGTGACTGTTCTCGGGCAATCGGGCGGCCAGTTTCGCGCGGAAGGTGGCCTCGGTCTCCTCGGGGCGCCCCCAGTACCCGATGCCCATGTTCTCGCCGTGCAGCCAGATCTCACCGACCTCGCCGTCCCGTCGCTCGGTGCCGTGTTCGGGGTCGACGATCACCGCCCACTGCGACAGCGCGACGTACCCGCAGGACACCTGCGCGATGGCGTTGTCCGCGTCAGCGGCGACCTCGACCATCCGCCCGGCGTTCAACTCGGTCCGGTCGACATGGACGACCTTCGCCTTGTCCCGTGCCCGGGTGGCGGAGACGAACACCGTCGCCTCGGCCATGCCGTAGGAGGGTTTGATCGCCGTCTCCGGCAACCCGTACGGCGCGAACGCGTCGTTGAACTTCTTCATCGACGACACCGACACCGGTTCGCTGCCGTTGATCAGCCCGATCACATTGGACAGATCCAATTTCTCGCCCGGCTTCGGCTTCCCGCGCGCCGCGGCGTGTTCGAACGCAAAGTTGGGTGCGGCGGCGAATGTTCCGGCGCCGTCGGAGGCCGCGGCCAGCTCCTTGATCCAGCGATAAGGGCGGCGCACGAACGCGCTCGGCGACATGATCGTGATGAATCCGCCGCCGACCGTCGGCAGGATCACGCAGAGCAGGCCCATGTCGTGGAACAGCGGCAACCAGGTGACCCCGCGCGAATGCTCGGTGACGCCGATGGCATCGATCATCTGCAACAGATTCGTGCCCACCGCTCGATGGGTGATCGCTACGCCCGCGGGCGTCCGGGTCGACCCCGAGGTGTACTGCAGATAGGCGACGCTGTCGATGTTGATGTCCGGGCGCACCCACGAGGCGCCGACGCTATCGGGAATCGCCTCCACCGCGATGATGCGCGGACGCTGCGGCGGCGGCAGATGCCGGAAGAATTTCCGCACACCACCGGCCGCGGAGCCCGAGGTGAGGATCGCCGCCGGAGTGCAGTCACCCAGCACCGCGTGCAAGCGGTCGGTGTGGCCCTGTTCCTCCGGATCGAACAGCGGGACCGCGATAGTGCCCGCGTACACCGCGGCGAACAGCGAGACGACGTAGTCGAGTCCTTGCGGAGCGAGAATCGCCACTCGGTCGCCCGGCTGGGTGACCTGTTGCAGCCGTGCCGCCACCGCGTGCAAGCGCACACCGAACTGCCGCCAGGTGAGTTCGTGGTACTCGCCGTCCCTTTCCCGGGAGTAGTCGATGAAGCGGTAGGCGAGTTCGTCGCCGTTCTCCGCGCTGTGCTTGTCGACGAAGTCGATCAGGGTCCTGTCGCCGCGGATTCTGATATTGCCCTGATCGTCCAGATAGTCGTCGAAGGTTTCGTCGATCATCGCCTTATCCTTTTCCAGCGCACAGCCACTCAGGGCGTGCAATGACACCGAACACAGGTCGATAACGAAGCGCCGGGAAGGCTAGCAGGTGTCCCGGCCACCTGGCGGTCAGTACCGTCCGAAGGCGAGCGCGACATTGTGCCCGCCGAATCCGAACGAGTTGTTCAGGGCGTAATCGATGCGGCCGGGCCTGGCTTGGCCGTGCACCACGTCCAAATCGATGTCCGGATCCTGATTGTCCAGATTCAGCGTGGGCGGAACGATTTCGTCGCGCACGCTCAGCACCGTGAGCACCGATTCGAGCGCCCCGACCGCGCCGATGGAATGACCGAGGGCCGATTTGGGCGCGTAGACCGACGCGTGGTTGCCCACTGCCTGGCTGATCGCGCGTGCCTCCGCCGTGTCACCGATCGGAGTGGCGGTCGCGTGCGCGTTGACGTGTGTGACGTCGGCCTTGGCCAGACCCGCCGTCCGCATCGCACGGGTCATCGCACGCGCGGCCCCGGTGCCCTCCGGGTCCGGCGCCACCAGGTGGAAGCCGTCGGAGGTGATGCCGGCGCCCATCAGCCGGGCGTGAATGGTCGCGCCGCGCGCTCTGGCGTGCTCCTCGGTCTCCAGCACCATCAGCGCGCCCGCCTCGCCGAAGACGAAGCCGTCCCGCTCGGCGTCGAACGGACGTGAGGCGCTCTTCGGCGCGTCGTTGCGGGTGCTCATCGCGCGCATCATGCTGAACGCCGCGATGGCGAGGGCCTGGATGGAACCCTCCACGCCGCCGGTGACCACCATGTCGGCGTCACCCATGACGATCGCCCGCCACGCGTTGGCGATCGCCTCCGCACCGGAGGAACAGGCCGACACCGGCGTCGTCACCCCGGCCCGCGCCCCGAGTTCCAGCGCGACGCAGGCGGCGGCGCCGTTCGGCATCACGGCCTGGACGGTGTACGGCGACACCTTGCGGTAACCCCCGTTTCGCAGCTTGTCCCGAGCGTGGATCATCGCCTCCGCGCCGCCGAGCCCCGTGCCGATCGACACCGCCAGACGGTGCTTGTCCACTTCGGGACTGCCCGCGTTGCGCCAGACCTCACGCCCGAGCACGACGGCCAGCTGTTCCACGTAGGCGAGCCTGCGGGCCTCCGCCACGTCCAGATACGTCGCGGGCGGGACCTCGAGATGGCCGCCGATGCGCACCGGCAGTTCGAATTCGTCGATGAAATCGTCTTCCAGGACGTCGATACCGCTGTCGCCGTTGAGCAAGCCCTTCCACGTGGAATCCACGTCACCCGCGAGGGAGGTGGTCGCCGCGAGGCTGGTGACCACAACGGGGGGAAACTGTCCGTTTCTGGTGGAAGGCATCTGCATGTTTCGCTCACTTTCCCTAGCGTCGCTCTGGAACGTCGTCGAGCAGAAGCAATGCGCGAGCGCGCCACCAGGATCGTGGGCGGCCCGCACGGATAGCACTGGAGCGCAGGCGGAACGGCCGGTCATCACGTCCGTGCGCGACCACCCTTGTGCATTATTGGAAATGCGCACGGATCGCACTGCGTGACACGCGGACCGTACCAGGTGCCGAGACCGATGGTCGCGTGTTCGGGTATCGCCTCGGACGACTCGAGTAACCTGCTCCCCGGGCACGGGACGCGCGGGCGGCGTCCGGTGTGGACGCGAGAAAGGGAAGGTCGTTGACGGGCGCGCGGATGGTCGGGCTGTTCGCCGGGATCGGCGGACTCGAGCTCGGCCTCGGCAGGCACGGCTGGCACACCGAGCTGCTGTGCGAGATCGAGCCCGGGGCCCAAGGGGTGCTCGCCGCCCGTTTCCCGGACGTGCCCCTGCATTCCGACATCACCCGGCTGCGGGCGATTCCGGCCGGAACGGAGTTGGTCGCGGCGGGATTCCCGTGCCAGGACCTGTCCCAGGCGGGGCGCACCGCGGGCATCACCGGCACGCGCTCGGGTCTGGTCGACGAGGTGTTCCGGCTGGTGCGCCGCAAGCGCGGCCCACGCTGGCTCCTGATCGAGAACGTGCCTTTCATGCTCCAGCTCGGGCGCGGCGCGGCGATGCGGCACATCACCGGCGCGCTCGACGAACTCGGCTATACCTGGGCCTACCGCGTAGTGGACGCCCGCGCCTTCGGCCTGCCCCAGCGCCGACAGCGGGTGCTGATGCTGGCTTCCCGCACCGAGGACCCGCGCGGGGTGCTGTTCGGCGAGGACGCCGGTCCCCGCGTCATCGGCGATCCCGAGGTCGATCCGTGCGGCTTCTACTGGACCGAAGGGGTGCGTGGGCTGGGCTGGGCGGTGAACGCGGTTCCGACGCTGAAGGGCGGCTCCGCGCTCGGCATCGCCAGCCCGCCCGCTGTACGGCTGCCGTCCGGGGAGATCGTCACGCCGGGAATCTCGGACGCCGAACGCCTCCAGGGCTTCGACCCTGGCTGGACGGCACCCGCCACCGAGATGCCGGGCATCCGGAAGGGCCACCGCTGGAAGCTGGTCGGCAACGCGGTGAGCGTGCGGATGGCGGCCTGGGTGGGATCGCGGCTGGCCGCTCCGCTCGCCCCGATCTCCGGGGATCAGCCGCTGGCGCCGGGCACGCCATGGCCGGTCGCGGCGTGGGGGCGCTCCGGTATGGCCTACCGGGTGCCGGTCTCGACCTGGCCGGTGCACGAGCCGTACGAGGACCTGGCCCACTTCCTCACCGACGCGCGGTTGCTGTCCGCCCGCGCGACCGCCGGGTTCCTTCGCCGCACCACCATGGGCAGTCTGCGTTTCCCGCCCGGCTTCCTGGCCGATGTGGAATGCCATTTGGATCGGATGGGCGGCTGGGCGGCATGAACCGGCCCCCTACCGACGCGGCCACCAGCGCGCGGATGGCGCGCCAGCGGCGCACCGGAACCGATCCCGAACTCGCGCTGCGCCGGGAACTGCATCGCCGCGGGCTGCGCTACTTCGTCGACCGCGCGCCGATCCGGGGCCAGCGCAGGCGCGCGGATCTGGTCTTCCCACGCCGGCGAGTCGCGGTCTACGTCGACGGCTGTTTCTGGCACCGCTGCCCGCAGCACGCCACCGATCCGAAGAACAACGCCGAATGGTGGGCGATCAAGCTGGCGGGCAACGTGGCCAGGGACCGGGCCACCGACGCGGCGCTCGTCGCGGCGGGATGGCGCGTGGTCCGCGTCTGGGAGCACGAGGATCCCGTCAGCGCGGCCGATCGCGTCCAGGCCGAGTTGTCAGCGGTGGTGGCGCACCCGCACGAGTGAACGCGGAGCGTGTGCGGCCAGGTAGCCGGACATCACCATCACCGTGATGACCGCGATTCCGGCGGCGGCAGTCGCGAAACCGAGCATGGGGACCTCCTCGAGTTGCAGCTGTCACCCAGCGTGCCGGGCGAAGCTGACAAGACCCTGTGTCCCGGATGGTAATGATGTGTGCGGCCCGCCGCTGTCCGGCGCGCTCTGGAAACCAGCACAATGGGGACGTGACGGATGGCTCGGACATCGCCGTTCGGCGGGTGCGACCGGCAACTGTGCTGGTCGCCGCGGCGATCGCGATCGCGGGGCTCTGCTATTCGTCCTGGGTGCTCCAGTTCGCGCTGAAGATCGATCTCGACCCGGTCGACACGTTCCTCAGCGAACTGGACGCGGAGGGCAAGCCGTACCGGGAGGTGTTCGCGACCGCGGACCTGATCGTCGGGGTGTCGCTCATGCCCGCCGCCGTCGCGGGACTGCTGTTGTTCCCGCGCCGCAGGATGACCACGGTCGGCTGGATCGCGCTGTTCTGCTTCGGCGCGGCGACCATCGCCGACGTCCTGCTACCGCTGCGCGACTGCACGCCCGGCGAGAGCGGGTGCGGCGGCCCGAGCGAACTGTTTCCGCAACTGCATCAGCCGCACGCGCTGACGAGCACGCTGGCGGTCACCTCGATCGCGGTCGCCGCGTGCGCCTTCAGCCTCGCCGCGTTCCGCTACCGGCGCTGGCGGGTGCTGCGCGAATTCGGCTTCGTCGTGTTGGTGATCGGCGCGCTGGCGACGACCTGGATGCTGGTGGCCGACAATCTGCCGGGGAACTACGCGCTCGGGATCGCCCAGCGGATTCAGGTGGGAGCGATGTCGCTGTGGTTGATCGCCTTGGCGGCCGCCGTCATCGTGGAGAGCCGGGAGCGGACCGAGCCGAGCCGATTACCGAGTCGCCCGGACGGATCCTGACGACTGCGAGTCGATCGCTGCGGATGACGCTTCGGCGTGCACGGCGACACCGTGGTCGTGCGAACCTTCCAGGACCGCGAGAATGCCCTTGGCGCGGCTGATCGGCGCGTGTGGCGGGCCTCGCAGAGCGGGCCGCGCTCGGCGCCATGCGATGCTTTCGCCCATGAGTGATCGCGTGAACATCTCCTCGGGTTCGGAGTTCGAAGACCTCGTCGGCTACTCGCGGGCGGTCCGGCTCGGCAATGTCGTCGCGGTCAGCGGAACCACCGCTTCCGCCCCCGGCGGCACGGCCGTCGGCGGCGACGACATCGGCGAGCAGACGAGGGAAACTCTGCGGCGCATCGGCTCCGCGCTGGAGGAGGCGGGCGCGAGCCTGGCCGACGTGGTGCGCACCCGAATCTTCGTCACCGACATCGCCCGTTGGCCCGAGGTCGCCAAGGCGCACGCGGAGGTGTTCGGCGAGATCCGTCCGGCGACGGCCATGTACGAGATCAAGGGCTTGATCACCCCGGCCCTGCTGGTCGAGATCGAAGCCGACGCGATCGTCGCCGGGTAGGGCGACGAGCGGCGCGATTCCTTCGCGTGCCCGCAGTCCGCGCACACGCTGGTCGACGAACTGATCGTGCTCGACTCCGGTTACAGAACCCCGACGCCACGTCACCGCGCTCCCGAACATCACCAATCCGCCGACCGGACCGGCGATCGCCGCGAGACCCGTGGCCGCCGCGCCGTAGTTCGACGCCCAGCGCCGGACGAACTCAACGGCCCGGGCACATCACAGAGCCCGGCGGGCCGGCTCGCATGGGGTGGTGATCGCGCCGTGTCCGCGCTCGCCGAGACTCGACCGGCACCTGCCGCTCTTCCGGAGCCGACGCCATCCCGGCGTCGAGGACTGAGCAGTCCATCGAGCGGTAGCAGGTGACCGATTCGAGGGACGCCCATCCCGCACTCATGCCGTCGGTTTCCGGTGGCCTCGGATCACCCTGTTCCCAGAACGAACCCGGCCCGTCGTTCGCGACGAGCCGGGTTCTCTCTCGCTAGGGTCGAAACCGTGACCACCGCCTCGCAGACCCCCGTGCAACTCGACACCGTCGCCGAGGCGACCACCCGCCTGCTCGACACCATCCGTGGCCTCGACGAGCACGCCGTCACCCAACCCTCCTTGCTGCCCGGCTGGACTCGCGGCCACGTCCTGGCCCACCTCGCCCGCAACGCCGACAGCCTGGTGAACCTGCTGCTGTGGGCCCACACCGGCGTCGAAATCCCGCAATACGCCAGCGCTTTCCTGCGCGACAGCGACATCGAAGCGGGCGCGCCCCGCCCGCTCTCCGAGCAACTCGCCGACAACGAGGCCGCCGCCACCCGCTTCCTCGGCCTCGCCCGCTCACTCACCGACGACGCGTGGCAAGCCCAGGTCCGCACCCGCCAAGGCCGCCCCATCCCCGCGACCGAAGTCCTCTGGATGCGCCTGCAAGAAGTCGAAATCCACCACGTCGACCTGAACGCGGGCTACACCCCCGCCCACTGGCCCGCCCCCTTCGTCACCCGAATCCTCCCCCAGGCCACCGCCGACCTCACCCGCCTCACCACCGACACCCCCCTCGCCCCCTTCACCCTCCACGCCACAGACTCCGACTTCACCGCCACCATCGGCCCCACCCCCGCCACCCACACCATCTCCGGCCCCGCCTCCTCCCTCGCCGCCTGGCTACTGGGCCGCAGCCCCGGCTCCGACCTGACCGGCACCCTCCCGGACCTTCCCGCCTGGAAGTGAAATGTCGTTCATCCATCGGTTCGATTCACGAGGGTTGAAGGAACCGATGGACTGCCACGGCGAATCGCCGCATCTCCTCCCCTGCTTCCAGACCCGTGACCACGGATGCGCTCCACGTGTTCGGACGGGCGCAGTCGTGTGGGCTCAACGTCCAGGTCATCTCGACGTAGCCACGCGCATGGTGCTGCGCCTCGACCCGCAGATCGCGATCCAGGCTTTCCCAGATCCGGATGCCGGACCAGCCGGTAAATTCCGCCGCCAGACCATCGAGAAACCGTGCCAGAGAGCTACCTTCGTACAAATCGACAGTGAGCCCGTGAACCGCGGCACGCATCTGCTCGCCGGAGAGCTCGGCACAAAACGCCACGATCTCGTCGTCATAGGGCGCAATACGGTTCCAAATCCTGACCCTGCTCCCGAGAGTTGGGTAGATCAATTCCACCGCCTGCCCGTCCTCGGCCGACCCGAGGTCGAATTCACACCCCACAACTCCAGGCTAACTCCGGGCGCGAGCGCCAAGCCAGGCCTTCCGGCGCAGATAATTCACCGGCCGCGCTCGATTACCCGGCTCCGTTCCTGGCTGTGCCGATAACCACGCTGCACCTGCGGCGACGTGCCCGGAGGTTCCTTCTCCGCCGCCTCACGTACCTTGAACGCAGCCTCTCGTTCCTGTCCGGGGGCCCAGTCAAGCCTGACCTGCCGTCCGGTCCGGTTCGCTCTGCTCCCACGCGGCGACCGGCAGCGACAAGTAGACCCCGAAATGGTCCAGTCCTGTCGCCTGCTCGATCTCGGCGTACAGTCGCTCGACCCGCTCCTGCCTACTGTCGGCCCGGCTGGCGAACCACTTCGACCGCACCTCGATCACCACATCCAGCCCACTGCGATCGAACGGACCCAACTCCCGGAATCGAATCTCGACATCTCCCGGCTGCAGATCCGAGTCGTACGGTTCCTCCGGGCATTCGACCGCCACCGAGACCAGATGCGGAAGTCGTTGCGCGAGTTCGCGAAGGATCGCCTCGGGGACACACGATGCATAGGTCACCTCGATCAACGGCACGCAGAGAGTATATCGATCTGCCCCTGTGATCAGGGCTCGGCGACGTCACCCCCGCCCCAGAGCCGACAAGCACCGACTCGTCCGAATTCGACGTCGAGCTTCCGGTGGAGCCGACGTAGCCATCACCTGAAGACAGCTTCGTCCAGCGGCGCACGCACAGACGATCGCCACCGCGGCGCCGAGGGCAGCAATCCACCCGATGCGAACCTGGAATGCGCCAACCGAGCAGTCGCCACGGATACGACACATTCACATCGAATCCGGCGCGCTGACGCTGGACCATCAGGCAGGTGCAGAGCAAGCCCAGCATGTCGCCGACGCCTTGGCCACGCTTTCCGGCTTAGCGCTCGTCGTGACCATCGACGACGACGTGCGAGCCGACCTACCACCGCTGCCCTGCGCTGAGCTTTGGGCTTGAACGCCCTTCTCGACAAGCCCCGCGTCAAACGATCGAAAGGAGCATCGTGACGTCGTCCGACCGCCCGGAGCACTCGGCAGAAGCACCCCGGCCCTTTCCATCTGCCGAGGACCACAAGACCTTCGTCCAGGCCGACGGAAAGCTGGCGGAACACATGTGCAAGGTCCACCTGTTGGATCTGACGCCTGAGCGCGCCGAGAAGTTGCGGAATATCCACGCCCGACATCGCCCGGACGACTGCCTGGTTCACCTGGCTGCGGCATATCTGCTGCTCGGTGAGGACCGCGTCTGACCAGCGCGCCGGCCAGAGTGCCGGAGGGACGTCGGCTGAACATAGTTTCTGTTCCCAGCGAATGCGGCCGCGCTCGGCGGCTCACCGCCCTATGCGGGTTGGTGAACCTCGACATCAGCCGCGCCGTTGGACGTGAACCAACCCAGCAATTCCGGCCCGTCCAGAAGATCTGGGCAGTCGACACCGACGTCGACAGGCCCGATGACCAAGCCGCTCACGCCGTCGACAGCACAGCCCGCCAGCCGAGCACCCGAGAGTCGTGTTCGTTCGAATACGCACCCGCGGAGGTCGGCGTCACGAAGATCCGATCCGGAGAACGAGGCTCGTCGCAGGCACGCTCCACGGAGATCCGCGCCGAGGAAATCGGACTGGCTGAAATCCGCTCGCTGCATGTCGGCGTCGCACAGCTTCGCGTACCGCGCGTGACAGCCACGCCCCTGGACCTTTCGAAGATCGGCTCCGCTCAGATCAGCTTCCGACAACCGCGCCCCGGCAAGCCAAGCGGTGTACAGATCGGCTCCGACAAGCAGCACTCGGTCCATCGCGGACTCACTGAGTTCTGCTCCGAGTAGGTCCAGCCCGGACAGGTCCGAACCCGCGAAATCCAGCCCGTTGCCATTGAGGAGTGACGACGTCGTCTGCTTCGCCGACGGGCGGGCGGTAAGCCTCTCCAGATAGTCGGACAGCGCCCGGTGAGCCAGCGGGTCCTCGGGCCAACGACGAACGCTACTCAGCGAACGACCGCGCGCAGTGGTCATCTCTGCCAAAGCACCTTCCTTGCCATCTCGCCCCGCCGCTGCACAACGCAATTCACCTAACGCCGCGCAGCGTAACGGGGTGAGGGCCTGGCTGCTCCACTCAGCGGCGAAGTTGTCATCAGGTGTCGAAAGAAATGCGGAAGGCCCCTCCACATCAAGCGGAGGGGCCTTCCGAAGAGTGCGCCCGAAGGGATTCGAACCCCTAACCTTCTGATCCGTAGTCAGATGCTCTATCCGTTGAGCTACGGGCGCAGGTGTTATTCAGTTGTACCCGGTTTCCCGGGCTTGGCGGAGGCGAGAGGATTTGAACCTCCGGTCCCCGTGAAGGGACAACTCATTAGCAGTGAGTCCCATTCGGCCGCTCTGGCACGCCTCCTGGAGCCTTCTCTTCGAGGGCACCGGTCCTTTCGAACCGCCGAGCCAAAAGGTTACAGTAGCTACCGTCCAGATCACAAAACGGCTGGTCAGCGTAGGTTACTGTCGAACCAATCGAAGATTCTGGTCTGGGAATCGACCGCATCATCCCCGTCGTCCGCGTCGGAGGTGTCGGCGCGGTGGTGCGAGCCGGGGTAGGTGACGACCAGGCTGGCGACCGCGGCGCGAGCGGTGGCGTCGCGCAGCTGGTCGACCTGGGCGGGCGGGGTGGCCGGGTCGTCCACGCCGAACAGGCCGAGCCACGGCGCCTGCAGGTTCGGAGCGGCGCGCACCAAGGCGTCGGCCTGGTCGGTGAGCGGCTCGACGATGCCGGGCGACGCGACGCTCACCGCGGCGCCGATCGGACGATTGGTCGCGACCAGGAACGCCGCGGTGCCCGCGGAATCGAAGCCGAGCACGCCGATGGTGTCGGGGAACACCCCACGCCGGGTGAGCCAGTCGAAGCAGGCGTCGAAGTCGTCGAACAGCTCGTCGCCGAAGACTCCGTCGCCGGGTTGGCCGCCTCCCCGATGGAAGAGTTTGGGTGCGACAACCGTCCAGCCCTCGCCTGCCAGCGCGTCCATCAGGTCGCGTAATCGGCCGGTGAACTCGCCGGACTCGTGCAGCAGCACGATCCCGCCGCGTGCGTTTCCTTCCGGCTCCACCACCGTGATGGGCACCTGCCCACCGCTGGCCGGCCGCTCGTCTTCCTGGTCGCTCGCCCGCAGCGGGGCCATATCGTCGTAGGTGCCCGACATGAAACCAGCGTAGGGCGCGTTGCCGATCTTCGGTAGAAATTGCACGTGAGGGCCTATAGACCAGAGATTTTCCGGTACGCCGATCGGGCTTTCCACGGCGCGGATTAGGGTTGGAGTGTGACAGCGCAGATCCGGCCGGACCTCGAATCGATCCCGGCGTACACCCCCGGCCGCAGCAATCCCGGCGCGGTCAAACTGGCCAGCAACGAGACGACCGTCGGTCCGCTGCCCGCCGCCGCCAAAGCCATCGCCGAGGCGGCCGAACTGGCCAACCGGTATCCGGACAATCAGGTCACCGAGCTGCGCACGGTGCTGGCCGAGTTCCTCGGGGTCGGTTTCGAGAACGTCGCGGTCGGCTGCGGCAGTGTGGCGCTCTGCCAGGAGCTGGTGCAGATCACCTGCTCGTCCGCGTCCGACGAGGTGCTGTTCGCGTGGCGCTCCTTCGAGGCGTATCCGATCGTCACCAAGGTGGGCAACGCCACCGCCGTGCAGGTGCCGCTCACGCCGGGGCAGGTGCACGATCTGGACGCGCTGGCCGCCGCGGTCACCGAGCGGACCAAGCTGGTCTTCGTCTGCAACCCGAACAACCCGACCGGCACCGCCGTCGGCAAGGCCGAGTTGGTCCGGTTCCTGGACGCGGTGCCGTCGCACGTGCTGGTGGTGCTGGACGAGGCGTACTACGAGTACGTCCGGCTGGCCGACCACCCCGACGGCGTCGAGATCGGCCGGAGCAGGCCCAATGTGGTTGTGCTGCGGACCTTCTCCAAGGCGTACGGCCTGGCCGGGCTGCGGGTGGGTTACGCGGTGGGCGACCCGGCCGTGATCACGGCCCTGCTGAAGGTGCACATCCCGTTCAGCGTGAACCGCCTCGCGCAGGCGGCGGCGATCGCGTCGCTGGAGGCGCGCCACGAATTGCTGGATCGCACCGACCTCCTGGTCACCGAACGCGCACGGGTGCGCGACGCCTTGGTGGCGGCGGGCTACCCGGTGCCGCCGAGCGAGGCGAACTTCGTCTGGCTGCCGCTGGGCGCGCGCAGCGCCGAGTTCGGCGAGGCGAGCGCGGCGGCGGGGGTGCTGGTGCGGCCGTACGGGACGGACGGGGTGCGCGTCACGATCGGCGACCCACACGAGAACGATCTGTTCCTGAGCTTCGCCCGTGAGCCGGAGGTGCTCGCGCGGTTCCTGGTTTAGCGCACGCCGATCGCGGGCGCGATCGTCGGCCAGGAGAGGGCGAGTTCGTCCTCCCAGTACGGCCAGGAGTGCGTGCCGGTGGCACGGAAGTGCGCGGTGATCGGGATGCCGAGCGACCGAAGCCGGTCGGTGAGCCGCCGGGTGCACGCGTTGGTCGCGGCCTCCAGCGGGCCGCCGAACGTGATGGCGCTGGGCAGGTCGACGTTCGGGGTGCCGGGCACGTCGTGCACGCCGGGCAGGCCGCTGCCGACGGACAGATAGATCGTCTTGCCGCGCAACGCGTCCGCGTGCAGGGTGACGTCGTGCGCCAGCCAGGCCGGGTCGTCCTGCTTGCCGAACATGTTGTCCGGCTCGCCCATGTAGGTGGCCACCACGGCGCGCGCCTGCGCCTGGCCGATATCGGTGCCCATCGAGAAGCAGCCGCTGTGCGCCGCGATCGCCTTGTAGAGCGTCGGCTGGCGGAACGCGAGCATCATCGCGGCCTCCGCGCCCATCGAGACGCCCATGACCGCGTTGGTGCCGTTGCCGTCGAACTTCGCGTCGATCAGCGGGGGCAACTCCTTGGCGAGGAACGTCTCCCACTTGTTGGTGCCGAGCACCGGGTCGGCCTGCTGCCAGTCGGTGTAGAAGCTGGCCGGACCGCCGACGGTGAGCACGACGTTGACGTCCTTGTCCGCGTAGAAGCGGTCGGCGTGCCCCAGCTCGGTCCAGTTGTTGCTGTCGGGGCTCGCGCTGCGCCCGTCGAGCATGTACACGGTGGGACGGGGGTGCGACTGGTCGCGCGGGAGGAGGACCTGCACCTCGACCTCACGACTCATCGCGGGCGAGGCGACGAAGACACGCAGCCAGCGATCGTTGATCGGTTCGACGCGCTCGATCCGTGGCGTCGAGGGCTGTTTACTGGTCGGTTCGGCCGGACCCGGCCCGTCCGCGGACCCGGTGTTGACCGGCGGCGTTTTACCGGGCGCCGCCGTGACCTGGGGAGCACCGAACGACACCGCACCGGAGACGAGTGCGGCAGTGATCAGGGCGCTGGAAAGCCAACGCCGCACCCGGCGGCGACAGAGCATGCGAACCATCCTGCCAGAGACGTCGAGGGTGGGCCGAGGGCCATCACCATGTCGAGGAACACCCACCGCACTCAGCATGCGGCAGTGGCCTTCGGTGACCTCCGACAGCAGAAGCCAGACCGTCGACATCGGGCAGAAGCGAACCGC
Organism: Nocardia sp. NPDC047654; assembly: GCF_043205035.1. Taxonomy (NCBI): domain Bacteria; kingdom Bacillati; phylum Actinomycetota; class Actinomycetes; order Mycobacteriales; family Nocardiaceae; genus Nocardia; species Nocardia sp. NPDC047654. The sequence goes on from NZ_JBIDDF010000002.1 coordinate 40,322, forward strand.
CCGGCCCTCGAAAGGTAGACCCGGTCAACGGTACTCGGCACGCCGGATCCGGTTCCCCTCCGGACGATCCAGCAAATCCAGCAAATCGCGGCACACCATCAGCACACCCGCCGTACGCTGAGCGCCGAGCCTTTTCGGAATTCGAACCAGGACGGGCATGATCGCGTATCCACACCGCTGGCGCCGAGGTCATCGCCCTGCGTTTCGGCGAGGTATGCGGACCGGCCGCCCGGTTCTCGTTCTCGAAAGCCCTTCTGGGATCGAAATGATGTTCGGACGGGAGCTATTTCACGGCATCTGCCCTGCGCGCCTTCGCGGGCCGCCACGCGACTCCAGCGGTACCGGCGCGCTCACGCGCGAATTCTCCTGCTCGACTCGTCTGTTTCATCGCAGCACCTATGCCCGACCGGAGAAAACCGTGAATCCAATGTCACCCGTCTCCTCGATCGAGAACGAATCGGACACAGCGACTTTCCGCGCCGATCTGGAACGCCGGATGCGGGAGTGTGACGAGTTCTTCCGGCTGCCCGAATTGGCGCACCTGAGCGCCCAGCGCAGGCGCAGCGCGCTGGAGCAGCTCGAACAGACCGGCTCCTATCTCCAGACCGCCGAGGAGATCCTGATCGGAGCCAAAGTCGCCTGGCGTAATCACGCCCGCTGCGTGGGCCGGAAACACTGGCGCTCGCTGAAATTGCTCGACGCCCGGCGGGTGCGCTCGGCACGCGATCTGGCCGAGATCTGCTGGCAGCATCTGCACATGGCCACCAACAACGGCGCCATCCAGTCGATGATCACCGTCGGGCCGCCACGGCAAGCGGACGGGCGCGAGTTCCGCATCGTCAGCCCGCAGATCATCCGGTACGCGGGCTATCGCAACGGGGACGGCACGGTCACCGGCGACGCCGCCAACGTCGAGCTCACCGAATTCGCGATGAAGCTCGGGTGGCGCGGCGCCGGAACGCCGTTCGACATTCTCCCGCTGCTGATCAGCACGCCGGACGAGCCGATCCGCTGGTTCGACATCCCGCCCGAACTCGCACGCGAGGTGGAACTCGAGCACCCCGAGTTCGAGTGGTTCGCCGGCCTGGGCCTGCGCTGGCACGCGCTGCCCGCCGTGTCGAATATGAATCTCGAGATCGGCGGCATGACGTATCCGTTCGCGCCGTTCAACGGCTGGTACCTGGGCGCGGAAATCGGCGCGCGCAATCTCAGCGACGCCAACCGCTACAACATGCTCCCGCTGATCGCGGAGATGATGTGCCTGGACACCAGGGCCGAGCGCAACCTCTGGCGCGATCAGGCCCTGGTCGAGCTCAATCGCGCGGTGCTGCACAGCTTCCGCAAGGCGGGCGTATACATCGTCGACCACCACACCGTCGCCAAGCAGTTCTGCGATCACGTCCAACGCGAGGAAGCCGCGGGCCGCGCCTGCCCCACCGACTGGTCCTGGATCAACCCGCCGATCTCATCCGGGCTGACACCGACCTTCCACCGCTACTACGACCCACCCGATCTCGACATCCGGCCGAACTTCGTCCGCAGGGATTTCAGCGCGGACACCGCGGGATAACCGCTCATGCACTCCATGCGCATGGGTCGGCGAGGAGTGGAGCGGAGACGGAGGGATTTGAACCCCCGGTCGCTCTCGCGACGCTCGCTTTCAAGGCGAGTGCATTCGGCCGCTCTGCCACGTCTCCAGGGAACCGATCGTAGCCGACGGCTCAGCCGGAGTGCTTACCGATTTCCTCGTCCACGCGTCCGAAGACGTCGCCGATCACCTCGAGCTGGGCAGGGGCGAGCAGGTCGATGAAGTGGCGCCGGACGGCTTCGACGTGGCCGGGCGCGGCGGCTTGCAGGCGGCGCAGGCCCTCGTCGGTGAGTTCGGCGAGCACGCCGCGGCCGTCCTCCAGGCAGGTGTTGCGGCGGACCATCTGCTGCGCCTCCAGCCGCCGAATCTGATGGGTGAGCTTGCTGCGCGAGGACAGCACGCCGTCGGCCAGCTCGCTCATCCGCAGCGAGCGGTCCGGAGCCTCCGAGAGCAGAACCAGAATCCGGTATTCGGCGACGGACAGGTCGCTGTCGCGCTGCAACTGACGATTCAACGCCGTCATCAGGCGCTGGTGACCGTCCATGTAGGCGCGCCAGGCGCGCTGCTGCGCCGGGGTGAGCCAGCGTGGCTCGGCCAGGACGCGACCGCTCGGTTCGGGATGCACGCTGGCCATTCTATGCTCGGCTAACTGCGGAAATGGGCAACTATCGCAGGTCAGCGCACCGTGGACAGCAGGGCGCGGTTCACCCCGGCCGGGCTCGTGCACCCGGAGAGGCCGAGCGCGGAGTCGAAATCGGCGAGCAGTGCCCGCAACGCGTGCCGGGCCCCCGCCGCGCCCGCGAGACCGAGGCCGTAGGCCCACGGCCGCCCGTACAGCACCGCCTTCGCGCCCAAGGCCAGTGCGATGAGCACGTCGGAACCGGTGCGCGGACCGGAATCGAACAGCACGTCGGCGCGGTCGCCGATGGTGGCCACTACCGCGGGCAATGCGTCCAGCGCCGCGATCGAGCCGTCCACCTGGCGGCCGCCGTGATTGCTCACCACCACCGCGTCGGCGCCCGCGTCCACCACCTGGCGCGCGTCATCGGGATGCAGGATGCCCTTCACCGCGATCGGGAGGTCGGTCCACTCGCGCAGACGTGCGAGGTCGGCGGGCCGCAGCGTGTGGTTGCCGAAGAGTCCGACCCAGGTGAGGACGGCCGTTCGCATCGCATCCTCGCTCTCCTCCGGCGCGGCCGGCAGCTTGGCCCGGAACACCGGGTCGGACAGGTAGTTGGCGATGCCCTTGCCGTGCAGGAACGGCAGGTGCGCCTGCTCGAGGTCGCGCGGTCGCCAGCCCAGCGTCGGGGTGTCCACGGTGACCACGATCGCCGAGGCCCCGGCCCGCTCGGCGCGCCGGACGAACGAGCAGGCCAGTTCGTCGTCGGCGGGCCAGTACAGCTGGTACCACCACGCTCCGGCCGCGGCGCCGACGTCCTCGATGGTCGAGGAGGCGGCGGTGGACAGCACCGTGCCGATGCCGAGTTCCTTGGTGACCTCGGCGACGATCACCTCGCCGCCCTCGTGCAGCAGTTCGAGGACGCCGATCGGCGCGGTGAGCACGGGCGCGGCCAGCTTCGTGCCGAGCACCTCGACGGACAGATCGCGGACGCCGGGCCCGGTGGAGCCGCGCAACATTCGCGGCAGGATGCGATAGCGGTCGAAGGCCGACCGGTTGGCCGCGGCGGTGCGCTCCGCGGACGCGCTGCCCGCGACGTAGGCGAAGGCGGCCGGATCGAGCCGCTCCCGGGCGAGCGTCTCCAGACCCGCGGCGGTCATGGGCAATTCGGGTGTCGAGCCACCCAGACCGCCCAGGTAGATCTCGTTCTGGAAATCGATGAAGCCGCCACTCACCACCGGAACGGTAGTCCGTGACGCCGGTCACCGCAGGCCGCTTGCCGGATTGCGTTTCCGCAGCACGTTTCCCTCCCGGCTCCCCTGCGCGGGGGGCAGCGCGCAACCGCCGCTGCGGGCGGAGCACTATGGCACGGTGCGCGCGATAGTTCTGAAAGGTTCCGGCGGTCCCGAGGTCATGTCGTTGTCGGAGGTGCCGGATCCGGAGCCCGGACACGGTGAAGTGCTGATCGAGGTGGACGCGGCGGGCGTCAATCGGGCCGATCTGTTGCAGCGTCAGGGCTACTACCCGCCCCCGCCGGGAGCCAGCCCGCTGCTCGGCCTCGAATGCTCCGGTGTGATCGCCGAACTCGGCGACGGAGTGCGGGAGTGGGCGGTCGGCGATCGAGTCTGCGCGCTGCTGTCCGGCGGCGGTTACGCCGAGCGGGTCGTGGTGCCTGCGACCCAGGTGCTTCCGGTTCCCGACGCCCTGGACCTGGGCGCGGCGGCCGGGCTGCCCGAAGTGGCGGCGACCGTGTGGTCGAACCTGGTGATGACCGCGCGGCTGCGGGCCGATCAGCTGGTGTTGGTGCACGGTGGCGGCAGCGGGATCGGCACGCATGCCATTCAGGTCGCCAAAGCTCTCGGCGCGCGTGTGGCGGTGACCGCGGGCTCGGCGGACAAGCTGGCGCGCTGCGCGGAGCTGGGGGCGGATGTACTGATCAATTACAAGGAGGACGATTTCGTCGCCGTCGTGCGCGCCCAGCGATCGAGCGCCGGCGGCGTCGGCGCGGACGTCATCCTGGACAACATGGGCGCGGCCTACCTGGGACGGAACGTCGACGCGCTGGCCGAGCACGGCCGACTCGTGGTGATCGGCATGCAGGGTGGCGTGTCCGCCGAGCTGAACCTGGGTGTCCTGTTGCGCAAGTGGGGCACCGTGCACGCCACCAACGTGCGCGCGCGGCCCGCGACCGGCGTCGGCAGCAAAGCCGAGATCGTGGGCGAGGTGCGCAGGCAGCTGTGGCCGCTGGTCGCCGACGGCACGGTGGCGCCGGTCATCGCCGCCGAACTGCCGATCGAGGAGGCCGCCGAAGCGCACCGGCTGCTGGACTCCGGCGAGGTGTTCGGCAAGGTGGTGCTCCGGGTACGGGAGCTGTGAGCGCCGCTCACTCCAGCGCGAGCAGTGCCCTGCCGAGCTGATCGATCTCGAACTTGGTGGTGTAGGGCGCGAGGCCGATGGTCACCGCGCCGCCTTCGTCGTTGACGCCGAGCGCGTCCAGCAGCCTGCTGCCGCCGTGCACGCCGCTCACCGTGCCGATCCGGTTGTCGGCGAGCTTCGCCGCGACCTTCTCCGCCTGCATGCCGCCGAGCGTGAAGCTGACCGTGGGGATGCGGGTGGACGCGCGGCCGATCACGGTGAGACCGGGGATCGAGTCGAGCACGCTCATCAAGTGCTCGAACAGCTGGTCGTGGTAGTCCTGCAACGAGGTGATCGACATCTCCAGGCGCTCGCGCCGGGTGCCGCGCGCCCGCTCGTCCAGCCCCGCCAGGAAGTCGATGGAGGTGGTCAGGCCCGCCAGCAGCGCGTACTGGTGCCCGCCGACCTCGAGCCGCTCGGCGCCCTTGGCGTAGGGGTTCAAGGACATGGACGGAATCCGGTCCAGGAAGGCCGGGTCACGGAAGACCAACGCGCCGATCTGCGGACCGCCCCATGCCGGTGCGCTCAGCGCGACGACGTCGGCGTTCAGTTCATCGATGTCGATCAGCGCGTAGGGCGCGGCGCCGAACGCGTCGGCCACCAGCAGCCCGCCCACTTCGTGCACCCGGTCCGCGGCCACCCGCACGGCCGGGGCGGAGCCGACGATCGGCGAGGCGGCGGTGAGCGCGACCAGCCGCGCTGTAGGCCCGATCAGTTCCTCGAACTGCCAGGACGGCATCTCGCAGGTCTCGATCTCCACCTCGGCCCAGCGCACGTGCGCGCCGTAGCGGTTGGCGATGCGCAGCCACGGCGCGACGTTGGCCTCGTCGTCCAGCCGCGAGAGCACGATGCCGGTGCCGAGGCCAAGGCGAGAACTCAGCGATTCGGCGAGCCAGGCCAGCAGGACCGCGCGGTCGGGGCCGAGTACGACACCCGCCGGGTCGCCGCCGACGAGGTCCGCCACGGCCTCGCGAGCCGCGTCCAGAATCGCCGCGCTGCGCACCGCGGCGCCGTTGCGGCCGATATGTGAGAAGGAGGAGGTTCGGAAACCCGTTGACACGGCGCGGGATACCGCGTCCGGAACCAGCATGCCCGCTTGCGGGTCGAGGTGGATCCAGCCGTCGCCCAGGGACGGTATCAGGCCCCGAACCCTCGCGACGTCGTAAGTCATGCTGGCCACTCTAAGGGCAGCGGACGAGCCTGTGTAACCGCGTTCCCCTCCACATCGTGGCGGGAGCACAGCAACCTGGGACTCAGCATGGCGACCGACTTTCGACAAATCCGAACCACACGACCCGAACAGAATAGAACGCCGACCTCCCGCGGCGGCGTGGACCGGCGGCGCGCGCCGAACCATGCCGCGAGCGCGGCCCGGGAGCACCGGCTTAGCGCGTTCGGACCGAACACGACATGATAGGGACCATGACGCACTCGGACGAGGCACCGGACCACATCGTCGTTGTCGGACCCGACGGCAGGCCCCTGGCCATTCCGGCGGTAGCCGGATCGGAGACGCCCTACACCGCTCAGGTCGTGACCGACGACGATAATAAGGACAACTCGGACGACCGGGACGACTCCGGCGAATCGCTCGCCGACATGGTCGAGCAGCCCGCGAAGGTCATGCGGATCGGCACCATGATCAAGCAACTGCTCGAGGAGGTGCGGGCCGCTCCCCTGGACGAGGCCAGCCGCAATCGCCTCAAGGAGATCCACAAGTCCTCGGTGCGCGAGCTCGAACAGGGGCTCGCCCCCGAACTGCGGGAGGAACTCGAGCGGCTCACCCTGCCGTTCACCGACGACACCGCTCCGACCGACGCCGAGTTGCGGATCGCGCAGGCCCAGCTGGTCGGCTGGCTGGAGGGCCTGTTCCACGGCATCCAGACCGCACTGTTCGCCCAGCAGATGGCCGCGCGCGCCCAGCTCGAACAGATGCGTCAGGGCGCGTTACCGCCCGGCATCCAGGCCGTCGACCCGCGCGGCGGACAGACCAGTCACGTCACCGGCGGTTCCGGCCAGTACCTGTGAGACCGGCGACGCGCGTGTGCCACGCGGGGGTAGGAAGCCGCAAGGGTAGTCTCGTGCACCGTGCCCGCCGCTGCCGCTCGCTCCGACTCGGTCTCCGACCCGAGTGCGGTGCGTCCTGAAGAGAGCTCAGTTGGTTCCGATGACCAAGCGCGTTCAGATGACACCTCGCCCGAGCACACGGCGCCGTCCGGCGACGACTCGCAGGAGCGTCCGGTGAGCGCGGCCACCCCGGAGACGGAGACGTTGCACTCGGGAGCCACCGAGGCGAAGATCGTGCCGGACTCCCAGACGTTCCGGCGCGCGTTCCAGGATTTCGCGGGCGGGTTCGCGCAGCGCGAGCTGTGGCTGTCGCTGGGCTGGCAGGACATCAAGCAGCGCTACCGCCGCTCGGTGCTCGGCCCGTTCTGGATCACCATCGCCACCGGCTTGCAGGCCGTGGCGATGGGTGTGCTGTACGCGGCGCTGCTCGGCCAGCCGCTGCGCGAGTACCTGCCGTACGTGACGGTCGGGCTGATCATCTGGAACGTGATCAGCGCGAGCATCCTGGAGGGCTCGGAGGTCTTCATCGCCAACGAGGGCCTGATCAAGCAGCTTCCTTCCGCGCTCAGCGTGCACGTCTACCGGATGGTGTGGCGGCAGCTGCTGTTCTTCGCCCACAACATGGTCATCTACCTGGTGATGCTCGCCGCGTTCGGCGTCTGGCGGCACCTCGGGGTGGCCAGCCTGATGGCGATTCCGGCGATCGCGCTGATCTTCCTGAATTCCATGTGGGTGTCGATCGTCTTCGGCATCTTCAGCACTCGCTACCGCGACATCGCGCCGATTCTCGGCAGCACCACGCTGATGCTGTTCGTGCTGACGCCGGTCATGTGGACAACCAAGACTCTGCAATCGCAGGTCGGCACCGGCGACCGCGCGAAACTGGCCGAACTCGTGCCGACGTTCCACTATCTCGAAATCGTCCGGGCGCCGTTGCTCGGCGAGCCGCAGGAGCTGCGGCACTGGGTGATCGTCGGCACGATCACCCTGGTCGGCTGGATCGTGGCGATCTTCGCCATGAAGCAGTACCGTTCGCGCGTACCGTACTGGGTATAGGAGCGCCCCCGATGAGTCGTGTGAGTATCGAGACCCAGGAGGCGTGGGTCGAATTCCCGATCTTCGACGCCAAATCGCGGTCGTTGAAAAAAGCGTTCCTCGGTAAAGCGGGCGGCGCGATCGGGCGCAATCAGTCCGATGTCGTCGTGGTCGAAGCCCTTCGGGAGATCAATCTCTCGTTGAAGGAGGGCGACCGGGTCGGCTTGGTCGGGCACAACGGCGCGGGTAAGTCGACGCTGCTGCGCTTGCTTTCCGGCATCTACGAGCCGTCGCGCGGCAGTGCGCGCATCCGCGGGCGGGTGGCGCCGGTGTTCGACCTCGGCGTCGGCATGGATCCGGAGATCTCCGGCTACGAGAACATCATCATCCGCGGCCTGTTCCTCGGGCAGACGCGTAAGCAGATGCTGGCGAAGATCGATGAGATCGCGGATTTCACCGAGCTCGGCGAATACCTGTCCATGCCGCTGCGCACCTATTCCACCGGTATGCGGGTGCGCCTGGCAATGGGCGTGGTCACCTCGATCGATCCGGAAATCCTGCTGCTGGACGAGGGTATCGGCGCCGTCGACGCGGAATTCATGAAGAAGGCCCGGCTGCGGTTGCAGTCCTTGGTAGCGCGTTCCGGCATCCTGGTTTTCGCCAGCCATTCCAACGAATTCCTCGCGCAGCTGTGCGATACGGCGCTGTGGATCGACCACGGCCAGATCCGCTTGCGCGGCGGCATCGAAGAAGTGGTGCGAGCCTATGAGGGGCCGGACGCCGGGAATCACGTCGCGACCGTGCTGCGCGAAATGGAAGCCGAACGGGCCGGCGAAACAGAACGAGAATTGGAGCGGAACAAGGCATGAGCGGTCTCCCGGCGAAGTCCGCTGCGACGGACTCGGATTCGCCGCAGCGCATCGTGGCGGTCGTGGTCACGCACAGGCGCCGTGAACTGCTCGCCGAGTCGCTGAAAGTCGTTGCGTCCCAGTCCCGGCCGGTGGATCACCTGATCGTGATCGACAACGGCAACGAGGCGGAGGTCGCCGACCTGGTGCGCGACCAGCCGGTGGAATCCACCTACCTGGGCTCGGCGCACAACCTGGGCGGCGCGGGCGGGTTCGCGCTCGGCATGCTGCACGCGCTGAGCATCGGCGCGGACTGGGTGTGGCTCGCCGACGACGACGGCAGGCCCGAAGGCCCCGATGTGCTGTCCACCCTGCTGGACTGCGCGAAGCGGCACGGCCTGGTCGAGGTCTCGCCCGTGGTCTGCGACATCGATGAGCCCGACCGTCTCGCCTTCCCGCTGCGCCGCGGCGTGGTCTGGCGCAGGCTGCGCTCGGAACTCGGCGACGAGGATTTCCTGCCCGGCATCGCCTCGCTGTTCAACGGCGCGCTGATCTCCGCGCAGGCGGTCGACGTGATCGGCGTGCCGGACCTGCGCCTGTTCGTGCGCGGTGACGAGGTCGAGGTGCATCGCAGGCTGGTGCGCTCCGGACTGCCGTTCGGCACCTGCCTGCAGACGGCGTATCTGCATCCCAACGGCGCGGCCGAGTTCAAGCCGATCCTCGGCGGCCGGATGCACACGCAGTACCCGGACGATCCGGTGAAGCGCTACTTCACCTACCGCAACCGCGGCTATCTGATGTCCCAGCCGGGTATGCGGAAACTGCTTCCCCAGGAATGGGTTCGCTTCTCCTGGTTCTTCCTGGTCACTCGCCGTGACCCCGCCGGCCTGCGCGAATGGTTCCACCTTCGCTCCCTCGGCCGCCACGAGCAGTTCGGCAAACCCGACTGATCCGCCGCGGGTCGCGCCGTCGGCGGTGCGCGGCCCGCGGAAGTCGGAAATTCGGTTGTGCCGGACGGGGGCCGGGTGCGAGAGTGGGTCGACTGCGAGAGCGGAAGGAGGTGTGGACCGTGACGAGGAACGTGCGGATTGTCGTGTCCGGGCGAGCCGATCTCAGTCGCGCCGCCACACGAGACTCCACCTCATTCTCCGCTCGCTGAACCCTGGTCGGGTTCGGCGCCCGACGAAGGATTCCTTTCCACCATGGTCGACCACGACCTTCTCGTCCCTTACGGCTGGACCGAAGCCGTTTCCGCCCGATACTCCTCGATGATCGAGGACGGTTGTGTGCCCGCGCGGGTGATCCGCATGGATCGCAGTGAATGCGATGTAGCCACACCGAACGGGCTGGCCCGCGCTCGCTGCCCGCGCTCGGATTCCGAGGTCAGCGGGTTGTGCACCGGTGATTGGGTGACCGTCGACGCCACGTCGGCCGTGCGGCGCTTGCTGCCGCGCCGCTCGGCGATCGTGCGGTCGTCGGTTTCCGGCCGGTCGCAGGGCCAGGTGCTCGCCGCCAATGTCGACACCGTCCTGATCTGCACCGCCGCCGACGGCGATGTGGACCTCGGTCGCATCGAACGCATGCTCGCGCTGGCCTGGGAGAGCGACGCCCAGCCCATCGTGCTGCTCACCAAGGCCGACGCGGCCGACGACCTCCCGCTCGACGAGGTGCGCGCCGTCGCGCCGGGCGCTGCTGTACTCGAGGTGAGCGCGAACACCGGCCTGGGGCTCGATGTGCTCACCGCGATGCTCGACGGCACCGTCGCACTGCTCGGACCCTCCGGTGCTGGGAAGTCGACCCTCGCCAACGCGCTGCTCGGCGCGGAGATCTTCGCCACCAACGCGGTCCGCGACGCGGACAAGAAAGGCAGGCACACCACGGTGCACCGGGAACTGCGCCCGCTGCCCGGCGGCGGCACCCTGATCGATACGCCGGGGCTGCGCGGCATCGGGCTGTGGGACGCCACCGAAGGCATCGAGAAGACCTTCAGTGACATCGAATCCCTCGCGGTCCAGTGCCGTTTCGGCGATTGCGCGCACCGCGGCGAACCGGGGTGCGCGGTGCGGGAAGCGATCGACAGCGGCGAGCTCACCCAGCGCAGACTCGACAGCTACAACAAGCTGGCGCGCGAAAACGAGTGGGCGCGGGCGCGCACCGACAAGCGGCTGCAAGCCGAACGTGAACGGGCTTGGCGGGATATCACCAAGCAGCACCGCAAGATGTTCCGGGAGCGGAACTCGCGACGCTGACCCAGCGGGGGGCACGGTAGGGTGCCCCTCGCATCATTCGCTATCTGGGAGGGATAGATGAGTCATCCCGGCGGGTATCCGCCACACGGCCAGCAGCCCGGTTCATGGCCCGGGCAGCCGGCGTTCGGTCAGCAACCGCCCGTCGGTCAGTATCCGCCGCAGGCGCCCGCGCAGTACGCGCCGCCTCCGGGGCAGCATCCGAGCCAACCGCATCTCGCCCAGCCGCAGGCGGGGCAGCCGCCGTACGGGCAACCGCAATTCGGCCAGCCCGCACCGCAATACGGTCAGCCGCAGCCATATGGGCAGCCGCAGCAGTTCGGGCAGCCGCAACCGTACGGGCAGCCGCAGCAGTTCGCACCACAGCAGGGTTACGGCCAACCCGCCGACCCACCGGGCATCACCATCGATGCCTCGTACTCGATCTGGACGTTCCTGCTCGCGCTGACCAAGCCGAAGATCCTGGTCAACGGCCAGCGGGTGCCCAACACCCGATGGGGCGCGAACCACATCCCGGTCGGGCCGGGCCAGTACCACGTCCGGGTCACCACTCCGTGGTTGTTCGACATGGGTGCGGCGAACGTCACCGTGCCGATCGCCGAGGGACAGGCCGCGCGGTTCTACTACAAGCCGCCGGTTGTGATCTTCCTCAACGGCGCGATCGGACCGGTTCCGCAGAAGGCGCCGGGCATGCTGTTCCTCTACATCGTCTGGGCCCTGGTCGGACTGATGTTCCTGCTGAACATCGTGCTCATCGCCACGATCTGAGCCGCGGCCGGAGGGCGCCGGCACGCCGGCGCCCTCTCTTCGCGCACCCTATGCAACTGGTTGCATAACGGCGAGGTTTACGCTTAGTCTGCAAGCGCGTACAGCCGAGGGCCGGTGCTCGCGGCGGAAACGAAGGAGCAGGTCAGATGACGGAATCGGGATCAAAGCCGCTAGCGGGCCGGACGATGATCATGTCCGGCGGCAGCCGCGGCATCGGGCTGGAGATCGCCAAGCGGGCCGCGGCGGACGGCGCCAACATCACCCTGATCGCGAAGACCGATCAGCCGCATCCGAAACTGCCCGGCACGATCCACACCGCCGCCGCGGAGCTCGAGGCGGCGGGCGGCCAGGTGTTGCCGTTCGTGGGCGACGTCCGCATCGACGAGTCGGTGGCCGAGGCGGTGCGGCGGACGGTCGAGCGCTTCGGCGGCATCGACATCGTGGTGAACAACGCCTCGGCGATCGACCTGTCCCCCACGGACGCGCTGACGATGAAGAAGTACGACCTGATGCAGGACATCAACTGCCGCGGCAGCTTCCTGCTGTCCAAGCTGAGCATCCCGCATCTGCGCGAATCGGCGAAGTCCGGGCGCAACCCGCACATCCTCACCCTGTCGCCGCCGCTGAACCTCGACCCCAAATGGGCGGGCGCGTCGCTGGGCTACACCATCGCCAAGTACGGCATGTCGCTGACCACGCTGGGCCTGGCCGAGGAACTCAAGGGCGACGGCATCGGCGTCAACTCGCTGTGGCCGCGCACCACCATCGCGACGGCCGCGGTGAAGAACCTGCTCGGCGGCGAGGAGATGGTCTCCACCTCGCGCACCCCCGACATCTACGCCGACGCCGCCTACCTGGTGCTCACCTCGCCCGGCAAGGAGACCAGCGGCAACTTCTTCATCGATGACGAAGTCCTGGCCGCGCACGGCATCACCGATCTGGACAAGTACCGCGTCACCCCGGGCGACGGCGAACTCACCACAGATCTCTTTCTCTGACGCGCCGGCTGCCGCGACGCGAACGCTCGCGCGGCAACCGGTTTCGTGAAGAGTGCCGGGCGCCCCCGATGCCGTTCGCGGCTTCGGGGGCGCCCGGTCTCCGGCCTACGTGCGAGGCGTGGCGGACCCCTCGATCCCGTACAGCCGCTCCCAGTTCTCCCGGCTGGTCAGTTCCGGCATGGCGGCGCGGTACTGCGCCTGCAACGCGGGCAACTCCCGGCGCAGACGGCGCAGCACACGCACCATGCGGCGCAGCAACTGAAGCGCGCGGGCCTTGTCGCGCCTGCGCACCCGGACGCCGGACTGCGAGGCGTCGGTGACCACTACGTGGTCGAACAGCGAGACATGCCACCAGTAGGCGTCTTCCCTGGTGACGCCGATGATGCCGTGCTGGGTACGACCGAGCCACTGATTGATCGCGCGCTTGATCAGCACCAGCAGCACACGACTGGGTTCGCCACCCGCACGGCGCAATTGGATGTCGGCCGAGCGGACCGGCGGCGTCGCGGCCGGGTGCTTGATCGTCTCGGCGTAATCCGCCCGGCTCGTGCGCGCGGCGGCCAGCGCTTCGATACCGCCGTCCCGCAGCACCTTCGGGCCCTTCAGGAAGTCCTCGATGCCCTGCAACGTGGTGTGCACCAGGCCATACTGCATCGCGACCAGTTGCTCGGACATCTCCCGGAACAGCTTGCGGCTGATCTCCTTACCGTCCAGCTCCGTATGCATCGAGCCGACGATCAGCGAGTTCCGGGTACTGAAGTAACGCGCCCAGTCGTCGTAGTCCTTCCAGTAGAAGTCCGCGTGCCAAACCGCGGCGTTGGGCAGCGTGACGGTGACGAAACCGTGCTCGCGCGCCCGGACGCCGTATTCCACGTCGTCCCACTGGAAGAAGATCGGGATCGGCAGCCCGATCTTCGCGACCACCTCGGCCGGGATCAGGCAGGTCCACCAGGCGTTGTAGCCCGCGTCGACACGGCGCTCCTGGTTCTTCTTCAACATGCTGGTGTTGCGCAGCGCCTTCGGCACCTTCTGGCCGTGCCGCAGCCGGTTCAGGTGCACCTCCTCCGCGCCGACGTTGAGGTAGTCGGGGTTGAGCAGGAACAGCATCTGCGCGCCGACCAGGGTCGGCTCGACCGTCAGGTTGGCGAACGCGTTCAGCCGCAGCACCGTCTCCGGCTCGCACAGGATATCGTCGTCCATCAGGATGACGTCGGCGTGCTCGTTGACCGCGGACACCTCGTAGAGCCCGCGGGTGAAGCCGCCCGCGCCGCCGAGGTTCGGCTGGCGCAGGTAGCGCAGCTTCTCGCCGAGGACCGGTGCGACCTCCTGGTAGCGCGGCCGGTTCTCGACCAGATCGGTGCCCTGGTCGACCACGTACACCGCGTCGATCGCGGCGAGCACGGTCGGATCGGAGGCGAGCGCCGCCACCGTCTCGGCGCAGTCGGCCGCGCGGTTGAAGGTGCAGATCGCGATGGCGACCGGGCGAACACGCTCCGGCGCGACGGCGGTCCAGCTCAGCTCCGCGATGCCGAGCGCGCCGCCGATGGCGTCGAACTCCAGCCATAGCGCCCCGCCGTCGACGTACTGGTCGAGCGGGGCGGTCAGCGTGACCGAACCGCTCGCGTCGACCCGCGCGGTGTCGATGATCCGGCGATGCCCCGCGATGTCGGAGGCCACCAGCCGAATCCTCGCCTTCGCGACCACCTCGAGCACCATGGTGGCCCGCACTTCGGTGACCGTGGTCCAGCGCTGCCAGTAGCTGGCGGCGAACCGGCCGAAATAGGTGTTCGTGTGCGCGGTCGCGCCCTTGTCCAACCGCAAGGTCTGGCGTTCCCGGTGCGCGCCGCCTTTCACGACGGCATACAGCTCGTCGCTCACCTTCGCCGACGGACCGGTGAAGATGCCGCGCTGGAGCACGAGCCGGTCCGGCGCCCGATGGTCGGCGCGCAGCGCGGCAGGCGCCTCAGCGGCCGTCGAGCGATCGTTTGTTTCGGTAACGGCCTCGATAGCCGACTGATCCATGAAATCCTCGAAATTTCTCATTGTGCCGGACGGGACAGACACGCCCCTCGATGCCTCACGGCGGGGGTGAGGATATCAACCGCCCTGTGCGCTTGCCCGCCGTACAGCCATGCCGACGTGTGCTCGAACCATTGCTAAACGTTCGCCGATTCGTTGTCGGTAGCGCCGCTCGTGCCCGCCCGCGCCCCGGTGAAGACGAATTTGTCGTAAGCCCAGAACCGGAACACCACGGCCACGATCTGCCCGATCAACGTACCGGAGATGTTGTCCGACAGCGGGCTGGACAGGTCGAGCACGTAGCGGGAGAAGCCGAGACAGCCCAGTTGCAGGCCGATCGCGACGACGTTGAACACGGCGTACAGGAGGTACTCGCGTCCGGGATTGTCGGTTTGCTTGTGCGCGAAAGTCCACCATTTGTTGCCGAAATAGGTCACCACCGTCGCCACCGCGATCGCGATGATCTTGGCCGGAAGCGGGTAGTGATACAGCACGCCCTCGCCGCCCCAGAAGACCAGGAGGTTGTACGTGCCCGCGTCCACCAGGAAGCCGATCGCGCCGACCACGAGGAACGCCCCGCCTCTGCGCAGCGCGGTGAGCACCTTGCGCACGACCGATGCGGTCTCCGGCGTCACTGGCTGGCCCGCGGGTGCGGTGGACTCACTGGATGGCACGGCCCGACGGTACCGCAGCCTCGCGCAACCGCCCGCGAGGGGAAAATCGGCTCCCGCGCACGGTGAGGTCGGCCACGCACAAGCTGTGAGTTCCCTGTACCCTCCCCGTGTTCCCACATTCACCACCGATCGCGAGGATTGACCCGGGTGGACTCCACCGAGCTCCGTATTGCCGCCGTGGTTCCGTGTCACAACGAAGAGGCCTCGGTCGCCAAGGTCGTGGCCGATCTGCAGGCCGCCGTGCCGGGGATCGTCGTCTACGTCTACGACAATCTGAGTACGGACGCCACCGCCGAGCGCGCCCGGGAGGCCGGAGCGATCGTGCGGCACGAGCACACCAAAGGCAAGGGCAATGTGGTGCGCCGCGCCTTCGCCGATATCGAAGCCGACGTGTACCTGATGGTCGACGGCGACGACACCTACGAGGCGTCGGCCGCGCCGCTGATGATCAAGACGCTGCTGGACGGCCCCTATGATCACGTGCTCGGCGTGCGCAAGCAGGACGAGGGCGCCTCCGCCTACCGCGCGGGCCACGAGACCGGCAACAGGGTGCTCAACGGCGTGGTCGGCAAGGTGTTCGGGGAGAACGTCGAGGACATGCTCTCCGGCTTCCGGGTGTTCTCCCGCCGTTTCGTGAAGAGCTTCCCCGCGGTGTCCCGGGAGTTCGAGATCGAGACCGAGCTCACCGTGCATTCGCTGCACCTGCGGGTGCCGCAGACAGCGGTGCCGGTCGGCTTCCGCGATCGCCCGGCGGGCAGCGAGAGCAAGCTGCGCACCTATCACGACGGGTTCAAGATCCTCGCCCTGATCATCGGGCTGGCCCGGCACGAGCGGCCGGTGGCGTTCTACGGCCTGTTCGGCACGCTGAGCTGGCTGGTCTCGATCATCCTGACCATCCCGATAATCGTCGAGTTCTACAACACCCACACGGTGCCCCGGTTCCCGACGCTGTTCCTCGCCTTCACCCTGCTGCTGCTGGGCAGCCTCGCCTGGACGGCGGGCCTCATCCTCGACGGCATCCGCCGCTCCCGCCACGAAGCCGCGCGCCTGGTCTACCTGCGCTACACCGCGGTGGGCGCGGACGACCCGCGGATCACCGGCGCCGGCGCTGCCGCCCGTGACGCCGGAGCCGGGCGTTGACGACCAAGGCGGATCCCACCGCGACGCCGGACAAGGATCTGGACGAGCCGACGGACACCGCACCACTACCCGCGACCGACACCGCACCGCTACCCGCCGTCGACGCCGAGGCGGAGACTGCTCCCGGCACGGACCGGGGCCCGAAAGGCTTCGCGGGCCGCATGGTGACCCGGCTGGGCGCAGCGACGATCGCCTTCACCCTGCTGGCGACGATCTTCGGAGCGCTGTTCACCGTCCTCACCCCACCGTTCTGGGGTCATGACGAGATCACCCAGTTCGGCCGCGCCTACCAGGTCGCGCACGGCGGTTTCCTGCCGCAGAAGATCCACGACGATCGCGGCATCGCCTACGGCGGCGACATCCCGTCCAGCATCACCGTGCTGATGGGCTACGCGTTGCAGGACTACACCACCAACCCGGACGAGCCGGATCCGATGGTGGGCGATCCGGCCCGCTACGACCGGTTGACGAGCGCCGCGGTGTCGGATGCCACCGAACCGGTCTGGTTCACCAACACCGCCGCCTACTCGCCGGTTCCCTACATTCCCGCCGCCATCGGTATCCGCCTCGGCGAACTCTTCGGGCTCGACGTGGGCGGCCTCCTGCTGCTCACCCGCCTGGCCGGACTGGTGGCCTACCTCGCGGTGGTCGGGTTCGGCCTGTACGCCTTGCGCGCGCACCGGGTGCAGTGGCTGGCGTTCACCGTCGCCGTGCTGCCGATCGCGGTGTTCCAGGCGGGCACGGTCACCGCCGACACCATGACCAACGCGCTGGCCATCCTGGTCTCCGCGCTGCTGGTGAAGGCCCTGTTCCTCGGCGAGCGACTGGGCCGGGTGGAGATCGGCGCGCTGCTGGCCGCGACGATCCTGCTGCCGGTGAGCAAGCCCACCTATGTGCTGCTGGCATTGCTGGTCGCCTTGGTGCCCGCCGAGCGGTTCGGTTTCAGCGGCCGGCGGCGCGGAATCCCGTGGATCTTCGCCGCGCTCGGCGCGCTCGCCTTCGCGGTGTGGATGAAGATCGCGGCGCCGACCGGGGACGGGATGGGCCTGATGCGGCCGCCGCACCAGTGGCATTCGGTGCGTCCCGGCGATCAGCTCAATGGCATCCTGCGCGACCCACCGGAATTCGTGCACGTATTCGGCGAGAGCATCGCGCTGCGCGACCAGCGCTGGTTCAGCCAGTTCTTCGGCGAACTCGGCTTCGCCTACGTCGACGTGCCCGCCCTGTCGATGCTGGCCTGTCTGCTGGCGTTCGCGGTGAGTCTCGGCATCGCCGAACGGATGACCGCCCCGGCCTTCCGCCGCACCCTGATCGTCGCGCTCACCATGGCCGCAAGCGTCGCGATGATCTACGTGACGCTGTACATGTCGTTCACGCCGGTCGGCTACTACATCATCGATGGCGTGCAGGGCCGCTACTTCGTGCCGCT
Source organism: Nocardia sp. NPDC047654 (assembly GCF_043205035.1). Lineage (NCBI taxonomy): Bacteria > Bacillati > Actinomycetota > Actinomycetes > Mycobacteriales > Nocardiaceae > Nocardia > Nocardia sp. NPDC047654. The sequence continues at coordinate 58,168 of NZ_JBIDDF010000002.1, forward strand.
GGCGATCGTGACGCTCGCGGTGCTGCTGCGCTGGATGCCGCTGCGGCTCACCGATTCGACGGGCAAGACTCCGTCGGTGGGCCCGGCCGTCACCGTGCTGGTGGCGTCCAGTGTGGCGCTGATCGCCGCGGCGGCGAAGTACTACACCATCGTCTGGGGCTGAGGGTCGATCACGGCGCCTCGGGGCTGGTCCCCGAGGCGCCGTTGTCGTTTCAGTCGCCCGTCGCGCTGAGCGTCCGCTCCCCCGCCGCGGTGTAGGCCCGCTCGGTGGCCGCCTTGTATGGGCGCCACCAGGATTCGTTGTCCCGATACCACCGGATGGTCGCCGCGAGGCCGGCGCGGAAGTCCGCGTAGCGGGGCCGCCAACCGAGTTCGGAACGCAGCAATGTCGCGTCGATCGCGTAGCGCTGGTCGTGGCCGGGCCGGTCGGTGACGTGATCGAAATCGTCGGGATCGCGGTCGAACTCGGCGAGGATCATCCGCACCACGGACTTGTTGTCGAGTTGGCCGTCGGCGCCGATCAGGTAGGTCTGCCCGATCCGGCCGTGGCGCAGGATCTCCCACACGGCGCGGTTGTGGTCCTCGACGTGAATCCAGTCGCGCACCTGATGCCCCGCTCCGTAGAGCCGGGGACGCACCCCGTCGATCAAGTTGGTGATCTGGCGCGGGATGAATTTTTCCACGTGCTGGTAGGGCCCGTAGTTGTTACTGCAGTTGGAGATGGTGGCGCGCACGCCGAACGAACGGGTCCACGCGCGCACCAGCAGATCGCTGGATGCCTTGGTGGCCGAGTAGGGGCTGGACGGGTTGTACGGGGTGGTCTCGGTGAAGGCCGGGTCGTCGGGGGCCAGGTCGCCGTAGACCTCGTCGGTCGACACGTGGTGGTAGCGCACGTCGTGCCTGCGCACGGCTTGCAGCAGGGCATAGGTGCCGACGATATTCGTCTGCACGAACGGCCACGGCTCGGCGAGAGAGTTGTCGTTGTGTGATTCCGCGGCGAAGTGCACCACCGCGTCGACGCCACCGACCAGCTCGTCGACCAGATCGAGATCGGCGATGTCACCGTGCACGAAGCGGATGCGGTCGGCCACCGGGTCGAGCGAGGCCCGGTTCCCGGCGTAGGTCAAGGCGTCGAGGACGACGACGGTCGCATCCGGGTGGTCGGACACGGTCTGCTGGACGAAGTTCGCGCCGATGAACCCGGCGCCGCCGGTGACGAGCAATCGCACCCCATGACTGTACGTGGGGCCGCGCCGAACCGGCGAAGGACTCGAAACCCGGTGCGGCCGAGTGCCACTCCATGATTTTTAACTGTGACGTTCGTCTCATTGACTTCCCAGCGAATAGAATTATCGGATTGTTTTGTTCCGGAAAACCCCGGTCAGCGCCCACATTTCCGAGACCCCACCGAGCCGTGGGTCTCGATGGTGAACAAAATTTGAATAAACAGTCACAAGCGGTTCACCACGCGTTAGCTGGTCTAGATTTTGCTCGTCTAGTCCCCTCCGAACGTTCCAATCGAGGTTCCAAACAAAATGCTGATGAGGAAATTCGCCGCGACGTCGGCACTGCTGATCGCCGCCCTCGGCGTCACCGCCGGCACCGTGAACGCGGCTCCGGCCCCCGAGGCCGATGGCGCGGTGAACTTCACCGCCCACGCGACCGACACCCAGTCCATCATCACGACCGATGCCGGTTCCATGGTCGTCGAGGATGGCACCTTCAAGGTCAAGGCCGCCAACGGCGACGTGCTGACCGGCATGCCGCTGACCTTCCGGGTCGACGACTTCGAGTTCCCGATCGCTGCCGAGATCGCGGACCACACCGCCACCCTGACCCCCCAGTTCGACATGGCGCACGCGACCTACAAGCCGGTCGCCCTCCCCTTCGAGGACAAGGCGCCGTGGAAGTCCGAGTACGACCGTGAGACGGCCGCCTTCAACCGCATGAAGGACACCATCTCGACCGGCGCCACCATCGGCACCCTGGTCGGCGGCCTCAGCGGCGCCGCAGTCGGCTGCGTGCTCGGCGGCATCGCCGGCGCCACCGTCGCCTCGGCGGCCATCATCGGCCTGTTCGGCGCGTTCATCCCGGCTGCCGCCATCGGCTGCCTCGGCGGCATCATCGCCGTCGGCGCCCTGGGCACCCTCGCCGGCCAGCTGCTGGTCACCGCTCCGGTCGCGATCGGTGCTGCGATCCAGTACTTCAGCACCATCAACCAGCCGTTCAACGCGCCGAAGTAATTCGCGAACGAACGCACAACTGAAAATCAGCGAAGCCCCGTCCGCGTGATCGTGTGGACGGGGCTTCGCTTTTCTTCGATTCGGAACCGATCTCGGCCGGTGCGGCGCAGCGCTCCGTACAGGACGCGAGCCCCGTCCCGCCTGGAATGCGGGGCGAGGCTCGCCTCGAAAGGCCGGGCGGTCAAGCCGTCCGTGCCTGCTGGTCGTCCTCGATGCGGGCCCGCACGAACCGCGAGACCCGCGCCAGCGCCGCCCTGCTCTCCGGCAGGCCCGGCGCGATGCTCATGAAGGCGTGGACCTGGCCGCGCCACAGTTCCAGCGCGTTCGGCACGCCCGCCGCGGTGAGCCGCTGTGCCATCAATTCGGAGTCGAAGCGCAGCACCTCGTCCTCGGCGGCGATCAGCAGCACGGGGGGCAGCGCGGACAGCACCGCGTTGACCGGCGACAGACTCGGATCGAGCGCCCCGTCGATCTCGGCGCCGATGCGCACCACCGCTTCCAGCGCCGACAGCGGGATATACGGATCGCGCGTCACATTCACATAGTCGCGCTTCGCCCCGTAGTCCAGATCGAGCAGCGGGCTCAAGCCGACCAACCCGGCGGGCGCGGGCAGACCCGATTCCAGGGCGAGCAGCGCGGTCGCGAAGGTGAGGTATCCGCCCGCCGAGTCGCCCGCGAAGATGATCCGCCCCGGATCGGCGCCGTGACGCAGCAGCCAGCGGTAGGCGGCGAGGCAGTCGCGCACCGAGTCGGTGATCCGCGTGCCGGGCAGTTGGCGGTACTCGACGTTGATCACGGGCAGACCGGTACGGCGGGCCAGGCTGGCCGCGATCGGGCGGTGGCTGCGGGTACTGCAGATCGCGAAACCGCCGCCGTGCATATAGAGCACCGCGCCGTGGCGCAGCGCACGCGACGCACCGGCCGGGCGGATGATCTCCAGGCGGATACCGTGCAGCGACACCTGCTCCCGGTCGATGCCGTGCGGCCGAGGACGCAACCGCGCCAGCCCGTCCACGGTGGCGGCGCCGAGAGGAATGGTCGACCTGGTGACCGGGAAGGTTCGCAGCACCGGCCGGACCACGCCCATACAGGTGGCCAGCAGCAGCCGCGATTGCGCGCTGGGGCCCTTCGGGTTCATCACCACGCCGGGCTCGCCGTCTCTGGTCGCCATCGCGCACCTACCTCACAACTGGTGCGCCGAATCACGACCGGACCGAGGTCGCCCAGGCGAGCTGTCGGCGCTGACATCTCACGCGGTGTCTTTTCAGAACACCATGCGCATAGTGACCTACGCAACAGAATCGCTCGATCCGCGCCGCGGCGAAACAACCGTGACCGAATCGAGGACTACTCGGAACCTCACCGAATCCCGGCGTCGTGAAACTGGCAGACTCCATGCATGCGCGGAATCATCTTGGCGGGCGGCACCGGCTCCCGGTTGCACCCGATCACGCGCGGGGTGAGCAAGCAGCTGGTCCCGGTCTACGACAAACCCATGGTCTACTACCCCCTTTCCACGCTCATGCTCGCGGGGATCAGGGACATCCTGGTGATCACGACACCCGATGACGCCGCGGCGTTCCGGCGGCTGCTCGGCGACGGCACGCAGTTCGGCCTGTCGCTCGGCTACGTGGTCCAGCCCGAGCCGGATGGCCTGGCCAGGGCCTTCGTCCTCGGCGCCGACCATATCGGCGCGGATTGCGCCGCACTGGTGCTCGGCGACAACATCTTTCACGGCCCCGGCCTCGGCACCAGCCTGAATCGCTTCCACGGGATCGACGGCGGCGCGGTGTTCGCCTACTGGGTCTCCGATCCCACCGCCTACGGCGTGGTGGAGTTCACCGAGGGGCGGGCGGTGTCCATCGAGGAGAAGCCCAAGACGCCGCGGTCGAACTACGCCATTCCGGGCCTGTACTTCTACGACAACGACGTGGTGGAGATCGCCCGGTCGCTGCGACCCTCCGCGCGCGGCGAATACGAGATCACCGACATCAATCGCGCCTACCTGGAACAGGATCGCCTGAGCGTGGACGTACTCGCCCGCGGCACCGCGTGGCTGGACACCGGCACCTTCGATTCCCTGCTGGACGCGGCCAATTACGTGCGCACCATCGAAGAGCGGCAAGGCCTCAAGATCGGCGTCCCCGAAGAGGTGGCCTGGCGGATGGGTTTCATCGACGACGAGCAGCTGTGCAGACTGGCCGAACCGATGATCCGCTCCGGTTACGGCCGCTACCTGCTCGATTTGCTCGAACGCGGACGGGACTGGTGAGCATGGAGTTCCGGGAGCTCGCGGTGCCGGGCGCGTGGGTGGTCACGCCTCGCCAGCACGGCGACGATCGCGGCATGTTCCTCGAGGGCTTCAAGGCCTCGGAGTTCGAGAAGGCGACCGGGCGACCGTTCGACCTGCGGCAGGTGAACTGCTCGGTGTCGGCGGCCGGGGTGCTGCGCGGCATCCACTACACCGAGGATCCGCCGGGCCAGGCCAAGTACGTGACCTGCGTGCGCGGTGCGTTCCTCGACGTGGTGGTCGACCTGCGCCCCGGTTCGCCGACCTACGGTCGCTGGGACAGCGTGCTGCTCGACGACGTCGACCGGCGCTCGGTCTTCCTGTCCGAAGGACTCGGCCACGCGATCCTGTCGCTGGAGGACGGATCGACCGTCACCTACCTGTGCTCACTGGAGTACCAGCCGGAGTTCGACCACGACATGGACGCGTTCGATCCGACGCTGGGCATCGAATGGCCGCGCGTGGGGCGGGACGGCAGCGAACTCACCTTCGTCCGGTCAGCGAAAGATACTGCGGCCCCGCCGTTCTCCTGATCCGCACGAAGGAGCAACGCCCGTCCTGACCCGCGCGCCGGACCGCGCGGGTCAGGACAGCCGCACGACAAGCGCTGGGCGACGCAGCCGGTCCGAGGCTCGAGAGAAAGGCGACCCCTGCGACGCCGAGCGCCGCCACCCGGTGCGGGTGACGGCGCGTTGCGGCCGGTACAGCGGTCAGGCCACGAGTTCCAGTTCCTTCGACTCGTCCACCACCCGCTCCCGGGTCCGGAATCGCGGCGCGAAGGCGAGCAGGGCGACGAGCGCGCCGACGATGGACACGCCCGCGGCGAACTCCAGGCCGGGACGGTAGGTGTCGAGCATCCCGGCGGCCGAGATGTCGGCGTGTGCGCCGGAGGAGATGATCGCCGTGGTCACCGCGAGCACGATGGCCGCGCCAACCTGCATGGAGGTCTGCAGCACGCCGGCCGCGAGACCCTGCTCCTCGTCCTCGATACCGTTGGTGGCCTGGATGTTGATGGCGGGGAAGCCCACCCAACCGATGCCGATGAGCAGCACCGCGGGCAGCAGCATCGTCAGGTAGGAGGGGGCGGTGTCCAGCCGCAGGAACAGCAGGTAACCGACGGCCATCACGACCATGGTCACCGCGATCACCGGCCCGGTGCCGAAACGATCCACGAGCTTGTCGGAGAAGAACGCCGACAGCACCACCAGCAGACCGACCGGCAGCAGCGCCATCGCCAGCTTCAGCGGGGACCAGTCGAGGGTGTCCTGCATGTACAGGGTCACGATGAACTGCCAGCTGAAGTAGGAGCCCGCCACCGCGACGATCGCGAGACTGGCGCGGACCAGCGAGGACTTGCGCAGGATGCCGAGGCGGACCAGCGGGTAGCGCACTCGCTTCTCCACCGCGACGAACCCGGCGAACAGCGCGACGACCGCGAGGAACGAGCCGATGGTGCGCGCCGACGCCCAACCGGCTTCCGGCGCGGCCACCACGGTGTAGACCAGCAGCAGCATGGCGGTGGTGGACAGCAGCGCACCCAGCAGGTCGTGTCCGCCTTCCTCGGCGGGCTTGTCCTTGGGCACCAGCACGTACGCCGAGACCAGCGCGGCGAGCGCGATCGGCACCGGCAGCAGGAAGGTCCAGCGCCAGCCGACGCCGGTCATCAGGCCGCCGAACAGCAGGCCCATGGAGTAGCCGCCCGCGCCGAACACCGTGTAGATGGACAGCGCCTTGTTCCGGGCGGGGCCCTCGGCGAAGTTCGTGGTGATGATGGACAAGCCGGTCGGCGCGGTGAACGCGGCGGCGAGGCCCTTGACGAAGCGGGTGAGGATCAGCAGCGGACCGGAGCTGACCAGACCGCCGGCCAGCGACGCGACCGCGAAGACCGCGAGGGCGATCAGGAAGACCTTGCGGCGCCCGAGCAGGTCGGCGGTGCGGCCGCCGAGCAGCAGCAGCCCGCCGTAGCCGAGCACGTAGCCGCTGACCAGCCATTGCAGGGTCGAGGTGGACAGGTCGAGTTCCGCGCCGATGGACGGCAGGGCGACACCGATCATCGAAACGTCGAGGCCGTCGAGGAACAACACGATGCACAGCGTGATCAGCATGCCCCAGAGCCGGGCTGACCATCTGGCCGGATCGGTCGCCTGAGCGGCCGAGAGCGTCGCTGGTGAAGTCATGCGGGGAACATTACATGCGTGTGCATTAAATGCCAACACATTTAATGCGGTTGCATACACTTGTCGAGCCCACTAAGATGGGGCCATGTCGAAGCCGACCACCGTGAGCACAGCCCAGCGCGCTCTCGCGCCGGCCGGGCTGGTTGCAGAGTGGCGCGAGCTGCTCGACCGGCACGCGGCGGTGAGTTGCGCACTCGAGAAGGCGCTGCAGAACGGGCATCACATCGGGCTCAGCGAATTCGAGACGCTGGACCGGCTGGTGGACGCGAACTGCGGCGACTACCGCATGAGCGACCTGGCCAACGACATCTACCTCAGTCAGAGCGCGCTCTCGCGGGCCGTGGCCCGGCTGGAGCGCGACGGGCTCGTCCAGCGCACCATGTGCGCGCAAGACCGCCGCGCCGTGTTCGTATGCCTCACCGAGAAGGGCCGCGAGGTCTACGAGCAGGCCTTGCCCACCCACCGGGAGGTTTTGCGCGACACCTGGAACCTGCCGGGGCCGCCGAAGTGCTGATCAGCGCCGGATAGGCCTGGTCAGAGCGATTTCCGGGCGTCTTCGATGCGTGCTCGCGCGTCGACCGCCGCCGCCTCGATGCTCGCGAAGGCCGCCCGGAAGCGCGCGATCTCGTGTTTCTTGTCCATGTAGACCGGCCCGGTGAATGCCTCCAGGTAGACCACCGGCGGTTCGGACGGTTCGCCGGAGCGCACCTCGGGGAACTCCAGCAGCACGAACCGGCCCGACGTCATGCCGTCGTGGTAACCGCACTCGGTGGGCACCACCCGGAACCGGACGTTCGGCAGTTCGGTCACGCACAGCAGGTGGTCGAGCTGCCCCGCGGTTACCTCCGGGTCGCCGATGCGCCGTCGCAAGACGGCCTCGTCGATCAGCGCGTCCAGCCGCAGCGGCGCGTCGGCGCGGGTGACCAGCGCCTGCCTGGCCTGGCGCAACCGCACCCTGCGGTCGATCTCGCCGGCGGACAACTCCGGGTGCGCGGCCGTGACCACCGCGCGGGTGTAGCCCTCGGTCTGTAGCAGTCCGGGAACGAGCTCGTTCTCGTAGGTGAACAGCCGGGTGGCCGCCTCTTCCAGCCCGATGTAGACGTCGAAGCCCTCCGGGATCACGTCGCCGTAGGCGGTCCACCAGCCTTTTGCCTTCGTGTCGCGCGCCAGCGCGCGCAGCGGTTCGAGCAGGTCGGGCGGCGCGCCGTAGACCTTGCACATCGCCTCGACATCGAGACCACGCAGCGAGGTCTGGCCGGTCTCGATTCGCCAGATCTTCGCCTCCGACCACTCCAGCTGCTGCGCGGCCACCCGCGTGGTCATCCCGGCCCGGGTGCGCAGATCGCGCAAGTGCCTGCCGAGCTGCCTGCGCGGCATCGTCGATCCGGTCGTTCCCTGTGGTAAAGCCATGCTTCCCCCCTGTCCAGCCGCACACCGCCCGCACCGTGCGTTTGCGCGGTGTGCGGCGCGGCGCGCACTCTCCGGAAACCCGTGGTGGATGTGCCGGGTATCCGAACAGCATTGTTCACAGTGAGACTCACAGCGGTCACGGCACGCGTCTCAGCCAGGCCGATGGCTTCCGAGAGTCAAACCACTTCCGCACGCCGCGCTTTCGTCCCTACCTGCGCGGGTTGCGCTTGCGGAAGCGCCAGAACTGCACTGCTCGAACGTCTTCGGACAACTGGTTGACCGGCTCGGCCACGTCCGACAACGCCTGGAACAGATCGTCGGCCAGCTCGCTGATGTGCTCCACCCTCGTCGCCAGGCGGGCGGCGTTCACCAGGAACTCGAGCATCAGGCGGACGGCGGCCGCGATGGTGAGGCCGAGCGGGACGCCCAGCAGCGCGGCGAGCACGCCGAGCGCCGCGGACACCCGCCATGCCGCCACCGTCAGCGTGATCGGCACGGCGAAGGCGAACACCAGCCCCAGGATGTAGGCCAGCGGCAAGAGCGTGCGGGTGGCCGGGCGGTGGAACTGCACATCGAGCAGGGCGCGCGCGGCGGCGGCGCTCCACTGCGCGAACGCGCGGGGGCTGCGGAACGGCTCGGCGGGTTCCTCTTCGTCGGAGGCGGTCCCGGCGAGCCGCTTGGCCGCCGACTCCTTCCACGTGAGCCAGCGCGACTCGGCCTCGTACTCCTCGACGTCCGCGGTTTCGCGGTCCGCGGGCGCTCCGGCACCGTGGGGTTCGTCACTCATGCCGAGAATCCTCCTTGCCCGGGGCGCTCCGATCCAGCCGGAAACGCACGCCACCGGTATGTTTTCGCACCCGCGACTCCCAGGGGGCCATCCACAGCGACCTCACAGCTCCGGCGCAGCGAGTGGCCAGGTCCGGGGTTGAAAGTAGCTGCGTGGCAACCATGGCGAGCCACCTCGGGATGCCCGGCGAGACACGTACGAACCTCTCGGAAATGAGACGTAGGCGACACTCCGGAAATTTTCTCGGAGAACGCGTAACGCCCGTGGCGGCCCCCGCCGATACGACCCATGAATGCAGGACCCAAAGATCTACCGGGGAATGGAGAAGACAGTGCGCACCACGTTTCCGACTTCCGTCACGGCGGCCGAACTGACCGCCGCTGCGCAGGACTACAACCAGCGCGGGTGGACGGTCGCCGAAACGGCCAACGGTCTGAGCCTGATCACCGACGACGACCTGTCCGGCATCGAGGTCACCGGCGAACTGGCCGGCGAGGTCCGCCGCTTCCTGCGCGCGAACAACCTGTCCGGCGCGGTGATCGAGATCCCCGGCCCGGAGCGTCGCGAGATCCACCTGGTCACCGGCGTCCGCAAGGCCGCGATGGCGTTGCAGGCGCTGCGCGAGGCCGGGGCCACCGTGTACACCGACGGCGCAGGCATCCCGCTGCCGCCCACCCAGCTCTCGGCCGGCTCGGCCTGCTGGGGCGTCGCGCCCGCCGAGGCGCGTTGGGTGCCGCCGGTCGTCGCCCTCGCCGCAGCCGTGCGCGCCGCCACCTCGGCGCGCCGCACCAAGCTGACCATCGCCTGCTGAGCAACGCCTCCCTGATCGGATGAACCTGCTGATCGCGGGCCGGGGCCGCGCTACCCGGCCTGTTTGCGACCGGTATCCGTCCTGACGCTCCGGATCCCCACCCCGGAGCGCCGCCGGGTACCGGTCGTTTGGCGTTGCCGAATATCGAGCGTTCTCTTTTCAGTTCCACCGCCGGACGACAAGATGGGGTATGGCCCCGATCACGCAAGCGCGCAATCTGCTGCGGACCTGCCCACTCTGTGAGGCGGTCTGCGGCTTGGACATCACCCTGGACGCCGACGACCACGTGACCTCGGTCCGCGGCGACCGCAGCGATCCCTTCAGCAAGGGCTTCATCTGCCCCAAGGGAGCCAGCTTCGGCCATCTCGACGAGGACCCGGACCGGGTGACCGAACCGCTGATCCGCGACCGCGCGACCGGCGCCTGGCACGCCGCGACCTGGGACGAAGCTTTCGATTACATCGCCGCGCGGTTCCCCGCCGTTGTGGCCGAGCACGGGAACCAGTCGGCCGCGGCCTACTTGGGCAATCCGAACGCGCACACCGTGGCCGGCGCGCTGTACGTGCCGATGCTGCTGCGCGCGCTGGGCACCAAGAACATCTACTCGGCCAGCACCGCCGACCAGATGCCCAAGCAGGTGGCCAGTGGGCTGATGTTCGGCGACCCGCTGACCGTGCCGGTGCCCGACCTGGACCGCACCGATTATCTGCTGATGCTGGGCGCCAATCCGCTGGAATCGAACGGTTCGCTGTGCACCGCACCGGATTTCCCGGGCAGGCTGAAGGCCCTGCGCGGCAGGGGCGGCCGCTTCGTGGTGGTCGACCCTCGGGTGACCCGCACCGCGAAACTCGCCGACGAGCACCTGTTCATCCGGCCGGGCAGCGATGCCTACCTGCTGTTCGGCATCGTGCACACGCTCTTCGCCGAGCAATTGACCGATCTGCGCGTCGAAGTCACGGGGGTGGACGAATTGCGCGCGACCGCCGCGGCGTTCGACCCGGATACCGTCGCGGCCCGCACCGGCGTGCCCGCGTCCACGATCGTGCGGCTCGCCCGCGAGCTCGCGGCGGCGCCGACCGCCGCGGTGTACGCCCGCATCGGCACCTGCACCGCCGAATTCGGCACGATCACGCAATGGCTGGTCGACGCGATCAACGCGCTGACCGGCAACCTCGACTCCCCCGGCGGAGCTATGTTCGCCACGGCTGCCGCCGGCGGCATCCCCCGGACCAAGCCGTTCCGTGCCGGGCGCTGGACCAGCCGGGTCCGCGAGCTACCCGAGGCGATGGGCGAGCTGCCCGTCGCGACGCTCGCCGACGAGATCACCACGCCCGGCGAGGGGCAGATCCGCGCCCTGGTGACGGTCGCGGGCAATCCCGTGCTGTCCGCGCCGAGCGGCGCCCGCCTGGACGAGGCATTCGCCCAGCTCGACTTCATGGTGAGCGTGGACCGCTACGTGAACGAGACCACCAGGCACGCCGATGTGATCCTGCCTCCCCCGCGTCCCACCCAATCCCCGCACTACGATTTCGCGCTGCTGCAATTCGCCGTGCGCAATTACACCCGCTACTCGCGCCCGCTGGTGCCGCTGGGTGACCGGCCCTCCGAGCCCGCCGTCCTGGCACGTCTGGCCGCCGCGCTCACCGGCAGGCCGCACAACGGCTCCGACGGGATGGATCCGCTCACCGCCATGGACGAACTCGTCATCGCGGGCCTGCTGCACAAGGCCGGGCTTGCGGAGCGGCGCGGCGACCTGATCGGCGAGAACAGCACCGAGCAGCGTATCGACCTGATGCTGCGCCTCGGGCCGTACGGCGAATGGAACGGCGGCACGCTCAATCTGCAAGCGCTGCTGGACAACCCGCACGGCATCGACCTCGGCCCGTTGCGGCCGCGCCTGCCGGGTGTCCTGCGCACGGCGAGCGGCCGCGTGGACCTGGCCCCGCAGCCCCTGCTCGACGACGTGGCGCGGATGCGGGCTCGCCTGGCCGACGAGGCGCCGGAGATCGTGCTGATCGGGCGGCGGCAGCTGCGGTCCAACAACAGCTGGATGCACAACATCGCGCCGCTGGTGAGCGGGTCGAATCGCTGCACACTGCACATCAATCCGGCCGACGTGGCACGGCTGGGGCTCGGCGATCAAGCGGTGGTCAAGTCGGCCGCCGGGACCCTGACGGTTCCACTGGAGCCGACGGAGGCCATCATGCCCGGCGTGGTGAGCCTGCCGCACGGGTGGGGCCACGCCGACAGCGGCCAGACCGTGGCCCGCGCGCACGCGGGTGTCAACGCCAATGTGCTGACCGATGATTCGGTGGTCGACGCACCCTCCGGCAACGCCGTGTTCAACGGGGTTCCGGTCACGCTGACCCCGGCCTGACACACCGCGAACCACTCCCGCAAATGCCGACCGGCCGGAAACAGTTCCGGCCGGTCGGCTTTTAGCTAATCGTCCGAAATGCTTGGTACGTACGAAAATCGGCAGGATTTTCGATACTGATTTCCACGTTTTACCTAGCGATCCTCATCTAAAATCGACACGATCTCGGTACGACCGCGGTTCAATGTCGAGCCTGGTGGACCCCGGATTCCGGCGACCAGAGGGGGCGGCGATGCCCGGCATGCACGGTGGCAGCAGCGGCGAGCGTGAGCTGCAGGAACAGTACGGAACACAAGATCGAGCACAGCGGTTCTACGACGATCAGATGCTCGATCGGCTCAACCCGACGATGATCGATTTCATCGGCCGGATGGATATGGCGTTCATCGCAACGGCGGACAAAAGCGGCGAATGCGACTCGAGTTTCCGTGCCGGACCGCCCGGTTTTCTGCACGTCATCGATGAACATACGATCGCCTATCCGGAATACCGTGGCAACGGCGTCATGGCCAGCCTCGGCAATATCCTGGAGAACGCGCACGTCGGGATACTGCTGCTCGATTTCGTGCGCGACCTCATCGGACTGCACATCAACGGTTCGGCACACATCGTCTCCGACCACGCCCTACGCAACGTCGTTTCCGACCTGCCGGTCAACCACAAGGGCCGCGTGGCCGAACACTGGGTCGTGGTCCGCGTGGAAGAGGCCTATATCCACTGCCGCAAGCACATCCCGCACCTGGTACCCGCCCCACGCGAACAGCGTGAGTGGGGCACCGACAACGTGCGGGCCAAGGGCGGCGACTACTTCGGAGCGAAGGCGGAGAAGAACGAACTGGCCGAGTCGCTCGTCAGCGGGCCCTGACCGGCGGAGCCGCTCCCAGCCCCGAATCCCATCCTGCCCGCGGGGGGCACACCATGGAGATCTCTTCTCGGGAAATGCCGCCGCTGGGTGCCACTCGTGGCCGGTGCCGGGGTCAGGAGGAGATGGCTACGGTGGTGGCGTAGGTGCGATCGTCGTCGAGGGCGGCGAGGAGGTAGTCGGCCAGGTCGATTCGGGCGGTGCGCGGGCCTACCTTCATCTCGGCATGGAGTGAGATGCGGGGGCGGCCGCCGGCGGGAGCGTCGGTCAATCGGGAGGGGCGGACGGCTGTCCAGCGCAAGTCGCTGTGTGCGAGCGGCTGTTCCATGCGCGCCATATCCGCATAGGTGTGCCGCATGACGTGGCGCAGGGCTCGGGCGAACAGCCGGGTGCCCGGTCCGGCATCGGCGGGGACGCCAAGGCCCGCTGAGGAGATCACCAGGAGTCGTCCGGACGGGCGCATGGCAGCGATGATCTCGGTGGTGCTGGTGGAATAGACAGTGGTGGGGCCGCGCCCGGTGGCACCGAGTGCGGAGAGCACCGCGTCGTGGTCATCGAGTAGTCCCGCCAATCCGTTCGGCGCGCACGGATCGGCCGTCACCACGGTCACGCGCGGGGCGGGAACCGTATTCGCGGCCCGGCGGACGATCGCGGTGACCCGATGCCCACGAGCCAGCGCGCGATCCACGACGATCCGGCCGGTGCGACCGGTGCTCCGAGGACAGCGATGGCGGCCATCAGTCGGCCATCAGTGCCATGGCGGCCCGTCGGGGTAGCAGCCGCAGTGCGGCGGCGAATGCGCGGTTGACCCGGCTGGTGTGAACAATGGGACCGGCATTGCCCGCCAACGCTTTGCGGGTGCGGTCCGCGACCTGCTCAGGCGTCCGGATCAACCAGGACGGCACATCAGCCGCAGTCTGGGAGGCCGTGGCGGTGACCCCGGGGCACAGGGCCGGCACTCGCACGCCGCGCGCTTTCTGTTCTTTATTTGTCTCGCCGCCCGCGACGTCAGTCGATGACGAAGACGAACGAATACCAGTGTCCGGACAGCTTTTCGAACCGACGGGCCCCGCTCCCCACCGGCTCGGCGCTCGGCGAGTAGACCCAGCCGTGGACAGTCGAGCCCACGAACCCATCGGCGTCGTAGAAGTAGACGGAACCATCGGACTGACGGTGCGCCGAACTGATCTCGAGCCCACCGAAGTTCAGATCGCGGCGGATACTCGGCCCGGTCTCGCGCAGCATCTCGACCGCGACTTCTTCCATCTCCGGACGTGCGGCGTCGAAGCCGTCGGGCCGAAAGATCAACCCCGCGACCAGCCCTGCGAGCACAACCACCGGTACCGCGGCGACCTTCCAGGACCACCGATGCTCTCTGCCGACCAGATACAGCGTCTTGATCGCCCACACCAGCAGGGAAAGACCCAGCAGAATCCCGCCGGCCACCAAACCGACGAGCCGATCCGGTCCGGTCGGGTCACCGACGAACGGCGCCCAGTCGAGATGGACGCACAAGAGAACCGCGACACCGAAGACTGTTCCCGCCAAGACCGCGCCCCCCGGCGCGGTGGCGGCGCCCTGTCCACCCTCGGTATGCCCATCAAGCACACGAGATGTCTCGATCGGAGCCTCCTCGTCTCGACGACCGTCCCAACGCCCGATCCGCGCTCGACGATGCCCTCGGCCGAACTCTACCGGCGTCCGGCCATCGGTACCGAGGGCCGGACGTGAGAGGTGATAACTCGGCGGCGACCGTCGTGGTCATCGGGTTGGAGATACGCGTTCAGTTTCAACAGAAGGGCCAGCGCAGTAGCCAGTTGCGGGACAACGCGGCTCGCGTCGGCGCCTACTTCTCCGCCGAAGAATCGTGTGGCCGTTGGGGTTCAGGTGGACGGCGCCGTGCTCGATCCCGCCCCGTGTGCCGACGAACACCGCATCCGACGACCTTCGCTCAGCGCGGTCGTACTTCCTGCGGAGTCACCCCGAACCGCGTTTTGAACGCGGCTCCGAAGGCGCTGAGCGAGCGGAAACCGCTGGCGTACGCGATGTCGGCGACGGCTCGGTCGCGTGGGGCTTCGCGGAGGCGGCGGTGCGCGCGGTCGAGGCGTTCGGCGCGGATCAGGTCGCTCGGTGTCGTACCGGTGTGGTGCAAGGCCAGTTGGATCTGGCGCAGTGACCAGCCGAGGCTTCGCGCGATCACGGTGGGCGTCAGGCTCGGGTCGTCGGCGTGGCGGCGGACGTGATCGCGGACCGCGGCGTCCACCGTGGCCAGCACGGTGGGTGCCGGGTCGCGGCGGCGCAGGCAGAGGCCGAGTAGATCGACGATCGTGGCACAGGCGGAAGCGAACTCGGGACCGTCGACGGCCGCGCGCTGCTTGCCGAGTTCGGTGATCATGCCTGTGACAACCGATCCCAGGCCCTCCCGCAGGTCGATCAGTGCGGGTCCCGCGCCGAGCTCGAGGGGCAACGCGCCCGCCGGGACGTTCAACACCCAGCCGCGCGCGGCCATGGGCTGGCGGAATTCCACGGGACGGGTCTTGGTGACCACCGCCCCATGCCCAGGGACTACCTGGGCGGCGATGTCGTCCTGCCGAAGATGCAATGCGCCCGCGACCGGGATCATCATCCGCAGGCTCTCATCGCCGTCGTGCCGGATGTCCGCCCGGGTTCTGGCGTAGACGATGCTGTCGGACCAGAAATCGATCAGCTGATAGCCCGCGTATCGCTGCACGGCCGTAGCGCCACGGAACGACGCCGGACTGGCGAAGCGGCACTGCAACGTGCCCTGGTTACGACAGACGTGCTCGGCCCAGAAGTCGGCCGACTCGCGGGGCAGGACTGCGCCCGTATCGACTCGTTCCACGCGATATGGCTCGGCGATCGACACGAGCATCCTCCAGACCGGCGTGCGCGCTTGCGTCAGACCCGTGCACGGATCAGGTCGAGCGCGCATGGTTCCACGCCTAACGTGAGAGTCCGATCGTACAGATCACAGCCCAGAACATCGGAGCGTAGCAACCGGCGGCGGGACCCGTTCGACGTGGCGGGAAGACAACCCGGCCGCGCACCGGCCCGCCGCTCACCGCGAGGAATGAGCACTGTCATGGACCGCAGGCATATCCACATACAGACTCGGCTCGGGTTGCTGCACGTCGTGCTGACCGGCAGCGGCCATCCGATCGTGATGTGGCCGAGCCTTCTGATGGACGCCGCCCTCTGGGACGCGCAGGTCGCTCACTTCGCACGGAATTTCCTGACCATCGCGGTGGACCCGCCCGGCCACGGCGGGTCAAGTCGTCTCGAGCGGCCCTTCACCTTCGACGAGTGCGCGGGCTGTGTGGTCGACATCCTCGATCAGCTCGGCTTGCCTCGGACGCATTTCATCGGGAACTCCTGGGGCGCGATGATCGGCGGCACCCTCGCCGCCGAATTCCCTGATCGCGTCGAGTCCGCCGTTCTGATGAACGGCACGGCGTCATCGGCACCGCTCGGTCAGCGGCTGCAGTACCGGACGTTGCTGATGGTGATCCGGATCCTCGGCGGGATTCGCCCACCGCTCACCAGATCGGTGGTTCGCGCGTTTCTCGGCCCGACAACCGAACGCACCCGCCCGCAGGTGGTCCGGCAGGTCGTCGACGTGGCGCGTCGCAATGATCCGGCATCGGTCGCTCACGCCGTGCGATCGGTGGTGATCGACCGCCCGGACCAACGAGGCCGCTTCGCCTCGATCACCTGTCCCACACTGATCGTCGGAGGCCGCGAGGATCGCACGTTCCCCGTGCCCGAACTAGAGGTCATGGCGAAGTCCATCCCCGGCGCGGAACTCGTGGTCGTGGACGGTGCCGCACACCTCGCGGCAGCGGAGATCCCCGACGAAGTCAATCGATTGGTGGAGACCTTTCTGACCCACCGCGGCGCGACGAGCGAATAGTCAGCGGATCTTGAAGATCACCAAGCGCTGGACGACGAAGTTGATGACGGTCGCGGTGCCCTGGGCGATGACGAAGGCCAGCGGCTGGCGCCACCACTCGCCGGGGAGGGTGAAGTAGAACAGGTTGTTGATGCCGACCTGCACCGCGAAGGTCACCGCGTAGAGCGCGACGACCGCGAGGAAGCGGGCGCGGCTGGGTGGGGCCTGGAAGGTCCAGCGGCGATTGATCAGGTAGGCGGTTGTGGTGCCCGCCACGAAACTGATCGACTTGGCGACGATGACCGGCAGGCCCACCAGGTTGAGCAGCAGGCTGTAGAGCCCGTAGTCGACGACGGCCGAGAACCCGCCGGTGAGGGTGAACCGGATGATCTGCGTCTTGAGGTCGACATCGCTGCCGCCGGGCTCGTCGACCAGCGGCAACTCCGCCGGAAGCGGCAGGTGGGGTTCGGCTTGCACGCCGACGAGCGTAGCGTCGAACCGGCGATGACCGGGATTCGGCGTTGATCCGACGGGTACGCCACTACCCATGGGTAGAGCGACCCCGTTCCCATCTGGCGTCATACCTGTAGCCTCTATGCCGATGTCCACGAAAGCTCCGACCGCCACCAAGACAACCGGGAACGACAAGGGCGCCGGCGTCACGAACGACGGCCCGGCCGCGGGGAACGCGTTCGACCTTCCGACGCGCACCCGTACGTTGACCGGGTGGGGTCGCACCGCACCCACCTCTTCCGAAGTGCTCTCGACCAGCGATCCCGAACTGATCGCCAAGGCAGTCGCCATGGTCGCCGAGGACAACGACGGCAAGCCCGCCCACCTGCGGCGCGGCGTGATCGCCCGCGGTCTCGGCCGCTCCTACGGCGACCACGCGCAGAACGCGGGCGGCCTGGTCGTCGACATGACCGCGCTGAACAACATCCATCGGATCGACCGCGACACCCGCATCGTGGACGTGGACGGCGGCGTCAGCCTGGACCAACTCATGAAGGCGGCGCTGCCGTTCGGGCTCTGGGTGCCGGTGCTGCCCGGCACCCGCCAGGTGACGATCGGGGGCGCGATCGCCTCCGACATCCACGGCAAGAACCACCACAGCGAGGGCAGCTTCGGCAATCACGTGCGCTCGATCGATCTGCTCACCGCCGACGGGCAGGTGCAGCACATCACGCCGAAGCGCAACGCCAAGCTGTTCTGGGCGACCGTCGGCGGCAACGGGCTCACCGGCATCATCCTGCGCGCGACCATCGAGATGGTGCCCACGGAGACCGCCTACTTCCTCAACGACGGCGTGAAGACCACGACCCTCGACGAGACCATCGCCGCGCACAGCGACGGCAGCGAGGCGAACTACACCTACTCGAGCGCCTGGTTCGACGTGATCAGCCCGCTGCCCAAGCTGGGCCGCGCCACGATCACCCGGGGCAGGCTGGCCAAGCTCGACGAACTGCCCAAGCGGCTGCGCAGCAAGCCGCTGAAGTTCGACGCGCCGCAGCTGATGACCGTCCCGGACATCTTCCCGAACTGGACGATGAACAAGGTCACGCTGATGTCCATCGGCGAGGCGTACTACCGGATGGGCGGCAACTACACCGGCAAGGTGCAGAATCTGACGCAGTTCTATCACCCGCTGGACATGATCGCGGAATGGAACCGCGGCTACGGCTCCAACGGCTTCCTCCAGTACCAGTTCGTGGTGCCCACCGAGGCGGTCGAGGAATTCAAGCGGATCATCATCGACATCCAGGCGTCCGGGCACTACTCGGCGCTGAACGTGTTCAAGCTGTTCGGCCCGGGCAACCAGGCCCCGCTGAGCTTCCCGATGCCGGGCTGGAACATCTGCGTCGACTTCCCGATCAAGCCTGGCCTCAACGAGCTGGTCGGCGAGCTGGACCGGCGGGTGCTCGAGTTCGGCGGGCGGCTGTACACCGCGAAGGACTCGCGGACCACCGCCGAGACCTTCCACAAGATGTATCCCAGGATCGACGAGTGGATCAAGGTCCGCCGCAGCGTCGACCCCACAGGCGTGTTCATGTCCGATATGGCGAGAAGGCTGGAGCTGCAGTGATCAATGCCGTTGGCAACCCGCAGTCGATTCTGCTGCTGGGTGGCACCTCGGAGATCGGCTTGGCGATCTGCGCGGAGTACCTGAAGAAGGGGCCCGCGCGCATCACCCTCGCGGCGCTGCCCGGTGATCCGCTGCGGGAGGACGCGGTCGCCCAGATGAAGGCCGCGGGCGCGAGCCAGGTCGACGTCATCGACTTCGACGCGCTCGACACCGAGAGCCACCCCAAGGTGATCGACGCCGCGTGGGACGCGGGTGACGTGGACGTCGCGATCGTCGCCTTCGCCCTCGACGGAGATCCCGAGGAGCTGTGGCAGAACCAGAGCAAGGCCGTGCGGGTCGCCCAGATCAACTACACCGCCTCGGTCTCCGTCGGCGTGCTGGTGGGCGAGAAGATGAAGGCGCAGGGCTTCGGCCGGATCATCGCGATGTCGTCGGTCGCCGGTGAGCGGGTGCGGCGCTCGAACTTCGTCTACGGGTCGACCAAAGCCGGCCTGGACGGCTTCTACCTCGGGCTCGGCGAAGCGCTGCGGCCGCACGGCCCGCGCGTGCTTGTGATCCGGCCCGGCATGGTGCGCACCAAGTTCTCGGCGCACGTCAAAGAGGCTCCGCTCACCGTCGACAAGGAAGATGTCGCGGCGCTGGCGGTCGCGGCCTCGCAGCGGGGGAAGGAACTGGTCTGGGCGCCGGGCGGCTTCCGCTACGTGATGATGGTGCTGCGGCACGTCCCGCGCGCGATCTTCCGCAGACTGCCGATCTGACCCTCGGCGAACGAACTCGGTGCCCGCGTGATCGGTGATCGCGCGGGCACCTATCGTCTGACGGAGTGGACCCTGTGAACCCGGAGGCGCCATGCGAGTAATCCAGTGCGACGAGTGCGGAGCGGTCCGTTGAGCACGGTGACCGCAACGGACGAAGCGCCGCCGCGGCCCGCCGATCCGGCCCCGGCGCCGGGGCGGAGGTCGCTCGCGATGCGGCAGATCGCCTCGGGCGTCGGCGAGGCCGCGCTCGCGGCGATCGTCGCCGCGGTGGTGGCCGCCGTCGGGCTCGTCGCGTTCTCGCTGGTGCAGTGGCCCGCCTTCAACGCCTCGAACGTGACGCGGGCGCTGACCACGGTCGGGCAGGTCGCCGCCGCGGTCATGCTCGCGGTCGCGATCGCGCTGCTGCAGCTGCGCAAGTGGCCCTGGGTCGCGAAACCGCTGTCCTGGGTCGGTCTTTCGACGTTCGTCACGTTCACGCTCGGCATGCCGCTGGCGGCGACGAAGCTGTATCTGTTCGGCGTCTCGGTGGATCAGGAGTTCCGCACCGAGTTCCTCACGCGGCTCACCGATTCCGCCGCGCTGCGCGATATGACGTACGCGGATCTGCCGTCCTTCTACCCCGCGGGCTGGTTCTGGATCGGCGGCCGGGTGGCGAATCTGCTCGGGATGGACGGCTGGGAGGTGTTCAAGCCGTACGCGATCGGCTTCCTCGCGGTGGCCGCCGTCGTCGCGCTGGTGCTGTGGTCGAAGCTGATCCGCGCGGATTGGGCGGTGGGCGTCGCTGCGGCGAGCACGGCGGTCACCCTGGCCTACGCCGCGCCCGAGGCGTACAGCGCCGTCATCGTGCTGCTGCTTCCGCCCGCCCTCGTGCTCGCTTGGGGGGCGCTGTATCGACCCCTCGAGGACGTGAAGGCGGACGACGCCGAGCAGCGCACCGCCGGTGGGTGGGGCGCGGTCGTCGGCACCGGATTGTTCCTGGGCTGGGCGGCCACGTTCTACACCCTCTACTTCCTCGTGGCCGCCTTCGCGGTCGCTCTGATGGGGCTGCTGGCGGCCTTCTTCGCCGTGCGCGCGCAGCGTACCGCCGCCCACCCGCGCCGCGCTCGCGTGGCGACGGCCTCGGCCCGCCCCACATGGCGCGCGGCGGTGCCGCCGCTGACGCGGCTGGTGGTGATCGCGGCGATCGCCGGACTGGTCGCGCTCGTCGTGTGGGCCCCGTACCTGGCGAAGGCGCTGCGCGGCACGACCGCGAGCTCCGGAACCGCCCTGCACTACCTGCCGGAGGCGGGAGCCGAACTGCCCCTGCCGATGTTCCAGTTCTCGCTGCTCGGAGCGCTGTGCCTGGTCGGCACCATATGGCTGGTGCTGCGCGGGGCGTCGTCGCGGAGGGCGCAGGCGCTGGGGATCGGGGTGGCGGCGATCTACCTGTGGACGCTGCTGTCCATGGTGGCGACCGCCGCGGGCACCACGCTGCTGTCGTTCCGGCTGGAGCCGGTGCTGCTGGTGTTGCTGTCGGTCGCCGGCGCGTTCGGGTTCGTGGAGGGCGCGCGGGCGATCTACCAGGCTTTGAACGAGCCCGCCCGGTTCCGGCTGGTGGCGATCGTCGTCGCGACGATCGGCGCGTTGGCCTTCGCTCAGGACATCCCGCATGTGCTGACCGCCGAGATCACCACCGCCTACACCGACACCGACGGTGACGGAAACCGGGCCGACCAGCGAGCCGCCTCAGCGGTTGCGCGCTACCGCGAGGTGGACCAGGCGCTCACCGCGCAGACCGGGCGACCCCGATCGGACACGGTGGTGCTCACCGCCGACACCAGCTTCCTTTCCTTCTACCCCTACTTCGGCTTCCAGGCGCTCACCTCGCACTACGCCAATCCGCTCGCCGATTTCGCGGAGCGCGGGGCCACCATCAAGCGCTGGAGCGAACTGAAGACGTCGCAGGAGTTGCTCGACGCGATGGCGGCGAGCCCGTGGCGTGCGCCGGACGCGTTCCTGTTCCGGCGCAGCGGCGACAGCTACACCTTGCGGCTGGCCAAGGACGTCTACCCGAACGACCCGAACGTGGCGCGCTACTCGGTGAGCTTCCCCAAGGAACTGTTCGCCGACTCGCGTTTCACCAGCACGGACATCGGGCCGTTCACGCTGGTCACCGTCCGCCGCTGACCGACGCGGCGAATTCGCCACGGTTGAACTCGCGCAAAGTGGATACCCCTCCCGTTTGTCGGTCCACGCACAGCGTGGTTGGTACGGAGGGCGCTGTCGAGGAGTGATGCGCAGGTGACACGTGCACAAGACGTCGAGACCGGCGCGGAGACGGAATCGGCGGAGGTCGCGGTCGCGACGGAAGCGACAGCGGCCGGAGTGCTCACCAGTCCCGCGCGAACCCGGCTCCCCCGCCTCCGGGCCGGTGGCGCCGATCTGCTCGTCGGTCTCGGCTACCTGGCACTGGCCGCGGCGGTGCTGTCGGGTCAGTGGCGCGACACCGACAGCGGATACCTGATCAAGAGCGGTCAGGACCAGACGATGTGGGAGTGGTTCTTCGCCGTCACCGCGCACTCGGTCGCCAACTTGCAGAACCCGCTCGGCACCGACCTGCAGAACTTTCCGGCCGGGGTGAACATGATGGCCAATACGGCCATGTTCGGCGTCGGCGTGCCGCTGACGCCGGTCACCTTGCTCTTCGGGCCCACCGTCACGTTCGTGCTCGTGCTCACCATCGGCCTGGCCGGTACGGCGTTCGCCTGGTATCACCTCTTCTCCCGCGAACTCGTCCGATCCCGGGTCGCCGCGGTGATCGGCGGTCTGTTCTGCGGTTTCGCGCCCGGGATGATCTCGCACGCCAACGCGCACCCGAATTTCGTCGTGCTGCTGCTGCTTCCGATCATCGCGGGCCTGCTGATCCGGATGACGCGGCGAGCAGCGCAGCCGCGCCGGCGGGTGCGCGATGCCGTCGTCCTCGGCCTTCTGGTCGCGATGCAGATCGCGCTCGGCGAGGAACCGCTGCTGATCTTCGCACTCGCGTTCGGCCTGTTCGCGCTCGTCTACCACCTGCATGCTCCACGCGCCGGACTGCGCGTGGCGCGGACGATCGCCCCCACCCTCGTGCTGGGCGCGGTGATCACGCTGGCGCTCGCCGAGATCCCGCTGTGGTGGCAGTTCTTCGGCCCGCAGAGCTATCGCTCGATCGACCACGGCCCGATGGGCAACGATCTCGAAGCGCTGGTGCAGTTCCCATCCGAGTCGCTGGGTGGCGTGTTCGCTCCCGGCCAGAACGTGGCGATCAACCCGACCGAGCAGAACGCGTACTTCGGCTGGCCGCTGCTGCTCCTCGTGGTGTTCACCGTGGGGCTGCTGTGGCGCGACCGGGTGGTGCGGGCCGCGGCCGTGGTGATCGCGGTCTTCGGAGTGCTGTCGCTGGGCGCGGTCGCCACGATCGGCAAGCGGCCCACCGGCATCGCGCTGCCGTGGCGCTTGGCCGAACAGGTCCCGCTGCTGAACACGGTGCTGGAGAGCAGGCTCAGCATGGCCGCGATCCCGGCCATCGCGATCGTGCTCGCGCTGGCCAGCGAGCGGGCGGTGCAGACCTGGACGCAATCGGCGGTGGACTGGAAGCCGCTCGCGTGGTTCGGCGCTCTCGCCTGCGCGCTGCTGCCGTTGATCCCGACAATCCTGCCGGTGGTCGAACGGACGCCGACGCCGGATTTCTTCGCCGACGGCGCCGTACGCCGCTACGTCGGCGACGGATCGGTGGTTCTGGTACCGCCGCCCCGGCCGCCCGACGCGCGGGGGCTGCGCTGGCAGGCCGACGCCGAGTTCAGCTTCCCGCTCGCGGGGGGTTACTTCGTCGGCCCGACCGGTACGACCAAGAAAGGGATCTACGGCCCCGAGGCCCGTCCGACCACCGCTCTGCTGGTGCAGGCGCAGGACACCGGGGTGGTGCCACGGATCGACGCCGACGTGCGCGCCCACGCGCTGGATGATCTGCGGTTCTGGCGCGCCGACGTCCTGGTGCTGCCCGCGACGAGGAACGGCGAGGTACTACGCGAGACGGTCACGCAGCTGCTCGGATTCACGCCGACGCGCGTCGAGGACGTCTGGCTGTGGGACGTTCATACGCTGCGCGCGTCGGGGGCAGTCGGAATCACACCGGACGGTAGCTAGCATCAACCACCGTGCGACCGGACCGATCTTCTCGAGCGTTCACCCGTATCCGCTTGATCGCCCTCCTCTCCGGGCTTCTCGGATTCCTGCTGGCGTTGCTGACCCCGATCCTGCCGGTGCGGCAGGATCGGGCGAGCGTGGACTGGCCCGAGCCGGGCGCCGCGAGCGTGGCGGCGCCGCTGGTGTCCTACGAACCGCTGCGGTTGCGCGCGACGCTGCCCTGCTCGCTGGTGAGCGAGCTCGGAGCGGGCGGCACCGTGCTGTCCACCGTCCCGGTGGCCTCCGGCCAGGCGGCGACCAAAGGTCTGGTGGTCTCGGTCGCCGACGGCGTCCTCTCGGCGGTGCTGCGGGACATCCCGCTGCTGTCCGCGCCGCTGGCGGAGGTCGGGTCCTGCGCGACGATCGGCATCGAGTCGAACGCCGCCGCGACGACCCTCGAACTCACCGGCGTCACCCGCCAGGACGGCACGCCGTTCCGGACCACGATCGGCCGGGACGTGCGGCCGCAGTTGGTCGGCGTGTTCACCGACCTGGATGCCGGTCGGCTCGCCGGAGCGCAGGTGCACGCGGACATCGACTCGCGTTTCTCCTCCACACCGACGCCGCTGAAGCTGGCCGCCATGCTCGCCGCCGCTGTGTTCACGCTGATCGCACTCGTCGCACTGCATCTGCTGGACACCACCGACGGGCGCAAAGCGCGGCGGTTCCTGCCCGCGCACTGGTGGCGCGTCACCCCGGCGGACGGCGTCGTGCTGGGCATCCTGGCGCTGTGGCACGTCATCGGGGCGAACACCTCCGACGACGGCTACATCCTGAACATGGCGCGAGCCTCCGAGCACGCGGGCTACATGGCGAACTATTACCGCTGGTTCGCGGTCCCCGAGGCTCCGTTCGGCTGGTCCTACGAGGTGCTGGCCTGGATGGCCCGGATCTCCGACGCGAGCCTGTGGATGCGACTGCCCACCTTGCTCGCGGGGGTCGTCTGCTGGCTGGTGATCAGCCGGGAGGTGCTGCCCCGCCTCGGCGCCCGGGCACGCCGCAACAAGGTGGCGCTGTGGACGGCCGGGTTGGTGTTCCTCGCGTTCTGGCTGCCCTACGACAACGGGCTGCGCCCCGAACCGCTGATCGCGGCGGGGGCGCTGCTCACCTGGTGCTCGATCGAACGCGCCATCGCGACCGGCCGGTTGCTGCCCGCGGCGGTGGCCGTGCTGATCGCCGCGTTCTCCCTTGCGGCGGGCCCGACCGGTCTGATCTGCATCGCGGCCCTGATCGCCGGGTCGCGACCGGTACTGCTGATCATCGTCAAGCGTGCGCGCGGTGTGATCCCGGCCCGCACCGGACCCGACGCGGACGCGGCCGCCGCGGGTTCCGCCGAGGCCGCGGCAGCGGTGAACGCTCCCGGGACCGTGCGCAAGACCTCCCGGGCGGCGGCGGTCTTCCGGTTCGCCGCGCTGCTCGCCCCCGGCCTGGCCGCGGGCACGCTGGTGCTCGTAGTGATCTTCGCCGACCAGACGCTGTCGACGGTGCTGGAAGCCACCCGGGTCCGCACGATCGTCGGCCCGAATGTCGCGTGGTTCGACGAGCGCACCCGCTGGGATTCGCTGCTCATGCTCTCGCCGGACGGGTCACTGGCGCGACGGTTCGGCGTATTGGTGATGCTGCTGTGCCTGCTGGTGTGTGTGCTGCAAGTGCTGCGCAAGGGCCGGATTCCGGGCACCTCACGCGGTCCTTCGGTGCGCATTCTCGGCATCGTGTTCGCGTCGCTGTTCTTGATGATGTTCACCCCCACCAAGTGGACGCACCACTTCGGCGTATACGCCGGACTGGCCGGATCGCTGGCCGCGCTGGCCGCGGTCGCGGTGGGCACCACCGGCATTCGTTCTCCGCGCAACCGCGCGCTGTTCGCCGCCGCTGTGCTGTTCCTGCTCGCCGTGACCTTCACCGGCTCCAACGGGTGGTGGTATGTGTCCAGCTACGGTGTCCCGTGGTGGGACAAGGCGCCGCTGATCGCGGGCAAGGGACTGTCCACGTTGTTCCTCGGACTCAGCGGCGTCGCGTTGCTGATCGCCATCTGGCTGCACTACCGGGAACCGTATCGGCGCGAGCGGACGATGGCGCCACGGCGTTTCGACCGGTGGGCGTCGGCGCCGCTGACCGTCGCCGCCGCGCTGCTGGTGGTGTTCGAGGTCGCCTCGCTCGCCAAGGCCGCGGCCACGCAGTACCCCGCGTACTCGATCACCAAGTCGAACGTGGAATCGGTCGGCGGGGATTCGTGCGCGCTGGCCAACGAGGTGCTGGTGGAGACCGACACCGCCGATTCGCTGCTGCAACCCTTCGCCGGATCGCCCGCGGACGGATCGGCCGCGCAGAACAAGGGTTTCACTCCGAACGGGGTGGCGAGCGACCTCACCGCCGATGCCGAGGAGACGGTTTCCGGCGGTGCGAACTCGGTGGACAAGGATTCCGAGAACAAGACCAGCAAGACCACCGGCGCGGGCACCGGAGGCGGCACCACCGCGCAGGCGGGCATCAACGGCAGTACCGTCGCGCTGCCGTTCGGCCTGGACGCGGCGAAGACCCCGGTGCTGGGCAGCTACCAGGAGGGCGAGCAGCAGCAGGCGAAGTTGACCACCCAGTGGTACCGGCTCGACCTGACCGACAGCATGCGCCACGACCCGGCCTACCAGGTGCTCGCGATCACCGCGGCGGGCCGGATCCGGTCGGTGGACGCCGACGGCGTGCTCACCTACGGACAGGAACTGCACCTGGAGTACGGCGTCCGCGGCGCGGACGGCGAGGTGCGCACGCTCGGCTCGATCGATCCGCTGGACATCGGCCCCGCACCGTCCTGGCGCAACCTTCGGGTGCCGCTGGATCGACTGCCGGGGGAAGTGAACGCGGTGCGGCTGGTCGCGATCGATAACGACATCACGCCCAAGCAGTGGCTGGCCGTCACCCCGCCCCGGCTGCCCAAGCTGGCCACGCTGAATTCCGTGGTCGGCTCGCAGGATCCGGTGCTGCTCGACTGGCACGTCGGACTGGCCTTCCCGTGCCAGCGGCCGTTCGACCACAAGGACGGCGTCGGCGAGATCCCGCGGTGGCGCATCCTGCCCGACCGGGTCGGCTCCGACGCCTCCAACGCCTGGCAGGACGACATCGGCGGCGGCCCCCTCGGCTGGACCGGCCTGCTGCTGAAGTCCCAAACCGTCCCCGCCTACCTCGACCACGACTGGGCCCGCGACTGGGGCTCCCTCGAGAAATTCACCCTCTACGCCCCCGACGCCACCCCCGCCACCATCCACATCTCCCACCGAACCCGCACCGGCCTCGACACCGACGACCCCATCCGCATCCGCTGACCGGCATCCGGACTCCGCTTTCCACGGGTGGCACGGGACATGTGCCACTCGTGGTCGAGGTCAGGGGATGAGGACGAGGCGGCCGCGCAGGCCGCCGGAGGCGAGGCGCTTGTGGGCGGCTTCGACGGAGGTGAGGGGAAGGGTTTCGGCTACGCGGAGGGTGAGTTCGCCCGCGTCGACGTGGGCGACCAGTTGGTCGAGTTGCGCGCGATCGGCGCGGACCAGCACCGTGCGGACCTCGGTTCCGCGCAACGGGATCGGGGTGTTCGGGACGCTGATGGACACGAACCGTCCGCCGCCGCGCACCGCCGCGAGCGTCGTGGGGCCGAGGGCGGCCGCGTCGAGGGCGGCGTCCACTCCGCCGGGGACGAGGGCGCGGACAGCATCCGGCAAGGACGCCTGGCGCGGCACGAAATCGGTGGCGCCCAACGCGCGGACCGTGTCCTCGTCGGCGGGCGAGGCCGACGCGATCACCCGCACGCCTCGCGCGGCGGCGAGTTCGACGGCGAAGCCGCCGACCGCGCCCGCCGCGCCGGTCACCAGCAGCGTGTCGGTGGAGGTGAGATCCAGCGCGTCGAGGGCCTGGATCGCGGTGAGGCCGTTGAGCGGGATGGTGGCCGCCTGCACCGGAGGCACGGAAACCGGAGCCGGCGCGACGTTTCCGGCCTCCAGGACCACATAGTCGGCCTGTGCGCCGAGCGAGACGTCGAGCCGGTCGCTGATGCCGATCACCGCCTGCCCCACCGTGAACCCCGTGACGCCCGCGCCGAGCGCGTCCACCGTGCCCGCGACGTCCCAGCCGACGCCCCATTGGTGGCGCGGCGCCGCGAACGGCGTGCCGCCCACGCCCGCACGCACCATCAGGTCGACCGGATTCACCGTCGCCGCCGCGACCGCGATCCGGATCGCGCCCGGACCCGGTTGCGGCGTCGGCACTTCCACGATCTCCACCTCGGCTTCCGGTCCCGGCCGGTGAACCACTACTGCGCGCATGGCGTTCCTTCCTCTCGGCTGCCGACCAACTTACGAGGAGCTACTATCTTCTGGGTAGTAGTTACCCGAGAGTGCGTTAGAGGTGGCGAGGTATCCCCGATGGCGACGAAGACCGCGGCGCAGCGCCGTGAGCTGGCCAAACAGCGTTACGACGCGTATATCGCCGAGTGCCCGACCCGGCAGCTGCTGGACCGGATCAGCGACAAATGGGTTAGCCTCGTGCTCGCTGCGCTCGCCGAGGGCCCTTTGCGCTACGCCGAACTGAACCGGATCATCGCGGGCGTGAGCCCCAAGATGCTCACCCAGACGCTGCGGGGACTGGAGCGCGACGGCTTGGTGGAGAGGCGGATCACCGCCGAAGTGCCGGTCCGCGTCGACTACGAACTCACCCCGCTCGGGCACAGTCTTCAGCCGGTCATGAGCGCCGTCAAAGCCTGGGCGGAGGCGCGCATGGACGACGTCATCGCCGCACGGGCGCGCTACGACGGCATCGGTAAGTAAACCGGTTGTCCGGTCTGAAAATGTGCTCCCACCTGTGGCTAAACATCGCAGGACGAATCGGGTCGATGGCCTTAATCTGATTGCCATGACAACGGCATTCGATGAAATGGATCTACGCGATCTTGTCGGACTGCTCAGCGAAGAGGAACAACGGGAGCTGCGGCCTGCGGTGCTGCGCGTGCTCGGCCGCCTCCCTTCGCAAGAGGTGCTCCGGCGCGAGCTCGGTCTTCGATTGAAGGTCTGAGCGCCCGGTTCGCACCGGCGAAATACGGCAGGGCCGCCGCGCAGGGTTCACCTGCGCGGCGGCCCTGTGTTCGGGTATCTATCCCGTAGCCAGCTCGCCGAAAGCGACATCGACGGGTATCGGCACGTCACAGAGATGCCAATACTCTCGACCTTGCCTATTCGCGCTGCTCGGCCACAGCGCGGATCTCCTCGGCGCAGGACGCCGCTCGAGCCAGACGTCCGTCCGTGGTGATCAGCGGCATGTCCAGCTGTTCGGCGAGTTCGACATAGAGAGCATCGGTCAGCCTGATAGCGGCACGCCGAGCCCAAGCCCCCTTGGTGAGGTTCATCAGTGGATGGCGGGTCAGTGGGGCGCGAGCGAGACGGCTCAGCGCGGTCTTGACTTCGGCATCGGTCAGATCGCCGGCACGGTTCAGTCGCCCAAGCGCGGACAGCACTTCGGCGTCGAAGTGCGCCGGGACGTGCATGACCGTCGTCGTGATCCGCGCGGTCACAGCGGCCGTGCGATCGTTGCGCATGAGTATGTCGACCATCGCGCTGGCGTCCAGCACAATCTGTTCGGTTTCGGTCACTGGCCGAACTCATCCCGCGCCGAATCAACAGCGGCGATGATGACCTCGTGTGAGACCTCAGGCCGGTCGTCGAACTCGGCCAACCATGCCGAGGTGGCGGTCTTTTCGAGTTCCGCGAGGATCGCGGCCTGAGTGAGCGCGGACACATTCAGCCCACGTTCCCGGGCGCGTTCAGCCAGTTCGTCGGGCACATAGACATTGAGCCGAGTCATACGCCAAATATACACACTTGTGTGTGTATAGATCGCTGAGGATGTCGCCGAGTTGTCCATGACACCAGAAGGCCGTCGCACAGGGGTTCTGCGCGACGGCCCGCTGGCCGGGATCACCCGAAACGGATCAGAAGACCCGCAGGCTGCCCGGCGACCAGAACCCGGAACGAGTGGTCGTACCGGTCTCGAGCTTCGCCGGGACGGCGTTGCGGTCGTACTGGTCGTAGCGCTCCAGCGAGCCCCAGTCGCGCGCCCAGTCGTCCTTGAGGTAGGTGGGCACGGTGACCGACTTGGCCAGCATCTGGGAGAAGCCGAGCGGGCCGCCGAACTCCTCGGCCTGCCAGGTGTTAGTCGAGCTGATGGCCAGCGGGCGGTCCGGCAGGATGCGGTAGCCGGGCACCTCGGCCACGCCGTTCTCGTGGTCGAACGGACGCTGGCAGGGGAACTGCAGGCCCACCGCCCAGTCCAGCAGGATCGGCTGCTGGGAGCCCAGCAGGCTGTTGAGCGTCTGCAACTTCGGCATCCGCGGCGGCGTGAACGCCAGCCACTGGTCCCCGATCAGGATCGGGTCGTTGGCCACGATGCGCACCGCGTCGGCGTCGGGCGCGATCTCGTCCAACGGCACCCG
Source organism: Nocardia sp. NPDC047654 (assembly GCF_043205035.1). Lineage (NCBI taxonomy): Bacteria > Bacillati > Actinomycetota > Actinomycetes > Mycobacteriales > Nocardiaceae > Nocardia > Nocardia sp. NPDC047654. Next base: position 88,551 of record NZ_JBIDDF010000002.1, read on the forward strand.
CAGGTTGCGCCAGGACGGGAACGGGCCGATGTCGCGCGGCAGATAGGTGCCGAGCTTCTGCACGCTGCCGTCGGGCAGGTGCTTGCCGTAGTCGACGGTCAGCGATTGGCCGTACTTCATCGCGCCGGTGTCGTCGAAGGAGAGGATGCGACCGGCGGCCGAGATCACCACCAGCGGCTTGTCCGCCGAACGAGCGGGCAGTTCGTACCAGCTCGAGGTGACGTTCGCAGGCTGCTGCACACCGTTCTGGTAGCTGCCGAGGATCGGCGTGGTGGCCGGGTCCAGACCGAACGGGAGGGCGACGGTGGAGCCGTTGACGCCGAGCGCGCCCTGACCGCCGCCGGTGCCCGCGCTCTGTCCCTCCGCGAACGCCGCGCCGACCGACTGGGTGGAGGTGTTGCCGGTGCCCGGCTTCACCTCGACGCTGTCGGCGGACAGATCGTTGGGCACGCCGTTCGGAGCGAAGCCGACCGGATCGACGCCGGCCAGCGGGTCGGCCGGATCGGTCGGCGGATGCGCCGGATCGATGATCGGCGCGAGCCTGCCGCCGTTCGGGTCCGGCTCCACCAGCACGTCGTTGGCCAGACCGCAGGTGCTGCCGCCGAGCGCGTCGAAATTCGACCGCGCCAGCGAGTACGCCGGATACTGCGAGACCGCGCCCTTGACCAGCGAGAGCACTTCGAGCGCGACCATCAGGGCGGCGACCACGGTCAGCGGGATCGCGGCGAACCGGCGGATCCGCCTGCCGCGCGCCGTCTTCGCCGACGGCTGCGGCGCGGTGTAGTCCTCCCGCAGCGCGTACCAGCCGACCAGCGCCAGTGCCAGGCCGAACAGCAAGAGCATAACCGTGTTGGACTGGTAACCGTGCAGCGAGATGCGCTTGTCGAACCAGGGCACGCCGAAGCTGGACACGTACCAGTAGCCGTTGATGCCGGAGAACGCGATCGCGAGCACGAACAGCAATCCGGCCAGGAAGATCGCCCGGTTCTTACGGGCCCGCAAGGCGCTCGCCGAGACCGCGACGGCGGTGACCGCCGCCAGCGAGCCCGCGATGCCCGCGTACGCGCCGAAGTGGTGGGTCCACTTGGTCGGGTTGAACATCATGAAGAAGATGGTTCCGAAGACCACGCCCATCAGCCGCCAGGTCGGCCCGCTCGCGATACCCGGCACCTGCCTGCGCCGCAGCAGCACGAGCATCGTGGTGAACAGGCACAGCAGCATCACCAGGAAGGCGAAGCGGCGCGACAGCGAACCGTCGACGGTCTCCACGAACAGGTAGTAGTAGCGCAGGTAGTCCTCGTACCAGGCCAGGTTCGGCCCGGTCACCTGACGCACCCGGTTGGCCTCCTGGATGCCCGCGAAGGTCTGGTCGCTGTAGACCACGGTGAGCACGAGAACGCCCGCCGCGGCGATCGGCGCGAGCAACGGGAGCGTCGAGCCCCACCGCCCGGCGCCCAGCGCGGCGAAGTGCCGGTGCTTGCGCACCACGATGCGCACCATCGGACGGATACCGGCCAGCAGCGCCGCCACGCACATCAGTCCCGTCGGCGCGGCCGCCAGGGTGAACGCCGCCACCAGGATCGCCACCGCGGCGGGCAGCAGCCGTCCGGTGGCGATGGCCCGCTCGATCGACACCCAGGTCAGCAGCGCGCCGAGCGCGACGACCGGCTCGGAGCGCAATCCGTTGTCGAACGGCAGCCAGAACGCCAGGAACACCAGTCCGCCGGTCCACAGCGCCACCTTGCTGGTGCGCACACCGCGGCCCAGGCGGGGCACCACCTCGCGGCTGATCACCAGCCAGCAGAGGATCGCGCAGGCCAGGGCGGGCAACCGCACCCAGGGGCTGGCGGTTGAGATCTCCGAGAAGACCTGGATCACGTAGTAGTACCAGCCGAACGGCGCCTCCGGCACGCCGTACCAGCGGAAGTAGTTGGCCATGTAGCCCGCGTGCGGCGCCACCCGCACCATGCTGAGGATGTAGCCGTCGTCGGAAGTGTTGGCGCCCGCGAAATGCCACAGCAGCAGCGTGCCGATCACCGCGCCATCCGCCCAGGTCGGCTTCAGCCAGTTCGCCGGAAGGAACCGGCGGTGCCCGCGCCCGTCACTGCTGTCCAGCCGGGCCAGCGCCGCCAGGGCGATCAGCGTGCACAACACCGCCGCGATCATCGCGATCAGCTTGATCGCGGTCGGGCTGGACGAGAAACGAGTGTCCACCGTCATGTCGAACGACAACCCCGCGGGCGCCGCGCCCTTGAGGTCGGAGAACACACCCACCACCTGGGGCCGCAGATCGCCGCCGAGCTGCCCCTCCACCGGCACGGTGACCAGCTCGGTCGTGCCGGGCGCCGCACCCTCGACCGGCCGCTCCACCTGCTTGGTGAGCCCGGCGAACGCACCGTAGGTGCGCTCGCTGTCCGAGCTGATGGTCAGCGACGTGCACTCGCCCATGCGGCTGCGGTCGGCCGACACCACCACAGCGTTGCGATCGATCACGTCGACCGAGGTCTCCGAGACCCGCACGAACATCGCCTCCAGCGCGGCCCGGTCGCCCTGCGGCGGCGCGGTGGCCAGCAGCATGCCGCCCCGCTCGGGCAGCTGGGCGATGGTCTCGCACGGGATCGTCGCCTTCAGGTCGATCGGGACCTGCGACATCAGCGGCGCCTGCACGTTGCCGAGCGTCCCGCTCTGCGGCCACTTCAGCACCGCGGTCGTCTGCGTGACCGGCAGGAACGGGGTCGCCAGCGCGAACAGCGCGCCGAGCAGACCGGCGAGCAATGCGATGAGCCGAGCGGTCCGGAAATCGTTCGGGGTCACCGCCGGGGCGGCGGGGGGTTTCGTGAGAACAGCGGTTGCGGCGTCGGGCACGGTTGGCAATGCTATCTGCCCGTCTGTCCGCGCGGGCGTCGCGCCGCCGGGAGAAATCGCGGGTCCTCAGTATGTTCGGAGCCGACTGCCAGAATGTTGTGCTGACGGGCCGGAGAAATGGCGCCCGACGACCAATCGACCCCGTCCTGCTGACCGCTACCGACCACAATGGAAAGGTGGGCGTATGACCAAGGTGAATCTCTCGACGAACTACGGACCGATCGTCCTCGAACTGGACGACCAGAAAGCACCGAACACGGTGCGCAATTTCGTGGACTACGTGAACGCGGGCCACTACAACGGCACGATCTTCCACCGCGTCATTCCCGGCTTCATGATCCAGGGCGGCGGCTTCGAGCCGGGCCTGCGCCAGAAGGGCACGCAAGCGCCCATCCAGAACGAGGCGAACAACGGCCTGAAGAACAACAAGTACACCGTCGCGATGGCCCGCACCAACGACCCGCACTCGGCCACCGCGCAGTTCTTCATCAACGTCTCCGACAACGACTTCCTCAACCACTCCGCGCCCACCGCGGCGGGCTGGGGCTACACCGTCTTCGGCGCGGTGACCGAAGGCACCGACGTGGTCGACAAGATCGCGGGCGTCGCCACGTCCTCGGCCGGCGGGCACCAGGACGTCCCGGTGAGCGACGTCGTCATCGAATCCGCCACCGTCAGCTGATCATTCGGCGCCCATGACGCGAATCGGGCCGCGCCCCAGGGGGTGCGGCCCGATCGTGTTCGCAGCCTACAGCGGCAGCAGGTGATGCTTGCGCGGGTTGCGGGCAATAGCCTTGTCCCGCAACAACTGGAGCGCACGACGGATTTCCAGCCGGGTCGTCGCGGGCTCGATGACCGCGTCGACGTATCCGCGCTCGGCGGCCACCCACGGGGTCGCCACGGTGGCGTTGTAGAAATCGATCATCTGCTGGCGGATCGCGGCGCGCTGGTCCTCGGGCGCGGCCTCGATCTGCTTGGCTCCGATCAGGCTGACCGCGCTCTCCGCGCCCATGACGGCGATCCGCGCGGTGGGCCAGGCCAGGTTCACGTCGGCGCCCAGCTGCTTGGAGCCCATCACGGCGTAGCCGCCGCCGTAGGACTTGCGGATCACCACGGTGACCTTCGGGACCGACGCCTCCACGTAGGAGAACAGGAACCGTCCGCCACGCTTGATGACGCCGATCTTCTCCTGTTCCACGCCGGGCAGGAACCCGGGCGTGTCGACGACGAACACCAGCGGGATCTCGAACGCGTCGCACAGCCGCACGAAATGCGCGGCCTTGTCCGAGGCGCGGGCGTCCAGCGCTCCCGCGTACACCATCGGCTGGTTGGCCACCACGCCGACGCTGCGCCCGTCCACCCGGGCGAATCCGGTGATGACGTTGCGGCCCGCCGACGCGCCGACCTCGTGGAAGGCGCCGTCGTCGAAGATGCGCAACAGGATCTCGTGCATGTCGTACCCGGAGTTGTCGGAGTCCGGGACGATCGAGTTCAGTTCCAGGTCGCTGTCGGTGGTCTCCGGCTCCAGGCCGGGATTCACGACCGGCGCCAGCTCCTGGCAGCTGGTCGGCAGGTAGCCCAGGTAATCGCGCACCCACTCGAACGCGGCCGCCTCGTCCTTGGCCACGTGGTGGATGTTGCCGTACTCCGCCTGGCTGCGCGCCCCGCCGAGTTCCTCGAGGCTGACGTCCTCGCCGGTGACCTCCCGGATCACCTTCGGCCCGGTGACGAACATGTACGCCTCTTCGGTCGCCACCACCACGTCGGTGTTGATCGGGGCGTAGACGGCGCCACCCGCGCACTTGCCGAGGATCATCGAGATCTGCGGAACCAGGCCGGACAGCGGCTCCTGGCGGCGGCCCAGCTCGGCGTACCACGCCAGCGAGGTCACCGCTTCCTGCACGCGGGCGCCGCCGGAGTCGTTGATACCGACCACCGGGCAGCCGACCTTGGCCGCGTACTCCAGGATCCCGGCGACCTTGCGGCCGAACATCTCACCGACCGAACCGCCGTACACGGTCTGGTCGTGCGAGAACACCGCCACGGGCCTGCCTTCGACCAGGCCGTGCCCGGTGACGACGCCGTCGCCGTAGAGCGCGGCGGGATCGCCCGGTTTGCGTACCAGCGCGCCGATCTCCACGAAGGTTCCCGGATCGAGCAGCATGTTGATCCGGTCGCGGGCGCTGGGGATGCCTTTCTTCGCCCGCTTGGCGATCCCCGCTTCACCCGCGGGCTCCTGCGCCAAATCCAGGCGCTTGCGCAGGTCGGCGAGTTTTTCGGCAGTCGTGCTCACTTGGCCCCTTTCGCCTCGATCGCGGCGAGCTTCGCGGTCAGGTCGGCTCCGATCTTCCCGATCCGCGGTTCGTCGATGATCTGCAGGTGGTCGCCGGCGATGTGGACGACCTCCAAATTCGGGATGTACTCGTCCCAGCCGCCGTTGGGCACCCGGTCGGCGAAGCGTGGCTCGAGCTCGATCATCCCGTCGTGGTAGCGATCGGCGAGGTAGAGCACGACGTTGCCGTCGTAGTGCGTGGGTTGGGTTCGAGCGAGGTGACGGCTATCGATCCATGAAGTGCGCTGGTGTTCGAGCACACCGCCGGGGATCTTCGCGCCACTGATCTTGATCAGGTCGCTGATCATCTTGAACTGCTCTTCGTCGGAGGCCGCCGCCAGCGTCTCCAACTGATCGCGGTCCAATTCGCCGTCGACGCCATAGGTCTTCTTGGCGAACGCCTGGTAGCGCTCGATCCGCCGCACGCGCTCCTCGGGACTGTTGTCCTCGCCCTGAGTCGGAATGGCCAGATCGATCAGGCCGACCACGCGAACGTCCGCGCCCTCGGCTCGGAGCAACTGGGCGGTCTGCATGGCCAGCACCGCACCCAGCGACCAGCCGTACAGCACGAACGGGCCGTCGCCCTGGATCTTGCGCAGCTCGGGCAGGTACTGGCGCGCCCGCTCCTCGATCGAACCGTCGACCCGCTCGAGGCCGTACATCGGCGTCTCGGCGGGCAGCCGCTTCAACAGGGGCTCATACACCAGCGTGTTGCCGCCCGAGGGGTGGAACACGAAGACGGGCACCGCGTTCGAGCCCTCCGCGCGCGGCCGCAGCGGACGGACGAAACCGTCCACATCCGCGCCGCTGTCCTGCAGGTCGCGGACGATGTCGGAGAGCTGCTCGATGGTCTCGCAGTCGAGTACGTCATCGACGGTGACCTCGGCCTTGACCCGTTCGGTCAGGCGCGCGGCCAGTTTCTCCGCGGTGTCCTCGTCCAGGATCGGCAGCGTGTTGAAGATGCCTCCGGCCGATTTCCCGGTGACCACCGCCCAGGTGGCGAAGGTCAGGCGCTCGGCGGCGTCACGTGGCGGAACGTCGTCCTCGTCGGCGGGTTGCTGTGCGCCGCCGAAAACGGCCGCGGGCGCGGCCGGAGCCGCGGCGACCGGTGTGGCCTGGGCCGCCGGCTGCTCGGCGGGAGCCGCGTCGGCTTCGGCGGCCTTTTCCGGGCTCGCAGTCGCTGCCGCGGGAGCCGAATCGACCTCGGTCACAGCGGTTTCCGCTATGGCGTCCGGTGAAACGGACGCGGCGCCCGCCACCGCGGCGACCGGGTCAGCGCCGGTGGCCAGGGCCGCCCTGGCCGCGGACATGAAGTCCGCGTCGACAGTCAGCTCGCCGCTGCCGCCCGCCGCCTTGTCGGCAGCCTGCTGGTCGGCCATCGCCTGCACCTCGTCGCGGTGCTCGATCGCGTACCGCAGCACCTTGCCGACCTCGTGCAGGCTCGCGTCCCGCACGGCCTGCACCTGCAGCTGCGGGATGTCGAACTCGTATTCGACCCGGTTCTTGATGCGCATCGCCATCAGCGAGTCCAAGCCCAGTTCCATCAGCGGGATCTCCATCGGAAGATCCTCGACCGCGTAACCCATGGACTCCGCGACGATCAGCGCGAGCCGCTCTTCGACGGTCTGCGTGCCGTTCGGATCCCACCGGTCACCGAAGGTCTCCACGACCTCGAGGTCGGCGTCGCTGCGCGTCTGCGCGGCGATCGCCGGGACCGGCTCGGCCGCCACGGGTTCCGGCAGCGCAGCGCCGGAGGTCACCACGGCGTCGAACACCAGGCGGAAGGCGTTGCCCTCCTTGGCGTGGACCTGCACCGAGGCGCCGCCGGGATGCGGGGTGAGCGTGGTGGTGAGCGTGCCCGCCGCCGGGATCGGCGCGTGCGGAATCGACGCGCCCAGCGAGACGTCGCTGAGCACCTGCGCCGACGCGGCACGCACCAGTCCGGCGAGATCGGTCACCGAGGACGCCTGGACCTCCCAGACGTGCCTGCCGTCCGGCAGCGCGACGTGCGCGCCGGGCAACCGGCCGTTGCCGCCCGTGGCCAGCCGGACGTTCGGCCAGTACTCCTTGCGCACGAACGTGGTGCGCGGGATGTCGGCGTAATCGCCGGGGCCGAGCAGCGAGAACAGATCGACCTTGTGCCCGTGCACGTAGAGCTGGGCGAGCGCGGCGATCACGCCCGCGGACTCGTCCTCCTTGCGCTTGAGCGTGGGGATGAGCTGCGCGTCGTGCACCCCCGCGGCGAAGGTGGTGCCGAGCACCTGCATCAACGCGACGGAATTCGGCGCCAGCTCCAGGAACGTGGTGTGGCCCGCGTCCACCGCGAGCTTCACCGCGTTGGTGAAGTACACGCTGTGGCGCATGTTCTTGACCCAGTAGTCCTCGTCGTGGATCGGGTCGTTGCCCGCGCGGAAGAACTCTTCCTTGTGCACCGTCGAGTACAAGCCGGTCTTCAGCTTGGTGGGCTCGATGCCGGCCAATTCCGCGGCCAGCTCGCCGAGCAGCGGGTCCATCTGCGAGGTGTGGCCCGCGCCGCGGGTCTGCAGCACCCGGGCGAACTTGCCCGCCGCCTCCACCTGCGCGACGATCGCCGCCACCTGATCCTGCGGGCCGCCGATCACCGTGTTTGTCGGCGCCGCGTACACCGCGACCTCGACGTCCGGGTAGTCCGGCAGCAGGCTCGCGACGTCCTCGGCGCTGTACTCGATGAGCGCCATGTTGCGCACGTCGTCGTCGCTGATCATCTGCTCGCCCTCGCCCATCAGGCGGGAACGGGCGCAGATCACGCGCACCGCGTCCTCGAGGGAGAGACCACCGGCGATGTACGCGCCCGCGACCTCGCCCATGGAATGGCCCACCACGGCGTCGGGTTCGGCGCCGTGCGCGCGCAGCAGCGCGGCCAGGCCGATCTGGATGGTGAAGATCCCGACCTGCGAGGTGCCGACGTTGTAGTCCTGGCTGTCGTCCAGGAACAGCTCGCGCACCGAGTATCCGGCCTCGTCCTGCACCAGCTCGTCGACCTCGTCGACGGCCCTGGCGAAGATCGAGTTCTCCAGGTAGAGCTGCTTGCCCATCTTGCGGTGCTGCGCGCCGAAACCGGCGAGCACCCACATCGGGCCCATGGCCGCGGGCGCGTCGGCGGTGAAGACGCCCGTACCCGGCTTGCCCGCCGCGATGGCGCGCAGTCCGGCGACCGCCTCCTCGTGCGTCTTGGCCAGCACCACGCCGCGCGAACGCCAGTGACTGCGCTTGGCCAGCGATCGCGCCACATCGGCGAGCGGAGTCTTCGCGCCTGCCTCGGACTCCAGCCAGTCGGCCAGCTCGGCCGCGGCACGGCGGCGGCGCGAGGGCAGGTAGCCCGACACCGGCAGGATCTGCGGCAGCGGCTCGGTGCGCTCGGCGGTCCACTCGGAGACCGGCGTGGCGGCTTCGGCGGCCAAGGAAACCTCGGCGACGGCCGCGACCTCGGCCTCCGCGACCACGGCATCGGCTTCCGCGATCACGCCCGTGGTCTCCTCGTCCAGCACGTCCTCGTTCAGCTGCGACTCGAGTTCGGCGAACGGCGCCTGCGCCCCGTGTGCGGCGGCAGGTACGTATTCCTGGACGACGATGTGCGCGTTGGTGCCGCCGAAACCGAAGCCGGAGACGCCGATGGTCGCCGTGCCGCTGTAGCGCGGGAACTCGGTGGGCTCGTCGACGACCTTCAGGTGCGCCTGGTCCCACGGGATGTACGGGTTCGGACCGGCGTAGCCGATGTTCGGCGGAATGACGTTGTGCTGCAACGACATGACCACCTTCGCCAGGCTCGCCGCACCGGCGCCCGACTCCAGGTGACCGAAGTTGGTCTTGGCCGAACCGAGCAGCGCGGGCTTGTCGGCGTCGCGGCCGCGGCCGACCACCCGGCCGAGCGCGTCCGCCTCGATCGGGTCGCCGAGCAGGGTGCCGGTGCCGTGCGCCTCGACGTAGTCGACCGAGGACGGCGCGATGCCCGCGTCGCGGTAGGCGCGGCGCAGTACCTCGGCCTGAGCGTCGGGATTCGGGGCGAGCAGGCCGTTGGACCGCCCGTCGTTGTTGACCGCCGAGCCCTTGATCACGGCGTAAACCGTGTCGCCGTCGCGCTCGGCGTCGGCGAGGCGCTTCAGCACCACCAGACCGCCGCCCTCGGAGCGGATCATGCCGTCGGCGTCGCTGGAGAACGCCTTGATGTGCCCGTCCTTGGCGAGGCCGCCGTTCGCGTCGAACCCGAGCGTGGCCATCGGCGCGAGCAGCATGTTCACGCCGCCGGCCAGCGCCAGGTCGGCCTCGCCGCCGCGCAGCGCCTGCACCGCCTCGTGCACCGCCACCAGCGTCGAGGAGCACGCGGTGTCGATGGACACCGACGGGCCGCGGAAGTCGAAGAAGTAGGAGACCCGGTTCGGGATGATCGAGCTGACGCTGCCCATGATCGCGTACGCCTCGGCCGACACCGGCACGTTCGGATCGCGCTCGCTGCCCAGCCCGAGCGCCGCGAGCAGCATGAAGTCGTTGCCCGAGGAACCGATGAACACGCCGACCGGCTCGCCCTTGAGGTCACTGGCCGGAATCCGCGCGTGCTCCAGCGCCTCCCAGGTCAGCTCCATCGCCAGGCGCTGTTGCGGATCCACCCGCTCGACCTCGACCGGCGACATGGCGAAGAACTCGGCGTCGAAGCCCTTGACGACCTCCTGATCGAGGTAGCCGCCCATGGTGTTGGCCTTCTCGATCGCCTCGGCCAGCTGCGGCTCGGCCAGGAACTCCGACCAGCGTCCCTCGGGCAGCTCCCGGATGCCGTCACCACGGCCGATGAGGAAATCCCAGGTCGTCTCCGGGGTGTCACCCGCGCCGGGCAGCCGGGTCGACAAACCCACGATGGCGATGTCGTGCGCCTCACCGGGACGGTAGCCCGCGGTGTAGAAGGCGTCGTCCGCGGCTTCCTCCGGAGCGTCCGGCTCGCCGTTGACGATCCGCTCGGCCAGCGAGGCGATGGTCGGGTGCTGGTACACGACGGTCGCGTTCAGCATCACGCCGGTCAGTTCCTCGATGTCCCCACCGAGGGCGAGGGCATCGCGCGAGGCGAGCCCGAACTCCTCCATCGGCCGGTCCACAGTGATCTGCTCGATCGGTTGCCCGGTCGCCTCGGAGACCCAGCGCCGCAGCCACTCACGCAGCTCCGCCACCGACATGTCGGTCTGCGCGCCACCCTTCGCGGACTCGGCCGGGGCCGCCGCGTCGGCGCCGGTCTCGACGGGTGGGGTGTCGGTCGTCTGGGTGGGCGTGCCCTCGTTGTCAGCCATCAATTCCTCAAGCTACCTGTGTCCGTACCGGGCGTACCGTGAATTGACGCCCGGCGCGTGGGAAGGTCGGCGCCGAGCGTCGATGGTCGGTCCGAGGCCGCCCCTGGCAATTACTCTTCCGGTGCATCGGGGAAAGCCTGCTGGGTGTAACCACCCCGCAGCGTTCCCTCCAGATAGGCCGCCCGGCACGCGCGGCGGGCGATCTTGCCACTGGACGTGCGCGGGATCGACCCCGCGGGCACCAGCAGCACATCTCGAACGGTCACGCCGTGGCGCTGGGAGATCGCCGCGCGCACCGCGTCGGCGATCGGCAGCGGATCGGCCTTGCCCGCACCCGGACCACGCTCGCCGACGACCACCAGTTGCTCTGAGGCGTCGTCGGCGTCGAACTGCAGGCCGGAGTGGCTGCCCTGCTCGAACACCTCGGCCGGGAGCTGGTTGGCAGGCACCGAGAACGCCGCGACGAAGCCGGGCCGCAGCGCGGTGCTGGCTTCCTGCGCGGAGAACTCCAGGTCCTGCGGGTAGTGGTTGCGCCCGTCCACGATCACCAGGTCCTTGACCCGGCCGGTGATGTAGAGCTCGCCTTCGAAGTACACGCCGTAGTCGCCGGTGCGCATCCAGTTCGCGTCCGGCTCGGTGCCCTCGGCGTGGCTGCCCTGCGACAGACGCTCGGTGACCTTGTTCTGGAACGTCGCGGCGGTCTCGTCGGGACGACCCCAGTAGCCGATGCCCATGTTGTTGCCGTGCAGCCAGATCTCGCCGACGTGCCCGTCGGGCACCTCACGACCGCCACCGGACTCCACGGACTCCGGATCGATGATCGTCGCCCACTGCGACAGCGCGACATAACCACAGGAAACCTGCGCGATCGCGTCCTCGTGGTTCGGGTCGACCTTCACCATGCGTCCCGCGTTGAGTTCCTTGCGGTCGACGTAGGTGACCTTGGCCTCGTCTTCGGCCTTGGTCGCGGAGACGAACAGCGTCGCCTCGGCCATGCCGTAGCAGGGCTTGATCGCCGTCTTCGGCAGGCCGTAGGGGGCGAACGCCTCGTTGAACTTCTTCATCGACGAGGTGGTCACCGGCTCGCTGCCGTTGATCAGGCCGATGACGTTCGACAGGTCCAGCGACTCGCCGTTCTTCGGCAGACCACGCGCCGCGGCGTGCTCGAACGCGAAGTTCGGTGCGGCGGCGAAAGTTCCGGCGCCGTCGGAGATCGCCGCCAGTTCCTTGATCCAGCGGTAGGGACGGCGCACGAACGCGCTCGGCGACATGATGGTGATGTACTTGCCGCCCACCGCGGGCAGGATCACCGTCAGCAGACCCATGTCGTGGAACAGCGGCAGCCAGGTGACGCCGCGTGAGTTCCAGTCCAGGTTGATCGCATCGACCATCTGCAGCAGGTTGGTGCCCACCGCGCGGTGGGTGATCTCCACACCGGCGGGCACCCGGGTGGAACCCGAGGTGTACTGCAGGTAGGCGATGTCGTCGATCGCGATGTCCGGGCGCACCCAGCTCTCGCCGACGCTGTCGGGGATCGCGTCCACCGCGATGATGCGCGGGCGCTGGGCTGCGGGCAGCGAGCGGAAGAACTGCCGGACCCCGGCCGCGGAGGAGCTCGCGGTCAGGATCGCCGAGGGCTCACAGTCGCCGAGCACGGCGTGCAGGCGATCGGTGTGACCGGGCTCGTCCGGGTCGAACAGCGGGACCGAGATGGTGCCCGCGTAGATCGCGGCGAAGAAGGAGATCACGTAGTCCAAGCCCTGCGGCGCGAGGATCGCGACCCGGTCGCCCGGGTTGGTCACCTGCTGCAGTCGAGCGGCCACCGCGCGCAGCCGAATACCGAACTCACGCCACGTCAGCTCCTGCGCCTCGCCGTCGCGCTCGCGCGAGTAGTCGATGTAGCGATACGCCAGGGTGTTCGCGTCGTTCCGGGTGTGCTTCTCGACGTGATCAACCAGGGTGTGATCCTCGGGAATACGGATGTTCCCGGTTTCGTCCAGGTAGTCGTCGAAAGTCTCTTCCATTCCTTCTTCTCCTCCGAGGCACACGCAGCAAGACGGCGAATCGCCGCTATTACCTGTGAGGCCCCGACTCGCTTTCGCCCGCGGGTGCTCCAAGTGCAGAGCCAGCCTGCAGATTTTGTGCGGTCTGCGCGGTGACCGCTTATCGGCTAGATGTACTCAAACCAGAGTCATGTTACAGAGAAGACCGGCTCACTCGTCCCGCAGCAGGGGAATAACGGGGGCGAACGCGTCCATCTGGGTGGGGAATACACCGACGTAGGACATCGAGGTGAGCTGCCGCACACGGCGGATCTGCTCGGCGATCTCCTCGAATGTGCCGATCGCCACGTAGGGCGAGTTCAGGATGTCCTCGACGGACAGCTGAACATCGACTTCCAGGTTCGGGTGCAGTCCCCGGTCCAACGCCGACAGCGCCATCTCCGCGGTCTTCTCGCGATCGTCGGTGATCACGACCGCGGTGACGGCCCAGTTCAGTTCGATGTCGGCGAACCGGTCACCGGCGGCCTCCTTGATCAGATTCACCTTTTCCACGGCCTTCTCGATGGTGATGCCGGAGAGCAGGCCCTTGCCGTTCTTGGTGGTCACCGGAACGACGGAGATGATGTCGGCGTGCTTGGCGGCCAGGCGCAGCATCTTCGGACCGCCACCGCCGGTGCAGATCGGCGGGCGCGGACCCTGCCGCGGCCTCGGTGTGCCTTTGATGCCCCGGACCTGGTAGTGCTTGCCCTCGAAGGTGCACTCCTGGCCGCGCAGCAGCACGTCGAGAATGGTCAGCGCCTCGTCGAGCTTCTCCAGCCGGACACCGGGCGATTCGTAGGCGATGCCCGCGTTGTCGAACTCCTCCTTGATCCAGCCCGCGCCGAGGCCGACCTCGAGCCTGCCCTTGGACAGCACGTCGATGGTCGCCAGGTCCTTGGCCAGCACGACGGGGTGGCGGAAACCGTTCGCCAGCACCGACGTGCCGAGCCGGATCTTCTCGGTGGCCTGGGTCAGCGCGCCGAGCGCGGCGATCGGCCCGATCTGCTCGCCGAGGTGATCGGGCACCACGAAGGTGTCGAAGCCGTATTCCTCGGCCTGCTGAGCGGTCTGCACGAACTTGCGCGCACCGCCCTCCTGCTTGTTTCCCTCGCCGGCCGCCGCGAAGCGGAACGGACGCAACGGAGTGCCCAGCGCGGACAACGCAGCATCCGCGTCACGGCTCGCCGTGGTGGCCGGTGCGGCGGCTTCTGTCATGAACTCATGCTCCTGGCTGTAAGGAAAATACGGGCGCGACGCCCGCCCGGGTCTGCGCTGCGGTGGTGCCCGGCGTCGCGATCACCAGCGCACTTTACAGCGTGCTACCCAACTCGAGTTGCGCTTGTCACGCCAAGGGGGTGCGGGGTATCTCACGGTCTGTGAATTCTCACGAATGGGGCGGATGCGGCGCTGCCTCGATGAGGCCCGCCGCCCAGTTGGTGGTCCACTGCGTCGCGGTGGTGCCGTCACCGTCGACGACGTAGGTGTTGTAGAGGGCGTGCACCGGGTTCCCCGCCGCCCGGACCAGCGAATTCACGCTGCCCACGATGTTCCACGGACTCAGTGCCTCCCGTGGGGCATCGCAGATCAGATCCCCGGGCGCGCACATGGTGTAGGTACGGTCGGCCAGCGCGCCGAAGCCCCCTTGACGCGGACCGGTCATCGTGATGCCGGGCACGTTCAACCCCTTCAGCGCGACTTCGGCACCCACGCCGGGCACGGGCGTCCCGATCTGGATCGGCTGACCCTGGCCGGTCTCGCCGGTGCGGCGTCCGTCGGCGATCAATGTCACGCCGAGCACCAGATCGGCGGGCACCGGGCCGTCGCCCGCGCCGATCTGCGCGGCGACGTCACCCGCGATCACCGCACCTTGGGAGAACCCGGCGAGCACGTAGGTGGTCAACGGGCACTCCTGATGCCGTGCGGCCATGGCGTCGACCATTCGCGCCGTGCCCTCGGACCGGCTGTTGTTGTAGGACTGCTGGCCGTCCGGCGGGATCGCGATCGGATTGGAGAACTGCGCGACGTAAGGAACGGTGTACACGTCCACCCGCTCGCTGGGGAACCGCTGGGTGATCGGACCGGAGACGTTGAGCATCAGCGATACCGGGTTCGCGGTGGGATTGTGCGGATCGTCGAAGCTGTTCGACTCCCAGGTGCCGGGCACCGAGATCATCTGCACGTCGGGACAACTGGCCGGCTGCGAAGTCGGCCGCTCCGGCGGCTTCGGGCCAGGGCCGGGCGGGCGCAGACGCCCCGCCAGCAGATACCACAGCAGCAGGACCACCAGGACGATCAGCAGCACGACGCCGATCACGACCAGACATCCCGCCGGCCTGAACCGGCGGGAGGTCGAACGGGAACGCGAACTCACTGGCAGTACGTGGCGCGAGCGGTGGTGATGTAGATCTGCCCGGCCTTCTCCACCGGCATCTTGGCCGGGTCGAAGGACGGATCGGAACCTGCCATGGCGTTGACGAAGGTCATCAGATCCTGATCGGACGCACCGGCGGCGGTGCCCTGGCAGACGTACGCGCCGATGCTCAGTGCGATGTCCGGGGTGGACGGGGTGACGCCCTGCTTGGCCAGATCGTCCAGGAACCGCTTGTCCTTGTCGGTGAGCTTCGAGGTGTCCGCGGGCGGGACGGCTTCGGTCGGCACCGGCTGCGGACGCTCGGGGGCCACCGTCGTCGTGGGCTGCTCCGGCGCGGGAGCGGGCTGACCGGTGTCGGCGGGCGTCGATGCGGCCGGCGACGTCGTCGTCGCCGTCGTGGTGCGGGCAGGCGTCGACGGAGTGCTCGTCGCGGTCGAATCATTGTCGCCGCACGCGGCGAGCAGGCCGGTCGCGGCGAGCGCCACGACTACGCCGAATACCTTTCCACGGGTCCGATGCATGAATTCTTGTCCTCGATCTGTCGCTGAGCGGGGGTCGGGTCGCCCACCAGGCTAGCTGGGTCGTCTTTGCCGCGCCTTCGGCCGGTGCCGGCGGGAGTCGGACGATCCGACCGTCTCAGAGGCTGTGGACTTCCGGTTTGCCGTCGCGCACCGTGATGAAGCCGCCTTGGAAGTTCTGTTGCATGCCGTCCGAGATGGGGAACTCGTCGCCGGTGGGGTAGCCGAGTTTGCCGTTCTCGTAGCCGGTCTCGCGCCAGGCGTCCAGCACCGGGCCGTTGCGCACCGCCCAGGCGCCGGAGACGGGGCTCCAGTAGATGTTGCCGCCTTCGAATCGGCTGAACCGGCCCAGTTCCTTCAGCGCCTGTTCCTCGTCGACCGGGAAGCCGAGCGGACTGTTCTCGAAGCCGAGCTGGGCGTACTTGCCGAGGATCAGACCCTGGACACGATGCACGCCGGTGGCTCCGCTGTAGTAGAACGGGCCGTTCTCGAAGGCTTGCACGACGCCGTCGCGGCTCGGTGTCTTGATCTCCGGCGCGACCGGATAACCGGCGGGGCCGCGTTCGAACCCCTGCTTGCCCCATTCCGCCAGGATCGCGCCGCGGACCACCTGGGCACCGGTCTGCGGCGTCCAGTACAGCGAGCCGTTCTGGAAGGACTGGTATTTGCCGCGACCATCCTCCAGCGCGCGCTCCTCGCTGGTCGGCAGGCCGAGCGGTCCGGTGGGCCCCCCTGCCGCCTGGTAACCCGCACCGAACAGACCGCCGACCGGATACGCGCCGCTGCCCGGCGTGTGGAACACCCGGCCACCCGCGAAGTCCTGAGCGGTGCCGCCCGCCACCGCGTACTCCCCGGTGAGGCAGTGGCGGAGCCAGCCCGCCGCGGCGGCCACCGGGCCGATCGCACCGCCCGGCTGGCAGTCGGGCTTGCCTTGGTCGACGCCCAGCGCGGAGGCGGCCTGGGCCCAGGACTGGCGCATCTCGAAATCCCAGTACGGCCAGGAGTGGGTGCCGGACGGGCGATAGTTCACCTGCGCCGGGATGGCCAGCTTGGACAGCTTGGTCACGAAGTTCTGCGAGGTGAGCCGCGCGAGGATCTCCAAACCCATGCCCGCGATATTCGTGCTCACCCCGGGTATGCCGAGGGCCTGGTCGTAGGGTCCGATCGCGCCACTGCCGCTGGAGATGTACAGGCTGACGCCCCGCAGCTTGTCGGCCAGCATGTACGGGTCGTGCGCCTCCCACTCCGGTCCGGTCTGCGGACCCCACATGGCGGCGGAGTCGAACCCGCCCGCGTCGCGCATCGCGAACTCGATGGCCTGGGGCATGCCCAGCGTCGTGGTGGTCAAGAAGCCGGAGTACGAGGCGGCGTGCCGCACGAAGCCGGGGTTGCGGGCGGCCAGGAGCATCGCGGCCGTGCCGCCCATCGACAACCCTTCCATGCCCCGTACGCTCGTCGCCCGCCAATGGCTCTCCAGCAGCGGCGGAAGCTCCTTGGTCAGGAAGGTTTCCCACTTGTAGGTGCGGCCGTTGTCCGGCTCCAGCCAATCGGTGTAGAAGCTGGACTGCCCGCCGATGGGCAGCACGACGGTGACGTTCTTGTCGGCGAAGAAATCGACCGCCCCCGCCTCCTTCGTCCAGCCGTTCTCGTCGTCGGTCGCGCGCAGGCCGTCGAGCAGGAACAGCACCGGGAACCGGGCCTCAGGGCGGGCGTTCCAGTCCCTGGCCAGCAGCAACTGCACCTGGATCGGCGCACCCATGGACGGCGAGGTCACCCACAGCGCGACGCGACGGTCGCTGAGCCACTGGACCTTCTCCAGCACGGGCGCGGCCACGGCCACCGTGGGTTCCGCGGCCGCGGGTGCCTCCACGGACGTGCCCGCGGCTAGGGGGACCACCAGTGCGGTGGCGAGCAGCATCAGCCGCTCGCGTGCCGAACGAGCGACGAGACGCCCGCGTATGCCACAGCTACCGCGCGTAATCCCTGCCACAGAAGCTTTGTACTCCCGTTATAGCGACGTTTACGGGAGACACGCGCTGCCTAGCAAACTATGTTCGCTGTCCCGCGATCAGCACTGGCCCCGAACGCAATTCAGGCCGCACCGAAACGGTGCGGCCTGAATGCGAGAAGGTGGATCAGATCACCAGGCGCCGGTGGCGTCCAGGATCATGTTGCGGGAGGCGAACAGCTGGCCCTCCCAGTACTTCCAGGAGTGGGTGCCCGCGGCCGGGAAGTCGAACCGGGCCGGGATACCCAGCGAGCTCAGGCGAGCCTGGAACGCACGGGTGTTGACCAGCGAAAGGGCTTCCAGCGCCATCGCGTTACCGGTGTTGAACACGCCGACCGCCGAGTTCGGCTGGTCGAACTGACCCGGCAGACCGCTGGCGGCCGAGATGTACATCGGCAGGCCCTTCAGCTGCGGCGCGAACACGAACGGGTCCATCCGCAGCCACTGCGGGCTCCACGGCGCGGCCATCGAGTCGACGTTGAAGCGGCCCGCGTCCAGCATCGCGACGCGGATCGCCTCGCGCATGCCCGGCGCGGAGATGTTCAGGTAGCCCGAGTAGGAGGCGGCGAACTTGAACTGGTCGCGGTGGTAGGCCGCGAGAGCCAGCGCAGCGCTGCCGCCCATGGACAGGCCGACGACCGCGTTGTTGGTGCGCGAGACGCCGTAGCCCTCCAGGAAGGCCGGGAGCTCCTTGGTGAGGAAGGTCTCCCACTTGTAGGTGGTCTTCTGGCCGTTCAGGTTCGACGGTGCGTACCAGTCGGTGTAGAAGCTGGACTGGCCGCCGACCGGCATCACCAGGGTGATGTTGTCGTTGCCGAACTGCTGCAGCGCGTTGGTCTCGAACGACCAGGCGTTGCGGTCGTCGCGGGCACGAAGGCCGTCGAGCAGGTAGAGCGCCGCGTTACCGCCGCGCGCGGCCCACTGGACCTGGACCTTGATCGGGCCCATGCTGGAGGGGACCATCAGGTCCTCGAAGCCACCCGCGGGCGCTCGCAACACCGGCGCGTGCGCCGACGGCGCCGCGGTGGCGAGCGTCGGGGTCGCCAGGCCCGCGGCAATCGGTAGCGCCAATGCGGCGGCACCGACAGCCAGAATTCGATTACGCCAACCGCGAGGCGCGCCTCGTCGTCCCGACTCTGTTCTCTTCGGCGCGGCCGCCCTGCCGAAACGCATGAATCCTGCTCTCTTTCTGCTGTTGTGGTGCCACCTCGCCACCCGAAGGGCGAAGCGGCACCCGTGTTGCCAACGAGACGCGCGTCACGGACATGGTCCCGACAATCCGATCCCCGTGACGGCGCTACAACGATCTGGTCACACTTGCGCTCGCTGGACGATATTCGACGGTCCCGGCTTTAGCAAGATCCGAGGTCTTTCCACTGGCCGAAATCCATCCGTTTGCGCAAGGTAATGATGCGGTGACCTTATCGCGTTCTCGCGGTGATGTCGTCTTGGATCGCAAGATATTCGCGCTCCTGGCGGGAACTGTCACCGACTCGAGATCTTCGCAATCCCGGCGTCCGGCTCGCCCCCTAACCGGCGCACCGCGCGTCCGGTCGACGACGCGAAGACCCGGCAGGACCGTCGACCGAGATGTGATCGGCCCCGAGATCTGCCGTGATAGCCACGAGAATGATCTCGAGCAAACAGTTCTAGCTCCGAAGATCTTATCGCAGCGATTCCACAGCAAACGAATCGGGGACAGTCGCGCCCTCCCCACCCACCCCTAAAACCCCCTACTCTGCCCAACCCCTACCCCGAGTTCGGCCGCCCAGAGCCCCCACACACCCCCTACAGCACCCCAGTCACCGAGAAGCCACACAACTGCACAAACGCGAACAAATATTCTCGAACCATGGGTGCGTCACAAGCGCGAGATCCCACTCACCCACCCTCCTCGGGGTGCGAGTCATACGAGCGCCGTTCGCGGCCCGGCTCGCGTCGGAGCGGACGAAGCGCATGCGCCGCAGGGGCGAGTCTCGTCCGCTCCGGCGCGAGCCATAAAGGGGGCCGCGAACACCCAGCGCCACAGGCGCTGGAAATCCAACTCACCCGATGTTCGCCGACATATCCGGAATCATTCGCATGGCCTCGTCGGACCAGTTGTTCCAGGCGTGAATACCGAACGGCGGGAAGGAGTACACGGCGTTGCCGCCGCCGAGCGTCGCCATCCGCACCTGGAACGCGCGGGTGTTGGCCAGTGCCAGGGTCTCCAGACCCATGCCGTTGAGGGTGCCGAAGCTGGGCGGGTCGGTGGCCGAGGGCAGGCCGCTGGCCGCGGCGATCCACACGCGGGTGCCGTTGCGGACCAGGTTGGGGGCGAACACGAACGGGTCCATCCGCAGCCACTGCGGACTCCACGGCGGAGCCATCGAGTCGACGTTGTAGCCGCCCGCGTCCAGCATGGCGGCGCGGATCGCCTCGCGCATGCCCGGCGCCGAGTTGTTCAGATACCCGGAAAACGAGCCGGCGAAGCTGAACTGGTCCGGGTGGTAGGCGGCCAGGGTCAGCGCCGCGCTGCCACCCATCGACAACCCGAAGGCGCCGTTGCGATTCGGGTTGAACCCGAGCCGGTCACGCAGCGCCCAGCGCAGGTTGTTGGTCAGAAAGGTCTCCCACTGGTAGCGGTAGCTCTTGCCCGGCCCGCCCGCGAACCCGTCCAGCCCGCCGGAACCGGTGCTCGAACCGCTACCCGCCGGAATGCCCAGGAACTCGCTGGGCGCGATCCAGTCGGCGTAGAAGCTCGACATGCCGCCGACCGGCATGACCACGTTGATGTTCTGGCTCGCCAGGACTTGCGGGATGTTCGTCTCGATCTCCCAGCCGTTCAGCGATTCCGGCGCCCGCATGCCGTCGAGCACGTAGACGACGCGATTGGTGTTGCCGTCCGCCGCCCGCAGGATCCGGGTCTTGATCGGGCCCATGCCGGAATCGACCCAGAAGTCGAAGGCCGCGGGGTCGAAGGCCGCCGATGCCGTGGCGCCGGTGCCCGCGATGGTCGTGCCGAGCGGCAACAGCAGCGCCACGGCGACGCCGAGGGCGGACCGTCGCAACCACGAACCGGATGTTCGAGACCCCTCGGGCCCGCGCTTCCCGCGCGCACTACGCATCACATTCGACCTTTCCCTCGAGCGGCCTCGTTCAGCAAACTTTCAGCGATCAATACCGAGCCCTCATCGGGCCCCGAGTCGCCACGTCTACCGAGAAATGGACGAATAGATCTCGGTGCATGTCGTTGGAGTATCAATCGGGAACGAATGCCTTCATGTTGCTGGATGGTGATCCAGACCACAACTACCGAAGCCCGTTTTCTTCGTATTCGTTGCCGAATTACCGCCGGACGACCCGGTAAACGCCGAAAGACCGCTCCGTACCGTTGGCGCGGAGCGGTCTTTCGTCGCGATTGCCGAGCTACCCGATGTTGGCGGACAGGTCGGGGATCATCCGGTAGACCTCGTCGGCCCAGTAGTTCCAGTTGTGCACACCGACGGCCGGGAAGTCGTAGGTGACGTTGTTCGCGCCCAGGGTGAGCATGCGGACCTGGAACGCGCGGGTGTTGGCCAAGGCCAGCGCTTCCAGCCCCATCGCGTTGACGGTGTTGAAGCTCAAACCGTCGGCCCCGCTCGGCAGACCGCTACCGGCGGATACCCACAGGCGGGTGTTGTTCGCCTTCAGCCGCGGCGCGAATACGAACGGGTCCATCCGCAGCCACTGCGGGCCCCACGGCGGCGCCATCGCGTCGATGTTGTAGCCGCCCGCGTCCAGCATCGCCACGCGCAGCGCCTCACGCATGCCCGGCGCGGAGATGTTCAGATAGCCGGAGTACGAACCGGCGTAACGGAACTGGTCGGGGTGGTAGGCCGCCAGGGTGAGCGCGGCGCTGCCGCCCATGGACAGGCCGAATACGCCGTTGCCGTTCGGGTTGAATCCGAGCCGGTCGCGCAGCGCCCAGCGCAGGTTGTTGGTGAGGAAGGTTTCCCACTTGTAGGTGCTGGTCTTGCCCGGTCCGCCGGCGGAACCGGTCAGCAGGCCGGAGCCGGAGTTCGCCGAACCGGTGGACGACGAGCCCGCGCTGCCCAGGCCGAAGAAATCGCTCGGACCGTTCCAATCCGCGTAGAAGCTGGACGGTCCGCCGACCGGCATGACCACGTTGATGTTCCACTTGGTCAGCTCACGAACGACCTCGGTGTCGATCTCCCAGCCGCTCAGGTCGGTGCGCGCGCGCATACCGTCCAGCGCGTAGACCACGCGCCCGGTGTTGCCGTCGGCGGCGCGGAAGACGCGGGACTTGATCGGCCCCATCTCCGAATCGACCCAGAAGTCGAAACCGTCCGGGTTGAACGCGGCGGACGCCGGGGCGGCAGGGCCTGCCACCGACACCCCGAGCGGTAGCAGAACCGCCAGCGACACCAGCACGGACCGCTTGAGCCAGGAACCTGCTCTTCGAGTATTAAGACGACGCCCGATCACGCCTCGCATCAGTTTGAACCTTTCGTTTCACAGCGACAGCGGCAAGCCGTCCACACGGTAACCCGCCGATGCCCTCAACCGATGGACGCCACGGCCGGGCATACGGTCGTAGCGTATATCGGTATCGACACGGTGGCGTTACCAAAAAGAGATAAAGCGGCGTACGCCACTTTATCGGACTCGCACAAGGCCCTGGTCGGCGTGCATGACCTGGCCCGGTGCGTGCCACGGATTCAGCGCGGCGCGATCGGTTGCGGGAACGGATCGGCCAGTCCGCACCGCTGGATCTCGTACTTCGGCACTCGGTCGATGCGGTACTTCGCGAAACGCAGCGAGTTACGCAGGTTGTGCCGGAACCGCTCGAAGGTGAGCGGGTCGCGCGAGGAGATCAGCAGTGCCTGGGTGTCCGGGCAGGACATCGCGGTCCGTGCCTGGGTCACCCATTTCTCGTCCAGATACCAGGGCATCCACGGTTTCTTGTCCACCATGCCCGCGTCCACGATGACCCAGTCCGGGTACAGGCTCTTGTCGTGCCCGATCCGGCCGTCGGTGAGGCGGTCGGTGTGCGCCGCCAGCGGGTAGGCCAGGCCCATCGGATCGATCACACGCACGTCCAATGGGACGTTCATGCTGGTCATCCCGAGGTTCAGGAAGTAGACCGTGTGCCCGGCGCCGCCGTCCGGGATGGGCTGCGGCGGCGGAGCGACATACCAGAACATGAACGAGGGCGAGTTCAGCAGCAGGCCGCCGTTCGGGCTCGCGGTGATGTCGTCGACCATGGCGCGGATACGCGGATAGTCCAGGTAGTCCTCGGCCAGTATCGGGTGGTCGTGCCCGGTGTTGAGCACGTAGTAGACGCGCTCGTCGACGATGCCGGTGGAGGTGATCTTGGTGCCGGTCTTGATCGCGGTGGTGTTGGCGGCGAACAGCGCCCAGCCCGCGACGCCGACGAATGCCACGGCGATCACCGCGAAGGACCAATCGGCGGCGGTCGCCGCGCGCACCCCGCCCCGGGGCGCGCGAATCGGGATGACCGCGACCGGGAGCAGCAGCAGGAACAGCTGCGGCAGCAGCATCCGGCCGTGCATGAAGTCGCCGCCGACTCGCAGCGCGTACAGGGTCAGCAGGAAACCGCTGACGAGGGCCATGGCGACCACCGCTCCCGGGGAGCGCAGCCACGTCCGGACCCGCTGGATCGACCGACCGCGCGCGCCCGACGAACCGGCGTCGGCGGTCCGGCCTGCCCGCGTGCGCGCGGCGAGCACGCCGGCGAGCAGCAACACCAGCAACGGCGCCCACAGGAAGTACGGACCGACGAGGTCCCAGAGGTAGGTGAAGCCCTGCCCCCACTTGGCTCCGCCCGCGTCCTTGGCGACGGCGGTGTTGGGGTAGGGCAGACCGTAGTAGCCCATCCGCCAGATCTGGTAACCCAGCGGAACCAGCCCGGCCACCGCGACGATCACCGCGCGCAGCACGATCGGCCGCAGCTTGCTCTCCGGCATGGGCGCGAAGAAGATCATCAGCAGCGCCAGCGCGCCGACCAGGGTCATCTCGGGACGGATCAGCGGGGCGAGCCCGGCGAGGAAGACCAGTCCGAGCAGGCCGGGCAGACGCACCGACTTCGCCTGGCTCCAGCGCATCAGCTGCCACCACAGCAGGCCGATCCAGCAGATCACCAAGCCGCTTTCCAGCCCGGAGGTGACGTAGTCGCGGGCCGGGGGCAGTGCGATGTAGACCAGCACGCCCGCTGGCAGCAACAGCCCGGTGCCCGCGCCGCCCCACAGCCGCGCCGAGCCGAGCATGGCGAACACGACCGCGGCCAGCGACACCGTGAGCGCGACACCGAGCACCACGTACTCGAGCCGCGCCTGGGTCAGCCAGCTGAAGAACCAGACCAGGTAGGTCCACGCGGTGCTGGTGTTGGTTTCGACGCGCTCGCCCTCGTTGAAGACGGGGCCGTTGCCCGCCAGCAGGTTGCGGACGGTGCGCAACACGATGAGGCCGTCGTCGGCGATCCACCGTCGCTGCCAGCCTCCGACCGCGAAAAGAACAACGGTGAGCGCGATCCCACCGACGAACGTGGCTTCGGATAGGCGCGTGAACCGCGACGCGGAGCGGGTCTGCTCATCGGCTTGCCGCTCCGCCGCGTGTTCCGTTCGCTCCGCTACCAGCATCTCGTCAGGTGAGATAGACAGCGACACCTACCGCTCCGATCCAGGCGATTGCGAGGAACTGCAGGATGCGGTCCCCCAGCGCGATCTCTTCCGGTTCCCCGGCCTCGCCACCATCGACGTCGACCGCGTAACGCAGGATTGCGATGGTAAACGGGATCATCGAGATTGCGAACCAGTTGGTGTCTTTGATGCCGTCCTGCTGGAACGCCCAGAGCCCGTAGAACACCACGACCGCCGTCGCGGCCAGCGTCCAGATGAAGCGCAGGTAGGTGGGCGTGTAGTACTCCAGCGACTTGCGGATCTTGGCGCCGGTGCCCAGCGCGATCTGCAGTTCCGCGTAGCGCTTGCCCGCGGCCATGAACAGCGAGCCGAAGGCCATGATCAACAGGAACCATTGCGACAGGTCGATGTCGGCCGCCGCGCCACCGGCCACCGCGCGCAGCAGGAACCCGGACGACACGATGCAGATGTCCAGCACGGCCTGATGCTTGAGGCCGAAGCAGTAGGCCAGCTGAATGCCGATGTAGACCGCCATCACCACGGCCAGATTCCACGAGGCGAGGAACGATCCCGCGATCGACCCGGCCAGCAGCGTGGCCGACAGCAGATAGGCCAGGTTCACCGGGACGATGCCCGCGGCGATCGGCCGGAACCGCTTGGTCGGGTGCGCCCGGTCGGCCTCCACGTCGAGCGCGTCGTTCACCAGGTAGATGCCCGACGCCGCCATGCAGAACACCACGAAGGCGATGCCGACGGGCGCGAGCACGTTCACGTCGGTGGCCGTGCCCGCGGCCAGCGGGGCGGCGAGCACCAAGACGTTCTTGACCCACTGCCGCGGACGGACTGCCTTGAACAGACCGCCGGCCAGCGTCTTGGGCGGGCCCTTGACTACCGCCTCGGCGAGGTCGGCGCCGGTCGGCTCTTCACTCATGTCAACCAAGGCTCTTTCTTGTGCGGTCACTGTCGAGTCTCTTTTCGGCGGCGAGCAGGGCGGCGGCGGACGCGGCGCCGAGCGCGGAACCGGCGAGCACGTCGGAGGGGTAGTGCACCCCGAGGACCACCCGGGAAAGCAGCATCGGGGGGACGAGCACCGCAGGCAAGGGTAGCCCGGTCAATCTGCCGAGCAACACGGCCGCCGCCGTCGTCGAGGTCGCGTGCGAGGACGGGAAGCTCAATTTGCTCGGCGTCCCCACGTTGACCTGCACCGACGGGTCGTTGGGGCGCGGTCGGCGAACCACGCGCTTGATGACGATCGAGGCTGCGTGCGCGCCGACCGCGCCGACCGCGACCCCGGCCCACTGTCTGCGCCGCGGTTTGTCGACCAGCCATCCCGCGGCCGCGATGCCGACCCAGCCGAGCGCGTGCTCGCCGAAGTGCGACATGCTGCGGGCCGCGGACACCACGGCAGGTTTGCTGCCGAGGGTGGCCTGCACGGCGTTGATGATCGCGACTTCCGGCGGCGCCTGCTCGGCCCTCGCCGGTCGCGCGGACACCGGGCCGCCGTGCCCGTTGGCGCTGTGCAACGGCGGCTGCACGGCCGCGTCGTCGGCGGCGCTCGCTCCGAGACTCACTGCTGTCCGTCCTTCGTGTCGATCCCGAAGACCTTCTCCCAGGCCGCGGTGCTGGTCAGCTGCGGGTGGGCGGCGCGGTAACGCTGCTGCATCTCCGGGAAGCGGGCGGCCAGCTCCTTGCGCAGGCGCATGGCCTCCTTGAACAGGCCGAGCGCCTGGCGCGGATCGCGCTTGCGGTAGACGACGCCGCGGCCGTCGGCCGTGGTGACGGTGACGCCGTCGACCTGCGAGAGCAGAAACCAGCGCGCGTCCAGCGTCGGCACGTTCAGCTGCGGGGTCTCATGGTGCTCGGAGTGCGCGGGACGGAAGTTGTGTACCAGGCCCTTTGCCAAGCGGACCACCTTGGCGATCGGGTTGGCGGGCTCGCCCACCGCCCCGACACCGATGTGGCTGGCCAGCGGCAGTTCGGTGGACGAGGGCAGGATCACCGCGTCCGGGTACTGCTTGCGCAGCTCGTGCACCGCGCCCAGCGCACTGGGCAGCAGCTGGAACAGCCGCTCGGGGCCGGCCAGGAAGTCGCGGATGGCGAGATTCTGGATCGCGACCGTCGAGTACTCCAGGCAGAGCAGGTGCTTCAGGGTGGCCTTGATCGTGTTCACGACCATGCCCCGCCCGTTGCCCGGCAGGTGCAGTGAGGCGACGACCAGGCGATTGCGCAGGTGGAAGTACGCCTGCCAGTCGATGGCGTCGTCCTTGTCGCTCCAGGCCATGTGCCACACCGCCGCGCCGGGCAGGGTGACGGTCGGGTACCCGGCCGCGCGGGCGCGCAGACCGTATTCCGCGTCGTCCCACTTCAGGAACAGCGGAAGCGGCTGGCCGAGTTCCTCGGCGACGCGGCGCGGGATGACGCAGGTCCACCAGCCGTTGAAGTCGACGTCGATGCGCCGGTGCAGCAGCTTCGAGTTGTCCCGGTCTTTGAGCGGGTACTTCGAGAAGTCGTGGTCGTATTCGACGTTCGGGGCCGCGGTCCACATGAAGATGCCACGATCGACCACTTCACCCATGACGTGCAGGTGCGAGCGCTCCTGCAGGTTGAGCATCTGACCGCCGACCAGCACCGGCGACTTCGCGAAGCGGGCGAAGGCCAGCGCGCGCAGGATCGAGTCCGGCTCGATCTCGATGTCGTCGTCCATGTAGACGATGTACTCGGCGTCGGTGGTCTTCAGCGCCTCGTACATGACCCGGCTGTATCCGCCGGAGCCACCGAGGTTGGGCTGGTCGTGAATGGACAGGCGATTCCCGAGCGCCGCCGCGGATTCCGCGAAACCGGGCTCGTCGACGACCTTCCTGGTGCCCTGGTCCGGGATGATGACGGCCGCGATCTTCTCCAGCACCAGCGGATCCGAGCCGAGGGCGGCCAGGGTCTTCACCGCGTCGGTGGGCCGGTTGAAGGTGGGCATGCCGACCGCGATGCTGCCCTCGCCGGGCGCCTCGATCGGCGCGTACCAGCCGCCGGACAGCAGCGTGACCGCCGTGTCGGTGGTGATGTCGAACCAGATCCAGCCGCCGTCCTCGAACGGGGCCAGGTCGGTCTCGAACTCGACGACCACCGAGTCGGCGCCGGTCGCCACCGCGAATTCCCTGCCCTGCACGTGGATTCGCGAGCCGTCGGCCTTGGAGCGGTACACGTCCACCCGGCCGTGCCCGGCCAGTTCCAGCCGCAGCACCACCGACGACAGGATGCTCCAGCGCCGCCAGTAGCTCGCGGGCAGCGCGTTGAAGTAGGTGCAGAACGAGACCTCGGACTCCGCGCCGATCGACAGCGACGTGCGGGTGGTCGCGTGCGCGCGCCGGGCGTTGGTCTGCGACTCCTCGACATAGAGCGTGCGCACGTCCAGCGGCTCACCCGGCCTGGGCAGGATGATGCGTTGCAGCAGCGACTTCGCGCGGGTCTCGGTGGTCATGTCTTCCAAAATGGATTGGGAGGTCATCGGTCTCCTAAGCCTCCTGGTCCACCAGCGGCGCACCGTCCGCCAGGTGCGGGTGCAGCACGTTGTCGAACATGCTCAGTGCGCTGCCGATCGCCATGTGCATATCCAGGTACTGGTAGGTGCCGAGGCGGCCGCCGAAGACGACCTTCGCGGCGGCGGTCTCCTGCTTGGCCAGCTCCCGGTAGGCCAGCAGCTTCGACCGGTCCTCCGGGGTGTTGATCGGGTAGTACGGCTCGTCACCGGTCTGCGCGAACCGGGAGTACTCCCGCATGATCACCGTCTTGTCGGCGGGGTATTCGCGCTCGGGGTGGAAGTGACGCGGCTCGATGATGCGGGTGTAGGGCACGTCCGCGTCGTTGTAGTTCATCACCGAAGTGCCCTGGAAGTCACCGACCGGCAGCACCTCGGTCTCGAAATCGATGGTGCGCCAGCCCAGTTCGCCTTCGC
Source organism: Nocardia sp. NPDC047654 (assembly GCF_043205035.1). Classification (NCBI taxonomy): domain Bacteria; kingdom Bacillati; phylum Actinomycetota; class Actinomycetes; order Mycobacteriales; family Nocardiaceae; genus Nocardia; species Nocardia sp. NPDC047654. Next base: position 116,589 of record NZ_JBIDDF010000002.1, read on the forward strand.
TGTAGTCGAAGTAGCGGTCCAGCGGGCCGGTGTAGACGACCGGTGCGTCCGGGTTCTCGGCGCGCAACTGCTCGCGCACCTCGAACCAGTCGGTGTTCAGCCGCACCTCGATCAGCTCGGAGGCGGCCATGTTCTCCAGCCACTTCGTGTAGCCCTCGCGGGGCAGGCCCTCGTAGGTGTCGTTGAAGTAGCGGTTGTCGAAGGTGTAGCGAACCGGGAGCCGGGTGATGTTGCCCGCGGGCAGCTCCTTCGGGTCGGTCTGCCACTGCTTGGCGGTGTAGTCGCGCACGAACGCCTCGTAGAGCGGTCGGCCGATCAGCGAGATGGCCTTCTCCTCGAGGTTCTGCGCGTCCTTGGTCTCGATCTCCGAGGCCTGCTCGGCGATCAGCTTGCGCGCCTCCTCCGGCGAGAAGTAGCGACCGAAGAACTGGGAGACCAGACCGAGGCCCATCGGGAACTGATAGGCCTGCCCCTTGTGCATCGCGAAGACGCGGTGCTGGTAGCCGGTGAACTCGGTGAACTGGGTGACGTAGTCCCACACCCGCTTGTTCGACGTGTGGAACAGGTGCGCGCCGTACTTGTGGATCTCGATCCCGGTTTCCGGATCCGGCTCGGAGTACGCGTTACCACCGAGGTGGTGTCGCCGTTCGATCACCAGAACCCGTTTACCCAGCACGGTGGCGGCGCGTTCGGCAACGGTCAGCCCGAAGAATCCGGAGCCGACGACGATCAGATCGAACTGTGAGGCGGAATGGACGGAGTTACCCGGGGACGATGCGACGGTCACGGGAGCCCAGAGTATCGGAAGTCCCGGCCGCGTCCGGGCGGAGTAGGAAGTGCGCTCGGCGGCACCGTTCGCGACACCCGATTTCACGCCCCCGACCTCCTGATTTCGCCGGATGTTTGCCGGAATGGACCGCACGGGCAACCGCCGGGCTGTTTACTCCCCATGGCCGGCGATCGCGCTCGGTTCGCGATGCTCCGTGGCGGTGGGCCACCACGAACCGGTGCGCGACGAAGAGGACTCCCTTCCGCTGCCCGCGAGCACCTCGGATGGATCCGTGCGGAGGTGCCCGGGAGCCGCCCGCGTCCGGATCCACCCCACCGCGCTCAGGCCGGGAAACCGACGTCCTGCTCGACCTTGTCCCGCTCGGTGTACAGCCGCCAGTAGTGGTCACCGAGTTCTTCGCCGCTGATCCGCACGATTTCGAGGCCGTCGGGAATCAACTCCGGGTGCTCGTCGACGATCTGCGCGGCTTTGCTGCCTTCGATCAGTGCGCCGATGTTGAGCAACCCCACGTAGACGCCGGTGCCGCGCAGTTCCACCTCGAGCTGGCGCAAGTAGCCCCGCTGCGCGGCCAGCGCGATGCCGAAGTTGGCGAGGTAGGGCGCCACGAAGTGCTCGGACGAGCCCGAGGAGAACAGCAGCGCTCCGTCGCCTCTTTCCACCATTTTCGGCGCGAGTGCCCGCGTCATCAGAATCGGTGAGTGCAGCTTGAGCGCGAGCGGCGCATCGAGGGAGGGGATGTCCACCTCCAGCGTCGAGGGCAGCCGGTCGCTCATGTTTCCCGCCGCGCCGTGCATCGCCACGTGGATCGGCCCGAAAGTCGCCTCGATCTTCTCGATCACGCCCGTGACCTGCGCGGCGACTGTCACGTCCGCGGGGAAGGCGGCGGCCTCGATGCCCTCGGCCCCCAGTTCCTCGGCATGTCGGCGCGCCTTCTCGGGATCGCGCCCGATGACGGCCACACGGAACCCGTCGCGTCCGAATCGGCGGCCGGTGCCGACGCCCAGGCCGGGGCCGTACCCGAAGATCGCGATGGTCTTGGTCATTTCCACTCCAGAAATTAAGTTGAGAGATGGTTCAAGTTCGATATAGACGGTAACCTAACTTGAACCCATGCTCAACATATCCGCCACGGCCGATTTGTAGGATCGGCCCGTGGACAAGCCGTTACGCAGCGATGCCCAGCGCAACCGGGACGCGCTCGTGACCGCCGCCCGCGCCGTCTTCGAGGAACGCGGCCTCGACGCACCGCTGAAGGAGATCGCCGCCCGCGCCGGGGTCGCCATCGGCACCCTCTACAACCGCTTCCCCACCCGCGACGACCTCATCGCGGCGGCGGTGGAGGACCGCATCGAAGCGGGCGGCCGCATCGCCGAAGTCGCGCTGGCCATGGACGACCCTTGGGAGTCGTTCGTCTATCTGGTCGAGCAGGTCTGCGCTTTGCAAGCCGCCGATCGGCTGCTCAGCGAACTCGCCGTGCGGGCGGCCCCCAGCCGCGCCGTCGCGCAGGCGCAGGAATACGGCCACGGCTTGATGCGCCGGATCATCACCCGCGCCCAGGAAGCCGGGGTCCTGCGGGATGACTGGGTACTGGAGGACATCGCCTTCATCACCTGGTCGCACACCAGAATCGTCGAGGCGACCAGCCACATCGCCCCCGAAGCCTGGCGCCGCCACCTCGGCCTGGTGCTCGACGGCTTGCGCGCGGAGGCCGCCCATCCCCTCCCGGTTCCCCCGATCACCGAAGACCAGCTGATGCACGCGCTCGGGCGCGACGACCTGGCCTAGTGGGCCTGTCGGCGTGGTCCCGTGTCGCACCGTGCGCGCAGGCCGCGCGTCAGTAGGGCGGTCGCGACTGCGGTGCGGGCGGGTGTTGGCCGAATTGGGACGCCGGTGGCTGGGCACCGGGCTGCGGCACCGGCGGCTGGAGACCGGACTGCGGCACCGGCGGCTCGGGACCGAACTGCGGCACCGGCGGCTCGGGACCGAACTGCGGCATCGGCGGCTGGAGACCGAACTGCGGCACCGCTGACGGGTGGCCGGGCCGCGGGAGCAGGGGTGCGGGTGAAGCAGTGCGGCGACCGAGCAAACTGGTCACGATCGCACCCAGCGCGACCGTGCAGAGAGCTGCCCCGACGATCAGGTAGAAGGGCGAAGCAGCCGACCGCGCGGCCAGACCATGCTCACCGCCGTAGGTCGCCGTGATCAGGCCGCCGAAGAATCCCCATGCGGAGCCGATCAGCACCGCGGGCCGCCCAGCGGACTTGCCGAACAGCATGAGGATCGCACCGGCGACCAGGACCACCGCCAGCAGCGCGGATACCCCCAGCAAGATCTCCTGCACCGCACGAATACGGGAGGCAGCCCACCAAGCGTCGAAATCCTTGGAGGCATCCGGGATTCCGCTGGCCGGGGCGTTGAGTTCCCCGATGCCGAGCAGTGCACCGACACCGATCCCGCCGCCACCGAGACAGGCCGCGATCACCGCCGACGCGACGTGCCAAGTCGACGGCGCTCCGCTGCCCTGTCCCCCGGGCGGAGCAAACGAATTGTTCATCGAACCCCCCTTCGATATCGAACCCTACCGGCCCCTCCCGACAGAAATCGACCCGAAAGCGGCTCTCGCACAGTGGAATGGGCGGCGTTCACAACCGGGCGGACGACGGCCGGTACGCGGGCATGCGTACCGGCCGCCGGAGGGTTGTGCTCTACAGCCGCTGCTCGGCGTAGACCTTCATCGCATCGCGCACGAACTCCGCGGTACCCGCACCGTGGACGTCGTAGTTGACCGCGAAACGCGGATCGGCCACGTACATCTCGCCCAGGTTGACGAACGCCTCCTTCACCACCGGACGACCCTGCCACCCGATGCCGATCCAGTCGTAGTGGCGTTGGACGATGGCCTGCACCTCGTCGCTGTCGGGGGTGAGCCCGTCGGCGCGCGCACGGCCGTAGTCGGCGGCGATGTCGAGATGGGTCTGCTGGAAGGTCTTCTTGTCCGCGTCGGACATCGAGCGCCACCAGCGGTCACCGCTCTCGTAGGCGTCCTTGCCCCAGCGTTCGATCACCTCGTCCTTGTATTTCGTGTGGTCGAAGCCGTCGAAAACTTCTGCTGCCACGAGTTGTTCACCTCTTTCCGTCTTGTGCAGCGTGGTGTGCACCGACTCGATCAGCCGCCGGATCCGATCCTGTTCCTGCCGAAGCAGGTCCAGGTGCGTGCGCAGCGCGGCGGCGGTGTCCTGCTCTCCGGCAAGGACTTCGGCGATGACCGGAAGCCCGAGGCCGAGTTCGCGCAGCAGCAGGATGCGTTGCAACCGCACGAGGGAGGCCTGGTCGTAGAACCGGTATCCGTTGGCGCCGATCCGGCTGGGCGGCAGCAGCCCCAACTGCCCGTAGTGGCGCAGCGTGCGGCTGGTGGTACCGGCCGCCTTCGCCAGATCTTGGATGGACCATTCCTTGGTGACCACGACTTGTCCTCCCTCCTTACTCTCGTCGGTGTAACCAGCTTGCAAGTTGACGTTACGTCAAGGTCAACCCCCGATATCCGGGCGATTTCCGGCTCGGCGCAGGCTCTGATCGGCGCGACCAGCACTGGCGACGGCACAAAACGAGCCGGGACCTCGCGGGCACCGACCGTCCGGCCGAGCAGGGTTCCGCCCAGCGCGATCGCCATGCCGGGCACTGGAGCGGTCCGGATCCCGCTCACCGAACAGGGCCACTCGCTGACCGATGACCTGCTGCTCCAGCACATGATCGACCACAGGGGCTGCGCGCGGCACTCGACGGCACCATCGCGCCGGCGACCGGCCGGACTACTGCCGAGTCGGCCGAGCCGCTGGGCGACACACCTCGGTAGTGATCATCGCGAGGGGTTGCGGGCTAAGCCCCACCGCCCTGCGTGGTGGTAGCACCGAGCGGTGTCCCACCACGGGGTGCGATAACACCGGACTGGGCGACGCCACCACCACGCGAGGTAACCCCGGGTTCAGCCGCACCGGCAGGCAAGGCATCGTCTGCCGGAGCCGCACTGCCAGGCGAAGCAACATCTGCCTGAGCCGCACCGTCAGGCGCGGTGGCTGTAGGCGGGATTTCATCACCCCGGGCGGTGGCATCGGACCGAGCCGGATCACGGGATGCGATTGCAGAAGACATAGACCCATCACCGGGCTGCGCACCGTGCGGCGAAACAGCGTCGGGCTGAGCGCCACGAGACGCCGTGGCGGGCTGATCCACACCCGCAGGGGCGACAGCGTCGGCCTGAACCGCGCCGGGCGAGATGACACCGGCCCCACCGGGTGCGGTAGCACCAGGAGAAGGCGCCGCGCCAGACGACGCCCCGGGCGGGATTCGTAACGGCTCACCCGCTTCCGGAACCGCCTGCAACATGCGTGAGTAGTCCACGACCTGCGCGCCCAATGTGGGCGTCACGATAATGACGCCGTTGGTGTAGAGCCGGTAGGTGCCCGCGCGACGCGGCAGGATCATCTCCGGCCCGAGCGGCGTACCGATCGTGCTGGTCGCGCCACCGATACGGCGATACTCGGCATCGATCGCCGACTCGGTGACCGCCGCCTGTTCGCGCGGATCATCGGGTGGCGCGGTGGTGGTCGACTCGCCCGGCGCGGGGCCGACCTCGAGGGTCCGGATGTCCGCGGGTTCCCCGCCGTCGGGCGCGGCCGAGTACTCCGTGCGCAGGATCCGGCCGTCGCGCAGCAGGACCGCACCGGCCGTTGCCGAGACGGCGGCCGCCGTCCTCGGATCCTCCTGCGCGGTGCCGGGATACCGCTGGCAAGCGGTGGTGTCGCAGGTCTGCGCGTACGGATAGCGCTGTTCGGCAAGGGCATAGGAGCGCGCCGCGATCGCCTGGGCGCGTATGGCCTCCGCCGCGCCCTTGTCCGCCCAGTTGGGCTGCACCTCCGCCGGGACCACGCCGAGTAGATAGTCCTCGACGTCCACCTGGTTGATCGTGCGGGCCGCGCCGTCCTCGAGGGCGACGCCGAGCGCACCGCGATACGCCGAACCCCCGCACAGCGTGAGATGTTCCGCCGCAGGGCGGTTCGGCCGGGAGTCGACGGGATGGATCCAGGGGTCGTCGGTCTCGGCCTGCCACAGCACGTCACCGGCGCAGCCCGCCGTAACGACCACGCCCGCTCGGCCACCCGGCTGCGGCGTCAGGTGCGCGACCTGACCGGGCGCCACCTCCCTGCCCGCCACGCGCAGGCCGGCGTCCGCGAAGGCGTCGAGAGCCGAGTTGTCCCGCGTCATGAGACGAACCCGGACGGCGGTGGGCGCGATGGTGGTGAGCGTCGCGCCTGGGTAGTAGTGCTCGAGGATGCGTTCGGCTGCCCACCCCGCTCGCGCGTTCTCGAACGCGCCCACCTGGCTCATGCCGCGCCCGTGCCCCGGTCCTGCCAGAGGGCGATATGGAGCGTCCAGTGCACGTCCGGAATGCACGAAGAGCGTTCCAGCTACCATTCCGAAGCCGATTAGCAACACAATCGATGGCGAGTGGAGGCGCAGCTGTCGCCGATGCGGACGCACGACGCGCGATCGCTCCGAAAAAATGCCCTTTACCAGCATTGTTCCGCTCTCGGTGTGCTCAAATTACGAGGCATCCGTTCACTCCCGTGGTTTCCTCAGACGGTCGATCTCCATCTTTTCTGCACGTTCAGTAGATGCGATAGCAATCAACAAGCTACATTCAGGCAATCACATAATCCTCAACCAGAGGTTTAGTTATGTGACAAATGTGGCTATTGTGATCATTGCTACATCAGGAAGCAACCCTGAATCACTCATGATCACTGGTTCGACCTGATTGGAGACGCTCGTGCGGTACCGCAAACCGAAACGTTCCTACGTGCTCCCAGTTGTCACCACCCTCGCGGTAGCTGCCCCACTGGGCACGCTGACGTTCGGCGATTCGACCGACTACCGCACCACCACCGACAGCGAACCGGCCGCCGTAACGGCCGAACTCGCCGAGGTCGCGCTCACCCAGGCGCCCGATATCGTGCTGCCGCTGCGCGAACTCACCGGGTTGAGCCTGCCTGATCTGCATCTTTCCGATCTGCGCATGCTTCCGATCGCCGAGTCCATTCCGATTCCGGATGGCCCGCTACCACCGGACGCGCGGCTAACGGAGGGAATACGACTACCCAGCTCGAATTCCGGCCAAACCTCCGGCCCGGAATTCACTCCGAATCGTTCGCCGGAGAGCCCGAATTCCGCAGCTCAGCCCATCTCCCAGGGCAGTGTGCGCTTCATCGCGGAGCCCGACCGGCTCCAGCCGGGCACCACTCCCGACACCCCCGCGCTGTCTCCCGGCGCCGTGACCCCCGAGCTGATGAGCCAAGTGGGGGCACAGGTGAAAGAACTCTCCAGCGACACGCCGTTCAGCATGGTCGCGCTCACCGCCCGGCAGCTGGCCGACACCGCGGCCACGATCCGGGCTCGGCAGCCCGACGGCACGTGGGGGCCCTGGTACGACACCGAACCGGTCGACACACACCGCACCGACCGCTCCGGCCCGGGTGCGACCGACGGCACCGAGCCGATCTACGTCGGCGATACGAACGCGGTGCAGGTCCTGGTCACTCGAAAGCAGGCTGCGGCAGGCCCGATTCAGCCGGTGGCGCAGCCCGCACCCAGCGCGGACGACGCGGCGCAACAACCCGCCCCGCGTTCCGACGACCCGGCCCCCCAGGCCGCGGACCTGACCGCCGTGCTCATCGATCCCGGTCGGGGCGCTGCCGACGGCTCGCTGCACAACGTCGCCGCGGCGCTGCCCGGCGGCGGACCGAGCGTGATCACCCGCGACCAGTGGGGCGCCGACGAATCGATCCGCTGCGCCGAGCCGACCTACGACGACGGCCTCGGCGGCGTCACCGTGCACCACACAGCGGGCCGCAACGACTACAGCAAGTCCGAGTCGGCCGGAATCGTCCGCGCGATCTACACCTATCACGCGAAAACGCTGGGCTGGTGCGACATCGGCTACAACGCGCTGGTCGACAAGTACGGCCAGGTCTTCGAGGGGCGCTTCGGCGGCCTGGACCGCCCGGTGCAGGGCGCGCACGCGGGTGGGTTCAACGAGAACACCTCCGGCGTCGCGCTGATGGGCAACTACGAATCCGAGCAACCGAGCGAGGCGGCGATCGAGGCGATCGGCGCCTTCGTGGGCTGGCGCACCAAGATCGCCGGACTCGATCCCAAGGGCAACACCACGATGGTCTCCGAGGGCACCTCCTACACCCCGTATGCCCAGGGCGAGTCGGTCCAGTTGCCGGTCGTCTTCGCACACCGCGACGTCGGCAACACCACCTGCCCCGGCGACGCCGCGTACGCGCTGATGGATCGGATCCGCGATATCGCCGCCGGTACGCCGGGTGCGTCCGGCGGGCAGGACAGTCGACCCCCGGCATCCGGCGAATCCGATGTGGCGAACCTCGCCGCGCTGACCACGAAGCTGCTGAACATGGTGCAGGAGAACATCATCGCCAGGCACTGGTCCCAGTCCGGCGGACCGAACGGCCCGCTCGGCGCCGTCCGCTCGGACGTGCTGCCCGCCGCGGGAGGCCGACAGTACGCGAAATTCTCCAACGGTTACGTCTACACCGCGGCCAACGGACAGGTCGTCGAGGTGCTCGGCTCCATCCTGGATCGCTTCCTGCAACTCGGCGCCGACACGGGTGTCCTCGGACTCCCGCTGCAGAACGCCTACCCGGTCCCGGACGGCCTGCGCGTCGACTTCGAACGCGGCTCGCTGATCCTCAACCAGCTCACCGGCATCGTCACGACCGTGTGGAAGACCTACAACGACACCTACCGGGAGCAAACCCACCGGGACCCGATCGCGGCCCAGGTCAGCGCGCCGATTCCGCCCCACGCGCCTGCTCCGGCCGCATCGGTTCCGGGCGGCGCTCCGGGTCAGGGTGTTGCCCAGGCCCCGGCCGCTCGGACTCCGGGCGATGCCCCGGCCCAAGGCGGTGCCCAAGCTCCGGCCGCTCGGACTTCGAGCGCTCGGACTCCGGGCAGCGCCAAACCCCAAGCTCCGGCCGCCCAAACTCCGGGTAACGCCCCGCCCCAAGCTCCGGCCGCCCAGACTCCGGGTAACGCCGAGCCCCAGGCTCCGGCCGCGCAGACTCCGGGTAACACCCCGCCCGAAGCTCCGGCCGCCCAAGCTCCGGGCAATGCCCAGCCCCAAGGCGGTGCTCAGGCTCCGGCCGCCCAAGCTCTAGGTGCCCCCGCTCCGAGCTGACGCCCCGGCTGCTGTGCACGCTCCGCCGATCGCTTCCGAAGCAGGGACCCCGCTCACCCAGACTCCGACAGAGTCAGGCGCTCGCGCCCCGATCGGTCCGTCCCCGGCGGAACTTCAGCAGGCGGCCACCATCCAGCCGCTACACGGTCCGGCACCCGCGGTTGCCGACCCAGCCCAAGCCGCATCCACACCCTCACCCGAGGACTGATCGCGAACCACTCAGCAGGTCGGACTGATTCGGAGCCCGCGCCACGGCGCGGGCTCCGGCTGTGTACCACCGCTACATCCACCAGCGTTCGAGAATTCGCGCGACTCCGTCGTCGGAGTTCGATTCGGCGATCTCGTCGGCGGCGGCGATAGCCTCGGGGTGGGCGTTGCGCATCGCGACGCCGTGGCCCGCCATGGTGAGCATGGGGACGTCGTTGGGCATGTCGCCGAACGCGACGATGGTCGACTCGTCCACGCCGAGCCGCTGCGCGACCACCGCCAGCCCGGCGGCCTTGGTGATGCCGGGCGCGGACAGTTCGATGAGCCCGTGCTCGGTCGAGTAGGTGATGTCGGCTCGCTCACCGATCAGCGGGGCGAGCACGGTGCGCATGTCCGAGCTGCGCGCGCCGGGTAGCCGGATCAGCATCTTGATGGCGGGCGCGTCGATGACCTCCTCGCGGGCGACCGAGGTGTCGTCCGGGTTGAGCCAGGCGTGCTCGTACTGCGGCGAGCTGACGAACTGCGGGGTCACCGCGTCGTGCGCGCGCTCGCCGACGCGTTCGGCCGCCAGACCGCAGCCCGGCAACGCCCGCTCGGCGACGTCGGCGAGCCAGGCGAGCGTCGGCACATCCAAGGTCATGCTGGCCAACACCCGGTCGGCGGCGCTGTCATAGATCACCGCACCGTTGCCGCACACGCACAGCGGGGCGTAACCCAGGCCCTGCACCACGGGATCGATCCAGCGTGGCGGACGCCCCGTGGCCAGCACGAACGGCACACCGTCGGCGATCAGGGCGCCTACCGCTGCCTTGGTCCGCGCGGTGACCCGCTCGTCGTGATCGATGAGCGTGCCGTCCACATCGGTGGCGACCATCTTCGGCTTGGGCAGGTGCAGGGGCATCACCCATTCCATCCTGCCGGACGACGCCCGTCCGGTCCTGCGGGCCGGTGTCCGGCCGAGCCTCGGACATGCCCGGATGTCGTGTGGCACGCGCGCCGCCGACCACGTCCTTATGATCGGGGACTAATACCGACGCTGGCCCCGTCCAGCCGAAAGACCAGAGGACTGATGACCGGCTTCCTGCTACGACGCGCGCTCAACTATGTCGTGCTGTTGCTGCTGGCTTCGTTCCTGACGTTCAGCCTGGCGTCACTGACGTTCCGGCCGCTGGACAGTCTCGAACAACGCAACCCGCGCCCGCCACAGGCAGTGATCGACGCCAAGGCCGAGGAGTTGCATCTCAACGACCCGATCCCGCAGCGCTATATCACCTGGCTCGCGGGCATTCCGCACGGCGACTTCGGCACCACGCTGGCCGGTCAGCCGGTCAGCCGGGAACTGCCGCGGCGGGTCGCGGTGAGTCTGCGCCTGCTGATCGTCGGATCCCTGGTCGGCACGGTGCTGGGCGTACTGATCGGCGCCGCGGGCGCGATCCGGCAGTACAAATTCAGCGACTACTTCACCACGGTGGTGTCGCTACTGGTCTTGAGCACGCCGGTGTTCTTGCTCGCGACGCTACTGAAATACGGTGCGCTGGAGATCAACTCGCTTACCGGGTCGCAGATCTTCCTCTATACCGGCGAGACGTCGGCGAACAAGATCGAAGGATTCGGGCCGCAGCTGCTCGACCGCGTCCAGCACCTGATCCTGCCCACCACCGCGCTGGCTCTCGGCGCCATGGCGGGCTACAGCCGCTATCAGCGCAACGCCATGCTCGACGTGCTGCAGAGCGATTTCATCCGCACCGCTCGCGCCAAGGGCCTCACCCGAAGCAAGGCGCTGTACAAGCACGGCCTGCGCACGGCGCTGATCCCGATGGCCACACTGTTCGCCTACAGTCTCGGCGCCCTGATCACCGGCGCGACGTTCACCGAGAAGATCTTCGGCTGGCACGGTGTCGGGGAGTGGCTGGTCGACTCGATCAACGCGCAGGATCTGTACGTCGTGGTGACGGTGACCGCGTTCGCCGGCCTGGTCGTGCTGGTGTCGGGTCTGCTGTCCGACATCGTGTACGCGATTCTCGACCCCAGGGTGCGTGTGGGATGACCGAAGCCGAAATCATCGTCCAGGGCGCCCCGGAAGTCACCGCGACCGGACGGCGCAGGCTGGTCCTGCGGCGCTTTCTGCGTAACAAGCCCGCCGTCGCGGGTGGCTTGATCCTCATCGCGCTGTTCGTCGCGAGCTTCGCGCTGCCGCCCTTGCTGGCCTACGACTACCAGGAACTGGACTACACCGCCCTGCTCAAACCGCCGAGCGCGAAACATCCGTTCGGCACCACCCAGATCGGTCAGGACGTGCTCGCGCAGACTCTGCGTGGATTGCAGAAATCGCTGGTCATCGGCTTGTGCGTCGCGCTGTTGTCCACCACGATCGCGGCCACCGCCGGTTCGCTGGCCGGATTGCTCGGCGGCTGGACCGATCGCGCGATCATGTGGCTGGTCGATCTGCTGCTGGTGGTCCCGAGTTTCATCATCATCGCGCTGTTCGCGCCGCGCACCAAGGGCAGCGGTTCCATCCTGCTGCTGATCCTCCTGCTGTCCTGCTTCGGCTGGATGATCTCGGCGCGAATCGTGCGCGGGCTGACATTGGGCCTGCGTGATCGCGAATTCGTCCGGGCCGCGCGGTACATGGGAGCGCCCACCCACACGGTGATCTTCAGTCACGTCCTCCCGAATATCGCCTCGATCCTGATCATCGACACCACCCTCACCGTCGGCTCGGCGATCATGGCCGAAACGGGGTTGAGCTTCCTCGGTTTCGGCGTGCAGCCGCCGGACGTGTCGCTCGGCTCGCTGATCGCCGCGGGCACTAAATCAGCGTTGACCTATCCCTGGCTGTTCCTGTTCGCGGGTGGTCTGCTGATCATCACCGTGCTGTGCGCCAACCTCGTCGGTGACGGACTGCGCGACGCGTTCGATCCCGGCGCGAAGCGGGCTCGGTCGAAGAAGAAGGCGAAAGCATGACGGGCGCAGGAGAAACCGAGAAGACGGCCTCGACCGCGCCGCTGCTGGAGATCACCGATCTGCGGGTGAGCTTCCCCAGCGAGGAAGGCCGGATCGACGCGGTCCGCGGCGTCACCTACACGGTGTCCGACGGCGAGGTGCTCGCCATCGTCGGTGAATCCGGCTCGGGGAAGTCGGTGTCCTCGCTGGCGGTGATGGGATTGCTGCCGGAGCAGGCGCGGATCACCGGATCCATCCGGTTCCGCGGACGCGAACTGCTCGGGCTCGGTGATCGCGAATTGTCCAGGCTGCGCGGCAGTTCCATCAGCATGGTGTTCCAGGACCCGCTGTCGGCGCTCACGCCGGTGTACCGGGTGGGCGATCAGATCGCCGAAGCCCTGCTCGCGCACGGCAAGATGGGCAGGCGCGAAGCCGCGAAGCGGGCGGTGGAGCTGCTCGACCTGGTCGGCATCCCGGATCCGGAGGTGCGGGCCAAGGCGTTTCCGCACGAGTTCTCCGGTGGCCAGCGCCAGCGCGTGGTCATCGCGATGGCGATCGCGAACGATCCGGCGCTGATCATCTGCGACGAGCCCACTACCGCGCTGGACGTGACCGTGCAGAAGCAGATCTTGAATCTGCTGCGCAAAGCGCGCGACATCACCGGCGCGGGCGTCATCATGATCACCCACGACATGGGCATCGCCGCGACCCTGGCCGACCGCGTCGCCGTCATGTACGCGGGCAGGATCGTCGAGACCGCCACCGCGGCGGACCTGTTCAGTGCGCCGCGAATGCCGTACACCGTCGGTCTGCTCGGTTCGATTCCGCGCATGGACGGTCCGCCGCGGCAGCCGCTGATCCCGATCGTCGGCGCGCCGCCCGCTATGCACGCCCTGCCGCCGGGCTGCTCGTTCGCACCGCGCTGCCCGGTGGCGATCGACGAATGCAGGACTGCGGAACCCCCGCTGGAGGCCGTCGAACCCGGGCATACCGCCGCCTGCATTCGCACCGCAGAGGTCGGCGCCGACGACTTGTTCGAGGCCTACCGCCGCGAGATCGCCGAGCCGGACGCCGTGGCGGAGGTGGAGTCCGATGTGGTCTTGCGCGTCTCGGATCTGGTGAAAGTCTTCCCGATCACCTCGGGTGTAGTACTGCGCCGCCGCACGGGGGAGGTCAGGGCCGTCGACGGCATCAGCTTCGAGGTCCGCGGCGGGCGTACCTTGGCGCTGGTCGGGGAGTCCGGCTCCGGCAAATCCACCACGCTCACGCAGATTCTCGATCTGATACCGCCGCAGTCGGGCGCCATCGAGATCATGGGCAACGATGTCGCGTCGCTGAGCAAGGCGCGCAAGCGGGAGATCCGCCGGAAGATGCAGATCGTCTTCCAGGATCCCACCGCCTCGCTGGACCCGCGCCTGCCGATCTTCGACGCGATCGCCGAGCCGTTGCGCATCGACGGGCGAACGCGGGCCGAAATCGTCCGCCGGGTCCCGCAACTGCTCGAGCAGGTCGGGCTGCGCCCGGACCACGCCGACCGCTATCCCTCGGACTTCTCCGGCGGCCAGAAACAGCGCATCAGCATCGCCCGCGCACTCGCGCTGGACCCGGAGCTGCTGGTGCTGGACGAGCCGGTCTCCTCGCTGGACGTCTCGATCCAGGCGGGCGTGCTCAACCTGTTGCGCGATCTGCAGACCGAGCGCGGGCTGTCCTACCTGTTCGTCTCGCACGACCTGTCGGTGGTGCGGAATCTGGCGCACGACGTCGCGGTCATGTATCGCGGCAAGATCGTGGAATACGGCCCGGCGGAGCAGATATTCGCTGATCCTCGGCACGAGTACACCAGGGCGCTGATCGACGCGGTGCCGGTTCCAGCAGTCAGCCGATAGTCAGGAGAGCGCGATGCGGATCCGTTTCGACCGAATGCGATGGACCGCGGGCTTGGCGGCGTTCGCGCTGATCGCCGCGGGCTGCGGCGCGGGCGTCGACGATTCGGCGAAGGGTTTGTCCGACGCGCTCGGTACGACCAGCGATATCAATCCCAAGAACCGCGACGAGGTGCGCGAAGGCGGCAATCTACGCCTGGCGGTCACCAGTTTTCCGGAGAACTGGAACACGCTGTCCGTCGACGGCAACGACGGTGATATCGGCGACCTGGAGCGTCCGCTCATGCCGCGCGCGTTCGCCGTCGATGCGGCGGGCAACTCCACCGTGAACAAGGACTTCTTCACCGATGTCGCGCTGACCGGCACCGATCCGCAACAGGTCACCTACACGATCAATCCCGCGGCGGTGTGGTCCGACGGCACTCCGATCACCTGGGAGGACATCGCCGCGCAAGCACACGCGCTCAGCGGTCGCGATAAGCGCTTCCTGATCGCGATCACCAATGGCTTCGAGTTCGTCGACAAGGTCGAGCGCGGTGTGGACGATCGGCAGGCCGTGCTCACCTTCAACCATCCCTTCGGTGAATGGCGCGGCCAGTTCGCCGGCGACTCCGCGCTTTTCCCGAAGTCGGTGACGGCGACCCCCGAGTCGTTCAACAAGGGGCTGGTGGACCGGCTCGGCCCCAGCGCGGGCCCGTTCGTGATCCAGTCCACCGACCGCGCCCAGGGCCGGATCGTGTTGAGCCGCAACCCGAGGTGGTGGGGTCAGACACCGAAGCTCGACACCATCACCTACAGCGTGCTGGACAGCGCGGCCTGGGTGGGGGCCTTGCAGAACAATGAACTCGACCTGATCCGGCTGGCCTCGATCGACGAGGTCAAGACCGTCCGCAATTCCGATGGGCTGGTGATTCGCCGGGCACCGGGTAACCGCTGGCGGCACATCACCTTCAACGGCGCTCCCGGCTCCATTCTCGCGGACCCGCGCCTGCGGGTGGCGATCTCGAAGGCCATCGACCGGCAGGGTATCGCGACCGCGACCCAGAACGGTCTGGTCGAGAACCCGAAGCCGCTGAATAATCACATCTTCCTACAGGGTCAGGAAGGCTATCGGGACAATTCGGCGCCGGTGGCCTACGACCCCGACCAAGCGGCGCGGGAACTCGACGCGCTCGGCTGGAAACTCAACGGCGACGTCCGTGAGAAGGACGGTCGGAAGCTGGAAATCCGCGACGTGATGTACAACGACCCGCTGTGGATCCAGATCGCGCAGATCATCCAGCAGAACCTGGCCCGCGTGGGCGTACGGCTGACCATCGATACCAAGCCCGGCGCCGGCTATTTCACCGACGTCATCATTCCCGGTGATTTCGACGCCGCGCAGTTCATCTTCTCCGGAGACGCCTTCGCGATGAGCGACATCCGGCAGATCTATTACTACGACCCGAACGACCTACAGGGCAACTACGGTCGCATCGGTTCGCCCGAACTCAACGCCCTGATCGAGCGCACGCTGACCGAACTCGATCCGAAGAAGGCGATCGAACTGGCCAACGAGGTCGACCGGAAAGTGTTCGAGGAAGGACATTCCCTGCCGCTGACCCAGTCCGACGGCAGTTTCGGCGCCCGCGCGGACCTCGCCAATATCGGCTCCCCCGGTCTGGCGTCCTACGATTACACCGAGATCGGATTCGTGAAATGAGACCAGTACAGCCAACCCGCAACCGCCGGCGGCGGACACCGACCGTGATCGTCCGGGCACTCACGGTGGGCACGGCGCTCGCGCTACTGGTCGGCTGCGGCTCGGGCGACAGCGAGGTGAAGTCGGGTTCCAACGCGCTGGGTTCGACCAACGACATCAATCCCCAGGAGCCGAGCGCACTGCGCGACGGCGGCAACCTGCGTCTGGCCATCACGAATTTCCCCGCGACGTTCAATTCGCACCACGTCGACAGCAACTATGACCTCTCCGAAGTGGTCGACTGGACATTGCCAGGGCCGATCACCTCCAACGCCGCAGGCGAATTGTCGATCGACCACAATTTCTTCACCGACATCGCGCTGACCGAGACCAACCCGCAGCGAGTTGTCTACACCATCAACCCCAAGGCGGTCTGGTCCGACGGCAGCCCGATCACCTGGGAGGACCTGCGGTCCCAGGCGGAGGCGCTGAGCGGCCGCAACACGGAATACCGGGTCTCCGCGACCCAGGGTTACAGCCGGCTGGCCGGCGTCGAGCGCGGCGTCGACGACCGCCAGGCAATCGCCACCTTCGGACAGCACTACGCGGATTGGCGGGGCCTGTTCAGTCAGCTGATGCCGAAGGAATCGACCGAGACGCCGCAGGCGTTCAACGAGCGTGACCGCAACGGGCTCGCCAAGTCGGCGGGACCGTTCGTGATCACCTCCGTCGACCGGGCGCAGCAACGCATCGTGCTCAGCCGCAACCCGAGATGGTGGGGCGAGACGCCGAAACTGGACACCGTCACCTACAGCGTGCTGGACTATTCGGCCCGTCTCAACGCCTTGCAGAACAATGAACTCGACGCCATCGATATCTCGGGCATCGAGGAGGTCAAGTCCGCGACCAACTCACCGGGCATCATCGTGCGTCGCGCTTCGCGTCCGTCCAACTCGCACATCACGTTCAACGGAGCGCAAGGGTCGATTCTCGCGGATCCCCGCCTGCGCGTCGCGATCGCGAAGGCGATCGACCGTCAGGGCGTCGTCACGGCGCTGCAGAACGGGATCGTGGAGAATCCCAAGCCGCTGAACAACCACATCTACCTCGACGGGCAGAAGGGCTACCAGGACAACTCCGCGGTGATCGCCTACAACCCCGACGAGGCGGCCCGCATGCTGGACGAACTCGGTTGGAAGCTCAACGGCGACGTCCGCGAGAAGGACGGGCGGAAGCTGGTGATCCGGGATGTGATGTTTCAGCAGGACACCTGGGTGCAGATGGCGCAGATCATGCAGCAGAATCTGGCTCGGGTCGGGGTGAAACTCGAAATCCAGACCTTCCCCGGCAACGGCCTGTTCACCGATGTCATCGACCCGGGCAACTTCGACATCGCTCAGTTCAGCTGGCAACGAAGCATTTTCCCGCTCGGCGCGCTGCCCCAGATCTACGCCTACGACCCAGCGAATACGCTCAGCAACAAGGGGCGGATCGGGTCACCCGAACTGAACGCGCTGATCGAGCAGACCATCTCCGAACTCGACCCCGAGAAGGCGATCGAGCTTGCGAACAAGGCCGACCGGATGATCTTCGAGCTGGGTCATTCGGTGCCCGTCGCGCAATCGGCCGGCAACGTAGCGGTCCGTGCGGGCCTGGCCAACTTCGGCGCCTTCGGGCTGGCTTCCACGGACTACCTCCGGGTGGGCTTCGAGAAGTGAGGTCGTTTCCGTAGGACGCAACGAGCAGGAAGGATCACCATGCGGATTACCTCTGCGTGTGCCCGGCTGGCCTTATCGCTGGTCGTCGTAGGGCTGGCAGTCACCGGCTGTGGCGATGACAACGGAGTGACCCCGGGCTCCAGCACGGTCGGCAGCACCAACGACATCAACCCGAGGGACCCGAGCGAACTGCGCGACGGCGGCAACCTGCGGCTGGCACTCTCCAATTTTCCGGAGACTTTCAACTATCTGCACGTAGACGGCGGAACGGAAACCGTCTTCTACATAGCCGAAGCGACGATGCCCGCCGCCTTCGTCAGCGACGCGGCGGGGCAACTGAGCGTCGACCACAACTTCTTCACCGATATCAAGCTGACCGGCAACAGCCCGCAGCAGGTGGAGTACACCATCAACCCGAAGGCCGTCTGGTCCGATGGCTCGCCGATCACATGGGAGGATCTCCGGTCTCAGGCGAATGCGCTCAGCGGTAAGGACAACGCGTTCCTCGTCTCGGCCACCGGTGGTTTCGAACGGGTCGGCAAGGTCGAGCGGGGCGCCGATGACCGGCAAGCCGTGGTGACCTTCGACCAACCGTATGGCGAATGGCAAGGCCTGTTCAGCCCGCTGTACCCGAAGTCGGTCACCGCGACCCCCGACGCCTTCACCAACGCGGCCAGGAACGGGCTGCCGCAAAGCGCGGGCCCCTTCGTGGTCACCTCCATCGACCGCAGCCAGAATCGCATCGTGCTCGGGCGCAATCCCAAGTGGTGGGGCGATACGCCGAAGCTCGATTCCGTCACCTTCAGCGTGCTCGACCATTCGGCCTGGCTGCCCGCGATCCAGAACAACGAACTCGATATCGCCTACATGTCCGGCATCGAGAACGTCAGCGCGGCGCGCAATGCCGCGAACGTGGTCATCCGGCGCACGCCCGAGCCGACCTGGTCGCACATCACGTTCAACGGAGCACCCGGTTCCCTGCTCGCCGATCCACAGCTGAGAATCGCCATCTCCAAGGCGATCGACCGGCAGGGAGTGGTCACCGCCTCGCAGCACGGCGTCGTCGACGATCCCAAGCCGCTGAACAATCACGTCTTCGTGTCGGGGCAGAAGGGCTACCAGGACAACGCGGCGCCCATCGCCTACGACCCGGACGAGGCGGCCCGCATGTTGGACGCCCTCGGCTGGAAACTCAACGGCGATGTCCGCGAGAAGGACGGTCGCAGGCTCGAACTCCGCGACGTGATGTACCAGCAGGATCAGTGGGTGCAGACCGCGCAGATCGTGCAGCAGAACCTCGCGAGGGTCGGAGTGAAGCTGAGCATCCAGACCGTGCCCGGCACCGGGCTGTTCACCAACGTCATCGACCCCGGTAACTTCGATCTGGCCCAATTCAGCTGGAACGGCAGCGTTCTCCCGCTGAGCGGACTGCGGCAGATCTACTACTACGATCCGAACAACCTGCAGGGCAACAAGGCGCGGATCGGTACCCCGGAACTCAACGCGCTGATCGACCGGACACTTTCCGAGCTCGACCCGGACAAGGCCATACAGCTGGCCAACGAGTGCGATCGGATGATCTTCGAAGAGGGCTACTCCATCCCGCTGCACCAGGCGGCGGGCACCTACGCGGCCCGAACCGACCTGGCGAACTACGGTGCGTTCGGCCTCGCCTCGCGCGACTACACCAAGGTCGGCTTCCTGAAGTGAGTTCTGGATCGGGCCACCCGCTGGCCTATCCGGTCGCGGTGACGTGCGGCGCCCTCGCGGTCTGTGCCGCTTGGGCGCCGTTCGGCACGTTGGATCAGGTGGCCGGGATCGCGGCCGTCATGCTCGGCATCATCTCGTACACGGGATACCGGCTCGTCCTCGCATTCGGCCTGCTGCCGTTCCGGCGTTCCGGCTCAGCGCAGACCGTACGAGTCACACGCATCCGGCAACAGCACCGCCTGACCAACCGGTCGTGGTTACAAATCGAAGGAACCGACCGTCCGTACTGGCTTCCCGTGTATTTCGACCCGGCGCTGGCCACCCTCCCCGGAGCCGAGGCGAAGCTCACCGGCCGCACGATCCATCTCGGCGAGCAACGCCTCTACCCCTCCGGCCGGATCCGCAACGCCGAACCTCCCGGCCGCCTGATCGACAACCCCAGCCGCCCCGACCAAGATGCTGTCGCCCACACCGCGATGGCCATGCGCCCGCGCCGCCGCCTCCTGCTCGATGCCCAATCCACCGTCGCCGCGCCCATCGCCGCTCTCTTATGGGTCTATATCGACGACGGCGGCCTGCCCGCTTTCGTCGCCGCCGCTACCGTCGCCGCCACCACGACGATCTGGCTCTCCGCCATCCAGGGGTCCGACCCGACCTGATATCCACTTCCATGCGGATTCGGTTCGTTGTGTGACAGCGCCTGCGCGTGTGGGTTTATCCACAATCGACTGACCGGTGCGAGGAGGTCGGTCGCGTCTGGTGGACGGGTGTGTCGTGGTACGGCCGTCTACCGCGGCAGGAACGCTAGGGCACAGCTGACGGCAACCGCAACTGAAGGATCGTGTCGCAGACAACGACCGCGCAGGTCATACAGAGGCAAATGCCGTCCGGACCGGACACAGGACGGTGCAGGTTCATGGCGGCGTACCGCGATGGTGACCGGCTGGTCGCACCTCCGCGCCCTCGAGGCGTACTGCTGGCGGGAGCGAAAACATCCGCACTTCGATGGAACTGAATCAACCCGGCCGTCGTCTAAGCCTTTTGTAGAGACACAACCGATCCCGTCGTCAACGACGACGCGGTCGTCACACTCTTCGGGGGGAACACATGAAGCCGGCATCATCCGCCATAGCCAAGTACGCCACCCATGGCACGTCCGCGCGCGAGGAATTCGCACGACGACTATCCGCCTTGCATCGGGACGCGGGCGCTCCCTCGTTGCGGCATGTCGCCACGCTCGCCCAGCAGCAGGTGCGCGATGCCGACGGCGAGACCCGTTCAGCACACGCAACAGCCCAGAGGATCAGCGACTGGATGAACGGACGCAACGTTCCGGCGCGGTTCGAATCACTGGCTCCGGTGCTGAACGTCTTGGGCGCCCGGGCACGACGCCGCGCCGGAACAGTGACCGGGACAGTGCATCTACGCGCCTGGAGATCGTTGTGGGCAGCGGCGCGCAGCGCCCCGGTCACCGCATCTGGTACCGCGACCGAGCCGCCGTATCCGGATGCCGATGGGTTCTTCGAACGGCACGATCCCGCCTTCTTCGGGCGACAGCGCGCCATTGCGTCCATCCTGAAAATGATCCGAACATCGGCATGTTCGCAACGCGATGCCGATGTCATCGTGCTGACCGGCGCTTCTGGTATCGGCAAGACCGCGCTGCTACGTGGGGGTGTGATTCCGGCTCTGAGCGCGGAATCGACGCAGTGGGCGGTCGCTGTCACTGCGGCAGACCACAATCCTCTCGGTTCGCTGAAGCGCATATTCCGTGCCACAGATAGTTTCGGCGGACCGGGTTCTGATCTCGATGCCGTGCGGCGATGGGCCGGTGACCGTCGGCTGCTGCTGATCGTCGACCAATTCGAACATTTGTACCAGCCCGAGGTCGATGCCACGGTCCGCGAGGCGTTCCTGATCTGGTTGAAGCAGGTGTCGACATTCGCGTCGGTCCTCGTTGCGGTGCGTTCTGACCAGGTCGTCAACTGTTTGCAATGTCCGTGGCTTGCGCATGCCGTACAGCACAACAGCTTCACACTGAACCACCCACGTCGTCAGGAGCTGATGTCGGCCATCATCGGGCCACCACGCACACGCGGAATCGCAGTCGATCCCGCTGTGGCAGAACTACTTGTCACCGAACTCGAAGGAGGCCGACCGGGCAGCGACCGGCCGACCATCAACGCCGGTGTCCTACCTGTGCTGTCGGCGACCATGCGATCGATGTGGGCCTGTCAGTTCGGAAGTCGACTGGAACTCGCGGCCTATCATCGGGTCGGGGGCGTGGCCGGAGTGGTTGGTCGAATAGCCGAACAGATCTGGGAGGCGTCGACGTCGGCAGAACAGCGCGATACGCGCCACATTCTGCTTGCATTGGTGACCGTCCATCGCGACAGCACCGTCACCCGCTGCCGGACACCGACCAAGGAACTCGCTCGCATCGCCGCTTGCACCAGCACCGGTCCTGAGCTTGTTCACCGCTTGGTGGATGCGCGGCTGATCACCTTGGAGTCCCAGCATGCCTACCTTGTGCACGACGCACTGCTGGAGTGGGAACGGCTGCGCGGCTGGATCACCGAGAACCAATCACAACTCATCTGGCGACAGCGCATCGAAGACGACGCCGCGGAATGGGCGGCCGCCCGCCGAGACCCTGGCCTACTCTATCGAAGCACCCGGCTGACCACCGCAATCCGTCATGCCGACTCCACAGTGAGCACCATCGCCACCGCGTTCCTCAGCGCATCTGCCAGAGCAGAACTAGAGGCACAACCAGCTCAGCTTCTCCGCGAACCCGAATATCCGGCAAAGACCCAGCCGTGAGCACGGCCATCGAAACCCACCCGCTACCTGCGGCCCCGCGCGCACCGCCCCCGAACTACCGCAAAGATCAGCGCCGCCGAGCGCGGGCGACCCGCGTCCCTGTCGACCGCTGGCGCGAGACATCACACCGGCGACGAAAAGGTGTCGGGAGGAGGCGATCGGTTCAGGTGTATCAACTGTCAAGGTAAAGGCGGTCCGAGATCAGTCGAACCTTTCAACACACCGATTCGTCGTTCTCCACGCCCATCGAATCGCAGCGCCTTGATGAGTCCGTTTCAACATCACTCGCATGAATAGAAGTAAATCAAGCGACAGGAGTTGTACATGAGCAAAATCGTTGGACGCCCCATGGGGATCATCATATTCTTTGGAATAATCCTTCCGGGTCCGATCGTTCTCCTGAATTTCCCTGCAATACAACCAGGAGGACAATCACCGACTGCAAGTTACATTGCGGAGGGATCCCCACCCCCCTGTGAGAAGCTCGATCCTCCGTGGCCACCGAGGTGCGTATAACCATACCGGCGTCTTCGGGTTCTCACGGCCACCGGGGAAGGGAATTACCGCTCCGGCCGGCGGGTGACGGCGCCTGGATAATGGACAGAGCACCGATGGCCAGGGTGCTCATATGGTCCGTGCTTGGACAAGCCGGATAAAGCCGGGGATCGGCGGTGTCGCGGTCGCTGAGACCACGTCCGCACCGGGCGTAATCGCCCGACCGGGACACCTCCGACTCCAGAACATGAACGCCCATCGAATTCACCTCGCCGCTCGATTTGCGATAGCGGCGCGACTCGCCGCTATTCTTTCGCGAATACGCTGATCCTTGAAATCACGCTGCCCACCTCGCATCCCCGTGGCGGCGCAGCCCCGCACCCTGGCAGGTCGCCGACGGAATTACCACGCGAGATCTTCGAGACGAATTGTTCCACTGGGGACAAACTCTGCTGCCCGCCCTGAAAATAGCCGGTGCTCCAGAGTGTCGCACCAGGTCAGGACCGTGTCGCTCGGGCCGAGGGCGGTATCAAGAAGATATTCGGGGAGTGGATCACCGATGTCCAGCTCATCGCATATCGTTGTCCCGAACAATTTATCAGTGTGCTCGTAAATCCACTTGACAGGAAACACCGTTCGACTGTCCATCATGATACGGCGAGCTTCGGACTTCGCCTCGGGTGTCATAATTTTCCACAACTGGATGACATCTCGATATTGCGCCAGTGTAGACCCACCCTGAAGGGCGTCCCGCGCAATCCATGTCTCCCGGAAAAGATGAAGAACGGTAAACAGCCAGAGGAAAGGGCGGGAGAGTGAACTGATAGCTCCAGAAAAGCCTTGAGCGCAGGCAAAATCTTCTCTAGGAAGTACCGTCATCGGATCAGCCAGCGCGCGACCCATATCAACCTGCCAGGGCGACTGGAACCAGGTGAGACTGAATGCGAAATCCACCATGACAAATGGCACCAAAGGGTCATCTCGCATTTTTACCGCATGCGGCAAATGGTCGGGGTACATCCGATAGACCAGCTCGTTCTCCCTGCTGAGCGGGTTGATTCGATGAGTGTAACGGTCATAGGTTCCGAATTCGAATCCGAGATCCAGCAATGCCGTGGTGGCGGCATGCTTATTTTCGGGATGAATCATGAAGTCGATATCCGACAACCGCCGCGACCCATCGCCATTGTAGAGCAGATACTGCAGCACAACGCCTTTTGTCGCTAACGCCGGAAATCCCCTTTCCTGCAGTGCGCCGGCGATCTGAACTGCTTCCGAGGTCAACACCCGATTCCGGATGCGATTGGCGTTCAAATTAGTTCTGAGGAATTCTCGCACTTGCGGGTAGAACAAGTCTTTTCTATCAGTTAGTTCAATCAGAGTGGCAAGCGCTCCGGCCACCTTTTGCCTGATCGCCATATTCACGAGGGTCATACTGTCAGCTCGTCCCGCGGTAAGTGGAGAGAGCCAATCTTCTATCCACCCTTCCGCGGCGTCAGAGATAGGCGTGGCACACAGCCGCTTCAACATGCACCATTCGAGTTCACTGGCTAGATCGCCCGAGAGCACACTCATAGGACACAACCTTTCAGAATTCCTCATCGCGCCGCCGACTTCGTTACGACCGATTCGATATTTTTTACTGGGGCGAAGAATCTCCGGGAAGATCCATCAATTCGCCGACGCCGTCCGTCATCCTCAGGATTCTCGAGGCGCCGACCGTCAGCGCCGCCCGGTGGCCGAGAAGTATCGTCGTGATTCCGAGATCCTGAATATTACGGAGGATCGCGCTTTCGGTGTCGGGGTCGACGGCACTGGTGGACTCGTCCAGAATCAGTAGGGAAGGCTTTTTCACCAGCGCTCTCGCCAGAGCCATACGCTGCCGCTGACCGCCGGAAACACCGGCGCCACCAGCACCTAGCAGCGTCTCGTATTTCATCGGCAAGGTGCAGATGAAATCATCGATCTCAGCAAGACGTGCGGCAGACCTTACCTCCTCGAGCGAAGCGTCCGGGCAGCTGAATCTGATATTGTCCAGAATGCTCCCCGACATCAAGGTACTGTTCTGGTCGACATAGCCGATGTGGCTGCGGTACGCGATCGGGTCGATTTCGGCCAGATCGATCCCATCGATCAATATCCGCCCCGCGGTCGGACTCAGCAAACCGCCGATCAGCATTCCCAACGTAGACTTCCCGGATCCGGATGGTCCGATGATCGGCAGCAGCCGACCGGATGAAATCTCGGCCGTCGCCTCATGGACCGATGCTGCGGTCGCACCGGCATAGGTGTACGAGACGCCTTCCAGCCGGATGCACGGTGGCCGATCTTCCTGCGCCATGCCTCGCAGCCCGCCCCGCTCGACGGGGCTCGTCAGCACGTCATCGATCCGAGACAGGTCGGGCAGCAGCTCCACGAGTGCAGCCGATGCCAACGACAGGTTCGACAGCGACGCGAACAACCCTGAGCTCAAGGCCCCTAACGAGACCGCAGCGGACAGACCCGCATCGCTGCGCACGGCGACGGACACCCCTATGAGCAGGACCAACAACGGTGCAGCAAACTGTATGGTCGCCATGAATGACGAGACCATGCCCGCATGCCGCCGCTGCCTCGTCCCGTGAGTGAGTTCGTTCGCGAACGAATTCAGCCATCGAGCATGCGCGATGATTTCGGCACCCAACGACTTCACGGTCGTCATATTGGTGAGGATCTCGTGCAGGTCGTTCGACGACCTGGTGCGAGCTTCGAGCACATCCGAGGCCAGCTGCCGGTGTCGCTGCCACGACAGTGTCGTCACGAGTGCGAAGCAAACGATGCAGATGACTATTGCGAGCGATAACCAGAATTCTCGGTAGCCGATGACCAGCACGTACCCGATGACCAGTAGGGCGTCGAATACAGCGCCGACCGTGGTAACCGAGACGATCTGCCTGAGTCGCGCAGTGGACCGGACCCGCTGCGCCAGATCACCTGGGTGCCGGGCGTGAAAGAATTCCAGCGGCAGTCGGCTGAGGCGTCCCATCAGTTGATGTGCCGCACGTTCTTCGAGAAGGCTCTGTATCGAGACGATCAACCGCGAGCGCGTGAAGTGCAGTATTCCGAAAGAAGCGGCTGCGCAAGTCAGCACCGCAGCCCATCGCAGCTGGCCTGAAATGCCGCCTTGCAACGCATCAGCACCAGCGGTGACCATGCGTGCCAGAGCAAAAGGAAAGGTCAGCGCATAAACAAGGAGCAAAGCGGAGGCGGCCAGGGCTCCCAGCCACTTGGGAGTTCGCGGGAGAAAGGCTGTCGCCAGGGCTCTGCTACTGCTCTTACCCGCGGGTTCAGTTTCAGGTCGGTCGGTTGTTGTGTGGCCTGTGAACTCCAAAGCCAAGCCGGTGAAGTCGACATCGGCCTCGCTCCAGCTGATAACTCGACGCCCGACTGCCGGGTCGATGATCACAACGTGAGACCGGGTGGCCTTTACCAGCACGACAAAATGGTTGAATCGCCAGAACAGGATAGAACCGGATGCCAGATGCGCGAGGCCGGATAGGTTGGTGCGCACTCCGCGGCCATCCAGCCCGTGCCGCCGGCCGAGCTCCAGCAACCTCGATGCGGACACCCCGTTTCGACCGCTGCCCGCTTCTTCTCGAAGTTGCTGAGCGGGTACGTGAACGCCACGGCTGGCAAGGACCATGCGTAGACACGCGGGACCGCAGTCCGCTGCCGTCATCTGCGGGTAGAAGGGCACATCGCAGGACTCGACAGCCCGGAGGACGAAACCTAGCCTGTTCGGATCACGGCCGGCGCGGAACGCTACCGCTCCGAAAATGCTGGAGCGGCCGTACCGGTCGAGGGAAGACTTGCGGAACCGGGGTCTACCCGGGCATTCTTCATCTTTCTCCGAAACTATGTCCTGTGTCATTGCCCCGCCAATTGACTGAAAAGGTGCGCCGACTCTTCGACGGAGAATGCAGCGGAGTTCGTCTCCACAGTGATGTTGAAAGCCTCTCCGGTGTCGCTGATCTGCAGAGATATCGGCCTTGCCAGGGCATACGGCGCATTGAATCTCTCCGTGGGTACGACATCGGCTTGCCTGCTCCGGCTGCTGGGCCTGGAGGCATCGATGTAGTTGAACACCGGAAAGGGACGCTTCGGTATGCCTTGTCGTAGTTCGAGGTTGCGCAGCTCCCGGCTGTCGATCTGCTGGTGGGCAGCCGTACGAATCAGCTGACCGGCTATTCTGTCTCGCCATGTCCGTGCGCCGAAGTCGATGATAATTGGACGAATTGTCGAAAACATGCCGACTTGGTTCGCCAGTCTTTCCGAACGGACCGTGTAGAGGACATCGATCAGAGTTGTCCGCGGCTGGTGCTTTCGCCAGGCGGAAACCAGACGATCGAGAAACAACGCGGAGAGGCCCCACGCCCCCGACCCGGCGGTCCGCTTGAGCTCGACATATGGTTCACCCGCGAGGATTGCCCTGTGTGTTCGCGGGCGCGCAGGAGGAAAAGCCAGGTGCCCGCCGAATGCGTCGTCGGGTAGATCGAGTTCACGTTTCCAGTGACGTCTTGCCGCCGTATCGGCCGCAGGTGTCAAGAGCACCCCGCCGACCGCGGCTTCGTACCGGTCGGGAGGCATCACCGGATCTTCGCCTTGCGCGGCGGTGAGCACAGACGATCGGAGGGCGTTCAACACCAGCACGATCGAAGGCCGGTCGATTGCGACATGCTGCAACGAGAACACGAGCTGATATTTGTCGGCCGAACCTTTGACGACCACGAAGTTATAGACTCCGCGACGGTCCCGATTCCACTCGACGGTATCTCTGTAAAGAATGCTTCTTGCGTAGCGTGCTTGCCTATCGGCGGTAGCGTCCGACACATCATGGAATTCAACTGCCAGCTCATGCTGGTCGTACGGCTCGACCTCTTGGAGATACCCATGTGACGCCGACCCCGAGAATCTCAGCCGCAGTGCCGCGAATCCACGGACAATCGCTTGTATTCCCGAGACGATATGCTCCGGTCGTACGTGATCCGGGAACGTCATCGTGAATCCGAAAGGACTGCTGGAATGCTCGGCCTTCTCCTGCCCCATCAGCAAGTCCGCCTGACCGGCGAGAACGGGAAACTTCATACACGACCTCGAGTCAATGAATCTTCGGCGACCGAACGGGACCACCAAGGGCCCCAGACATGTCTGGGGCCCTTGGTGGCATGTAACGAACACATGGACGGCACTAGACACCAACGCAAGGCACTACCCGGCCTCCGACGATGTCGTCGAGGTCGAGATCATCGATGAACTCGATGTTCACTTTCTCGAAGTCGATCTGCATAATATTTCACCTCCTTCCGAAGCTGTCGTGGAAAGGGATTTTTTCTTCACGCCCGGCGGACGTTCCGAAAACCTACCTGGGAACATGGCGACACTTCGGAATTACGCCCCCGCCGCCCGCGCGATTGTCGGATCGTGAGCAGGCACTCGTTTCAACTCATCGACACGATATCGACCGCATCCCGAGCGGAGCCGCCATGAAAGTGAATCCGGCGGGCCAGCAGCACGATCCACGCCGATAGCCAACCTCCGATCGACTACTGAGCGGGAGGAATTCTTGCGAACAACCCCTCGCGTTCGACTCTAGGCACGCACCGAGGCGGTGGCAATCTCCACGACGCACCGAACGGGGATAACCGAAGGACAACGGCGTGAAATAACCGTCCGGACCGGACATGGCCCTATGACATTCACGCACAAATCGCACATCGCCCCCCAATGCCATGGTCATATATGTACCGATGACAGCTGTCTGCGCCGAGGAGTACGGATAACTGTGGAACCGCAAGCAGGTGCTCGTACGTCCCCTGATAGAGCAGGACCAGGGTGACGGAAATGTACACGCGCCGAGGCGCTCGGAGTTACACCGTGATTCGGCGTACGATTTGAAACGGGCAAGCGGAGTTCCCGCCCGGCTCTCACAAAATCGCGCGAACCACATCTCGTTGCACGACTCGTGCTGGCCTGGTCACCAGACAGCGGGCGCAATTCACAGGCCCACTGGACGAATATGCGGGCGGGTCACCATGACCCGCCCCAGGCCTTTTGCGGTTTCCGCGCAGCCAGCGCACCAGGTAGGCATCGATGTGCCACCCCGCGGGATCAGAGTCGACCGGGGCTCCGCTAGGCCGCCAGGATCGAACTACCGCGCCAAGTTATTCGAGGTCATGACCACTGGCGCGCAGCACGATCCGTGACGTGCGGTCGCGATGTCATTGGTGATGCCCACGTTTCACGGTCTTTGGGTGGATGCGCGCAGGGAAGCTTGGTCCTTGCCGGTGGAAACACGGTGGATTCGCCCGCCGAGACGGTGCTGTGTCACTGGGTCCGGCAGCTGCGCCAGTCGACGCATCACTGGACCGCGTTGTCGTCCCGCAGGCTGTCGATGGCCGCCCAGAGTCCGGCAGGCGTCGCGAAGGTGTTCACGGAGAGCAGATGGTCGGGGATCATGACAGCGAAGGTCTCTTCGAGGTCGAGCAGCAGCCTCACGGTGGCCATCGAGTCCAGGCCGTGATCAGCGAGGTTCATATCCGGAGTCACCTCTGTGTCCACCGATAGGAGAGGTAGATAGGTGCGCAAAATCTTCTCGAACGGTTCGGCCCACAGCTGCCGACTCATGCGAACTCCTTTATTACCGTGATTGAATGGGCCGTAGCGGCCACGCCGCTCGGTATATTTCCTCGTCTCAGGCCCTCTCGGCCGACTCCGCCTGACAGAGACCTGGGCCGGATTCGACACCGGCTGCGAGGGAGCCGGCTCCATCCAGCAAGGTCAGCGTGCCGATCGCGGTAAGTAGACGGTCGTTGGAGTAGTTGAGACTGGCCGACCGCAAGTCACGGAAATGACGCTCCAGCGGCACGGGTGCGTCGCGCTGATAGCCGGTCATCGCGCCGCCGAGCTGGACCAGGCGGTCCACTGCCGAGAACGTCAGCTC
Source organism: Nocardia sp. NPDC047654 (assembly GCF_043205035.1). Lineage (NCBI taxonomy): Bacteria > Bacillati > Actinomycetota > Actinomycetes > Mycobacteriales > Nocardiaceae > Nocardia > Nocardia sp. NPDC047654. The sequence goes on from NZ_JBIDDF010000002.1 coordinate 146,075, forward strand.
CGAAGAGGCCACTTTGAGCGTGTCGAGTTTGATCTGAAAGGCATACTCATCCATCCCTTGCTCGGCGCGCCTTCGATGCATCACCTCGTTCCGAATGTGCAGTAGATAGGCACCGCACAGCTCGAGATCGACGCGAGTGCGGGCGAGTCGGTGCCGGACGAGATCGTTGTCGATGTCGATGCTCGCCGGACGGTCCGAGGATCTGATGAGCGAAGCCATGGAGTTCAGGGCTGCCCGAGCCGCCCCCAGCCAGCACGCCGACCAGGCGAGATGGCCGGCCGGGATCATGCTGTCCACAGCCACCGCTCGGAACCCGCCCGCGGCCCCGATCAACTGGTCGGCGGAGGCGGTGCCAGAGAGCACCATTGCGACGCTACGCGTGCCGCGCATGCCCATCGCGTTCCAGTCACGCACCGTTCGAGCCTCGACCTGGCTGCGGTCCAGATACACGAGACTGACCCGGTTGGGTGGTTCGTGGGCGCTCGCGCGCATGGTGACCAAGAAGCCGTCGGCGAACTCACCACCGGTCACCACGGGCGCGTCGCGCCGCACCAACAGCTGCTGGTCCTCGCTGACAATTGCGGAACTCGCGGTCAACAGGTGTGCGCCCTTGCCGGGTTCGGTGGTCACCGAGGCGAGGTAGTACCCGTCCACGGCGATGCGGCGAAGGAGAACCGCCCGCAGCGCACCACCTGCGTGGCGGACAACGGTGTCGACCTGCTGGCAGTGCATCGCCCAGATCATGGCGGTGGACAGACAACCGCCCGCCAGCAGGGCCGCCGCCTCGACCATGTCTCCGAGGTCACCACCCATTCCGCCGTACTCGGTCGGGACCAGCAGTCCGAAAAGGCCCGCCTCGCGGAGCGCCTCGACACTGTCGCGGGGGAATTCGGCGTCGGCGTCAGCCTTCGCAGCGTGCTGGGCCAGCACCGGAGCCAGCTCGGCGGCGAGCGCAGCGGCTTTCGTCACGACGCCTCCTCTACCGGTTCCGCAACGGGAAAGCTTTCATAAGTCAGGCGCATCCGCCTCACTTCCACCACCTTGTCGTGCGCCAGGACGATCTCTGTGGGTGCCGGCCGCCCCAGGAACGCCACGAGGCTCGCACTCAACCCGTAGGCACCCACATTGGGCACGACCAGCAGATCGCCCGGAGCTACGGCGGGTACTTCGACATCGCGACCGAGTACATCGGCGGGGGTGCAGAGCGGCCCGACCAGTGTCACTGTCGCGGTCTCACCACCGGCATGGTCCGGGGTGGCCGACGGCCGAGCCAGCCTCCCCAACCCGGTCATCCCGCCGAGATGGTTGATCCCGGAGTCCAGCACCACGAATGTGCTGTTTCCGCTCGTTTTGATCTCCTGGACGGTGGTGACCAAACGACCGCTGTCGCCGACCAGGTACCGGCCGGATTCGAAGGCTATCTCGACTTCGTGATGGCGCCACCCAGGCAAACCTTCGTCCAGCGCGGCATCCAAGGCTTTGCGCAGACCGGGATACCCTGGCCGACGCCCCGGCCGCGCGTACGGCGTAGCGAATCCGCCACCGAGGTCGACGACGAGCAGCGGCAGTCCGGCCCGGTCGCGCAACCGTGCGGCGAGGGCGATGTTCTCCCGGAAGGCTGCGATCAGGCTGCTCTCGTCACGCGCGTTGCTGAGAGGGAACAGATGCAATCCCACCAGGCGAGCTCCTTGCACATTCATGAAACGTCCGGGATCTGCGATCACCTGCTTCTCATCCACCCCGAACTGGGACTCGGTCCCGGTCATCCGAAGCCCACTCGCTCCGACAGAGGTTCCGTTGACACGCAACAAGACTGTTGCTTCGGTGTGGTGCGCCAGCGCCGCCCGACCGATGCGGTCGAGTTCGCCGGCAGATTCGACGGAGAAGCGTCGCACCCCTTCGGCGATCGCGTTATCTATCTCGGAGTCGGTCTTGCCCGGGCCGGTGTAGAGACAGTCCTCGCCGCGGAAGCCGGCATTCCGGGCAGCCGCCAGCTCACCCGGCGAACTGATCTCCGCTCGGCAGCCGGACCTCCGCAATTCCCGGGCCACCGCTACGTGCGGATTGGCTTTGAGCGAGTAGTAGACGACCGATTGCGTTGGCAGGGCGGCCCGCAAATCCGCGAGAGCCCGTGCTACCGCGTCGAGTTGGTAAACATAGAGCGGGCTCCCATACTGCCTGGCCAGGCTGGCGATATCAGGCATGAGCGGCTTGCGCTTTCTCACCATCTACCAAAGCGGCCAACGCGGTTCGGTCGATTTTGCCTCTCGGCCCGAGCGGCAGCCGCGACAATGTCTGGCACCGCGTCGGCACCTTGAGCGGGTCCAGCCGGTCGCGCAGTCGACGCAGGACTTCAGAAGGCTCCAGAACAGTGACCGCGAACAGGACCGCTTCGTCATCACCGCGCGGTGGCACCACAGCGGCTTCATCGACCTCCGGCACCGCGGATGCCGCCGCCTCGATCTCAGCAACACTCGTGCGTACGCCATGGTGTTTGAACAAATCATCGCGGCGACCGTGGAAGAACAGGTTGCCACCCTCATCCATGTGCCCGTAGTCACCGGTGTGGAGCACCCGTTCGCCGGTGACGGCGTCCTCCTGGTAGATCCGTGCGGTCAGCTCCTCGTCCCGCCAATAGCCGTTCATCAAATGTGGTCCGGCAACCGTGATCTGGCCCTCCACTCCCGGTGGTACCGGACGCGCATCGTTGTCGACGATCCGCACACTGGTGCCGGGTAGCGGCGATCCCACCGAGCCGGGCAGGGCCAGGTCTTCGTTGGGTTGCCCGATGGTGATCCGTTTGCACTCGGTGGTGCCGTACATCAGTTGAACGGCTGCGGACGGAAACGTCCGGCGCAACGCAGCGATTTGTGGCGGCGTCAGTTCCTGGCCCGTATTGGTGAACAGGCGAATGCTGGGCACCGTGCCCCGTACCGCGAGCCGCGCAAGCATCGTCGCGAGGGATGGCACCAGTGGAGCAACAGTCACGCCATGGCGGCGCATGATCCCCAGTAGACCAGCGTCGTCGCCGGGTCCGGACAGTACCAGCGTCGCGCCGCAGAGGGCTGTCAGAAAGGTCTGATAGAGGCCGTAGTCGAACGAGAGCGGGAGCCTGCACAGCACCACATCGTCCGACCGATAATTCAGCCGGGAGGCGATCGCAGACGTCGCGAATAGTATCGAGCGGTGCGCGCACACCACAGCCTTCGGCGCGGCAGTGCTGCCGGAGGTATACAGGAGGAGCGCAACCGCGTCGGAATCGAAGTTTTCCGGCGACGCAGGTTTCCATGCCGTCGCCAGGCCTGCCGTCGGCAAGGGATCACTCATCACGAGTGCCGGCTCCGCGTCCCGATTGATCTGCTCCCATTGCGTCGGTCGCAGATCGGGATTGAGCGGCACGGCCATCGCGCCGATGCGGGAGCAGGCATAGATCGCCGCGATCACCCAGCGCTCGGCCATGGCGCGGATCAGAACCCGGTCACCGGCACGCACGCCCGCCGCAGCGATGTGTGTCGCGTATTCCACAGTGTGGCTGTGCAACTCCGCATACGTCCATGAACCGTTCCGATCCGCGACCGCGACTTTATCCGGATTCTGTGCGGCAGCGTTGGCAGCGAGTTCGTGAAGAAAAAGTGGCGCCGATTGGCGGAACATATACTATCAGCCTCCCCAGTGCTACCAGAAAAGTACATAGCAGCGTGCTCGATGTCAACGAAGTAAGAATTGAATCGTTGTCGGCGAGAAGCAATCGGTTTGCCTTGCATCCGCCGCACTCTCACCCCGTATCACAAAATTTCGGCATCGGCGATCTCGGCGACGACTAACCTGTCACATCCGGTTGAGCCGGCGGATCAGTAGTCAGGTAGCCGAAGACACGAGATCTATGAATATTGCCTGGGCCAGACCGATCTCGAAGCCGGTCTGCCCTCGTCGCCTGCATCGCACAGTTGTTGAACCCAAGTGGTGGCCGCGACATGGACGGTTGGCTGATGCCCGACCCCGACAGCTACGTCAGCTGTTCAACTGCTGACCACCAGCGGTTGAACAGCCGACATGGGTGGACGGCAGGTTCCGACAACTGGACAGCACTGAGACTCGTCCTCGCGGCCAAGCCTTACGCGCCACCCGACAACTGCCGCGAAAGGGCTGACCGCAACTACGTTGACTGTCGGACTGTGGATTTGGTCTGATTGGGACGAGGATGGGGTCATCCCGCTCACCCAGGGGGTCTTCTGCGATGCACGCTGCCGATTCGCCCGGCGAGTGATTCTCTTCTGCGAGGTGAATCGGAGCGTTCCCGCATTGCCGAACACGTTCCGGTTATCACGCATTTCGTCGGCCCCCGCAGCGGCGTCGCTGTAAGACCCACCGCCGGGAACCAACGGGATGGCGATGTGGGGAGGCGGTGATCAACATCGACGGGTTGACATTCGCCGTGTAGTAGCTGGCACGCGCCTGACGGCGGGGATTGTGTGAGACGAGGACGGAATGCGTTTCGGGATCGATATTGCCCAGAAGAACATGCCGTGGAGCGAAGTAGTGTCGCGGGTGAGGTTTGCCGAGGAGCTCGGATTCGACTGTGCCTGGGGATTCGATCACCTCGCCTCGAATCCGGAGGAACACGTAGACGCGACCTTCGAGGGAATGACGACATTGGCCGCGTTGTCCGGCCTGACTGATCGAATCAGACTCGGACTGCTCGTGACCGCCGTCACCTATCGCCAACCCGCACTGCTCGCCGCACAGGCGATGACGGTGGACCATGCGTCGGGCGGTCGCCTGAACTTGGCGCTGGGCGCCGCATGGAACGCCGATGAGCACAAGTCGTTGGGTATACCCTTCCCTTGCGTCGCTGAAAGATTCGAGTTACTCGCGGATACCATCGAGGTTCTCAATCGGCTGTTCTCCGGCGCGCGGGTATCGTACGACGGTGTCGGCGCGTCGCTCAGCGAAGCCCGCCTGCTTCCTGAACCTGTACAGGTGCCACGGCCACCGCTTTGGATCGGCGGCACCGGGCCACGGCGCACACTCCCCATGACGGCCTGGCACGCCGACGGATGGCACGCCTACGGAACGCCCACCTCGTTGAAGCCGTATATGCGTCGCCTCGACGAGCTCGCCACGGCCGCAGGCAGGAGTCCGTCGGAAATCCTTCGGGCCTCCACTCTGTCTGTTACCGAACCCATGGACGACGTCCGTCGCAGCGTGGCGGCTTGGCAGGAGGCCGGGTGGGACTACCTGGTGTGCTCATGGCCAGACGGAGGTCGTCGCGTGCTCGAGTCGTTGGCCGCGACGGTGATGATCGAGGCCGGGTGCTGATGCAGATCGTCGATCGGCGGTTGCCGGCGGGGTCGCACAAGCGGCCGGTCGTCAGTGCCAGAACCAGTCTGCACGAGATGGGACCGCAGCGATGGTGAACCTCGACGCGTTCGATCTCGACCCGCTGGATAGCGCACTCGCTGTCTTGCTGTCCACCGAGCGTGGACGCCAGGACCCGTACCCGTCGTATGCTGAGCTCTTGGCCAAGCCTGGCCTGCACCGCAGTGCGATGGGATCGCTTGTCGCGACACGCTTCCTCGACTGTGAGGTCATCCTCAAGAATCGGCGGTTCGGACATGCGCCCGCCACGACCCCCGCTGATTTCACGACCGCGGAACAGTACGAGGCTTTCAGACAGCGATATCCGCGAGTCGCGCAGCGCGCTCCTGTCATGTTGGAGCTGAATCCGCCGGAGCACTCCCGCTTGCGCGGGCTTGTCTCGAACGTATTCACACGCAGGGTCGTCGAGAATCTCAGGCCACGAATAACAGCCATCGTGGACGAGCTGTTACGAGGCATCACCGGCAAGTTCGACGTGGTATCCGATTTGGCTATACCGCTTCCGGCGCTCGTCATCAGCGAGTTGTTGGGGATTCCACGCGATGGTCATTACTACGTGATTCCGCATATTCGCAGGATCATCCAGGCGTTCGATACCCCGCTACCGCGTTCACAAAATCTGGACGAGATCTACCGGGCGACCGAATTGGTCGAGGAGTACTTCACCTCCCTCATCCGCAGCAAGCGGGCGAAGCCGGAGGAGGACCTGATCAGCGACCTGGTCGGAGTGCAGGATTCGGGCGGGAAGCTCTCCGAGGCAGAACTGATCTCGATGCTTCTGCTCTTGTTCGTTGCGGGCTATGAATCCAGCACGAACCTGATAGCCAATGGCTTCCACGCACTGCTGACCCACCCGAGCTCGGTAGAACTGCTTCACCGGGACCCCGGTAGCATCCCGCTCGCCGTCGAGGAGATGCTCCGCTGGGACGCACCGGTCCAGTTGGTCGGCCGCTCAGCGCTCGAGGACGCGGAAGTATCCGGACAGGTCGTTCGTAAGGGGGAGCAGGTTCTGCTGTTTCTAGGTGCTGCGAACAGGGACCCAACCCACTTCAGTGATCCGGACCGCTTCTCGATCACGCGAGACGAGGGTGCCCCCCTCAGCTTCTCCACCGGAATCCACTACTGCCTCGGTGCGCCACTTGCTCGGCTGGAGGCCCAGATCCTCTTCGCGGAATTGCTTCCGCTCTGGTCCCGGCTAGAGCCCGTGAGCGCCGCTCCTGTCCGGTTCCGCACCAACCTCGTGCTCCGCGGCGTCGCATCGCTGGAGATGCACCTGCGCACCGGAGGTCGATGAATGAGACAGCGAAGTTTTGTGGGCAAGCCCATCGTGGGGTGGGTTGCCGACAACTCGTTGCCACGATTCGGGCGGCTTCTCGAAGAACCGCATTCCCGCCGTGTTTTCGCCATAGATGTCACCCGGCAGTGGATCACACCTTTGGCGTCCGGACCAGGCCTGCAGGTCGAGGGCCCCTCTGGGAGCTACATCTTCGATGTGACGTGGCACCCGGATTACGGCCGGTTCTTCGCGTTCGGTCGAACCCACAACCGCGGCTCATGGGCATTGCTTCACGTTTGTGAGGACGGTTCTACTCGAGACGTAGGAGCACCAGCCGACATCGCCGTCATGTCCCTGTGCTATTCAGATGATGGGGATCTGATCCTCGGCGTTGCCTCGGTAGAAAGCGCCGACGGCCGGCAGATAGGTGGCGGAATCGCTTCGTTCTCCCCGTGGAGCGGGTCCTTCCATTGGCTATATCGGCCGCCTGAGGGAGAGCACTTCGTCCCGTCCGGTATCTGTTGTGATTCCGGTGCCGTCCTGTTCGTGCACACGAGCAGACATGCGCTCATGCGGCTGGTCCCGGATGGCCGGCTCGAGTGCGTGACCGGACATTTCGGGCGACCGGCTTCAGACTTGCGCGGATTGAACACCCCTACCGGGTTGACCGCTTCGGATGGCCGTTACTTGGTAACGGACAGTGGAAACCACCGTGTCCTGCGGTTGGACCGAGATGGAAGCGTGCTGGGCAGTTTCGGCGGCACGGAGCAGGGTGCGCATCTCATCGATCCCCGGCACGCCCTCGGCGCCGAAGACAAGGTCTATGTCGCGGATCTGGGAGCACGCTCTGTGCTGGTACTAGGTACTGATCTGCGGAGCATGCGAGCGCGGTGGGGCGGGCCCGCTGCCACCGGGCTGGTGCTTTCCAGGCCCCGCTCGATTGATCGGGCAGCGACCGGTGAACTGGTCATCGCGGACACGAACAACAACCGAGTCATCGGCGTGGACGACGACGGTGGCCTGCGCTGGCAGCTTCGCGAGCTGAAACGTGCCGACGGGCGAACCGAGGCGCTGAGATGGCCGCGGAGCGCTCGCATTTCGGATGGTGGTCTCCTCGTTGTCTCGGATAGCTTGAATTCGCGGTTCATTGTTGTTGGTCGAGACGGCTCGATCGAAAATGAGTTCGGCGTCGTACGCCTGGGCAATGACTCGTTTGTCGTCTCGGACCCTCATGATGGCCGATGGCTGGGCGAGGATGAGTTGCTCGTTGTCGACAGCGCTTCCGGGTGGGTAGCCAGGGTCGGCTGCGACGGCATTGCCTTGTGGGTCGTCTCAGGTCTGAACGATCCGCATCAAGCAGCTGTATTCGACGATCGGGTAGTCATCGTGGATCCGGAGATGGACACCGTGCTACTTGTGGATGCTGCGACCGGCACCGTGCTGTGGCGGAGGAACGAGTTCTTCGACTCGGCCGGGAACCGCTACCGCCTGTTCAAGCCTCGTGTTGTCCACACAGCATTCGACTATGTCTTGATCGTCGACGCAGACAGCCAAGTAGTCGCCCTGGGGGAGGACTGGCTGGTGCGGTGGACCTGGAGCGGCAGCCTCGCTCCCGCCTGTGGGCGTGACGGGGATTTCGAAGTGCCCGATGCTCCGCGCGACTTACTCATGGACCACCGGAACAAGATGTTGCTCACCGACTATCGCCGCAACTGCGTACTCGAGTTGCAGGCTGACCAGTAGGTTGTCTGTGCGCCGCCCGCTACGCCACGGTTCCCGCATCGGCGCCGCCTACGTGACAGGCGCGTCGAAGCTGGTCTCACCGTGCCGATCATCCGATGAGCCGAGCGCCGGCCCACTCAGCACAGCTGCGCCCTCTTGATGACCCACTCATACCGGCACGCCCAAGCCGCCAGGTACGCGGCATGCCGCTCCCGGGGCCTTCGCCACTCCGTCAACGATTGCCTTACGCCGGCGATCTCGATGACCGCGCTGGCGAGCGTTCTGACAGCCAAGTCGGACTCACTGATTCCCATCTCGACCCATGCCGGCGCGAGCTCGAGGAGGTCCTTGTAATCGAGGCCACCGATGCCGTTGTCCATCGCTTCACGAACAAGGATTTGCAATCCCATACCGGGAAGCCCCCAGTAGCCTTCGTCCCAATCGAAGATAACTGCCTGCTTCGTGGAGGTGCGCAAATAGTTTCCTACATACAGATCAGCATGCACCGGGGCGCATATTCCCTCGGGTGAGAGCGCAGTCAGCAGACTCGCCACAGATCGGAGCGCCGGAAGGCCGATTTCGGTCATGGCCCGAGCGTCGACCCCAGCCCAGTGCAGAATTTTGGGATCGGTCCAGTGGACTGGATCCCATGATTGTAGAAGTTCTTCGCTCCAGGTGGAAACTTCGTTGTGGCAGGCATCGATCAATACCCTCGTCGATTCGGTGCCGTACCGCGCAGCTGATTCCTGCAATGCCGCATAGATATTGAGACAATCCTTGGTGTCGCGCGCGGTTCCGCCTTCACCGTGGACATACTCGAAGTATGCGATACTGACCTCATCGTCGATGCAGTCGATCGCTAGGAGCGTCGGCACAAATCCGGCCGGCAGCGCAGCGCGCTGCAACAGGGGGTAGAAGTTTTCCAAACGGTGCGCCGAGTCGGGAGTCATCGACTTACAGAAGGTATCCGGACCGCGCCCCATTACATGCTTTCGACTATTCTCGCCGATGATGGTGAACCCATTCTGTATCAGGTAATACTTTGCGCGCGCACTGGCTTCTGGGGATATGCTTCGCGTGACTTTTTCGAGCCGCGAGCTCGCGATTCCCGACGAAAGTATGAATGGGTAGCCGATGGTTGACAATTAAAGATCCCCCCGAAAAATGGACGCGGTTTACTCGCTTCCGCGGACCATCCGTTGCTCGGCGGTGGGCACAATTCGGTCGAGTTGATGCCGTACCGGAATGTGCGCCCCCGCCTGTAATCAGTATCGTTCAGTTCACAAGGACCGCCTGACCGTCGTGAACTAGATCATTCCGCCGTATGTCGACGCCCACCCCGAGTAAGCCTACGAACGCTGGGAGCATTCCTTTTCGATCCAGTCGCACACTAGATCGGCTACCTCAGCGGATGTCATCCGAGTCGTATCCACGATCAGATCGGGCCGAGCGGCTTGCTTAGGAAGAGTGTTGTGATGAAGGGATAGCCCAACGGGATGTGCATGACGTCGCTGCCGGTCCGCCAACTGGTCGTCGGCCGCGCCGATTTCGATGATCGCGACCCGCGCTTCTCCCTTGGCCTCCAGCTCACGGAGGCGATCCTCCAGATCCTGGTTGACGCTGGGTTCGAAGGCTTGACCATCCACGATCACGCCTACGCCGGCGCTGAGCATTCCCACGACAGCCGAATTCATCGCGTAAAGCATGGATATGGCATCGACGCCGTTATGGATTCGACGCACCCCTGGAGCGTCGGGTACATCCTGGTAGGTGAAACCTCTGTCGGCGTAACGTGCGTTGGCTACACCACCAGCCCACTGACCTGGAACCATACGATAGAGTTCGTCCACTCCGAACCGCAGCAACGGTTCCTCGATACGATCCTGAATGGCTGCTGTGAGCGTCGATTTTCCGGCGGCAGATGGCCCATTTATGACGATACACAGTGGCGCCTTGTCAGACATCAGTTCCCTCTGTTTCCGCAGTCAGTAATTGCGTCAAGAACTTACACGAGCGACCCGCCTGGACGGGCACCGTCCCGTGAACGACTTGAGAACCCCAGATCAGCATGTCACCTGGCTCATGCTGGGCCGTCCAGCGAACGCGGCGCTGATCACGGAAGGATGGAGTGCTCCAGTCCAACCCGCGCCGCGCGCGGTGCGGCTCTTCCCACACAGAACTATCGCCACTCGACTCGACAAAGAACTGCCCGCCTACGTCGGCATTGTGAATCGATAAAGAGACAGTCGCCAGGACACCTGGCCAGGGGTCTCCTATCCGTCCATGATAGTCGACGTGAGGATTGACGAACTGACCGACGCCATATTCGACATAGAACCACCCATTGTTACGCACGGCATCGGGGTAGACGTACTGAATAGACGAAAGGTTTCTGCCGAAGATGTCATCGAGGATCTCTTCCACCGCCGGAGGAATCTCCGCGCACTCGATACGCCCCCTCGGCTCATAAATCGCCGCTGCTTCCCTGCCGGTATGACCCGGAATTTCGTGCACCGAAACGACTCTGCGGCCGCCGGTCACATATGCTCCGTCTGAGGCTCCGATAAAGTCCTCCATGAGATGCAACAGCTCGGCCGCCTCCGGCGGTCTGCACGCTTGCTCGACACTGTGTATCTCTTGCCCCGAACTCGGCACCTGTCCTCCCCCTCCTCGGGTTCGACCCAATTGGATATATCGACCTGCTATCAGGCCTCGGTCGGCTACTCGAACCGGACGCACATCGACGCGCGCCCGATCTGGCCGCCCGAAATGTCAAGCTGGACATCAGTAACCCAGAAGCTGCGCGGTCATCGAGCACTCGATTATCAATGTCACTTCCGAGACGGCTTGGGAGGCCTTTCTCATCGCGTCCGCCTCAGTCGGGCCGGACGCTCGTGCGGCTACCACCCGCGAGGAACGAGTCATATCCGCGGTCACCAGATCACCGCTATTGACCAGCACCTCGACCTGGGCCTCGGACTGCGCCGCACTCCGGACAGAGCGGACACGCCCCCGAACAGGCGAATACCCGAACCACACCGCCCGGCTGGATCCAGCGCGGGGCAGGACCTCGGGTACGCGCTCAATCACCGAGGCGCCCGCCGCCTGAGCGAATGTGAGGTCATACATGTCGATACCGATTGCATCCGCTACAAGATCAGGGATTCCGTGACCACCGAGGCGAGTGTGCGTCTCGATGAGATCGACTCGGCCGGCTTTCCCGAGAACAAGCTCGGTGTGGGTCGGGCCGTACCGCACTCCTAGCGCGCGGAGGGCGGCGACTGTGCCCGTCACGACCGCATCGGCCTCCGCAGTCGACAGGTCAGCCGGAACGCAGTGCCCTACCTCGGCGAACGTCCGCTCATCAGTGTATTTCTGCGTGATTGCCACTGGGCGATGCTCGCCTGCCTCGGAGATACACTCCACACTCAACTGACGCCCCGGCTTGAACTGCTCGACCATTACGCGCTGCGTGCCGGCGACGGGGTGGGCCACGTCATGTGCCCGATTGAAGGCTTCCGCACACTGGCGTAGGTCTACGAGTTCCGAAACCCCGCGACTGCCAGTCCCCATAGCCGGTTTGACGAGGCAGCGATTCTGCGATTGCCCGTGAGCGAACCGTTCAATCGCTCGATGATCCGCGGCCTCCGCGAAATCCACGGTGCCCAGCCCGGTGGCTGAAAGCCTCTTGCGCATCTCGATCTTATCGGCGACTACCCTTGCGACATCTACGCTGTGGTGGCCGTCCAGCTCCAGATCCGCGGCGATAATGGCAGCTATTATCTGCTCGTTCTCGCCGAAAACGACCACGCGGTCGACAGGACATGCCTTATCGACCTCTCTCGCGCTGTCGAGCCACGTCGTCGGTGCACTATTACGCTCAACATAAATTTCGCGGAGGAAAATGCATGGCGACGTTGGCTCGGCAGGCTTGTGACAGAGAACCGATGTGTGCACCTCTGGATGCGCCCTCGCGAAATCGGCGGCAAGGGCGGCACCCACGACGAGCACGTGGATACGAGCCATGGCTATGTCATCCTCTGGTCCAGGGGTAAGTCCCATCCGGCACGATGCACCCCGAAAGCCAGGTCGCCGAAGCCGAGAATCACATCGAGCTCCAGGCGGCCGGCGGTGACTTCATCCCAGGCTTTCTTTACCCCCGCCATCTCGGCCCAGGCGTGCGGATTCTTGGCCAAGTCCGCATAGTCGTCCATGATCACTGTGGCGCCGGGTACCAGCCGTGGAAGCACCGCTCTCAACGCACACGCCATAGACTCGTAGAAATCTGCATCAATATAAGCAAAAGCTATCTGGTCCGGCAATTCTACGAGCGTGTCCTCGAACCAGCCGGGGTGAACGATCGGGGGTCTCATCTGCAACCGATCGTGCAGCTCCAGCACATCTTCTGGAGACGCCCGTACATCGCCTTCCTTCAGATGGTCACCATCGATCTCCGATGGTCGTGGCAGGCCTTCGAAAGAGTCGAATACATGAATCTCGCGCGTCGAACGACAAAAGTCCAGAAGTGCCCGCATCCACGCGGACATCGCGCCTTTGTAGCACCCCAGCTCGACGACAGCGCCGTGCTCGGTCCGCGAAAGACTGGCCATCAGCTCCCCGTACACCGACAACAATCGATCGCGATCAATCGTGTTGTAATGCTCGCGGAGCAGACCGGCTCCCAGCTCACGCAGGGCAGCCGGAAGGGGCTCCCTCTCCAATGACATAATCGAATCTGCGGAGACCTGAACTTCCGCCACGCCCATCCACTTCCGTTCCACTGAATTGAATTGCTGCCGAGCCGACGGCTCGCTTGCCATCAAGGGGACACCCGATCGAGCGGTATTCCCCTCGCGTGGTTTATAGACAGATAGATCGTGTCGCCTCGTTCGACGATCTCCAGGTGGCCATCGGAAAATGAGCCGGGGGTCTCGCGCTCGAGTCTGCCGAGCACTCGGTCGCCCGCGCTCACGACGAGTGCGCCGTCAGGCGCTCCCGCGAGGGACAGCTGAACACCGAGGGAAGCAGCGGCGAACGTTCCCTCGAATGCAAGCAGACCGCCGGCCACGTGCTCACGCTCGCGGCTCATCGTCTCTGTTCCTCCGACCCGGAGGCCCGTGTGCGTGGCCATGATATTCAGCGGAGTCAGCGCGGGGTTGTTCGTGAGCGCAACGTGGCAGCGCGTGTTATTCGCGTCTATGACGGCCGCAGCCTGGAATCCACCGTCCTGGCCGGCGGCATAGAACATACCGCTGCTCAGCGCCAGGCCTCCATAAACCGGCCGGGTCTTGAAGCCATTCGTTATGCGCTCGATGAGCGTGGCCAACTCTTGGGCGTTGGCCCAGAAGTTGGTCGAACCCCTCCCGTCAACGAACGAGCCGAATTCGAGTACATCATCGTTCGCGCCGACTTCATAACCTCGAGCCCGCGCAGGCACAACTGCACGTGGATTGGTAACAAAGTTGCCGACGTCCGCGCCCAGCCAATCCCCCACGAGATCTTGGAGCGGGGCGCCGGTCACCCGTTCGATTGCCACCCCGAGCAAGAGATAGTTGGTGTTGCTGTATTGCCGCTCGAAGCCCGGCACCAGTTGCGTCTGCTTGATCGCGAGTTCGAATGCATCCGACACTCCGTATGCGAAGGTCGATCTCTCGCCGAACAGTGGTATCAGCGACCGAAAGTCCCACAGTCCTGATGTATGCGTCAAGCAACTCTCGACAGTGACGTCGCGCAACGGGCCCGGAAGTCCGGGAAGCAGAGTACCGATGCGGAGTTGCTCACGATCATCTCGACTGCTCCAGAGCCGCGTCACGAAGTGTGCGGTCACCAGCTTCGCGATGGATCCACAGTTCACTCTGGTCTGGAGAGTGAACCTTTCACCGCCCGCCAGACTGGCCAAGCCATCCGCGCCGGCACGCTCGGCGCCGTCCGGGCCATACTCGGCGCACGCGTAGCCGTACTCCGGCTTGAACTCGCCCCACGGGGAAACCACGACGGACATGCTCTATTCCACCGCCAGCGCATAGACGGCCGCGACGCGCTTGCCGAGGTCGTCGGGCAGCATCGACACAGCGGATGCCACGGACTCCTCACAACTGCGCAGCCGATCCCTCTCCGCACCGTGGAACGGGCGCAGCCAGGACCAGTCCGAGCTATCGTCGGACATCACGCTCGCCAGGAATGCGGTCACGATCGAGAAGGCCATGATCGAGTGAACAAACCCGAACAGTGGCCGCTTCGTGTCCTTCCACGGCGACCAGAAGGCGGGCGTGTATGGGTCGAGACGCAGCCCCCTCGAGGCCAGCCAGTCGTTCAAGTAGGCATGTGTCGCCTCGTGAATCAAGTCGCGAGCGACAAGCTCGGCTCGTGGCATGAGGTGCAGGTGCACGACATACGGAAGCCCTCCCGTAGCCCAGGTAGCCGTTGGCGCTCCCGGGGTCGCGATGCCGAGAACCGCTACGACGCCGACTGTGTCGCTGAAGCACTGCAGGTTTCCGGTTCGCTCGAGCACCCGCACGGCGTTCTCCAACAGTTCTCGTTCCTGCGCGGAAGGACTCGCGATGGCAATTCCTCGGGAGAACATGCACTGATCCTCGTCGAGCCCTGTGCACTGCAATGCCTTGACCGAATCCACCGAGACCAAGGCCCTAGCTCCGTGGTCCAATAGCTCATGGGCGGATGCGCGCAACTCGGTTTCGCTATGCTGGGAGTTCTCGATGGATTCCCTGAGGTGGAAGGCAACTTCGTTTGCGATCGCGTAGTCGGCGAGTTCGTCCCCACGAATTACGGGGTGGTCGAGTCCGAGACTTTCGAGCCCGTTCCGGACGAATCGGGCCCGCCGCGTACGAAATTGTCGAATCTCGTCGTCCACCGTAAGAAAGCGGCTGATCTCACTCATTCTTCGCTCCTCTGAAGCAACCGGTCCACACTGCCCACGATTTTTCGGCGAGCATCACAGAATTCCTCTGAAAGACCTGCATCACGCATGACTTTGCGCATGAACAGTTCACTGCCGCGGCAGCCGGCCCAGGCAGAACAGGCCTTGCATTCTTCGAGGAATGGCGCCCACTCGGCACCGGCCTGATCCAACTGCGTCTCGAGGAACTCATCGATCTGGTCGGTCGTGGTCTCATTGAGGGCGAACTCGTGTCCGCGGTCGTGCCCCGCGACCCTGCCACCGGGGTAGAGCGTCAGGAGCTGTCCGTCCTTCGTCAACGAGTAGTCGGTGTACGTACCTTCCAGGCCCGACAGGTTGTTGGCTATCGACACCGTGGGCTCCAACGAGAACGACCGCCATGCACCTGAGGAGATCCATGCGTCTTGGGCATCCTCGACGAACTGCGCGTAGTCGGCGGGGCCGATGGTCCAGCCGGGCCGGCCGCCGCTACCGCCCCCCTCGCTCGCGTACAGCTCCATGAGCTTTCCACTGACGGTGGCACGTGGGCGCACAGCCACGTCCTGGTCATAGCAGGGCAGTAGCTTGACCGATGCGAGGCCTTCGAAGTCCTTCACCGACTCGACGAACTCGCGCCCGCCACCGATATGAGCCGCAGTGACAACACAGATCAGACCGAAGGAATGGCCTGTATCGCCGAGCAGCCTGATGCCGGCCAGCGTGGCCGCATCGGTCGATCTTCCCTTGTAGTCGATGCGGTACTTCGACTGCGGCCCCAAGCCGTCGAAGCTCACTCCCCAGGTCAAGTCGGGGCAGTACTCGTCGAAGAGTTGGAGCCAGGAGGCGTCGAGTTTGACGGCATTGGTCTGGATCGTCACCGACTCCACGGTCGGGCAATCCCGCAATACTTCCAGAATCGGTGTCATTCTTCGCTTCCCGAGCAGGAGCGGTTCTCCACCGTGCAGGATGCAGTGCACACTCCTGGAGCCCAGCCGATCGAGAAAGTGCTGAACCTGTTCGGGATTCAAGGCACCTGCCTGGTCGGGCTTTCGCCGCTCGTAGCAATACGAACAGTCGATATTGCAGGCCTGACCTACCAGCTTGAGAATCGCGATCACAGAATTGTCGTCGTGGCGTATTTCCACAGGCACAGGCTTCACTGTGAACGACTGCATCTCTTACTCGCTCTCGCTCTGCTGGAATTCGATGTTTCCCGGCGCCCGGGAAGAGGGTCCGATAGCTGGCACGGGGATGGCTGACGCACCCCCGTGCCAACTCGCGCGTCAATCCTGAGCACGCATCTCGTCGGTCAGCAACGCCCAGTCCCGCGTCGAAACGCTAGACGTGAAGGCTGTAACCACTCGGTCCTGCCAGACCGGATCGGACTCGCGCATCGCTTCCATGAATTTGGCGAAGCCGGCACGTTCCTGAGTGGCCTGCAGATCGTTCTTGTTCTGGCTCATATTAACACCCCCTTAAATTCTCGAGAAATAGGCGTTCTGTACTGTTTCAATACAGCACAGGATATTTACGATCACATGGCCCATTGCCTCTGTCAAGATTCCAACTTTACGTACTCAACAGTCATGGGAATGGACCGGAGATTTCTACAGGTAAGGACGATTCGGCATGGTGAATCCCAAGAGCTACACCGCCCGGTGGCAGCGCGACGTGCCGTCCGTCGATCCCGACATCGGGAGCGTGCTACCGCTCGGAATTCGAACTGAATCGCAAATACAGACCGCTATATTTCGCAGTCGATCTGTGCCGCTGACATCGTGATACTTCCAGCCTGCGGATGGATGACTTTCAGGCGGCTCCGGAGTCCGCCTCGAATGTCGGGGGACCCTGATCAACCTCGGCAGCAAGTTCTTCGGCAAGGTCTTTCCACACTTGCGCCCACCCGCCTGCTGCCTTCGCGATCAACATCACGGTGTGCGTGGGCAGGCGTCCGAGCACGTTGTCTCTGGCCGAATGGTCGGACAGGTCGAGGCTCAGCACTGGCAGCAGCGTGCGGCCGAGTTGACTCGCCCGCAAAGCGGGATCGCGTTGAAGCAGTCCTAGAACACGACCGTAATCGACAAGATCTCGTCGAGAGGGGCCCGGGCGGCGCCGGGACCGTGCCCCGTCGGGCACTGCGTTCTCGCCGCACGCCAATCTGCGGCGCACGTCCGCCACTGTCGCCGGCGATAGGCCGACCTGTTCCGCGATCTCCCGCAGCGACCGGTTCCCATCCGCTTCCAGGAGTTCTTTCGCTCTTAGCCTCGCTTCGGCGCTGTGCAGCGGCCGTATCTTGCCGTCGCGGCCGTGTCGCGCGTTCAACTGCTGCTCGTCGCCGGTTGAACTTCGTAATGTCGCCACAGTCCGCGGGCTGACGCCGCTTGCCGACGCAACCAATCGATCCGACCATTGCGGGTGACTCTCGATGATCCGACTTGCCGCCGCGAGACGTTCGGCCCGAGTCAAGGGCAGGCCGTGGGCTACGTTGCCCTTGACCGCCAACACGAACGCATCAATCTCGTGACCCTCGAAGAAGCGCACCCGAATTGTCGCGTCACCGCGCCATTTTGCAGCACGCAGGCGATGAGCCCCGTCGACGACACGCATCGTAGAGCGGTGCACGACAATTGGCGGCCACCGATCGGATGTTTCTGCCAATGCCTTGACATGAGCTTCGCTCTCACCGTCTTTCCGAGGCGAAAAGCCCAAACGCAATCGGGATAACGGAACCTCGACTGTTTCGGCTGCCACCTGACGGCTCAACATATCGTCGAGCTCGTTGTGGTCTCCCCCTGCTCCGGAACTTCGGTCCTCATCAGTCATTCGCGCGCATCTCCCCGTACTCCCCGTTACTCGACTTACAGCTCGGCAAGAGCCTGCGGCGTGCCAGTCCGCTCCTTCGTCCTCGAACCGGTCGGCCGCTCTCCACCGTACAATTTCCCGCAGCTCGCCAACTCGAGTCGGATCGCGGGCCGACACGCAGTTGAGTCCCAACACACAGGTCATGGCCGAAAGCTGGCGTCCGGTCCGGACGGCTCAGGTGTCCGGACCGGACACCCTCGAAGGCAGGGTGATCGCGAAATCGAACGGCGCAGGCATCGTAGACAACGTCGTGTCGACTTCGATTGGCGCGGAGGGAGTAATCGGCGGCGACAGCGTACGCTCTCGGGCCGGTGATCGACCGGCTCGGAGGAGCAGCACGAGCTGCCGCTGACCGACAGCTCTCGGAGCTGGGGTGCGGAATATGTCAAACCCGGTGACCTGCTCGGAGCACGGATCTTATGTCGGTGTTCGCCTTCGGCTAGGTGGTATGCAGGAGCTCCGGCCGTATGAGCGGCCTTCGGATTGGTCTGACCACTTGACCTCCTGACCAACTCGGCGCACAGTAGACGCATGGCGTTGCAACCTGTGGTCAAACGGTCGGTGTCGGCGGATGTGTTCGAGCAGATCGCCGCGGATGTGCTCAGTGGCGAGCTGGCGCCGGGGGCGACCTTGCCCAGTGAGCGGCAGTTGGCGGAGGCGCTGGGGGTGTCCCGGCCCGCGGTTCGGGAGGCGCTGCAACGGCTGGCGGCGGCCGGGCTGGTGGCCGTGCGGCAAGGAGACGCGACGACCGTGCTGGACTATCGGCGCGGTGCGGGGCTCGAGGTGCTGCCCAGGTTGCTGGTGCAGGCCGGGGAACTCGACCCCGCTGTCGCGCGCAGCATTCTGGAGGCTCGCCTGCACAACGGGCCGAAGGTGGCGGAGTTGGCCGCGCGCCGGGTCGGCGCAGTCGGCGCGGAAGAGATTCGCCCTCTGCTGGAGAGCTCGGTCGAGGCGCTCGCCGCCGAACCGGACCTGATCGCCCAGCAGCGGCACGCGATGGAGTTCTGGGATCACGTCGTGGACGCGGCCGACTCGATCGTTTTCCGGCTGATGTTCAACATGTTGCGCGCCGCCTATGAACCAGCGCTCGCGGCGCTGGCCCCGATCATGTCCGCCGAGGTGGGCAACGTCGAGGCGTACCGCGAACTGGCCGCCGCCATCGCGGCGGGCCGGCCGCAGAAGGCCGCCACCACCGCTCGGGCGCTGCTCGAGCCGGCGACCACCGCTCTGATCGAGGTCCTCGGCGGACCGCCGGTCACGCACAGCTAGGAACCATCATGACCAAATCCAAGACATCCGACCGGGAATCGGTCGACGCGCGGGCGCGGGTGCGCAGGGACGAGCGAGCGCTGCGCCGCGGACTCACCCTGGGTCGGGCATTCGAGGAATTCCTCCGGCACCCTTCCCCGTGGATGATCGGAACCACGCTGGTCGGCGCACTGATCGCCCGGATCGTCGTCGGCGACTGGCAGCCCACCGATCTGCTGGTGCCCGCCGTGATGCTGGCGTTCTTCCCGATTTTCGAATGGATCGTGCACGTCACCGTGCTGCATTGGCGGCCACGGCGGCTCGGCCCGATCGCGCTCGACAGCGAACTGGCCCGCAAGCACCGCGAGCATCACGTGGATCCGCGCGACATCCCGCTGATCTTCATCCCGACCAGGACGCTGGCGGTGCTGGTCGTCGTGTTGATCGCACTGGCGGCGTTCGCCTTCCCCCGCGCGGGCCTGGGACTGACCTTCCTGATCACCATCACCCTGCTCGGCCTCGGCTACGAGTGGACGCACTACCTGATCCACACCGACTACAAGCCGAAGCGCTCGCTCTACCGGGCGGTGTGGCGCAACCATCGCCACCACCACTACAAGAACGAGCACTACTGGTTCACGGTCACCAGCTCCGGCACCGCCGACCGCCTCTTCGGCACCTATCCCGACCCGGCCACGACCGAAACCTCACCCACCGCGCGTAGTCTCCACTCGGCCTGACGGGAGCCCCAGGGATCACTTGTGGTCAGCAAATGTGTCATCACTCGGCCAGCAGGACGCGGCGGCGGTGCACACCGCGCTGACGCACTTCATGACCGAGGTCCAGCGCTAACCGAGTGTCGCCCGAGTCGCCGCATCGGACCGGCGGCGATCGGAAGTTCTACCGCGCGGCGAGCAAACGTTCTGCGATCGCACGCGCCCGGGAGGCCGCATCCGGATTCCCCTCACGAACAGCGGTGACGATCGCTCCGTCCACCAGCAACGCGAGTTCTGCGGCCATTCCCGAAGCATCGGACCAACCCGCCTCGGCGAGAAGTTCGGACAGGTAATCGATCACCCGCCGCTTGTGCCGATCGGCGACCTGGTGCGCGGCGCTCTCCCGATCGGCGACCTCGACCATGGTGTTGATGAACGCGCAGCCGCGAAAGTCCTTGCGGGCGAATCGGTCGGCCAGGGCGTCGAAGACCGCCAGCGGGCGGGCGGCCGGATCGACGGTCTTCGCCTCGACCGATTCCCGCAGCCAGCTCAGCCACCGGCGATCACGATCTTCCAGCACCGCGACGACAAGTTCGTCCTTGCTCGCGAAGTGGCGATAGAAGGACGCGCGGCCCACGCCGGACTCCTGGAGCAGCCGGTCTATGCCGACGGCTCGAATGCCTTCGGCATAGAAGAGCTCTTCCGCCGTGGTGAGCAGACGCTGCTTGGCCTGAGTTGCCATGACGTCACGGTAGCAGAACGGAACCAATCAGTACCATCCGGCTTGACCAATACGGAACCGATCAGTACCGTCCAAGTTCGGCACCGATCGGTACCATCTTGTTCGAGCTGGAGGCTTCGATGTCCCGCCTGCCCCTTGTATCCCCCGACTCCGCCGATGCCGAGCAAGCCGACCTGCTCGCCGAGGTACAGCGCCAGCTGGGCCGCGTCCCGAATCTCTACGCCGCCATGGCGAACAGTCCCGCCACACTGCGCGGATACCTGAATCTGCGCGACGCACTGACCAGGGGAAAGCTCTCCACTCGAGTGCGCGAGCAACTCGCACTGCTGGTCGCCGACGAGAACGGCTGCGACTATTGCACCGCCGCGCACACCATGCGCGCCGAGCGGATGGGCTTCACCGAGCAGGCGATCGCCGACACCCGCGCGGCGCGCGCCGAGGACCCGCACGCCGACGCGATCCTGCGCCTCGCTCGCGACGTACTGCGTTCCCGCGGCCGGATCGACGACGCCGCGCTCGCCGCGGCGCGCGCACGCGGCATCAGCGATGCCGAACTGAGCGAGATCGTCGGCCATGTCGCGCTGAACGTCTTGTCCAACTACTTCAACCACGTCGCCGAGCCGGAACTCGACTTCCCGCCCACGGCCCCGACGAAAGGCACAGTGATGGAAGCGAAATGGCGGTCCGCGGGCAAGGTCGTCCTGGTCGAGGGCTACTCCCTGCTGGACCGGGAGGGGCGGAGCGTGCGCAGCGTCGATGACGTCCGAATCGCCATCGAGGGCGGGTTCCTGCACATCAAGGTCTCCGATGCGGCCGAAGTACAGGTGGTCTCGGCTCCGGCCGTCGCCCTGGTGACCTACCCCGCCTCCTGATCCTCGACCAGCGAGCCCGGTCCGCAATCCATCGCGGACCGGGCTTTCGTCTACGCCGGGCTTGACAACTAAATACCCTAGGGGGGTAGGGTAAAGGCATCAGCAGCACCGCACGAGGAGAACGACCATGAGCACCAGCACCGTGACCGTCACCGGTATGACCTGCGGCGGTTGCGCCGCCTCGGTCCGCACCGAGATCGGCCGCATCTCCGGCGTCGATTCCGTCGCCGTCGACCTCGCCGACGGCCTGGTGACCGTCGACAGCGCGACTCCGATCGATCACGCCGAACTCACCGCGGCCGTGGCCCGCGCCGGCTACACGGTCACCGACTGACGGACGGAGCACTCCGATGAACGCATCCACCAAGTTCGGCGGTTTCGCCCTCGGTCTCGCCGCGGTCTTCGGGATCGCTCTCGCGGCCGGTTCGCTCATCGGGCCGGAACCCGCAGCCCATGACTCGACCGCACACGCCGCCGACCAGGGCGAACCCAACTCATCACCCGGAGGAATGATGGCAACCGACCGCGGCTACACCCTGCGGCTGGACACCGCCCAGACCACCGCCGCGGCGAACGTACCGCTGCGCTTCACGATCCTCGACCGCGACGGAAAACCCGTAACCCGGTATGTGCGCAGCCACGACAAGGATCTCCACTTGATCGTCGTGCGCCGCGATATGGCCGCCTTCCAGCATGTGCACCCGGTGCTCGACGGCAACGGAACGTGGAGCGTCCCGCTCGACCTCACTCGCGCCGGTGATTACCGGGTGTTCGCCGACTTCACCCCCGAGGGCGGCGACAACCTGACACTCGGCGCGGACCTGCGGGTGGCGGGCGTCTACGACCCACAGAAGCTGCCCGCGACGGCTTCCACCACCACCGTGGGCGACTACACCGTCACGCTGGAGGGCGCTGTCGTCCCGGGCCGGGCTTCGCAGGTGACGCTGTCGGTGAGCCGGGCGGGCAAACCGGTGACCGATTTGCAGCCCTACCTCGGTGCTTACGGCCACCTGGTGGCCCTGCGCGCCGCTGACCTGGGTTATCTGCACGTCCACCCGGAAGGCCACCCCGGCGACGGCGTGACCGCGCCCGGACCGGGCATCACCTTCGCGGTGACGGCGCCGAGCGCGGGCGACTACCGCTTGTTCCTCGACTTCCAGCACGAGGGTGTGGTCCGCACCGCCGAATTCACCCTGACCGTCACGCCGGGCACCCCCGCCGTAGACGCCTCCACTCACAACGAACACACTGGTCAGCAGCAGGCGCCGGACGGCCACGCGCACTGACCGACGACCGTCCGCGCACAGAACGGAGCACCTACCATGACCACCGCGACACAACCGCCGCCCGCCGGGCAGGTCGAACTCGTGATCGGTGGAATGACCTGCGCGTCCTGCGCCGCCCGGATCGAGAAGAAGCTCAACAAGCTCGACGGCGTCACCGCGACGGTCAACTACGCGACCGAGAAGGCCCGGGTCGAGGTCACCGGCAGCGTCTCGCCGGACGAGCTGATCGCCACCGTCGAACAGGCCGGTTACACCGCTGCCCTGCCCGCCCAGCCGGAGCGCTCGGAGAAGGCCGAGACCGAGGACGATCCCGCCGCCGCCCTGCGCACCCGCCTGCTGGTGTCGCTGGTGCTGTCGGTGCCGGTGATCGCCATGGCGATGATCCCGGCGTTGCAGTTCACCAACTGGCAGTGGCTGTCGCTGACCCTGGCCGCCCCGGTGGTGGTGTGGGGCGCGCTGCCGTTCCACCGTGCGGCATGGACCAACCTGCGCCACGGCACCGCGACCATGGACACCCTGGTCTCGATGGGGACGCTGGCCGCACTGGGCTGGTCGCTGTACGCCCTGTTCTGGGGCACCGCAGGCACGCCGGGCATGACGCATCCGTTCGAGTTCACCATCTCGCGGATGGACGGCACCGGCAGCATCTATCTCGAGGCCGCGGCGGGAGTCACCACGTTCATCCTGGCCGGACGCTTCTTCGAGGCGCGCGCCAAGCGGCGCGCGGGCGCGGCGCTGCGGGCTCTGCTCGAACTGGGCGCCAAAGAGGTCTCGGTGCTGCGCGGCGGAACCGAGCAGCGTATCCCGGTGGAGCAGCTGACCGTCGGCGACCGGTTCGTGGTGCGTCCCGGCGAGAAGATCGCCACCGACGGCCTCGTGACGGAAGGTTCCTCGGCCGTCGACGCCTCGATGCTCACCGGTGAGTCGGTGCCGGTGGAGGTCGGCAGAGACGACGTCGTGGTCGGCGCGACCGTCAACGTCGGCGGACGGATCGTGGTGCGTGCCACCAGGATCGGTTCGGACACCCAGCTCGCGCAGATGGCGAAGCTGGTCGAGGACGCGCAGACCGGCAAGGCGCAGGCCCAGCGGCTGGCCGACCGGATCTCCGGGATCTTCGTGCCGATCGTGATCGCCCTGTCGGTCGCGACGCTGGGCTTCTGGCTCGGCACCGGCGGATCGGTGGCCGCGGCCTTCACCGCGGCGGTGGCGGTGCTGATCATCGCCTGCCCGTGCGCGCTCGGGCTGGCCACGCCGACCGCGCTGATGGTCGGCACGGGTCGCGGCGCCCAGTTGGGGATCCTGATCAAGGGCCCCGAGGTGCTGGAATCGACCCGGCGGGTGGACACGATCGTGCTGGACAAGACCGGCACCGTCACCGCGGGCAAGATGACGCTGCTCGATGTCGTCCCCGCCGAAGGCGAGCAGGTCCCCAGGATTCTGGAACTGGCCGGAGCGCTGGAGGATTCCTCGGAACACCCGATCGCCCAAGCCGTCGCCAAGGGCGCCCGCGAGCGGGTGGGCGAGTTGAAGCCGGTCGAGGATTTCGCCAACGTCGAGGGCCTGGGTGTGCAAGGCATGGTGGACGGCCACGCGGTGCTCGTCGGCCGCGCCCGGCTGCTCGCCGACTGGTCACAGCACCTCGACGACGATCTGACGCAGGCGATGCGCGCGGCCGAAGCCGAAGGCAAGACCGCCGTCGCGGTCGGCTGGGACGGCAAGGCGCGCGGTGTGCTCGTGGTGGCCGACGCGGTGAAACCGACCTCCGCCGAGGCGATTTCCCAGCTGCGCGCCCTCGGTCTCACCCCGATCATGCTGACCGGCGACAATCGGGCCGCCGCCGACGCGATCGCCGCGCAGGTCGGCATCGATGAGGTGATCGCGGAAGTGCTGCCGCAGGACAAGGTCGACACCGTCAAGCGGTTGCAAGCCGAGGGCAAAGTGGTGGCGATGGTGGGCGACGGCGTGAACGACGCCGCGGCGCTGGCCCAGGCCGACTTGGGCCTGGCGATGGGCACCGGCACCGACGTGGCCATCGAGGCGGGCGATCTGACCTTGGTGCGCGGCGACCTGCGGGCGGCGGCGGACGCGATCCGGCTGTCGCGCCGCACCCTCGCGACCATCAAGGGCAATCTCTTCTGGGCCTTCGCCTACAACGTGGCCGCGATCCCGCTGGCCATGGCGGGCCTGCTGAATCCGATGCTCGCGGGCGCCGCGATGGCGTTCTCCTCGGTCTTCGTGGTCAGCAACAGCCTGCGGCTGCGCGGCTTCCGCTCCACCGCGAACTGACGAAAACACCGGACGGGACGGCACACGTAGTGTCGTCCCGTCCGGGCATCCGCCAGGAGGTCTCCATGTCGGCAATCACCGAAGGCGCGGCGCGAGCCGCGCGGCATCCGGCGGCGCGAGCGGCGGCCAGATGTCTCGCCGCGTGCCTGCTCGCTGCCGCTGCTCGAGTTCTACGCTCGAGCGCCGCGGATTCCGGCAAAGCATGCGCATAACGCCATGGGCGAGCGTACCCCTGGCACACCGAAATCCGAAATGAAATCTCGCTCAGCCGCGAAGGGTGGTGACCGTGACCAGCGATGGCTGGATGGGCGACCCGTACACCTCGATCGATACCCCGCCGGTCGGGGTTTCGCTGGCCCACCGGGCGTGCTCGGTGATCCCCTCGCCGAGCAGAGCTTTCGCTCCGGGAGACCACGCGACGGCCACCTGGCTCAGCGCCGGTCCGAGGTTCAGGTTCGCGATCGCCGCGGACTCACCGTTGTCGAAGTAGACCTCCGTGCCGCCGGGGAAGGGGTTCACCGCGACCGCGGACGCACTCGCGCCGCCGAACGCGGCGGCCGATCCGCCTGCTACGACCGCTACCAAGACCGTCATGACCCGTTGACGCATCCGAATTTCCTTTTCGTGTAAGCACACCGGCCGACCGGCCGGTCCTGTCACCCTTACCGAGCAGGCACCGTTCGGCAATTCGATGTGGCGCTGATCACAGGTACCCTACGGCGTGCGCTCGTCGGCCACGAAGTTACCGGCGTAATCGGTGGCCCATTCGGCAAAACTTCGGGCACGCCCGAGAATTCGGGCCACATCGTCGGTGACGATCGCATTGTGTCCCGCGCGCACATATGCCTGCCCGGCCAACGCACCGTCGGCGAATTCGGCGGACATTCCGGACGCGAGCATATGGGCCCTCGCTTCGGTTTCGGGAATATCGGTCACGTCGACGGGGCGGCCGGTGACAGTAGCCAGAATGGCGGCCAGGTCGTGCGTGGTCAGCAATTCCGGCCCGGTGAGGGTGTAGATCCGTCCCGCGTGATCGGCGGAGGTCAGCGCCTCGACCGCCACCCCGGCGACGTCGCGTGGATCGATGACGCCTTGCGCCGCGTCACCGGTCATGTTCGGCACCGGCTGCCCGGCACGGATCGCGGCGGCCCAGCTCAGGGTGTTGGAGGCAAACGAGCTGGGGCGCAGGATGGTCCAGTCGACGCCGCTCTCGCGCGCGGCCCGCTCACCCGGCAGATGCCAGGTTCCGACCCGGCCGAGGCCGGTATCGCCGGTACCGATCGCGGAGAGTTTGACGATCCTGCCGACTCCCGCGTCCCGCGCTGTCGCGATCAGCGCACGGTCGGCCTCCACATACTCCGGACCCAGCACGCCGACGATGAAGGCGGCCTCCGCACCGACCATCGCCTTCGCCATGGACGCGGGGTCGGTGTAGTCGCCGCGCACCACGTCGACGCCTGCGGGCACCTCGGCCCGGTTCGGGTCACGAGTGACAGCGCGGATCGCGGTTCCGCGCGTGCTGAGCTGCCGGACGATTTCACTGCCGATGGTGCCGGTCGCACCGGTGATCACGATCATGGGACCACCGTGCCGGGCATTCGCGCAGGTCTCTAGGAAATTCCGGCACACCTGCGGGAGGCGCGACTGCATACAGTGGATGCCGTGACCACCCTGCTGCGCCCGCCCGTCGTGACCGCCGAACTGGTCGAGACGTCCGAGCCGGCGCCGGAGTCGCTGCGCCCGTGGCTGGCCGAACTCGGCCGCATCCCGACCGTGCTCGACCTGTCCGAGCCGTTCGCGCACGTGCCGCAGACCGCCACCACGATCGTGCTGCGCACCGAGCACGGAGATGGCGGAGACCATCGTGTCGCGCTGGTCGTCGGGCCGCAGACCAAGGCGAGCTACTCGCGCGCGAGCAAACCCGCGGGCTGTGTCCGCTTGCGGCTGGCCCCGGGTGCGGTCCCCGCGCTGCTCGGCGTTCCGGCGGCCGACCTCACCGATCGCGTGCTCCGGCTGGACGATCTGCCCGGCCCGGTCGGGCAGCTGGCCGCCGCGCTGATCGAACTCGACCACGACGAGGTCGTGCCGTACCTGGAGAACGAGCTGCCGCGCCGCATCCCCGACGATCCGGTCCGGCGCGCCCACCACAGACTCCTCACCACCGCCGTAGCGGTCATCACCGCCGACCACCCGCTCTCCGTCACCGAATTGGCCGCGCGCCTCTCGGTCAGCGAACGCCAACTTCGCACTCTGTTCACCAATGGCATCGGCGTCTCCCCCAAACACTTCGCACGCATAAACCGAGTCCGCCGGGTCCTGTCCCGGACCGACGACGCGTCGTTGGCCGATATCGCCACCGGCACGGGTTATTACGATCAGTCCCACATGACAGCCGACTTCCGCAGCCTGATGGGCGTCCCGCCCACCTCATACCTCCGAGGTGAGGTCCCGGCCCCTTCCCCGTGCCGCGCACTCACCCGTCTCCGCTGATCGGGGCAACATCGCGTTCGTTTCCCGTCGAAATGACGCACAACGCGAGCTGACCGACCGCTCTTTCCGGGCAGTGCGCTTACCTGCCTCCACTGACCTGGCGTGCCGCGCGCTCGCAGTACAGACGTTCGCAAGGGAGGCGGGGTAGGCCTTCTGCGCCGTCCGGAAGGATTTCGACCGCGTCGGGGTAATGGGCGTGCCGCCATTCGCGCGCGAATGTCATCGCCGCCGTGACGCATGCGGCGAAATCCATTCGCAGACCGTGCAGGAACACACTCACGTGGACGTCGTCCGATGGATTCGCGCAGGGATCGCCGCACATCACGCACCTGATCCCAGCGTGTGGGTCGCGGGTTCGCGCACGGTCGCGGCGGCATTCGTTTCGGTGCGGCGGAAGTACCGGTAGTCCTCGCGGCTGACGATCACCGCCGCGACGAGCGTCGCGCACGATGAGTAGTCGCAGTTGTAGTGCAATTCGAGCGCCTTCCTGGCATTCGCGGGACTGGATACCGCCCACTTCGGGTTGTCATGCGCCAGCCGGGACCGCAACTCCTCCACGCGGAGGAACCGCCGAGCGCCAGAGAAGTCATCCGACATGAAATGTCCCCGAACCGCGCCGAGTACGCGGCATTTGATCCGCCCACGCCCGAACGGCCTCGACCACAGCCGCGCCTGATGGCTTGAAGGCGTTGCGCGGCGGGACTATCCACTGCCGGATGGCCCCGGCCGAGGCCGTAGGCGAAGGCAGCGTGATCGTCGCTCCGGCCCGCGCGACCGCCACGTCCATGCGGAACAACTCGGCGAACAACCGCACGTCATCGGGCAGATCAGGCTGGATGAGGAAGGTCCACCGCCCCGAACGCGGATGCCCCACGATCGGTCCCGGCGCGACGCCGCCGTTCTGCATGTGCGCTTTCACCGCCTGCCCGAGGCGAGTAGGCATTGTCATCGCCCACACCGACCCCGCTCGCATGACGATCCACCCGAGTTCCGGCGGGTCGACCACAGCGGGGAGGCCGCACTCCCGCCGGTAGAACAGGCACCGTGACCGTGGTGTGTCTCCATGCGTTTCCATCGATAACCCCCGCTCTCACGATTCGGACCGGCCTCTACCAGGCGCTACGTAGTAGTCTCGGACCAATAGGTCAGGCGCGGAATCGGTTTGCAGTCCACAAGCGTCCACAGAAGCGGGGGTGCGTCGGCTCGATGGAAAATCCTGGATTTCTGCTTCGAACTGCCCGGCTGAGCCGAGGAGTGAGCCTTGCGGCGCTCGCCGCGAAAACCAACTACAGCAAGTCTCTGCTCGGGATGTTGGAGAACGGGCAGCGCGATGTGAAGCAAGAGCACATCGTCAGCTACTCGCGAGCGCTGAACATTCCGATCAGCGCCCTGATGGCACCATCACCGGACCCGATCCGAGTCGCACACGAATGGCTGGTGGGAGAATCCGAACCCAAGACACATGCCTCCGCTGGTCGGCGCGTCGGGGACGAGCTGGCGACCGAGATGGAACGACGTGTGGTCGAACTTCGGCATCTGGATGACAGCGTAGGTGGCGAGGACTTGTTCCCGCTGGTATTGCAGGAGTTCGAAAGCGCTCGGAAGATCATCACGGAATGCAGTTATTCCGATCGAGTCGGGAAGCGGCTGCTGACGGTCGCGGGTGAACTGGCACAACTCGCCGGGTGGGTGGCCAGCGACGCGGGCAGATACGACGACGCGCAGCGGCTTTATCTGAGCGGCGCATCCGCCGCCGATGACGCCGGAGACCGCGTGTTGACGGCGCAACTTCTGTCGAGTCTGAGCTACCAGATCGCCAATGTCGGGAATCCCAGCGAGGCGACGCTGCTCGCTCGCACCGCCGTCAAAGGCGCGACGGACGCACCCCCGGTAGTCCGCTCCTTGCTGACGGATCGCTTGGCGTGGGCATGCGCGCGCTCGCGAGATCGCGAGGGAGCCGAACGGGCGCTCGATGCGGTCGACGAATCGTATGATCGCAGGTCATCCGACATTTCCGAGCCCGAGTGGGTGTACTGGATGGACCGCACCGAGATAGACGTAATGGCAGGCAGGTGCTTGGTCGAGCTGGGCGAACCGGCCAAGGCGAGCGCACTGCTTTCCCGTGCGATCGGGCAACTCTCGGCCGACCGAGCTCGTGAAGTTGCCCTGTATCGCACCTGGCTCGCGGAGTCCTTCCTGAAGAAGCGGGAACTGGACGCAGCACGCGCCACCATTCGAGAGGCGGAGACGGCAGCCGCCACCGCCCACTCGGCGCGGTTGGATCGGCGGATCGCCGAAGTACGGGGAATGCTCACCGGCTCCCACAGCCATGCGAGCGGGCCTCACTGATGGCCTCGATCACCATGCGGCTAGGCATATCACCCTTGCCGAGCCAGCGTCCGGCAATTCGATACAAGGCCGATCACACATCGACGCATGCGGCCATTCGTGCCCGGAATGCCGGGGGTGCGAACGTTTCCGCATGGGCGCGGATGACGCGGGGGTCGTAGTGGGCGTTGTCGAAGTCGGCCATCGCCGCGGCTAGGCGGGTGACGACATCCGTATCGGTGCCCGGAGCGAGGTGTTCGCCTGTCACGCCCGGTCGTACCGTGTCGAGTGCGCCGCCGGCGCCGAGGGCGATCACCGGGGTACCGCAGGCCATGGCTTCGACCGGGACGATGCCGAAGTCTTCCACGCCGGGCATGAGCAGGGCTCGGCAGCGTTGGTACATCTCCCGCAGCGTGTCGGTAGAGGTGGCGCCCAGAAAAGTCGTCTCGGGTCCGGCGAGAGCTTCGAGCTGAGACCGGAAGCGTCCGTCGCCCAGGACGACCAGCCGTTTCCCGGCGACTCGAGCGGCGCGGATGGCGAGATCGGCGCGCTTGTAGGGAACGAGGCGACCGGCGTAGAGAAAGAAGTCCTCCCGGGCACGTGCGGGATCGGGGGTGAAACGGTCGACGTCGACGGGGGGATTGATCACGGTGGCGGTCAAACCCCACCAGTCGCGGATCCGGTCGGCGACGGCGGTCGAGTTGGCAATCACCCGGGCCAGGCGCGGCGCGGCGCGCAGCTCGGCATGGCGGGCCAGTGCGCCCACGGCGCCGAGGGCGAACTGGCCGGCCCGTCCGCCGGCTTCGCGGATGCGGAACTCTCGATCCCAGGCCCATCGGGCAGGGCTGTGCACATAGGCGATCACGGGTGCGTCGGTGGCCAGTGCGGCCTGGGTAGCGAATGAGTGGTGGCTGACGACCACGGCGTCATAGCCCCGCAACGGCATCCGGCGCAGGGACCGGGGGACGAGCGGCAGCAGAGGGGCGTGCCGGCCGCGGGTCAGCACGTGGGCGCGGGAGAGCCAGGTGTCGTGGACATGCTGGACGGGCGGGCGGATTCCGCTCGGCATGACGATCGGCGCGTAGATGTCCGCGCCGGGCCAGGTGCGGGCGAACTCCCCCACCACGGCTTCGGAGCCGCCGAATTCGGTGAACCGTTCGTGGACGATGGCGATGCGGGGTGCGGTCATCGAGATGTGCTCGCTTCGATCTGTCGGGGTGCGGCGGTGCGGCGAAGCGCGGGAGCGACCGATCGTCCGCGCAGCAGTCCATCGACGGTGCCGCGTTCGAGGGCGGTCCGGTATACCTGGGCCGCCGCCGCGCAAGCCGACAAGGTGGCGGCGATCGCGTCGTGGTCGTGTGCCGCCGAGGTGACGAAGGATTGCCCGAGTACTCCGCGCTGGAGCAGTTCTTGCAGGAACAAGGTGCGGAATGCCTGGCAGGGTTTTCCGTCGGAATCGAGGGTTTCGAAGATCAGACACGAGGAGCGACCGCGGACCCGGAGGTGATCGCCGATGCCGAGTTCGTCTGCTGATGCCGCGAATCCGGTCGCCAGCGCGGCGCCTGCCGCTTCCATGCGGGAGATCGGATCGCCGGTCCGGTAGGCCGCGGCGACCGCGCGGAAGGCCGCGAGCCCGCTGGTTTCCGGGCCGTGCGTGGTGGACAGCAGGAATACGCGGTCGGCGCCGGTGCGCAGGCCGCCCCGCTCGAGGTATTCGCGTCGTCCGGCGAGCGCCGAGATGGGGAATCCGTTACCCATGGCCTTGCCCCAGCAAGACAGGTCGGGAGTCACGCCGTAGACGGACTGGGCGCCGCCGGTGGCCCAGCGGAATCCGGTGATCATCTCGTCGAATACCAGCAAGGTGCCGTGCCGATCGCACAGGGCGCGTACCGCTTGGAGGTAGCCGGGCTCGGGTTCCGCCGTCGCGGTGGCCGCCTCCATGACGACCGCGGCCACGCTGTCGCCCGCCAGGACCGTGGCGAGAGCGTCGACGTCGTTGTAGGGGAACCGGACAATTTCGGCGCCGACATGCTCGGGGATGCCTGCCGACATCGGTGTCGTCGCGATGAACCAGTCGTCGACCGAGAAGAACGGCTGCTCGCAGACGGCGATCCGCCGGCGGCCGGACACGGCCCGGGCCAGCCGAACGGCGGCGGTGGTGGCATCGGAGCCGTTCTTGGCGAACTTGACCATGTCCGCACCGGGAACGAGGTCCAGGAAGTCCTCGGCCGCGAGTAGTTCCAGCTCGGTCGGCCTGCTGAAGTTCACCCCGTCGGCGATGGTGGTCGTCACGGCGTCGAGGACCGGTGCGTAGGCATGGCCGAGGGTGACCGAACGCAGGCCCATCCCGTATTCGACGTACTGGTTGCCATCGGCATCCCACACTCTGCATCCGTTGCCGCGCACCAGTATCGGCGCCATCTGCTCGGGATACTGGTCGGCTCCGCGGGCGTAGGTGTGAGCGCCGCCGGGCACCAGCTCGTGCAACCGACGCTGCAGCGCATTGCTGCGGGCGAACCCGTGGTGCGGTGGGACGTCGGGATGCGGATTCATCTGGTGCTCCGTGTGCGGTGCGGGCGGGATACCGGCGGGCAGCCGGGATAGCAGAGCGATGCCGGCGAAGTGTCGGACGGGGATTCGCTCCGGCGTCGAGAGGGTCGCGGGGCCGGCCGGAGGCGTTGTGGTCGTGCGTCGGGGCGCACCCGGTCGCCGAACTCACGGATCCGGCCATCCACGGACCGGCCGGCCACGGGTCGGCGCGTCATCCGGGGGCGGCCGGGCCGGCCGGATGACTGTACGCCCAGAGGTCGTGATCGCCGCGGGGTCCGAAGACATCGAGGTGCCCGCGCATCCGCCCCTCCTCGGTGAACCCGGCCGCGGCGACCGCAGCCGCGGCGGCGAGGTCGGATACCGGGATCGCGGTGGCGATGCGGAGGATTCCGAGCCGTTCGGTCGCATGGCGCACCAGCAGGCGGAGCACGCCGGCGCGGAGTTCCGGACGGGCCGAGGCATCGGTCCAGATGCTGAGCCGGATGTTGTGATCGAACATGTCCAGCCCGTGCAGCCGGGCTTCCCCGACGAAGCGGCCGTCGTCGAGGATCGTCAGCGTCAGTCCTGGCCGGGAACGCAGGCCGGTCCTGGCTTCGGCGAGTTCGGCCAGCCAGCGGCGCAGGGAATGTCGGCGCAGCCAGGCGGCGGGTGACATATGCGGGTCACGTGCCAGCGTCGCACGGTTGCGGATGCGGGCCGCGCGGCAGTGCCGGTAGTCGGAGACCCGGCGGGATCGCACCAGCACCCGGCCGTGGGCGTCGGAGCCGGTGAGGGCGATGACAGCGCTGCCACGAAGCCACCTGACCACCCGGCGCGCTCGGGACAACCGGAACCGCAGATGCGCTGCTGCGACGCTCGAGCGGGGCGGCCTGTGCGGGACGGCAGAGGCGGCGGGCAGTTGCGTCGTCATCGGGCGGAAGCGTTGCCGGGCCGGATACGCGGCGGCGAACCCGCGATCGGGCCGATCGGCGCGGATCACCGCCCACAACTCGTGGTCGCGGCGTGCGCCACCGGCATCGAAATAGGTGCTCATCCGGGCTTCGTACCGCAGGCCCGCCGCGGCCGCGATCTTGGCGGCGGCGATATTGCCGGGTGCGATCGGTGCGGTGATCCGCATGAGACCGAGACTGTCGAATCCGAAGTCCACCATCATGGCCAGCACGAGGCCACCGATGCCGCCGCGGGCGACGGCGGAGCCTATCCAGATTCCGAGCTCGGCGCTGCGGGCCGTCGCATCGATCGAGGTCAGTTCGACCTGCCCGGCGAATCGACCGGCTACCTCGACGACCATGCTCACCGACCCCCCGGCCCGTGCCCCGGCCCGGTTGTCGAGGCATTCCCGCGCCCAGTGGCGGGCGGTGTGGCGGTCGTGCCAGTCCTGCGCCGAACTAACCCAGTAGGGCTCGATGATCGCGCGATCGCGGAGCCGGATCCGCCGCCACTCGGCGAAGTCGTCGAAGCGCGGCGGCCGCAACCGGATCGCCGTTCCGAGGGGACCGGTGATGGTGGGCTGCGCTTCGGTGCGGCGGTGCGGGCGTCGGGTCATCCGCCGGGACGCTTCCTGCCGAGCGCTACGGTATTCAGCTTCCCGTCGTCGGAGACGGTGAGCCGCCAGTAGCCGCCGTCGGGCGCCTTGAGCACGGGACCGTTGTCAGCGTGCTCGCAGACCCAGCTTCCGTCGGCGGTCACCGCGGCGCGGACAGCGCCGTCACTGCTCTGTGCCTGGAACACGTCCGCGCCGTGCGGCCCCGCTTGGGACACCACGGTGCCGGTGAAGCGCGAAGTACGCATGCCCTTGCGGCCGATGACGGTCCACCCGGCCGGAAAGACCCCGTCGGGAATGTCGTCGGTGATGCCGGAGATCAATCCGACCGCGGTGCCTTCCGGACAGCCGGCCTGATCCACGCGCACCGGGATGCCCGGCGGCCGCGACTCCGCGTCGAAGATCACGTTCGCCAGATACGGCTGTCGGCAGTAGTTCAGTTCGAGCCCGACCGAGCGGGCCGCGACCTTCGCGTTGACCATGCCGAACTGCGCGGGTCCACCGCGCCCGTTCTCGCCGACCGACAGGGCGACCTCGGCTCCTTCGAACCACACGTTGGTCAGCCACCAGTCGTTGGCGGCGCCGTCGATACGCAGGTGGCGGTCGGTGGTGAGCGGGTTCTGGTCGGAGACGAATTCGACGTTGGTGAGTGCCAGCCCGGCGTTGTGGTCGTTGCCGGTGCCGAGGACGCCGGTGTGATTGCTGGTGAACTTCGAGGAGGTGACGTAGTTCTGGATACAGGATGTGGTCAGCCCGATCCCGAAGTTGTTGATATCGCAGTTGATGAAGGCGGTGCCGCCGGTGTTGTCGCGCAACACGACGCCGCGCTGGGTCAGGTACTGCGGATGGTTGTCGCTGAGGTGGTTGCCGCGCAGTACCACCGCGTCGAAGGAGCAGCGGAAGCATTCCGACAGCTCGACCGCGGTCGAGCCGGGACCCGTGGTGAAGATCCCCAGCCTGGCGAAACGGACCCGGCTGCGCTTGCGCAGCCGCACCAGAGTGCCGTTGCCCGCGTAGACGATCGTGGTGACGTCGGCGCCGTCGCCGAGAATCGTGGCATAGTCCGGCAGATCGGGCATCGACTCGACCCGGTAGTGCCCGGCGGGCAAGTAGAGCACCAGCGGCCCGTTCGGGTCCGCGGCCACGGCTGCGGCCAAGGCCTTGGTGTCGTCGGCGATACCGTCTCCGACGGCTCCGAAGTCCCGGACGTTGCGTGCCGCGGGCGCATCGGTGGTGGGCGAACGGAACTGCGGGTCGTCCGGCTCGGCTGTGGCGCAGGCGGCGGTGAGCGGAATCGCAGCCGCCGCACCCAGAGTCGCGGCGAGCAAGCGGCGCCGCCGGAGAAAGTCGTCGCTCATACCTTCATCCTTCCCACCAGCCGGTCCACCGCCGAACCGGGTGTGCGGTGGCTGACCATACCGGTCGGCCCGGCCGTGCCGAACGCGATCAGGGCGGCACGCAACTGCGGTTCGGTGAGTCGGCCGAGATCGGCGACGCCGAGGACAGCATCGGACAGGGGCGCCACGGCGACCGCGTCGGCGGCGGAGCTGACCGGCGCGGTCTCGATGACCACGCGGTAGTAACGCTCGCGCAGATCGGCGATGAGATGAGCGAAGTGCTCCGAGGCGATCAGGTCGGACGTGTCCGGCTCGATGTGCCCGATCGGCAGCACCGCGACCCCGGTCCCGCCCCAGTCGTCGGTGATCGCCCGGTCCAGTGGTACGCCGCCGCGCAACAGTGTCGTCAGGCCTGGACCTGGCATCGCACCGGAGCTTCCGCCGCCGGAGGTGTCGGCGTCGACGAGGATCACCGGATGACCGGCATCCGCGAAGGCCAGCGCCAGAGTGTGCGCCACCTCGGACCGTGATCGGTCGGTGAGGCTGGTGCATTCGATGGTCTGAGCGCCCCGCAGGTGATTGCGCAGTCGCCGGGCCGTCTCGGCGGCGGATTCACCGTCGTCGAAGGCGGCGAACACCGGAACCGGCGCGACATCGGCGAGGTTGCCGCTGGTGCGAATGCGCTTGTCGGTGCGTTCACGCAGGAATGCGGCGGCGAAGCCGAACAACAGTCCGCCGAACAGGCCGAGAGCGACGAACCGGCTCGCCCCGGGGCCGACCGGAGCGGCCGGTAGTCGGGCACGGTCGACGACCGAGACGCGGGCGGCGGGAGCAGCGCCGGTCTCGATGGACTCGAGACCGTCGATCAAGGCCCGGAATTGGGCGACCGTGGCGTCGGTGAGATCACGCGCAGCCTGTGCGCTGGGCGCGGAGACCGCGATCTCCAGGATCGTGCTGGCGGGCGGCGACGAGGCGGTGATCCGGCCGCGGAACTCATCCGCGGATTCCGTCAGTCCTTGATCGTGGACGACCCGCTCCGCGACCGCGGCGCTGGTGGCCAGTTCGAGATAGGACCGCACGCGCTGCTGGGCCGCCAGGCCGCCCTGGTAGGAATCGTTGACCGAGGTACCGGTGGCCATCGAGACGTACATGGTGCTACTGGCCACGTACGTCACCGCCCGCGACGAGGCGTACCAGACGGCGGCCACCGTGACGGTCAGCGCGATGACGGCGATCAGCACCAACCGCCGCCGAACGATGTGCCAGATGTCGATCAAACCCATGGACTGCGACCTCATGTCTTCGTAACTGCTGAAGCGTGCGCCGGTGCCGGGAGCGGCGTCGGGCGGCGGCGGAATTCCGTGACGATCAGATGGACGAACCAGGCGAGCACGGCCGACTGCGCGAATTTGCCGAGATTCTCGAAGCTGCCGAGGATGCCGCGTTCGAACAGGGTGGAGGCGCCGGTGATCGCGAGCCCGAGCACCAGGACGGGGAAGTGCCGCCGATACAGCGATCGCTCCCAGGCGAGCAGCAGCACGAAGGTGAACACGACGGCGACAACCACGCCGGCCTCGCCGCCGAGCACATAGCCTTCGTTCACGTTGCCCTCCGCGAGGGACACCGACACGGTGCTCATATCCACTGACGCGCCACGCACGTCGTTCGCCCAGGCCGTGCCGGATTGGAGCTTCTCGGCACCGAGCACCTGCGCCGGGATCAGGCTGAGGCTCGCGTGGTGCAGTACCTCGCCGGGGGACAACCAGCCGCCCGGGCCGACAAAGTAGGCATCGGTGGCGGCTTCGAGCAGGTCGAAGCGCCGCAGGATACTCAGGAACGGCCGGACGTTCGCCGGGTAGCGGGAGTCGACGACGGTGGCGTCGAGGGCGGCCGTGCCGGAGTTCTTGAACGACTGCAGCCAGCCGAATCCGGCGACGCCGAGCACGCCGATCAGTGCCACACCGATCGTGGTGCGCCGGTTCCAGCCGAGCATCGAAAACCGTACGGCCAGAGCGAGTGCGGCGGCGAGGATCGGTGTCTTGGACTGCACGGCCGACGACCAGTACAGCTCACCCGCGAAGAGCGCGCCGAGCACCAGCGCCGTGGTCTGCGGCCGGGCCGGCCGGAGGAAGACGATCATCCCGAGCGCCGCGATCCCGGCGAATGTGGCGACAAAACTGAGCAGGGGGTTGCCGCTGCTGACCTCACCCGCAGTGCCAAGCGATCCGGTGGCCACCGAGGCCGCCCGACCCAACAGCCCGAGCGCGTAGAGCACCAGCAGCGTCGGCATCACGTCGGGGTCCGCGACTGCGGCCGGGACGGGGCGAGGCGGGTGCCGACGCCGCCAGAGCGCGTAACCGATCACCAGCAGCGCGTAACACCACAAGCCGAACACGACGTGGTCGAGCACCAGACCGATTCCGCGGTCGTACCCCAGACCAGCCAGCCGGGGGTCGGAGATGTTGTCGCCGTAATGCGGGTCCGGCTGCACCGCGAGCAGCACCAGCGGCCGCGCCACGTAGGACAGCGACCAGAACAGGGCCTGCGCGATGAAGAACACGCGGGTGATGCCGGGAACCCACAGTGCGGCCGCGGCAACCGTGACCAGTGCGGCGGCGACGGCGGCTATATCGGTGTAGGCGTTCAGTTCGCGACCTCCGCGGCGAGGCCGACGATCTGCCGGGCGCGATCCACGTAACGATGCCCCGCGGCGGTGATCCGCCGGTGCCCGGCCGCCGCGATCTCGGCCGCCCGGTCCGGGTGGGAGGCAACCCAATCGAGAATCGAGACCAGCTCGTCGGTGCCGTCGAACAGGAAGCACTCGACGGTGTCGCGCAGCAGGTCGGCGTGTTCGCCGGTGCGTTCACCGACGAACAATCCGCCGGCGGCGGGCACCTCGAAGGTACGGCAGGTGTGGGTGTCGCGGTTGCCGGAGTTGAGCAGCACCAGATTGGCTGTCACCTCGGCGACCGCGGCCGAATACCCGGGACCGTATACCGCGCCGCCGACGACAGCGCGGGTGGCACGCAACTCCGAAACGCGGCGCCAGCCGGGGCCACGAACCAGCAGACGCGGTCCGTAGCGGCGTGCCAGGGACACCAGTTCGGCGCGGCGGTCGGGCCGGCACACTCCGATGAAGCCGACCAGATAGTCACCCGCGCCGCGGCGCGCCGCCGGATGATGCCAGGCCGGGTCGTAAGCGCTGAGCACGAACTCGGCGGCACGGACGCCACGCGCCCGCAGCTCCGGCACGTTGTGCTGTTTGGTGGTGACGATCAGGTCCCAGCCGGCTTCCGCGGCCAGGTAGGCATCGGTGAGGTTCTCGGGGTTGGACACGTCGTCGGGGCTGTAGTGCACGTGCAGTGCGGCGGGCACATCGAGCAGTCGCTGCTGATCGAGATGGATTCCCTTGAACACGAACAGCATGTCGGGCCGGAACGTGGCGGCGTTGCGTTCGATCTGGGTGTGTACTCGTTCGACCGTGCGCCGGTCGCGCCGACCGGTCGCCTTCGCGTACGCCCACGGGGGCGAGAGCCTGGCCGGGAGCGTCACCGGTGTGGAGTCGACCACCAGCACGTCGTGGCCTGCCTGACGGAAACCGTCGGCCAGCGAACGTGCGTTGCTGCCGAGCCAGTCGTCGCCGACGAACAGAATTCTCATGGTCAGTTCTCCCTCCGGGGCACGACAGGCAGCGGCACGGTGTCGGCATCGGCGCGATCGCGGCGGGCCAGGAACCGCACTCGCAGCAGATGCCAGGTGGCGACGGTGATTTCGGCCAGCAGCAGGCCGTAGACCAAGGTGTGCACCGAGCGGGTCCAGACGGTCAGCAGCAGTGCGCCGATGGCGACGAGAGTCCCGAGCAGCGCGCCGATCAGGACCCCGGTGGTGTCCTGGCGCACCGGCAGAATGGCCGTGGTGATGAACGAGGTGACCGTCGTGGCGGGCAGAATCAGCACCTCGATCCGCAACAGACCGGTGGACGCGGCGAATTCGGTACCGAAGACCAGCCGGATCAGCAGGGGCGCGGCCAGCCAGATACCCGCCGCGGCGAGTGCGGCGACGGCGACGGTCACGGCCAGCGCCTGCATGCTGTGCCGCCAGAACCCGAGATGGTTGCCGCGCTTGGCCATTCGTGGCAGCAGCGCGAAACCGATGGCGTCGAGCAGTGATTGGACCGCGCGCACCAGGCGGTCGCCGGCCGAGTACAGGCCCAGCGAGACGGCGTCTAGCACGGCCGAGTACAGCGTCGCCGCGCCCTGCCCGTAGCCGGTGACCAGCAACCGGGAGACGAACACCGGCACGCTGCGGCGCAGCACGACGCCGTAATAGCGGGGGCGGGCCGGCGACCCGTACCGGCGCCAGGCATCCCACCATGTCAGTGCCACCGTCGGCACGGAGGACAGCAATAGGCACAGCAGGGCGACGTGCGGGTTCGGCAACTGCGGAAGCAGGCCGACCAGCAGCCCGAGATAGCACAGCCGGCCGATGGTCTGATACGCGGTGGAGGTGCCGAACCGCCCCTCACCGATGAGCAGCCAGTCCTCCGACAGGGACCAGAAGCCACCGACGAACAGGCCGAGCAGCACCATCTGCGCGGCTTCGGGCGCGCGTAGGGCCAAGGTCACGGCGAGCGCGACACCGAACAGCGTCGCCGTGGCGAGACGGATGGCCAGATAGTCGCCACGCAGCTGGTTGATCTCCCGCAACCGGGTGTCCTTGCGGGCGTTGATCTCCGGCACCCGGGCGGACAGGAACTGCGTGACTCCCAGGTCCACGACGAGCGAGCCGATGAAGTAGGCCGACATGCCGATGGCGAGCAGGCCGAGGCCGTGGGCGCCGAGTACCCGGGCGATCAGCGGCACGGTGACGACCGTGACGATGTACTGACCGTATCTGCCGAAACTCACCAGTGCGATATCGCCGAGTACCTCGAACCGGCTCGGCTTGCTGTGCGCGCCACCACCGCCCGGCCCGCGAGCCCCGTCGGCGCGACGGTGCACCCCGCCGGGACGCGGGGGCAGTTCGACCCGAGGGAAGACGTCAGTGGTCAGCGTGGCGAGGTAATCGGGTTCGGTCACGGCGGCGCCACTTCGTCGAGGAAGCGGGTGACCACCCGTGCCGTGCTGCCGATGTCGAAGTCGCGGGCGCGGTCGGCGCCCGCGGCGGCGATCCGGGCGCGCGCGGCCGGATCGCCGAGCAGTTCGGTGAGAGCCGTGGTGAGCGCGGCTTCGTCACCGGCGGGCACCAGTCGGCCGGTACGCCCGTCGGCGATGATCTCGGCCGGGCCGCCGGGCACCGTCGCGATCACCGCGCAGCCTGCGGCCATGCCTTCCACAACCACCTGCCCGAACGGCTCGGGCAGCACCGAGCAGTGCACGAGTACGTCGGCCTCGGCGAGATACCGGTCGGGGTCGTCGACGTGACCGGTGAATGTCACGGCCAGGCCGAGTTCGTCAGCGAGTTGTTCCAGGTACTGCCGGAAGGGTTGTTCATCGAAAAACGTCCCGCCGACGAGGTACACCGCCGCGGGCCGGGTCGGCACCGCCGCCAGGGCACGCAGAAAAACGTCCTGGCCTTTCCAGGGGCTCAGCCGTCCCACGACGACCACGACCGCCTCGGCGGCCGCGCGGGTGCGGGGCGGCGGCGGTGTGGCGGGCAGGGCGACGCCCGGGTAAGCCACGACCACCGGGATGCGCGCGGGCAGTGTCTTACGGGTGCCGTGACTGTTGGCGAGCAGTCCCCGGCAGAACAGAGCGGCCAGCAGCCGGATAGTGGTGGCAGGGAGCAGGCCGAAGTAGTCCCGGGTTACTCGGTCGTGGACCTGCCAGACGAGCGGCACCCGGGCGCGACGGGCCGCGACCGCTCCCAGCACCAGCGCCTTGGTGCTCTCGGCGACCAGCACCCGAGCGCGCAAGTCGCGGACCGCGCCCCCGACCGCCCAGCCCAGCCGCAGTAGCGCGAGAAACCCGCTGATCAGCCGCAACGGGCCGGATCCGATGGTCATCGCCCGGCTGTCGAATCGGCCGGTCACGACACGGGTGTCGATCCCCGCGTCGCGGGCACGGGCCGGCACCGGGCCGTCCTCGGTGCACACCAGCGCCACTTCGGTGCCATGCGCGCGCAGCGTGCGCAGCAGCCGCAGGGTGGCCAATTCGGCTCCGGACGGCGCGGCGGTATGGCCGAGGAAGACGGCGGGCCCGGTCATGCGAGCTGCCGATACAGTGCGGCGTGCCGCTGTGCGGCGGCATGCCAGCTGAAGGTCTCCGCGTGGGCGCGGCACTGCTCCGGCGCCGGCCGACGGCCGGAGATCGCCGCGCTGATCCGAGCCGCGAGCGCGGTGGGGTCGCCGGGCGGCACGATCAGCGAGGGGTCCAGGCCCCGCACGGCGTCGGGCAGACCACCGCACCGGGTGACCACCGGCGCCCGGCCCGCGGCGAGCGACTCGAGGGCGATCAGGCCGAATCCCTCCAGGGCCACCGTCGGCACCACGGTGAGCGCGGCGGCGGTGTAGCGGGCGGCGAGCTCATGGTCGGGAATCCGGCCGGTGAACTCGACGCTGGCCTCGAGCCGGCCCTCGGTGGCTCCGCGCCGGAGATCCGACTCGGCGCTGCCGGCCCCGACGATGACCAGACGAGCCTCCGGGTGCTCGGCGAGCACCCCGGGCCACGCGCGCAGCAACACATCGATCCCCATCCGGCGCTCCAGCCGCCGCACACACAGGACGACCGGCGGGGACGCGGGGACCGGGGCAGCTCGGAACCGGGTGAGATCGACTCCGGGCGCGATCACCTCGATGCGATCGGACGCGATGCGGTAGTCGTCGGACAACAAAGCGCGGAAGTGTTCGGAAAGCACGACGAAACGATCCGCGCGAACGTATCGCAAACATTCGATGAGGTATTTGGCGAAGGCCGCGGCGGGATGTTGTCCGTGCATTCGGCTTTCCGCTGCCCACGGACCGTGGAAATGCACGACCAGTGGTAGCCGACGACCACGCCGGTCCCTGGCGGCCGGGCCGTAGAGGCAGAAGTGGCGATCCACGACGGTGCCGGGGTCCAACGCGTCGCGAGCGCAGAACGCGGTGCGGGCGCGACGCAGTGTCGACCCGCCGACCGGCCCCCAGGACCGGGCACCGGCAACCGTCCGGTCGGGTCGGCCGAATGCGGCGGCGGACAACGAAATCCCGGGAACGTCCAGCAATGCGCCGTGCAAGTCCATGAAGTATCGGCCCAGGCCGCCGGGCGCGGCGCCGAACCATTCCGATCCGGTCATGTGCACCTTCACCGCGCCGGAAGCGCTGTTCATGACCCGATCCCCGCATCCCGCAGGCCGCACCGTGGAGTCGTCTGCCGAACTCGTTCGCGGCCGGGAAGTATCGGGTCGACCACCGGATTCGACCTTCTCACGCGGATGCGCGGTATCCGATATTCAGCACCGGACATCACGAGTCCGGATGCCGGCTCGGAGCGAAATATGGCATAGTCTGGGCAATTACGAGGCAATGTCCGATTCCGATTCTGACAAAGGGGCGGCTGGCGATGCGGAAACTGTCGGTGTGCGTGCCGGCCTACAATGCGGAACGAACGCTGTCCGCGACCCTGGATTCGGTACTGGCCCAAGATCTCGATTTCGAAGTCGTGATCCTCGACAACGCGAGCACCGACCGCACCGGTGACATCGCGCGGGCGCGGCGCGATCCGCGGGTGCGTGTCCTGCGCAATGATCGCGTACTGCCGATCGGCGCGAATTGGGACCGGGCGATCCGGGAATCCACCGGGGACCTCGTGAAGGTGGTCTGTGCCGACGACATTCTGCGTCCCGGCGCCCTCGCCGCGCAGTCGGCGGTGTTCGACGACAACGCGATCGCGTTGTGCGCGGGCAAGTTCGACGTGATCGACGAGTCCGGCGACATCCTCGAGACCGGGCTGGGGCTGCCGCAGCTGATCGGCCGGCACGGCAGCCGCCATCTGGCCCGGGTGATCGTGCGTCGGGGGGCGGCCGAATTCGGCCCCACCGCGGCCGCCATGTTCCGGCGTACCGACTACGACGCCGTCGGCGGACTGCGCGGCGACCTCGTATTTCCGATGGATGTGGACCTGTTCGCCCGCGTCGGCAGCCGCGGCGGTTTCGTCGGGCTCGGCGACATCGTGGCCGCATGGCGGAACTCCACGTTCAACCTGTGCAGTCGCACATCGACCCGCAGCAAGCTCACCGAGCAGCTGCGATTCCACCATCGGCTGGGCGCGGATCACCCGGAGCTCGTCGGTCCGTCCGACGTGCTGGCCGGTGACCTGCGCCTGGTCCGCGCGCTGGGGACGCGGCTGCGGGTGCGCGCGCGGGCCGCGGTCGGCCGCTGAACAAGACCGCGGTTGCTGCTGTCGGGAAGTGGCCACCGCCGATCACACCGTCGAGGCCGTGCTGCCGACATCCGCGGTGCCGCCGCTCGGCGATACCAGGTCGGCGCAGCGGCGCCCGCGCACGGGTCCGACCGGCTCGGTGACGGCGGCGAGCCCGAGACCGCCGGACCGGTCGGCCACGACCATCGGCGCCGTGGCCGGCGCGGCCGAGAGGGTCGGCGAATGCGCCTGAAGTCGGCGCATCCGAGGGGTGGTGTTCATCGGTACGGCTGTCCTCGCTCGG
This sequence comes from Nocardia sp. NPDC047654, assembly GCF_043205035.1. Taxonomy (NCBI): domain Bacteria; kingdom Bacillati; phylum Actinomycetota; class Actinomycetes; order Mycobacteriales; family Nocardiaceae; genus Nocardia; species Nocardia sp. NPDC047654. Next base: position 190,247 of record NZ_JBIDDF010000002.1, read on the forward strand.
GATCTGCTGGCCGGGTGCGGCCCGTGAATTGTGGCTGTCGGGATGGCGTCACAGGGTCGGGGGCCGGTCATCCACACCTCCTTCTCTCGGTCCGCGGGGATCGTCGACGAACCAGCGGCCGTCGAGTTCTGGAAGTCCGGTCGACACTTCATCCAGTAGGTCGGGCAGCGTCAACAGCACTCGGTCGGGTGCTGCCGCGATCAGATCCCGCGGGCTGATGATCGGAATGTCGGTGCCGGGCATCCGGCGTCCCCGTTTGGCGGGCGCGGCGTCGGCGACTCCGGCGACAAGTCCCTGGTGCGCACCGGCCAGCGACAGCAGGGCAACCGCCCGGGACGCGGCGCCGTAGGCGTAGACGCGCTGCTGTGCCGCGGCCGCATCGATCAGCCAGTTCCGCAGCGCGCGCACGTGATCGTTCACGAATCGCTGGAGCCGATGCAGCGATTCCGGGGTGATGAGTTCGCGTTCGCGGGCCAGGATCTCGCGCACGGTGTGGTCGGGCTCGGTAGGGCCGCGGCGAGCCGCTACCAGCACCGTCCCGCCGTAGAGGTCGAACTCCCACGCGGTGGTCACGCCCATGCCCGCGGCGGCGAGCGCCATGGTCAGCGCATGCAGGGAGTAGTACGCGAAATGCCCGTGCCGCAACGCGTTCCACTGCCGCTGTGCCACGATGGCGGCCAGCGAGTGGTACTGCAGCAGGAGCAGCCCGTCCGGTGCGGTGGCCGCGGCGCGTGCGGCGAACGCGGCCCGCTGGTCGGGTTCGTGCATGATGCCGAAACAGTCCACGACCAGGTCCGCGAGCGTCGCGTCCGCTTCGGTGCAGCCACGCTCGGCCAGTAGCGGCAGCCAGGAACCACCATGCGGACTGCCGAACTCGATGACTGTGCGCCCGCGCAGCAGGCCGGCCGCGTCGACCCGGGCGATCGCATCGGCTGCTTGATCGCGGAGGGCCCGCGGCTCCACGCCGCGGGGCTCGGCGGCCACGGTGTCGTCTTCGGCGAGCTGCGCCAGCTCGCAGTGGGGGCACCGCACCATCCGCAGCGGATGCGTGGTCTCCGCCGATGTCACCGGCCGGGCCGCGGGCGGGAAATCATCGGCTGCGGGCACCGTCCCGAGATCGAGGACGGTGTGCAGAACGGCGCCGGAGCAGGCGCGGCAGCGGCCGGTCATGGCACGATGTCGGTGTGCGTATCGAGCAGACCGCCCTGGTCGGCGTGGTGGCGCTGGTCCCAGCGCCCGTCCGGGACGACCGCGGCCTGTTCACTCGGACCTTCGATGCCGCCGAATTCGACTCCCATCTGGGGATTCCGGGGATCTCGGCCGGTTTCGTGCAGGACTCGCAATCCAGGTCGCGCCGTGGGGTGGTGCGCGGCATGCACGGCCGGTCCGGGCGTGGGGAGGCCAAACTGGTCCGCTGCGCACACGGCGCGGTGTATGACGTGCTGGTCGACATCCGGCCGTCGTCGCCGACGTTCGGCCGGACGCAGGCGTTCCGGCTCGATGACGAGGAGTTCCGGCACCTGTACGTACCGCCGGGCTTTCTGCACGGATTCCAAGCACTCACCGACACCGCCGATGTGTGCTATCGCATCGATCGGCCGCACGATCCCGCCGAGGATCTCAGCGTCGCCTTCGACGATCCGGACTTGGGGATCGCCTGGCCGCTGCCGGTGACGGCGGTGTCGGATCGCGACGCGAACGCCGGACGATGGAGCCATCTGCGGGCTACCCTGTCACCGGCGCGGTGACCGCACGCAGTCGCGGGTCCAGTGCGCCGGACGCTCGCAGCCGCTGCAGCCGCGCGAGCCGGGTGAATCGCTGGAAGAAGTCCTCTTGGGTGAGGCCGCGCTGGGTGTATTCGCGGTAGAGCTCGGCGGCGCCGTCGGACACCGACCACTGCGCCTCGAAGCCGAGCACCGCGCGGGCGGCGGAGAAGTCGACCCGGTACGAGCGGGGGTCGGCCCCGGTCTCCCCGGTGATCAGCAGTCGCGAACCCGGCACGGTGGCCACTACCGCCTCGGCGATCTCGGCCACGGTGAGGTTGTTTCGCTCCGTGCCGATGTTGAACGCCCGGCCGGCGACGGCCGTCGCCGGTGCGGTGAGGCAGCGTTCGAACGCCGCCGCGATGTCGCGGGCGTGGACCAGCGGCCGCCAGGGCGTGCCGTCGGAGAGCACCTTGACCGCACCGGTGAGTACGGCGTGTCCGACGAGGTTGTTGAGCACGATGTCAGCGCGGGGACGAGGCGAGAATCCGAATGCGGTGGCATTGCGCAGGAAGACGGGAACGAAGTGGTCGTCGGCCAGCGCCGCGACATCGTCTTCGACCCGCACCTTCGACTCGGCGTACGGGGTGATCGGCCGCAGCGGCGCCGACTCGGTCACCAGCTCGTCTCCGGCGGCGCCATACACCGAGCAGGTGGAGGCGTACAGGAACCGGGACACACCGGCTTCTTTCGCGAGCCGAGCCAGACGCACCGAGGCGCGATGGTTGATCTCGTGGGTGACTTCCGGCGCGAGCGCGCCAAGGGGATCATTGGACAGCGCGGCGAGATGGACGACCGCATCGATGCCGCGAAGGGCATCGATCTCCACCGATCGCAGGTCGAGGCACAGGCCCGCCGGGTCGCCGGAGAACTCACCGAGCAGGCAGTCGGCGAACCAGCCGGTGTCGAGCCCGACGACTTCGTGCCCGGCGGCTCGCAGTACCGGGACCATGACGGTGCCCAGGTATCCCTGATGCCCGGTGACCAGGACTCGCATCGTTGTCACTCCTTTTCCCATGAGATGACGGCCTTGTCCACCACGAAGGCTTCGGCGTACTCGGTGCGGCACTGCACGCCGCGGATCCGCGCGGACGCCAGGAACGCGGTTTCGTCGAACCAGTCGCGACCGGTCTGCGACGGGTAATACCGGTGCAGCAATTGCGATTTCCGCCGGACCAGATCCGCGTCGACCGGGTGGAATACGGTCGGCGCCGGTGTGTCGACCTCCGCCTTGAGAATCTCGTAGCCGAGGATCAGGTGGTCGCGGAACTCGGTCGGCACCAGCTCCGCGAGCGTGCGGTGATCCTGGTGCGCGTCGCCCGGTTGCGGGGCGAACACCAGGTCCGGTTCCCCCGCCCGGCGAAACTCTGCTACGGCCGTCTTGATCCGGTCCCAGTGCGCCGGTGCGCGTCCGTCCGGGACGTCGAGCACCGTCAATTCCGGTGTCCGTCCCGAGCAGAAGGCGGTGAGCGCCGCCCGCTCCTCCTGTTCGCGCTCCGTGCCGGCACCGGAAAGGACCAGCGCGCGCACCCGCATATCCGGATGGGTGCGGGTCAGCGACAGCAGCGTGGCTCCCATGCCGATCGGGATGTCATCGCAATGCGAGCCGAGCAGGGCGATCTCGGCAGGCCGCGGGGAAAGCAGCGCGATCACTGCTCCCACACCATCCATGGCCGGTGTCCGCTGCTGTAGGCCGCATCGAGTTCGGCGCGCTCCTTGAAAGTATCCGCCGGCTTCCAGAATCCGTCGTGGCGGTAGCCGAACAACCGGCCCTGGCCCGCGAGCGTCCCACAGGCGTCCTCCACCAGATCGCCACCGGGTGGCAGCAGGTCGAAGATCTCTCGGCCGAGCACGAAGTAGCCGCCGTTCTCCCACAGGGGCATACGCGCCACGGGAACGATGTCCTTGACCTCGCCGCTAGGACTGAGATCCACGCAGTGGAACGACGATTGCGGTGGCACCACCAGGAGAGATGCCGCGGCCCCCGAAGCGTGGAACTGGATGATCATTTCGTCCAGGGGAGCGTCGGTGAGGACGTCGGCGTAGTTGGCCAGGAAGTACTGGTCGTCGCCGAGGTGCTCGCGAACCCGGCGCAATCGCTCTCCGATGGCCGACTCCACGCCGGTATCGACGAAAGTGATCGTCCAGTCGTCGATATCGCTGCCGAGCAATTCGACCCGGCCATTGCGGATCACGAAGTCGTTGGACGCCGACTCCCGGAAGCTGAGGAAGAAATTCTTGATGTGCTCGGCGCCGTATCCGAGACACAGGATGAATTCGGTGTGACCGTAGTGCGCGTAGTACCGCATCACGTGCCAGAGCAGGGGACGGGGGCCGACGAGTTGCATCGGCTTGGGCACCATGTCATCGGTGCCGCCGCGCATGCGCATGCCGTAACCACCGCAGAACAGAACGACTTTCATCAGCGCCGGTTTCCTGTCGACTCGGCTCGGGCCGACGGCAGCGACGCCGGGTCGACCAGATGCAGCTCGGGCAAGGGATAGGCGAGCTGACCGCCCCACTCGGCGACATGCCGCAGCTGCGCGGTGATCTCGTGCTCGAGATTCCAGGGCAGCACCACGACCACGTCCGGACGATCGGCGTCGAGCCGAGCAGGCGGGTGGATCGGGATTCGCGTTCCGGGCGTGAATCTCCCCTGTTTGTAGGGGTTGCGGTCGACGGTGTACTCGAGTAGATCAGGCCGGATCCCGCAATAGTTGAGCAGTGTGTTGCCCTTGCCCGGCGCACCGTATCCGACGACGCGTTTGCGCTGACGTCGGCAGTCGAGCAGGAACCCGAGCAGCTCATGCCGCACGGACTCGGCACGCCGCCGCAGCGATGCGTAGCCGTCCGCCGAGTGCAGTCCCGCGGACCGCTCGAGGTCGAGCACGTCCCGCACCCGGTCGCTCACCGCCGCCACGGCGGCATCGGGGCGCACCCACAGCCGGATCGATCCGCCGTGCGTCGGCAGCCGATCGACATCGACCACGGTCAATCCCGCTACAGCGAGCGCACGTTGCGCCGAAAGCACGGTGTAGTACTGGAAATGCTCGTGGTAGATGGTGTCGAACTGGCCGAGCCCGACCAAGTTCAGCGCATGGTGCACCTCGATGGTCAACATGCCGTCGTCCGCCAGCAGGATGCGTAGCGCACGGGTGAATCCGCGCAGATCCGGGATATGGGCATAGACGTTGTTGGCGACCACAAGATCCGCGGGGCCGTGTTCGGCACGGATCCGGCGAGCCGAATCCTCGTCGAGGAAGGTGGTTTCGGTGGGTACGCCCGACTCGCGAGCCGCTGTTCCGACGTTGACCGAGGGCTCGATGCCCAGGCATCGGATGTCGCGGCCGACGACGTGGCGGAGCAGGTAGCCGTCGTTGCTGGCGACCTCCACCACGAAGGAGTCCCTGCCCAGCCCCAGCCGGGCCGCCGCGGTGTCGACGAACTCGCCCGCGTGGCGGACCCAGCTGTCGGAGTACGAGGAGAAGTAGGCGTATTCGGTGAAGGTGTCCTCCGGTGTGATCAGTGCCGGAATCTGCAGCAGCAGGCAGTCGGCGCACACCCGCAGATGCAAGGGGTAGGTCGGCTCGGGCAGGTCGAGCTGGTCGGCGGTGAGGAACGATTCGCACGGCGGCGTGGCGCCGAGATCCAGAATGCTGGACAGTCTGCCGGAGTCACAGAGTCGACAGCGCACAGATCCGATCCTTTGCTCGAAGCGTCCCGGCCCGTCGGAACGCCTGTCGCGGCGCACGGAAGCATCAGCTGCCCGGCGCATCACGAGATGCGCATGACGAGAACGTCATTCGTCGTACGGGCCGCACTGTTGCGACCGTCAGCGTACCGACGGCAATATCGGCCGGATTCCATATCCGCGTTACAAACTGTGATATAGAGCACATTCCATATTCACCTTCATGGTGTTATTCCGGATGTGCATCGAGATGGGTCGCCGGGTTGATCCGGAGCAGTTAACATCCCGATCACGCTGCTTCGCGCATACCTTCTGACCGGCGAGAGATGTTGTGACACTTGCCGATCAAGTGCCGATGAAGCGTTCGGTAGAGGCGGTCGGGACGCTGCCGGGAAAGACGATCTCCGGATCGGGTAGCAATTCCACCTTGCCCCAGGAGGGGTGTTCTCTTGATGAAATCGAAGGCTGTCCCGGGATGGAATGGGACCGCCGAATCCGCACGATCCTTTGCGGCTGGGCCGGTGAACAATTCGAGCCGTAAGGCCTGGCGATCGGAGTACGTACGCCGTCTCGCCATCACCGATTTCGCCGCCGTTTCCATTGCCGTGGGGAGTGCGCAGCTGATCCGTTTCAACGGGGGCGGCGCTCCGCCGCTGGCTTGGGATCAGCCGTACCGGGTCGGTTACACGGTGGTCTCGGGCGTGCTCGCCATGGGCTGGTTCGCGATCCTCGGAAGCGCGGGTAGCCGCGCGCCGCAACTGGTCGGCAGCGGTGTCGAGGAATTCCGGCGGCTGATGTCGGCGACCATGCACCTGTTCGGCGTACTGGCACTCATGTCACTGGCACTCGAAATCAAATTCGCCCGAGGCTATCTCGCGATCGCCTTTCCGGCCGGCGTCCTCGCGGTGGTCGGTGGACGACTGTGGTGGCGTCATCGGCTTGCCAGGGAACGCCGCCGGGGACGCCATCGTTCGGCCGTACTCGTGGTCGGCACTGCCGATGCGGCCGCGGCGATGACCGCGGCGTTCGCCGCGGACCCGGGCGCCGGTTACGACGTCGTGGGCGCCTGCGTGCCGGGTGGGCAATCAGGCGATGCACCACTGGCTTTCGCCGGTCGTACGGTCGCCGTAGTCGGTGACGACAGCGCTGTGCTGCGGGCGGTACTGCACACCCACGCCGACACCGTGGCCATCGGTCCCTCCCGGCATCTCGGCCCGGCCGAACTCCGCAGGCTCGCTTGGGAACTGGACGCGCTGGGCGTCGAGTTCATGCTGGCGCCAGGGGCGATCGACATCGCCATATCCCGGCTCACCAATCGGCAGGTCGCGGGGATGCCGATGATGCACATCGCCGAACCGCAGTACGAGCGGGCTCGGTCGGTCAGCAAAACGGCCTTCGACATCGGCTTCGCGACAGTGTGCCTACTGCTGCTCCTGCCGGTGTTCCTGGCGATCGCGATCGCGGTGAAGGCCACCAGCCGCGGCCCGGTCTTCTACCTGTCGGAACGCATCGGCCGATACGGCTTGCCCTTCCGCATGATCAAGTTTCGCAGTATGTACGACGATGCCGACCGGTATGCCGAAGCGTTGATCGCACAGCAGGGCGGAAATCCGGTCTTCTTCAAGATGAAGGTCGACCCCCGGGTCACGCCGGTCGGGCGGTTCCTGCGCAAGTACAGTCTCGACGAACTGCCGCAGTTCCTCAACGTGCTGCGTGGCGATATGAGCGTTGTCGGGCCGCGACCGCAGGTGCGGCGGGAAGTCGACACCTACGACCACATGATGGGCCGACGCCTGCTCGTGAAGCCGGGGCTGACCGGCTTGTGGCAGGTCAGCGGCAGGTCGGACCTTCCGCTCGAGGACGCGGTGCGACTCGACCTGTCCTACGTGGAGAACGTGTCCATGCGGATGGACTTGCGGCTGATCGCGCGCACGGTCGGTGTCGTGGCGCGAGGCGAGGGAGCGTACTGATGACGCCGCGGGGCGGTGGTTGCGAAATGCCGACCATCGCCCGCGAAGCGGAATCACCGCGCCTTCGCGCGCCGCCGCCTCTCCATCTCCTCGCGTTCCAGCACAGCCGCCTCGGCGAGGGTCGAGGCGGTCCCGCCGAGCCGGGCGGGCACCCAGCGGGCGCCTTCCACCATCGGATAGTCGCGTTGCGAGCGTTCCAGCAGCTCGCTCATCCGAGTGCGCAGGGTGGCGGTGAGTTTCTCGACCGGTTCGTCGGGTGGGATCGGCGCGCCGATACGGATGTCGACCGGGAAGCGATGGCGGCCGAGCTGTTTCGGGATGTCCTTGGTCCAAATCCGGTGCGCGCCCCAGATGATCATGGGGACGATCGGGACATCGGCTTCCACAGCCATCCGCGCCGCGCCGGATTTGAATTCCTTCAGTTCGAAACTGCGGCTGATCGTCGCCTCCGGATAGACCACCACCACCTCGCCCTGGCGCAGCGCCGTCACCGCGCGGGCATACGACTCGGCCCCAGCCGTGCGGTCGACGCCGATCGCCTTGCAATGCTTCATGAGAAAGCCGACGATGCCGTGCTCGAGTTCGGCCTTCATCATGAACCGGACGTTGCGGCCGGACTTGCGCCCGACCAGTCCGACCTCCATGAAATCGAGGTAGGCCGTGTGATTCACGGCCAGCACCGCGCCACCGGAGCGCGGAATGTGCTCTTGACCTCCGATATCGATGCGCAGGCCCTGCGCGAGGAAAATGGCGCGGGCAAGGCCGGTGAGGATGTCGTAAACCGGTTCCCGCGCCATCACAGCCCCGTTACTGCCCCGCCGCGTTCTTGCGTGCGGCCTTCGCCTCGGCTTCGGCGGCGTCCATCGCGTCCGCCTCTTCCAGGGTAGGAGCGCTGCCGCCCAGCCGCGCCGGAACCCAGTACGCGCCGGGCTCGTGCACGTAGTCCTTCTGCAGGTCCAGCAGCATGTCCTGCATGGTCGAGCGCAGCTCGGCGGTGAGTTCGGCGACGGGCTCGAACGGTTGGATCGGTTCACCGACGGCGATCGAGATGGGGGTGTTGGTGCGGCCGAGCCGCTTCGGGAAACCCTTCGTCCAGACCCGCTGCGCGCCCCAGATGACGATCGGGATGATCGGCACCTCCGCCTCGACGGCCATGCGCGCCGCGCCGGATTTGAATTCCTTGATCTCGAAACTGCGGCTGATCGTGGCCTCTGGGTACACGCCGACCAGCTCGCCTCGGCGCAGGTATGCCACGGCGGCCTTGTAGGAGTCCGCGCCCGCCGAGCGGTCCACCGGGATGTGCTTGAGCGCGCGCATGATCGGGCCGGAGATCTTGTTGTCGAAGACCTCCTTCTTGGCCATGAACCGGATGTAGCGCTTCGGGGTGCGCACCGGCAGGCCCGCGTAGGTGAAGTCCATGTAGCCGGTGTGGTTCACCGCCAGCACGGCGCCACCGCGCGCGGGGATGTGTTCAGCGCCCTTGACGGTGAACTTCAGACCTTCGACGAAGAAGACGGTACGGGCCAGCCCGATGATCGTCCGGTAGACGGGTTCCACAAGTCCGCTAGCGTAGTCGCTGCTCGTCCCCACCGGCAGTGCGCGCCATCACGCGCCGCGCCGGAGCGAGGACGCACGAGCAGTCCCGACCACACGCCTGAGAGAAGAGGATCGCCGAAGTGGAACGCGCCCGATCGGCACCGCGCGAGTACGACCGCAGTGCAGCACGCGAGCGGAATCGGGCCTCGGGTGGGCGAGCGCCCCGCGCTGCGCTGGTCGGCGGCTCGGTCCTGATCGCAGCGATCGCGTTGTCCGGTTGCGACGCGGTCGTCGGGATTCCGGAGGAGAGCGCGCCGCAGGCGGCGGTGCGTACAACGCCACCGGTCGCCGTCCCGACCACGCCACCGCCCAGCACCTCCGCACTGCCCCCGGTTCCCGCCGACGCTCCGCCGGTCGGTGCGGTCGCCGGACTGCCCGCCGCCGTGATCGCGATGCAGCGCTGGGCCGCCGACCTGCGTTCGCACACCATCGCCGAGATGCAGGACAAGTGCTGGACCATCGCGCCGAAGAACGTGGCCGACATGTACGCCGACCAGCAGGCCGTCTTCACCGCCTTGGCCCAGCCGGGCACGACGACCGAGGACGCCGTCGTCTGGAGGAGCCCGGCCACCACGGTCGCCGTGCCACGCGCCGAGCTCGAGAGCGGCTACGCCTGCCCACGCGTCGCCGCGGAGGGCGCGGAGATCGCCTACAACGACGCCGATGCCCGCCACACCGTGCGCCGCTACCTGTCCCGGTTCGTCGGCACACCGCTCGACCCCGCCGACAAGGAGGGCGACTACCCTCTGATCTGTAAGGCGTCCCCGGCGACCTGGGACCCCAAAGGCACCGGGCGTCCGAGCCCCGCGCCGCTGGCGAACAACCAGGGCGCGCTCACCGGGGCCACCGAGTTCGCCGACCAGCAGATCCGGTCGGAGCAGGTGAACACCGACTACATCGCGGTGCTCGTGCCGGTGACCAACTCCTCCGGTGTGACGCAGACCCGCACCTTCACCTTGCGCTCCGGGCCGGACGGCTACTGCATCGGCGACATCTCGCCGTAACTACTACCCTGGTTGGCTGGTAAACAGCAGGAGGAGCAGCTAGTGCAGATCACCAGCGTCGGACACGCCGGATTCCACATCCGCACCGCGGCCGGGTCGATCCTTTGCGATCCCTGGGTGAACCCCGCGTACTTCGGTTCCTGGTTCCCGTTCCCCGACAACACCGGGCTGGACTGGGACGAGCTGGGCGCGTGCGACTTCCTGTACGTCTCGCACCTGCACCGCGACCACTTCGACGCCCGGACGCTGACCGAGCACGTCAACAAGGACGCGACCGTCCTACTGCCGGACTATCCCGTGCCGGACCTGCGCCGCGAGCTCGAACAACTGGGCTTCCACAAGTTCTTCGAGACCGAGGACTCGGTCAAGCACACGGTGACCGGTCCCGGCGGCGACCTGGAGATCATGATCATCGCGCTGCGCGCGCCCGCCGACGGCCCGATCGGCGATTCCGGGCTGGTCGTCTCCGACGGCGAGACCACCTGCTTCAATATGAACGACGCCCGGCCGGTCGACATGGACGTGCTGCACGACGCGTTCGGCCATGTCGACATCCATCTGCTGCAGTACTCGGGCGCGATCTGGTACCCGATGGTCTACGACATCCCGGCCCGTACCAAGTCGAACTTCGGCAAACAGAAGCGTCAGCGCGGCATGGACCGCGCGCGCAGCTACATCGAGCAGGTCGGCGCGACCTGGGTGGTGCCGTCGGCGGGTCCGCCGGTGTTCCTCGACGACGAGCTGCGCTACCTCAACGACGACCGTGGTGACGAGGGCAACATCTTCCCCGATCAGAAGGTGTTCCTGGAGCAGATGGAGATCCACGGCAACGCCGGCGGCATCCTGATGATCCCCGGTTCGGTCGCCGACGTGCGCGGCGCCGAGCTGACGTTGACCCATCCCAGCGACCCGGCCGAGATCTACGAGCACAAGGCCGAGTACATCGAGCGGATGGCCCAGCGCTTGGCGCCGGTGCTGGAGGCCGAGAAGGCGACCTGGGAGCGCGGCGACGGCTCCCTGCTGGAACCGCTGCGCAAGCTGTTCGAGCCGATCATGGCGCAGAGCGACGTGATCTGCGACGGCATCGGCTACCCGGTCGGCCTGGTGATCGGCGAGGAAACCATCGTGCTGGACTTCCCCAAGCGCGCGGTGCGCGAGCCGACCGAAGGCGAGGGCCGCTACCGCTACGGCTTCCGCATCGCGCCGGAACTGGTCCGCACGGTGCTGCGCGACCGCGAGCCCGACTGGGTGAACACCATCTTCCTGTCCACCCGCTTCCAGGCCTGGCGAATCGGCGGGTACAACGAGTTCCTCTACACGTTCTTCAAATGCCTCACCGACGAGCGGATCGCCTACGCCGACGGCTGGTTCGCCGAGGCGCACGACGATTCCGCCTCCACCGAGCTCAGCGGCTGGGAGGTGCAGCGCCGCTGCCCGCACTTGAAGGCGGACCTGTCGAAGTTCGGTGTGGTGGAGGGCAGCACGCTCACCTGCAACCTGCACGGTTGGCAGTGGGACCTGGAGTCGGGACGGTGCAAGACGTCCAAGGGTCACGAACTGCGCTCGCGCAAGCTGGACTGACCCTGACTTCCGGCCGACGCGTCCACGTCGGCCGGAAGCAGTTGCCAGCTGATTGCTATCGGTCGGCAACCTCGCGGGTCAGCTTCGAAGACCACGGACACCAGAAGCAGCCCGGCAGGAAGGCGCCGCAGGCCTCGTCCAGATGGTCGTTGACGTACATGATGCTGGCGTCGCAGACCTCGATCGCCATGGTGAAGAAGGTGATGGTGTCGGGGTCCAGATGGAAGTCCCAGCCCGGGTTGTAGGGCGCGGGCATCTTCCGGATCCGTCCCATGACGTGCACAGACATCTGCTCGTCACCCGACAGGATGCGGCGGGCCTCAGCGATCCGCTGTTCGTTGGTCAGCTGGACGATGAACTCTTTGCCGGAGTAGTCGGTGAATGCGAAGAGCGCCATGTCTTTCCCCTCTTGTCGATGGGTCCTGTGGTCGATGGATGGCGAATTCCGCACCGGTGCGACTCGATCCTACGGTGCCTCAAGTTAATTTGCTAAGAATTTGCCATCTAGCGAACAACCGGCCTGGGTAAGTCCCGGGGGAAAGAGGTACGTCCCGAAATCAACGCGCGGCCCCGGCCGGGATCCTGTCGCGCGCGGGCTCGCGCGGCGATCTCCGCACCGTGGTGATCAACTCGCGGATCGCGATACCCCCTCTGGCCACCGGCGCGGCGACCCGCCCCTCGGGGTCGATCAGCACGGCGGACGGGGTACCGCGCACCCGGTAGCGCAAGGCGGCCTCGTTGCCCTGCTGCACGAGCGAGGGAATGTCACCCAGACCGTGTTCGACGCCCCAAGCGGCTTGCTCGGCTGCGTCTCCGTTGCCGACCGCCACGATGGACAGGGCGTCAGACGCCCGAGCGCGCCAGCGGGGCAACTCGCGGGCCAGCGCCGCGCACAGCTCGCAGCCCGGGTGCACGAAGACCAGCAGGACCGACCTGGCCCCGGTCAGCAGATCCTCGAGCGTGGTCTTCGTTCCCTGGGGGCCGAACAGTTCGAACTCCGGCGCCACCGCGCCGACCGGCAAGCCCTCCGCACCCAGCGTAGACAGCGCCTGCTCGTCCACCCGGCGGCGCAGGACACGCACCTGGCCCGCCAACCACACCAGCACCGCCACCACCGCGGCGGCCATCGCGCAACCGATCGCGTTGTCGGCGGGCAGACCCATCGGCACGCGCGGATGTGTCAGCGCGCCGATACCCACCAGCACGGCGAGCACGGCGAAAAGACCATTGCGCACCAAAATCTTCGGCCCGATCGGCGCGGCGCTCGCAGCACCGAAGCAGGAACACGACGGATGCTCGCCACGCCGCAGTAAGCGCACGATCACTGCCGTGAACACGGCGAGCAACAGCAGCGTCGCCAGCGCGGCCACGCCGCAAACCCACGGAAGCAGCACGCCTACCGCGATGGTCGCCTCGGCGATCGATAGCGCCCAGGCCACCGCGGGCACCCAGCGCAGCGGCACCCCGAAATCCCCCACCGCCTGCCGCGTCGCGCTCCGATCCGCCAGCTTGCCCCACGCCGACAACCCGAACACGACACACAGCCCGAGCCGCGAAACCCACACCCCGTATTCGATCAGCATGAGCGCACCATTCCACACTCATGCGCTTCGAGCATGAATGCGCGGCGAGTGTCCTCAGGACTGCGACCGAGTGGCGATGGCGACCGCGACCAGGGTCAGCGCACAACCGACGATCGCGGTGGCGGACAGACCGGCGCTGGTCGGGGTGAGCACATCGAGGATCACCGAGACCAGCAACTGCCCCGCCACAGAGGTGAGCCCGAGCAGAAGGACGCCGATCCAGCGAACGGTCAGCGCGGCGAGGGCGATGAAGGCGACGCCGATGAAACCGCCGAGATACAGCCAAGGCTCGGTCGGGAGTTCGGCCGGTCCGCCGGAGGACGCGACGACCCCGGCCTCGATGACGAGCAGCGCGGCCAGACCGGCGCAGAAATTCACCATGGCCGCCGAGAGCGACCCGCCGACGGCGCCCACCTTGCCGTTCACCGCCTGCTGCCAGGCCAATCCGATGCCCGCCAGCGCGGGCAGCACGATCAGCAGAGCGGTCGGCGTGCCGCGCAGCGCATCGGGCACGGAGAGCCCACCGCTGACGCGAGTGTGCCCGAATCCGGCGACGAGCACCGCGACCACGCCGAGCGCCGCCCCCACCAGACGCACGGTGGTGACCGGCGTGCGTCCGCTCGGACCGAGCCCGAGCCGATCGACCACCAGACTGCTGAGCAGCTGGCCCGCGACGGCCGCCACGGTGAACGCGGTGACGCCGATCGCCGCGACGGTCAGCCCCTGGCACGCGACGAAGAACGCGCCGCACAGACCGCCGAGCAACTGCCAAGGCCGCAGCACGCCCTCCGACAACGCCCGCCGCACCCGTCGCCCACCCTCCCGCAGCCGGCCACTGACCGCGAACGCCACCGCCAGCACGACGAATCCCGCGCCGAAACTGATCACCGCCGCGGCGACCCCATCCTCCAGCCGCGCCCCCAACGCGCCATTGATCCGCGCCTGCACCGCCACCCCCGCACCGATCCCGAACCCGAGAACCAGCCCCACCCTCGCCTCCGCACTCACCTTCCGCACGCTACCCAACCGCGAGTGGCGCATGGTCGCGGCGTTTCCCGAGAAGGGCTCTCGGTGGTGTGCCGCTCGTCAGTCGGCGCGGGGTGGGAGCCAGCGGGGAGCGAGGGTGGAGAGGGCGAGGATGGAGGCTCCGAGGAGGGCAAGAAGGGTGGCCATGGAGGACCAGCTGGTGATCACGGCGGCGAAGCCGAAGACCGCTAGGGCGATCACCTCGCCCAAGAAGCCGGAGACGGAGGTGACCGTCGCCCGGGCCGGGCCCTCGATGGCGTCCTGGAGGCGAGCGCCCGCGACGATGCCCGCGTTGTAGACGATGCCGTAGGAGACGCCGATCGACGCGAAACCGAGGCCCGTCAACAGGTAGATCGCGTCCGGACGACCGGTCGCGAGGCCTGCGATCAGCGCGCCGCCGAGGAAGAGCACGCCTGCGACGCCCACCGCGATCGACATCGTGCGGCCCGACATTCCTTCGGTGCGCCCCGCCAGCACGGAACCGGTCAGCGAACCGAGCACGGTGAGACCGACCAGCAGCGGCACCACAGCGGTCGAGACGCCCGATTCCTCCGCCAGCAGGGCGAAATACTCATCGAACGCCGTGATCCCGAACAGCAGCGCTTCCAGCAGCACGCCATGGCGCACCACCCGCACGCGGACCGCCTCGCCCACACCGGTCTTCAGCATGGTGAGGTATCGCGCGAACGGGCGAGGTTGCGCCGCTTCGCGATTCCCGGTGAACGCCGCCTCGTCCGTCTCGTCTCGACCGCCGGACACCGAGACGGAACCACGTGCATCCGCGCCGGGCGCCCTACCGGGTCGGGCGGAGTCACCCGCGAAGCCGAGGAGGGACGCGACGTTCCCGACTGCCAGGTCTGGGGCCGACGTAGCGGTGCGCGCAGCGGATGCCGGCTCTTCCTCTTCCAGGTCGTCGATGTCCGCCGCCGACACCGCCTTCGGCGCGGTGGGCAGCGACAGCGCGATCAGCGTATGCACGGCCGCGACGGCGACACTGGACCAGCCGACCAGGCCATAGCCGCCGTAGAGATACAGGGGCGTCGCGGCGATGATCGCGATGACGACGGCCGCTTCCGCGCCGGCGCGGGTGTAGCCGAGGACGCGCGGGTATGCCGACGACTCGCCCCGGGCGGCCAGCTCGTCGTACAGCAGCGCCTCGAAGGTGCCGGAGGCCAGCGCCCCCGAGGTTCCCCACAGCACGAATCCGGCGGCGAAACCCGCGAAGGAGGGCGCCGCCGTCCACAGCGCGAAGCCTGCCGTCAGCAACGCACCGCTGAGCACGAGCAGTCCGCGCCGGGAGACCGTGTCGGCCCACGCACCGGAGGGCACCTCGAGTAGGAACGAAGTCGCCGACCAGATGGCGAACAGCAAGGAGATCTGCCCCGTGCTCATGCCGTGGTCGGCGAACAGCAGGGCGTACAGCGCGTACAGCGGAATCAGTTCACCGATGCTCTTGAAGAGCACCGCCCGAACCGTCAGCGAGCGCAGGCCGAAGGTATGTGCGCTACCCGCCCGCGGGGGGCGCAGCGATTCGGCGAATCAATAGGCGTAGACGAGCAATCGCATGTCGACCAGCATGCTCACCGTCGGCCCGTACGGTCAAGCGATTTACGGCAGTGGCACCCAGCCGTTGGCGGGCACCGAGTCCCCGTCACCCAATTCCCGGTCGGTGACGCCGGGGCCGATCCGGCCTTTGTTCTCGTTGAGGTCGCTGATCAGCTCCGATACCGGGTGCGAATCGCTGTAGTGATAGCCCTGCGCGAGCGCGAAGCCCAGTTCGGTGAGCACGGCCGCTTGGTATTCGGTCTCCACGCCCTCGGCGATGACCTGCAGGTCCAGCGCATTGGACAGGGCGGCGATCACGCCGAGCAAAGGCGGCGCGGGCGAATCGGAGCGGATCGCGGCGACGAAGGACTGATCGACCTTGAGGATGTCGCTGGGCAGGGTGGCCAGCCTGCTGAGCGAGGAGTAACCGGTGCCGAAGTCGTCGATGGCGATGCGCACGCCTCGGTCGCGCAGCAAGTGCAGGTTCTCGATCGCGGTCTGTGATTCGGCGGCCAGCTCGCTCTCGGTCACCTCGAGCACCAGCTGATCGGCGGGCCATCCCGTGGCGGCGAGGATGCCCGCCACCCGGTCGGCGTAACCGGTCTCGGCCAGCTCCAGCCCGCTGACGTTCACGTTCAGCGTCAGATCCAGCTGGGCGAAGGTTTCCTGCAATCGTGCGGCGTCCGCGCAGGCCCGGCGCAGCACCAGTTCGTCGAGGTCGGAGATGAGGTCGTACTCCTCGGCGACGCGGATCAGACCCTCGGTGGTGACGTCCGGCTGCGCGCTGGAAGACCAGCGCAGCAGCGCCTCCACGCCGACCGCCTTGCCGCCGCCTTCGGTCAGGCTGACGATCGGCTGGTAGTGCACGTCGAGGGCGCCGCGGTCGATCGCCTCGCGCAGCTCCACCGCCAGCGGCAACTGCCGGGAGGACTCCAGCACCGTCCGGTTGCGCCCGGCCTGCTTGGCGCGGTACAAGCCGACATCGGCGCGGCTCACCAGCAGCGACCCGGATTCCCCCGGCTGCCAGGAGGTCACACCGGCCGAACAGCCGGTGGTCACCGCCGCGCGCAGCTGTTCGGTGAGCAGGATCGCGGCCTGCTCGGTGGTGTTCGGCAGCAGCAAGGCGAACGCGTCACCGCCGTAGCGCGCCAGGCGCTGGTCGGGGGCCAGCAGCTTCGACCAGGTGTCGGCCACCCGCTGCAGGACGGCGTCCCCGGCGCGGTGGCCGAGATGGTCGTTGATCTTCTGGAAGCGGTCCAGGTCGACCAGCACCAGCGCGAGCCCGTGACCGGACCTGGTGGCCTGCTGGATCGCGGTGTTCAGCGCCCGGTCGAAGCCGCGCCGGTTGAGCAGTCCGGTGAGCACGTCGATGTCGGCCTCCGACGCCATCCTGGTCAGGATTCCGACCACGACGCCGACGCCGAAGGTCACACCGGCCGGGATCAGGCCCGACCACCACGGCAGCCCCGGACTCACCGGCCGCGCGGGCAGCACCCACAGGCACAGCGCCAACGCGAACGCGATGTGGGCGGCGGCCTGCGACCAGGCGAAGAACAAGGCGGCGTCGCAGGCGATGAAGACGTAGAACGCGGCGAGGCTGATCGCGCCCACCGTATTCGGGAAGGAGTGCACCGCGATCGTCACCAGCACCGTCGCGATCGCGACGTAGACGTGGTGGATCGAATGCGGCAAGCGCGGCCCCCACGCGAGCAGCGTGAGACCGAGCACCAGCGCTACCGCTGCTGCCCCGCCGACCAGCGGCCGATTACCCTCCTCACCAGGGGCGATGGCGGTGATCAACAGACCGAGCACCCCGCCCATGACGTAGAACGCCCCGGTGGTCCGAGCCATGACCATAGCCGTCGCCAGCGCAGACGCGGCCCGCACCCGGGTTCGGGTATCGCCGCGAGACCCGATTCCTCGCACGACGAATAGCCTATCCACAAGGAATCCCGCCGGTTGCCACATCCCGGGAATCCGGCATGGCGAACCAGTAGCTATTCACCTGGACGTCATTCGCGCGTCGTCAGTTCGCCGGTCGGAGCACGTCGGTCCCGACGAACGGGACCAGGGCGGACGGAACCCGGACCGACCCGTCGGCTTGCTGATGATTCTCCAGCAGGGCCACGATCCAGCGGGTGGTCGCGAGGGTGCCGTTCAAGGTGGCGGCGATCTGCGGCTTGCCGTTCTCGTCGCGATAACGCACCGACAGCCTGCGTGCCTGGTAGGTGGTGCAGTTGGAGGTGGAGGTGAGCTCGCGGTAGGTCTGCTGCGTCGGCACCCACGCCTCACAGTCGAACTTGCGCGCGGCGGAGCTGCCGAGATCGCCGGCCGCGACGTCGATCACCCGGTAGGGCACCTCGATCGCCGCGAGCATCTCCTGTTCCCAGGCGAGCAGGCGCTGGTGTTCGGCCTCGGCCTGATCGGGCGTGGTGAAGACGAACATCTCCACCTTGTCGAACTGGTGCACCCGGATGATGCCGCGGGTGTCCTTGCCGTAGCTGCCCGCCTCCCGGCGGAAACACGACGACCAGCCCGCATACCGCTTGGGCCCGCCGCTCAGGTCGAGGATCTCGTCCGAGTGGTAGCCCGCCAGTGGCACCTCCGAGGTGCCCACCAGGTAGAGGTCGTCGTCGGCGAGGTGGTAGACCTCCGCCGAGTGCTGTCCGAGGAATCCCGTGCCCGCCATGACCTCCGGGCGCACCAGCACCGGCGGGATCATCATGGTGAAGCCGTTGGCCACGGCCTGCTGCGCGGCCAGTTGCAGCAGGCCTAGCTGCAGCAGCGCGCCGTAGCCGGTCAGGAAGTAGAACCGGGCGCCGGAGACCTTCGCGCCGCGCTCCATGTCGATCAGGCCGAGCGACTCGCCGAGTTCCAGGTGGTCCTTCGGCTCGAAGTCGAACTCGGGGGGCGTGCCGACGGTTTGCAGCACAATGTAATCGTCCTCGCCGCCCGCGGGCGCGCCCTGCTGCACCACGTTGGAAATGGCGCGATGCGCGGCGTCCAGATCCGCGTCGGCGGCGTGCTGCGCGGCCTCGGCCTCCTTGACCTTGACCGACATCTCCGACGCCTGCGCCAGCAGCGCGGAACGCTCTTCCTTGCTCGCCTTGCCGATCAGCTTGCCCATCGCCTTGTGCTCGGCGCGCAGATTGTCCGCGGTGGCCACCGCGGCACGACGCGCCGCGTCCGCCTCGAGCAGCGCGTCGACGAGAGCGGGGTCTTCGCCGCGGGCGCGCTGCGAGGCGCGGACCGCATCGGGGTCGTCCCGCAGGAATCGGAGGTCGATCATGGGCAACCAGCCTAGTGGTCGCTGTGCCGACCTTTCACGCCGATATCCCAGGATGCGGTACATCCGCGCGAGATCGCGCGCATAGTGGGCTTGTGGGCACTCCGTTCGACGAGACAGCCATCGACAACGCGCTGGCCGACCTCATCGCGGGCGAGAAGGCGTGGGCCGCGACCTCGCTGCGCCGCCGGCGCGAGCTGCTCGACGAGGTGCACGCCAGGACCGCCCGCTTCGCGGAGGACTGGGTGCGGGCCGCGTGTGTCGTCAAGGACCTCGCCGCGGATTCCCCGCTGGTCGGCGAGGAATGGATGTCCGGCCCGCTCACCCTGCTGCAAGCCACGGCCGCGCTGTCGGCCACCCTCGCCGCGCTGGAGGCCGGGCGCACCCCGCTGACCGGCATCACGCTGCGGGAGGCGCCTGGCGGACGGGTCGCGGTGCCGGTATTCCCGCTCGGCGTCTACGACCGGCTGCTGCTCAACGGTTTTCACGGTGAGGTGTGGCTGCGACCCGGCGTGGACGCGGGCGCCGCACGCAGGCGAGCCGGACTCGGCCAGCTGGATCCCACCGCGACCGGCGGGATCGGCGCCGTGCTCGGCGCGGGCAACATCACCTCGATCCCGCCGCTGGACGCGCTGTACGAGCTGTACGCGCACAACCGGGTGGTCGCCCTGAAGCTCAACCCGATCACCGACCCGCTGTTCACGGTGTTCGAGATGGTCTTCGAACCGCTGCTGGAGCTCGGCGTGCTGCGGATTCTCACCGGCGGCGCACCGCAGGGTGGCTATCTGGTCGGTCATCCCGATGTCGCGCACGTGCACATGACCGGCAGCGCGCAGACCCACGACGCCATCGTGTGGGGCCCCGGCGCGGAGGGCGCGGAGCGGAAGAAGGACAACCGGCCGCTGCTGGACAAGCCGATCACCAGCGAACTGGGCGGGGTCTCGCCGACCATCGTGGTGCCCGGCGACTGGTCCGACGCCGATCTGCGCTACCAGGCCGAGCACGTGGCGACCCAGCGGCTGCACAACGGCGGCTACAACTGCGTGGCCGCGCAGGCGGTGGTGATCGGCGCGGGGTGGGACCGCAAAGACCGGTTCCTCGCCGAGCTGCGCCTGGCCATGGAGCGGGCGCCACACCGCACGGCGTACTACCCGGGCAGCGACGCGCGGGTCGCCGACGCGGTGGCCTCGTATCCGGAGGCCGAGCGTCTCGGCGGGCAACGGGTGCTGGTCGACGGATTGCCGCCCACCGGCACACCGCTGTTGCGCACGGAGTACTTCTCCCCCGTGCTCGGCGTTGTCGAGTTGCCCTTCGCGGGCGGCGAGTTCCTGCAACGCGCGGTCGACTTCGCCAATGCCGAGCTGACCGGGACGCTCGGCGCGAACGTCATCGCTCATCCGACGACGATCCGCAGGCTCGGCGTCGCCTTCGACCGCGCGATCGAGCGGCTGCGCTACGGCGCGATCGCGGTGAACACCTGGACCGGGCTGGCTTTCCTCGCGCCGCGGGCCGCCTGGGGAGCCTTCCCGGGCCACACCCTCGACGACGTGCAGAGCGGGATCGGCGTGGTGCACAACGCGCTGCTGCTCGACGACGTGGAGCGCACGGTGGTGCGCGGCCCGTTCCGGCCCGCGCCGCGCTCGTTGCTGGGCGGTGAACTCGCCCTCTCCCCGAAGCCGCCGTGGTTCGTCGGCAACACCACCGCCGCGATCACCGGGCGCAGGCTCACCGAGTTCTACGCCGACACCAACCCCGCCCGGCTGCCCGGCGTCTTCCTGTCGGCTCTGCGCGGCTGACCGCCCGTGACTCGTGCCGCGCCGATCGGGGCAGGTCGTGGCACCAAGGCACGGACGCTGCCATGATGGACCGCGATGTCCTCCGAACCTGTGTCCCGGTCCCCGCAGGCGCCCAAGCGCGGCGCGTCGTCGCGTGCCGACTCGGTACGCCGCTCGATCGACTCGGCCAAGGCCGCTCTCGCCGACAGTGATCTGCGCGATGTGCAGCTGTCGGCGCCCACGTTGCGCTGGGGTCTGCTCGCGGTGGCCGTCGGCGCCGTGGTCGCGGCCCTGGTGACGCTGTCCATCACCGGTTTCGACAACGGGAAGAACCTGGAAGTGCACAATCCCGGCTCCCCGGCGCAGCCCGTGCTGGACAAGGAATTCGGCACCGCCGCCAAGGGCGACTGCCTGAGCTGGACCAAGCCCGACCGGTCCGATCTGGTCAAGGTGAACTGCTCGAGCAAGCACATGTTCGAGGTCGCGGCCGATATAGATATGAGCAGGTACCCGGGCAAGGAGTTCGGTCCCGGCTCGCGCTTCCCGGACTCGCTGCGGCTCACCGAGCTGAAGGAAGAGCACTGCGTGCCCTCGGTGCAGAAGTACATGGCGGGCCGCTTCGATCCGCGCGGCAAGTACATCGTCGGACTGATGTACCCGAGTCCGGACGGCTGGCAGCACGGTGATCGCACCCTGCGCTGCGGCCTGCAGGTCGCGGCCAGCGTCGGCACCCCGCCGTCGGTCGGCAGCGCCACCGAGCACGACCAGTCCAAGGTGTACGAGGCGGGCGTGTGCCTCGGCATCAACCAGAACCTGCCCACCGATCCGGTGGACTGCGCGCAGCCGCACGCCGTCGAGATCGTCTCCACTGTCGATCTCGCCGGGCATTTCACCGGCGGCCCGCCCGCCAAAGAGGATCAGGACAAGTTCGTCGAGGAGGAGTGCACCCGCACCTCGACCGACTACCTGGGCGGGCCGGACGTCATCCGCAACAAGACGCTCACGCTGTTCTTCGACTACATCGATGCCCGCAGCTGGATGGCGGGCAGCCGCAAACTGGACTGCATGATCGGCAAGGGCGCCGACCGGGAAGGTTTCGCCCCGATCACCGGCTCGGCCAGGGGTGACATCCTGATCAACGGCCAGGCTCCGGTGCCGCCGCCGAACTCCGGGCGTTCCACGCCCGCACCGCTGCCCGGCGCCGCGCCGCTGCCGCCGCAGCCCCAGCCGAGGTAGCCCGGCGCCGATGCCTGTATCGATGTCCGACGACCGGTTCGAGGAATTGGTCGGGGACGCATTGGATCTCATCCCGCCCGAGCTGACCCGCGCGATCGACAATGTGGTCGTGCTGATCGAGCCGCGCAATCCGGAGGATCCGCATCTGCTGGGCCTGTACCACGGCATCGCGCTCACCGAACGCGACAGTCATTACGGCGGAGCGCTTCCCGATACCGTGACCATCTACCGCGAGGCCATTCTCGAACTCTGCGCCGACGAGAAGGAAG
The DNA here is from genome assembly GCF_043205035.1 of Nocardia sp. NPDC047654. Lineage (NCBI taxonomy): Bacteria > Bacillati > Actinomycetota > Actinomycetes > Mycobacteriales > Nocardiaceae > Nocardia > Nocardia sp. NPDC047654. The sequence goes on from NZ_JBIDDF010000002.1 coordinate 212,572, forward strand.
TGGTGGAAGAGGTGGCGGTCACCGTGATCCACGAGATCGCACACTATTTCGGCATTGACGAAGACCGCCTGCATCAGCTGGGATGGGGATAGTCTGAACCGAGCTGTATTGCGCACCCCGAGCGGTGGGTGTGTAATCGGCACGGAGATCGAAAAGTTGGGGATTCGATGGAACCGATCGCGTTGCTGTCGCGTCCTATCACTCGAAGGGGGAATTCTCGTGGTTCCGCCCCACAGCCACTAGAAGGAGTCGAGTCATGGTTGGACATGTACTGATCGCACCCGAAGCCATTCTCGCCGCCGCGGCCGAACTCGACCTCGTCGCCGAACGTCTGGCCGCCGCCGCCGCGATCACCGCGCCCGCGACGCACGTGCTGCCCTCCGGCGCCGAGGAGGTCTCCTTCCTCGGCGCGAGCCATTTCAACCAGGGGGCGATGTCGCACGACCGCGCGATCGCGCAGGCGATTCTGGAATGCCACCACGCCGCGGCGACGCTGCGCATGCAGCTGGCGCAGCACGTCGCGGGTGACGTGGTGCGCGCCGCGGGCATCAGCGCCATCCAGGTGTAGTTCCAGACCCATCAGCAACGCTTAGCAGGGGAGAAGTCAAACATGGTTGCAGGAGTCACCGGGGTGATCTGGGCGGCGCGCCCATCGGAGATCAATTCGGCCACCCTTCACGCGGGCGCGCACGCGATTCCGATCTCGGCCGCGGCCACCGCCTGGGGCGGCCTCACCGCCGCCTGGATCGACGCGACGACGACCGTCGCCAGGGTGATGGCCGAACTCGGCGTCGGGATGCAGGGCATCAACGGTATCGCCGCGCTGAGCAAACTCACCGGTTTCCTCGGCTGGTCCGAGCAGCAGGGCGTGCAGGCGGCCGCGATGGGCGCGAAGGCCGCGGCGAACGCCACCGCCTACACCGTCGCCTCGCTGGCGATGCCCAGCCCGCCCGAGATCGCGGCCGTCAACGCCGCTTTGGCCGCGTCTGCGAACCCGCCCGGCGTACTGAGCGGCGCGTTCGAGGTCGCGGAAGTCGCCAGGAACGCCATGGACATTCGCGCGGCGTTGGTCATGGAGACCTACGAGGCCGCCACCAGCGCCATGGTCGCCACGCCTGCCGAGTTCCTGCTGCCGCCGCCGATCGCCAAGGGCGCCGGAACGGCCAGCCCCGAACAGGCGGCGGATACGGCCGCCACCGAGGTCCCGGCCGATCCGATCCAGGCTGCCGTGGCCGCCACACAGGCGTTCTTGAGCAATCCCGGTGTGGCGAGCGCTGCCACCCAGGCCGCTCAGGCCGTCGGCTCGATCGCCACCACCGGTGTGTCCACCGTCGGAAATGTCGCGGGCAGCGCGATCGCGGCGGCGACCACCACCTCCGCGCCGACCTTCTCGGGCATGGCTCCGATGGCGATGGGAGCCGGTGCGGCAGCGACCGCCGTCGGCGCGGCGACTCGGGCGGTGTCGTTCTCCGGCCTCGGGTCGGCCGGTCTCAGCAACGGATCGCTCAAGCTTCCGGAAGGCTGGGGCTCCAGCGGCACGATCGGTGGCTCCGCCGCGGTGCAGGAGACTGTGGCGGTCAAGCCCGTCGAGGCTGCCCCGGTCCGTTCGGCGAACAGCGGCAACGGCAATCCGCTGCTCGGTAACCAGGCTCGCAGCGACGAGGAGGACGAGAGCGAGCACAACGGCCGGGATTACCTGCGGTCGACCGAGCACTTCAACGACGGCCGCTTCACCGCCGATGGAGTCATCGGCGGTGACTTCAGCGGGACGGTTAGGTGACCGTACTCGGTGCGGGCCGCGACCCTTCGACGCTCGAGGCGGTCGTCCTGTCGCTCGACGAGATGCAGTTTCTTGTCGAGAAACTGCAGATCGAAGTCCCCGTCGTCTTGAACGCTCGGGCACGTTACGACAACCTGACCGATCACAGAGCGGCGATGGACGCGGCCGCCGAGTCGCTCGTCCAGCGGGAACTCCTCATCGACGATGTGCTCCATCGCGACCTGGAGAATCGGCTGCGCGCGCTGAACCGGCCGCATTGGATCATCGCGCTGCGATTGATCGTCGACGGTTGGGTGAGTCGCTTCTGTCTGGCGAAGGGCGCCGACCTCGCGGTCGTCGCCCTTCGGGGACAGGACTCCTATGTCATCGACGAGGCGGGAATCGACCTGCCCGGCACCATTCTCGCGGCACTCGGCTACGCCGAGCCGCTGGAGCTGTACGGCATGAACGCCCCCACCGAAGAGCTGGCCACGATCTTCGGCGACACAGGTGACGCCGCGGCCACCGCCCAGCGGCTGACGAAGGTGGGCAACCCTGCCCACGATGCGAAGACCTTGGCGGCGGCTTTGGTCGAAATCCACTCGTACGCCGAGATCGTCGGCGTCATCTACGGTGACGGCACCAGGGATATGGCCGACAACCACATCGCGGTCTTCAACACGCGCGCAGGGCGATTCATCGCGACCGCGAGCAAGTCCGACGACGGCGTGAAGTGGACGTCACTCAGCAGCGGAACCCCCGCGCGACTGCGCACGGCGGTGCAGGACCTGATCAACTCCCTGCCGGAACGCGAAGAGTTCCCCCGGCATCCGAAGCTGTCCTGAGCACGCCGAACATGCGTCGCTAACCCATGGGATCGTCGGAGGTAGGCGCGACGTCGTAGCCGAACGGCGGCGTGAACCGGCCCCAGCGGATGCACTCCCACCCGCCGTCCGGCATCGGCACCAACTCGATGGTCTCGGTGTTGTCCAGGTGGTTGTTCGTGGTGAACGGCGGTCGAACATCCGCGAGCGTGCGGCCGACGAGCCGCATGGCCGCACCGTGGCTGACCACCATCACGTCGCCGTGCCCGTCGTCCTCCGGCGTCAGATACGTGCTCCGCAACTCCGCGATCACGGGCAGGTACCGATCCAGCACATCCTGGGCGGACTCGCCGCCGGGCACCCGCAACGTGAGATCGCCTTCGTGCCAGGCGCGGTAGATCTGCTGGAACCGCTGGTGCGCGTCCTCGCTGTGCTGGCCCTCCAGGTCTCCGGCCTGCACCTCGTGCAGTCCGTCCAGGACCATGGCGGCGATACCGGTCGCCGCCTCGATGTAGCTCGCCGTCTGGCGTGCCCGCAGCGCCGCCGAGGAGAACAGCACCTTCGGCGCGCGGAGCAGGCCTTCACCGAACGTCTTCGCTTGTGCCGCACCGCGTTCGGTCAGCGGTAATCCTGGAATTCTGGTATCCAGCAGCTTGGCGACGTTACCTTCGGTCTCCCCGTGCCGGACCAGAATCAACCTCCCGGTCATAGGTCCGCCTTCCCCTTTCTCAGCTGGATCAACCACTCCGACGCGGCTTCGTCGGACGGTGGCGGCGTGCCGGTCGCCGATGTCGCCGGCCAGGACCCGAGAAAGCGGATCCGCGCGGCGCGGTGCAGCGCCTTGAGCGCCTCGGCCACCGCCGTGTCGTCGATGTGCCCGACGCAATCGAGATAAAACCGGTAGGTGCCCATGCCGGTTCGGGTGGGCCGCGACTCGATCCTGGTCAGATCGATACCGCGCGTGGCGAATTCGGCGAAGGCGCGCATCAGCGAGCCCGGTACGTTCGGCAATTCGAGCACGATCGAGGTGCGGTCGACGCCCGTGGCGGGCGGCGCAGCCGTGGGCCGGGTGCACAGCACGAATCGCGTGATGGCCTGCTCGTGGTCGGCGACTCCGGAGGCCAGCGCGATCAACCCCAGCCGCTCGCCCGCCAGAGCGGTCGACACGGCGGCATCGGCGTGGCCTGCCACCACGTCTTCCGCGGCCGCGGCATTCGATGCCGAGGTGTAGGGCCGCGCCTGCGGCAGATGCCGCGCGACCCACAGCCGCACCTGTGCCGCGGCCACGGGGTATGCGGCGAGGGTGCGCACATCCGGAAGCGCCGTACCTGGCTTGCCCAGGATCGTGAAACTCACCTCGAGTTCGGTCTCGGCGACGATCTGCAGACGCGGGCCGATTGCCAGCGAGTCGAGCGTCGCCGAGATCGACCCCTCGACGGAACTCTCGATCGGCACCACCGCGCCGTCCACGTCGCCGGAGCGGATCAAGTCGAGCGCGGCCCCTTGGCTGGGCGCGGCAATCCGCTCGACGGGTCCGTCGAAGGTTCCCGAGGATTCGAGTTGGGCGAGGGCCATCTCGGTGAAGGTTCCGGACGGCCCGAAGTACGCGATTCGCGGCACGGTTACGAGATTACTTGCGCGCTCGCCCGGCCCCCCACCAATCGCGGAAGGCCCAGCCACCGCGCGGCCGCTGTTCCACGGCCGCCCGAGCGCCGTTCAGCCTTCGTTGAGCACCCGCAACGCGTCGTTCACCCGGTCACCGGCCGCGGTTTCGATGGCGAGCAGGACGGATCTGACCGCCTCGACGGCCGGTGGTTTCAGAGAAGTCAGGAAGGCGATATCGGGGTTGCGCAGTGCGGCGCCGATGTCTTCGCCGCACAGTGCGGCGGCCGTCGCGGCGACGATGGCCACCGCGCGCTCACCGGACGCGGTACGCGCGACAAAGCCGGTATCGGAGTGTGCCGCCTGGGCGAGGAAGTCGGCGATCCCGCTGTCCGGCGCGTCCAACTCCACGGTCGGCGCGGCGGGGCTTGCGCCGATGTTGCGGACCAACCCGTCGACCAGACGGCGCCGCGGCGGCGTCGACAACGTCACCAGCACCGGTTCTCCGGATTCCGTCCCTTCCGACACGCCCTCACCGTAACAACACTGCTCGATCCGAGACCGGCTGCCCGCGGGACCGGTGCGCACGAGGTGCGCCGCGGTCGGCCGTATGCCACGCGTCGCTTCGATTCGGCTCGATCGGGAACGCTTGCGGAACCCCTACGCCGTCACTTAGCTTAGGGTAACCTAATCAATATCGCGCGCCGCCCGCTCCACGGAGGTTTGTATGCCGAGTCCGTCCTCGACCGTCGCACCGTCCACCGCCGAGCGGGTGCGCAGCGCGTGCGCCCACGCGGAGCAAGCGGTGCTGGCCATGCCGGGCATCGATCCCACCCCCGCGTCGGTGCACCACGTACGCCAGTGCGGCGACGCCGTCATCGCGGTGCCCACCGCCTCGGTCGCCGCGATCCTGGCGGGCAATTCCGGCGAGCAGGGCGCGCCCGCGGTGCTCGAACTCACCGATCACGCCCCGCTGCCGCTACGCGAGCCGGTGCGCGCACTGGTCTGGCTGCGCGGCTGGGTGCGTGCGGTGCCCACCCAGGCCCAGCGCGCGCTGGCCACCGAGGTGGCCAAGGACCACCCGCATCCCGGGCTGCTCGACGTCGGCTTCGGCGCCACGCTGCTGCGGCTGGTGATCAACTCCGCGGTGGTGGCCGACTCGACCGGCGCGGAATCGGTGAGCAGCGACGAGTTGCGCTCGGCGCAGCCGGATCCGTTCTGCGCCATGGAATCCGCATGGTTGCAGCACATGCAGGCCGACCACGCCGATATCGTCGCCCAGCTGGCCAGGCACCTGCCGGCGCACCTACAGCGCGGCGTCGTGCACCCGCTCGCCATCGACCGCTACGGGCTCACCCTGCGGGTGGAGGGACACGACGGCGACCACGACTTCCGCTTGCCGTTCAGCGCTCCGGCCGACGACATCGAAGGCCTCAGCCGGGCCGTACGCACGCTGGCAGGCTGCCCGTTCCTCAACGGCTTGCGCCGCATCTGACCCGGCGCGAACGCACCCGGCCCCTGTCCGCCGCCCCGCGGGGACGGAAGCCGGACATTTCGACGTGCGTGACTCTCGACGTAGGCCGACCCACAGCGGCGGCCGGCGTGAAGCGATTACGACGCGACGCGTGGTGCCGCACCACACAGGGAGAGTTCCGGACCGTCGCTGGACTCGACAGCGACGCGCTGCGCGCCGGGCGGGGCGAGCGCAATAGATTCGACCCATGCGTGCGGAGTCCGATGCCCAGTGGGACGAGGCCGAGCCGACCGATCGCGAGCGGCTGGCGCTCAAACTCGAGATCGCGGTGGTGCTGCTCGTCACCTTCGGGCTCAGCGGGCTCAGCGCCGCGCTCTCGTTGGTGGAGAGTGCGCTCGCGCCGGGCGGGATCGGTGGGCGGACCGTCGCGCTGAACCCGTCGCGGTCCACCCAACCCACCATCGACCTGCTGTTCCAACTGCTCAGCGTGCTGCGACTGCTCGGCTGGGCGGCCTTGGGCCTGTATCTGCTGTGGCGCGGCGGCATCGGGCCGCGACTGATCGGGCTGGCGAATCGGCTCCGGTGGCGCGCGGACGTGCTACCCGGCTTGACGCTCGCCGCGATCATCGGAGTACCGGGGCTGGGACTGTATCTCCTTGCCCACGCACTGGGCCTCAGCGTGACGATCGTGCCCGCCTCGCTCGGCGACTACTGGTGGCGGCTGCCCGCGCTCATCCTCTCGGCCTGCGCGAATGCCCTGGCCGAGGAGGTCATCGTGGTGGCGTTCCTGCTCACCCGGCTGCGCAGGCTCGGATGGTCGGCGAACTCGGCGCTGCTGGCCTCGGCGCTGCTGCGTGGCAGCTATCACCTATATCAGGGACTGGGCGGAGGACTCGGAAATTTTGTGATGGGCGTCATATTCGGTCGCTATTGGCAGCGCACGAACCGGCTGTGGCCGCTGGTGCTGGCGCACGCGACCATCGATGCGGTCGCCTATCTCGGCTATACCGTTCTGCGTGGCCATGTTTCGTGGCTCCCGTGACGCAACCGTGCCCTGCGGAACGCTAACAACCCGGCGCCGCCTGCGAATTAGGAAGCAGCGCCGCTTCCGTGTGCGCCCGGTGTCCACATGCGACACCTCACAACCGCCCGATAAGTAGAGTTTCAGTGATGAACGGCGACGACCCCCAGCGCAACGCGCACACGCGCCGGATGCCGCCGCCCGGCAGGCCCGGTGAGCCTCCCATGCGCCGCCGCGTGCCACCGCCCGGTCCAGGCGCGCCGCCGCCGATCGAGCCCACCCAGGTGATGCGTCGCGATGGCGCGGTCGACCCGCACGGGCAGCCGCTGGCATATTCGCAGGTGCCGCCGGAACAGGCACGACGCATCCCGCCGCCTCCCCCGGCCCGCAGGCACGCCCCCACGCAGCGCCCGGCGCCGCATCACGAAGCTCCTACGCACGCGCCCACGCAGCGCCCGGTGCCCTATCACGAAGGTCCGCCGCCCACGCCGCCCCGCAAGCCACGGCCGTTCCGCGAGGGCCCACCGCCCGTGCCGCCGCGTGGCGAACGCCCGCCGCGAGCGCCGCGACCGCGCCGCAGGCGACACCCGTTCCGCTGGTTCCTGGTGATCCTGCTGGTGCTGGTGATCGCGGCCGTCGGCGCCGTCATCCAATTGGACAACTCGCTCAACCGCATCCCCGCCCTGGCGAACTACGCCAAGCGGGTCGGGAACACCCCCGGCACGAACTGGCTGCTGGTCGGCTCCGACGGCCGCGGCGAGCTGACCCCCGAGCAGGAGCAGGAACTCGCCACCGGCGGCGAGGTGGGCCCCGAGCGCACCGACACGATCATGCTGGTGCACGTGCCGAAATCGGGCAAGACCACCCTGGTCAGCCTGCCGCGCGACTCGTACGTCGGCATCCCGGGCCAGGGCAAGGACAAGCTGAACGCCGCGTTCGCCATCGGCGGCCCCGCGCTGCTGGTGCAGACCGTGGAGATCGCCACCGGCTTGCGCATCGACCACTACGCGCAGATCGGTTTCGGTGGCTTCGCCGGCGTGGTCGACACCCTCGGCGGCATCGACGTGTGCGTTCCGAAGGCGATCGACGACCCGCTCGCCGGCATCGACCTGCCCGCGGGCTGCCAGCGGCTGAACGGACCACAGGCGTTGGGCTTCGTCCGCAGCCGGGCGACCGCGCTCGCGGACATCGACCGGATGAACAATCAGCGCCTGTTCATGGCCGCCCTGCTGAAGAAGGCCACGAGTGGCGCCACGCTGGCCAACCCGTTCAAGCTCTGGCCGCTGGCCTCCGACACCGCAAAGTCGCTGAAGGTCGACAACAGCGACCACATCTGGGACCTCGGCGGGTTGGGCTGGGCGCTGCGCGGCGAGACCGTCGCCACGACGGTACCGATCGGCGGATTCGACGACACCGACAGCGGCAACGTGCTGCTGTGGGACAAGGAGAAGGCCGGCCGCTTCTTCGACGCACTGGCCGCCGACCGTGCCGTTCCGGAGGATCTGCTGACGCGGTAGCGTCGATGCCATGCCGGACACCGACGAGGCCGACGAGTCCTTCCCCGACTTGCTGCGCACGCAGATCCGTCACGAATTCACCGTCGCCCAGCAGTATCTCGCCGCCGCCGTGTACTTCGACGCGCGCAGACTGCCGCAATTGGCCGGACACGCCTACGGCCGGTCACGCGAGCACCACGGCAATGCGCTGCGCATGGTCCAGTACCTGCTGGATCGGGATCTCCCGGTGCAGATCGGGGGCCTGGAGGAGATCACATCGACCTTCGAAACCCCGCGCGGCGCAATCGCTCTGCTGCTGGAGATCGAACAGGACCGCAGCACCCGGATCAGCGATCTTGCCCGTGCGGCCCGCGGCTCCGGTGACTATCTGGGCGAACGATTCGTCCGGTGGTTCTTGGAGGAACAGGTGAAGAGCGTCGCGCGGATGACCACGCTGCTGGCCGTACTCGACCGCGCCGACGGGCAGTTGTTCGACGTCGAGGAGTTCGTCGCCCGGGAGATGCGGGCGCGGCAGCGCACCGATATACCGGCGCCGAAAATGGCTGGAGCGGCGCGGAATTAATTAGGCAACACTAGCCTCAATAAGGCTGCACTTGGATGACACGCGATCTGACCAGCGCTAATGTCGATGCCATGTCAAGCCATCCGGACGCACCCCGCAGCAAATTTCACAGCCTGTTGCACGATCAGATCCGGCACGAATTCAATGCCGAGCATCAGTACATCGCGATTGCGGTGTGGTTCGACAATGCCGACCTGCCGCAGCTGGCCAAGCGGTTCTACAAGCAGTCGGTCGAAGAACGCAATCACGCGATGATGATCGTGCAGTACTTCCTGGACCGGGATATCAGCATCGAGATTTCCGGCATCGACGCGGCGAAATCGCATTTCGAGAGTGCTCGGGAGCCGATCGCGCTCGCGCTCGCTCAGGAGAAGACGGTCACCGAGCAGATCATCCAGCTGGCGAGCACCGCCCGGGAAGAGGGCGACTACCTCGGCGAACAGTTCATGCAGTGGTTCCTGAAGGAACAGGTCGAGGAAGTCGCGAACATGACCACACTGCTCACCATCGCCGATCGCGCCGGGTCGAACCTGTTCGACCTGGAGGAATTCGTCGCCCGGGAAATGAGCGGCCCGAGCGACACCTCCGGTGCGCCTTCGGTGGCGGGCGGCTCCGTCTGACGGAGCTCGCGTCGAGAAGGCGAACAGGCCCGGTTTCTTATCAGGAACCGGGCCTGCCGCTGTTCGGGTCTTTTCCCGCCGAATCCGCGCGAGACGGTTTCGGCGCTTTTGGTCGAGAGTTCGGTGAGACTTCCCTATCGTCCAGCGTTATCGGCGGCAATCGAAAAGCGGCGCCGCCGATCGATAGGTATTTCGCATGAATCCCGTCGACTGGGAACTCAGCGCAGTGTGACCTGACGTGACCGCAGGCCGTCACGGGAGCGGCGCTCGTCGGCCGTCAGCGGGGCGTCGACAGCCAGCGCCTCGGACAGGCGCGCACCGAATTCGGTTGCGGGCTTCACCCATTCGTCGGGGTGCCGCTCCGGGTCCAAGTCGAACACCGGGACCAGCACGCCGTGCGTACGGAACGACCCGGCGAATCGGGAACCCTCACCGAGGTGCAGGCCGCCGGAGGCGTGCAGGCGAGCCAGCGCCAGCATCAGCGCGTCCTCGTCCTCCGGCCGCACCCAGCGGATATGCGCCTTCTCACCCGCGTCCACCCACCAGGCCGCGCCGATCGCGTCGGCGTCCAGCCCGAGCCGCGCCGACGGCATGATCGCCTGTTTGGCCTGCTCGATGGTGGCGGCGACCTGCGCGTCGGGCTCGACTCCGGCAGGCACCCACCAGTCGAAGTCCTGGTGCACGGTCAGCTCCAGGCTCGCGGCGGGATCGATGACATCGGCCAGCCGCGGGCCGCCCGCGACACTCGCCACGGAGGACAGCGAATCACCGGGCTCGGCGGACTGGGTCCACAGGATCGCCGCGGCCAGATCGGCTGCCGGGTCGGCGCCCTGGAATTGCGTCTGCACGCCCACGTACCCGCTGGGCTCGTCGCCGGCGCGCACCAGCGCGGCCACCGCGCCGGGCAGCACCGTGGCGAGCACGACCGGCCGCTCGGCCGCGACCGACGCCACCGGCGTCAATCGCGCGGTAGCCGAGGGAACGAATTCACGGAGCGCGACCAGATCGCACTCCGCGGCCAAGCCCTCGAACGGACGCGTGACGGCCTGTGCCGCTTGCTCCTGCGCTGCTCGCCGCTCGGCGAGACGCTGGGCCCGGTTCCCGCCGGGCTTAGGACTGTTGCGCTTGCTCTTACCCACGAGGGGTCAACCTACACAGTGTTGGACCGGCCGCGCCTGCGGCGCGGCGTGTTCACCACTGTGTTGAATTTCCAGCGCCTGCGGCGCTGGGTGTTCGCGGCCCCTTCATAGCTCACGTCCGAGCGACCGCTGCTGGCGACTTCGTCGCGGACGCAGCGATCACTCGGACGCGAGCCGGGCCGCGAACGGAACATGCTCGGTCTCGCTTCGCTCGAAACCGACAGTTGAGGTGTGCTGGGCACGCTGGGCAATCGAGTTCCGGCATGGAGCACGCGACTCGGTACGGCGAGCCGGCCGTGCGCGGTCTCGCGCCTGTCGAGCCGTGTGGTCGAGGTGCTCGGTCGCGTCGGGCACGGCCTGACCCGCCAGCGGAACCACTGCGGATGAACAACGCCGCATTTCGCGAAATCGACGACGACGCATTCGGTGACGGCCGGCCGAGTTCGGCGATGCGGCCATGCCCGCATCGTTGGAGGGTAACCGCGTGAACTGGAGCGCGCCGTTGTCAGGGAAACGCTGTCGCCGCGCGTGCGCCCTGACCCGCGATTCCGATCGAGACCGCGGGTAGCAACGATTCGGCGCGGCTGATTTGTGGCGAGCCGGCTGATACCGACGTCGGCACACAGTCCCAAGCGGCGATTCACGCCGCGGGGAGCAGCGACTTGGTGCGGCCGGGGTGGTTGGTGGCGATCCAGCTGACGCCGAGGTCCGCGCACAGTTGGACGTCGTCGGCGTCGTCGACGGTCCAGCAGTAGGTGGCGCGGCCTGCGGCGGCGGCCTTGTCGACCAGTTCGGGGTGTTCGCGCAAGGTCTTCACCGAGGGGCCGACGGCCGTGGCTCCGACGGTTGTGGCCGCGGAGCCGCCCAGGTAGCGCGATGATTCGCCGAGCAGAACGGTGGGCAGCAGCGGCGCGGCGCGGCGGATGCGCCACACCGCGGTGGCCGCGAACGACATGACGACGGCCCGGGAATGATCAGCGGAGGCCGGGGTGGCGATGCCGAAGCGCTGGAGCTCGGCGAGCAGTTTGTTCTCGACGAGCGCGCCGTAGCGGACCGGGTGTTTGGTTTCGATGAACAGCTTGGTCGGCCTGCTGCGCCAGTCCAGCACCAGGCTGATCAGCTCGCTGAGGGTCAGCACCGAGGCGGGCGAGCCGTCGGCACCGAAATCGAGAGCCCGCAGTTCCTCCAGCGTCATCTCGCTGACCAGCCCGCTGCCCGAGGAGGTTCGGTCGACGGTGCGATCGTGCACGCACACCAGATGCCCGTCCCTGGTCAGCCGGACATCGCATTCGACGCCGTCGGCACCCTCCTGCAGCGCCAGCTCGTATGCGGCGAGCGTGTGCTCGGGACGCGCCGCCGAGGCACCTCGATGCGCGACGACGAATGGCGCGCGACTGCCCTGGCTCACTTGGCCATAACCTCCTCCTGCTCACGGTCCTGAGCACCGTTGTCCTCGGGTGCCTGCTCGGCGCCCGCCGGTTCGGCCGCGTGTCCGCGTCCGCCGGGATGCACCGGCTCGATCACCGGCACGGCGGGGTCGACCGCGATCAGCCAGCGGCGCGCGGTCCGCCGGCGACCGAGCAGGTCACGCCCCTCGAGCGTGCGCAGCACCCACAGGGTCAGCAGCGCGACCGCCGCGGCGACCACGTCGGTGAACGCGGTGAACAACACCCCGTCCGCCTCCGCCTGCAACGAATCCGCGGTGCGCCACAGTAGCGCGGCCGCCGCGACGACCGCGCCGAACACCCACGCCGCCCACCAGATCCGGGCCGCCCGTACCGCCCGGGGATCACCCTTCAACGCGGCCACTTCGAGCAGGAAGATCCCGGGCCACAGCAAGTTGACCACCGGGATCAAGCAGCCGGATATCAGCGCTCGCGGCGAACGCGGGTCGCTCCGGCCCACGGCGTCGTAGGCCGCCCGCCTGAGCTCGATCAGCCTTCCGACCGCGGACAAGGCCGCCAGCAGCGCGATCAGGATCGCGAGCATTCCCGCGCCGATCACGAACGCGTCGGAGGCGAAGAGCACGACGGGATGGATCAGGCGCGTCCGGTTGCGCAGCAAGAGCGCATAGCGCGCCAGCTCGGCGACGGCCGCCATCCCGAAAACGCCCGTGGCAGCGACGAGCAGTGCGGTCACCGAGTCGGTCAACTTGCCCAGTGGGCGGCGTACCGCGCCCCCGGCCTGCGGTGGCGCATCGATCAGACCCCAGCGCGGAATCCGCGTGTAGCGAGGTGTGCGGCTCTGCTCGGCGGGCCCTGGCGGCTGCCTGCGGACGCGATGATCCGGTTTACGGGCCACCCAGCGATAGTTGCGGCGGTCGGCGGGCGCGTCGATCGGCGCCGGCGAGAGGAGCACGCCGCGGCAACGCGGGCACCAGTGCATCGGCGCCCTTTGCACGGCCCAGCGCGCACCGCAGCGCGCACAAGGTTGTACCACCGTACTCACCCGCGCACCTCGTTCTTTCGTCAGTAGATCTTCGCCTCGTGGTCGCCCTCCGCGACCAGCGGGCGGCCGGCCTGCTGCCACGCCACCATGCCCCCGCGGACCTGAACGGCCTCATAGCCGATGTGCGCCAGATATTCGACCACCTGCAAGGACCGGCCGCCCTGCCTGCAGATGACATAGAGTTCCGCGTCGTAGTCCAGCTCGTCGATCCGGGCGGGGACGTCGACCATCGGGATGTGGATCGCACCCGGGGCGTGTCCGAGCCGCCACTCGTCGTCCTCGCGGACGTCGAGCAGGATCGGTCGCGGCGTGTCGGCCGACGCGGGCGCGCTGTCGAATTCGGCAGGCACGTCCTCCACCGTGACCGACGGAACGTGGGGGCTCGTCACAGATTCGATCCTGCCATGGGCGGCGGGCCGCCGTGCAGTTCCATGCCTGGGGAGCGGCCTCGACAGCGCGCGACGACTTCGGGTATGTTCTCTCTTCCGGAACCGACCACGCCCCCGCTCGATGCGGGTTGTGCATAACTCGGGCGAAGTTATCCACATAATCCACAGGTTGATCCACAAGGCGCAGCTGTCGACGGCGTTTTGCCGTGGTGGCCGAGCGTCTGCGCAACTTATCAGCTACCACTTCGGGGTGTTTCCGTACTTCTGGTCCGGATCAGAGCGCTGATACCTGATAGGTGACAGGATTCACCCCCTAACGGTCGTGCGGTGCGAATGGCCGATCCGGGACTCCCCTCCTATCGATCCCGGAGCGGCCATTCGTCGCCGACATCGGAACCTGCGGCCGAAGGGGTTCCGACATCTACTTGGACGGGGCCGGGGCGCGTTCGGTTCCATGAAATTCAGAACGCCGCCGAAATGCCGCGATCCGGCGTCGACGATCGGTAGCCTGAGCGCATGAACGTGAGCAGGGGGCTACGCCACGGAATGGACACCGAAGGGCTCAACGTCGCGTTGTCCGAGGCCACGTGCCTCGGGCTCGCGGTCGACGAGACCGCGGGCGAGTTACGACTCGACCTCGAAGTGCTGACCCTCCCCGAACACGGGACGGCCGCCGAGGACAGCCGGGTGCAGGTGCGGTTCACCCGCGTGAGCCGGGTCGCCGCGTCACTGCGCACGCAGCACTGGGACGACCTGGAACCCCGGGTGCTGCCGCTGCAACTGGACGGCCTGGACGAGGCGATCCGCAGCTTCGGCGGCGGGCGGCTGCACGGCTGGGAGTTCATCGATCTCGACGACAGCAGCTGGGCGCTGTGGAGCGAACTGCTCAGCTTCGATACCAGGATCGACGATCACGAGTCCGCGCACGTTCTGGAGTTCTCCCAGGAGGAGGGCATCGATCCGCGCGAGCTGGACGTCCGGGTGTGGTTCGACGACATCGTCGTATACGACACGCGGGGCAAGCAGATTCCCCTGGCGGACTTCGTCGAGGGTGGTGCGCGGTGGTGGCGGGCGCACGATGCGGGTGATCCACGGGCGATGCGTCCTGGTATCGCTCCGCCACTGTGAGCGCCGCACCCGGGATCTTCGCGAGCCGACCGCACATCCGCCCGACCGGATGTGCGGTTTTTCGTGTCGGGGCGCTCAGGCGCCCGTGCCCACCGGGCAGCTCACTCCGGTGGCGTGCGCCGGGCAATATCCGCCGGGGTTCTTCGCCAAATACTGCTGGTGATAGCCCTCGGCGTAGTAGAAGGCCGCCAAGCCGGGCAGCGGCGCGATGTACGTGGTGATCCGCCCGTACCCCGCCGCGGCCAGGCGCTTGCCATACACTTCGGCCGTCGAGCACACGAGATCGGCCTGCTCCGGGCCGAAGGTGAAGACCGCCGAACGGTATTGGGTGCCGCGGTCGTTGCCCTGACGCATACCCTGGGTGGGATCGTGGTTCTCCCAGAAGTGCCGGAGGATGCCCGCGTAGTCGATCACCGCGGGATCGAACACGACGAGCACGGCTTCGGTATGTCCCGTCCGTCCGCTACACACCTCTTCGTAGGTGGGGTTGGGCGTGTATCCGCCGACGTAGCCGGCCGCCGTGGTGTAGACGCCGTCGAGTTCCCAGAAGCCCTTTTCCGCGCCCCAGAAACAGCCCATCGCGACGACCGCGAGCTGAAACCCTTCGGGAAACGGCGGGTGGATCGGGTGACCATTGACGTAGTGGGTATCCGGCACGTCGAGCGGCTCCGCCCGCCCGGGCAGGGCTCGCTCGGGTGCGATCATGACGGGTTCGGGGAGGCTCAGACGCCCCACTAGTTCGTCGTACCACGACATGGTTCGATGCTACGCGTGCGTTTCCAGTGGGGCCGATGTGCGTGATGTGACGGTGCGCGACCCGCAGGCTGTGAGCGGCGTCACCGGAATGTGCGGGCGTGGGCCCGAGTTGGAATCGACCGGGTGTACGAATGATGGTTGGCTGTGCTCGGAACAACGGGCACAACCGGCCCGACATAGGAAGGGACATCGTGGCTGAGTACACGCTGCCAGATCTGGATTACGACTACAGCGCCCTGGAGCCCCACATCTCCGGGCAGATCAACGAGCTTCATCATTCCAAGCACCACGCCGCGTACGTCGCCGGTGCGAACACCGCGTTGGAGAAGTTGGAAGCCGCTCGCGAGTCGGGCGATCACAGCGCCATCTTCCTGCACGAGAAGAACCTCGCGTTCCATCTGGGTGGGCACGTCAACCACTCCATCTGGTGGAAGAACCTCTCCCCCAACGGCGGCGACAAGCCGGTCGGCGAACTCGCCGCGGCGATCGACGACCAGTTCGGTTCGTTCGACAAGTTCCGCGCGCAGTTCACCGCGGCGGCCAACGGTCTGCAGGGCTCGGGCTGGGCGGTGCTCGGCTTCGACACCCTCGGCCAGAAGCTGCTGACCTTCCAGCTCTACGACCAGCAGGCCAACGTCCCGCTGGGCATCATCCCGCTGCTGCAGGTCGACATGTGGGAGCACGCCTTCTACCTGCAGTACAAGAACGTCAAGGCCGACTACGTCACCGCCTTCTGGAACGTCGTCAACTGGGCCGACGTGCAGGAGCGCTTCGCCAAGGCCACTTCGCAGGCCAAGGGCCTCATCTTCGGCTGAGCCGGATCGAGCACCGGAACCGGGTCCGCGAATCCGGCCGCCACGCGCGGCCGGATTCGCGGGCCCGTTCTGTTTCCCGGTGACGCGAGTACTTTGCCGAGGACCTTGCCCGGTGACGAGCAATTCGGACCCCACGAGGTGGGGCCGGATCCGACGCATGCGCAGCCCGATTGCCCGCAGATCTCCGTCCGACTGTCCGATTGGCACTCTTTGGTACTTGTGTGCCAGGTGACTCGTGGTTCATATTCGGGATCCACACCAAAAAGGGACGGGCAAGGTCGCCCCCGGGTTCGACAACGGGAGGCAGAAATGCGCACGAACGAACCGATCGGCATCACGCCGTTCCATTCGCGCGGGTCGCTGCGTGGCTTCTTGATCTCCGGCCGCTGGCCGGACACCACCAAGGAGTGGGCTCAGGTGCTGGTCCTGGCCGTGCGCGTGGCCACGCTACCCGGGTTGCTGACGACCTCGACGGTGTTCGGGGTCCGAGAGGACCTGCCCGACGATCCCGCGCCCGGCACGGTCGGCCTGGTGCTGGCCGAAGGTCCGGTGCTGGGCGAGGAAGCCGTCGAGCCGGGCCACTTCGCCGAGCATGTGCCACCGGCGCTGCTGATGTTGCATCCTCCTTCCGAAACCCGACCCTCGCTGCCGGAATGCGCCGGCGCGGCGTCCGGCTGCGTGCTGCTGCCCGGCGTGCCCCATCTGGGGCTGGAGCACCGTGCCGCGTGGGTGGAAGCGGAGTCGGACGGAACGATCACTTCGCTGGTCAGCCGGGTCGGACTGGACCCGATCAGCGATCCCGACACCGCGGTTCTGGCTATGCTGCTGGCCGCGTGAGGGTAACCGAAATTCACCGGTTGGATCGCCAAACTTATTGTGCGCATAGCGATTTCGATGACAGCGGGTTGGCAGGAGCCGGTTCCGCCGGGTAGAGTCGGCTACAGCGAAGGGGAGTAGCCCCCAATCACGCAGTCGACATACTGACCCTCCGGCCCACCGGCGGGTCCGGCTGTGTGAACCGGCATCCGTCCGGTGGGCGAGACCTTCGGCCTGGACAACCATTTCGTTGTCGGCCGGAGCCCCGCGTCTCCGACCGGCAGGCCGGAGACCTGGGAGAACCGCCACACATGATCGCCACCGTCTTGCTGAGCATCGGCATCGTCTTTCTCGCCGAACTGGGTGACAAGTCCCAGCTGATGGCGCTGACGTTCGCGCTGCGCTATCGCTGGTGGGTGGTGCTGGGCGGTATCGCGACGGCCTCCGCCGCGGTCCACCTGATCTCGGTCGGCGTCGGTCACTTCCTCGGCGCGGCCCTGCCCACCAGAGCTATCGCGCTGGTCGCCGCCGTCACCTTCCTGGCCGTCGGACTGTGGACCCTGCGCGAACACTTCGGCACCGGCGACGACGATCCCGCACCGAAGACGCCGAAGGCCGCCGGAGCGCCGTTCTTCGTGGTGCTTTCCGCCTTCCTGCTCGCCGAACTGGGCGATCGCACCATGTTCGCGACCGCCGCGCTGGCCACCGACTACGACTGGGTGGGCGTCTGGCTCGGCTCGACCATCGGCATGGTCGCCGCCGACGCGCTCGCCATCGCGGTGGGTATTTTGGTCGGCAAGCATCTGCCGGAACACGCCATCGGCATCGGCTCGGGCCTGCTTTTCCTCTACTTCGGCTCGGCGACCCTGCTCGGCGCGACCGCACCGGCCCTCGGCGGCGCCGCCGTCGCCGGACTCGCGGCGCTGACTCCCGCGCTGGCCGGTGCGGCGCTGCTGCTCACGCGGATTGCTCGCCGCACGAGTCCAGCGCGGCTCCATATAGTCCGCCACCCCGGCGCAGCAGATCCAGCAGCGGTTCTCGCAGCGCGGGCAGACCGCCCACGTCCCCTGCCGCGATCCGAGCGGTGACCATCGAACCGATGGCCGCGGCCACGGCCCGACAAGCGAAGCGCTGCGGCTCGGTCCGAGCGTCCAGCACGTCGGCGATCAACTCGACGAACCGCTCCAGCAGCCGGGCCCGGCGCGCGATCGCCGCCGAGCCCACCGCGAAGACCTCGACCAGGAACAGCCGCGCGCTGGCCGGGTCGTCCACCAGATACTGGAGATAGGCGCGAAGGATCCGGTCCATGCGAGTGATGGCGTCCGCCTCGTCTTCCGTCCCGGTGGCCTCGGCGATCCGGTCGAGCAACAGCTGCACCGCACGCTCGTAGGCCGCCTCGAAGCAGTCCTCTTTGGACCGGAACTGCTCGTAGAAGGTCTCCCGCGACACGCCCGCCCGTTTCAGGATCGCCGCGACGGAGGTTCCGATATACCCGTTCTCGGCCATGGCCTCCGCCGTCGCGACGAGGATCCGCTCGCGCTGCGAGGCGATCACCTGCTCCCGCGTAAGGCCGTGCCTGCCTCGGGGCAGACGTGCGCTGAGGGCCGATTCGGTCATGCGGTGACTCCGGTGTTCGGTCGAGCTGAACTGGGCTGCTTCATTCTGCGCGGTCGGGTCCGCAGGCCGGTCGAAGAGGGTGCGCGGCGGGAACGAGTCGCGGGAGCCGTGCAGGGCCGCGCGCCGCGCACCGGTTAGGGTGCAATTGACGAAAGGCCAACTGGCTGTCACGAACGAGAGGACCATCGTGGAGATTTCGGGTTCCGCCGCCATTGTCACCGGAGGCGCATCGGGCCTCGGCGCCGCCACCGCCAAGCGCTTCGCCGAACTGGGCGCCACCGTCTTCGGGCTCGATGTACCGCAGTCGATCGAGCGCGCGGGCGACAACGTGCCCGCCGGGGTCACCCTCATTCCCGCCGATGTCACCAGCAACGACGAGGTCGCCGCAGCCGTCGCGCAGGTCGTCGAGTCCGGCGCGCCGCTGCGCATCGTGGTCAACTGCGCCGGCGTCGGCTGGGCGGGCCGCATCCTGTCCAAGAACGGCCCGCACGACTTGGAGCTGTTCCGCACGGTCATCACGGTGAACCTGCTCGGCACCTTCAACGTCATGCGACTGGCCGCCGACGCGATCGCCAAGACCGACGCCGTGGACGAGTACGGCCAGCGCGGCGTCGTCATCAACACCGCCTCCGTCGCGGCGTTCGAGGGCCAGATCGGTCAGATCGCCTACTCGGCCTCCAAGGGCGGCGTGCACGGCATGACCGTTCCGGCCGCGCGTGACCTGGCCCAGTTCGGCATCCGGGTCAACACCATCGCCCCCGGCATCATCGACACCCCGATGCTGGCCGGCGTCACCGAGGAATACCGCAAGGGTCTCGAGGCGGGGGTGCCCTTCCCGTCCCGCCTGGGCCGTCCGGACGAGTACGCGCAGCTGTCGCAGTACATCGTCGAGCACGACTACCTGAACGGCGAGACCATCCGCATGGACGGCGCGCTGCGCATGGCGCCGCGCTGATTACGCTGCGCTACTCCGGCAGCGCGCGGCCCTCCCTGGAAGGGCCGCGCGCTGCCGTCTTTCACGCCTGCGGCTTGTGCCCGATGCCGAGATAGGCCGTGGTGGACAACGGATAGTTCGGCCGGTACTTCTCGGCGAGAAACGCTTTCATGACGGCGGCGCGCCGACCCCAGACCTCCGCGCTCACACTGTGGCGCATGAGCTCCAACGGGGCGCTGCTGCGCACCATGGCCTCCCACATCTCCTCGGGGCTGCCGAAGGTGAGGGCGATCGAATGCCGCTGGATGGACACCGCCTCGAAACCCGCGCCGCGCATCTCGGATTCGAAGACCTCGGGATTCTCCAGGCTCAAGAAGTTCGGTTGCGGCTCCTGGATGTTCGGGTCGGCGGCGCTCAGGGCGCCGAACATCATCCGCATCAGCGGTGAATCGGCGATCGGCGCCCAGCTCGACACCACCGCGGTGCCGCCCGGTCGCAGCACCCGGAACAGTTCGGCGAAGCCACGAGCGCGGTCAGGGAAGAACATCAGGCCGAACATGGAGAACCCGGCGTCGAACCGGTCGGACTCGTACGGCAGATTCTGTCCGTCGCCCACCCGCGCGCGGACATTCGTCCACCCGGCGGCAGCGGCGTCCTTCGCCAAGCGCGCGATCATCGGCTCGGAGAAATCGATCGCCTCGACCTCGGCCACATGGCCTGCGGCAAGCAAACTGAGGGTGCCCGGCCCCGCAGCGACATCCACAATGCGCGACTCCGGCGACAGCGAGGCGAACTCGAGCGCCCGCGCCGAGAACGGTCGCATGATGCTTGGCGCGAACTCGGCGTACCCGTCGGCGACGAGATCCCATGGCTCGGCGACGGCAAGCGGGTTTGCGGACATGTTGTGACGATCCTTTCAGGCATCCACATCTAACCGCGCCACCCGGGGGCATACTCCCCAGTCCTGCGAATATGCCATCTCGACGGTCACCGTAACCGAGAAATGGCCGAAACGTCGCCGGCCGCACCGGCCGCGACCGGAGAACCTCGACGTGGTCCTCCGGTCGCGGGCGGGTTCACAGCGTCCGGGTCAGCCGATCGGTGAGGATGTGGGCGAAGTGCGCCGGATCCTTCAACTCACCGCCCTCGGCGAGCACCGCCGTGCCGAACAGCAGTTCGGCGGTTTCCGACAGCTCGGTCGCCGTGCCGGCCTCGGCCTCCTCCTTTTTGGCGGCGTACGCGTCGCGCAGGCCGGTGACCAGCGGGTGGGTCGGGTTGAGCTCCAGAATCCGCTTGCTCTCCGGCAGCGCCTGACCCGAGGCGCGGTACATCCGCTCCAGCATCGGCGTGAAGTCGAACACGTCACCGACCAGGCAGGCCGGGGAGGTGGTGAGCCGGTTGGTCAGGCGCACCTCCTTGACGTTCTGTTCGAGCGTCTTGCCCAGCCACGTCAGCACCTCGGCGAAGTCCTTGTCCTGCTGCTCACGCAGCGCCTCGGAGGCCTTCTTCTCCTCCTCGGTCTCCAGGTCGACCTCGCCCTTGGCGATGGACTGGAACGCCTTGCCGTCGAACTCCGGCACCGAGCCGACCCACATCTCGTCGACCGGGTCGGTCAGGATCAGCACCTCGCGGCCCTTGGCCTTGAACGCCTCCAGATGCGGGGAGCTCTCGACCTGGTGGCGGGTCTCGCCGGTCATGTAGTAGATCGTGTCCTGCCCCTCGGGCATCCGCTCCACGTACTGGGCCAGCGTGGTCAGCTCGGTCTCGGAGTTCGTCGAGGCGAACGAGGAGACCTGCAGGATGGTCTCGCGGTTGTCGAAGTCCGAGAGCAGGCCCTCCTTCAGGACGCGGCCGAATTCCTTCCAGAACGTCTGGTAGCTGGTCTGGTCCTCGGCGCCCTGCAAATCCTTGACCGTGGACAGCACCTTCTTCACCAAGCGCTTGCGGATCATCTGGATCTGCCGGTCCTGCTGCAGGATCTCGCGTGAGACGTTGAGCGACAGGTCCTGCGCGTCAACCACACCCTTGACGAAGCGCAGGTACTCCGGCATCAGCTCTTCGCAGTTGTCCATGATGAACACCCGCTTGACGTAGAGCTGCACACCGCGCTTGTGCTCGCGGGTGAACAGGTCGAACGGCGCGTGCGAGGGGATGAACAGCAGCGCCTGGTACTCGAAGGTGCCCTCGGCCTTCAACGGGATGATCTCCAGCGGATCGTCCCAGCCGTGGCTGACGTGCTTGTAGAACTCCTTGTACTCCTCCTCGGAGACCTCGCTCTTGGGACGCGTCCACAGCGCCTTCATCGAGTTGAGCGTCTGGTCCTCGAGGATGGTCGTCTCCTTGGCGTCCTCACCCTCGCCCTCGGTGACGGTCCGCTCCACCTGCATCCGGATCGGCCACGCGATGAAGTCGGAGTACTTCTTGACGATCTCGCGCAGCTTCCACTCCAGGGTGTAGTCGAAGAGGTGATCCTCCTCGTCCACCGGCTTGAGATGAAGCGCGACCGACGTGCCCTGCGGGGCCTCCTCCAGCTCCTCGATGGTGTAGGTGGAGCTGCCCGCACTCGACTCCCACCGGGTGCCGGTGGTCTCCCCCGCGCGGCGGGTGGTCAGCGTGACCTTGTCGGCCACCATGAATGTCGAGTAGAAACCGATGCCGAACTGGCCGATCAATTCCTCGGCCGCGGCCTCGGACTTCGCCTCGTTCAGCTTCTTGCGCAGCTCGGCGGTACCGGACTTGGCGAGGGTGCCGATCAGGTCGACGACCTCGGCGCGCGACATGCCGATGCCGTTGTCCCGTACGGTCAGGATCCGGTTGTCCCTGTCGACACCCAGCTCGATGTGCAGGTCCGAGGTGTCGACGTGCAGATCCTTGTCCCGGAAGGACTCCAGGCGCAGCTTGTCCAGCGCGTCGGAGGAATTCGAGATCAGCTCCCGCAGGAAGGTGTCCTTGTTGGAGTAGACGGAATGGATCATCAGCTCGAGCAGCTGATGTGTCTCTGCCTGGAACTCGAGTTGTTCGACGTGCTCTGTCACGTCGGCGATGGTACCGCCGCGCTCGGACTACGTGGCCGAAGGTGGCACCGAGGCGTAATCCGGGACGACACCGTGCGATCGCGGATCGGTAACCGGCCGGAAGTCGGCGAGACCGGGAACCTCTTCGTCGGCACGGGTGGTCATCCATTCGCGCAGCACCTGGGTGGCGCGCACGTCGTCCTCGTTGTACTCCAGCAAACGGGTGCGCTGGGTCTGGTCGGGCGCGGCGCCGTCGTAACCGACCGCGAGCCGATACCAGCTCATCGACGCCTCGCCGCTCGCCTCCGGATCACGCCACGAGAACCCGGCGACCGGCGCGATCTTCTTCAGTCCCTTGCCGTTCGGGCAGATGAACTGGTCCGACACGGCTTGGAACATGTCCACCCATTGCGGCCCGTCCACGAACGCGCGCACCTGCTCCACCGTCGGCACGCCCGGGCGTCCCGCGAACCGGCGCGCCGATTCGTACAGCCACTTGTCCTCCGCCGTGCGCGAATAGCAATACGCGGCAAACGTTCTGCCGGTCGCGGCCGCCTCCGCGCGCACCGTCATCAGCCAGGTCCAGAACTCGCCGAAGGAGCGGCCCTCGTCCTCGGTGGGCAACGGATCCCAGGTGACGAACGGGCGGTACACGCCGTCGAGCAGCGTGCCCCACAGGTACGCGCCGTATTCCTGGAAACTCTCCAAGTCGACGTCGACCTCCACGTCCGCCCGTCGCACTCGCACCTGCTCGACCCGCCGCACCAGCGGCGAGCCCGCGATCCACGCCCGCGCCGTCACCACGGCCTCGTCGAACGGGCCGTGCTGCCAGTCCTCGGGTTCCTCGCCCACCCAGGCGGCGAGTTCGTCGATGGTCTCGATGTCGTGCCTGCGCAGTACCTCGGCTCGGGAGCCGGGCGCCACCAGGCTGACGTCGCGATGCTCGATCAGCCAGCCCTCGCAGCTCGGCCCATCGACCCCACGCGTCCACCAGGGGCACTGCCTGCACTCGGGCACTTTGGAGGGGATGGTGGGCAGCTCGCCGCGCACCACCGCGATCCGGTCGGCGTAGCGGCGGTCGTAGTCGGCCAGCAGCGGAGCCAGATCGTGCACCAGGATGCGATCGAAGTCGAAGCCGATCACGCCGCCGACCAGCGCGGGGCTGGCCAGGCCGTGCCGTTGCAGCATCCGGTGCAGATGGGCGAGCCGCTGCTGGTCGCGCGGCTGCTGACGGAGTTTGCGGTGCGGATCCGGTTGCGGATTCCAGCGATAGGGGTCCGAGGTGACGGGGTGGAAGTCGGCCCGCTCGGGTTGACGCGGATCGGTCACCTTGTGGTTCACCACGATGATCGGGATGTACCCGCCGCGATCGGCGTCGCGCAGCAGGATCTCCGCACCTCCGCGCCTGCCGGTGTCCGGCTCCTGCGGTAGCAGGCCGCCCCAGATGTGCTGTGCGCCGATCTCGCACGCGCGCATCGTCGCTTCGGCGCGCTCGGCGGCGCGCAGTCCGGGATCGATCACCACCCAGGCGTCCGGGTCGGCGCCGACCAGCGCGTCGCGCACCCGGGCGCGGTGCGCGACCGCGGCATCCCGGCGCTGGCGTACACCCGCGTCCTCGGAAATGCCCACCAGTGCGTCGGGGTGCGTAGCGTCCAGACGCAGGCGATGGCGGCAGCCGATCAGCGCCCTGGCATCGATGAAGGCGGTCGGCGCGCCGGTGGCCCGATCGACGGCCGTTCCGTCGCGCTTGAGACCGTCTTGGTCACCGATGTCCGAATCCACGCTAAGCAGTATGGTCCCTACCCCCGACAGTGTTGAATTCCAGCGCCTGGGCCGCACTACCCTCGCAGCGGACGCGGCGGACCCGATAGGGTGGCGGCAAAGCGTGTGACATGGGCGGACGGGCTTCCCCGGCGTCGTACTGCCATGGCGAACCAGCATGACGGAGGGCCTTCGATGGGGTTGTTCACGAAGCGCAAGCGGCGGCCGAGCCGCAGGGCCGAGGCGAAAGCCCTCAAGCACAAGGCCGCGATCGAGGCCAGGCTCGCCGCGAAGAACGACCGCAAAGCGCGCCGCGCCGAGGCCCGCACCCAGCGCAAGGTCGCCAAGGCGCAGATCGCGGCGTTCCAGGCGGAGGAGAAAGCCGCGCTGAAGGCGGCCGCCAAGGCCGAGCGCGATCCGTTCAGCGCAGGCCAGGTGAAGAAGTACCTCGGCGTGGCGCGTGTGCTCATCCCGGTGCTCGCTCCGCTCGCCTACCGTGGCGCGACCTTCCTGCGCGGGCAGCTCGACACCCGCCGCGCCCAGCAACTCGGCGTTGGCGTCGACCAGCTCGGCGACTTCACCGGACACGGCGCCAAGCTGCAGGCGCGTATCACGAATGCCGAAGCGGCACTGCTGAAGATCGGCGCGCAGAACGGCAAGGACAAAGGCGAGACGCAGAAGTTCGTCGCCGCCACCAAGGATCGCCTCGGCAGCCTGACAGCCGCCGTGCACACCGCCGACCAGATGCCCGCCAACCGCCGCCGTTCGGTGCACACGTCGATCTCGCACGAGCTGTCCGGGATCGAGTCCGACATCTTGGCCCGGCTCGGCGTGCGCTGACCCTCCCTGTCTCGATGCCCCCGCACCCGATCACCGGCCACCTGCGTGGTGGCCTGGTCGGCGTGCTGGTCGGCGTGCTGGCCGTGGCGGCGCACGGGGCGGCGGGTGGCGGTGCGCCGGGCTCCACCGAGCTGACGTTGCTGTTGCTGATCGCCGCCGTGGCCGGCTCGGCCGCGGGAGCCGTGCGGGCGTGCACGCGCCCGTCCGTCATGGCCGCGCTGCTGGGCGCCGGCCAGCTGCTGAGCCACGCCGCGCTGTCGGTTCTGCTCGGTCACGACCACCCCGGGACCGGCTCGCCCACAACGGCTTTCCCGCTGCCGGCCGGATGGATGCTGCTCGCGCACACCGCCGCGACGGTCGGCTGCGCGGCATTGATCGTGCTCACCGAGCGGCTCTACACCGCAGCCTCCGCCGCCCTGCGCGCGATATTCGCTCCGCCGCGCCCCGCGCGGATCGCCGGTTCACCGCCCTGGTCGGATCCCGGTCTCCTGCCCCATCGCTGTGCTCCGCTCGGTGCGCTCGGTCCGCGCGCGCCGCCGGTGTCGGTCTGATCCCCGACACCTTTCCCTTCGCACAAGAGGCTTCAGCATGCACAGCTCGATCTCGCGCGCCGTCGCGACGACGGTCACCACAACGGCACTCGCCCTGTTCGCAGGCGGTACCGCCGCGGCCCACGTCACGGTGGACGCTCCCGGCGCGACCCAAGGCGGATACACCGTCGCCACCTTCCGAGTGCCCACCGAATCCGACACCGCGAGCACCACGGCGCTCACCATCACTCTGCCCAACCTGAAATCGGCTCGGACCGAATCGATTCCCGGATGGTCGGCAAAGGTCGAACGCAACGACAAGAAGGAGGTCACCGCGATCACCTGGACCGCCGACCCTGGCGCACCGGGCATTCCGCCCGGTCAGTTCCAGCGTTTCGCGGTCTCCGTCGGCCCGCTGCCCGCCCTGGATTCGGTCGGTTTCCCCGCCAAGCAGACCTACTCCGACGGCAAGGTGGTCAGCTGGGATCAGCCGGTCGGCAAGGACGGCGACGAACCCGAACATCCGGCTCCCTCGGTGAGCTTGACCGCGGGCAAATCCCACGCGCCGGACGGGCACAAGGTGAGCAGCGAAGCCGAGGCGGACGACGACGACCACGACGACGAGACGGCCCGCTGGCTGGGCGGGATCGGTCTCGCGCTCGGTCTACTCGGTGTCGCGCTCGGCCTCGGCAACGTGATCCGCGGGCGGCGCGCATGACCCGCCGTCTCCTCGCCGCCGTGGTGGCGGGACTGTTCCTGCTCGGATTCGGTATCGCCGCAACGGGAGTCGCCGCCGCACACTCCGCGGCGACGGGAAGCGTCCCGGAGGACAACGCGACCGTCGACGCAGGACCGGAGCGCGCGAGCGTCACGTTCAACGAGGAACTGCAGCCCAGCTTCCCGTCGCTCACCGTCGTCGGGCCGGACGGCAATCTGTGGTCGAAGGGTGATCCGGTGGTCGACGGCAAGACGGTCAGCGTGGCCCTGGGCGAGCTGGGGCCGGTCGGCGAGTACACCATCGCCTACCGGGTGACCTCGGCCGACGGGCACCCGGTCAGCGGCAAGCGGCACTTCACGCTCGGCAAGCCGGGCAACGGCACGCCGGGACCGAAACCCCATGCGAAGGCCAAGGACGGCTCGGACGGCTCGGACGGCATCCCGCTGTGGGTGTTCATCGTCGGCGCGGTCGTACTGTTCGGCGGCGGGCTCGCGTTCGCGTTGTTCGGCGGCAGGAACCGCGACTCCAAGCGGTGAACGGCGTGAAGATCGGCGGCCGGGGTGGCGCTCGGCGCGCTCCCGGCCGAATGCCATGGCCCGTGCTGCTGCTGACCGTCCCCGCCGGACTGCTGGGCGTCGCGCTGGCCTGGGTTCTGATCCGGCCGGTCCCGTTGCCAGGGGAAGCCGTGGTCCGGGTGGTGGCCGACGGCGTCGGGGCGACCGCGCTCGGCTTGGCCGCGCTGCCCAGGGTCGCGCCGCGCATGCTCACACCCTGGCGGCTGCTGGCGGTGCTCGCCGGTGTCTGGGCGGTAGCCGAGTTCGCCGTGCTGGTCTTCGAGGCCGCCGACGTGGTCGGCGTTCCGGTGCGCGAACTCGGCGCCGAGGAGTTCGGCACCTATCTGGTCGACGTCAGCGGTGGGCAGGTCGGGATCGCGATCCTGATCGGCGTCGCCACGGTGGCCGGTGGCTCGGCGCTGGCCTTCCGGCGGCCCGGGTCCGCCTCCGCCGACCTCGTCCTGGTGTTCGCGGCGGTCGCGCTGGCATTGCGGCCGATCACCGGGCACATGTCGCAGCAG
Organism: Nocardia sp. NPDC047654; assembly: GCF_043205035.1. Classification (NCBI taxonomy): domain Bacteria; kingdom Bacillati; phylum Actinomycetota; class Actinomycetes; order Mycobacteriales; family Nocardiaceae; genus Nocardia; species Nocardia sp. NPDC047654. The sequence continues at coordinate 239,931 of NZ_JBIDDF010000002.1, forward strand.
GCGTTCGGCTCCGTGCTCGCGGCGGTGCACGCCCTGGCGGCGGGCGCCTGGTTCGGGTTGCTGATCGCGCTGGCGCTGGTCGTGCGCACCCGCGGTGAGTGGGCGGTCGTGCTGCCGAAGTACTCGGCGGTGGCGCTGCCCCTGGTCGCGGTCGTGGCGGTGACGGGGCTGCTCAACGGACTGATCCGGGTCGGAGGGGTGACCCCGTTCTTCAGCACCGGTTACGGCCGGATCCTGCTCGCCAAGACCGTGGTGCTGCTCGGTTTGCTCGCCCTCGGCTGGTGGTGGCGGCGCAGTTGGGTGCCGAAGGCGGCGGATCACCGGATGGACGCGAAGGACTCGCTGCGCCGCGCGGTAGCCGAGGTGGTCGTGATGGCGCTGGCCTTCGGGCTCGCCGCGACCCTGGCGGTGACAGCCTGAGCCGTACCGCCGGGGCCCGGTTATGCGTACCTCCGCCTTCGCTCCGGCCATGCGCGGGCTGAGGACGGACTACGTCCGACCGCACCCGTTATGGTCTGCGCATGACCGAAGTGAAGATCGTCGAGGATTGCTCGGCCTCGGCGGAGTCCGCGTTCGCCTACGTGAACGACTATCGGAACCTGTCGCGATTCCTGTACGGCATCCAGTCCTTCACCCCGGTCGGTGAGCAGACCGAAGGTGTCGGGGCCGTGTTCGACGGGCACATGAAGCTGGGGCCCGCCTCGCTGAAGTCGCGGATCCGAGTGGTTCGCTGGGAGAAGGACTTCGCGATCGGCGTCGAGTCCATCAAGGGTTTCGACGTCGAGTCCACGTTCCTGTTCCACGACAAGGGTGAGGGCTTGTGCACCGTCGACGCGATCGTGGACTACCGGGTGCCCGGCGGCCTGGCGGGCCGCGCCCTCGGTAAGACCATCGAGCCGTTCGTCAAGATCGCCGTGCAGCACACCGCGCACAACTTGGTGACCCAGATCGCCGCATTCCACGCGGGCTCGGTCTGATCCGTTGTTCGATTTGCCGCGCCTGCGGCGCAACACCGTGTTTGTCCGGAGGGCCGCCCCCAGACCCGATGGTCGCGGTCGGTCGAGGCCAATGGCGCCGGCCGAGCGCCTCGGGATGCCATGTCGCTCGCGGCGCGGTGGGATCGGTTGCGCCGGTGGTGGCGGGGTCGGGATGCTGGAGTCGTGAGCGCAACACCTTCGTTCGGACAGCGGATCGGCTACGTCTTCGGCCGCACGCTGCCGGAATCGATGTCCGAATGGGTGCGGGAGGATCTGGTCGGGCCCGGCGCTACGCGGCGTTATCTGCTGCGGTTCCTGGTGCCCGTGCTCCCGGTGCTCATGCTGTTCCTGTTGCTGCCCGGCCCGCTGTGGATGGGTCTGGCGATGATGGCGCTGCTGTACATCCCGCTGATCTACTTCACGGTGGCGCTGCTGTACGTCTACCGGCGCCACCGGTTGATCAAGCATGGTCTCGACCCCGCGCTCGCCGACGCCGACGCCCGACGCCGCGATGAGCGCGACCGCCTCGATTACGAGCGCAGGCACGGACGCGCCTGAGGCCCGCCGACATCTAGCGGTGACTTATACCACAGGCATAGCCTAGAAGCATGAAAACCCCCACATTTGGGCAGCGAATCGCCTACGACCTGGGCCGAGAGCTCCCCGAGGAGCTGCACGAGTGGGTCACCCACGACCTCGTCGGCCACGGGGCCATGGAGCGCTATCTCGTCCGTTTCATCGGGCCGATCATCCCGTTCTTCGCGTTGGTGCTGCTGTTCCCCGGACCGCTGCCCCTGAAGATCGGCTTGATCGTGATGATGATCGTCCCGCTGATCGTCTTCACGGTCGCGCTCAGCTACGTCTGGCGCCGCTACCGCTTGATCCAGCACGGCCTGAGCCCCGACCTGGTCGACCACGGCAAGTGCACCGATCACGACCGCGAACTGTACGAACTGCGCTACGGCCACCGATAGCTCCGCCCCCTCCCTCCGCGCGCCGAGAAACCACGCGCGAGGGCGAAGCACGTGCACCTGGCCGCCTACCCGCGTCCCTGACCGCTTGATCGTCGACAGTCGCCTCCGCCGCCCCCGGGCCAGTCACCACGACTTATGCACTGGCTGTGGCAGCAACCCCGCGAGCCCCAGACCTGAACCCCGACTTCGAGCGCTCACCGAATCCCTCCGGGACCACGGCGCTCGTGCTGAAGAAGCAAACGCCCGAGACAGCTCTGAGCCCCAGCTAGTGCGATTTCCGGCCCCACGCCACCCAACCGGCTCAACTCCCGGTTCCGAGCGAAGCGAGACCGAGGCATGCCCCGTTCGCGGCCCGGCTCGCGTCCGAGTGGCCGCCGCGTAGGCGACGAAGGAGCAAGTGGTGGTCGCTTGGACGCGAGCCAAGAGGGGGCCGCGAACACCCAGCGCCGCAGGCGCTGGAAAAACCAACACGGCCCGGCTCGCGTCCGAGTGGCCGCCGCGTAGGCGACGAAGGAGCAAGTGGTGGTCGCTCGGACGCGAGCCATGAAGGGGCCGCGAACACCCAGCGCCGCAGGCGCTGGAAAAATAGACACCGTGACCGAATCGCAGAATGTAATCGCCACCGCCGACCTGGCCGACGAGATCGGCCCGGAGATCCGCAGCTGCGACACGCAGTTCATCCAGTTCGGCGGACGTGCGGCGTTCTCCGGACGCATCACCACCATCCGCTGCTTCCAGGACAATCTGCTGGTGAAGCAGACGCTCGGCGAGCCGGGCGAGGGCAAGGTGCTGGTGGTCGACGGCGGCGCGAGCGTGCACACGGCGCTGGTCGGTGACATCATCGCCGGGCGCGGCGTCGAGAACGGCTGGGCAGGCGTCATCGTCAACGGCGCGGTCCGCGACTCCGCCATCCTGCGCACCCTGGACATCGGCATCAAGGCGCTGGGCACCAACCCGCGTAAGAGCACGCAGACCGGTAGCGGCGAGCGCGATGTGCCGGTCGAGTTCGGTGGGGTCACCTTCGTGCCCGGCGAGGTGCTCTACAGCGACCACGACGGCATCGTCGTGCGCGCCGAGGACTGAGCGGCTCGGCGGCGCGCACGGATCGCTCCGGCCGCCGCACGATCCCGCGATCAGGCCGAAACGATCGCCTTGTGACCGGCGATCGCGACCACATCGCCGGGGTGCAGTTGCCGCCCGCGCCGCAGTTCCACCTCGTCGTTCACCCGCACCAATCCGGCGGCGATCACCGTCTTCGCCTCCGAACCGGATTCGATCAGGTTGGCCAGCTTCAGAAACTGGCCGAGCCGAATAACGTCGTCATCGATCGGCACTTCGACTGGTTCCGACATGAAGTAAATACTTACTCCCCCATCCGAACTCGCCGGACACCGCCCCATCCCCTCCGCGATCTCCGGGCAACTCGAGCGGGACCTTCCGCACCGCGCGGAAATCCCACCGTCGAACCGTATGCGTCGAATTCCCGCCGATTTGATCGGCTACTCCGCCCAGGTCAGCGCGGAATCGGGAAAGTCGGCGTTCGGCTCCGCCCGGCGAGGAACACGCCGCGAAGAAGTCCGCCCGCGCAAACACCGCACAAACACGCGCGCCGCAGGCTTGGCAAATCCGACACACTCACGTACACACTGGTTCCGTGACCTCCACGCAAGCCCAGCAACACCTCGACACCGCACCACGCGCGGATAAACCGACTCCGCCGGTTCCCCACCGGGGTCACGGACGACTTTCGGAAGTGCCGCATATCGCGGGGTTGACGCTCGGTGTATTCGCGGCGCTGTGCTTCCTTTGGAGCCTCTCGCCGGGACTGCGTTTCCTGACCCAGGTGCCGCGCCGCTATATCGATACCTATTACTTCGACGCGCCGGACACGAACCTGATGTGGGCGCTGGTGGTCGGTCTGACGGCGGGCGCGATATCCAGCCGCAAACGGATCGCCTGGTGGTTGCTGACCGGTTACCTCGCGATCTACACGATCGTCAACGGCGTCACCTTCGCCGACCGGGGCAGTATCCACGCGCTGGTGGCGATGGTGCTGCATCTCGCCGTGATCGGTGTGCTCATCGCGGCATGGCCGGAGTTCTACACCAAGGTGCGCCGCGGCGCGGGGTGGAAGGCGCTCGGTGTGCTGGCGGGTGGCCTCGCGATCGGCGCGCTGCTCGGCTGGGGCCTGGTGGAATTGTTCCCGGGCAGTCTCCCGCGGGGTGTGCAGCGCCCGGGCTGGGCGATCTACCGCGTGACCGCGGCGGTGCTGGCGGACAACGAGCACTTCGACGGGCATCCGCCGCCGTTCGTGAATTTCCTGCTCGGCCTGTTCGGCGCCGTCGCGCTGCTGGCCGCGGTGGTGATCCTGCTGCGCTCGCAGCGGGCGGCGAACGCGATGACCGGCACCGACGAGTCGGCCATCCGCGGGTTGCTGGAGCGTTCGGACGTGGAGGATTCCCTCGGCTACTTCGCCACCCGCCGGGACAAGGCGGTGGTGTTCGCGCCCAGCGGCAAGGCGGCGGTGACCTACCGGGTGGAACTGGGTGTCTGCCTCGCCAGTGGGGATCCGATCGGGATCCGCGAGGCATGGCCGCAGGCGATCGATGCCTGGCTGCGCCAGGCCGATCAATTCGGGTGGGCTCCGGCGGTGATGGGCGCGAGCGAACTCGGTGCGACGGCGTACCGGCGGGCGGGACTTTCCGCGTTGCGCCTCGGCGACGAAGCCATCCTGGACACCAGGAACTTCTCACTGGCCGGGCCCGAGATGAAGCCGGTGCGGCAGGCCGCGAACCGGCTGCGCAAGCACGGCGTGGCGGTCCGTATCCGCAGGCACCGCGATATCCCCACCGAGGAATTCGCCCGGATCATCGCCCGCGCCGATGCCTGGCGCGACACCGAGACCGAGCGTGGGTTCTCCATGGCGCTGGGTCGGCTGGGCGATTCGCTGGACGGCGACTGCTTGCTGGTGGAGGCGGTCAACCCGCAGGAGCGGGTGCTCGGCATGCTGTCGCTGGTTCCGTGGGGCCGCACCGGTGTCTCGCTGGAGCTGATGCGCCGCGACCCCGGTGGCCCCAACGGTGTGATGGAGCTGATGATCTCGCAGCTCGCGCTGAATTCCGAGCAGCACGGCATCACCAAGGTGTCGCTGAACTTCGCGGTCTTCCGCTCGGTGTTCGAGGAGGGCGGCCGGATCGGGGCCGGTCCCGTACTGCGCTTGTGGCGCGGCGTGCTGCTGTTCTTCTCCCGCTGGTGGCAGCTCGAGGCGCTGTATCGCTCGAATGTGAAGTATCAGCCGTACTGGGTGCCCCGGTTCTTCCTGTTCGAGGAGCGCAGGCAGCTTCCGCGCGTCGCGATGGCCAGCGCGCTGGCGGAGGGCTTCCTGCCGCGGTTCGGCAAGGAGCCCGACACCGCGACGCACACCGGCGAGCACACGGCGGTTCCCGCCACGGTGACGGGCCTGCACGCGGACGGCAGCCCGCCGGACATCGCCGAGGTCGACGGTGCGGAGCAGCTTCCGCGCAGGCCCGAACAGGTCCGCGTGCGCATGGACAAGCTGGCGCGCCTGGCCGAATCCGGCATCGATCCCTACCCGGTGGCCTACCCGCCGACGCATACCGTCGCCGATGCGCGCCGCTCCCCGCGCGGCACCACGGTCCGGGTGTGCGGCAGGCTGCTGCGCATCCGCGACTACGGTGGCGTGATCTTCGCGGTGGTCCGGGACTGGACCGACGACATCCAGCTGGTCATCGATCGCGACCGGGTCGGCGCCGCACGCAGCGCCGAGTTCGGCGAGTTCTTCGATCTCGGCGATCTGATCGAGGTGAGCGGACAGATCGGTGCGAGCAGGCGCGGTGAGCTCTCGCTGCTCGCGGCGGACTGGCACATGCTCGGCAAGTGCCTGCACCCGTTGCCGGACAAGTGGAAAGGGCTGGCCGATCCCGAGGCCAGGGTGCGGCAGCGCTATGTGGACATGGCGATCAACACCGAGATCCGCGAGGTGCTGGCCAAGCGGAGCGCGGTGGTGCGCTCGCTGCGGGACTCCCTGAATTCCCTGGGTTACCTGGAAGTGGAGACGCCGATCCTGCAACAGGTGCACGGCGGCGCGAACGCCACGCCGTTCGTCACGCACATCAATGCCTACGACCTCGATCTGTACCTGCGGATCGCACCCGAGCTGTATCTGAAGCGGCTGTGCGTCGGCGGTATGGAGAAGGTGTTCGAGATCGGGCGGACCTTCCGCAACGAGGGCGTCGATTTCAGCCACAACCCCGAGTTCACCATTCTCGAGGCCTACGAGGCGCACAGCGACTACGAGCGCATGATGCACACCTGCCGAAGGCTGATCCAGAACGCCGCGATCGCGGCCAACGGCGCCATGGTGGCGTTGCGGCCCAACGGGAACGGGACCTTCGAGGAGGTGGACATCTCCGGCGAGTGGCGGGTGCGGACGGTGCACGGCGCGGTGTCGGAGGCGATCGAAGCCGAGATCACCCCCGAGACCGGGGTCGAGGAGTTGCGCGAACTGTGTGAGAAGGCGGGGGTGCCCTATCAGCACGGCTGGGACGCGGGCCAGGTGGTGCTGGAGATGTACGAGCACCTGGTCGAATCCCGTACCGAGGAGCCGACGTTCTACATCAACTTCCCGACTTCGGTGTCCCCGTTGACCAGGCAGCACCGCAGCATCGCCGGCGTCACCGAACGCTGGGACCTCGTCGCCTGGGGCGTCGAACTCGGCACCGCCTACAGCGAACTCACCGACCCGGTGGAGCAGCGCCGCAGGCTCACCGAGCAGTCGCTGCTCGCGGCCAACGGTGATCCCGAGGCGATGGAGCTGGATGAGGACTTCTTGCAGGCGCTCGAGCACGCCATGCCGCCGACCGGCGGGCTCGGCATGGGCGTGGACCGGATCGTCATGCTGATCACCGGACGCAGCATTCGCGAGACACTGCCGTTCCCCCTGGTGAAACCTCGCTGACCGGGGCTTCGTCGTGGAAGGGTCTCCTCGAGTGAATCGGGCCGCTACCCTTGGAGATTCGGCCCCGGGAGGAGGCCGCTACACCGTAAGGGGTTCGAATATGTACCTTGACCTGCTGACGAACGCGAGTTTGCTGGACCACACCGTATGGGCCAGCCCCGACACGTGGAACTCCGCGCTCGAGCTGGCCGCCAAAAAGAAGAAGAGCAGGGGCGGGGGCGGCCTGATCATCGGCGCGATCTGCTGCCTGCTGGTGGTCGCGCTGATCATCGGCGGCATCTACCTGCTGACCAAGCGCAAGAAGAACACCTAGCGGCAGACATCGACGGCCCGGCTCGCGCGAAGCGAACCGGGCCGTCGTTTCCCGCGCTGTCTACCGACCGGCTCAGAGTCGATCGATCTCGGTCAGATCGATGTCCATATCGAACGGCACGGTCAGCTTCAGGCGATCGTGGTGAATCCCTGTGAGCGCGTAGGTCTTCGTGGCCGGATCCAGTTCGTAGACGTAGACGACCGGGCGGCCGTCCGCGTTCTCGACTCGCCAGAAGTGAGCGATTCCCGCGCGGGCGTACAGCTGCGGTTTGCGCTCCCGATCGCGCGTGCGCGATTCGGCGGAGACGACCTCCACGGCGAGAACGACGTCATCGGCCCCATACGAGGTCAGTTCCGGACCGCCGTCGCGCTCGGCCTGGATGACGATCAGGCCCGGCTCCGGGCGCTGGTCCCGGCCGAGTGTCACGGTCATTTCCCGCCGCACCCGCAGGTGGTCCGGAGCCAGACGGCGCAGTCCGGAGTCGAACAGTGTGATCACCAGCATGTGGAACTTCGCCTGCGGGCTCACGAAGACAAGACTCCCGTCGACCAACTCGGTGTGCGGGGGAAGGTCTGGCAGGCGGTCGAGATCCTCGGCGACAAATCCGCCCGGCGGCGGGCGCAGCCACTGCGGAAACGGCTCGACATTCATGCTTCGAGTATGTCACCCCGAATGTGCCTGTCATCGAGACCACGGGCCGGATGAAGTGAGTCGTGGGCATGCGGCAGAGTGGGGCGGGTGCAGTTGATTCTCGTTCGCCACGCTCAGCCCGTCCGGATGTCGAGTTCGAGTGGGCCCGCCGATCCGGAGTTGGCCCCGGTCGGGGTGGAGCAAGCCGAGCGGGTGCCCGCGGCGCTCGGTCATCACCGGATCTCCCGTGTGGTGAGCAGCCCGCAGCGCCGGGCCAGGGAAACGGCGGCGCCGACCGCCGCGAAGCTGGGTCTCGGCGTCGACGTCATCGATGGACTCGCCGAATACGATCGCGATCTGCCCGCCTACATCCCCATCGAGGACGCCAAGGTCGAATTCCGCGACGCCTATGACCGGATCAAGGCCGGGCATCTTCCGGTGCAGGTCGACGGTGCGGCATTCAAGGCCAGGGTGCACGCCGCCGTCTCCGATGTCGTCGCGGCCACCGATCCGGCGGACACCGTGGTCGTGTTCGCGCACGGCGGTGTGATCAACGTGCTGCTGCAAGAGGTCCTCGGGCTGGAAAGGCCGCTGACCTTCCCCATCGATTACTGCTCGATCACCAGGATCCTGTTCTCCCGGACGGGACGCCGCACGGCCGCAACCGTCAACGAGAACGGGCACGTCTGGGATCTGTTGCCGCGCAATATCGGCCCGCGCTGACCATTCACAGCCGAGTGCCAGGCCGGTCGCATCGCTTTGCCAGTGACAAGATCTGAAATAGGACACGTGAGCCGCTCCGAACAGCGGCCCACGATCCGAAAGGAAGGAACTTCGTGTCGCTCTCCAAAACCGCTACGCCGCTGCGGCGTCTGGCCCGGGTCGCCGTGGCCGGCGCGCTGATCGCCGTCCCGCTCGCGGCCCTCGCGTCGACCGCGTCCGCCGAAACTCCGGCAGCCCCGGGCGTGGTACAGGTGGTGGACGCACCGCAGCAGGTAGCCGACCACGACGACTGGTCGCGCCAGTCCGCACATGACGAACGGCGTAACGACCCGGGCCATGGGCAGAACGACGGTCCGGGGCGCGGACCGGACAACGGGCCCGGCCACGGACCGGACAATGGACCTGGCCGCGGCCCGAACGACGGCCCACGGCAGGACAGCCCGCAGCAGCAGTTCATGCCGCCCACCGGGTCGAGCTAGCCCGACCGCCACATCGAGAAGGGCCCATCTCCGGGTTCGGAGTTGGGCCCTGTTGTGCGAGTGGACGGTGCTGCACACGGCGCTCGCCAGCGCGGCCGAGTTCGGGATCTAGTGCCCCGCAATATCACCCCGGCGCATTCACAGCCGATTGCCAGGCCTGTCGCACCGGTGTCCCAGTGACGGAATCTTCGATAGGACCGGTGAGCCGCTCCCGACAGTGGTTCACGGCTCGAGAGAAAGGAATTCCGTGTCGCTCTCCAAAACCGCTACGCCGCTGCGGCGTCTGGCCCGGGTCGCCGTGGCCGGTGCGCTGATCGCCGTCCCGCTCGCGGCCCTCGCGTCGACCGCGTCCGCCGAAACCCCCGCCGACCAGGGCCAGGTACAGCTGGTGGACGCGCCGCAGCAGGGCGCCGACGTCGATGGCGGGCCCCGTCGTTTCGAACGTCACGAACGGCATGACGGGCCGGGTCGTGGGCCGGACGACCGCCCCGGCTGTGGGCCGGACGGCGGCCCCGGGCCGGATGGCCCACGGCACTTCTACAAGTTCGAGCATGTCCTGCCGCCGACCGGCTCGAGCTAGTCGTTCCGCCCAACGAAAAGGCCCACCTCCGAGTTCGGAGGTGGGCCTTGGGTTTCAGCGGGGGCTCAGGCCATGCCCGCGATCCAGTTGTGCATCCAGGAGATGGCCGTCTGACCGCCGCCAACGGGGTAGCTGCCGTACAGGGTGTGGGACTGCGACTTGTAGAAGCGTTCCAGGTCCTTGGCCCGCTGCTGGGTGGCCGAGTCGGTCAGCTGCGCCTGCAGGACCGGGACACCGCCCGAGGACATCAGGTCGCCGAGGATGTTGCCCGCCTCGATCTGGTAGCGCCACATGTTGGCGGGGTTGGCGTCCGACGCCTGGGCGAGGAAACCGGCGAACCGCGTGACGAAGTCGTCGGTCGCGGTCGCGCAGTAGAGGTCGTCGAGCGCGCAGATGGTGCGGGTGCGATCGCTGACCCAGCCGAAGCCGCCGACCCGGGGGCCGCCCGCGCCCGCGCCAGGAGCGACGGGGCCGACCTGGACGTCGGTGGGCGACCGGCGCGGATCGGAGATCAGGCCGACACCGGCGACGCGATCGGCGGGCACGACGCTGAGGCCGGTGCCGATCTCGGCGGCAAGATCACCGGCGGCGTCCGCACCCTGGCTGTAGCCGACCAGCGCGATCTTGGTCGCGCCGCACCGCTGCGCCATGTTCGCGATCAGACCGCGCGCGTTGTCGACCGCCTCCTTCTTGGAGTTGCCGTAGATCTCACCTTCCCAAGGGAAGGCGGTCGCGGCGTAGGTCACGTAGTCGACTTCCGCGGAACCGGGCAGCCCCCGAGTGACGCCGGCGAGCATGCCGGGCTGCGGGGTCTTGTCCCGCCCGGTCTCCCAGGTACCCGGGATCGCCACCACGTACAGGCTCGGGCAACCGGGAGCGGCGCTCGCCGACCCACTGCCGAAAACCAAGCCGGACATCACGGTCGCGGACGCGCCCAGAGCCGCGACGACCTTCTTCCACTGCATACCGCTCCAAACCTCGCCCTCGTCGAACTTCCCGCCGAGTTGCCGCGTCAATGCTGACCTCACCGGATGTCGTTTCAGTGCACGCCGGGTGAACAACGATCACCCGACCGGTATGACGTGCACCCATATACCGCATCCCAAGATCAGCAGCACGCCGGAGATCACAATAAAGCCACGAACGCCGCAATGCCATTCGAACCTCGTAGTGTGTCGGATTTCCGATGCCTGCTCGGGCAGGAGCACAGGTGAGGCGTGGGCCGAAAGCGCATCGATCGCGAAAAGGCGCCTGTGGACGAGTTGTCCACAGGCGCCTTTGTTTCCGCTCCGGTAAGAGAGGGGTTCTAGCGCTGCGCCACCATGGTGGGGGTGATCGGCGCCGGGAGGGCGGTCTCGCCTTCCAGGTACCGGTCCACACCCGCGGCCGCGGCGCGGCCTTCGGCGATGGCCCAGACGATCAGCGACTGACCGCGGCCCATGTCACCGGCGACGAAGACGCCGGGAACATTGGTGGCCCAGTTCTTGTCGCGTTGCACGTTGCCGCGCTGGTCGTAGCCCACGCCGAGATCGGTGAGCAGGCCCGGCTTCTCGGGACCGACGAAGCCCATGGCCAGTAGCACCAGATCGGCCTCGAGGGTGAAGTCGGTGCCCTCCACCTTCTCGAAGCGACCGTTGACCATCTTGACCTCGTGGGCATCCAAGCCGGTCACCTTGCCGTCCGCGCCGACGAAGCGCTCGGTGTTCACCGAGAACACCCGCTCGCCGCCCTCCTCGTGCGCCGAGGAAACCCGGTACATCAGCGGATAGGTCGGCCACGGGGTCGACGCGGCCCGCTCCTCCGGCGGGCGCGGCATGATCTCGAACTGGTGCACGCTGGCCGCGCCCTGCCGGTGCGAGGTGCCGAGGCAGTCGGCGCCGGTGTCGCCACCGCCGATGATGACGACCTTCTTGCCCTTCGCGTGGATGGGCGGCAGGCCCTCGTCATCGGTGACGTCGTCGCCGTGCTGCACCCGGTTGGCCCACGGCAGGAACTCCATGGCCTGGTGGATGCCGTCCAGGTCGCGGCCCGGGATCGGCAGGTCGCGGGCCAGGGTGGCGCCACCGGCCAGCACGATCGCGTCGAACTTCTCACGCAGCTGCTCGGCCGTGATGTCGACGCCCACGTTCACGCCGGTCTTGAAGATGGTGCCCTCGGCCTCCATCTGCGCCATGCGGCGGTCGATGAAGCGCTTCTCCATCTTGAATTCCGGGATCCCGTAGCGCAGCAGACCACCGATGCGGTCGGCCCGCTCGAACACCGTCACGGTGTGTCCGGCGCGCGTCAGCTGCTGCGCGGCGGCCAGACCGGCCGGACCGGAACCGACGACGGCGACCTTCTTGCCGGTGAGGCGGGTCGGGTAGACCGGGGTCACCCAGCCCTCGTCGAAGGCGTTCTCGATGATCTCGACCTCGACCTGCTTGATCGTGACCGGATCCTGGTTGATGCCGAGCACGCAGGACGCCTCGCACGGCGCGGGGCACAACCGCCCGGTGAACTCCGGGAAGTTGTTGGTCGCGTGCAGCCGGTCGATGCCTTCCCGCCAACGGTCCTTGTAGACCAGGTCGTTCCACTCGGGGATCAGGTTTCCCAGCGGGCAACCGTTGTGGCAGAACGGGATACCGCAGTCCATGCACCGGCTGGCCTGGGTGCGCAGGGTCTCGTGGGAGAACTTCTCCTCGTAGACCTCTTTCCAGTCCATCAGGCGCAGCGGCACCGGCCGCCGCTTGGGCAGTTCGCGTGCGGTGTGCTTCAGAAAACCCTGGGGGTCAGCCACGTGCGGCCTCCATAATCGCCTCGTCCACGTCCTTGCCGCTCTTCTCAGCTTCGGAGATGGCGAGCAAAACCTTCTTGTATTCGCGCGGCATGACCTTCACGAAGTGGTTCACCTGCTGCGACCAATCGCTGAGAACGCGCTCGGCCACCGCGGAACCGGTCTGGTCACGGTGCTGGGTGATGATGTCGTGCAGCCAGGTGAAGTCGTCACCGGACAACTGCTCGACGGCGTCGGCCTGCTCGGGATTGAGCTTGGACGCGAAGGTGCCGTTCGGGTCGAACACGAACGCCACGCCGCCGGACATACCGGCGCCGAAGTTGCGTCCGGTCTCGCCCAGGATGACCACCCGGCCACCGGTCATGTACTCGCAGCCGTGGTCGCCCACGCCCTCGACCACCGCGGTGGCGCCGGAGTTGCGCACGGCGAACCGTTCGCCGACCACGCCGCGGAGGAACACCTGACCGCTGGTGGCGCCGAACAGGATCACGTTGCCCGCGATGATGTTCTGCTCCGAGACGAACTCGCCGGGCGCGTTCAGCGACGGGCGCACCACCAGGCGACCGCCGGAAAGGCCCTTGCCGACATAGTCGTTCGCGTCACCCTGCACGCGCAGCGTGATGCCCGCGGGCACGAAGGCGCCGAAGCTGTTGCCCGCCGACCCGGTGAACGTGATGTCGATGGTGTCGTCGGGCAGGCCCGCGCCGCCGTAGAGCTTGGTCACCTCGTGACCGAGCATGGTGCCGACGGTGCGGTTGACGTTCGTGATCTTGGTCTCGAACTTCACCGCCTGACCCCGCTCCAGCGCGTCGCGGCTCTGCACGATCAGCTGCTGGTCCAGCGCCTTGTCCAGGCCGTGGTCCTGGGACTTGGTGCAGCGGCGGTCCTGGTACATGAACGCCGTCTCGACGTCGTCGAGGATCGGCGACAGGTCCAGCTTGCTGGCCTTCCAGTGCTGCTTGGCCCGCGAGGTGTCGAGCAGGTCGACCCGGCCGATGGCTTCGTCCAGCGTGCGGAAGCCCAGCTGCGCCAGCAGCTCCCTGACCTCTTCGGCGATGAACAGGAAGAAGTTCTCGACGAACTCCGGCTTGCCGGTGAACCGCTCGCGCAGCACCGGGTTCTGCGTCGCGACGCCGACCGGGCAGGTGTCCAGGTGGCAGACGCGCATCATGATGCAGCCCGAGACCACCAGCGGCGCGGTGGCGAAGCCGTACTCCTCGGCGCCGAGCAGCGCGGCGATCATCACGTCGCGGCCGGTCTTCATCTGGCCGTCGACCTGTACGACGATGCGGTCGCGCAAGCCGTTGAGCAGCAGCGTCTGCTGGGTCTCCGCGAGGCCGAGCTCCCAGGGACCGCCCGCGTGCTTGAGCGAGGTCAGCGGGGACGCGCCGGTGCCGCCGTCGTGGCCGGAGATCAGCACGACGTCGGCGTGCGCCTTGGAGACGCCCGCCGCGACGGTGCCGACGCCCGGTTCGGCGACCAGCTTCACGTGGATGCGCGCCTGCGGGTTGGCGTTCTTCAAGTCGTGGATCAGCTGCGCCAGATCCTCGATCGAGTAGATGTCGTGGTGCGGCGGCGGCGAGATCAGGCCGACGCCCGGCGTCGAGTGCCGCACCTCGGCGACCCACGGGTACACCTTGTGCGCCGGGAGCTGGCCGCCCTCGCCCGGCTTCGCGCCCTGCGCCATCTTGATCTGGATGTCGGTGCAGTTGGTCAGGTAGTGCGCGGTCACGCCGAAGCGGCCGGAGGCCACCTGCTTGATCGCGCTGCGCCGCCAGTCGCCGTTCTCCTCCGGCTCGAAGCGCGACGGCGACTCGCCGCCCTCACCCGAGTTCGACCGGCCGCCGAGGCGGTTCATCGCGATCGCCAGGGTCTCGTGCGCCTCGGCCGAGATGGAGCCGTAGCTCATCGCGCCGGTGGAGAACCGCTTCACGATCTCCGAGGCGGGCTCGACCTCGTCGATCGAGATCGGGCTGCGCGCCTTGTGCTTGAACTTGAACAGACCGCGCAGCGACGCCAGCCGCTCGGACTGGTCGTCGACCAGCTTGGTGTACTCCTTGAAGATCGGGTACTGGCCGGACCGGGTGGCGTGCTGCAGCTTGAACACCGTGTCCGGGTTGAACAGGTGGTATTCGCCCTCACGCCGCCACTGGTACTCACCGCCGACCTCGAGCTCGCGGTGGGCGCGCTCGTTGCGGTTCTCCAGGAACGCGATCCGGTGCCGCTGCGCGACGTCCTCGGCGATCTCGTCGAGGCCGATGCCGTCCAGGTGCGAGCGCAGGCCGGTGAAGTACTCGTCCACCAGGTCCTGCGACAGGCCGATCACCTGGAAGAGCTGGGCGCCGTTGTAGGAGGCCAGCGTGGAGATGCCCATCTTGGACATCACCTTGAGCACACCCTTGCCCGCGGCCTTGTTGTAGTTCGCGACCGCCTTGCGGTAGTCGGCGGCCAGGTCGCCGGTGCTGCCCGGCAGCTCGAGGGCGCCGCGCTCGAGCATGTCCTCGATGGTCTCGAAGGCCATGTAGGGGTTGATCGCGGCCGCGCCGAAGCCGACCAGGGTGGCCATGTGGTGCACCTCGCGGGCGTCACCGGCCTCCACGACGAGGCCGACCTTGGTGCGGGTGCGCTCGCGCACCAGGTGGTGGTGCACCGAGGAGGTCAGCAGCAGCGACGGAATCGGCGCCAGCTTCTCGTTGGACTCGCGGTCGGACAGCACGATGATCCGGGCACCGCCATCGATGGCGGCCGACACCTGGGTGTTGATCGCCTCCAGCGCCTTGCGCAGGCCCTTGCCGCCCTTCTTGACGGGGTAGAGGCCGCGCACGACCACCGAGCGCAGTTCGGGGTGCGATCCGTCGTCGTTGATGTGCACGAGCTTGGCCAGCTCGTCGTTGTCCAGGATCGGCTGCTCGAGCGCGATCATGTTGCACGACTCCGGCCCCGGGTGCAGCAGGTCGGCCTCCGGGCCGATGTTGCGCTTGAGGCTGGTGACCACCTCTTCCCGGATCGCGTCGAGCGGCGGGTTGGTGACCTGCGCGAACAGCTGGGAGAAGTAGTCGAACAGCAGGCGCGGGCGGGCCGAAAGCACCGCGATCGGGGTGTCGGTGCCCATCGAGCCGAGCGCTTCGCCGCCGGTCTTGGCCATCGGCGAGATCAGCAGGTTGAGCTCCTCGGTGGTGTATCCGAAGATCTGCTGACGGATCAGCACGCGGTCGTGCGACATGTGCACGTGCGGGCGGTCGGGCAGGTCGGCGAGGCGGGACACGCCCGCGTCCAGCCACTCCTGGTACGGGTGCTCGGCGGCGAGCTGGGACTTGACCTCTTCGTCGCCGACGATGCGGCCCTGGGCGGTGTCGACCAGGAACATGCGGCCCGGCTGCAGGCGCGCCTTCCTGACCACCTTGGACGGGTCGATGTCCAGCACGCCGACCTCGGAGGCCATCACGACCAAGCCGTCGTCGGTCACCCAGATACGGCTCGGCCGCAGGCCGTTGCGGTCGAGCACGGCGCCGACGACGGTGCCGTCGGTGAAGCACACCGACGCGGGGCCGTCCCACGGCTCCATCAGCATCGAGTGGTACTCGTAGAAGGCCCGCTGCCGCGGGTCCATGGTGTCGTTGCGTTCCCAGGCCTCGGGAATCATCATCAGCACGGCGTGGGGCAAGCTGCGGCCGCCGAGATGCAGCAGTTCCAGCACCTCGTCGAACCGGGCGGTGTCGCTCGCCCCCGGGGTACAGATGGGGAAGATCTTCTCCAGCCGGTTCTTGCCCGCGGAGTCGACGCCGAAGACGTCGCTGCGCAGCAGCGCCTCCCGGGCGCGCATCCAGTTCTCGTTGCCGGTGACGGTGTTGATCTCACCGTTGTGCGCCACCCGGCGGAACGGGTGCGCCAGCGGCCAGGAGGGGAAGGTGTTGGTGGAGAACCGGGAGTGCACGATGCCCAGGGCGCTCTCCACCCGGGAGTCCTGCAGGTCCAGGTAGAACGCGCGCAGCTGCGGCGTGGTGAACATGCCCTTGTAGACGAAGGTCTGCCCGGACAGGCTCGGGAAGTAGACCGACTCCCTGCCGACCGCGCCCTCACCCGCACCGGCCGACCCCAGCTCACGCTCGACCCGCTTGCGCACCACGTAGGCGCGACGCTCCAGATCCATCTCCGACAGCGGATCGGAAGCGTTCTTCGGGGAGGCGATGAAGATCTGCCGGAAGCTCGGCATGGCGTCGCGGGCCAGCGCGCCGAGCGACGACTCGTCGATCGGCACCTCGCGCCAGCCGAGGACCTCGAGGCCCTCTTCCTTGACGATCTTCTCCACGCCGTAGGCGGCGCGCGCGGCTTCGCGGCGGGCCTGCGGCAGGAAGGCGATACCGGTGGCGTAGGAGCCCTCCGGCGGCAACTCGAAGTCCACGATGGCGCGGAAGAAGCGGTCCGGGACCTGGATCAGGATGCCCGCGCCGTCACCGCTGTTGGGCTCGGCGCCCGCGGCGCCACGGTGCTCCAGGTTCAACAGAGCCGTAATAGCCTTGTCGACGATGTCGCGGCTGCGGCGGCCGTGCATGTCGACGACGAATGCGACGCCGCAGGCGTCGTGCTCGTTCGCCGGGTCGTAGAGCCCGATGGGTCCAGGTGACCTGTGGCCAGGAAGTTGCGTCATGCCTCTGCCTTCAAGAAAGTCGGCCTTCGAAGAAAACGGCCTTTCGCCGAACGCCTCCGTACAAGACTGCGCCCGTACGTTCCGAAGCCAGCCGCGCTGATGGTCTTCGGCGTGCAGTCAGGTCTGCAGTTGTCTCTCCACCCGCTTCTGTGACGTAGTGGGTGCCCTTCGGTAACGGATCCCTAACAAGATCCTTACCTCCGAGCGGGTGCTCGCCCGCTACGCTGAGCACCTGGCTAGGGCTGCCCGAGCGGGCGAGGTAGCCGAACGTTCTGTGTTCGGCGTAAGAGCAAACGATAAGTCAGGTCCAGGGACCAACCAACTTAGGTTGTGCTAATAACCATGTTTAGCTGGGCTTCTGCATTTGGTCCTCCACGTGTGCGCGTCGTCCAGTGTAAAGCAGCGAGTGCCGTGCGATCGATCCCCATGGCACCCGGTGCCAGCTGGGGAAACCGGCGCGCGACACCGACCCGAGACTTTCCTCACAAAGCCCGGAAACCGCCCTCACCTGCGTCGAAGTGGATTTCCCCGCCGGGCGGCGCGGCAAACCAAGCGGCAGCGGCTAACTCGACGATCGGCCCGTTGAGATATTTCCGACACCGGCGTGACAAGCCATGAATGTGATCCGACCGTCCGGCCTCTTTTGTCCGCTGTGTCATTCAGCACATAACCAGCAAATGTCGGGAAGTGGTGTTGGACACATCTTTCCGCTGACGCGCCACAGAACCTGTGCGGCCCGGCCTACGACCGGCAGAGCGAGACGGCGGCCCGCACCAGCGCCGCGCGGTGCAGGGCGTCCCCGTTGCCCGTGGTGAACACCCCGAAGACGCTGCGCGCCAACCGTTCCGCGCAGTCCGGCGCGGTCAGCTCGGCGCGGTGCGTGTCGAGCTGGTCGAGGATCTCGACATTCACGCGGTCGATGACCGGGCGCACCGAGGAGAGCCCCGCGGGCGCGATGGGCGCGGCGGCCGGGTCGAAGCGCCACCGCAGCATCAGCCCGCGCTGCACCGTCTTGTTGGCCTCGATCTGGCCGAGGAAAACCTGCCGCACCCAGTCCTCCGGCAGGTCGCGACCATCGCCCAGGCGGGCCATCGCGTCGTAGACCTCCGCCTCCCTGGCCGGATCGTCGATCGCGGGCTCGATGCCGAGCTCGCCCGCGGCCACCCACTTCGCGGCGGCCACCGCGTCGGCGGTGTCCAAGCGCTCGACCACCAGGGCGACCAGCCGGTCCAAGGATCCGTCGGCCGAAGCGGCGCCCGCGCCGGCCGGCCACATCAGCAGTACCGCCGCCAGCAGCGTCCAACCGACTCGCGCACGTCGTGACCTCCTGGGATCGCCCGCATGGAAACGAATCACCGCGTCAGCGTAGGCGAGGTCACCCGGCCCGCCCGGCCCGCCGCGGACCTGGCTGTGAGCCTGGCCACATCCGGCCTCCCCTGCTCGCTGGGCACCCGCGGGGCCTGTCACGCTGTCACAACGAATCCGTGACAGTTTCGTCGCGCCCGCGAAAGCGCCTGGGACGTAGAGGATGTGCCTTCCGATGACCGTCACCGGCTTGTTCACCTGGCTCGGCGGGGGCCGGACCAGCGCGATCACCGATCGTCACGAGCGTGCCGGATACGCCGTCACCGGTGCTGTCGTGTTGTTGTTCGCCGGTATCTCCGGCGTGGTCGCCGCCCTGGCCGCGGCGTCCGCCTGGCCCTGGTGGGCAGCGACGGCGGTGGGCATCGTGGTCGGCGTGCTGACCGGCGCGCCGGCGCGTGCTCTGGCCACGGCGCGGCCGAGCGGAGGACCGGATCGGCTCGGATTGCTCGCGCGCATCGCGGTCGCCGTGCTGGCCGGTGGATTGCTCGCGGAACTGGCCGCGATCGTGCTGTTCAGCGGATCCGTCGACCGGGTGCTGGATGAGAAGGCGCAGCGCTCGCTCGATTCGGCGCCTCGGGTCGTCGCGGCGCAGGCGGAATTGGACCGGGCGAAGGCCGACCGGGCCGCGCTCGAACAGGCGATCGGCATGGCCCAGAACGATATCGATCACGCCCTCGTGATCGCCCGCTGCGAATTCAACCCGGCCCCCGAGTGCCCACGCACCAGGATCACCGGCGTGCCCGGTCGCGGGCCGGAGGCGCGGACGGCCGACGCCATGCTCGACGACGCCCGCAAGCAACTCGCCACCGCGCAGGCCCGGGTGGATGCCGCGGACCGCCGGATCGACGCCGACCGGGACGCCTTGGCGGCTGCGCGGACCGCCGCCTTCGACGACACCGACCGCGGACTCGGCGCGCGCTGGCAGGCGATGAACGACTACACCGTGCACAACGCGCTGCCGCTGCGCATTCTCACCATCGTGGCGTTCGTCGCACTCGCCCTGCTGCCACTTGTGCTGCGGTGGTGGCGTGGCGAGACTTCGTTCGACCGGCACAACGCCGCCCGCACGGTGCACGATCGCGCCGAGCGCGACGCCGACGCGGCGATCGCGGTCAAGCAGGCCGAAATGCGCACCGAGGCGGAGATCCTGCGTGCCGAGCAGCAGCTCACCGCCGCCCGTCTCGCCGTCGAGGCGGACACGGCCATCGACCGGGAGCGGCAGCGCACCCGCATCATCGCGGCCATCGGCGGCATCGAGATCGGCATCACGGAGCCGCCGCGCCACCCCGAACTTCCCGCCGCGGCGGAACACCGAAAGGACAGCGCCATGCCCGACGAGGTGACGCCGAACCTACCTGCGCCGGTGACCGTGCATTCGCCCGCCATCGCTGCCCCGCAGGCGGCGCCGCAGAGCGGCGGACTCGAACTGCCCCTGATCGGCACGGTGCCGTTCACCGATACCGCGGCGCGTCTCATCCGTCCGCTGGTCCCGTCGTTCGTCGCCAACGCGATCGACACGGCGACGCATCCGCTGCGCACCGCTCGGCAGGCGTTCGAGGAGGTCGAGGAGATCACGTTCACGCTGCGGCGCACCCGCAAGGTGACCATCGACGGCCAAGCCACGCATCCGCAGGCCGTCGGCTATCAGCCGCAGCCCGGCTCCCCCGAGATCGCGCACGCCCAGCATGTCGCCTCCACCGTCGTCGACGCGGTGCCCCGCTACTCCTCGCTTCCGCCGACCGGCGCCGCGGGCTACGGCCTGCCCACCGGCGCCCGGCGAGACGAACTGCCCGGTCGCCAATACCCCGAACTGCCGGAATCCGAACGGCGCGAACTGCCGCCCGGGCACTGACCGGTCCCGCCACCTGTGCCACGTCCTCGCCGCAAACAGCGGCGGGGTAGCCCGCGTCGGCACCGACACCTCTGACTACGCGTACCTCGGTGATCGTCGCCGTCTCGGCGCAGAGCTGTGCGGGTACGAGTTCGGTCGGACCGCATGCCCGGATGCCGGGTCGGCCCTGCGGCACGGCGCAACGCCTCGGCCTACGCTGCACCCATGCAACACAGGGAGGTGACGCTCGCCGCGGCGCCGTGGGGCTCGCCATTGCTCGGGTCCGCCGAGGAGTCGTCGGGGCTGCAGCGCATTCGCATTCAGTTGTTGCTCACCGTGCCCACCCTGTTGGGAAACCTGACGGGCATGGTGGTGTCGATCGTGCTGGTGGGCTTCGTCCTGCCGGGGCCGTCGGTGTTCACCCGGGATCTCCTGCTGCTGGACGTGCTCGCCGCACCGCTGTACGCGAGCTGCGCGCTGCTGCTCGGGCTGTGGTGGGGCACGACCCGGGGGCTGCGCGCGCTGCGGTGGGCCACCGATCCGCTGCACGTGCCCACCGAGGAGGAGCAGGCCGCGGCCACGGTGGTACCGCGCAGGCTGGTGCGTAACCAAGCGCTGCTGTGGTTCGGCGGCCTCGTCCTGCTGACCACCCTGTACGGCCTGGCCGAACCGCGGCTGATTCCGAAGGTGGCCTTCGGCATCGCGATCAGCGCCATCGTGGTGTGCGCGAACAGCTATCTGATCATCGAGTTCGCGCTGCGACCCGTCACCGCGCGGGTGCTGGAAGCCGCGGCTTCCGGTCGACGCCGCGGCATCGGCGTCTTCGGACGCTCACTGGTGGTGTGGGTGGTCGGATCGGGCGTTCCGGTGGCCGGGATGATGGTGCTCGCGGTGTCGGCGCTCGTGATGGACGACGTGTCCAAGGCTCGGCTGGCGGTCTGCGTGCTGTCCCTCGGCGGAGCGACCTTGATCTTCGGCCTGCTGCTGATGACGCAGACACTGGCCGCGACCGTCGCCCCGATCCTCGGGGTGCGCCGCGCGATGCGCCAGGTGGAGGACGGCGATCTCGCTGTCGCGCTGGCGGTCTACGACGGCACCGAGCTCGGCGAGCTGCAGAGCGGTTTCAACCACATGGTGGAGGGCCTGCGGGAACGCGAGCAGATCAGGGACCTGTTCGGCAGGCATGTCGGGCGAGAGGTCGCCGCGGCCGCGCTGGCGGGCGATCCGACGCTCGGTGGCGTGGAGACCGACGCCGCGGCCCTGTTCATCGATATCGTCGGCTCCACGACGATGGCCGCGACCATCCCAGCGCCGGAGATGGTCGCCCTGCTCAACCGGTTCTTCGCCATCGTGGTGGACGAGGTGGAGCGCCACGGCGGGCTGGTCAACAAGTTCGAGGGAGACGCCGCGCTCGCCGTCTTCGGCACGCCCGCGCCGCTGGCCGATGCCGCGGGCGCGGCGCTGGCCACCGCCCGCGCGATCCGAGCCCGGCTCGACGCCGACGCGGCCGATTTCGTCGCCGCCATCGGCGTGGCCGCGGGCCGGGTGGTGGCGGGCAATGTCGGCGCTCATCAGCGCTACGAGTTCACCGTCATCGGCGACGCGGTCAACGAGGCCGCGCGCCTGTGCGAGCTGGCCAAGCAGCAGGGTCTGCTGCTCGCCTCCGGTGCCACCGTCGCGGCGGCTGCCGAGGCCGAGACCGGGCAGTGGCAGCTCGGCGAATCCGTCACTCTCCGCGGCCGCCTCACACCGACCCGGCTCGCGCGTCCCGCCTGAAGTCGGCGGGACGCCCGCTCGACCTTCGCTGCGGCGCTCGCGCACGGGTGGACGTCCGCTGCGCCGAGCCCGCGGAACGGTGCGACCGGATCGGCCGGTCCCGATCGCGTGCGACCGGCGCGAATCGCAACGTCGACCGGCCCGGCGCCGGAGGAACGAGCCCCGGCCCGCGCTTGACCGCCCCCGCTCGGAAGCGCCCTGACCGGCGATCACATCCGCGCACCGCGCAACCGGAACGCCACCAGCGCGGCTGCCAGCAGGATCGAGGTGGTGCCGATCGCCGCGAAGTGGATGCCGGAGACGAACGAATCGTGCACCGAGGCGAGGAACGCGTTTCCGGCGGCCTCCGGCAGCTCACGGGCGAAAGCCGTGGCCGCGCCGAGGGATTCCGAGGCGGCGTCCGCCTGATCATCCGGCACGTGGCTCAGGTCGAGGCCGTCGCGGAAGATCGCCATGACCACGCTGCCGAGTATCGCGACGCCCAGCGCGATACCGGTCTCGTAGGCGGTCTCCGACACCGCGGCGGCCGCGCCCGCGCGCTCCGCGGGCGCCGAGCCGACCACCAGGTCCGACGACACGGTCAGCGCGACGCCGACACCTGCCCCCACGAA
This sequence comes from Nocardia sp. NPDC047654, assembly GCF_043205035.1. NCBI lineage: Bacteria > Bacillati > Actinomycetota > Actinomycetes > Mycobacteriales > Nocardiaceae > Nocardia > Nocardia sp. NPDC047654. The sequence goes on from NZ_JBIDDF010000002.1 coordinate 262,589, forward strand.
CAGGAAGCCGAGCACGAACGGCGTCGTGCTGGTGGCCGCCTCGGAGCCCAGCCCTCCGAACAGCGCCGCGCCCACCGCCGCGGTGATCAGCGCGCCGCCCAGCACGGTGCCCGGCCGCAGCCGCCGCACCAACCAGGCCGCGGCGAGCGAGGCGACCATCCCGGCCAGCAGGCCCGGCAACAGCAGCAAGCCCGCCTGCATCGGCGAGCGTCCGAGCACCAACTGGAGGTACTGCGAGCCGAAGAACAGCACACCGGCCAGCGCGAACACCGCGAGCAGGTTGGTCACCACCGCCGTACGGAAGGTGGGCAGCGCGAACAGCGCCAGGTCGAGCATCGGCCGCGCGAGCCGTCGCTGCCTGCGCACGAACCCCGCACCCGCGAGCACACCGAGCGCGCCGACCAGGACCGGGCGCATACCCGGACCGTGCGCCGCGACCTCCTTGACCGCGTACACCACGGGCACCAGGGTGAGCATCGACAGCACGGCGCTGGGCAGGTCGAAGCGGCCGGGCTTCGGATCGCGCGACTCCGGGATCAGCACCGGCCCCAGCCCGATCAGGACCAGCATGACCGGCAGGTTCACCAGGAACACCGAACCCCACCAGTAGTGCTCGAGCAGCCAGCCGCCCAGCAGCGGTCCCGCCGCGGCGCCACCGCCCGCCATCGCGCTCCACACCGCGATCGCGACCGTGCGCTGCCGCGGATCGAGGAACATCGACCTGATCAGCGCCAGCGTCGCGGGCATCAGCGTCGCACCGGCGACGCCTTGCAGCACCCGCGCCGCGATGAGCATCTCCGGCGTCGGCGCCCACGCCGCGAGCACGGAGGCGATCCCGAACCCGGCCGCGCCGAGCAGCAGCAGCCTGCGCCGCCCGATCCGGTCCCCCAGGTTCCCCATGACGACGAGCAACCCGGCCAACACGAACGAGTACACGTCGATGATCCACAGCAGCTGCGGCGTGGTCGGGGCGAGATCGGCGCTGATCGCGGGTACGGCCAGGTCCAGCACGGTCGCGTCGACGGCGAGCAGTAGCAGGGCGAGCGCGAGCACGGACAATCCGGCCCACTCGCGCGCTCCGGCGCGAGGTGGCGTGGTGGCCGATCGTCCGGTGGGCCGCGCGGTCTGGGTGTTCATGACTTTCTCGACTTCCGTCGTCCATTTTCTAACCGTCCAGACGGTATAGTAACCGATCAACCGTCCGGACGGTATAGTCGAGCCCGTGACCGCTGACACCCGCGACCGCATCCTGGACGCGCTCGAGACCTTGTTGCTGGAAAAGGGCATGTCGCAAGTGACATTGGAGAACGTGGCGGCCACCGCGGGCGTCTCCAAAGGCGGCTTGCTCTATCACTTCAAGAGCAAGGACGCGCTGCTCGCGGGCCTGGTCCGCAGGCTGGCCGACCGTGCGGGCAAGCAGCTGGACGGCGCGGTCGCCAGAGGCGGCTCGGTAGCCGAGTGGTACCTACAGACACCGAACCCGGACGACGCGGCGGAAGCGGTGGAACTGGAGCTCTATCGGTCCATGCTCGCGACCATGCGCACGATCGACGCCACACCGGAGCCCGACGAGGTGCAGCAGGCGCTGGTCGAGATGATGAACGCCTGGTCGGACGGTCTGGACGCGGAGGTCGCCGACCCGGTACAGGCCGACCTCATCCGGCTCGTGGGCGACGGCGTGTACCTGCGCGCGCTGCTCGGCCTTCCGCCCATCGATCCGGTTCGCTACCGGCACGTGGTGGACCGCTTACTGCGCCGCTGACGGCTAGACTCGGCCCGTGCTGCCAGCCGCCGAACCGGCCGGCGCCGTCGGGGCGGGAACAGATCCGGTACCGGGGTCTCCTGGAACGACGGTGCCGATCCGACCGCTGAGTTTCCGTGAACTGCTCGATGCGCCGTTCGCGCTGATCCAGGCGAACATCCGCGCCATCGCCGGTTTGAGTGTGCCGGGCTTGCTCCTGGCCGAGGCCGTAGTCGTCGCGGTGACCGCGGGCGTCTCCGGGCTGACCGGCGGTTCCGACGCGGGCACCGCCTGGGCGGCGATCGGGTCCACCGCGGCCTGTGCCTGGTTGCTGCGGTTCGGGTTACGCGGCACGACCGTGGCCCTTGGGCTCGCGACCGTCGGTGGCGCGCCGATCGGCCGCAGGGCCGCGTTGCGCCGATTCGGTGCGACACTCGGCCCACTGCTGGTGTTCCAGCTGTTGTTCACGCTGGTGGGCGTCGGCGTGCTCGCGGTGAGTGGCTTGCCCATCGTGACGCTGCCCCTCGCGGTGCTCTGGCTGGGCTGGCTGCGCGCCCGCCGCTGGGTCGCGGTGCCGGTGCTGTTCGTGGAGCGCACCTCGCACCGCGACGGAATCGCCCGCGCCAAGCTGCTCGCCGAAGGCGCCGAGTGGCCGACCGTCGGGCTCTGGATCGCGCAACGCGTCCTGTTCGGGCTGCTGGCGATCCCGTTGCTGGCCATTCCCCTGTACGTCTCGGACTTCTCCGGCACGCACCGGTGGCCGGTGATCGTGCTGACCACGTCGGCGGTGCTGCTGCTGACGGCCTTCGGCGAAGTGGTCGAGGCGTCGTCGCGGGTGGTGTGCTACCTCGATCGCCGGTGCCGCAGGGAGGGATTGGACATTCGCATTCCTCGGCAGGAGACGCGATGAGCGATCCGACACCGCCGGAGATCCCGTCGGCTCGGCATCCGGGTGAGGTCCGGCTGACCAAAGGTGCCCACGCGACCAACGACCCGGCGCCCGGCGCGCCACGGCTCGGGGCCGCCGCCGATCATCGGGCCGCCGCCGAATCCGCCGCGCAGCACCGCGATTTCGACCGTGCTTTGCGGGAACGTTTCCGTGCCGTGCTGCGCGGCCTGGAACAGGGCGGTGTGCTGGAGGTCCGGCGCTCGCGCACCGCGCGGGAAACCGCCGACGACGTGACGACCGCGTTGCCGCTCGAGGTCGCCACCGAGATCCGGCCCGCCGCACACAGTTTCGACGAGGTGGTCTACGGCGGACGCCGCGCCACCGAAGACGAATACCGCAGGCTGGAATACGCCGACCGGTTCTCCGCCGCCGCGCCGCCACCCGCGCCGGAACCGGTCGAGATCGAGGCGGTCGAGAAGGCGCCGCGCACCAGGCGCAGGCTTCCCCCGCTGCCCGATCTTCTGCGCGACCCGCGGTTCTGGGCGGCGCTCGCCGCGACGGCCGCGTTACTGCTGCTGGTCTACGGCGCGCTGCAGTCCTGCGGTGCGCCCACCGCGCCCACCCCGCCGCCGCCGCAGCCACCACCGGATCTGCCCGATGTCCCTCCGCCCAGCCGCCCCGGCTTCGGGGCGGGCGACGACCCGATCTGGGACCGGCTGCCCGCACCGGTCTTCTACGGCGGCGTGCAGTTCCTGATCGCCGCCGCACTGGTGGTGTGGTGGCGGGCCCGCAGGCGGGGCGCACTGGTGCGCGAGCCCCGTCCGGTCGAGGTGGCGGCGAACGAACTGCTCGCCGGCCACGCCGCCCTCTACCGCCGCTCGAAAGACCACGACCACGTCGCCGGGAAGCTGCGGGCGGCCACGCTGCGCCGCATCCGCGCCCCGCTCGGCATCGCGGCCGACACCCCGCCGGACCGCGTCGTCGCCGTGGTCGCCGCGCGCGTCGGAGCCCACCCCGCCCAGATCGGGGCCGCCTTGTTCGGCCCGGTGCCCGACCCGGGGACCCTGCGGGTGGTCGCCGCTCAGCTCGAATGGATCGAATCGGAGGTCGGATGAGACGCCTTCGTCCAATCCTCGCCCGGCCCACGGCATCCGGGAACGCCCGCGAACCACAGGAGATCGAATGACCAGCACCGAGACCACCCCGACGGCCGAGCAAGCGGGCGCCGCGTTCCACGCCCTGCGCGCCGAGATCGGCAAAGCGGTGGTCGGCAACGACAGCGCGGTCATGTACCTGGTGCTCGCGCTGCTGTGCCGCGGCCACGTGCTGCTCGAAGGTGTCCCGGGGGTGGCCAAGACGCTGTTGGTGCGGGCGCTGGCCACGGCGCTGGACCTGGACCACGCGCGGGTGCAGTTCACCCCGGACCTGATGCCCGGCGACGTCACCGGCTCGCAGATCTACGATCCGCACTCCGCGGAGTTCACCTTCCGGCACGGTCCGGTGTTCACCAACCTGCTGCTGGCCGACGAGATCAACCGCACGCCTCCGAAAACCCAGTCGTCGCTGCTGGAATCGATGGAGGAACGGCAGGTCTCGGTGGACGGGAAGCCGCAGCCGCTGCCCGATCCGTTCGTCGTCGTCGCCACCCAGAACCCGATCGAGCAGGAGGGCACCTACCCGCTGCCGGAGGCGCAGCTGGACCGGTTCCTGTTCAAGGTGGACATCCACCTGCCCGGCCGCGACGACGAGTTCCGCATCCTGCAACGCCACGCCGCAGGCTTCGATCCGCGTGACCTGACCGCCGCGGGCTTGCGTCCCGTCGCCGGCCCCGAACACATCACCGCCGCCCGCGCCGCGATCGCGCAGACGACGATCAGCCCCGAGGTGCTCGCCTACACCGTCGACGTGTGCCGGGCCACCCGCACTTCGCCCGCCGTGCAGCACGGGGCCTCGACCCGCGGCGCGACCGCACTGATGGCGGCCTCGCGCGCGTTCGCCTGGCTCACCGGTCGCGGGTTCGTCACACCCGACGACGTGAAAGCCGTCGCCGTCGCCGTGCTGCGCCACCGCCTGCAATTGCGTCCGGAGGCCGAACTGGACGGCGTGACCACCGAGGGTGTGCTGTCGTCGCTGCTGCTGTCGGTTCCGGTTCCGGTGTAGCGCATGGTCGTCACCGGTCGGCTGGCCGCCGCGGCAGGCGTGGCGGCCCTGTTCGTCACCCTGGTCCTGCCGTCCGTGCTCGGCGTGGTCGTGGGGACATGTGCCCTGGCGGCCGGGTTGCTCATCGATCTCGGCGCGGTGGGACGGGCGCGCGACCTGGCGCTGTCTCGCGAGGCACTCACCACGGTGCGACTCGGGCGCTCCGTCGAGGTGGAGCTCGTCGCGGTCAACACCGGAGCCCGCACGCTGCGCGGCACCGTATGGGACGACTGGCCCGGCAGCGCACGCGCCGGAAACCGCACGCACGAACTGGATCTCGCGCCGGGCACCAAGGTCCGCTTCCGCACCGCGCTCACGCCCACCTATCGCGGCGATCGGGTCGCGGGCCAGGTCACCGTGCGCCTGCTCGGCCCGCTCGGGCTGGCGGGCAGGCAGACGAGGCACGACGTGCCCGCCCGGGTACGCGCGCTGCCCGCGTTCCGCGCCGAACGGCTGTTGCGCTCGAAGGTCAAGCGGTTGCAACACCTGGAAGGCCGCAATGTAGCCAACCTGCGCGGACAGGGCACCGAATTCGACTCCTTCCGCGAGTACGTCGCCGGGGACGACGTGCGCGCCATCGACTGGCGCGCCACCGCCCGCGCCACCGACGTCCTGGTCCGCACCTGGCGCCCGGAGCGCAACCGGCACATGCTGATGCTGCTGGACACCGGCCGGGTCAGCGCGGGCCGGGTGGGCGACGGCACCCGCTTGGACGCCAGCATCGAGGCGGCCCTGCTGCTCGGTGGCCTGGCCGCCGCCGCGGGAGACTCGGTCGACCTGCTCGCCTTCGACCGGAGAGCCCGCGCCGAAGTCCGGGGTATCGGCGGGAAAGGTCTGCAGCTGAAGTTGATGCACGCGATGGCGGGCATCACCCCCGCGCTCGTCGACACCGACAGCGCCGGGCTGGTGCGGGCGGCCATCCAGCGCACCCGCCGACGCAGTCTGGTCGTCTGGTTCACCAGCCTGGACGGCGCCGCGGTCGAGGAGAACCTGCTGCCCGTGCTGCCGGTGCTGGCGCAGCGGCACCGAGTCCTCATCGTCTCGGTGACCGATCCCGATGTCGCCGCGGCCGCCACCCGCCGCGACAATCTCGCCGACCTCTACGCCGCCGCCGCGGCGGAATCCGTCATCGCCGAACGCGCGCTGGTCCAGGAATCGCTGCGCCGCACCGGAATCGCGGTCGTCGCCGCGTCACCGGAACGACTGCCGGAGGCCTTGGCGGACGAATACCTGGAACTGAAGCAATCCGGCGCACTCTGAGGAGGATCATGGCCGCATGGCCTCAGATCTCGCCGCCTTCGTCCGTGGACTGCCGAAAGCGGAGCTGCACCTGCATCTGGAAGGGACGCTCGAGCCGGAGCTGAAGTTCCGCCTCGCCCGGCGAAACGGCATCGAGCTGCCAGAGAAGACCGTGGACGAGGTGAAGCAGACCTATCGCTTCCACGACCTGACGTCGTTCCTGCGGGTCTACTACCCCGCGATGCGCGTTCTCCAGCGCCCCGAGGACTTCCACGACCTCGCATTCGACTATCTGCGCCGGGCGCACGCCCAAGGCGTGCGCCATGCCGAGCTGTTCTTCGATCCGCAGGCGCACACCGGGCGCGGGATCCCGTTTCCCACGGTGATCAGCGGATACCGGTCGGCGATCGCGCGAGCGCGGCGGGAACTGGGGATATCCGCCGAGCTGATCCTGTGCTTCCTGCGCGATCACTCCGCCGAGTACGCCATGGCGACGCTGCTGGAGGCGCTGCCGTACAAGAGCTGGATTCTCGGGGTCGGGCTGGATTCCGACGAGCGCGGAAACCCGCCGAGCAAGTTCGCCGCCGTCTTCGAGCGCGCCCGCGCGGAAGGGTTCCTGCTGACGATGCACTGCGACATCGACCAGCCGGATTCGGTCGAGCACATCCGCCAGGCGTTGGAGGACATCGCCGTCGACCGCCTCGACCACGGCACGAACATCGTCGAGGACGACCGTTTGGTCGAACTGGCCGCAGCCAAGGGAATCGCGCTCACCTGCTGTCCGGTGTCGAACTCCTTCGTCACCGCCGAGATGAAGTCCGCGCAGATCGTCGGCCTGCTCGATCGCGGGCTGACGGTGACGGTCAACAGCGACGACCCCGCCTACTTCGGGGCGTACGTGGCCGACAACTACCTCGAACTCGCCGAGCAGGCCGGCCTCGGCATCGATCGGCTGGCCGAGCTGGCCAGGAATTCGTTCCGCGCTTCCTGGCTGACGCCCGCCCGGCAGGACGCGTTCCTTCGCGAGGTGGACGACTACGTCGCGGCGAACGGCTGACCCACGCGCGGCGGGAACATCGGGTACATCGGCGCGGGCAGCACCCGGCGCTGTCGTTCGGCGATGACCGCGCCGAGGATCTGCGGCGGCGGGTAACCGGACGGCGGCGCCACGCGCAGCCGCCCGCACACCTCACCCACTAGCGCCGTGCCCAGTTGGTGCCGCGCCGCGGGCGTCAGGGTGCGCAACCGCGTGAGGTACTGCCGCACCGCCAACGCGAGCTCCTCCGGCAGTCCGGACAGATCGAGCTGCGCGCTCCAGCCGGTCAGCCAGGGCGGCGCGATCGCGAGCGCGGGCGGTGGCAGCGGGCGCTGCGCGTGCACGACCACGGTGCCCGCGAGCACGTCACCGATCCGCCGCGCTTGCGGCGAGCACATCGAGGTGAGTACCGCGATGGCGCCGAACCCGCCGAGCATCCAGAAATCGACGATCGCGCCCGCCAGGCCGCGGGTGAGCGCGTGCCGGAAGTCGATCGGCCCGCCGTCGGCGCGCACCACGCGCAGCCCGAGCATCAGTTTGCCCAGTGTCCGCCCCCGCCAAGCGGTCTCGCAGGCCACCGGATACCCGACCAGCACGGTCACGATGGTGACCAGCATCACCACATCCAGCCAGGCCGAGTCGACGCCCGCGGGCAGCAGCAGCGTGACGATCGCGAACAGCAGCACGAAAGCGAGCGTGCACTGGGCCAGCACGTCGATCAGGAACGCGCTCGCCCTGGTGGGGATCCGGGCGATCGGCAGCTCCAGGGCCACTGCTTCGCCGGTGGTGAACTCAGCCATGTCGATAGCATTCTTGCGACCGGCGGGAGTGGGAGGCAACCGAATGGACGTGGACGCATACAGCGTGGCGCACCGCAGGGCGTGGGACCGGCTCGACTACTTGTCCAAACGGAGCAAGCTGACCGGCGCGGAGGCGGACGAACTCGTCACGCTCTACCGCCGCACCTCCCAGCAGCTGGCACGGTTGCAGTCGCACAGCCCCGACCCGGAGCTGATCGCCGGGCTGAGCGCACTGCTGGCGCGTGCGCGCGGCCGGGTACTCGGGACCCGAACCGACACCTGGCAGGAGATCGGCCGGTTCTTCGGCCACCGCTTCCCCGCGGCGCTCTACCGGGCCTGGCCGTGGTGGGTCGGCGTGGCCGCGGTGTTCTTGTGCGTATCGGCCGGCTTGGCCGTCTGGGTGGACCGATTCGAGTCGGCGCGCGAAGTACTCGGAATCCCGGCGGATACCGGAAGTCTCACCGCACCGGGCGGCGCGTTCGAGACGTACTACTCGGAGCATCCGCAGGGCGCCTTCGCCGCCCAGGTATGGACCAACAACGCGTGGGTGACCGCCATCGCCTTGTTCACCGGCGTACTGATCCTGCCCGCGGTCTATCTGTTGTTCATGAACGCGCTCAATCTGGGCGTCAGCGCCGGGCTGATGGCCGACGCGGGGCGGCTGGACTCGTTCTTCGGGTTCATCCTTCCGCACGGCACGCTGGAACTCACCGCCGTGTTCGTCGCGGGGGGCGTGGGCCTGAAACTCGGTTGGACGCTGATCGATCCGGGACGGCTCAGCCGGGTGGAGGCGGTGGCCAGGCAGGGACGGACGACCGCCACCGTCGCGCTCGGCCTGGTCGGAGTGTTGCTGGTGTGCGGCTTCATCGAAGGATTCGTGACGCCGAGCCCGCTGCCCACGCCGATTCGCCTCGCGATCGGCTTCACCGCCGAGGCGTTGTTCCTGGTGTACGTGTTCGGGGTGGGTCGCCGTGCGGTCACGGAGCAGGCGGGCGCGGATTCCGAGGCATCCAGCGATCAGCCGTCCACTGTGACGCAGCCAACATTCAGCACACCCTGAGCGACGCAGCTGGGACAATCGGCAGCTACGCGGTGTGAGATCGGTTCGGAAGTCCCCCATTTGAGTTCCGCTGGCCGCAGCGAGTCCGGCTCGAGCTGCGGCCAGCGTTACCGTCAACTCTACACAATCGTTATCCCTACGCAACCCTCCCCGTCGAGGTCAAGCGTATAAAGCAGCGCCCCAGCAAACCCTGGTGGCCGCGCACTTTCACCCCCCGCCAGCTAATCGCATGCGACACGCGCGATCACTGTTTCGACGGCCCGGCACCGCCTCGGTGACACTCCCGAAACACGCGATGGGAATCGTCTCCGCAATAGCTCGGGAACTCCTCCGAGGCGTTAGCCGGGGCGGAAGATAGACCTCTCCATGGTTGCTGACATGGGCTCCTACCTGCACGTTCATTTGCAAGAATTGCCGGTTGCTGATCAGCACTCGAAAAAAAGAGACCACAGGTTTGTTTACGCGGTAATAAACCGGGTAAGGACGTAGTGGCGCGCGGGGAAGACCGGCCAGTTCCCCGACAGGCTCCGTATTAACCGGTTGGGGAAAGAGCGGTCGCTCACCCCGCCCAGTCGCCCGATTCAGCACCTCGGCCGCAACCGTAACGGGTTATGTGATCTTCGCCTCACCTGCCGCAACGAGGGCTGGAGCCGCGCGAAATCGACGCCACCACAGCCGAGTTCGAGAGACGCACGTCACAGTCCAGTGCTCGACCGGTCCCCGATCCCTTGCCGAGGCGATTCGTCTGTGCGCGGCTGGACGCACCACCGAGTTCGTCGATGCGCGGACCGAACGGTACGCCCCGGTCGGAGGCGGAAATGGCTCGAGTGGGGCGAGTCACTTGCTCGCTGCCCCCGCCTGCTCAGCCGACGCGCAGGATCCCGGTGACCGTTCCTTGGAGCAGGTGGCCGTCCTGCGTGATCAGCGGCGCGGTTTGCAGAGGATCGTCGACGACGGTGCCGGGAAGGTGCTGTGCGGCGGTGACCGCACCGGTTTCCGGGTCGAGCACGGTGAACGCGTACCCGTCGAGGGGCGTGGTGTGGTTCGCGCCGACGCGGGCGACCGTGTACAGCAGGCCGTCGGCGGTGGACAGGCGCGGTACGGCCGCGCTGCGCACCGTGTTCTCCCACACCACGCGGCATCCGTCGCCGTCCACATCAACGCGCGTCATGCCGCCGGTGAACGGCGCGCTCGGGGGCACCGCCGGTCCAGCACCCTCGGGCAGCGCCGGGTAGGGGTATCCGTATGTGCTCGCCACGAAGACCGAGCGGCCGACCCCGACCGGCGAATTCTCGCTGCCCGCACCGCCTTCCCCGAGCACCGGTGCCGCGCATACCAGTTCGCCGGTCCCCGAACGGAATATCAGGACGTGCACCTGCCCGTCGGCGTTGTCGACGATGGTCAGGTAGTCCGCACCGGTGCGCGGCCCGAAATAGGTGGGGGTAGAGCCGGTGCCCCAACTGAGCTGTCCCGGCTTGCGCGCCGATCCCCGGTCGTACGGCGCGCGCCACACGATCTCAGGAACGCCGGACGCGGCGGCGCGCAGTTCGTACAGCGCGTGCGTCGTGGCCACCGCCACCTGTCCGCTCGGCGCCGACGAGATGCTGTTGGCCACGCGCTCTCCCGCGGGCAGCGCGAGCGCCGTGACCTGCCCGGTAGCCGTGACGAACCCGGCCACGCCCTGACCGGACGCGAACCACACATTGCCCGACCAGTCCGGCACGAGTCCGGTCACCGCGTCTCCGGGCGGGAGCACCGGACCGAGATCGGCCAGGTCTTCGCCGATCAGCCGCCACGCCCCCGCCGCGTCGCGCTCGTGCCGGATGCGCAGCAGCCGGTCGGTGCCGTCCACGACCACCAACCGGTCGTCCTGGTCGAGGTAGGCGTACACGCCGCCGAGCAGGCTTCCCCTGGTCAACGGCAGTGCGGCGAGCGAACCCGCCAGCGGGCCCGGCGCAGCGGGATCGAGCAGGTGCACCGTCGGGGTCTGTCCCGCGATCGCGGTGCACAGGGCGACCACGAGGCGGTCCGATCCTTCCAGCAGCGTGGGGCACGCGGAGGCCAGCGGATAGGCCGCGACCGCGCCCGCGGCGGCGGGCCCGGCGAGCGCCGTCACGTCCGAGGATCCCGCGTCGCCGTGCATGGTCGCGGCGCCGGGCGGCCCGAGGAACGGGTTCGGCGGCGCGAGCGGCCCCCATGGCGCGGCGGCCGAGGCGGGCTGACCGGGCAGCAGAGCCAGCGCGCAGGCGGCGAGAACGATCATCGGTCGGCGCATCGAGGTCGTCCTTCACAACGCGGTAGTCGAACGGATACCAACAGAACAGTATTCGGACATTCACCGCACCGTCCGGTACGGGCGGGCCGATACGATGGCGCCCATGAACTCCGTTCGGGCCCGCTTGTTGTCCACCCTCGCCGGTCAGCTCGGAAATCCCCACGGCGTGCTCGGCAAAGGTGTCGCCTTCCTGCTCAATCGCGGCAACAAGGCCGCCATCGCCGGTGCGGTGGAGGCGGCCGCCGTCGCGCCCGGCGGCACGGCGGCCGACGTCGGATTCGGCGGCGGCGCAGGGCTTTCGCTGCTGCTCGATCGGGTCGGCGCGGACGGTGTGGTGCACGGCGTCGAGATCTCCGCGGACATGCTGGCACGCGCCCGCTCCGGTCACGGAAGCGACATCGAGTCCGGTCGCCTGCGGCTGCTCGAGGGTTCGCTCACCGCGCTGCCCTTGCCCGACGACAGTCTCGATGCCGCGATCACCGTCAACACCGTCTACTTCGTGCCGGACCTGCAAGCGGCCTGCGCCGAACTCGCGCGCGTGGTCCGGCCGGGTGGCCGTCTGGTGGTCGGCATCGGAGATCCGGACGCGATGGCGAAGCTGCCGTTCACCCCGTACGGCTTCACCCTGCGCCCGGTGCCGCAGGTGATCGCGGCACTGGAACAGGCGGGCTGCCAGGTCGAGCATCGGCGGCTCGCGAATACGCCGATTCCGCACCACCTTCTGGTGGCGACGCCCCGCTGACTCACATCAGCGCGCCGCCGTCGACCCGGATCTCGGTGCCGGTCATGTACCGGCCGTCATCGGAGGCGACCATGGCGACCACCCCGGCGATGTCCTCCGGAGAGCCGAGCGCGCCGCCATTGAGCCACCCGGTCATCCGGGAGAACAACTGCGGATCGAAACCCTCGGGCTGAGCCAGGATGGACTTCGTCGTGATACCGCTGGTGATGCCGGCCGGAACGATGTTCACCGCCCGCAAGCCCTGTTTGGCGTACTCCAGAGCGATGGCGTGCGTGAAAGCGTTCACGCCGCCCTTGGACGCCGCGTAGGAGGCCAGATAGGGCGCCGCGCTGAACGCCGCGGTGGAGGAGATGTTGACCACCACGCCGCGCCCGGTGTCCAGCAGAGCGGGCAGCGCGGCCTGGGTCATCAGGAAGGTGCCGGTGAGATTCACCCCGATCACCTGGTTCCACACCTCGAGCGGCATCTCGTGGGTGCGCGCGGGGCGGAGGATGCCCGCCGCGTTGACCAGCACGTCCAGTCCGCCGAGGAACTCGAGCGCCGTTTCGGTGGCGGTGCGCACCGACGCCGGATCGGCGGTGTCGACCTCGACCGTTCGCAGTCGTTCGGCGCCGTCACCCGCCTTCTCCGCGGTGGTGGCCAAGCCGGCCGCATCGATGTCGGCGGCGACCAGCTGCGCCCCTTCGTCCAGCAGTCGCAGGGCGATGCCCTGACCGATGCCGGACCCCGCTCCCGTCACCACCACGCGGCGGCCGTCAAATCTGCGCATGCCAAAAATTAGAACACGTTCTCATCGACCGTCAAGGGACTTCCGCGCTCTCCGGCGATCCGCAGCACCATGGCGGCCGTCGCCGCGGCGTACGCACGACTGGCCGCTACCGGACGGCTCGCCGGGTAATTGGAGCGATGGGTGACGACGACGCCGTTGGGCAGGGTGACCGTCCGGTCCGCAACGGTCGCGACGCAGTTGCCGCCCGCCTTGGCCACGAGATCCACGATCACCGTCCCTGGGCCGAGCAGGTCCAACTCCGCCTGCCCGAGCAGGCGGGGCGCCGGGGATCCGCGGTGCACGGCGGTGCAGACGACGAGGTCGGGCGGCGTCGCGGCGAGCGATTCCAGCAGCGCCGCGTTGTCGTCCCGGTTCGGCACGAACTGCCCGGCGCCCGCCGCCGACGCGGCCGCCCGTTGGGCGAGGCGGTTACCGACCGCTGTCGGCTTCTCGTCGCCGAACGTGCGCGCGGCCGCGATCGCGGCGAGCCCGGCCGCCCCGCACCCCAGCACCAGACCACGGACCGGACGGGTGAGCCGCGCGGGGGCGAGCAGCCGCCTGCCTTCGGCGTAACCCTCCGCGCCCGCGATCCGGCTCATCCCGGACAGCGCGTCGATCTCGGCGGTCGAGTCGTCGCGCGGCACCAGGTCGAAGGCGACCGATTCGATGCCGAGGCCGCGCAACCGATCGATCTCGCCGCGGCGGTAGTGCGGATCTTGGAAGCCGACCAGCGTGGTCCCCGCGCGCAACGGCATCGAATCCAGGTCGAACGCGGGCGGTTTCACCCAGACGACGATGCCCGCGCCCTCGAACACCGCCGCGCGATCCCCGACGACGTCCGCCCCGGCCGCGCGGTAGGCCGCGTCGGCGAAACCCGCACCTCGCCCCGCGCTTTCCTCCACGAGCACTCGAAGTCCCGCTGTCGAAAGCGTGCGGACCGCGTCGGGTGTGAGCGCCACACGAGTCTCCCGTCGCGCGGTCTCGCGAAGCACCCCGACGATCACCGCGCGGCTCCGGGCTCCGCTACCAAGGCGGTCAGGCCGCGATCGGCGAGCGCGGCGCGATAGGTGAGCCCGCCGGCGATATCGCGGATCAATTGCTCCAGCCGGTCGAAGAGTTCCTCGAGCAAAGCGGGCGATTCGTGTCGCGGCGCTTTGCGGGGAGCGAGAACGTTCAACCGGACGCCGGGTCGCAGCGAGCCGGTGCGGTCCAGCGCGACGCTGTCGACGCCGGCCACGGCGAGCAGCAGGTCTTCCACCTGCGCACTCGTGTGTACACCCGCCGCGTCGAGGAGGGCGCGATCGAACACCACCGAGACGAACATTCCTTCCGGATTGCCCAGCGGTCGCAGGACCTCGGCCCCGAGCCGGGCGTTGATCTCGGCGATGTGGCCGCACGCCCGCTCGATCTGCGCGCGCATAAGCGTGTGGTTACGGGCGAAGTATTCCTCGGAAGTGTGCTCGAGGATCGCGCGAGCCAGGTGGGTGGTCTCGCGCTGGAACGAGATGGTGAGCCGTTCCCGGATCCGCTCCAGCCACGCGCTGTCGCCCGTGCATGCCGCACCCATCTTGCAGGGGCCGAAGGCGTTGTAGCCCTTGGAGTTGCCCGTGATGGTCAGCACCACGTCGTACAGCCGCCGGATGCCCTGCTCGGTCGGCACGTGCAGCGCGGCGACCGGGATGTGCGAGGCCACCAGCAGGTCGAAGGCCATGTCGCAGATGACGGGGACGCCGCAGTCGAGCAGCACTCGTCCGATCTGCGCCAGCTCGGCGGCCGTGTAGTCGGCGACGACCGGGTTGCCCGGCAGCGTGAGCAGCACGCCGCACAGCTCGCCCGTCGCCCGCAGCCCGTCGAGGCAGCGGGCCAGCCGGGCGGGGTCGATCTTGAAGCCGTCGTCCGGGGCCACCGGGCACGACACGATCCGCAAGCCGAATTTCTCCACGTGGATGCTGGAGCTCTTGTAGAAGCCCTCCGGGCACACGATCACCCCGCCGGGCCTGGCCAGGCTCGCGACGGCCTCCTCGAGCAGCATCGTGCTCGAGTACGGGCAGACGATCACCTCTTCCGCACGTACCCGGACGCCGGGGACCCCTTCCACCGGATGTGACAGGCGCCCGAACAGCCTGCGGGCCGCCAGCTCCCGCAGGATCAACGGCTGCCGCTTGTCGTAGAGCCTGCCGTCGAGATACTCCGCGGCGGGCGCGATGTGCAGGCTCTCTCGCCATGCCCGGTCCAGCGCCGCGACGGCGTGCGCGTCGGGGGCACGGCCGGTCTCGCCGTGGTAGGCGTCGATGACGCCCGAGTGGCGCAGGCCGCCGGTCCCCGCGAACCAGGCGTCCCGCGAAACGTGCCCGCGCACTTGCCGTTTCCTGGCCTCGGAGCGATTGGTCAGCATCGCCAGGTCGGCGAGCGGATCGGTGAGCACGTGGCTCTGAGTCACGGAACCTCGCCTTCTGAAGAGTCTCCCGGTGCGGGCATGGTGTTCCATTTCTCCTGGAGCGCGGCGCGGAACAGGCTGCGGCAGTTGCCCTCGGCGAGTCGTTCGAATTCCGCCAGTGGCGGTTGCGCGACGATCTGGTCGACAACGACGGCCGAACCGGCGCGCCGGAGGTCGTAGAGTTTCTCGAACCGCCGGACCGCGAACGCGACGTCGTGCTTCAGCGCGGAGAAGCGCGTCGCCACCCGGGCCTGGCGCGAGTAGTCGTACTCGCCCACCGCGACGTAGCGGTCGTCGACCACGAGCATGCTCTGCGCGTTGCGGGCGTATTCGCGCTTGACCAGCACGCTCTCCACGCCCGAGCGCGCCTGCTTCCACAGTTTGTCGTCATAGGGCCAGACGTCCGAGATGTCGTCGAGCACGTACATCCGCCGCACATCGATCTTCGGCGGATGGGCCTTGTCGGCCAGGCGCAGGATCGCCGCGTGATAGTCGTCGCCGACATCGCCGCCGATCGTGCCCAGGTCGGCGGTGTGGATCGCGCGCACCGACGTGGTGGCCTGTTCCAGGATCGTCAGCCAGTCGGTGACAGTGTTCCATTCCCATACCGTGGCGCTGCGCGAGGGAATCTGCGCGAGGATCTCCTCGGCGCGTTCCAACTGCCGGTCGGCGACAAGGCGCAGCGGTTCGATCTCCGCTCGCGCGCCGGATGCGTCGATCAGACTCTGCGCGATACCCAGTGCGCGCGAGACCAATTCGGGGTCCTTGCCGAGCAGGACGTTGAATCGCATCCGCAGGTCGTAATAGTTGCTGCTGGTCGGATCGGTCGCGGGATCGGCGCTGCCGTCGGTCGGCAGTTCCGCGCCCAGGGCGAGGCTCAGGCGTTCCCGCAGCGCGAGCGGCGGAATCCGGCTGCCGTTCTCGATCTGCTGAATCAGACTGCGGGAACAGCCCGCTCGGGTGGCGAGTGCCGCCTGCGTGTAGCCGCGTTCCAGTCGTAGCCTGCGGACCAGATCGCCGACCTGCTCATCCGAGCCGGAGCCAGCCATCCCGTGCCTCCCATCCTGCACCTTGCATACGCATGCTCACGGCATGTCACGATGCATCATTCTAATCATCGAGTGGCAAAAGGCATCCGACGAATCGCGCTCGCCGAATTTCGTTGTCGAGCAGAGACCGACACCCCCTGCGAAAAGGGCTGCCACATGAGCCCAGGAACGTACCGCACCGGCTTTATCCCACAGTGAAAACCGAAATCTGCCCGGATTCCCGATGAGTATTGAGCTACGTGACTATCTAAAGTCATTGAAGCTTATCTAGTATCATCACAAAGCGCTAAAGCTTCGTTGACAGCAAGATGTGGCCGCACCTAGCCTTGATCTCGAAGTCACCGCAATTCGGTCTCCGCACAACGGTTTCCGGTCTACCGATCGTGGTGGCCCGATAACTCTAGGAGGTGCCGGATGCGGATACCTCGTCATGGCGCAGCCCGGCACCATCTGCGGCCAGGTGTGACCACCCGCCTTCCCGCTCGCGCCGATCCCCCGACGCATTCGGACACCGATACGGCCGAAGCGCGGACGAATCCACCGCGTTCGGGCACGGTAAACCGCCGAGCGGCGGGTCCACGTCATCCCGAACAGCGTGAATGAGAGCGGATCATGGCACTCGACATCACCGATTCGATCATCACCAGCGACATCAGCCCGGAAACCGCCCGGCTGCTTCCCTCGTCCTCCGGCACAGCGTGGGAACTCAGCTGGCTGCCCTCCGTCGCCCTGACCCGCGATCAGGCGGTGAGCGGGATGGTGCTGGACGAAATGCTCAGCGATCCCGGCACGCTCACCAGCGACCTCGAGCTGGAACTGGCCGCCCTGCACGCCGCTGAGCTCGGCGTCACCCTGCGCGAGGTGCTGATCCGGCTGTACGTCCGCATCACCGAACGCGACAACGAAGCATCCCGCCGCACCCACACGCCGCTCCCCGCCGCCTGACCGCGACAGGGCCCGGCGTCGGTCCACGGGCGTCCGGCACTTGCGCGCGGCATCCGAGCGGCGAACGATTGACTGTGCGCCGGCCGCGATCGCGGGCCGTGCGGTGTCCCGCCCTCGGTGGACCACGACGCGACGGCCCGGCGACACCGCGGAGTGATCGCTCCGCCCGAGGAGGAACCGATGTTCATCCAAGTCATTCAAGGCAAGGCCGCCGACCCCGCCCGACTGAATCGGTGCATGGATCGCTGGAACGAGGAACTGAAGCCGGGAGCCGTCGGCTATCTCGGCACGACCAGCGGACTGTGCGACGACGGCACCTTCATCGCGCTCGCCCGATTCGAATCCGAGGAAGCCGCCCGCCGCAACAGCGAGCGCCCGGAGCAGGGCGCCTGGTGGCGGGAGACCGAGCAGTGCTTCGACGGGCCGGTCACCTTCATGGACTGCGCCGAAGTCACGCAGTGGATGGGTGGCGGCTCCGACCGCGCCGGATTCGTGCAGGTCATGGAGGGTCACACCCGCGACGCCGGACGGATGCGCGAGATACTGGCCCAGTCGGGCGATCGGTTGCACGAGGTACGCCCGGAGATTCTCGGCGGCACGCTGGCGACCTACGGCGACGACGGATTCGTCGAGACGGTGTACTTCACCTCCGAAGCCGAAGCCCGCGAACACGAGAAGATCGAGATACCGGACGATCTGCGGTCGCTGTTCGAGGAGGAGAACGCCCTCATGGGTGACGTCGCCTACTTCGACCTGCACCAACCGTCGCTGAGTTCGCCACAGAAGTAACAGGCCCGCGACCGGCAACCGCCCGATCCGATCGGCGACTGCGCACACACAATCGAGCTGGTCCCACCCTTCGGCCGTTCCCAGCTTCGGGAAGAGACGCCACGGGTGCCGGAGCTGCTCCCGGAGGACAATGTCTTCTCTCGGTGTCGTTGACGCAGGGTGAAGGGTTTGCCGGGATATGGGTCGGTCGTTGCGGGTGGATACCGACCTGCTGCGAGCGCTGACCCCGGAACTCGCCGCGATCGCCGACGTGGCGCAGGAGGAACTCGCGCGCCTGAAGCAAAGGCTCGCCGCCGAGGGAAAGTGCTGGGGCGACGACGAGCCGGGCCGGATCTTCGGCGACAGCTACGAGCCCGCGGCCGACAAGGGAATCACCGGCTTCGAGAACCTCGTCCACAATCTGCGCGGAATGAGCGGCAGCGTCGCGGATGCCGGCAACGTGCTGGAGGACCAGGACCAGAACATCGGCTCCCAACTTCGCGATCGGGATCCGTTCCGCTCCGATCCGGCCTACAACGTTCCCTTCGAGCAGCCGCAATGGCAGAGCCCGGCGCCCGATCGGCTCGTCTCCACGCCGGATGCCGCCGTGCCGAACTCCGCTCGCGACGCCATCACGCCCACCCCGGCGTCCAACCCCACCACCCCGGCGTACGACTCCGCCGCTCCGGCATCCGACCCCACGGCCGTGCAGGCAACCCCGCAGTCCGGCTACCAACCGACCGCGAATCCGATCGCGCCCGGCCGGACGAACCCCGGCGACTACGGCCCGCTCGACAGTTCCGGCTCACCTGGACAAGAGCCGTTGCCCAACTCGTCCCCGACGCCTTCGGTTCCGGATCGGCCGACGCCGACCGCGCGAGGAGCCGCGCCGACCGCGCGAACCCCGGTGTCTCCCGCCACTGCCACGCCGCCCGCCACCGGCTCACCCCCTGCGGCGGCGACACCCAAACCCGGCGTACCGCAACCGGGAGCCGTCCAGCGAACACCAGAAGGCCGATGGACGAGGCCGCCCACCGATTCGCCGTGGATGCGAAACGCACCCGGCACGCCGTGGTCGCGAAACGCTGGTGGGCCGTCACCGGGCCAGGTCTACCCGCCGCGCCGCAAAGGTCCCCGGCCCGACGCGGCACAACCCGGGAACCCCGGCAAGGACACGAAACGGCGCAAGCCGAAGACGGTCCCGGCGGAAGCGAAGCGCTCCCGGGTACGGACGGATCCGGACGCGGTGGCCGCCGCGCAGGCGCTCGCCGCTCGCCATGGCCTCCGGATAGCCGGATTCGACACGTCCGGTGTGTCCAGGCCTACGGTCGACGAAATCGCGGCGGCCGTCGACGACATCCTCGGCAAACATCCCTACATCGAGCTGTCCGGGATAGAGATCACCGACCTACCGGACGGTGCGGTGTCGCGTGTGACGTCGGCTCACGTGGCGCAAGAGGCGGAGGGTCCGGTCACCGGTGAGCGGATCCTGCTCGACCGTGTCACGGCGGCCAGCCCAGCGCTGCTCGAAGAGAAAGTCCAGACCGCGATTCGGTCGGGCGAGCGGGTAGCCGGATCCGCTGAGCGGCCGATGTATTCGACCATCGTGCACGACCTCGGCCGGATTCTCGAAGCGGGTGCAGGGTCCCGGGTCCGGCAGTCGGCGCATCGGTCATTGCTGATGGAGTACCAGCGCGTCAGCGGGCCGTGGGGCGGCCGTGACACGCTGGCCGCGATCGTCCGCGGCTACCGGAAGTGGCGCGCACAACTGATCCGAGCCTGCTTCTCCGGTGACCTTTTCGATCCCCGAGCGGCGGTGGTCGAAGGGTTCACCGAGGTCGAACTGCGCGGCGAGGACGCCTGCGGACCGGCGAAGGTACTGCACCGACTGGTCGTCGAGCACGCGCGCGGACGATCGAGCGCCTGATGGTGCAGATTCCGGACTATTTCCCCGGCTGGCTGACCGAGTTGGTGCTGGGGCACTTCCCGGAGGGGGATCCGGAGGCGATGCGGCGCAGCGCCGACACCTGGTCGGACGCGGCGAACGGGCTCGTCCTGGTGCTGCACCGGCTCCAGCCGAGGGTGGAGCAGCTGGAGCGGGCGGTCGAGGGCGAGACCGGTGTCGAAATACAGAAGCGGTACCGCGAGATCATCGCCCACACCCAGGCGCAGATCGAGTTCAACAACGCTATGGCGAAGCAGTTGTACGACAACGCCACGGCCATCGAGTACCAGCAGTACGTCATCATCGGCATCGCGGGAGCGCTGCTCGCCCAGGTGATCATCGACATGGCGATGCCTCCGCCCGGCAGCATCGTGAAGGCGATCGCCGACCGGGCCGAGGCGAGAGTGGGGATGGAACTCGCCAAGCGCGACTTGGTGCTGACCATGCTGGGAAAGGCCGCGCGGTTCGTCGCCGAGCACCCACGCCTGGTGCTTGCCTCGAAAGGCGTGTTCTTCGGGACGGCGATCGGCGGCGGGGTTCCCTATGTCGCGCAACGCGTCCAGATGGCGCAAGGCCACCTGGAGAAGATGGATTGGAAGAAGGTCCGGATCGGAGCGGCGGCCGGCGCCGTCGGTGGGCTGGTCGGTGTCGAGGTCGGTCGTCGTGTCGCGCCCGTGGCGATCCGAACGGGCGGACGCGTGCTCGGCACCGTGGCCGCGGGCGGCGTGGGCGGCATGGCCGGTGGCTTGGCGGGTGGGCTGACCGCGTACGGATTGACCGGCGGCGAACTGCGCGGCAAGGACCTGGCCGCGATGGTGTGGACCGGCGCCGCCTCCGGTCTCGTCGGCGCCTCCGGGGCAGCGGTGCGGGCCACGCGGGCCGGAGCTTACACAGGAGTACCCGAACGGGTGGCTTCCTCGGATGGGGGCCTACCCCCCGATGCCGCGCCGATGGCGAAGATTTCCGCGCCCGGGGACGGTCAGCCGCCCGAAACGCAAACGGCGAGTCCTGAACGCGTGTCCACCACCAGTGAGGTGGACGCGCCACGGGCGGGTGGGCCCGAACCCGGGTTCGGGGATGGTTCCATGGACCGGCCGGGCGGCCTGACCCCGGAGATGATGGCCGAAGGCGAGCAGATCTTCCGCGATCTGTTCGACAATGCGGAGGGAGCGGACCGCCAAGCCCTCACGGCGTTCATGAGAGGCGACGGCCCCGGGCAGTTGCCGGACGGGAGCGGCGGAACCACCCCCGGGAACGCGCCCGACTACCCGTCGGGCGGCCCATCACACCCCTACTCACCGTCATCCCCCGGACGCGGCGGCTCCTGGCCTGCGTGGGGCAGCACCGAGGTCGCGCGGGCGGGCAGCTCGGTCGCCGTGGCCACACCGCCCGAAGGCGGTTCGGCCACACCGATGCCCACCCGTCAGGCCCAGATCAGCGATCCTCAGGTGCGTCCGGACCAGAGCGCACAACCGGTCACCCCCGGGCTCGCCACCGAAGTCCTCGTCGACGGCAGCAGTTCTTACCCGGATCCTTTGCTGGTCGCGCACGGACCTGGCGGGGACATGTACTTGGTGGCGCCGGAGCAGACGGCCGGTAACACGCCCCAGGCGATGACAGGACCCCGGCCTGCGGGCGAGACCCTGGAAAAGGGCGCCACCGCCGCCGAGGAACAAATCCTTCTCGACCTCGATTTCGATCCGGCGCTCCCGCGGCTCGACACCGCGACTCCGGAACAATCGACTGCGATCGAACCCCCTGCCTCGGCGACCGCGCCGACACATGCCACACCGCAGCTGTCGCCGACAGCCGACGCGAACACTCCGCTCGCACCGCCGAGCCCACCGAAACAAGAGGTCGCCTCACCCACGGCGTCCGCGCGCCCCACCGCTGACGCGAACAACCCGGTCGCGTCGGCCAACCCGCCGCGACCTGCTCCGGATGCCACGGCGTCGCCGACGCGCACCGGGACCGACACGAACACTCCTGGCCTACACCGAAGACCACCGGAAGAACCTCGCACCCCCTTTTCACACGGTACGTCGGACCACACACCCTCTGCCGCACAACCGCACCCGCCGAACCCGATCCCCTTCGCCACACCGCCAGCGCTGTCGGGCCACACCCCGGGTGGCCACCACGATCCGGCCGCCTCCGCGAGCATGCCGACAGCACCGGCTGCGACTCCGGGATTCCTGTCAACCGATCCCGGGGAAACCCCACAGTCCGCCGCGACACCACCGGCCCCCACCGCCGCGACCAGCCCGCCGGGCGACGACGACGAACCCTCCGCCGATCCCGAGGAGTTCCCCACCCCACCGGGCACCGTCGTGGACGACCCCCGGGAACACAACGTCCAGAAAGACCCGCGCGAGCACAGCGTCTGGCAAGACCCACGGGACCACAGCGTCCAGAAGAAGCCGGCGGGGGATTACGTCACCATCCCCGGCGTCTCCTACCCGCTGGAGGACGAACCACCCGCCGACGCCATACCCGTAATCCCGCGCACACCCGCCCTGACTCCGCTGCCTGTCGATTCCGTCGGCTTGGGCCGCGCCTTCCAGAACCCCGACGACCCCGACTCCGCGTCGCCACGCCCTCCGGATATCGCTAATCCCCTGTCGGATCGCCACGTCGCCGCACCGGAAACAGGTCTGGACGCCGGGCTCGACAAACCGCCCGCCTCATTCACCATGCCTTCGCGGTATGCCACCGAACCGAACCCCGGGACCCCCGGTGCGCCGCAGACACCCGCGGGGCCGCACCTGAACCCGCATTCCCTCGAATATCACCAGGACCCCAGCCGTCTACCCGCCATAGGCGGAGTTCCGCACCTCCAACCTGTCCCCCAACCGAGTGGGAAGACGGAGCATAAGCGCCTCATCGCCCAGATGGGTGGCGGCGACAAACCCCGACGACGCAAGAAGCAACCCTCGCCCGAACCGGAGCCGACGCCCACACCACCACAGCCAACGCCCGACCCCCCGGCACCCACACCGGAACCGGAACCGGAACCGCGGCCGAAGCCTCGCAAGCGCGGCCGGCCCTCCACACCGCCGGTCCCCGAGCGGCTGGTGGAGCGCGAGGGCGCCGAAACGACCGGAGCGATCGGTGAGGAAGGTCAGCGCGGCTCCACAACCGCGCGTGACGGCTCTGACCGTAAACGTCCGCAGTCGGGTGTCAGGTCGGAAAAGTCTGCCGGACAACCGGATCCGCGTTCGCTCCTGCAACGGGCACAACAAGGTGATCCGGCGGCGTTCGACGAGCTGCGCGAGCAGTACGGACTCGACACCCTCCACCACGTGCGCCGGGCACTCGGAGTGTCCGAGTCGCAGTCGACCGACCAGGACGAGCAATTAGCGCTGGCGGCGGGGGCGATCAACGGCACCGTGTTCCGGTTCGCGGAACAACAGCGGTGGCCTGTCCCCGCGGGGGAGGATGTGGGCAGCTGGTTGCGCCGCGTCGCGGATGATGCGGTCATCCGGTCCGGCGTCCTCGAGGCAATGCCGGACACAGCGGCGGCCGAATCGACCGCGCCCGCCGACCTGCACGAGGTCTCCACCGGAAGACCCATTGCCATCGAGTCCGGTAACCCGGTGGACGCCACTACGGACGTGGGGCGTCCTGCCGCTCCGGTCGCCCGAGCCGTTGCCGCCGCGAGCGAAAGCGCGATCGGCGCGCACGCGCCGGAGGTCGACAACGCCACCCTGGCAACTCCCGACGAGCAGGTCGGCGATGCCGCGAATGATCAGCTCCCGGTCGACAACTCCCCGCCGCTCGAACAGGGCGCCGACCAGGTGGTCGATGCGATGCGGCAGGCCGCGGAAGCGGTGCTCGCGGACTACTACGCCCGATCCGGACCCGATATTCCAGAGGCCGACCGGCTGAACAACCTTCCGGCAGCCACCCTTACGCAGATGCTCCGCAGCGAGGACTCCGCCGACGCCACGGCAGCGGTGATCGAGGTGATTCGCCGTGGCGAAGACAAGATCTTGCGCTGGACCCAGGTCGCCGCCGTGACGGCGATGCGTCGAGTCCCGGTGAACATGGACGCCGGAGAGGGCAAATCCCTGGTCTTCCTCGCCCATGCCATCCGCGAGGCCATCGAACACGGTGCCGTACAAGTCATCACCACCCGTGACAACCTCGCCAACCGCGAAGTTGCCAGATACGTCGCGGTCCTGGCCGAGTACGGCATCGATGTCGTCCGCATGAACCCCGACCACGCCCCTCGGCCCCCCGAACCCGGCCGGCCCACCATCTACATCGGCACCCAGCAGGACGTCGGCTTCGCCGCGCTACGCGACAACTGGGTTCCCGGCCGCAGTGCGGCGATCGACGAGATCGACGAAGCCCTCGTCCACGCCGACACCCAGTACATCCTCTCCGATGGCGCCGACCAGTTCGCCGACGCCCCCATCGCCGCCCAGGTCACCCAAGCCCGCGATTTGCTCACCACGGCACTGCGCGACAATCAACTCACCGAAGCCGATTTCGGACGCACCCCCGGCCAACGCGGCGGACCGGCGCGGCTGACCGAGGACGGTAGGCAAAAGCTGGAGCAACTGCTCGGTCGTGCGCCCACCGAGACCGAATCGACCCGTATCGCCATGGCCGCCGCAGCACGGTGGGAATACGTGGAGAACGTGCACTACGTTGTGCACAACGACAGGGTGTTCATCATCGACCAGACCACCCACAAGGTCCTCTTCGATCCTCAGACCTCCTCCGAGAGCCGCTGGAACGGCGGCCTCGCGCAAGCCATCGAGGCCGAACACGGCTTGCGAATCCGCAACGACCCCGCCAGCTCGAAATCCATCACGGCGCAGCAACTGTTCAGCCAGGACAACTACGACCGCGTGACCGGCGCTTCCGGCACCGCCGAGGGTTCCGCCACTCAGCTACAGCAGCGCTACGGTATGGACGAGGTCGCCAAGATCGACCGTTTCCACGAATCCCAGCTCATCGTCCACGCCGACAGCATCTCCCCGGACGAGGCCTCGAAGCTGAAGACTGCCGCCGCCGATATCAAAGCAATGCAGGAAACCGGCCGTCCGCAACTGATCCTGGCCGACCGCAACGACCTCGTCGATCCGCTGTCCGCCCTCCTCGACGGCCTCGACGTCGCACACACCGCCGTCGACGCGAAATGGTTCCTCGATCACGGCACCGATGCGGAGGCCGATCTGCAAGCGATCTTCGATCACGCCGGCGAGCACGGCAAAGTCCTCGTCATCAACATGCAAGGCGCTCGCGGCGTCGACATCCCGATCTCCGACGACATCCGCGAACTCGGCGGCCTGCACGTCATCGTCACGGGCCGCTCCGCCCGCTCCCGCGACATCGACATCCAGGCCGAGAACCGCTCGGCCCGCAACGGCGACCCGGGTAGCGCCCGCTACTACACCTCACCCGAAGACGACCTCTACGCCCTGTCTCCCCATCCGCTCGTACAGACCGTCGTCGTCCAGTACACCCAGGCCGCCGCCGAGCATCAGACCCAACCGACGCCCGAAACCGAGGTCGCGCTCACCCAGGCCGAAGACTACCTCCGCGTCCTGGTAGACCCTCTCCAAGAAGTCGCGGCTCTCATACACCAGCACGCTCATTCACCCACCGACCACACCACCGACCCCGCTACCCGTGGACCACCTGCCGCACCTGCCGATCAAAGCTCCCGGCAACCACAACACCCGCCGCCCATCGGTTTCCAGCCGCCCAGCCCGTCGCGGCAGGATGGTTCGGGACAGTCGCCACGTGCGGATGACTTCCCCGCGCCCAGCTCCGCCCCCGGTGCCGGCACGGCTGTCACACAACACGAATCGTCTGAAACCGAGCTGCCGCAGCGGCCGCTGCGCGCTGCCGAAGAACAGCGCTTCCTCGACTGGTATCGAGGGCGGCCGGCCGATCGGTCAGGGCTGTCTCGCCAGAGTCTCGCGGAATATGTCGAGATGCACCATCTGGAGCTCGATCAGGTGCGGCGATGGTTGACCGGGGCAGGGATCGAGGCGAATAGTCACGCGGCGGAGCCCATCGCGCAGCTTCCATGGCCCGGCGAGGGCGACAAGACGACATGGCTATCGGAAATGCGCCGATATCTCGGGATAGCACCGGCCGAGATGGACGCACTGGTAAATGTAGCTCGAGGCACCTGGGAGGAAATCGAACGGGGGGAACGGGACCTGGAAATCGAGCAGATCAGGGCCTTGCTGCGTCGGGTACCCTACGCCCGGAGAATGTACACGGATGCGTCGTCATATTACCCGGAGCTGCTCACCGATAACGGCACTGCCGCGTACCCCGAAGGTTATCAGGATATCGGTGCATATATTCGTTCGATGCGCACCGAATCGGGTCTTTCAGAAGAGGACTTGGCCGCTGCGGTAGGAAAATCGAGCGGCACGGTCAAAAAGTGGGAAATAGGCGACATCTGGCCCCCAGCCCCCACGGTTCAGATCATTGCCGAGGCCTCCCCGTTCTCACACAATGCCACCTATGACGAGCTCGTCGAGTGTTTTACATACCTCCCCAGGGCGACCCTGATATTCCCCGACCCACGTGCCGTCGCATCCTTCGGTGAGTATCTCCGGCACTTCCTCCGGGTCAACCAAATCAAGGATTCGGACGCTGCGCGCGTTTTCGGACTCACACGAGTGCACATCGGGCGTCTCAAAAAAGGTGCAGAGATAGATGAACTGACGATGCTGCAAATCTACCGTGATGTGCTGCAGGAGCGCGGTGTCGAGCGATGGAATGACCTGGCCGAGGCGTGGGGTCTCACTTACCGGATGGACCCGGCAGGCGAGACCGTTCCCGATCCGGCCCTTTTCCCTACGGTCCACGATTGGCTGACCGCAGTACGCCTTTACTACGGAATGAGTCGATCGCAATTCGCGGCACGAACCGGAGTAACGAAGAACACAATCTCCCGAAGAGAGACACAGACAACACCGAGCGTTGTCGCGCTCCGGCAACTTCGGGACATTCTCGAAGATTTCGATGAGCAACTACCGGGGACACCCTTCACCAATGAAACTTTGGTGAAGGGATTGCAGCGGTTTTACGCACGCCGAGACGTGGGAACCGGAGACGAAGAGGATACTCGTCTGATCTGGGAACTGATAGCGACTCGGCCCGGATCCCCCGAGGAGCGGGGAATTCGGAGCCAGATTCTGGAAAAGTATCTCTGGATTGCGGAGGCAGCGCCACGGTATTGGACGGTTCCGGGAGAGGAATACCAAGATCTCGTCCATCGAGCCCTCGAGGCGATCGGGGTGGCCGCCGGCACCTTTGTTCCGCCTGGCGAATTTCCCAGAGCTGCCATGGCGAATGCCCGCTGGGCTATGAAGAATATCTACTACAAGCAGATGTACGCGAATTTCGGTTCGAAGGACCGCGAGCTGATCTACAGCGTAGACACGTACATCAGGAACCATACCGCTGCCCCCGGGGCCGCCGAACCCGATAACGCCGAGATCAGTGCGGCTCTCGGACTGGAGCT
Organism: Nocardia sp. NPDC047654; assembly: GCF_043205035.1. Taxonomy (NCBI): domain Bacteria; kingdom Bacillati; phylum Actinomycetota; class Actinomycetes; order Mycobacteriales; family Nocardiaceae; genus Nocardia; species Nocardia sp. NPDC047654. The sequence continues at coordinate 289,984 of NZ_JBIDDF010000002.1, forward strand.
CACCGCCGTCGAGAAAGCGAAGCAGTGGCTCCACCTGCGCAAACCGATATTCCTGGATCAATCGAATACCGGCACCGACGAAACCGACCGAGACGAGAGTGACGACACGCCTCCGGTGGATGTGGCGGCACCCACCGGCGCCCGCTCCACTTCGGAAAGTGAACTCTCTGACGAGAACTTTGCGGCGAAGCTGAGACAAGCTCTGCCCGAGCTGTCCGACGCAGCGCGGCGCACCGTGCTGCTCTACCTCATACAGGACATCTCGCTGGCCGAGTTGTGCACGCGACTGAACATCGGGCAGGAATCGGCCACGAAGCTGATGGCGAAGGCCACCGAAAGCATCCGACAGGTTTACGTCGCGGAGCGTGACGGTGATCCGGCCGACGCTCCGCGCCCGGACGTCGGGCAGTCGAAGCCACCCGCGGAACCCACCGGCGCCCCCACGCCGAGAGGGGACGACAGGCCGCACGATGATCCGGTGCAGGGCGAGTTCGCCCCGATCCGTGCAGCTCTCTCCGATTTCCCGGACGGACACGTCGATGCCGCCGAAGCGATGTTGGCCGCGTTGCTGTCGACGACTCATGGGCGTACGCAGGTGCGGCACGGCCTTTTCGGAGAGCCGGGCAACCGGTGGGTAGTCGTCGAGGTGACCGAGGAATTCGACGCGACCTTCGACGTGGCGTCCGAACCTGCTCTGCCCGTGCGCGATGTACCCGGCCGATCAACGGAACCGGGCCGACTCACCGAGTTGCTCGACGAGAACGCCGCAGTGTGGGGCTACGAGTTGGCTCACCTCGGGCAACACGCCCGCAGCGGCCACGGTGGAAGAAGGAAGAGGTGGTTCAAGCTTTTCGAATCTCCCGGACAGCATGACCCGTCGAATGTACTGCCCGACCCGATCGTGAAGCTGAGCTTCGCGCGGGAGTCGGTGCCACGTGGCGTCGGGACCTCTCGCCATGCCGCGCGTGAGGTGCTGACCGGCGCGGGCTGGCAGGACACCGACCAGATCGAAGACGTGGAACTGTCGGTCACCGAACTGGTCACCAATGTGCACGTGCACAACGCAGGGGACGCCGAGATCCGGTACTGGCTGTTCGATGACGTGTTACGGGTAGAGATCGCCGACGAGAGCCGAGGTTTGCCGAAGTGGCAGCCGGAGAGCAACTTCGCCGCTCTCGAGGACACCGCACAGAGCAGCCCTGACGAGGCCTCGGCCGACTTCGACGTGGACGACTTCCTCGACGCCATCGATCTGGGCGCACTGATGGCGGGCCGGCGAGAACCGGGCATGCGCGGGCGCGGCTACGGACTGCTGGACGACATGGCCGCCGCATGGGGCGTGGACTTGGGCCGCACCGGGGGCAAGACGATCTGGTTCGAGGTTCAGCGCAACAGCCCACCGGGCACAGCACAGACCGATCCCGAAACACCGGGTGTAGCGCCGATGGCGCCTCAGCTCCCTCCGGACACACGGCCGGGCCAGGTATCGCAGGCACATTCACGGACAGAACCGGCGAACGACGATCCTCCAACCGAGCCGTCCATCGGCGAAACCACCAGCGACGAGACGCCGTCGGTCCGACCTGAGCAGCCGAAGCGCTCCGGCGGCGGCGGGCTGCCCCCGTCTGGAGTCGAACCCTTCCACGATGTCGATCCCCGCGCCGCCCTGGACCTCCCGCCCGGCCCGGAACAGAATCGGCGCTTCGGACGCGGACGTAGACCCGACTTCCGAGTCTTCCATCACCACGAAGACGATCCGCTGGGCCGCCCCTATGGCCCGGGCGTACCGCGTCGAGACGATGGCGAATCGAGCCACCGACAGTACGAGGTGGCTTCGCCGGATCGTCCGGATGCGGTGCGCCCCGAAGAAAGCACAGACATCGATTACATGCGAGTCACTGTGCGCGGCGGAAAGTTCTACCGCGATGGGCAGTTGTATACCACTGGATCCCTAGGTGACATCTTCCTCATCGGCACGGACCCGGACGACATCCGTGTGGCGCCCGCCACCGAGGCTACGCACCCGGCGCTGTACCGGACCTATCGAAACCGACGTGAAGGTCCGATCAGCCTTGGTGTCTGGCTGTTCACCGCTGGTGAACCGGACTGGATACATTTCGGCAGCGGCGCGTTCAGCAAGGCATCGCGGGATCCGAAGTTCGGCGCTTATCTGCGACACAGGCTGATCAGTCTCGACGTAGATCTCGACGGCGTCACCTTCAACGTCAGGAGCAAGGACAGCCAAGGCCGGCTGTGGCATTCCGATGCGGTGCGGACGACGGTCGGCTCCGTGATCGACTCCGGCGGGGACAGTGCCGAAAGTACGTTCACCGGGTTCGGCGATGACTACTGGGTGACCGTCACCGCCGTGGAAGCGATGCCGGATGGCGTGGCGATAACGTTGTCGTTCAATCCTGTTCTCGGCGCTCCCGGTTCGGTGACGCTCGTGCTCGGTCGCGAAGGCGGGGTCATCACCGCGGAATACACCGATATCGAACTCGGTTCGGACGCTGCCCTGGTTGCGGCAGCATTCACCGAGTTCCATTCATCTCGGCTCGAGCCCTGGCTGGCGGAGTCGGACGTGCGCTTGGCACTCCCGACTACAGCACTGAGCCCATCCGTCGGACGCAGAGCCGGACCCGATCCCAGCGTCTTCCATCACGACGAGAACGATCCGCTTGGCCGCCCCTATGGGCAAGGCGCTCCTACCCCGCCCGCTGCGGGCGAACCGTCGGCCACCGCACCGGCCGACGGGAGCGAGGGCGTCGCGCTCGCAGGAAGCGTCGATCCGCGTGTGCGACGAACACCCGAAAACGCCTCGGTGCCGGAAGGTGATTCCTCGGCGCGGCAGTTGCTCGCGGCTGTCGACCCAGCACTGCTGGAGTTGGTCCGTGAGGGCGTCGCGGTCGAACGCGATGCCGCCATCCTCGATACCGGTGTGGCCGCGGAACCTGCGGATGTGGCGCGCTTCCGGCGCCTGGACGACATGCTCGCGCACCTCGACGAGTTGCGTGCGGTGCGGGGGCGATCGGAGGTGACCAGCGCACCGGATCGCCTCCGTCTGCTGGTCCACCACTTCCACGCCGCCGCGGAATGGCTGACGGCCTTGATGGACGCGAACCACGTCACCGACGGACAGGTGCACCCGGACCTCGAGAGTCGGAAGCTGGACGCCATGCTCGGTCATCTCGACGAACCGGTGGCCGCGATGGGTCAGCGGAACACGACCGTCCCACGAGAACGCCTCACGCTGCTGGTCCATCACTTCAACGCCGCGAAGGAGCGGCTGGCCGCGTTGATGGACGCGACCAACGCGGCCAACGGGCAAATCCATCCAGACCTCGCCACTCGGATCCAGCTGGCAACCGAAGCTGTGAACCGGTATCGATCGTCCGACACGCGCGTCACACACGTTCAGGCAGCGTTGGGGTCCCCCGGGCGGAGTGATGTGGAGGCCGGGGGTAGCGACCCGGTGACCGCCGCCGGCCCGGAAGACCGATCATCGGCCGAACTCGCGACACACGACGGTCCACCCCGAACCGACGTGCCGCGAGAACGGCTGGCCGCATATGTCGAGCTGGGAGAGCTTCCACCCGGGACGCCCGAGCATGAGCGGTTGGCCGACGACATCGCTCGACGCGACGCACTGGCTCACCGCTGGCTCACACTCGAATTGGGCGTGCTCGCCTTCGAACACCGGCTGCGCGCACCGGATCTGCCCCGAGCCACTGTGGACGACCTCACCCGCAGGCTGAATGATTGGCGCGCCGAACTCGAACGCGCACGCCGGGCGCTGGCCCCGCGGCACACCGACCCCGCGGCTCTGCGCGGAACACCGCCTCACGCGCGCGCCGACTCGAGCATGCAACCCGAAGAGGCGCGTCTGGCGTTTCAGGTGGTCAACGATCGTTACGGACGACAGGTCGTCACCATCCCCGCCGGTGTGCGGGACACGGCTCTCATCTTTTCTCGGGGAGACCTCGCGCGGGCGGTGGGTGAGGACAACCTGCATCAGTTCGCCTCGTTGACCGAAGCTTTCGACCTCATCGACCAGATGCCCGCCAAAGCGACAGCGATCGTGCGATCGCTGTCGAGCTTCAATACCGACAACGTGTTCGTATTGACCAAGGACAGCGGCGGCCCGGTCGTTGAAATCAGCCCAACCATCGCACGGATGAAGCCGATCGACCGCTCCACGGGCGCAACGAAATTCGATTCGGTCGTGCGCAAAGTATGGGTTGCGCTATACGACGAGAACGGCGTGCTGATACCTCCCCCGGCTTCGAATCCAGGCGGCGTCGCGCCGTCGATCGGGCCCAGCACGCCTGGCCCGACGACGATGCCGCCAGAGCCCGCACAGCGCTCGCAGCAAACGCCCCCAGCCGACCCGGCCCCCACATCCCGGCAAGGCGGTGCAGCTGACCCGCGCCTCGCGATGTTCACACCGAAACAAGGCGATCCAGCACAGGAAGACCGCGGATCGGCTCAGCCGCAACAAGTCGTGTGGCCGGAGGCGCCCACCGACGCAGACCACGCACAGCCCCACGAACCGGCTCTTCCAGCCGAGGGGGATCCATACCAGCCGGTCGGCGCACCCCGTTGGCGGGATCATTACGAAGTCGATCTGACCTCGGCAGCCGGGGTGAGCGACCGGGGCGGGCGAACCGGCGAACAGCACAACGTGAACGAGGATTTCTTCGCAGTCGAGACGGCGTATATCGGTCACGAGCGTTGGACTTTGGCCGCGGTCGCCGACGGCGTGTCCAGCCAAGGAGACAGTGAAGAGGCATCGGAGGCAGCTGCCGAAGCAGCCGTGGCTGTTCTCCATGAGGAGGCAGGCCGTGTCGCACAGGGCGGCAGGCCGGACCCGGAAGGAACCACGAAGAAGGCGCTCGAGGCCGCTGACCGTGCCGTTCGCGATCTGATAGCGGGAAAGTACGCTGATCCCCCTCTTCCGCCGGCCACCACACTGGTGCTGACCCTCGCCACTGCGACACAGCTCATCACCCTTTCGCGCGGCGATTCACCCGCCTTCTGGATCCCGCTCGACGGTGGCCCCGCGATCGAATTGACCAACGCCGACCCCGCCATCGTCGAAATGGCGAAAAGCCTCGGGATGACCGTGCACGCGCTGCGGCACTCATGGCTCGCTTCGAATTTGAACAGCTATCTGGGTGACACCGAATTGGGCGACATCGAAATCAGTGCGCGCGACCTTCCTGGAAACGGCTTCGTAGCATTGTTTTCCGACGGTGCCGTGAACATCTACTACGAAGACGAGTCGAACGCGGGCACACCCGAGCAGAAAATCGCCGACATGCTTCGACAGAATCTGGCGGAATCGTCGGGCAACCTGCTCGGTGCGGCGAGGGCATTCGTACAACACGCCATCGATGAGGGTGAACACGACAACGTCACCGCCGTGCTGATCGGCACGCCGTCTCCCGAGACCGGCACCGCGAAAGCCCCGCACGCGGCGACCGAACCCGACGACCGACCCGTTCCGCCCGAGGGCCACGTTGGACCCGCCCCAGCACCGACGCATCGCACGCCCGGCGCCACGCCATGGGCGGGAGCTGCGAATACCGAGCAGGACTCTCCGTCGAGCACACCGTGGAGCTCGAGCGCCGCCGAACGGTCCACCGCCACTCCCGCTGACGACCCGCGAATCCAACAACGCAGCGCCCGCGAGCCTGACCCGTTCGCCGCCACTCGTTTCCGCGCAGCCGGCTGGAACCGGCGCACCCACCGCATGAACGCGGTCCTGGCCGTCCAACGCAACAACGATATCCCGGACGATCCGGTGCACGGGATCCGTAACAGACAGCGCACAGCACCGGACGCGCCACCCTCGCCCGACCCGCCACCCGCACCGGACGCCCCACCCTTACCCGACCCGCAACGATCCGGCCACGACACTCCCGAGCATCGGTTACCCCTGTCCGCCGAGGCTGCGTCCACCGGCGGAGAGGCTGATCTGCCACCCATACCGGATCTGCTCACCTCCTCATACTGGGAGCTGCGGAACTGGGCGACCATGCTGTATGTCGAGGACGCGGAGGCGCTGATCGCCGCTACGCATGCCAGAACCGTTGCGCACCTGAAAGCTTTCGATCGGGGTGAGCCGCCACCCGCAGCGGAGATGATCGGCACGGCACGGGCACTGAACGTCCTGGTATGGGAGCAAAGCAGCCGTCTCTGGGAAGACATCCCTCTCCGGGGACTTCGGGACTACCCGATGCTGTTCAGGGTTGGGCGAGAGATGTCCGCCCGACTCCCGGAAGCAAGAGAGCTGTATATCGCGGCCAGTAACGTATTCAATGTCGCTGGGGCCCTACCCAGGGACATCACCGGTGACGCACCGACGCGATGGGCAAACCCCGGCGACGAAGTTAATTTTCTGCACACTGTTCCACAGCACATCGGGCGTATGACCCACTATATGGAACGTGCAGTGGCAGCAATCCCATGGTCGGAAGAAGACGATCTTTCATCCCGGAATATGAGACCGGGTATCGAACACCTCGGTCCCACCGCCAGCGCCTTGGCGCAGATATCTGGCCTATCTCATCATCTCGAAGAGGTGCGGAGACATGACGGAACGGATTGGTCGGAGTATATCGATGGCTATCTGGTTGCCCGGTTCGGGACGGCATTCGACCCGAGCTTGATTCGAGCCATCCGATCACTACCGTCGGAGGCAGTGGCATTCACACAAGCACAGACCGGATCGGATGAGGCTTTCGGAGGGGCGGCAGCAGCTTATCTATCCGATATCACTCTGGTGGCCGAGCACTATCTGACCCGCAGCCGCGACGGCTCGTACGCATTCGACCTGTTGCGCCGAGCGGATGAAGCGTTCAGCGCAACGGCTGCGCGTCTGGCCGATTCACAAGCTGCGCAGGACGCCGCCCGAGCGATAAGACTGCTGCACAAAGACATTGCCGACGTCCGCGAGGAGCGAGAAGACTACGAGGTCATCATCGTCGGCGGTAATGCACTCGCCCATTTCGAAAACCCCGCATTCGCCGAATCGATCGATCCTATTCTGCGAGAACTCCACTCCATTACTGCGGAAAGAGATGCGGCCGATTCCAAGGTGCCGTCGACGTCCGACAACGAACCGGCGAACCCGTCCATTGGCAGCGCCGAGTCAGCTGCGCGACCTCCCCGCGGCACCCCATGGAGCGGTCATCGCGCTACCGCGACCACATCCGACGTCGACAAGGTATCGACCGAGCAGGCAACCCCCGACGACCTCGAATCGGCGACCACCGCCGGTTCCATGGATCAGGCCACCACAACTCCCACGCCTTGGGATCGAACCGCGCAGAACGAGCCCCACTCCGCCCTGACCGGAGACGATCTCCCAGTCCACCACATACCGCCCACTGCAGCGCGTCCCGACCGTACTTCGCTGGAAGGCGCTATGGACTCGGGAGAGGGTGGGCACAAACCCCACTCGCCCATGTCGGTAGGCCAGTCAGGTGGCGGAGCCGCGCAGCAGCAGACCGATGCGACCTCGGAACCGGAGACCCCCACGGCCGATGCCGCCGCAATCACAACCGTGCGGGAAGCCGGACTTCGCCCGGAATATGACGCCGTGCCAATGCCACCGGACATGTACATGTACACGCCGGAAATCGCCGCAACGCTCGACTACACGAATGTGTATACCGCCACCGGGGGCGGAATCAATGACGAAGACGCACCCTATACCACCGGGCCGGAAGGTGATGTATTCTTCCTTACAGCCAAGGGCGACCGCTCGATGCCGGCTCCCCCTGGAACGCATGCTCTGCTTTACAGTACATTTCCCAATCCCGACATACATGCATATTCATTCGGGCATTGGTTTATCGACGGTGGCCGGAAGGTATACATCACCTTCGGCAGTAAGATGCTTCCAAAAGCATCGGCCGACCTGAAGTACGTTGCCCAGGGCCTATTCGAAATGGCCGAGCGTGGTGTACCGGTCGAATTCGACGACAACATACTTGGAGACCTGTGGCGAAAGCAGATCCCGGTTAGCGTGCCGACCGCCGGTCCACTGATCGATCAGCGCGGCGAAAGCCCCCACCCGGCAGTTCCCGATGCTCGTACCATGTTCCCTGGGGCCACCGCTCAGTTCTGGATGTACGTCACAGCCGTTGTCCCGGCGGATGATTCGCTATCGATCGTATTCTCGATCAACCCGGTTCTGGGAAAGCCGGGCCGGATCACCTTGGTACTCACGCGCGAAAATGACGCAATCACAGCCAAATACACGGATATCGCCCTCGGCGAGGATGCCGATCGGGTAACCGCCGCGATCGACGACTTTCACACCAGGGTTGTGGATCCGTGGCTGACCAGGTCGGGAGCCGTTTTCACCGGCAGCGATGCGCCCGTAGATAGCGCGACCGATGATCCGGGAGCTCACCTGCAAGAACTGCGCATTCGCCTGGAATCGACACGGGCCGAACTGGCCGAGGTATTGGGCGTGCTCACGGATCTGGTGCGAGCCGGGTGGGTGCGGCAGGCAGTGACCATCGCTCAAGGGTGGATTCGAGGGCTGGACGAAACAGGCTGGGCGGGGGTGGCTTCAGCCCAGGATATGGACCTTCTCATCGACTGGGTCGCACTGCGGCTTCCCGTGCTTCGGGACATCGAAGCCGCGAATGCGGCGCAGGCCGACCCGGTGACACAGCAGCAGCTCGCAGATCCAGGCGAGGAGCTGGATCACCAATTGGCGAACCTACTAGGACTATCAGAACCTGGCACGACAGCCCACACATCCGCCGACAATCCACTGATGGAGCTACGTGCGCTCGCCGATGCGACGAGCGACCCGGGCCTCCAGCGACTCGTCGAGGCGATCGAGAACTTCCTGCTCGCCGACCGCGCCGTCGCTCGGTTCGAGAATGAGATGCGTGTCGGCAGCGAGCCCCGCCGCGGGCAAGCGGAAGCGACCAAAGCACCGGACGATCCGGACGCGGCCTCCACCACACGGATAAGCCGAGCGCCCAGCGAAAGCACGCGCGAAAACCCAGACGAATCAGCGCCGTCCCACCCCGGTGTGGTCGACTCCGACTCGTCGCCGCGGTCTCCTTTTTACGGTTGGGACGAGAATGGTCGCTACGTCGAATTCGAGTTCGACGATGTCTGGATCATCCCGGTGTCTTCGTCCGACGGGAAGATTTCTGGTGCAGGATTTCCTGGGGACGAGCAAAATGCCGATGAGATCAGAGCGTGGGGCCTGACGGACAACAGGCCGGGAAACCGAGAATTCATACCCGTATGGCCGGTGTCGGATGTGGCCACAAGAATGTCGGATATAGCTCCGACATCGCAGTGGGCTGACGACCCGCAGCCCGAGAAAGCCCCGTACTTCGATGCCGAAACAAATGCTGAGCCGATCGTCTTGTTCGCGCATGCAGAAGAAGACGGCTATCTGATCAAGCTCGCAGATCGGCAGACTGGGCAGCGTAGGGGAGTCCTTGTCGACGGGGTCGTGTTCGGCCGCATTGTGTGGTCGAGTGATTACTTCCAAACCGCCCTTGCCCAACATCCGGGAAGTCAGTTGCTGCTGGTCGGGTGCAGCGCAGCGGCCGGAGATGCACACCGGTTGCTGTCGAACTATCTCCACAAACAAGGTTTCACAGGGGATGTCTGGGGCGGTCGCGACATTATGCTCACGAGCGATGAGGGGCATGTATGTATTCGGATCGAAGTGGCCCCGGACGGCACCATGGTTCCGCCATTCGACGTTACTCGCGCTCCCGGATCTCCTGACGAGGAAGCCCCGGCAGAGTCTCCGCCTCGGCAGGCGGCACAGCCGGAGGCGCGTCCGCCCAGCCAGGGGGCTGAACCGTCGACTACCCCGGGCGGACTCCCACCCAATCCGCTACCCCCGGGGGTCGAACTCTTCCACCATGTCGACCCCAACCCTGTCGACGCCCACTTCCCACACCCCCCACATGGCATAGGAGCGAACAAACAACGAAACCTCAACCAGCACCTTCTCGAATTCCACCACCACGGCAACGGCGATGACCGTTTCTGGGACGAACCACATCCGGAGGACGCACGACAACAACTGGAAGAAGGCACCCCCCAAACCGACCCCGACATCGCACGCGAACGCGCCTTACCCCCGGCCGACGCCAGCGCACTAACCTCCGACGACCACGCCAGCTCCGGAGACGGCGAGGCATTGCTGGCGGTCAAGGTAGCGGCCGAGGCAGCTCTGGACGCGGCCGCCAAGGGGGACGAGCGCCAGCTGAAACGGCTGCGGCGGGCCATCCGGCAACTCGGCAACCGCGACTATGAGCAGTACCTCGAGCTCCGTTTCCTGCAGGGTCTGACGGTTGCCGAGGCCACGGCCGCGATCACCGCCAACCGTACGGCCGATGCCGCCAAGTCGCTTCGGCGCCGCGCCGTGCATGCCTTCGCCAAGATCCTCCCCGTGACCCCCGAAGAGTTGCTGCAAATCCTCGACACAGCAGCGCCCAAGACGAGCCTGGCGGAGCATGCCAACCGAATCGGGTGGGAGAACGCGCTGCGTCTGAGGTTGCGCGCGGCGATTCTGTCGGGTGGGCTGGCCGAGGGTCGCTCTCTGCCCGGGGCACTGGCCCTCGCCCAGCATCTGGGCATACCGTGGAAGCGCCCCGTGGGTGACGCATATCGTCAGCTCTCCGACGAAGGCTATGTGGTGATCAAGCATGCGGTCGGAGTGGCTGTAGCGAGCCACGACCGATGGCCCAGCACACCGGCGTTCGACGTCGGATGGCTGATTGCTCCCGCAGATTTGCTGGAGATCTTTACAGCGGAGTCATCGATCAGGGACCTGGTGGATGCAGCCCGGGGCGCTTGGCGCATGGTTTCGACCGCTCTGCGTCACGCGATCGTGTCGGGAGAGCTGCCGGAAGGCGGATTGTTGCCTACGGCTCGGGAACTCGCCCATTATGTGCCGACGTCGACGGATTCCGTGGCCAGAGCCTATGGACAGCTGAGCGCTGAAGGGTACTTGGTCACCAACACCAGGCTGGGCACCGCGGTGGCGAGTCGAGACAAGTGGCCGACCCCGACTCCTACGCCGACAACGCCGCCCAGAGGCCATGGCCTGTCCGATCTCGATGTCAAAGTGCTAGAGCTGACCGCGGAAGGCCTATCCGTCAGAGAGATCGCAGAGGCCGCCGCTGTCCCTCGGAAGAAGGTGCACTACAGCCTCGAACGCATTCGCGTCAAGCTCGGCGTCAGTGGCGATCGAGCGGAGATCGTAGCGGTAGCCAAGCAGAGACGAATCATCGGCGACCAGGATCATCAATTAGGCTCCCGGATCACGAGTCGAGATAAGTGGCCCGTGCAGGCATCCGCCACACCGGCGGCCGATTCCATCAAAGCGGGCGTTACGAACACGGGTTCGCTACGGTACCTATGGCCGGAGGCGCTGCTGGAACTCGGAGCGGACGCGACGCTCCAATGGCTGACCACGCCCGCCGAACGCCCGTCGGGCACCGACCTCGAATCGTGGTGGAACGACCGGCTGACACCGGCGCTGCGCGCGGCGATGATCCAGGCGTTTCCGTCCGAGGTCCTGGCGATGGACATCGCCCTCTCACCGGAGACCGTGGCCGCTGCCGAGCAGCGGCGGATGACGCTGCTCGAAAACTCCCGGGACGCCCGGACCGCCGCTGTACCCGCCGCAGCTCAAACCACCGCGAGCAACCCTGATAGGCCCCGCGGACGCGAGGGGGCACGAGACCAGCCCCGTGATCCTTCCGTGGCGGAGGAATCGGTCCGTACCGCGATCGACGAGTCAGTTCCGCGGTGGCCGTCCGCCGCACGGACGGCTGCGTCCGACACCGCCGTCGCGGTGGCGGCCGACGCCGCTCGGCACGGGGCCACGCGGACAGCGGTCGTGACACCGCACGCGGACGTACTGCGGGTCACCGTCGAACACGAGAGCGCCGCCGATTTGTCCCCGGAACTCGTGCGAACATTGGAGACCGGCACCACCAGTTGGCGGGCCGAATCGTCAGGCACCACTCGCCGGGTTATCTTCGAATTCCACCTCCGCGGTGACTCGGCGGACGTGCCCGAACGCGCCGACCCCGCAGACGATCCGGTCGTGGGTTCCCAAACTGTGCGGGTCGGTCCGATGGACGATGCGTCGGCCACGATCCGCGCTTTGGCGTTCATCATGATCCGACCGGATATCCCTTTCTGGAACCACATCGGACCTGCGGTGAACGAAGCGGCGGCGCTGGCGGAGACGCTGGTGCGAGAAGTGGGCCGGGAGGGCCGGGCGGTGAGCGCGACGGCGACGATCACCCGGTCCGGCCGGTGGGCCCTGGATGTCGTCGAGGAGGCCGCCGACTCGCCGCGATCCGGCCGTACCGTCTTTCGGCCGAGCGAATACCGTCCGGCGAGCGACAGCATCGCCGAGATCCTCGATCGTGCAGTGGCTCCGGGCGCGACGACACGGGCCTCGGAGCCAGGGGCCGCGCCGGAGCGTCGCGATGTCGTGGCCGACGCCGCTGGGAACGATCCCCTCCGCCTCCTCACTTGGAATATCGCGGGTGCGCGCCGTTCGCGCTCCGCCGAGGCGTTCGACTACGTCGACGATCTGCCGTCTTTCGTCCGGGTATTGAGCGAGATCGGCGCGAAGGTCGCTTTCTTGCAGGAGTCGGAGGTCGGCCCGGACGGTTCGAACGCACGGCAGTTGGCTGAGATGCACGGCTACCAGTACGTCTACGAGACAGTGATGTGCCCGTCACACATGGATACGACCAAGGCGATCAGCCTTGCCGTGCTCAGTGATCGGCCGATCGAGGCCGCTGTCGACATACTGCTGCCCGCTACGGGCGTCGAGCTCACACTCGGGGGCCGAGCACTGGAGCCGGACGAGCAGTTCGACCGGTACGCGCAAGCCGTCCGGATCGCCGGTACCTGGTTCGTGAATCTCCACCCCGCGCCCCTGGGTTTCTTCGGCCGCAGCTACGAGGAGCACCAGGACGTCGAAGGCGCGGCGCATGCCAGGGCGATCGAGCAGTTGCTGCACTCCCTGGCGGATGGCCTGCGGTCCCTGGCGGGTGGTCCGATCGTGTTGCTCGGCGACTTCAACACCGATGACCCTGGTTCGGTATATCGAGCGCTGATCGGCGAGTTGGGTCTCACCGCCGCGCTCGATCCGGCGACCAAGACCGTTCCCTGGGGCAGTGCGCCGGACCAGGTGCTCGTTTCCCCGGAACTACGGACGACCCGCAGCGGCATCGTAAGCACCGAAACCGACCACTACCCGGTAGTGACCGACCTTTCGGCTGCCACCCCCGATTCGCTCCCGGTTACAGCGCGCGAAAGCCGTGCAGTGAACCAGCCTTCGACCGTACAACGCTCGCCGGAAGCAGCGGCACAGCCAGACCGCACTTCGTCCAGGAACGAGCAGGTGTACGAACAGCCGCCTGCGAAAGGTGGACAACCGAGTCCGGAGGTGGCCCTCCGGATCAGCAACCTCGAGGCGCGACACACGGAAATCAACACGATGACCGTGCAACGCCATCGGGAGGGAAAGGCGGTCAGCGCGGATAGGTTGAATCGGGCCTACGGCCGGATCGAAGCCGAACTGGCCCGTCTGAGGAGTACCGAAACGGTAATCGACGACGTGCCGGTGGTCACCGGCCCAGACCACCAGCTGGCGATGGACTCGGTGTTCCATCCCGAGCGCGCCTACCAGCGGGCCTACCGTGACGCCATGAACAGGCTGCTCGGTTATCCCTTTGTCCGCGCCAACCTCGCGCCGGCCGAGGCACAAATCGGGCTGACCGAGATACGACGGGCGATCGACCGCGCCGCCGAGCTCGCCGCTGATATCGGCCGCGCGGAAGAAATGGGGGAGATCGAGGTCCTCGTAACGATTTTCGAATGGACCGAGCAAGCCGATGCGGGCGGTCAACCGATTCCGCTCGAAGACGATCAGGCAGATCCCCGGGGTGGTGAAGTTTCCGAGACGGCGACCATTCGACTGCTCGACTCCGCCGACAGTGACGCAGGCGCGGCCACAGAGATCGCATCGACGATTTCGATGCAAGCGGATCCCATTCGGAACGAAAACGACTCCACCGACATGCGACGCGAACAGGCTCGTGAACGGGGCCACCAAGCCGCACTGCCGGACGACACCGTGTACGCGGTCCCCGAACCCGACGAAACCGCCGCCTTGGGCCGCGTTTCGAAGCTCTACGCCGCGCGAATGCCGGACGGCAGGACCGTTCACTTCCGCCTACTGGGCCACCCATACGGCTACCCGATCCTGCTCTCGCCCGGCACGCCCGTCGGAGTCGACGGCCCGCTACCGGATCATCAGGCGCTGTACGACCGCGGATTCGCGGTCATTGTGGTGGAAAGACCCGGTTACGGCGACTCGGATCCGCTGCCAGGACGCACCGTAGCCGATTGCGCCCGCGACATCATTCACATCGCGACCGAACTCTTCGCGTTCGACCGCTATTCCGTGCTCGGACGATCCGGTGGTGGATCGGTGGCCATCGCGGTCGGGGCGCTGGATCCCGACCATGTCGACCGGGTCGTCTCCCTCGTGGGTACCGCTCCCCGGCTGGACGACATGGGTGAGTGGATGACAGGCATGGCCGAGCCGAACCAGCGGATCTACGCCAGGCCCGACATCGAAGCCATGACCGCGACGCTCACCGGCATGGCCGAGAACATCGCGAGGGACGGGGAGTGGTTGCTCCGCTACAACCAGGAAGCCTTCACCAGGGTGGACCACATGTGGGTCGGCACACACCGCAAAGAGCTCGCACGCGGTTATCAACGCGCGTTGCGGAACTATCCGCAAGCATGGGCGGACGACGCTATTCAGCTGACCGGGCACTGGGGAATCCGGTTCGACCAGTACCGCGTCCCGGTAGACATCGTGCACGGCGCCGCCGACCAATTCTCACCTGTCGACCACAGCCGCAATAACGCCAGGCTGATCCCGACATCGAAGCTGTATCTCTTCCGCGGCGTCTCCCACATGATGGGCATGGACGCACTGCCTGTCATCGCGAGCCACTTCCGTGCCGAACGGGACGCGTTCTGTAGTTCCTGGCGCGACGACCAGCGCATACAAGCGATCCAGCGCGCCGAATCGAACCCCCTGCCGTTCCCGAAGTGGATGTACTGGGCGCGCGACAGATGGGATTCGGTACCAGACTACGAAGAGAACGGTCCAGTGCTGGATCTTCCGCCGCACCGTGCCCGTGGTCTGGATGGGCTGGGTTTCGATCCGCCATCCGCAGTGCCGGATCCATTCAGCGGAGTGGCGCGCGGAGTGCCCCACGGTGTGGTGGCGCACGCCGCCGACCCGAACCGCCGAGAGTACGGCGCCCTCGAGGGAACCGATCACACCCCGGTGCAAGCGGCCACAGCGCAGTCCGGGGATCAGGGGATGCCTCCCGAAGACGCGAATTCCACCCGAGCGGCAGCGGACTCGGAATACTGGGCCGAGGTAGACGCCGCCATCGAGCGAGTGGTGGCGATCAACCCCGCGTTCGAGTACCTCCGTAAAATGCCGAAGCCCGCCGAGGGGGCGCCATTCGGAGCGGAGTGGGTCAGCAATCGCCGGGAATGGTTCCACGCGTTGTTCCACGAAGATGTCGAGACGCTGCGGGAGATAGAACTCACCGAGAAGGATCTGCTCGAACTGGCGCGACTGATCAAGCGTGCGCCGCTCTACATGACGCTCATATTGGTCAACGTGACCGGTTCATCGATCGATCAGCTGGTGCATGAGCGCAAGGTCGATTGGCGCACATTGTTCTTCACGCAGGAGAAGATCACCCGCGACGGCGATACCATCCCCGTTTGGAAGTTCCGGACCCTGCGGGTGGATGCGCCCCCCGAGGAGGCCAGCGACCGGAACGTCATCAACGAAATCACCCCGTGGGCGAGGCTGCAGCGCACCACCTCGATGGACGAGTTGCCGCAGCTGGCGTTGATCGCCGCCGGCATCATGCAGTACTACTCCGGCAGACCGATGCTGAACCCGGACATCGAGCTGATGGACGACGCCCGCAGGCGCGGGGTGATCACCGACGAAGAGTACGCGTTCTGGCTCGGGTATCTGAAGGACGACTTGTGGTCGGCTGCGTTCTTCCCAGGGTGCCGGTGGCTCGAAGCCCAGGGAGACGACTACCTGAAGGCTCGGGTCCTGTGCGCCTTCATCTGGTCGCGGATGGGCTCCCGCGCGGCCGAGGAGTACCTGATGGAGGTCGTCGACAGGTACCTGTTCAGCACGGTCCTGCGGGAAGGCGCTGAGTTCGTACTCGGCACGGCGACAGAGATCGTGGAGAGCATCGCCGGTCTGCTCCCTGGGCAAGCGGGGCGAAAGATTCTGGAAACCGGGCAGCACGTCTTCGGCGGCGTGACCGGTGCGATCGGAAACGTCATTCGCGGCGTGGCCGGTCGGGCCGCGGACCTCGTATACCCGACGCCCGAGAACCACACTGACGCCCCCGGCAACAACAACTCTGCGCCCGACGCCAAAGACCGGGGCCGCAATACTGAGCCGAGAACACCCGATGTCGGCGCCGACCGCGATGCGTCTGATGACAACGTCGATCTCGACGAACCGCTGTATGTGGCACACGTCCCGGACGACCTCGATGAACCGCTCTATGTGGTGACATCCGAAGAGGAAATGGCGATCGATCGATCGGACGAGCCGATCTACTCGGTGTCGCCATACGCACACCTGTCCCTGTATCCAGTGCTGCGAGATCTGCTGCCGGTCAAGGAGTACCGGCATCTCGGTGGCGATCAGGGTGTGGTGCTGCCACGAACGACGGCGCTGGCGCTCCGTGACACCGCGGTCGAGCACGGTCAGCCGATGTCGGGTTCCTACAACAACGTCTACCTGCTCGGAGATTTCGCGATCCGCATCCCGAAGGAAGGCCCGGATCGGCTGGACTTCGTGCTCTGGCCGAAGGAGTACCAGACGTTGCGCGCGTTCGCGCAGGCCGGGGTACAAGGGGTGCCGCGGGTGCTGCACGTGGAGTTGGACGATCAGGGCGAGGTGCTGTTCGAGATTCAGCGGCGGATCTACGGCGAACCTGTGACGAGCCTCCACGACCTACGGGTGCTCGAGGCTATCGTGGAAACAAATCGTCAGCTGAATGCGGTTCCCGTCCCGCAGACACTATTGCCGCTACCGGCCGGATACCCGGAATCGGGCGATTCGGTAGGGTTCTTCCGAATGCTCATGGAATTCATCGAGCAGAAATATCAGCGATATCGCTCGGTTGAGCCGTACCGAACCATGCTCGCTCACGTCGGGCTGGGTGCCTCCCTGAGACCCGTACTCGAGTCGGAAATACCGTACATTCGTTCCCAGCGATTCACCGTCATACACGGCGATCTGACAGATGCCAATATTTTGGCGAACCTACAAGGTTACGAAATCGTGGACTTCGGGCTGGCACTCTACGGTCCCAAGGACTACGAAGCGGCGGTGTTCTCGCACCGGAGCCCGAGCGCCCCAATGGTACTCGACCGGCTCCATGGTCACCTGGAGCCCTGGGTTCGTCTGCTCGATGTGAGCCGAGTCTTCATCGACACTGTCCGCTTGGTGGACGCGGCGACGTCACCGGACTCCGACCACCCTCAGCTGTACGGGTTGGCTTGGAATGTGGCCAAGTCACTTGGCCGGGCCCAGCAGTACGGCCCTGATCGGCAGGTTCTGGCGGCCGACGAGATACTCCAGCTGGCTTACACCCTCCGGGTGGAGACCGCGATCGATCGCGAAGAGGATCTCTTCATAACCGCCGCGCCACAGGAGCCCTATCCGACCGATACGCCGGAGGACCGATCCCCGGAGTGATAGTCATTCCGGCAGCTCTCGCCTGCCTTTATCCACTCGGCTGTTGCCCGATAGGGAGGAGGGGGCGGCGCAACATCGGTATCGAAGCTTCCGCCCAGCGCGACGCGGACCAGGAACCGGCTCGGCGGAATAATGGGAAGGTTCAGGGGCGGCGGCGCGCGTAGTGATGCTGCTAGAACATTCTCCGTCATAGTTCATCGGGCGTGAGATGCGCCCGAGAAGGAGGAGAGTTGGCGGACGAAGCGAACGAATTGACCGCCGACCACAACCTCGCCCGGGTCTTGGCAGCGAACGGACCCGCGGGCTGGCAACGCGTCGACGCGGCTTTCGCGCTTACCGCGGTTGGTGAGATCTGCCACGTCGTCTATTCCGTCGGGACGCAGGCGATAGCGGTGGACCTGCCGGATTCCGCGGTCGACCTGATACGCCAGATGCGCATCGCGGCGGCGCGGTCCAGTTCCGGCCCGTGGTGGCGACTGCTGGTGTCCATGACCAGCTCGGCCGAGATCGAGGTCGCCTACGACTACGGCGACGAACCCTTCCCGGACGGTCAACTGTTCGTGCCGGAGGCGTATCGGGCCGACCTCGAGACGTATCCGCGCGAGAAGGTGCCGGTGTGGCTGGCCGCCTACATCTGGCACGGTGACCGGCAGCGGCGCACCCCGCAGCAGGCCGCCGCCCAGGCGCGCGCCGACCGGGCCGAACAGGTGTGGGCGGTACTCGCGGAGAACGAGTTCCCGCCGTTTCCGCAGATGTGGGCGCGTTGGACCACTATCGCCGCGGCCTTCGTGGCCGCGAAGAAGGAATGGGGCCCACGGATGCTGCCCTGGGTAGGCGTGTTCGAAGGCACCTCACGCGGGGGATCGACATTGCACGCGCTTCCCGCCGGACGGGCCGTATTGTCCGGTGGCGTATGGAACGCGCCGACCTTGGACGCGGTGTACAACGCGGGCGCGCCGATGCCGGAGCTGTACGGCGGCGCGCCGGACTGGTTGGCCGACCCGGTCTTGAACCCGCGGGCGGCATCCGGCCTGTTGTCGTTCTGCTACTGGTGGGAAGCGGGGCGCTGGTACCGGGGGCAGTCACCGCCCGCGCAGGAGTGCGCGCCCGCCGTGCCGGGCATGTGGACGCGGGAGACGGCGATCAAGATCGTGGCGGGTCTGCTCGCGGACAGCGCGGGAAGGGACGCGCCGGAGGCCATCGGCGCGTTGTTGTCCGCGGCCGAGGCGGGGAGAGTGACGCGATCGGAGCTGGTCGCCGTATTCGGCGATGACGGCCGTTACGACATCGACGGCGCTCTCTATCAGTTCTCGGCGGCCGGGCTGCTGTCCACCGTGCCCGAGCCGATGCCCGCCGCACAGGCGATCGGCCGGGTACGGGACTACATCACCGGACGGCAGCTGGACACCACCGGGTATCCGCTGTCGCAGCTGAGCGCCGATCGCTTCCGCTTCGGCTGGATGGTGCACGTGCCCGCCCACGCGAACGCGCAGACCCGCCGGGCGATCTTCTACGTCGCCGACGACGGTGAGTTCGCGCACTCCTCCTCCGCAGACGACCCGGAGCGATTCGTCGCCGCGTTCGAGCAGCGCTTCCTCGACCGCCACGGCCCGCTGACCTGACAGCACGCGCGGGTACCTTTGCCACCGGTTCGCTGAGCTACTTTTCGTTATTCTGAACTCAGTCGGTAGAAGTTGCTGTCCGCGCGGCGCGACACTCGGGTACACAACGGCCGTTCGCCGCCCGGCACCCGAGCAGGAAGGTCGATCATGTCGCTGGAAGCCAACAAGGCGCTGGTCCGCCGGTTCTATCAGGAGATCGACGCGGGAAACGTCGACGCCATGGACGACCTCGTCGCGGAGGATTACCTCGACCACTCGCCGCCGCCGTTTCCCGGCCTCGCCACCGGCCGCGAGGGCCTCAAACAGGCCTTCCGCATGTTCTGGGACGCCACTCCCGGGAGGCACGTGATCGAGGATCAGCTCGCGGAGGGCGACCGGGTCGTGACACGGCTCACGGCGTACGGCCGCCACACCGGGGACCTACCGGGGATACCGGCGACCGGGAACGAATTAACGATGACCGGTACCGCGATCCACCGGATCGCGGACGGCAAGATCGCCGAGAAGTGGTCCGACAAGGACGTGCTCGGGTTCCTTCAGCAGCTCGGAGTATTACCCGCCCTGGGAGGACACTGACCGACTGCGGCCTGATCGCGGCGTTTCGAAACACGAAAATAGGGAAAGCCGCGTATCAGTACCAATCCGATAAGCGGCTTTCCCGTCTGTGGGCGAAGGGGGACTTGAACCCCCACGTCCCGAAGGACACTGGCACCTGAAGCCAGCGCGTCTGCCATTCCGCCACTCGCCCGAGCGACTGGGAGACAGTATCACGGCCTCGCGCCGGATACGAAATCGCCATTTCAGAGGCCTGACCGGCAGGCTGGACAGGTCCGGGAACCCGGGGCCGTCGCCAAGAGTTACAGGTGTGGACGATCGTGGATATCATGCAATGAACGTGGTCGATTAACGACACGCCATACACGCGTGTCGTTGTTACGAATCAGGAAGAGACGCGCACCGAAGGGAGGCCTTGATGGGCATCGTTTCGCGATTCGAGCGTCGCCTGCAAGGTGCCGTCGGTGACGTGTTCGCCCGAGTATTCGGCGGCAGTGTCGTACCCCAGGAGGTGGAGGCGGCGCTGCAACGCGAGGCCGCCGATCATGTCCAGGACGTGGGCGGAGGGCATCTGCTGGCACCCAACAGCTATGTGATCACGATCAACTCCTCCGATCACCAGCAGTTGGACGCCGACCACGACCTCACCACCCGCGCGTTCGCCAAACACCTGCAGGACTACATCCGCGAACAAGGCTGGCAGACCTACGGCGAAGTACACGTGGCGTTCGAGGCATCACCTACGCTGCACACCGGACAGTTCAGGGCGAGTGGCCGCGTCGATCCCGACGCCGGACACAGAGCCGGCGCGGCTCGCGGCCCCGAATCACCGCCACAACGACCTGCAAACCCGCAACCAGGAGCTGGCCCCATGACGCAGAACTCAGGCTACGACCCGAGCCGTGAGCCCGCGGAGTCCGATCCACGCAACCGCGGGTACGCTCCACCGCCTGCCGGTCGCGGCGGTGCGCAGAACGGCGCGTACCGCGACGACTACGGCCGCGGTGGCGCGTACGGGGCGGATTACCAGGCTCCGGACGCGCAGCAGGGTTACGGCGACTACCAGAACGGCTACGACTACCCCCAGGGTGGCCAGGGCGGTCAGGGCTACGGCCAGCAGGGTTACGGCGAATCCGGCTACGGCCAGCAAGCAGGCTACGGCGAATCGGGCTACGGCCAGCAGGGCGGCTACGCCGAACGCGGTTACGGCCAGCAAGGCTACGGCGACCAGGGCTATGGCCAGCAGGGCTACGCCGATCAAGCCTATGGCCAGCAGGGCTACAGCGATGCCGGTTACGGCCAGCAGGGCTACGCCGAGCCGGGCTATGGCCAGCCAGGCTATGGTCAGCCCGGATACGGGCAGTCGGGATACACCGATCCGGGCTACGGCGATCAGAGCTACGCCGATCCAGGCGGCTACGGTCAGGACGACCAGGGCGGCTACGGTCAGGCGTACTCGCAGCAACCCGGCTACGGCGCCGCGCCGCAGGCTTACGCGGGCGGCCAGGGCTACGGCGCCGCGCCGCAGGCCGGTTCGGGCTATTCGGCGACCCTCCAGCTGGACGACGGCAGCGGCCGGACTTACCAGCTGCGGGAAGGCAGCAACATCATCGGCCGCGGCCAGGACGCGCACTTCCGCCTGCCCGACACGGGCGTGTCGCGCAGGCACATCGAGGTGCGCTGGGACGGACAGACCGCGATGTTGTCCGACCTCGGCTCCACCAACGGCACGCTGGTGAACGGCTCCCCCGTGCAGGACTGGCAGCTCGCCGACGGCGACGTCATCCGTGCGGGGCACTCCGAGATCCTGATCCGTATCGTCTGATCCCGTAAGCTCGCGGTGCAGGTCACGACATGGCTCTCGAGGGATTCGTCGGCCGTATCGTGATCGAACTCGACCGACGGCCCTATGATGCTGCCTACACACGCGCGGCGCCGACACCGGGGCCGGCAAGACCAGCAGGCTGGTGGGGGTGGTCGAACCGCACCTACGGCACCGACGTACACGGTCGAACAGGAGGTGGAGCGCCGTGCAGGGACTGATCCTGCAACTGACCCGTGCGGGGTTCCTTCTGCTGTTGTGGTTGTTCGTGTGGGCTGTGCTGCGCACGTTGCGCAGCGACATCTACGCGGCATCCGGCATTCGGATTCAGCCCAGGGCCGCACGCGGTTCCGCGGTGCTGCCTTCCTTCAGCCGGGGCCAGAAGGGCGCCAAATTTCTTGTGGTGACTCAGGGTTCACTCGCCGGCACCCGCATCTCGCTCGGCACCCAACCGGTGCTGATCGGGCGTGCGGACGACTCCACGCTGGTACTCACCGATGATTACGCCTCGACCAGGCATGCGCGACTGTCTCCGCGTGGTGACGACTGGTACGTGGAAGACCTCGGCTCGACGAACGGCACGTACCTCGATCGCGCGAAAGTCACCACCGCCGTCCGTGTTCCACTCGGCACGCCTGTTCGTGTCGGCAAAACAGTGATCGAGCTGCGATCGTGACACTTGTTCTCCGCTACGCAGCGCGCAGCGACCGTGGTCTCGTCCGAGGCAACAACGAAGACTCCGTGTACGCGGGCGCCCGGCTGCTCGCACTCGCCGACGGCATGGGTGGCCATGCCGCGGGAGAAGTCGCGTCCCAGTTGATGATCGCCGCGCTCGCCCATCTCGACGACGACGAACCCGGCGACGATCTGCTCGGCAAGCTCGACGCGGCGACCCGAGAAGGCAACGCCGCCATCGCCGATCAGGTCGAGGAGGAGCCCGAGCTCGACGGCATGGGCACCACGCTCACGGCAATCCTGTTCGCGGGCAAGAAACTCGGCCTCGTGCACATCGGCGACTCTCGCGCCTATCTGTTGCGCGGCGGCGAGCTGGCCCAGATCACCCGGGACGACACATTCGTCCAGTCGCTGGTCGATGAGGGCAGGATCACACCGGAGCAGGCGCACACGCACCCGCAGCGTTCGCTGATCATGCGCGCGCTCACCGGCAACGAGATCGAGCCGACGCTGATCATGCGCGAATCGCGCGCCGGCGACCGCTACCTGCTGTGCTCCGACGGGCTCTCGGACGTGGTCAGCGACGAGACCATCGCGAACACGATGCGCGAAGGCACCACCGACGAGTGCGCCGACCGGCTCATCGAGCTGGCGTTGCGCAGCGGCGGTCCGGACAACGTGACCGTCGTCGTGGCCGACGTCATCGATCTGGATTACGGCCAGAGCCACCCGATCGTGGCGGGCGCCGCGTCCGGCGTCGACGAGGACTCTCCTCCGCCCAACACCGCCGCGGGCCGGGCCTCCGCCCTGCGTCCGCCGCGGTCCGCGCCGCGCCGGGCCGCCGCCGCGCCCGAGCCGCCCGCGAAGAAGTCGCACCGGCTGCGCTGGATCGTGCTCGCGCTGGCGCTGGTCGTCGCCGTCTGCGTGGGGCTCGTGGTCGGCTACAAGATGATCCGCAGCAATTACTACGTCGGCGCGGACGACGGTTCGGTGGTGATCCTGCGCGGGCTGCCCGGGTCGATCCTCGGCTACTCGATCCATGACGTGAACCTGGTCGGTTGCGTGACCCGCAACGGTGAACTCACCCTGTCCGAGCCCGGCGCGGATTCGCCCTCCTCGTGCAAGCCGTTGAAGGTCAGCGATCTGAAGCAGACCGGCCGTGACCAGGTGGACAAGGGATTGCCGCCGGGTTCGCTGGACAAGGCCAGGGACTCGATGACCTATCTCGCTCAGCGAGAACTGCTACCGCCGTGCCCGGTCAAGGAATCGGCGCCGCAGCCGGGAGTCGTCCCGTCCGCCGAGACCACACCACCCGCGCCCAACGGCGCTTCGCCCGCACCGGCCACCACCACACCCGCGCCCGCGCCTGCGCCTGCGCCTGCGCCTGCGCCTGCGCCGGAACAGGGTGACGCCAGGGGCACCGAGATCAAGACGCCGACCAAGTCGGAGGCTCCTGCCACGCCGTCGAGCACCTCGCCCAATCCCCAGACCACGGGGGAGAACTGCCGGGTGACGGACTGATGTCCGCGCCGGCACCGCCGTCGGCTGGGGCTTTTCCCAGTCCCCCGGGCGGCTTCGCTCCCGCGCCACCGCCGAGCACCAGACGCAATGCGGAACTGCTGCTGCTCGCGGGGGCAGCGGTCATCACCACCGTGTCCCTCTTCCTGGTCGAGGCCAGTCAAGAACAGTCGATCACCTGGGATATCGCCAAGTACGGTCTGGCCTACCTGGCACTGTTCGCGGTGGCGCACCTGGCCGTGCGGCGGTTCGCCCCGTTCGCCGACCCGTTGTTGCTGCCGATCGTCGCGTTGCTCAACGGACTCGGTCTCGTGCTGATCCATCGGCTCGACCTGGCCGACCAGCAGACCGCCGCCTACAACTCGTGGGCGACCCCCTCCCCCGACGCCAATCAGCAGATCCTGTGGACCGCGCTGGGCACGCTGGTGTTCATCACACTGCTGATCGCCCTGCGCGACTACCGCACGCTCGCCCGCTACAGCTACACCCTCGGCCTGATCGGCCTCGTCGCGCTGGCCATCCCGGCGCTGCTGCCCAGCGCGTTCTCCGAGACCAACGGCGCGAAGATCTGGATCCGGCTGCCCGGGTTCAGCGTCCAGCCGGGTGAGTTCGCGAAGATCCTGCTGATCATCTTCTTCGCCTCGGTGCTGGTGGCCAAGCGCGAGATCTTCACCGCCGCCGGGCGTCACGTACTGGGCATGGAGTTCCCGCGCGGCCGCGACCTCGGTCCGATCCTGGCCGTCTGGATCGTCTGCATCGGCGTGCTGGTGTTCGAAAAGGATCTCGGTACCTCGCTGCTGATCTTCAGCACGGTGCTCGTGATGCTCTACATCGCCACCGAACGGGTCGGCTGGCTGGTCATCGGCGGCGGACTGCTCGCACTCGGATTCATCTTCGCCTACCAGTTGTTCGGCCACGTGCGGGTCCGGGTGGAGACCTGGCTGCACCCGTTCGACGACTACAACAACACCGGCTATCAGATCTCGCAGTCACTGTTCGGCCTGGCCACCGGCGGTCTCGCCGGAACCGGCCTCGGTAGCGGCAGGCCCAACCAGGTGCCCTTCGCCAAGACCGACTTCATCGTCACCACGATCGGCGAGGAGCTCGGCCTGATCGGGCTCGCCGCCGTGCTGGTGCTGTTCCTGGTGTTCGTGGTGCGCGGGCTGCGCACCGCCCTCGCGGTGCGCGACAGCTTCGGCAAGCTGCTCGCGGCCGGTCTGTCGTTCACCATCGCGATCCAGCTGTTCGTCGTCGTCGGGGGTGTGACCAAGCTGATTCCGCTGACCGGTCTCACCACTCCGTTCATGTCCTACGGCGGCTCCTCGCTGTTGGCCAACTACGCATTGCTGGCGTTGCTGATCAAGGTCTCCGACGCCGCCCGCGCACCTGCCCCGGTGCGTAAGAAGGAACCGGCGCCGATCGCCGACGCGCAGACCGAACTCCTGCGCCGCGACGGGGGACGACCGGATGCGGGGCCGCTGACATGAACACTCCACTACGCCGAGTCGCGGTCGCGGTGATGGTGATGGTCGTCGCACTGCTGGCGAACGCCACCTACGTGCAGGTGATCAAGGCCGACGACCTGCGCTCGGATCCACGCAACTCCCGGGTGCTGCTCGACGAATACGCCCGCCAGCGCGGGCAGATCTCGGCGGGCGGCACCGTGCTGGCCAGCTCGATCGCGACCGACGATCGCTACAAGTACCTGCGCGCCTACCCGAGCGAGCCGGAGGCGTACGCGCCTGCCACCGGCTTCTACTCGATGCAGTACGGCAGCACCGGTTTGGAACGCGCCGAGGATTCGGTGCTCAACGGCTCCGACAGTCAGCTGTTCGGCAGCCGTCTCGTCGACCTGATCTCCGGCCGGGACCCGCGCGGCGGCAACGTGCTCACCACGCTCAACCCGCTGATGCAGAAGGTCGCCTACGACCAGATGACCAGCAAGGGCTACACCGGCTCCGTGGTGGCCATCGAGCCGAGCACCGGCAAGATCCTCACCATGGTGTCCACGCCGAGCTACGACCCGAACCTGCTGTCCGGGCACGACGGCGCGCGCGGCACCCAGGCGTGGGAAACGCTGAGCGCGGATCCGAACCACCCCATGTTGAATCGCGCTATCTCGCAGACCTACCCGCCCGGGTCTACGTTCAAGGTCGTGGTCACCGCGGCCGCGCTGGCCAACGGCGTCGCGACCCCCGACGACCAGTTCACCGCCGCGCCGACCTTCACACCGCCCGGCACCAGCACTCCGATGGAGAACTACAACGGCACCACCTGCGGTCCGAATCCGACCGCTTCGTTGTTCGAGGCGTTCCGGCGCTCGTGCAACACCGCGTTCGCCGAACTCGGCATCAAGGTGGGCGCCGCGGACCTCAAGGACGAGGCGGCCGCGTTCGGCGTCGGCCCGCACCGGGGGATCCCGATGCCGGTGGCGGAGAGCACCGTCGGCCCGATCTCCGATGACGCCGCCCTGGCGCAGAGCAGCATCGGACAGCGCGACGTGGCGCTGACCCCCTTGCAGAACGCGGTCGTCGCGGCGACCATCGCCAACGGCGGCGTCCGGATGGAGCCGTACCTGGTGGATCAGTTGCAGCGCCCGGATCTGAGCGAGCTGACCAAGACCAAGCCGGTCTCGGTCGGCCAAGCCGTCAGCGCCGATGTAGCGTCGACCATAACCAACTTGATGATCGCGTCGGAGAGCAACACCTCCGGAGGTGGCCAGACCCCCTATCAAATCGCGTCCAAGACCGGCACCGCGGAACACGGGACCAACCCGCGTAACACGCCGCCGCACGCTTGGTATATCGCGTTCGCCCCCGCGCAGAACCCGAAGATCGCCATCGCGGTGATCGTGGAGAACGGTGGGGACCGGGCGCTTGCCGCGACCGGTGGCTCGGTCGCCGCGCCGGTGGCTCGCGCGGTTCTTGACGCCGGTCTTCGAGGGGGCTGAACGATATGGATGTGCGAGTGAAGGTACGGGGACCTCGATGCTGAACAACGGTGCGATGATCGCCGACCGATACCGGCTGCAGCGACTGATCGCGACCGGCGGCATGGGCCAGGTCTGGGAAGCACTGGACACCAGGCTCGACCGCAGGGTCGCGGTCAAGGTGCTGAAATCGGAGTTCTCGGCCGACCCGACGTTCCGGCATCGATTCCGCACCGAGGCGAAGACCACCGCCCAGCTGAATCACTCCGGCATCGCGGGCATCTACGACTACGGCGAGACCATCGACCCGCAGGGCAGCGAGATCGCCTACCTCGTCATGGAGTTCGTCCAGGGCGAGCCGCTGAACACCGTGCTCAACCGGCTCGGCAGGCTGTCGGTGGCCCAAGGACTCGATCTGCTCGAGCAAACCGGGCGCGCCCTGGACGTGGCGCATCGCGCTGGCGTGGTGCACCGTGACGTGAAGCCGGGCAACATCCTGGTCACGCCGACCGGACAGGTGAAGATCACCGACTTCGGTATCGCCAAGGCGGTGGACGCCTCCCCGGTGACCAAGACCGGCATGGTGATGGGCACCGCCCAGTACATCGCACCGGAACAGGCGGTCGGCGAGGACGCCACCGCGGCCAGCGACGTGTACTCCCTCGCCGTGGTCGGTTACGAAGTGCTGGCCGGACAGCGGCCGTTCACCGGCGACGGCGCGATCACCGTCGCGATGAAGCACGTGCGCGAGACACCGCCTCCGATGCCGGCCGATCTGCCCGGCAACGTGCGCGAACTGATCGAGATCACGATGGAGAAGGACCCGTCGCGGCGCTACGCCAGCGGCGGTGAGTTCGCCGACGCGGTCGCCGCCGTCCGCGCGGGCCGCCGCCCACCGTCGCCCCGCGGAGCGCACTCCGCCGCGCCCCTGACCGGCGCCACGCGGGTGCTCCCGCCCGGCCCGACCGCCGTGATCCCCTCCACGCCCGCCGACTTCGACGGTGCGACGGTGCGCTACTCGACGCCCGCCGCGGGCGCGGTGGGCGCGGCCCATCAGGGGGGCACCGTCGCGGCTCCGGCCACGGTGCTGAGCCGTGGTGCGGCGAGCGGTCCCCCGCCCGGTAACGGCAACAGGTTCACCACGACCCAGAAATGGCTGACCGGGCTCGGCATCGGCGCCGTGCTGCTCGGGGCGCTCACGGCCTACCTTCTCTTCGGTGGAGACACCAATCCGGATTCCACGCCGTCGCCGACCGTGACGGTCGCGCCGAACCCCAAGCCCGTCCCGCCGGTGGCCACGACGACCCCCAAGCCCGCACCTCCGCCCGTGGACACCGAGACCTACGAACCGCCCACCACCGAGCCGAAGACCACGACACCGGAGCCGACGACGACCACCCCGCCGCCCACCAGCACGGCACCGAGCACGACGAAGCCGCCGACGACCACCGCGCCCACCGCCACCACCAGCCGTCCGCGCATCCCGACTCTCGACATACCATTCCCGGAGATTCCCGGTGCCCGTGGGCCTTCGGCCACCCGCAGCGGATCCGCCACTTCTTCGCAAGGACTGCCATGACGACCCCGAAGAATCTCTCGTCTCGCTACGAGCTGGGCGAGATAATCGGGTTCGGTGGTATGTCCGAGGTGCACAAGGCTCGCGACATCCGGCTGAGCCGGGACGTGGCGATCAAGGTTCTGCGGGCGGACCTGGCCCGTGACCCCACGTTCTACCTGCGGTTCAAGCGCGAAGCGCAGAACGCGGCCGCGCTCAATCATCCGGCCATCGTCGCGGTCTACGACACGGGCGAGGCGGAGGTGGACGGCGGCCCGCTGCCGTACATCGTGATGGAGTACGTCGACGGCGACACGCTGCGCGACATCGTGCGCGGCAAGGGACCGCTGCCGCCGCGCCGCGCGATGGAGATCATCGCGGATGTCTGCGCCGCCTTGGACTTCAGCCACAAGGCCGGGATCGTGCACCGCGACATGAAGCCCGCGAACATCATGATCAACCGGTCGGGCGCGGTGAAGGTGATGGACTTCGGCATCGCCCGCGCACTCGCCGACAACTCCAACCCCATGACCCAGACCGCGGCGGTGATCGGCACCGCGCAGTACCTCTCCCCGGAGCAGGCGCGCGGCGAAACGGTGGACGCGCGCTCGGACGTCTACTCCGTTGGTTGTGTGTTGTTCGAGATCCTCACCGCGGAGCCGCCTTTCACGGGTGATTCCCCGGTGGCCGTCGCCTACCAGCACGTCCGGGAAGACCCGCGACTGCCCTCGCACGTGTATTCCGGGGTGCCGCGCGAACTGGACTCGGTCGTGCTCAAGGCGATGAGCAAGAATCCGGCCAACCGATACCAGACCGCCGCCGAGATGCGCGCCGACCTGATCCGGGTGCTCGGCGGCCAGAAGCCCAGCGCCCCGATGGTGATGACCGACGAGGACCGCACCACCATGATGGGCGCGGACGAGCCCCCGCCGCGTAACTACCGTACGGTCGAGCGCCACGACGACACCGCCGAGCAGGATCCGGCCGAGCCGAACGGACGGCGCCGGACCGCCTACATCGCGATCGGCGCCGTCGCGGCCGTCGCGGTGGCTTTCGCGCTGTTCTGGGTGCTGCTCGGGCCGGGAAGCCGACCGGACCAGGTGGCCATTCCCGACCTGTCCAACAAGTCCTCGCAGCAAGCGCAGGACGCGCTGCAGAAGCTCGGCTTCACCGTGGCGATCCAGCAGAAGCCCGACAGCAAGGTCGCCACGGGCAACGTGATCGCGACCCAGCCCCTCGGCGGCTCGCGGATCGACGAGGGCAGCACGGTCACGGTCCAGGTGTCCTCGGGTCCCGCGCAGGTCCAGGTGCCGAAGCTGACCGGTCTGTCCCAGGAGCAGGCCGAGCAGGTCTTGAACTCCAAGGGCCTGCGGATCAATCCGAACGTCGAGCGCAAACCGTCGAGCACCGCCGAGAAGGACCAGGTGATCGAGCAGAATCCGTCGCCGGGTTCGAAGGTCGACGTCGACTGGGAGATCGTCGTCACCGTCGGCACCGGCCCGGAGGCGGTCCGCGTTCCCTACGTCGTCGGGCAGAGCATCGACGTGGCCCAGCCGAACATCGAGGGCAACGGCTTCAAGGTCGTCGTCCAGGAGGTGCAGTCCTCGAAGCCCAAGGGCGAGGTGGTCGCCTCCAGCCCGGCAGGCGGCAGCAGCGCCGAGAAGGGTTCCACGGTCACCGTCCAGGTGTCCGCGGGTGACCTGAAGATGCCGTCGCTGGTCGGTCTCACCGTCTC
This sequence comes from Nocardia sp. NPDC047654, assembly GCF_043205035.1. Taxonomy (NCBI): domain Bacteria; kingdom Bacillati; phylum Actinomycetota; class Actinomycetes; order Mycobacteriales; family Nocardiaceae; genus Nocardia; species Nocardia sp. NPDC047654. The sequence continues at coordinate 320,258 of NZ_JBIDDF010000002.1, forward strand.
GCAGGCGGTGGAGAAGCTGCGCGCGGAAGGCTGGACCGGCAGCACCAGCCAGATCAGCCAGTCCCCGCAGGGCACCTTCGACGCAGGCAATGTCGGCCGCATCCTCAGCCAGCAACCGTCGGCGGGCAGTTCGATCCAGAAGAACAGCGCCATCCTGGTCGGCGTGGGGGTACTCGGCCCGCCGTGATCGGCGCCGCCGCCGGTATCCAGAAAACGAGACCAACCGGTGTGAATTGCGGGAGAATGATGCTGCTTCATCCCAATCAGCGCAGCTGAGCACGAGGAGGTAGCTCATGACCACTGCCAGGGACATCATGAAACCGGGCGTCCAGTGGATTTCGAAGGACACGACGATCGAGCAGGCCGCACGAACCATGGCCGAACTCAACGTCGGGTCCCTGATCATCTCCGACCAGAACGAGCGGATGTGCGGCATCGTCACCGACCGCGACATCGTGGTGAAGTGCATCGCCCAGGGCAAGGCCCCATCGGATTGCCGGGTGGATGAACTGTGTGAATCGACGCCCCGGTGGGTCGATGCCAACGCCGACATCGCGGAAGTCCTCGACGAGATGGAAAGCAACCGGGTCAAGCGCATGCCGGTCATCGAGGACAAGCGGTTGGTCGGCATGATCAGCGAGGCGGACCTGGCCCGGCATCTGGATGACAACCAGCTCGGCGAGTTCGTGACCGCCGTCTACGGACGTCCCTAGGTTTCGGACCGGCGCGGAGGAACGTACCCGACAACGTCTTCCGTGTCCGCACAAAAGCACTTCGGCACCGTGCGGCCGCGCTCCCGCTCGGCGATGAACTCGAGCGGTCGGGTGTCAGGTGAGTTCGGACCGCGGACGGCCGATGGCCGTCCGCGGTCGCTCGTCCTCCACGGTCGCGCTGCGCGATCAAGCTGAAAGCCTCGCGATTGCGGCGCTTGGCGAGTTCGTTGGGCGATCGGCAGCGTCCTGGCCGCGACACCGCCCCTTCGCGGCGGCGTAGGCGGGCCGCCCGATCCAGCCGTCGGAGGCCGCGACCGAGGGGGCCTCACGGCCAGACTGCGCCGAGGTGTCTCGCGCGCGTGCCCGGACGGTGCGGGATCGTCGACGTGCGCCGACGTCAGACCGTCTCGGCCTTCGGCAGGTAACGCAACACCGCGACATCCCCGACTTGCGTCACGCCGGTAAGGCGCATCCGGCGATGAGGCGCGCCCGGAAAGTCGGCCGGGTCGAGAAAGCGCGGCGCCGCGATGTCTCCCACCAGGATCGGGGCGATCGCCAGATGCAGTTCGTCGGCCAGATCGTCGGCGAGGAACGCGGTGTGGATGCGGGTGCCGCCCTCCACCATGAGCCGGTCGACACCCCGTCGGCCCAGATCATCCAGCAATGCACCGAAATCGAGCTCGGTCCCGAGATCCACGACCTCGGCCAATCCGGCCAGGCGGGCGGTGAGCTTCGGCGCGGCCGCCGCGGTGGAGTACACGAGCTTGTCGCCGCCGTAGTGCCAGAACCGCAGCTCCGGGGCCAAGTCGCCGCTCGCCGATACGGTCACCTTCAGCGGGAATTCCGGTTTGCCCGCCGCGAGGCGCGCGGCCCTGCGTTCGGCGTTGTCGACCAGCAACCGCGGGTTGTCGCTGCGCAGTGTCTGCGCGCCGACCAGGATGGCGTCGGAGTCCGCGCGGACCTGGTCCACCCGGTCGAAGTCCGCCGCGTCGGACAAGCGCAGCCGCTGCGGGCTCGCGTCGTCGATGTACCCGTCGATGCTCGCCGCGACCGACAGCAGCACATGCGGACGGGTCACTGCAACACCAGCGCGGCGACCTCCGCCTCCAGCGTCTGCACCAAACCCTCGGCGGGGCGCTCCCCGCACACGCCGAGCCAGTTGGCCAGCATCCGGTGCCCACCCTGGGTGAGCACCGATTCCGGGTGGAACTGCACGCCGTGGATGGGCAAGGTGCGATGACGCATGGCCATCACGATTCCGCTCTCGGTGCGTCCGAGCACCTCGATCTCCTCGGGCAGAGTGTCCTCGACGACGGTGAGCGAGTGATACCGCGTGGCGGTGAACGGGTCGGGCAGACCGGCCAGCACACCCGCGCCGATGTGGAAGACCTCGCTCGTCTTCCCGTGCAGCAGCTCCGGGGCCCTTATTACGGTGGCGCCGAACGCCTCGCCGATCGCCTGGTGGCCGAGGCACACGCCGAGCAGCGGAACACTCTGCTCCGCGCAGGCACGCACCAACGGAATGCTGGCGCCCGCACGGTCGGGTGTGCCGGGGCCGGGACTGATCAAAATGCCGTCGAAATCGCCTACGACCGCGCCGACGTCGGCCAGATTCGGGTCGTCGTTGCGCCAGACGACAGCGTCGACACCGAGTTGCCCGAGGTACTGCACCAGGTTGAAGACGAAGCTGTCGTAATTGTCGACGACCAGAACACGCATGACATCGAGATTACGTCCCCGCCCGGCACCGCGTCGCATCCATTACCTGTTGGGATAGCCTAGACACCACGACCTGCAGCCGAATACGAGGACGTCATGCCCAAGTCGAAGGTCCGTAAGAAGACCGACTATACGATCAACCCCGCCAGCCGGACGCCGGTGAAGGTGAAGGCGGGGCCGTCTCCGGTCTGGTATGTCGCCATCATGCTCGGGTTCATGCTCGCCGGACTGGTGTGGCTGCTCGTCTACTACCTGGCGGCCGAGCAGATCAGCTGGATGAACGACCTCAACGCCTGGAACTTCCTGATCGGCTTCGGCTTGATGGTGGTCGGGCTGATCATGACGATGCGCTGGCGCTGAGCACAACGCCGACCCGGATTACAGACGTGTCATTCATGCACACCTGTGGATGAGCCTGTGGACAACTCGAGGAGCGATTGGGGAGTGCTGTGAGTCCGGAACTCCCGGTCCCCGGCCCGCGGGACCGCGAAGAGCCGCGCCTGGCCTGGACCACGCCGACACCCGCGCTCGTCGCGGTCACCGTGGGGGGTGTCGCGCTGGCCGTCGCCGCGGTGGTCACCTCCGAAGCGGCCAGCCGCCTGCTCGTGGGACTCGCCGCCGTCGGACTGCTCGCCCTTGCCGGGCTCGGGTTCCGGCAACGCCCGCGACTGTCGGTGCTAACCGGCGCGCGACCGCGCATGGTCGTCCGCACGCTGACGGGGGCGGACGAATACGCCCCTGAGCAGATCATCCGCGCCCGCGTGGTGAGCTACCGACGCCTCGGGCGCAAGATGCCGATGTTGGAACTCGACGTCCAGCACGACGGCACCGAGCGGCTCCTGATCTTCGGCCGCTGGGACCTGGGCGCCAGCCCTGAACTCGTCTACCAAGACCTGGTAGGAGCACTGCGGCTCACCGAGGACAAGACTCGCTGACGTGCATTCGTCCCACGCGGACGCGGATGTTTCACGTGAATCGAATCCGCGTGTCACGCAGCGGAAGTGATCGCGCTCACTGCCACCGTTGCCAGCGCCGCGACGGCGACGAGCGCCACCGCTGCCCAGCCGACCACCCGTGCCGCTTGCGGCGTTTTCACTCGCAGCCACCCGGGCAGGAACAGGATGCCGAGGGTCGCGAGCGTGCCCGCGGCCAGACCGCCGAGATGGCCCCAGAGTGAGATGCCGGGCAACGACAAACTGATGACGACGTTGATGCCGATGATGATGAGCATCTGATTCGGGTTCTGCCGCAACCGGAGCAGGATGATCGTGATCGCACCGAACAAGCCGTACACCGCGCCGGACGCGCCCGCCGTCAGGCTGTTCTGCGAGAACAGCATGACCCCGGCGGACCCGCCGAGCAGCGAAGCCGAGTACACCGCGAGATAGCGCGATCGTCCCAGCACCAGCTCGGCATCGCGGCCCACCACGTACAGGGCGAACATGTTGAGCAGCAGGTGGATCGGGCCGTAGTGCAGGAATCCGGAACCGAGCACCCGCCACCATTCGCCGTCCGCGACGGCTGGCGCCCATAGCACCCAGTCCAGGAACAGCGTGGAGCCCAGCTGGTTGTCCATCAGGTTCTTGGACTGGACCGCGGTGATCGCGTAGATGACCACGTTGATCGCGATCAGCGCATAGGTCACATAAGGGGCGGACGTCCGTGCCGCTGCCGCACCCGAGACCGTCCGCACCGGCGCGACGCCGCGCTGCTCCGCGCGCAGACAGTCGACGCAGTGGTGGCCGACGGCTGCGGGACGCAGGCATTCCGCACAGGACGGCCGCCCGCACCGCGTGCAGGCCAGGCCGGTCGGGCGATTCGGATGGCGGACGCACGTGGGTGCGGGCGGCTGGGGATTCATAGTCTCATTCGATCGTGATCTTGGTGATGACGACGGGTTCCAGCGGCCGGTCGTTGCGATCGGTCCTGGTGGTCGCGATCGAGTCGACGACCTTCCGGGAATCCGGGTCCACCACTTCACCGAAGATCGTGTGCTTACGGTTGAGATGCGGCTGCGGGCGGACGGTGATGAAGAACTGCGAGCCGTTGGTGCCCGGCCCCGCGTTTGCCATCGCCAGCAAGTAGCCCCGGTCGAACCGCAGCTCCGGGTGGAACTCGTCGCCGAACTCGTAACCCGGGCCGCCGCGACCGGTACCGGTGGGATCGCCACCCTGGATCATGAATCCGGCCATCACGCGATGGAACAGAGCGCCGTCATAGAACGGGCCGGTGGTGCCCCCGCTGGCGTTCGCGGTGGTGTACGGCGCCGAACCCTCGGCGAGACCTAGGAAATTGCGCACCGTCTTGGGCGCGTGGTTACCGAAGAGCGCGAGCTTGATATCGCCGTGATTCGTGTGCAGCGTTGCCACGGATGTCTGATTCGGTGAGGTCACGACGCCCATCGTGCCACGGTTGGCGATCCAGCCGCGGAACTGGGCCGGACCGTGCTGTGAGCTGGGCCTCCTGCGCGAATCGGCGGGCTGTGCCTAGAGTGGTGCAATGACCTCGGGGCGCTTGCATGTCTCTTCGCGTTCACGTAACCGGCTCCTCCTCGCGGCGGCAGTCGCGCTGGCGGGCGGCGTGGCCTATCTGGTCCGTAGCCGGCGGCCGCAACAGCCGGAGCCCGCCCCCGCTCCCCCGCGCATCGGGTACTCCCGTAACGGCTCCGCGCCGGCGCCCTTGGCGGAAGCCGGCGCGGAACACGATCGCTGATTCGGGAATCGCCGGTCAGCGACTGACCGTCTTCTTGTACTGACGCAGAGCCAGCGGCACGAACACCACCATGATCACCACCACCCACACCAGGGAGGTGATCACCGGGTGCCGCAGCGGCCAGGAGTCCGACGTCGGTGCGATCGGACTGGTGTTGCCGAACAGGTCACGCGTCGCCTGAGTCAGCGCGGATACCGGGTTCCATTCCGCGATCACCCGCAGGGCGGTGGGCAACTTGTCGCTGGGGACGAACGTGTTGGCGATGAACGTGAGCGGGAAGATCACCATGAAGCTGGCGTTGTTGAACACCTCCGGCGCCCGCACCAACAGGCCCACCACGGCCATGATCCAGGACACCGCGTAGGCGAACAGCAGCAGCAGGATGTAGGCCAGCACCGCGTCCAGGAACGAACCGCGAATCCGCCAGCCGACGACCAGACCGGTCAGCGACATCACCGTCAGGCTGACCACGTTGATCACCACATCGCTGATCGTGCGGCCGACCAGCACCGCCGACGAAGCCATCGGCAGCGAGCGGAATCGGTCGATGATGCCCTTCTGCATGTCCTCGGCCAGTCCCGCGCCGGTGAAGGTCGCGCCGAACACCACGGTCTGCGCGAAGATGCCCGCGATGAGGAACTCGCGGTACCCGCCGGACAGACCGGGCACATCGATGGCCGCGCCGAAGACGTAGGCGAACAGCAGGACGAACATGATCGGCGAGAGTGTGGAGAAGATCAGGACGTCGGGTACCCGCTTGATCTTGATGACATTGCGTTTCGCGATCGTCACGCTGTCACTGACAACGATGGACAGTCGCTCGCCCAGCGAGGGCCGTGTCAGGGCCGGGGCCGTCGCGGTCATCGGATCGTTCCTTCCGTAGCTTCCAGCTTGTCGTTCGCCGCGTCGTCGCCGGCGCTCGTCTCCGCTTCGTGGCCGGTGAGGGTGAGGAAGACGTCGTCCAGGGACGGACGGCGCAGACCGACATCGTGGATCTGTACGTTGTGCTCGGCCAGCCGCCCGACCGCCTCCACCAGAGCCTGCGATCCGTCGGCGACCGGGACGGTGATCCTGCGCAACCCCGGTTCGAGGTGGATCTCGCCGTCGGCCAGGCTTTTCAACGCGGTCTCGGCCGTCGCGAGATTGTCGACGCGGTCCACGGTCAACTCGATCCGGTCGCCGCCGACCATGGTCTTGAGTTCGTCCGCGGTGCCCTTCGCGATCACCTTGCCGTGGTCGATCACCGCGATCGAATCGGCGAGTCGGTCCGCCTCTTCCATGTACTGCGTGGTGAGCAGCAACGTTGTCCCGCCTGCGACCAATTCCTCGATGACGTCCCAAAGATCCAGACGGGCGCGGGGATCCAGACCGGTGGTCGGCTCGTCGAGAAACAGGACGGGTGGATTCGCGACCAGCGCGCCCGCCAGGTCGAGACGACGGCGCATACCGCCGGAGTAGCCCTTGACCGGTCGGTCCGCGGCGTCGGTGAGCCGGAATCGTTCGAGCAATTCGCGCGCTCGTTCCTTACTTCGCTGTACGCCCATGTGATAAAGACGTCCCACCATTTCCAAATTCTCGAAACCGGTGAGGTATTCGTCGACCGCGGCGTATTGCCCCGACGCCCCGATGCGGGAACGCAGCGCTTGCGGCTCGCGCAGCACATCGATTCCCGCGACCGTGGCGCGTCCGGCATCCGGCACCAGCAGGGTGGTGAACACCCGGACGGTGGTGGTCTTACCTGCGCCGTTGGGTCCGAGCAGTGCGGTGACGGTCCCTTCCGGGACGCTCAGGTCGAGGCCGTCGAGGGCCACCAGTTGGCCGTATCGTTTGACCAGACCCTCGGCGACTATTGCGTCGGGCATGATTCTCCTGGGGTTGATGAGTTCGATGTGATGCAGTGCGACGCCAGGCGCCCAACGACTCGCTGGATCGGGTGACCGGCCGATACCCGAGTCAGTATTGTCCCGCCCGCCGACAATTTCATCCGATTTGTTCCGGGTGGGCGGCGTCGGGAACTACCCGGGCACAGCAGAAGGCCGCATTCCGATCCAGTCGGTGCTCGGGGGTACCGGATCGGAATGCGACCGGTTCGATGGTCCCGCGTGCCCCGGCATCGGAGCGCGCGTAGCGGACTACCCGAATCGAGGAAGACCCGTACTCGAATGGGTGACGTTCGAGCGCTAGCTGTCGCGACGAGCGGGTGCGCTCGGCGGGAACCATCGAGTCGGTGAACACGAACACATGTTCGCATCGGGGTACGACAAGTTCGGGCGACACGCACGCCGCGCGGCGCCACACCCGGCGTGGGCGACACGCCGGACTTTCCATCGATTTCATGGCGCGGCGACTGGTCGGCATGTTCTGTGCCGCTCGGTGCAGCAGCAGGTCACCCCCATGAAAGGACTCGGAAGAGGTTGCTCGCCAAGGCTTTTGGCAAACTATAGGACAACAGTCCGGAGCGAGGGGGTCGGCCGGTCGCGCGGCAAGGGCCGTCAGAGGTCGTCCGGAAGGTGAGCCAACCCGAAAAAACTTGGAACGTGGCCGTCCCCGCGCACACACAATCACACATCATCGAGTAGCATCGTTCACGTCGGCCCCTCCCCCCCGGGCCGACCCTACGCGGGCCTCGGCTAACTCCCCCCCTTCGCCGAGGCCCGCTCCCCATTTCAGGCCGCGTCGGGTCGAGCGCTATTCCGACTGGTCGTCAGGTTCTATCGCCCGCCACGCGGCGGTGAGCCGTTGCCCGCGCACCCGCCCCGCGGTGGCCAGCAGCGGCCGGTCGCGCTCCCACCGCTGTCGCGTCACCGGCTCCGCGGACTGCCACAACGGCTCGAGTTCGGCAAGCAGCGAACCGAACAATTCGAAGACGCCGCCGAGAGCGATGTGCACGCCAGCGGAACTCGGCGCGGCGATGTCCAGGCCACGCACCGCGGCGACCGCGGTCAGCAACTGTTGCCGACTCGCCCGCGGCCAGTCCGACGCCCGGGCCACCCGTACCAGCCAGCCCAGCGTGGCAGCCAGCACGTGGATGTCCTCGATCGTCCGGAACGGCTTGAGGTAGTCCAGATAGCCGTCGCCGGGCAGCACCAGCACGGGCGCGCCGGTCAGCACGACGGATGCGTGCGGAACCTCGGGCGCGAACGGGAGCGCTGGACGATCGGTGAGACGCACGCCGGCGTCGCCTGCCTCGACCATGCAGGCGCGCAGCCGATTCCGTCCGTCGGGCGCCGCGCCGACACTGGCGATCACCACCAGCTGTCGTGCGAACGAGCCCATGGTCGCGAACGACTTCGTACCGTCGACCAGCCAGGCCCCGTCCCGTTCGGTGAGCGTGGTGTGGATCGCGGCGGGGTGGCCGCCGCCCTCCTCGGTCGCGCACATCGCGACCAGGTCGTCGTCCGGCAGGTCCGGAATCAGCGTCCGCAACGCCTCCTGATAGCCGGACAAGAAGGCGAACCCGAGCCGGTCGGCGCCGAAGCCACCCGCGATCGCGATCTCCACCGGCTGGTCGAATCGATTCGCGGCCACGCGATGTCGCGTCCACGCGGCGGCGACATCGTCCAGCGGCGCGGTCGCCACCGGCTCGGTCAGCAGGAAGTCGAACAGAGTATCCACCTCAGCACGGTAACCGAGTAGCGATTCCGCCTGGGCCGGCTCGGCCGCCTGCCACATGTGGCCACGCAGATCCATCTCCTGCTACCTCGTGCCGACGCCTCGTACCCGGTCCATCCCGAGCCCTACCCCAGCCGCCGCGTCCGGACGCTCGATGCCGGTTGCGCAGGGTGACCGCGCGGGACGCGTTGCCGCTGGACAGTGGCGAGCTATCGGCGCTGCGTCCGCGAATCCGATGAACTGCCTGCTTCACTGGGGTGTCGCGCCGTACCGGAAGGAGTTCGACCTGTGCCGGAACTGGAGGAAAGTCGGAGAAAAGCACTATTCGACTCCGAGGCCAGACTGTCCTGGGTACTGGCCGCACTCGCCGGGCTGATCGGCGCTGCGGCTTTCACGCATACGGCCGGCTATTTCGTCACGTTCATGACGGGCAATACCGAACGGGCTGTCCTCGGGTACTTCCACGACGAGCCGGACATGGCGTTGGCGGCCACCGGGTTGCTGATGTCATTCCTCGCCGGTGTCGTCGTGGCCTCGTGGTGCCGAAGGCGTTACTGGTCCGGGCACCCGCACGGATCCACCCTGCTCACCACCGCGTGCCTGGCGCTCGCATCCGTCATCGACATTCTGGAGTATCGGAGGGGAATCGAGCCGATCGGGCTGCTGCCGATCATGCTCGTCGCTTTCGGCGTCGGGGCGCTCAACACATCGTTCGTGCACAACGGTGAGGTGTCGGTCCCGCTCAGTTACGTCACCGGGACACTGGTCAAGATGGGGCAGGGTATCGAACGTCATCTCAGCGGCGGCGACTACGCAGACTGGCTCGGACACTTCCTGGTCTACACCGGTTTCGTGCTCGGCGCGCTGCTCGGCGGACTGCTGAGCCTGCTGGTGGCGGGTTGGGCCATGCTGATCACCGCGACCGTGGTGTGCCTGTTCGTCACCGGATTCACCTACCTGCACCTGGACCGGCACGGTCCCCTCACGGACTGAGTCGCCGGGCATCTGTCGGTGCTCGTCGCGGCAGTCTCTGCCGACCGGGAACCGCCGGTGTGGATTCACCAGAGGAAGTCAGAATCGGCGGGCGCCGGACACCGGCATCGAGGAGAGCGGGGAAGTGGTCACCCCGACACCGTAGGTCGATGCGTGGATGACTTTGCCCTCGCCCGCGTAGAGGGCGGAGTGGCTTCCGCCGTAGAACGACACCACGTCGCCTGGCTGCAGGTCGTCGAGCGGCACCGGCGTTCCGGTGGCGAGCTGGTCGTAGCTGGTGCGCGGCAGCTCCACGCCGGCCTGCTCGTAGGACCACTGCACCAAACCGGAGCAATCGAAGGAATCGGGGCCGACCGCCCCATAGCTGTAATCGGAGCCGAGTTTGGTTCGTGCCGCGTCGACTGCCATCTCTCCGGCACTCTTCTGCGGTATCACCGCCGCGGGCGGGGTGGGCGCCCTCGGCATGATGTCCGGGAACTCGGCGAGGAACGGGAGTTCGATCTCCGGGAGTGCGCCGAGGAGCGGAATCTCGATCGCCGGAATGATCGTCGGCACCGGCAGTTCGATCGCCGGGACGACGACCGAGACCGGGAACTCGACCGCCGGGCCGAGCGTGGCCGGTGCGATTTCGATGTGCGAAACGGGAGTAGCGGCGGCGGTCTCGATTTCCGGGATTCCAGCCGTTACCGGAGCTTCCGTGACCGGAAGGATAGCGTTGTTCCGGAACAGCTTTTCCGGTGCGTCGGGAAGCGGTACTTCGTCGGAAACCTCGAATGTTCCTATGCCCGGGATGGTCACCGGCTGAGCAGATGCCTCCGCGGCGTTGAACAACATGCCCAGCAGGGCGGCCGCTCCCGCGGTGAGTGCCCAGAAGACGGCACGCCGCAGGTAGCGGATATATCGGACGTCGGTCGATGATGCCATGATGCGGTCCTCCGATGCTCATATCGCTTGCCTTCGGTGGGCCGTACGACGCCGTGGTTCCCGACGCGTGGGACGTCACCAAAGACTTCGAATTGATTCGAAAACCATCACGGTGATTCGTCAGTCCAGCGGATCCGATCCGAGCGTTCACCTTTCGGCATATATCGCACCTTGTAAAGCACAACGCGCCTTTGATTTCGTAACGAAATAATAACTCGTTTCGCCGTGTGGTTCTGCGATATGAATTCCACGACACCGAAATGTATTCACCCGGAGACACTGCGCCCCGCACGGAAACGGTTTCGCTGCGGGGCGCATCGTCCTTCGTGGTTCACGCGGTGATCTGTTCCTCGATCTGTCTGGCGATCGTCCGGAGCCTCGCCGCGAACTCGCGGGCCGCGCGCGGGTCGTCGTTGGACCCTCTGACGACGCGCTTGGTCAGCGCGGCGAGCCGGGATTCCATGGCGGTGAAGATGTCGGCCGCACGGTCGTTCTCGCTGCCCTCCAGTTCACCGCGCAGCCACGCCTGAAGACGCTCGATCACCACGTCTTCGTCATAGCGTTCGGGCAGCAGCGCCACCGCTTGCCGGAGCTTTCCCGCGGTGACCTTCACGTCGGCGCCCGCCGCCACGGTGGTGTACACGGTGACCGCCGCGTCTTCGCCGTATTCGGCCACCACCGGCAGCAGTTCACGCACCTGCCCCTCGTTGATCGCGGGCGCGATCGGATGCAGCCGCGCGGCCAGCGGCCAAGCGCGAATGAGCTTGTGGGCGTAGGACCGCTGCATGTCCCACCGCTGTTCCACGTACTCGTCGAACGTCTCGTGGCTGTCCCGGTACAGTCGGCCGTCGCGCACGATCTGCAGGGCGCGCCCGGCCGCCCAGAACGCGATGCGCAGCGTGTCGATCGACGATTCACACACCGTCAACTGCGCGCGCTCGCGGTCGCTCAGCGGCCCGTCACCCGCGTCGGGCACCGGCATGGTCAAGACATTCGGGCTCACGGCCGGCTTCGACCGCCGCCATTCGGCATCGCGCAGCGGTGAGACGGGCGGGGTGTGCTCCGCGGCGTCGGACAGCGGATTGGCGCCGCCGATCGAACCCTTCCTGCGTTGCGGAGGCATCAGGCCGGCACCTCCAATAGTGCCCGGTACGCGTTCACCAGCTCGTCGCCCACCTGCCGGTATTCGCCGAGATCCTCGATCGGGTTCTCCGCGCCCTCCCCGACCTCCCCGTCGGCCGCTTCTCGATACCATTTCCACGCGCTCAAATAGGAATCGAAGACGTCGTAGCCCGCGCTCTCCAGATATCCCCGCTGCGCCCGATATTCGGTCGAGACATTCACACCTTTCTTCATGATCACCGGCACTTTGGTCATCAGCACCCGCACCCGTATTTCCCGGTTGCTTTCGGCCGCTGCCTCCTCGGCGGCTTTGAAGGTGCTCGGGACTCGTTTCACCTCGGACGGGCTGACACTCGTCAGCAGCAACAGTTCATCGCTCTCGGGAATCGCGGCCTTGAAGATCTCGGCCGACTCACCCCCGGCATCCACGATGATGACGTCGAAATCGGCGGTGTTGTCGGTGATGCAGTCGTTGACGTGCCGCGAGGGGAAAGCGACCAGGTCGAACGGCACCTCGATGCCTCCTTTGACCAGGCGCCGGTACCAGGAGTACCCGGTTTGGCTGAGCGGGTCGGCATCGATCACCAGCACCCGACGTTCGTGAACCGAAGCGAAGTAGCTCGCCAAGAAGAACGCTGATGTCGTTTTACCGACACCGCCCTTGAGATTCCCCAGCGTGATGACCAGAGGTTCGGGCAATTCGAGTGGCGCAACAGAATTCGTCATAGACGGTCCTCCGAGGGTGAGGAATGCATTACTGTGCCGGGCCAGTCTGGCACAGTGCCGGCTAATACCGTCCGATTGCGCCGTGTTGTCGCGGCTGTGCCGCCACTGCTCTGTGTCCAATTGGACACAAAACCCGTCGGTGGATCGGCCGAGGAATCCATCGTGCCGCCGAAGCGAGGACCGGCAGGGCAACCGCCTTACGTCGTCGCACCTTCCGCGTCACGATGACACCACCGAACCCAGCAGAACTTCCCCATATTGGGAATATTCGAGGTTAGCTCGGACTGTGCCAGACCGATGATTACCGCGAAGACTCTCGCGGTTCGATGAGGGACCGTGTCGAGAAGGGCAGTTTGTGATGGAGCCGCAACCGGTGACGATCCGGCGTGACGACTGGCTGTTGTTACTCGATCGCGGGTGGAAGCGGGCCAGCCCCTGGTCCGAACCGCCCACAGAAGCCGTCATCGGCGGCTGGATGATGGACGAGGGCGGCAAAGCCGGTCCGTTTCAACCGAATCCGGCATATCTTCCCGGTGACGAAGCGACACCGACCGACCCCACAGATGCGCTGCTGCGTTCGATCGCCGCGGGCAATCCCGTCGGCGAGGAACTGCTGGCTCTGATCCGCAACTCGGTGGTCGAGATAGTGTGCGATGAACAGGACAAACCGATTGTGGACACCGCGCCGGACGGTGTTCGGTGTGTGCTCGTAGCCACCGCGGAAGCACAAAAGGTGGACGTGGAGCCCAACCGCTGGTGGCCGGTACTCGGGAGCGAACTTCCCTCGGTGGTTCCCTCGGGAAACGATATCCTGCTCAATCCCGGCGGGCCGGCCCCATTCCGTCTCGCGGCGGAGGTGTTGCGGGGCGCCGACCGAAATCAGTGAGAGCGCTCCGTGTTACCCGTATTCGCCCGGATGGTCGGGCGTCTGGATACAGCTGTCGAGAACGCGGCACGAGCGGTGGCAGGCCGCCTTACAACCACCGGCGCTCATCTGCGGGGGACGGCTGTGCGCCTCGAACACGCCGATGCGGAAGGCGCACTTCCCTTCCGGCATTCGGACACACAACCTGTGGCCCGGCGCATGGTCGGTGCGGATCTTCGTTCAGGACAGTTCGTCCGCTTCCAGGCCGACGACGTCATCACCATTCCCCTGACCGATTCGCGGGGGAACGTCATAGGCGTGTCGTTTCCTTCGAGAAGGGGCGATGTCGGGAGCAAGAAGCGATGGGCGCGTGCGAAATTCAGGTCCAGCGATCACGTGCACTATGCCTTCTGGAAGGAGGATCCGGAGGCGAAGAAACCCAAGTGGGTCTTCGGCCGCCGGCGCGCGGCGCCGTGGGCGGACACCGACCCCGTCTACTCCCATGCGCACGCCGACGCCCGCACGTTCCATGTCTCGATCAAGACGGGGCGTTGGGGATCGAAACCGGTGCAGATCGATGGAGCGACATACGCGGAGTTGCTGGCCGCCAACAAACATTTGGCGCAAGCGCTGGACACGAGAGCGGGGCCATTGGTCCTGCTGTCTTGCAGCCCGGCTCGACCCGGCGGTTCCGCAGCGGCATCGATGTCCGGACACCTGCACAGCCGGACGAACATCGATCGTGACGTGTACGCCGCGAAAGGTGACGTGATGACCCAGACATGGCGCTCGCGCGAGGAGGTCTCAAGTGTCGGCGTCGAGGTGGATTCTTCGGTCGGAGACGCAGCCGACTCCCTGTGGGAAGTTCATCGGGCCCCTCGCGACACCCCCGCGGGGTCCGACGACCAACTCCCGCCCCCGACCGTGCGGAACGAGCTTTGAACTGCGTGTTCGTGGAGCCTAGGGGAATCGAACCCCTAACCCCTGCCTTGCAAAGGCAGTGCTCTGCCAATTGAGCTAAGGCCCCGGGTTTCAGCGGGTGGTCACCTCGTGCCACATGTCCGCGTCGCTGCGCCGGCGCAGTTTGGAGATGCCGAAGAGAACCAGAAGCGCGACACCGGCGGTGAGCAGAAGTTTCATGGTATCCACCCTACTGCGCCGCGGGAAGCGGGCCCAGGAAGGCTCGAGCCGTCGGCGCGATCCTCGCGAGCGCGCGACCCGAATCGAGGCATGGCTGCGCAGAGTCCCGGCAAGCCCCGGGCGGAGCGCTGCACGGCGCCGTCCGGACGGACGAGAACCGCGCGAGCGCCGGCCCGCCGCAGCCACCTCCGCAGATCGGTCCCTGGGGCTGCTATCACCAGCACTCCCCCGCGTTCGCTGACCAGTGCGCGGTCCGCCGAGGTCGGTTGAACCGCGGTGACGATCGCGTACCGGCCCCCGATGACGTCGTCGTAGCGACGACCGTCCTCCAGGACCGCGTTGGGCACCAGATGGCCCGCCCGGCCGCCACCCAGGCGCGGCCGCGCGACCAGCCCGGACCGGCGTAGCGGCGGTGTCTCGCCGCTGGTGACCAGTGCGTGGAAACCGGGTAGGCGGCGCAAGCGCGGAGCGAGGAGGCGGCGCAGCAGGTTGCCCAGTTCACCGCCCTCGGTCATCGCAATGCCGGTGATCTTCGCCAGCCGAATCATGTTTCGCGCGTGTGGTTTTCGTTCGCTCTCGTAGGAGTCCAGCACCTGTTCGGGCAGGTCTCCGGCGAGCACGCCTGCGAGCTTCCAGGTGAGGTTGGCCGCGTCCCGCAGGCCCGCGCCCATGCCCTGGCCGATGAACGGTGGGGTTAGATGGGCGGCGTCGCCCAGCAGGAAGACCCGGCCCGCCCGCCAGCGGTCGGCGAGCTGCGCGCGGAAGGTGTACTCGGCCACCCGGAGCAACTGGACTTCCTCCACCGGAATATCGCCGGTCCAGGGGCGGATCAGCTCGTGAACCCGGCCGATTTCCTCGTAGTCGGCCGCTGCCTCACCGGGACGCAGGCGGAACTCCCATCGATACCGTGTCGTTCCGATGCGCATGTAGGTCGCGGCGCGGAAGGGATCGCAGACCTGATGCACGCCTTCCCATGCTCCGAGGTCGGCCGTGGTGGCCACGTCGACGACCAGCCACCGTTGCTCGAAGTTCAGCTCACGCATCTCGGCGCCGATCGATGCGCGAACCAGGCTGTTCGCCCCGTCGCAGCCCAGGACGTACCGCGCATGGATCGACTCCGCCGCGCCGGTGGTCCGGTCGGTGAAGTCGACCCGGGCGCCGCGGATCTCCTGGGTCACCGCGGTGACTTCGGCATCACCCCGAACAGTCACTCCCCTATGGCGCTGCGCCGCGGTACGCAGAATCGCCTCCAGCTCCGGTTGGTCGAACATGTTCGCGTCCGGGTACCCGTTGCGGCCGCCGGCCGGATCGCGGGGGAATTCGGCGAGCACCCGCAGATCTCGGTCGAGCAGACGCAGGCCGAGCGCAGGCCGGGAGATGGCGTCGAATTCGTCCCCGACGCCCAACCTTCCCAGGAGCCTGCGGATTTCACCGTCCAAGTGCACCGCGCGCGGCTGCGGATAGATGCGCTCCCACCGTTCCAGGACCAGCGACTCGACACCGTATCGGGCGAGCAGTAGGGCCGCGGTGAGCCCGGTGGGTCCGGCGCCGACGATCACGACCGGAACGTTCACCGGGCGGCTCCCAGCAGCGTCACGAGATACACGACGGCGACGAGGCAACCCACGATCGCCGGGGCGAACTCGCGGACGCCGTCGCCGATGCGCACGTGGACGACGACGGCGCCGACCAGCAACAGCGCCAGGCCGATCCCCGCCGCGAGGCCGAGCTGCCACCAGCCGATGCCGAGCAGGAGCCCCAGGGCGCCCGCGATCTCCGCGAAGCCGATGCCCCGGTAGGCGGCGACGGAGTATCCGGTGTGCGTGGCCCGTTCCCGCATCGACGGCACCGCCAGTATCTTCGCCACACCGATCGCCGAGAAGAACACCGCCAGCACCGCGGCGAGCAAGACCGATGCGACGCTCATCGGAGCACCCCGCGTTTCCACGCGAGCGCGTACCGACCCGGAATCACCGCGACAATCCTTTCGCCGCTGGTGTGGTCCAGCTCGACAATGGCGACTTTCGCGCCGTCGTCGACCGTGACCGCGATACTCCCCACTCCGGCCGGCTCGTCCAGGGCGCCGAGAAGATCCCGGCGGGTTGCGTCGGCGCGCGGCGGCCACCGCAGGTCCTCGGTCACCGGTACCTCACCGTGGTGCGCTGACGGCCGAGGTCGATCGCGCCGTCGTCGGTGGCTATCGCGGCCTCGATGACGTCGCCGTCGTGCAGATACTTCGGGTTCTTGGCCTGGTTCTTGAAGAACATCTTCCACTTGACCGCGGGCGGAAGCAGCGAGCCGATGATCTCGACCGGTTTGGGCGGGGCGCTGATCGCCGTGCCGACGGGGGTTCCGGTGAGCAGCAGGTCGCCCGCGTCCATGCGCTGGAAACCGGTCAATGCCCGCAGGGTCTCCAACGGCCGGTAGATCATGTCGGCGACGGTCATGTCCTGACGCAGGCCGCCGTTGACCCACAACCGCAGCCGCAGATCGGTGAACCGTTTCAGCTCGTCGTCTTCCAGCAGCACGAGCACAGGTCCCACGGGGGTAAACGTCGGATACGACTTCGCCTCGTAGAACTGGGTTTTCGGCAACTGGACGTCGCGGGCGGAGATGTCGTTGGTGACCACGAGACCGGCGATGTAGTGGGCCAGGTTGTCGCTCGTGATCTCCGATCCGACCGGCATGTCGCGACCGAACACGAGCCCGATCTCCACCTCGTAATCCAGCAGCCGCACATGCGCGGGCCGGATCACGTCGTCGTGCGGGCCGCTGATCGACCCCGAGGCCTTGCGGAAGAACGTCAGCGGCACCTTCGCCGGATCACCGCCGGAATCCCGGACGTGCGAGGCGAAGTTGGTCATCTGGGCGACCACCCGGCACGGCGCGGTCACCGGCGAGACCGGCGCAAGGCTCTCGACCGGCACGACCTCGCTGCTCGTGGACGCCGCGCGGATCGCCTGCCGATCCGCCAGCAGTTGCCCGGTGGTGGTCGCCATGGTGTCGACCCTGGCCGCGCCCGCGGGTGTGACCACCCACCAGGCGTCGGCGGTGCGGAGAACGGAAATGCTCATGAACCGGCTACTTTCAACAGGCCGCGCAGGCGACGGAGATCGAATTCGTTGTCCTCGCGCAGCGCGTCGACCATCGTGCGCAGCTCGCGAAGGGTTTCCCGGCTCGGTTTGAGGCCGAGGAAGTCTTTGCTGGCAGGCGGCCCCCACTGCGCCAGCCCGGAGGCGGTGAACGGCGCCCAGCCGGGTTCCACCGTGCAGTCGAACATGTCGCCGTCGCTGAAATGCTCGACGAGGAATCCCTCCGGGTCGCGCCAGTAGTCGAAGATCTGGCTGCCCTGGATGTGCCTGCCGATCCCCCACGACCGGTGGTAACCGTGATCTCGCAGGTACTCCCCGCCCGCGGCCATGGCATCCAGGTCGGCGACTTGGTAAGCCGAGTGCACGTACCGGTTCGCCGGGCCGAGCACCAGTGCCAGCGTGTGGTGGTCCGCGGGCGTCCGGCCGCGATCACAGCGGATGAAGCTCATCACCGGGCCGCGCTCGCGTTGCCCCGGGTAGTAGAGGAAGTCACTGACGATCAGCCCCAAGTGCCCCAGGTACCAATCGAGCGTTTCGAGATACCTGGTGGTCTGCACCACCACATGCCCGAGACGCTGAACCCGCGCGGGCACCCGGGGCGGCCGCTGCGTCCGATTGACCCGCGCCACTTCGTGCCCGAAGTTGAACGTATGCGGCTGCTGGGCGGGCAGAGCGGCGAGCTCGTCGGTGTCGGCGACTACCCGCACCCGCAATCCGCTCGGGTCGGTCAGCTCGACGGTCGACCCGCCCACGGTCTCGGGCAGGGGCGCCACCGTGCGGCCTGTGGCCTCGGCCAATCGGAGCAGGTCTGCGGTGTCCGCCGCACGAAAGGCCGGGCCGGCGAACCGTGAGCGCACGCCTCGGTGGATCAGCACGCACGGTGCCTGCGGATCCGCGCCCCGCAAGTACAGCTCGTCTCCGGTGCGGAACGAGGTGGCGAAACCGAACGCGTGCGCGAAGACCTCGGCGCGCTCCAAGTCCGGCTTCTCGAATTCGAGCCACGCCAGATCGTGCACTTTCACGATCGGTTCGCGCGCCCGCCCCGGATGTTCGCCCGCTACCGCGCCGTTCTCGCTGTGCAATCCGCTGTGTGGGTCGTGACGGTCCATCAGCGACCACTCCCTTTCCTTGTCTGACGATATCGTCACATACGACGCGATTTTCAGTCAAGGCATTACTGAGGAATTCGTCATTATTGAACCGCAGCGCTACCATGGTCGGGCGCCGACAGGGAGAGGAGCGGGCATGACCGATCGGACCGAGGTGGAACCCAACCGCCTGGAGCGCCGCAAGGCCCGTACCCGAGCCGCCCTCGTGACGGCGGCCCAGTCGTTCATCGCGACCGGGAAGCCGAACGCGCCGATCCTGGAGATCACCCAGGCCGCGGATGTCGGCATGGGGTCGTTCTACAACCACTTCCAGAGCCGGGAGGACCTGTTCCAGGCGGCGGTGGAGGAAGCGCTCGAGAAGCACGGCGCGGTACTCGACCACTTGACCGAGGGCATGGACGACCCCGCCGAAGTCTTCGCGCAGAGCTTCCGGCTGACCGGCCGTATGCACCGCAGACTGCCGACCCTGAGCAAGGTGCTGCTCAACGCCGGCCTCGGGCTCACCACCTCCGACAGAGGACTCGCACCCCGCGCTCGGCGCGATATCGAAGCCGCGGCTCGCACCGGTCGGTTCCAGGCGCCTGACGCGGAGCTGGCCATGACGATCGTGTCCGGGGCCGCGCTGTGCCTCGGCCAACTGCTGCACGATCACCCCGAGCGCGACGACGCGGCCGCCACCGATCAGGTCACCGAGGACCTGCTGCGCATGTTCGGTATTCCCGCCGACGAGGCGCACGAGATCTGCTCGCGTCCGCTGCCGTCCCTCGACTAGGCCGCCGGAGCACCGGCAGGCGTCACCCGCTGTTGGCCCGGACGGCGCTCGCGGTGAACTCCTTGTCCAGTTCGGTGCCCTCGATGTCGAGATCGGGGACGTAACGTCCGAACCAGCGCGGGTGGTACCACATGCGCTCGCCGATCAGGGCCATGACCGCGGGCACCAACGTCAGCCGCACGACGAAGGCATCGAGGAGCACGCCGATCGCCAGCGTGAGGGCCAGCGGCTTGACGACCGGGTTGTCGACCCAGGTGAAGGCCACGAAGACGGCGAACATGATCAGCGCCGCCGCGCTCACCACCCGGGCCGAGTGTGCCACCCCGTTCTGCACCGACCCGGTCGCGTCCCCCGTGCGGCTGTATTCCTCTTTGATCCGGGAGACGACGAAGATCTGGTAGTCGCTGGAGAGCCCGAAGATGATCGCCAGGATGATGATCGGCAGAAAACTCAGCGTCTGCGCTTTCGTCACACCGAAGAATGCCGCTCCCCATCCCCACTGGAACACCGCGACCTGGACGCCCAGTGCCGCGAAGACAGACAGGATGAAACCGACGATCGAGGACAACGGCACCAGCACGGTGCGAAAGGCGATCGTCAGCAGCACCAGCGCCAAGCCGACGACGACCAGGAGAAAGATCGGCAGCGCCTCGGCCAGCCGGTTGGAGGTGTCGATGTTCGCGGCGGTCGTTCCGCCGATCAGGAAGGTGGCGCCCGTATTCGCCTCGATCCGGTCGCGGTTGTCGCGCAGCCGGGTGACCAGCTGCGCGGTCGCCTCGTCGTCCGGCCCGGTGGTCGGCACGACCTGGATGAGTACCAGGCCGTCACCACTGCCCGCGGGCTGAACCGCGGCGACATCGGGTTCGGCGCGCAACCTGTCCGTCAACGTCTGGGCGGCGTCCGGGGTGGCGGCCCTGGACAGATCGGTCACCATCAGCAGCGGTCCGTTGAAACCCGGACCGAACGAACGGTTGACCAGGTCATAAGCCTTGTGCGCTGTGCTCGATTCCGGCTGCGACTCCCCGCTGGGCAACCCGAGATGGATCCGGGTGACCGGAATCGCCAAGACGATCAGCGCCGCGATACCGAGCACGAGCAAAGGCAGCCGATAGCGCGTGACGAACCGGCCCCAGCTGTGCCCCATCGTGCGCTCCGGTTCGTAGGCCGCGATCCGCGCCACCTCTTCGGCGCGTCCGGGATGCAGCGGCGGCGAGACGAAGCGCGCGACCGTATCGCCTGCGAACCCGAGCAGCGCGGGCAGCAATGTCAGGGCCACCAGCATCGCCACCAGCACGGCGCCCGCCGCGGTCAACCCCATCACCGTGAGGAACGGGATACCGGCGACCGCCAGCCCGCACAACGCGATGATCACCGTCACCGCGGCGAACACGACCGAACTGCCCGCCGTGCCGACAGCCAGGGGTATCGACTCCTCCGCTGCCAGACCCAGCACGATGTTGTGCCGATGCCGGGACAGGATGAACAGCGCGTAGTCGATTCCGCACGACAATCCCAGCATCAATGCCAGGGAAGTCGCCGCCGCGGGCACGTCGACGAACGCGGCCACACCGAGGATCGCGGTCAGACCGATCGCTACGCCGACCAATGCCGTGACGATGGGCAGGCCCGCGGCGACCACCGCCCCGAACGTGATCAGCAGGATGACGAAGGCCGCGGCGATGCCGAGGATCTCCGGCGTCTCGGGCACCTCGGCGGTGAAGCCCGGGTACACCGCTCCGGAGAACTCCACCTCGAGCCCCGCCTCGCGGGCGGGCGCGGCGAGGTGGTCGACCTCATCCAATGTCTGCTCGGTCACCTCCCCCACCTGCACCGAGAACTGGACGCTGCCCAAGGCGACGCGCTGATCGGGTGAGATCGTCTCGGCCTCGAACGGGTCGACCACTGTGGCCACCTGCGACAGCCCGCGCAACCCGGCCATGACCTGCTGGATCTGCGCGCTCGCCTGCGAGTCGGTGACCTTGGCCCAGCCCGGGGTGGCGAACACCACCTGCATCTGCGCGCCGCTGTAGGCCGGCATCCGCTGCTTCAGCAGCGAAACAGCATCCTGCGACTCGGTGTTCGGAATGGTGAAGTTGTCCGTGGTTTTGCCGCCGCTCACCGCGGCGAACCCGATCGCGCAGGCGAGCAGCACCAGCCACACCGCCAGCACCCACCAGCGCAACCGAGCGACCGTGCGGCCGAGGGCGAACAGATACCGAGACATGCGGGTCCTCTCATCGAGCAACCGACAACACATCGAAGAACCGGATCGTGACGCTGCGACCAACCCTAAATGTCCATACCGGGCCGGACAGTGGCATCGCCGCAATCGACCTTCACCTCGGCGCCACAACCTGCCGTTTTGACCATCTCAGCGGGGAGAAGGTACCGTTTCGAGGCGTCTGTACGCGCAAGCCGTGACAGCTGCGGGGCCTTAGCTCAATTGGCAGAGCACTGCCTTTGCAAGGCAGGGGTTAGGGGTTCGATTCCCCTAGGCTCCACTCCTCGAAGGCTCATGCTCGCAAAGAGCATGAGCCTTTGTCGTTCCACGGTTTCGTGAATGCAATCCTCGTACCCCGCCCAGCGGGCTTCCCGGACGTGATCGCGTTGAGTGGTCGTGGTCCGAGTAAGCGCCCACTCAGGTGGTTTTCACGCGTTTCCGAGCCAGCGGGATTCGGATGGTCGACGACCAGATGAAGAGAAGATGGAGTGGGCCTAGGAGGACTTGAACCTCCGACCTCTTCGTTATCAGCGAAGCGCTCTAACCGCCTGAGCTATAGGCCCGTAGTGGTGTTGTTCGCGTGAACAACAACGTGTAGAGACTACACAACAGTTCTCCGATGAACCAAAACGGCTGGTAGAAGCCGTGCGGCCAAGGGAAACGGCCGGCACCCGACCAATGGTGGCGGGTACCGGCCGTCCGTGGATGCTGGACTTGCTTGCTAGTCGGGGTCGGCCAGGGTGACCTGGATACCGCCGACGAGATCGCAGCACTGGTTGTAGATGAAGGTGCCGACGGTGCCGAGCGCGGTGAACAAGACGACGTTGATCAGGCCGATCACGCCCGCGTAACCGAACACGGTGCCCGCGTCGATCAGTCCCACCGAGCCGCTGTCCTGCGACACCATGTCGGTGAACGTGTTGTTCAGCCGCTCCCACACACCCATGCCCTCGAGCACGATGTAGAGCAGGCCGACCGCGAGCATCCACACGAAGAACATCGCCACGCTGATGACGAGCGAGATCTTCAGCGTCGACCAGGGATCGATGCGCCGGATCTGCACCGTGGCCCGCAGCGGCTCCCCGGAGGCGACCGCGGCGACCGCGACCGGAACCGCGGGCGAAACCGGCCCGGCCTGCGGAACTCCTGCTTCGTTCGGCGGCAGCGGGTGCCGGATCTCGGACAGGTCGGGCATGTCCTTGATCAGTTCCGGGCGCGCGATGCTGCGGGTGGGCCCGTCGATGCCGACCGACTTCACCATGGCCGCTTCCTTGCGCGCCGCCTTGGCCGCCAGGTCGGCGGTGGTGCGTGCGTTGGACGTGCCGCCGCCGAGACCCCCACCGCCGGAGTTCGGGCGTCCGGTGACCGGCGCCTGACCGGGACGGTACAGGTTGGACTGCGGCTCCCGCTGCGGCAGCTGCGCCCACCCGTCCTGGTACGGCGACTGTTGCCCGCCGTTGCCTGCGGCGCCGACCGGTTGCTTGTCCTCGCTCTCGGGCGCGGACTGCGGGGCCTGGTTGTTGATCCGCGCCGTCTTCTGGTCGAACCGGTCCTGGCCGTCGCCGCCGGGCGCCAGGTCCGGTGCGCCCTGCTGCGGCGCGAAATCACCCTGCTGGTCGCGGATCTCGCGCTGCTGAGCGTTGTTCGGCTGGTTGCCGCCGGGCTGGTTGCCCGGCTGCCCACCCGGGTGCCCCCCGGACTGCGGCCCGTTCGGCTGGCCCGGGTGACCACCCGGCTGCGCGCCACCGGGGTGACCGCCGGCCTGGCCACCACCGGGGTGACCGACCGGCTGGCCGCTCTGCTGGCCGCCGCCGGGCTGACCGTTCTCGGCCGAGGCGACCGGCCGTGGGATCGGCCGCGGCGGGATCGGTGACGGTGCGATCCGCTCGGTCACACCGTTCGTCTGGTGCCGCTCGTCATTCGGCTGATTCGGAGTGGTCAATGGGAATCCTTGGGTCCGTTCGTTGCCGCCGCTGATGGGTTACTTCTCGGAGGAGTCGGTGTCGCCGCCACCGGAGACCTGATCGGGATCGGGCTCGTCGGCATTGCGCGCGATCGCAAGCAAGGTATCGCCCTCCGCGAGGTTCATCAATCGCACGCCCTTGGTCTGTCGTCCGGCCTTGCGAACCTGCTTCGCCGCCGTCCGGATCACGCCGCCACCGGAGGTGATCGCGTACAACTCATCGTCGTCGTCGACGATGAGCGCCCCGACCAGGGTGCCACGTTTCGCGTCGAACTGGATGGTCAATACGCCTTTACCGCCGCGGCCCTGCGCGGTGTACTCCTCGATCGCGGTCCGCTTGGCGTAGCCGCCGGAGGTGGCGACCAGCAGATATGTGCCGTCCCGAACCACATTGAGCGACAACAGCTCGTCGCTCTCGTTGAACCGCATGCCCTGGACACCGGAGGTGGCGCGCCCCATCGGCCGCAGCGCCTCATCGGTGGCCGAGAAGCGGATCGACTGGCCGAGCGCGGAGACCAGGAGCAGGTCGTCGTCGGCCGAGCAGAGCACCACACCGACCAATTCGTCCTCGTCGCGCAGATTCACCGCGACGATGCCGCCGCTGCGGTTGGAGTCGAAGTCGGTCAGCTTCGACTTCTTCACCAGGCCGTTCCTGGTGGCGAGCACCAGGTATGGCGCGTCGTCGTAGGACTTGATCTGGATGATCTGGGCTATCTTCTCGTCCGGCTGGAAGGCCAGCAGGTTCGCCACGTGCTGGCCGCGCGCGGTGCGGTTGGCCTCGGGCAGTTCGTAGGCCTTGGCCCGGTACACCCGGCCCTTGTTCGTGAAGAACAGCAGCCAGTCGTGCGTCGAGGTGACGAAGAAGTGCTTGACGATGTCGTCCTGCTTGAGCCCTGCGCCCTGCACGCCCTTACCGCCGCGCTTCTGGCTGCGGTAGAGGTCGGTCTTGGTGCGCTTGGCGTAGCCGGTCTCGGTGATCGTGACGACCACGTCCTCGCGAGCGATCAGATCCTCGTCGGCCACGTCGCCGTCGGCGGCGATGATCCTGGTGCGCCGATCGTCGCCGTACTTGTCGACGATCTCGGCCAGTTCGTCGCGGACGATCGCGCGCTGGCGCTCCGGCTTGTCCAGGATGTCCTTGAGGTCGGCGATCTCGGCCTCGATCTTGGCCAGTTCGTCGATGATCTTCTGCCGTTCCAAGGCGGAGAGGCGACGCAGCTGCATGTCGAGAATCGCCGTCGCCTGGATCTCATCGATCTGCAGCAGCTCCATCAAGCCGAGCCGGGCGGTATCGGTGTTGGCCGAACGGCGGATCAGAGCGATGACCTCGTCCAGCGCGTCGAGTGCCTTGACCAGGCCGCGCAGGATATGGGCCCGCTCCTCCGCCTTGCGCAGCAAGTAGCGGGTTCGCCGGATGATCACGTTCAACTGGTGCTCGACGTAGAGCCGGATCATCTGGTCGAGCCGCAGCGTCCGCGGCACGCCGTCGACGATCGAGAGCATGTTCGCGCCGAAGCTCGTCTGCAGCTGGGTGTGCTTGTAGAGGTTGTTCAGCACCACCTTGGCTACGGCATCGCGCTTCACCGTCACCACGATCCGCATGCCCACGCGGTCGGAGGACTCGTCGTGGATATCGGAGATGCCCGCGATCTTGCCGTCCTTCACCTGCTCGGCGATCGAGTTGATGAAGTTGTCGGTGTTGACCTGGTACGGGAGCTCGGTGATGACGATCGTCGTCCGGCCCCGGTTGTCCTCTTCGATCTCGACGACGCCGCGCATCCGGATCGAGCCACGACCGGTCGTGTAGGCGTCGTGGATACCCTGGCCGCCGACGATCAGGCCATGGGTGGGGAAGTCCGGGCCCTTGACGCGCTCCATGCACGCCGCCAGCGTGGCTTCCTCGTCCGCGTCGTAATTGTCCAGCGCCCAGTAGATCGCCTCGGCGAGCTCGTTCAGGTTGTGCGGCGGGATGTTGGTCGCCATGCCGACCGCGATGCCGTTGCTGCCGTTCATCAGCAGGTTCGGCACCCGGCTCGGGAGCACGACGGGTTCCTGGGAACGGCCGTCGTAGTTGGGCGTGAAATCGACCGTCTCATGGTCGATCTCGCGCAGCAGTTCCATCGCGAGCGGGGTCAGGCGGCACTCGGTGTACCGCATCGCGGCGGCGCCGTCGTTACCACGGGAACCGAAGTTGCCCTGACCGTCGACGAGCGGATACCGCAGCGACCACGGCTGGGCCATGCGGACCAGGGTGTCGTAGATCGACGCGTCACCGTGCGGGTGATAGTTACCCATGGTCTCGGCGACCGGGCGGGCGGACTTCACGTAACCGCGGTCCGGGCGGTAGCCGTTGTCGTACATCGCGTAGAGCACGCGCCGATGCACCGGCTTGAGGCCGTCGCGCACATCGGGCAGCGCACGGCCGACGATCACGCTCATCGCGTAATCGATATAGCTGCTCTGCATCTCGTTCTGGATATCGACCGGTTCGATACGGTCGCCCGCACCGCCATTCGGGGGCAGCGTGGTCTCGGTCATGCGGTCTCCTTACCGGGCCTGGCGTGAACAGGGCTGTGTGAACTCACGCCGGCTATACGTCGAGGAAGCGAACGTCCTTGGCATTGCGGGTGATGAAGCTGCGACGCGCCTCGACGTCCTCGCCCATCAGGACCGAGAACAGTTCGTCGGCAGCAGCCGCGTCATCGAGCGTCACTTGACGAAGCACCCGCACCGCGGGATCCATGGTGGTCTCCCACAGCTCCTTGGCGTTCATCTCACCGAGGCCCTTGTAGCGCTGCACGCCGTCGTCCTTATTGATCTTCTTTCCGGCGGCGAGCCCCGCTTCGAGCAGACCGTCACGCTCGCGATCGGAGTAGGCGAACTCCGGATCGCTGCGCTGCCACTTGAGCTTGTAGAGCGGCGGCTGCGCGAGATACACGTGCCCGTGCTCCACCAGCGGGCGCATGAAACGGAACAGCAGCGTGAGCAGCAGCGTGGAGATGTGCTGGCCGTCCACGTCGGCGTCGGCCATCAGCACGATCTTGTGGTAGCGCAGCTTGCTGATGTCGAACTCGTCGTGAATGCCCGTACCGAAGGCGGTGATGATCGACTGGACCTCGTTGTTCTTGAGAACCTTGTCGATACGCGCCTTCTCGACGTTGATGATCTTGCCGCGCAGCGGCAGGATCGCCTGGTACATCGAGTCGCGGCCGGACTTCGCCGAGCCGCCTGCGGAGTCACCCTCCACGATGTAGATCTCGGACTTGCTCGGATCCTTGGACCGGCAGTCGGCCAGCTTGCCGGGCAGACCACCCAGGTCGGTGGCGGACTTGCGCCGCACCAGCTCGCGCGCCTTGCGCGCGGCGACGCGGGCCTGCGCCGAGGAGACCGCCTTGTTGACGATGGTCTTCGCGTCGGCCGGGTTCGCCTCGAACCAGTGCGTGAGGTGCTCGTTGCAGGTGCGCTGCACGAACGACTTCACCTCGGTGTTGCCGAGCTTGGTCTTGGTCTGGCCCTCGAACTGCGGCTCGCCGACCTTGACGCTCACGATGGCGGCCAGGCCCTCCCGGATGTCGTCACCGGTGAGGTTGCCGTCCTTTTCCTTGATGAGCCTCTTGTCTTTGGCGTACTTGTTGACCACTGTGGTCAACGCCGCGCGGAAGCCCTCTTCGTGCGTGCCGCCCTCGTGCGTGTTGATGGTGTTCGCGAAGGTGTGTACCGACTCGGAGTAGCCCGAGTTCCACTGCATCGCGACCTCGAGCTCGTGGCCGGTGCCCTTGCCGGTGAACCCGACGACCGAGTTGTGGATCGGCTGCTTGGTGCGGTTGATGTGGCGGACGAAGTCCTCCAGACCGCCCGGGTAGTGGTAGGTCCGAGTCTTCACCTTGTGCTCGGCGGGCGCGGTGCCCTCCTCGGCGTGCTTGGGCGCCTCCGCGGTTTCGCTGACCACCTCGTCGGTCACATCGGAGTCGCTGACGCGCTCGTCGGTGAGCTTGATGGTCAGTCCCTTGTTCAGGAACGCCATCTCCTGCAGCCTGCGGGCCACCGTCTCGAAGTTGTAGGTGGTGGTCTCGAAGATCTCCGGATCCGCCCAGAAGCGGATGGTGGTGCCGGTCTTCTTGGTCGGCTCGCCTTGGATCAGCTTGCCGGGGATGGCGTCCTTGTAGGTCTGGCTCCAGTGGTAGCCGTCGTGGTCGATCTCCGCTTCCAAGCGGCTCGACAGCGCGTTGACCACGGAGATACCGACGCCGTGCAGACCACCGGACACCGCGTAGGAATCCGAGTCGAACTTGCCGCCCGCGTGCAGCTGGGTCATGACGACCTCGATGGTCGGTATGCCTTGGGCGTGCATCGCCACGGGAATGCCGCGGCCGTCGTCGACCACTTCGACGCCGCCGTCGGCCAGCAGCGTGACCTCGACCTTCGTCGCGTACCCGGCCATCGCCTCGTCGACGGAGTTGTCGACGACCTCCCAGATCAGGTGGTGCAGACCACGCTCACCGGTGGAGCCGATGTACATGCCCGGACGCTTGCGAACCGCCTCGAGCCCCTCGAGAACCTTGATGGAGGAGGCACCGTAGTCCTGCTTCCCGGTCGTTCTGGTCGAACCCGATGCGGTGGAGTCTTTGGCAGCCACTGGTCGGTAGCTCTCCTTACTTGCTGATCCCGGCATAGAGCGATCTGACAGCACGCGTCGACCCTGGTCATTCTCTCGAGAATCAGGGTCCACGCGCGGACTGTGCGGAACGCGCCGAAGGTATCGCCGCTAGTTACGTCACCATCCTACTGGTACACCCAACTTACAACCCACTTCCGACACCCCTCACAGCGCCGTGGATGCGAGAAATCGGAATTCGGCGACTCGGTTCCGCCTCCCGCAGGTTTTGATCCATCAGAAGTGGCCTGAGAGATGCGTCGGCGGCTCACCGCTCCGGATCAGCGCGGGGCGTCGACCCGAGCGATGAACGCGGCGGTGTGGCGCGCCAGCTCTGCGGGGTGGGAGATCGGCGACCAGTGCCGCGCCGGGATCTCGACCCGGGTCAAACACGGCACCCACCGGTCGGCCTCGGCGTTCGCCACGGGCCGCACGGCGCGGTCGCGAGTGGCGACGATCAGCTGGACGGGCACCTCGATCGGGCGAGGCCGCGGATGACGCAGGTGAGGCCGGATGTTCGCGCGGTAGAGCTTCAGACTGTTGAGCATATCGGTGCGCAGCGTCGGCGCCGTTTCCACCAGTGCGGGGTCCAGGCCATCGAAGAACGCGAGGAAACGCGGCCAGCGGCCGGAGAGCACCCGCAGCACCGGATCCGGCAACTTGGGGATCTGGAAGGCGACGGTATAGGCCGAGGCCACGGCTTGGGCCAGGGCGCCGCGCAGCCGCGCCGGGGTGAGCGGACCACGCAGATAGGCGCCGAGAAAGTCCAGGTTGGGGCCGGACACCGAGGTGAAGGACGCGATTACCGATGCGGCGTCCGCGGCGGCGACCGCTTCCCACCCGATCACCGATCCCCAGTCGTGCCCGAGGACGTGCACCCGTTCGCCGGGCGCTACCGCGTCGATGACCGCGCGGACATCGGCCGCGAGTTCCTCGATCCGATAGTCCTCCACCGCTGTCGGCGCCGAGCTGCTGCCCACGCCTCGGTTGTCGAAGGCGATCACGCGATGGCGGCCGCCGAGCCGGGCCCCTACCCGGCTCCACAGCAGATGGGTATCGGGCCAGCCATGGATCAGCAGAACCGGCACACCGTCGGGGTTGCCGCATTCGTAGACAGCGAGTTCGACGTCATCCCGGCGAACCGTCCGAGTCGCGCTCGCCGGAAACGGACCGACCGCCGTGGTGATCGTCATCGAAAAGTCTTTCTGCCCGCACGATTCCGGTCCGGCGTCGCGAGCTGCTCGGTGCGACGTCGAACCGGCGCGTTCCACGTGAAACGCCACTTTCGGAATAAACGTAACACCAAGTATCAGATACTGCTCGCGATGTCAGCCGTAGGTGTCGCGCGGTCCGCGACCTCTGATATGGCGTTCACCCTTGCGCCAGCTCGGCGCGGCAGGCCCCGAGATCTTCAGCGAGGTCACTACGCCCTGGCCCACCGCGGCATTGATCTTCGCCAGGATCTGGCTCTGCAGCATCCGCAGCTGCGTCGCCCACGCGGTCGACTCGGCGGAGACGCTCAGTACGCCGTCCTTCAGGGTGATCGGTGTGGCGTGCGCGGCGATGTCCTCGCCCACCACTTTCGTCCAGCGGCCGAAGACCATGCCCTCGGCCACCTTGTTCGACCACCCGCGGTTCTTGGCGATGGAGCCGGTCAGCCTGGACAGCGGTTGTGGATCGCGCTCGTCGGGGCCGGCGCCGGACCATCCGGTGCGCCTGCGGGCGCCGGGTCGCAGCCTGCGCTGAGGCGAGGAGCGCCCCTGACCGACAGCCT
Organism: Nocardia sp. NPDC047654; assembly: GCF_043205035.1. NCBI lineage: Bacteria > Bacillati > Actinomycetota > Actinomycetes > Mycobacteriales > Nocardiaceae > Nocardia > Nocardia sp. NPDC047654. Next base: position 350,369 of record NZ_JBIDDF010000002.1, read on the forward strand.
TGCCACTCGCCCGTGCCGCGGCGCGCGCTTCCTCGAGGGCGCGCCGCGCCAGGTCGATGCCGCGCAGTTCGGGCTCCGCTCCTGCGGATTCGGCGGGGCCGGGCTCCGCGGGCTGATCGTTCATCGCCCCCCTCTCTCCGCAGTCGGTCGTTTGTCCCCAGTTTCGATCAAGTTGTCCCCAGCCGTTTCCCGAGGTTGCCAGTACCGGGAATCGTGCGCGCGACACGCCCGGGTAGCCGAGCGAACGATCTGTTCACCGCCCAAATCGTCGGATTCCCGACAGGTTCAGCTGCTTGCTCATCGGTTGCTGAAATAAGTCCCACAGGAGCGGTCACCCCTGGCCGGGCGAGTTTTCCACAGGTGTTGGGGAATCGGGCTCAACTGGGGAGAACTCGATCGGTAGCACCGACGACTGGTCACTGTAATGGACCGGAGCGGCGCATGTGCATGCTGGGATCACCTGTCCACTCCCCTGTGGATGATTACGGCGCCCGCGACTCCGTCGAACCGGTGACCGGATCACGTTCGCTCTCGATCGTCGGATGCGTGGCCTCGTCGTTCTCCCGTTCGCCGCCCAGATCGTCGCTGCCCGACGGGTTCTCCGCGACGATCCGGGAGACGCGGCCGTCGGGACCGCCCGCGGTTTCCACCCGCAGCGGCGCCGCGGCGAGTTCGGCGGGCACGTCCTCCGGCACGGCCGCCGTGATCAGCACTTGCTCCGCGCCGGCCGCGACGGCCGCCAGCGCGGCGCGGCGCCGTCGGTCGAGTTCGGCGAACACGTCATCGAGCAGCAGCACCGGCTCGGCGCCGGTGGCGCGCAGCAGTTCGAACGCGCCCAACCGCAAAGCCAAGGCGAACGACCAGGACTCGCCGTGGCTGGCGAACCCCTTGGCGGGCGAATCCCCCAGCATCAGGTCCAGTTCGTCGCGGTGCGGACCGACCAGGCACACGCCGCGCTCGAGTTCCCTCGGTCGCGCGGCGGCGAGCTCGCGCAGCAGGATCCCCTCCAGCTCCTCCTGGTCCTCCGGGCGCGGCGCCCTGGCCGGGTCCAGGAATTCCGGGGGCAGCGCGGCGCTGCGATAGGCGATCGCGGCGGGCCGCGACTCCGGGGCGATCGAAGCATAGGACCGAGCCAGATACGGCGCGAGTTCGTGCACCAAGCGCAGCCGCTGGGCGAGCAGAACGGACGCGTGCGCGGCGAGGTGCCCGTCCCACACGTCGAGGGTGCTCAGATCGGCCTTGGACCGAGCTTGCCGCCCAGCCGTTTTCAGCAGTGCCGAGCGCTGGCGTAGCACCCGGTCGTAGTCGCCGCGAACCGCGGCCAATCTGGGGAGGCGGATTGTGCACAACTCGTCCATGAATCGACGGCGCTCGCCCGGGTCACCGCGCACCAGCGCGAGATCCTCCGGCGCGAACAACACGGTTTGCAGAATCCCCAGGACCTCCCGCGTCCGGCGGACCGGTGAGCGGTTGATCTGCGCGCGATTGGCGCTGCCCTGGTTCAGCTCCACATCGATGCGGAGCTCGCGGCCGGTGTTGACCACCGTGGCGCCGACCCGGGCCCGCTCGGCCCCGGTGCGGATCAACGGAGCTTCCGAGGCGACGCGATGCGAACCGAGCGTGGCCAGGTAGCCGACCGCTTCCAACAGGTTTGTCTTGCCGTTGCCGTTCGATCCCAAGAAAACGGTTCGACCTGGGGATAATTCGAGTTCCGCATACTCCCACGAGCGGAAGTCACGCAGCGACAGAGTTCGGACGAACATCCGCTATCGCGCCCCTGCCTGGGCCGAAGCGGACATTCCCGCCGATCGGTACATCGTCGCCGTCCTGCGCGGATGCCCTACGGCGCGCCGCAGCCCTGTGGAGCACCTGTGGATAAAGTTCGCCCCCAACTGCACGTAAACCGATTTCTCCGACGTCGCTGGGGAGTTTCCAGCCGCATCACCGTTCACCCGCGCTGGACCACGCGGCGCGGATCCATACGGAACCAGGTCATGCACAGGCGATCAGCCCGGCAGCCGGACCGGCATCAGCAGATAGATGTACGGGCTCGACAACGCCGCGAACGTTCCGGAGTCGAGCACCTCGGGTTCTTCGTCGGAGGCGGGCAGCAGCACCGCGGGCCTGCTCGGCGTGGTGAAGCCGAAGGTGACACGGTCGGAGTGCAGGGCGGACAAGCCGTCGATGAGGTAGCCGGGGTTGAACGCGATGGTGAGCGATTCACCGCGGAAATCGGCCTCCAGCCACTCCTCGGCCCGGCCCGCGTCGTCACCGCCCGCGGACAGCAGCAGGCCGTCGGCGGAGAACTCCAGCCGCACCTGCGCGCCTCGTTCGGCGACCAGCGCGACGCGCTTGATCGCTTCGGTCAGCGCGGCGACGGCGAGGGTGGCGATGGAAGTGTGCTCCTTGGGGAGCAACTGGCGGAACTTGGGGAATTCCGCGTCGAGCAGGCGGGTGGTGGTCCGGCGGCCCGCGTTCACGATGCCGAGCAGGCCGTCAGACCCCGCACCGGTGCCCAGGGACAGCTGAACGGGCGCGTCGGAGGGCCCGAGCGTCTTGGCGGCCTCCGAGAGCGTCCTGGCAGGGATGAGCACCGAAGTCTCGATATCGGCGCGCGCGGGCTGCCACTCGATGTGCCGGACGGCGAGGCGGAACCGGTCGGTCGCCGCGAGAACGACCTTGGATCCCTCGATCTCGACGCGGATACCGGTCAGCATCGGCAGGGTGTCGTCGCGGCCCGCGGCGACGGCGACCTGCCCGACGGCCTCGGCGAAGACATCCACACTCAGTTCACCGGTCTGCTGGGGCACCTCGGGCAACTGGGGATAGTCCTCGACGGGCATGGTCGGCAGCGAGAACTTCGCGCTGCCACAGGTGATCAGCACGCGGGTGCCGTCCACGGAGACGTCGACGGGCTTGTTGGACAGCGCCTTGGTGATGTCGGCCAGCAGACGACCGGAGACGAGTACCTGGCCCGGGCCCGCGACCTCGGCCGCGACCCGCACCTGCGCGGAGACCTCGTAGTCGAAACCGGAAACGGTCAGACCGTCCTCGTCGGCGACCAGCAGCACGCCGCCGAGCACCGGAACCGGAGGCCGGGACGGCAGGCTGCGCGCCACCCAGGCGACGGACTCGGCGAAATCCTCGCGGGCGACCCGAAACTTCATGCTTGCAAGCTCCATCGCCCGATCTGTCCTCTCCCGGTTCCGTGATCTGTTGTCGGCTCGTCAGTGTCGGTGCTCGAAAGGGTCCTGCCGAATCGGCCGCCTTCGCAGTCTGGCACAGGCGACAGACATCAAACCGTACCCGCGCGAGCGACGTGCACCTAGCCCGACCCTCCGGCGCCATGAATAGGCGAGTCCTGAGCGCGGACGAGCGGGCGGAGCACGGGGACCGAGTCGGGGGCATACCGCGGGCACGGATGACGGATGCCGGTCCGGCTTCGGCACTCGTGGATCCCCTGTGGTCCTTGCGCAGAAACCGGGACCGCCGGCGAAGGTGCGGCGTCCGACCGACTTTCCACACACCCTGTTTTGAAGAGAGATCTCTAATGAGAAGAACTGAAGTAGTAGTAGGCGCTGTGGATTCTGTGGACTGCGCCCGAATCCGCTGCTCAGGGGGCGTGGTGCCGTGGGGATGGCCGTGGAGTGTCTCGAGGATGAACGCGAGGGGTCTGTGGAGGTTCCGCAGTTGTCCCAGATTCATCCTCGAGTGGTCCTCGAGTTGTTCCACCGGATTCACCCGGTTGTTCACACATGTGCACAGAATCGTGGACAGCTCGAGGATTCCTCGAGGACTCCACACGGACTCCTCGAGGAATCCACAAGGCCCGATCCGGACAGGTCCCAGGTCAGCGCCTGTGCGCAAACATGCCTGGGGAAACTGTGGAATTCTCCCTGTGAGGGGACTCGAGGAGGCGATCACCGCGCCCTGTTAGCGGATCGGTGGACAAACCAGTGGATTCCTCGAGGACTCCACAAGGATTCCTCGAGGAATCCACAACCCACAAAAAAGCACCGCCCCAGGTCAGGGGCGGTGCTCGGGTGTGGATACCGCTCAGCGAGAGCGCTGCTTGATCCGGGCTGTGAGTTCCTGCACCTGGTCGTAGACGCGGCGCCGCTCGGTCATCTCCTTGCGTACCTTTTTCTCCGCGTACATCACCGTGGTGTGGTCGCGGCCGAACGCCTGGCCGATCTTCGGCAAAGACAGGTCGGTCAGCTCGCGGCACAGATACATGGCGATCTGCCTGGCTTGGGCCAGCGGGCGAGCCTTACCGGGACCGGTGAGCTCCTCCAACGTGGTGTTGAAGTACTCCGCCGTGACGGCCATGATCGTGGCGGCGTTGATCTCCAGCGCCGCGGTGTCCGGCATCAGGTCGCGCAGCACCACTTCGGCCAGCGGAAGATCCAGTGGCTGGCCGTTCAACGAGGCGAACGCGGTCACCCGGATCAGCGCGCCCTCCAGCTCGCGAATGTTGCGCTCCACCCGGCTGGCGATCAGCTCCAGCACGTCGTGCGGCACATCGAGCCGGTCCATGCGCGCCTTCTTGCGCAGGATGGCGATGCGCGTCTCCAGCTCCGGCGGCTGCACATCGGTGATCAGTCCCCATTCGAATCGCGTCCGCAGCCGCTCTTCCAGCGTGGCCAGCTGCTTGGGGGGACGATCCGAGGAGACGACGATCTGTTTGTTCGCGTTGTGCAGCGTGTTGAAGGTGTGGAAGAACTCCTCTTGGATGCCTTCCTTGCCCTCGATGAACTGGATGTCGTCGACCAGCAGGATGTCGGTCTCGCGGTAACGGCGCTTGAACGCGACCTTGCGGTCGTCGCGCAGGCTGTTGATGAAGTCGTTGGTGAACTCTTCGGTCGACACGTACTTGACCCGCATACCCGGGAAGAGACGCTGCGCGTAATGACCCGCCGCGTGCAGCAGGTGCGTCTTGCCCAATCCCGAGGCGCCCCAGACGAACAACGGGTTGTAGGCGCGGGCGGGGGCTTCGGCGATGGCCACGGCCGCCGCGTGCGCGAAGCGGTTGGACGCGCCGATGACGAAGGTTTCGAAGGTGTACTTCGCGTTCAGGCTGGCCGAGGACGTCGACGGAGCGGGCGATTCCTGCGACTTGGCGAAGTAGGTGGGCCACGAGTTGCGGACGTTCACCACGGGCTCGTCGTCATGATCGCCGCGCGGACGTTCGGCGACCGGCTCACGTACCGGATCGTGCGCCGGTCCCGAGTCGTCGTCGGTGGTCTCGCGCAGCGGTGCACGGAGCGGGCCGCGCGCACTGCCAGGCGACGGTTCGGGGTTGAACAGTGACTCCTGCCCCGGCGGGATGGCAGACTCCCGGCGCGGCGGGAGTCCGGGTTCGCGGCGCGGTGCGGCGTCCGGCCCGGACATCATGGGCAGCTCGGCCGTCGTGGAGTACTCACCGTGCTGTGGATAGTCGGTATGGGCGTACTCCGGCTGGCGGTACTCCTCCGGCGGGGCGAAGTCCTGCCCGTAGTCGGCGCCGGGGTAGTCGGAGCTGTCGTTGTAAGGAGAAGCCGCGGGGAAGTCGGCGGCGGGTTGTGCATAACGCGGCCCCGGGTACGCGTCGCGGCCGGGGAATTCCGAACCGGGGTAGGAGGCGGGAGGCCGGCCTTCTCGTGGGCGCTCGGGCCTGCTCGTCATCCGCGCGTGCCGTGGGGTGTTGCTCTGGCGGTCGACGGTCGGGGTGGTCGGGGCGGCGATGCGGACGCCGAGTCCTTCCACCTGGGGGCCGAGCCTGCGGCCGAGGGAACGGAGGATGGGCTCGCGCAGATCGCGTTCGATGGCCTCCTGAGCCAGCGACGAGGGCACCGAGAGCAGGGCGAACCCCTGTGCGACCGTCAGCGGCTTGACCAGTTTCAGCCAGGCCTGCTGCGCCCGGGTGACCGGAGGGATGGCGCCGTCCGGCGATCCGGTGGTCAGCTCGCTCACAACCTCGGGCCATACCGTGGCCAGCACGTTCTGCTCGTCGTCCATGCAGTTTCCTCCCCGGAGTAGGTCGATAGGAGCAGACGGCCGGGGCACGCGTGGAAGGTGATGCTCGGGGGTGGTCCCGTGATCCTGCGTACGTCCGTAACCGGTTCGGACGCTGTCCGGGTCCCCCATCAGGACAGCGGCGTGGGCACCGTCGGCCCTACGAATATGCCACTCCAGGGGTCTTTCCACACAATTATCCACAGATGTGGAGAACCCTGGGGAACTGTGAAACGCGCGCCTGCGCGGAAAGGGCAACGCTGCGACCTGCGGTTCTACAGCAATCGTCTGGCTACGTACCTTAGTGGCCAGGCCTACGCGATGGCTAGGGGTGTGGACGAACTCACGGGGATGGCCGGAACGCCTGACTCCGGACGATCGATTCCGCCTGGTCGCCGGGGCCGTAGAAGAGGGGGGTCGAGTTTGACCCGTCTCGGACCGATCAGTACCCTCGTACAGTCACCCCTTGGTGCGGTGGCGGTCTTGTGCTGACCGCGTTTAGGTCGTGATCGACCGACTGTGCGCCAGGACCGACACGCGCCGATGATGACCAGACCTGCGATTCATTCGCGCAATATACGTATCACCGACAAGCTTCGGGCACCACCTGGTGCCCGCCTACTCGAGGAGTGTTGACCGTGGCCAAGGGCAAGCGGACGTTCCAGCCGAACAACCGTCGTCGGGCGCGGGTTCACGGCTTCCGCCTCCGGATGCGCACCCGTGCGGGTCGCGCCATCGTCTCGGCGCGTCGCCGTAAGGGCCGCGCCTCCCTCACTGCCTGATCTTCGCTCTCGGACGCTCGGGTGTTGCCTGAGCCGTATCGGTTGCATCATCGTGCCGACTTCTCCCGGACGGTGCGCCGCGGCCAGCGAATCGGGAGGCGTGATCTGGTCGTGCATGCGCTCGCACACGGGTATGACGGAGTTGTGGGCGCGAATGGACGACATGATCAGGTCCCGGACGACCTGCTGGTCCGCGTAGGCGGGCCGCGGTTCGGGTTGATCGTCAGCAAGGCGGTGGGCAACGCGGTGATTCGACATCGCGTTGCCCGCCGCCTGCGTCATATGTGCGCCCAGGTGGTCGACGAACTGCCGCCAGGGACCGATGTCGTGATCCGTGCGCTTCCGGGCGCCGCGACGGCTTCGTCGGAGGACCTGCTGCGCCAGGTACGCACCGCGCTGCGCAAGCTCGGCCTCGCCGCCGAGACGGGCGTGTCGACGGGCGGCCGGGCATGAGCCTTTGGGCGAAGATCGCCAGACTGCCCGTGAACGTGCTGATCTTTTCGATCGAGCTGTATCGGACCTACGTCTCCCCCACCCGCATGCCGGTGTGCCGTTTCACCCCGACCTGTAGCGCGTACGCGGTTACCGCACTGCGCACTCGGGGCCTGTTCATCGGGCTCGGACTGACGGTCGTGCGCTTGGCCAAATGCGCGCCCTGGCACCCTGGTGGGTGGGACCCCGTCCCGGAGCGGAAGCGGAGCACATCCTGCGCCGAGCCGGCGGACGGGTCAGCGACCGACGCGGCGACGCAGGAACCGAGCCTGCCCGCCGAACCGCGGTCGGAGCCGAACGCTTGTAAAGGATCGCCGCACGCGGTGATCGGCGACACGAACGACGGGAGTGCATAGAGCCGTGCTCGACTTCATTTATTACCCGGTGTCCTGGATCCTCTGGTTCTGGCATCGGGTCTTCGGGTTCGCGTTCGGCGCGGACAACGGTCTCACCTGGGCGCTGGCCGTAGTGTTCCTGGTGTTCACCTTGCGCCTGGTGCTCTACAAGCCGTTCGTCAAGCAGGTGCGCACCACCAAGCAGATGCAGGAACTGCAGCCGCAGATCAAAGAGCTGCAGAAGAAATACAAGAACGATCGCCAGAAGATGGCGGTCGAGATGCAGAAGCTGCAGAAGGACAATGGTTTCAACCCGCTGATGGGTTGCCTGCCTATCCTCGCTCAGGTCCCGGTGTTCCTCGGACTCTTCCACGTGCTTCGCTCGTTCAACAGGACCGGCCACGGCCTCGGTCAGCTCGGGATGACGCCGGAGCAGAACGCGAACACCGCGAACTACGTCTTCAGTGCAACCGATGTCCAGTCCTTCCTGAGCGCCCGTATCTTCGGCGCGCCGATCTCGGCGTTCATCACCACACCCGTCAACGAACTGCAGGCATTCGCCAGCTACGGCGGCGTACCGAGCAAGCTGAGCATCGCGCTCGTCGCAATTCCCCTGATGGTCATCGCGGGTCTGGCAACCCACTTCAACGCCCGCGCGTCGGTGGCACGGCAGACGCCGGAAGCCGCGGCCAACCCGCAGGCCGCGATGATGAACAAGCTCGCGCTGTGGGTGTTCCCCCTCGGCGTGCTCGTCGGTGGCCCGTTCCTGCCCATCGCCATCCTGCTGTACTGGGTCTCCAACAACATCTGGACCTACGGGCAGCAGCACCTCGTGTTCGGTCGCATGGCGAAAGAAGAAGAAGCCAAGAAGCAGGCGAAACTGGAGCAGCGCGCGCAGAACGCGCCGAAGCCCGGCGCCAAACCGGTCAACGTGAAGAAGAAGCCGGCATCCGCCGCCGCGGCCGATGCCGGGTCGGACGAGGACACTGCTGTCGCATCGACGAATGGCACCGCGAAGCCGTCGAAGCAGGCCGCGGCTCAACGCCGACCGGCCGGCCAGAAACGGCCGGGCAACCGGGGTAGGGCGAATCAGAAGCGCAAGCGCTGACGACCGATCGGTGGGCTGACCCGCCCACCTCGACCGCTGAGCAACCCTTGATCGCGAATACCGCCCGGCGGCGATTGCCCGGCGCGCGCGATGAGCAGATGAAGGAAATCAAATGACTGTTGAGACCGACGGAGGGGATGCCACCGTGGCGACGACGATGGCGAACGCCGAGGCGGACACCGGCGATGTCGTGACCGATGCCGAGGAAGCGCTCATCGAGGAAGGCGAGATCGCCGGCGACTACCTCGAGCAGTTGCTCGACGTACTGGACTTCGACGGCGACATCGATCTCGACGTGGAAGGCGACCGCGCGGTGGTGAGCATCGACGGCGGACGTGATCTGACGAAGCTCGTCGGACGCAACGGCGAGGTGCTCGACGCGTTGCAGGAGCTGACTCGTCTCGCCGTCCAGCAGGCGACCGGCGTGCGCAGCCGACTGATGCTGGACGTAGCAGGGTGGCGGGCCAAACGGCGGTCCGAACTGAGCGAGCTCGGAGCGGCGGCGGCGCAGCGAGTGCTGGACTCCGGCGAGCCGGAGTCGCTCGCACCCATGACGCCGTTCGAGCGCAAGATCGTGCACGACGCGGTGGCCGCCGTGGAGGGCGTCAGCAGCGAGAGTGAAGGCGTGGAGCCGAACCGGCACGTGGTGGTCGTTCCCGGCTGACCCACGGCATCTCCAAGCGGGCGGCATGTTTCGCGGCCCGCACGGGTAGTGGTTGGATAGGGCCTCTGGTCTTCGGATCGGGGGCCTTGTTCGTGTCCGGAGCCCGATTGCTCGCTCGTAGATCGACCCGAGTTCGGAAGGATGTTTCACGTGGAACGAGATCTCGGTGGAGCCGCCGCGGTACCCGCGGAGCTGGAGCCACCCGCGTCGGCGGCCACCGTCTTCGGCGACCGACTCGATCTCGCGCGTCGATATTGCACAGCGCTCGCGACCGCGGGCGTGGAGCGCGGCTTGATCGGCCCACGCGAGGTGCCCCGCCTCTGGGATCGCCACATCCTCAACTGTGCAGTCCTCGGAGAGTTGATCGCTGAGGGAGCGTCCGTGGTCGACATCGGCAGTGGCGCCGGCTTGCCCGGTATCCCGCTTGCGATCGCGCGGCCGGACCTGCGGATCACCCTGGTCGAACCATTGCTGCGCCGAACCGTGTTCCTGAGCGAGTTCATCGAATCGGTGGACTTGGATGTAACCGTGGTGCGAGGACGGGCCGAGCAGTCCGGTGTGATGAAAGAAGCCGGTGGCGCGGACGTTGTCACCTCTCGTGCGGTAGCCCCGCTCGGCAAACTCGCTCAGTGGTCACTCCCCCTCCTACGCGACCACGGGCACATGCTCGCACTCAAAGGTTCCAGCGCAGCAGAAGAACTGGAACGTGATGGCGCCGCGCTGGCGAAAGCCGGAGCCGGCAATGCGGTCGTGCTGCAATGCGGTGTCGGCCTGGTGGCCACGCCGACAATGGTGATCAGCGCCGAGCGGCTCCCCCGCGCCGAGCGCAGTTCCCTGCGACGGGCCGAACGCGCGGTCGAACGCGAAGGTAAAGCAGGGCGGACGGCGGCGAAGGAGCGCGGGCGCAAGCGTGCAGCGCGCAAGGCCAAGTAGAAGCTTCGATGCCGAAGGTTCCATGCCCGACCTGGGACGTGGGCGCATTTCGTCACTCTGACGAAATGATGAAAGTCGAACACGGGCAAGCGGATATGTTCGCTACCCCGGAATCCCACCGCGATCGCCATCGGCCGCGCGAAAACATCATCCAGGCGTGCCGAGTCGCCCGGCTGTAGATCCGTATCAGGCAGGCGCGCCCCCGCATTCGCGCGTTGTCCGCGTCGATTTCGACGCGGCGGATCCGCAGGGGCTGTGGACTGTTCGCATCCAACGTCAGTGCCTCGCGTCCGTCGGACACGTTGCTGGCAAAGGGACACCAGCCCGTTCACCCCGAGGGAGGCGACAACAGGACCGCGACGTTTGGCGGCGCCCGACTCCCGAGGAGGATCCATTCGAGGCAGTGGCGAGGTCGCTTCACTGGTTGGGCGACGTCAAGTCGAAGGGCTGCCGCCTCCGTATGTTTCACGTGGATCCGAGCCAGAACACGCGGTTCGTAGCCAGCACGCTTGAGCATCCCAATGTTTCACGTGAATCAGTCGGCTTCTTGTTGGGCCACGACGTGTCATGCGTTGTAGCCGCCGCTCGCGGCCGGGTGAGGTCGGAAGGACCATCTTCGGCAGGAGGGGCGGGCACGGGCGGGAGCCGGTGCGATCATCCACCGCGCGACGGTTAATGGAGTCCTCTGCATCTCTGAAGATCGCGGTGCGGCAGAAGATCTGCCGCTTCTAGGAGCGCTGTGCGAACGAGCCTTCGGTGTCCTCTTGCAGACGGACGTTAGCCGAGCGTGACTACGTGTGCCTCGCGGCGCGGCAGGCCAAGCCAGTCCGTTGAGTATTTGGATAGCGCCCTCGCGTCATGCCGGGTTGCGGAGCAGAAACGGTCGAGTGTTCTACGCCCGGGGCCATTCCAATTGCGTCCCCGACTTGGTTCGCGCCAACGACGCACATGCGGAGCGGTGAGGGGAGTGCGCAGAGGCGAAGGTGAGTGCGCGCAGAGTGGATGTGCGGCTGCGCAGATGAGAGGAGTGCGCGAATAGCGATAGCGGGGCGCATTCTCGAGGGGCGCAGATTGGTGAACCGCGCAGAAGAGTTGAGCGCGCAAGGTGTGGCGTACGAAAAGAAAAGGAGCAAGGCGCGCCAACGCAGTAGATGTGCACGGAATGACGGAGGGCACAGACGGAGGCGGAGGCACGGAAGGGTGGAGACGCGGACGTGGTGGGCACGAGAGCCGAGGGGGCGCGGACGAGCGGAAGGCGCGGACGAGCGGAGGGCGGAGAGCGCGGAAGGGCGGAAGAGCGCGAGAACCGAGGGCGCGGACGAGCGGTGGGTACGGAAGAGCCGGGGTGCGCGAGAACTGAGCGCGCGGAAGGGCGGAGACGCGAGAACTGAGCGCTCGGACGAGCGGTGATACGGAGGAGTCGAGGGCGCGGACGAGCGGAGCGCACGGACGAGCGGTGACACGGAGGAGTCGAGCGCGCGGACGAGCAGAGGGCGCGGACGAGCGGAGGTCGCGGACGAGCGGAGGTCGCGGACGAGCGGAGGTCGCGGACGAGCCGAGGAGCGCGCGAGAACCGGGCGCGCGGACGAACGGTGGACACGGAAGAGCCGAGCGCACGGACGAGCGGACGCGAGGAAGAACTGAGCGCGAGGAAGGGTGGGAGAGCGCGAGAACCGAGAGCGCGCATGAGCGGAGATCGCAGAAGGTGAAGAGCACGCACGAGTGAAGGGCACGCACGAACGAAAGGCGCGAAAGACCGGAGGGGCGGTGAATTTGGAGGGGCAGTGGGGTGGGTATACAACACGGGCATGATGCGGCTGTGCCCGCGATAAGCAAGTCTTCGGCTTCCGTGTCCACCGCTCGTCCGCACGCCCAGTTCTTGCGCTCTCCCGCAATGGACAGGCGGTGGGCCCCGAGGTGACTCCCCCTCCCCTGAGCCAACGCCCACGCTGGAGAATGGTTGTCTGCCGGTGGGGCGACCAGTGCACCGAGTCGCGAGCGGTGGGCCATCTGCGGGCGCTGCGTGCGCAAGCTTGGAGATTGCGGCACACGATGATTCACGTGAAACATCGTGTGCGGTGATGAGCAGAGGGCTGAACCGAGTGGCTGATACTTCCCCTCAACTCAGGTCGCCAGCGGCCGATCTTCCATTGGCGATGCGGTTGCGTATGCTCCAGCTTTCCCGGCGGAGCGCTTCTCCGCCTCTGCCACACTCGATCGCTGCCGCATCCCAAGCGGAACGCCGATGGCTCAGTGCGGCGCGCAATGGAACCTCGACCGCTTCCGCTCAGCAGCCCTGGCATGACGCGAGTGCGATCCAGGCACCCGACGCCGATGCACTCCCAAGGCATGGTGGAATCCCCTGTCCGTGATCGCCATCGGCCGCTGCAACGTCCATCGCCTCGTCGTCCGCCCCTTCGTGGCCAGGCGAGCCCATCCCATGGAACGAAGAAGCATCCCTGGACGGAGGACGCTCGTCGAGGCGGCCGGAAGCAGGTCGGCCAAACCGTCGCTGCGACCCAGCTGTCCGGTCTTCGATGCTGGGTCCGCCACGTGAGGTCGAACCGTCCCGCCCCCTGGTTCGCGGCCAATGTTTCATGTGAAACAGCGCGCGTGGCGGAGTGAATTCGTGCGGATTTGCGTGTCGCTTTGCGCCTCGCCGCGATTCAGCTTTCTTAAACCGCTCAGTGCTGGCAAGCTAGTGTCCGTCGGGCGTGAGCGTAGGTGCCACGGAGGGATCTGGTTGTCACAGCGGCGAGGAGCTCCGCTCGGTCGATCGGGCGCCGCGGACCCGGTTGTGCATCGTGTTCGATCCGACAAAGGCTGTTGCTGGCACGGCGCCGATCTGTCCTATCGCGCGTACGTGTTCTGAAGTTTCTCGGGTTAGGAGCTGTCTATGTCGAGCGGTCCGGCGAATGTTTCACGGGAAACAACGTCGCGCGTGCCGGGGATGCTGGACTCCAGCAATTTCGACGCGGAGGCATTCGGAAATACGCCGTTCGGGCACATCTCCCCCAGTGAGACCCCGATCGCTGCCGAAGCGCAACGTGCAAGTCAGGTCCTCCATCCAGGAAAGGTGACTGTGCCGAAACCGCACGAGCAACGCATCATCACGATCGCCAATCAGAAGGGCGGGGTCGGGAAGACGACCACCACCGTGAATCTGGCGGCTGCCCTGGCGCATCAGGGGATGACGGTTCTCGTGATCGATCTCGACCCACAGGGCAACGCCAGCACCGCCCTGGGCATCGAGCACCATTCGGGCGTTCCCTCCAGCTACGAGTTGCTCATCGGCGAGGTCTCGGTGAGGGACGCGATCCAGACGAGCCCGCACAGCGAGCGTCTCCTGTGCATCCCCGCGACCATCGATCTGGCGGGCGCCGAGATCGAACTCGTGTCGATGGTGGCCAGGGAGGGTCGGCTGAAAGCCGCGATCCAAGAGGCGAACATCGCCGGTTACGACATTGATTACGTGATGATCGACTGCCCGCCTTCCTTGGGTCTGCTGACGGTGAACGCGCTCGTCGCGGCGAAGGAGGTGCTGATCCCGATCCAGTGCGAGTACTACGCGCTGGAGGGCGTCGGTCAGTTGCTCCGCAATATCGGACTGGTGCAGGCGCACCTGAATCCGGAGCTCCACGTGTCGACCGTGATCCTCACGATGTACGACGGTCGCACCAAGTTGGCCGACCAGGTCGCCGAGGAGGTCCGCGGGCACTTCGGCGATGTTGTGCTGCGGTCGGTGATCCCACGCAGCGTGAAGGTGTCGGAGGCGCCGGGTTACGGCATGACGGTGCTCGATTATGATCCAGGCTCCCGGGGCGCGATGAGCTACCTGGATGCCGGACGCGAGATGGCGGCCCGCGCGGTCCCGCGCGTCGCCGCGACGAAGTCGGCGGAGTGACTCGGCGGGCCGGGTCGCCGCCCGGCACAGTCCGGTTTGGTGGCGGAACGAGGAAGGGGTCGGTAGACCGATGAGTCAGGCGAAGAAGGGTGGGCTCGGGCGCGGTCTCGCCGCGTTGATTCCGACGACACCGACGGCCTCTCCGGGCCTCAGCAGCGCCGCTGCGAGTGTCATCGGCTTGGATCCGGTCGGGCCGCAGCCCCCTTCCACCTATCTGCATCGGGTACCGGATCCGGCCGACAACGCCGAACTCGAGGCCGGCGGAGCCATCTACCGGGAGATCCCGCCGGACCAGATCGAGCCGAATCCGAAGCAGCCGCGCACGGTCTTCGAAGAAGACGCCCTAGCCGAGCTGGTGCATTCGATCCGCGAATTCGGTCTGATGCAGCCGATCGTGGTGCGCCGGACCGAGCCGGGTGTGGACCGCTATCAGCTGGTCATGGGCGAGCGGCGCTGGCGAGCGTGCCAGGAAGCGGGCCTGGCCGCCATTCCCGCGATCGTCCGGGAGACCGCGGACGAGTCGATGTTGCGCGACGCCCTGCTGGAGAACATCCACCGGGTGCAGCTGAACCCGCTCGAAGAGGCGGCGGCCTACCAGCAGCTGCTGGAGGAATTCGACGTCACCCACGAGGAATTGGCTGCGCGAATCGGCCGCTCTCGACCGGTCGTGACGAATATGATCCGTCTACTGAAGTTGCCGATCCCGGTGCAGCGCCGGGTCGCGGCGGGCGTACTGTCCGCCGGGCACGCGCGAGCACTGCTCGGTCTCGAAGCGGGTGCGGACGCTCAAGAGGTGCTCGCCGCCCGAATCGTCGCCGAGGGACTCTCGGTCCGGGCCACCGAGGAAGCTGTCATGCTGGCGAACCGAGAGCAGGACGCGGCCGCGCCCTCTCCCGTCGTCCGTCGCAAGCCGATCGAGATGCCGGGCCTACAAGCCGTGGCCGATCGGCTGTCCGGCTCCTTCGACACCCGGGTCCTCGTGAGTATGGGCAAGCGCAAAGGCAAGATCGTCGTCGAGTTCGGGTCGGTCGAAGACCTCGAAAGGATCGTCGCCCTGATGGAGCAGAGCGCGCCCCAGGTGTGACAGAAGTGACGAAATTAAACTTGTGGTTTCGATAGGTGCGAGTTCCCGGCCGAAACGTCACTGTGACGGCAGGGTTTCGCGCGGTCGTGGAGCGCGCGTCGCTCCCGGCGAAGCAACACAAGTTCTTTTGACCAACAGCACAGCGACATGGAATGAGGCGGGTTCCCCTTGATCGCTTATTCTTGCTGGCGAGCAAACTTTGATGCGACGTGAGCGTGGATGAATCGGACAGCTGGAGGCTGAGCAGAGCGGTGTCGACCAGCGTCACAGCACTAACCCTCGGCGGACTGGAAAAGCTTCCCGCGCATGCGCGGCGCTGTGTCTTCTGGGAGATGGACCCCGCGGTGGCGGAGGACTCGCGCAATTTCAGCGATCCGGTGTTCGAGAAGGAAGCCTGGCTGTCCACGGTCATGCTGGAGTGGGGTTCGTGCGGACAGGTGGCGAACGTCGACGGCAGCGTCGCCGGCTGTGCCTTCTACGCACCGCCGAGGGTGGTACCTCGGGCCGCGCTCTTCCCCACCTCCCCCGTGAGCCCGGACGCGGTCCTGCTGACCACGCTGCGGGCCGAATTCCCGTATCAGGGTGTCGATGTAGCCCATCGCCTGGTCCAGGCCGTGGTAGCCGATCTGGTGCGCCGTGGCGTGCGCGCTCTGGAAGCGTTCGGCATCCGTACCGACCCGGCGACGCAGGCACTCGCGGAGCGATCCGGCTCGATGACATTGCTCGAGCGGATCGGCGCACCGATCAAGGGGGCGGGTGCGACGACCGAGTGCTCGCCCGAGAGCTGCATGATCGACGCCGACTTCTTGGAGGATGTCGGCTTCGAGGTCGTGGCCCAGCATCACCGATTCCCCCGCTTGCGGTTGGAACTCGACTCCGACCACGGCTGGAAGGAAGACGTCGAACGGGCGCTGGATCAGCTGCTCGCGGCGGCATCGATGACCGCGCCGACCCGTATCGGGGCGCGCTGACGCAAACGCAGAAACGCCCCCTGCCGAGTCGGAAGGCAGGGGGCGTTTCGTTGCGAGAAAGCCGAGGCTACATACGGTCCGCGGCGGCCAGTTCTTCGGCCAGCAGCTCAGCGAACGTGTAGGTACCGGTCGGCTGGTCGTCCTGCCCGAGCAGGTACAGCCGCTTCACCGAGATCAAGATGGCTTCGGCGATCACGTCGCGCATACGCGGGTTGGTGAGCACCGAGGCATCGTATTCGTTGGTCAGATAACCGATGTCGACCTGCACGGTGGGCATCTTGGTGAGACGCAAGAGATCCCAGGTTCGCGCATGGGTTCGGCAGTCCTGCAGAGAGGTTCGGGCGACGACCTCCCGCTGGATGAACCCGGCCAGCACCTGCCCGATCATGGACACCGAGCCGTGCGAGTTGCCGAAGTAGAACCCGGCCACACCGTTGGCCAGCGGGCTCGGGTTGGTGGCACAGCGCAGCGAAATCATCAAGTCGGCGTCGAAGGCGTTGGACGTGTCCGCGCGTTCGGCGTCGGTGGGGTTGGCGCCCCACGGACGCGACAAGAAGGTCTCCATGCCCGTGGCCGCCATCCGCCCTTCCAGACGGCTGGCCAGGTCCCAGAGGATTTCCGACTCGTAGACCTCGCCGTATTCGGAGGGCACGGCGCAACCCTTGTCGGGACCGCCGAGACCCGGATCGATGACGATCCGCTTGCCCGTCAGCTGGGGCCCCGCCCGGTGCACCACCTCTTCCTCGGCGATCCGGTGCGGATTGCCTCCGGTCACCCTGGCGCCGAGCAGATCCAGCGAGCGCAGGGTGTCGGGACCGCAGATGCCGTCCGCGGACAGCCCGATCTCCCGCTGGAAAGCGGTCAACGCGTCATGGGTGTGCGGACCGAAGTAGCCGTCGACGCGGTGCACGTAAAAGCCGAGGTCCTGCAGCCTGCGCTGAAGCGTGGCCACGTCGTCGCCGTACAGCGGCGCGGACAACTGGTAGATCAGCGTGCGCGCGCCGAGCCGGTAGGACGCTTCCTTCAGTGCCCGGTAGGTGGCCGGGCCGACCACGCCGTCGACGAGCAAGCCGCGATGCTGCTGGAATGCGCGAACCGCGGAGTCGAGCTGGTGGTCGAAGGAGACCTCGGTGTCCTTCCAGTACTCGCGTGTGTCCGCGTGGTCGGTAGCGATATGCGTGTGTAGGAACCCAAGGCTTGCCAGGGTGCTCCGAACCTCTGCTACGGCTGGACCGGAATCGCCGTGACGAAGTCGGTGCATGCGTGAGAGCCCTTTCCTTCCGTCAAACCCGCGGGTACCCACTCATGCGATGGGATACACCTTCGCACGACCGGAACGTCGGTCGATTGTCTCAGACCCGGACCGGGTTTCGACAATCCCCGGGTCCAGGCATCGTACGGCGCGTCGTTGGATCGCGCCGTCAGATGACGTCTTCGAGTTCGCGCAGAAGAGCCGCTTTGCCCTTCGCCCCGACGATCTGCTTGACCGGCTTACCGCCGCGGAACAGCATCATAGTTGGCAGCGAGAGGATCTGATAATCGCGGGCGGTGCTCGGGTTGGCATCCACGTCCACCTTCGCGACGGTCAGCTTGTCCGCGTACGCGGCCGCGATCTCCTCCAGGACGGGCGCGACCATCTTGCACGGTCCGCACCAGTCCGCCCAGAAATCGACGAGGACGGGCTTCTCACTCAACAGCACGTCGTCGGCGAAGGACGCGTCGGTGACGGTGACCGTGTTGGCGGACTCGGGCATGGGTCTTCTCCTTGCGATACAGCGAGATGAAAGGTGTTGCTCGTTCGCGCGAGCTCAGTTGGCGGAGACGGTTACCGACTCACCCGCGTGGGCGAGGGTGTTCGAGGTGATGTCGCCCTGGTCGGCCAACCAGCGCTCGGCGTCGATGGCCGCCCGGCAGCCCGTGCCCGCGGCGGTGATCGCCTGGCGGTAGGTGTGGTCGACGAGATCGCCGGCGGCGAAGACGCCGGGGACCTCGGTGGCGGTGGTCGGGTGCTGCACCAGTACATAGCCTTCGTCGTCCAAGGCGACCTGGCCCTTGACGAGTTCGCTGCGCGGGTCGTGGCCGATCGCGACGAACAGGCCGGTGGCGGCCAGTTCGGAGGTCTCGCCGGTCCTGGTGTCGCGCAGGGTCAGGTGGGTGACGCTGGTCTCACCATGCACCTCGACCACTTCGGCGTTGAGCGCGAACTTGATCTTCTCGTTCGCCTTCGCCCGCTCCAGCATGATGCGGGAGGCGCGGAACTCCTCGCGGCGGTGCACGATGGTGACGCTGGCGGCGAACTTGGTGAGGAAGGTCGCCTCTTCCATCGCGGAATCGCCGCCGCCGACCACCACGATGTCCTGGCCCTTGAAGAAGAAACCGTCGCAGGTGGCGCAGGCGCTGACACCGCGCCCGAGCAAGCGCTGTTCCCCCGGAACGTTCAGGTAGCGTGCGGCCGAGCCCATGGCGAGGATGACGGCGTAGGCCTCGAAGGTCTCCCCGCCGACGACGACCTTCTTGATCGGGCCGGTCAAGTCGACGGCATCCACGTCCTCGGTGCGGATATCCGCGCCGAACCGCTTGGCCTGTTCGCGCATCTCCTCCATGAGATCAGGGCCCATGATGCCGCCGCGGAAGCCGGGGAAGTTCTCGACTTCGGTGGTGGTCATCAGCGCGCCGCCGAACTGGGTCCCCTCGAACTGCAGCGGTTGGAGCTCGGCACGGCCCGCGTAGACGGCGGCCGTGTAACCGGCGGGTCCGGAGCCGATGATGATCAGGTCGCGAACTGGCGTGCCGGTGTCGTTTCTTTGCTCGCTACGCTCGCTCATGGGGCCCTTCCGGGAAAATTCGATCGGACGTGTCGGTCAACAACAGGGTAATGGCTGTTGTTCCCGGCTTGTCCGGGTCACACCCGTGTGCGTGGCGCAGATCGCAAGGTCAGCCGATGTCCTGCAATGCCTTGCGCTGTGGATCGCCGGTGCCGCAGCCGGTGCCGACCACCAGCGCGGTGATCTTGGGCGGTTGCGGGCCGTTGAGCAGGATGAGCACCGCGTTGCCGCCCTGGAATCTGATGTCGGTCGACCCGAGCACCGTGCGGTCGAGACCGTTCGCCCGGACACAACGTTCGAGCGCTTCCGGGCCCGCCAGCGATCCGGTGACGGTGTGCCTGCCGAGCGCGCTGAGGGCCGTGGTGGCGGTGAGATCGTCACCCCAGTCGTCGTTCCCTGGTGTCGGTTGTGCCGTGGGCGCGGGGGCATCGCCGTCGAAGGACGTCGAGAACCAGGCACCGGCGCCCGCCACCGTGACGATCGCCGCGGCCGCCGCCGCGAGCCAGCGGGATCTGCCGCGCCGATGCTCATCGAGAACCACCGGCGCGGTTCCGGAAACCTCTGCTGCCGCAGCGGATTCGCGCGTCCGGGCGGGGGAAAGCTCGTGAACCGCGGCGTTCTCGGCAGGAGTCTCCTCGGGCGGTTCCAGTTCATCGATGAACAGAGCGAGCCGGGCCGCCACGTCCTCCGGCATCGAATGGACGATGTGCTCATCCCGGCCGAGAGCACGCAACGCGGTGGTGACCTCGTCCAACGCGTCCAGGTGCCGCACTGCCTCCGGGTCGCGCGAGACCGCGGGCCACAGCTGCTCGCGCTGCGCCGATGTCACATTGTCGGCATGAAGGTCGGCCAGCAATTCGGGCGTGAACGGGGGCTGCGGCACGGACCGGGTAGCCATCGCACCTCCGTTGTTCGCATCTGACATCGCGGGGATCCCCTCGCCGACGGGACCTGCCTCTGAATCGTTCAGTGGTTCGCCACTATTAATGACGCATCCCAACTACCTCCGGTTCCCCGGATCACGCAGATAATCCAATTGCTGTTTCAACCGCTGTCGCCCGCGAGCGCACCTGCTTTTGATCGTTCCCTCCGGTACACCCAGCAACGCGGCCGCCTCGGCCACGCTATACCCCTCCACATCCACCGCGACCAACGCCGTCCGCTGCTCCGGCGGCAACGAGAACAACGCACGATCGATGACCATCGACATCTCCACCGCCGCCATCTCATCGCGCTCATCCCTCGGCTCGGGCATCGACTCCGGCGACAACGACAGCGCGCGCCTGGTCTTGTTGCGGCGAATACGATCCAGGCACGCGTTCACCACGATCGCATGCAACCAACTACGCACCTGGGACTCCGCACGAAACGCCCCCGCCGTGCGATGCGCCGACAACAACGCATCCTGCAACGAATCAGCAGCGTCCTCACGCGTATACGAGGTGCGCAACGCCGTCTGCCACAGATGATCGTTATGCCTGCGCAGCAACTCGGCGAACGCATGCCGCCGACCACTCACATGCGCCTGCAACAACTCCACATCGGTGCACTCACCGAGCACGAGGGAACGCTCGTGACACATCACCGGCCGCGACGCCCCCCTGCCCAGCTCCTCGTTCACTTCGGACGACAATGCCAACCCCTTGGACGGCTCTCACGGCGGCAACGGGCATGGTTGACCATCACCGAGATCTCGCAGCATCCAGGACCGAAATGATCGAAACGCCCGTCCTGGAAACTCCCCTGCTGAGAGCGCTCCAAGATCATATCGTCCGTAACGTTTTGGCAGCAACCAAATGAGCGACCGGAGTACGGCGGAACACGCGACGATCAACGTCGCGCGACGAGTGGCCCGCACGAAGGAATGTGCGGCAGAAGCGGAGCCCGGCTAGGGCGCGGCGTCGAAACGGATGTCGGCGATAGCCGTCTGGAACTGTCCTCCGGAATTCCCCAGTCCGGTGATCCAGACGAGAACGTAGCGTGCGGCTTGGTCGGCGCGCACCGGGATGTCGGTGACGCCGTTGTCCAGCCGGGCGGAACCGATCAGCTGGGTCTGATCCAGCGTCGGCGAGCCGGTGGGCGAGGTGCGGATCTCCACCGACGTGCCCGCGCTGGCCGAGTTGATCGAGACATTCGTGAGCTTGGCGGGGGCGGGCAGCGTGGCCAGCAGCCCGACCCCCTTCTTGAGCGCCGGGAACTGCTGGAAGTACTGATCGGTGCGCCACTGTGTGCCCGGATCGTTGTCCAGCACCGCCTGGACGTTGGCCACGCCGTCGGCGGTGCCCTCCGGGGAGAACACCGAGACCCCGGTCACCGGAACCGGCACACCGGTCGACGTGAGGTTCGGGCCCGCGGCCGCCGGCGTCGGAACCGGCTGGTTGTTCGTGGTCAGGCCGATATTGCGCTGTTCGTTCAGCGGTGCGTCCGAGGCGCTCGGCGCGAAGAAGCTGACCATCCACCAGATGACGACGCCGACCACCAGCGCGGCGAGGATGCCGAGGCCGACCATGATCCACATCATCCGCTGCGAGCGCTCGCGTTCGGCCGCGAGCAGTTCGGGATCGGCGAGCGAGTCGTCCATGTTCGCGGGCGCGCGCTGGCCGAGCCGGAGCACCGGAATGAAATCGGTCTTCTGATCGACCACCGACGCCTGTTCCAGCACATGCTGGACCGTCGCCGCCGTCCGCACGCCCTTGTTCGACTCCAGCGAGCGCACGGCGACCGCGGAGATCTCGAACGGCACCTCGGGACGGATCTGGCGCGGCTCCACCGGAGTGCCGTCCGGGCCGAAGTCGGCGAATCGGAGTCCGCCGACGGTCGCCGCGGATCCGCTGACACCGCCCGAGCGGATCGGCCAGCGGGCGGTGATCAGCGCGTACAGCATCGCGCCGAGACCGCGCACGTCGGACTGCGCGTCGGAGTCGGAGAGGGTGCCGGGGAAGGCGAGCACCGCATCACCCGAGGCGCTGATGCGCACCCGGTCGGGATGATCGATGGACAGCGAGCCACCACCGCGGTGAGCCAGCTCGGCCGCCGAGGCGAGGGCGCGGATGGCCCGCGCCGCGCCGATCGGCGACGGCACCGTCTCGGCCATCTCGCGCAGCGAGCGACCCGGCGTCCACTCCGCCACCACGATGCCGCCGGAGCTGCCGCGCACGACGTCCAGAACGCGGGCGAGGCCCGGCGAGTTGATCCGGCCGAGGCGCAGCGTCCGGGACAGGATCGCCTGAGGACCGTCCTGCCCGGAGTTCTCCGTCGCCTTCTGGTCGGCGTCGACGAAGGTCAGCGCGACCTCGCGATCGAGTTTGATATCCAGCGCCTGCCAGAATTTCAAGCCGCGGGCGCCGCCGTGGCCCGCCAGCAGACGGTAACGCCCGCCTGCCACCGAAGCGCCCGGAATGAGCTTGGGGCCGCGCGGAATCCGCCGTGCACCCAAGTTCTCGCCGCCCATCGGCGGCATCTCCGGCGAGCCGACCGGGATCATCCCGGTGTCGTACATCGGATCCCTTGGCGGCAGCTGATTCTCCTGCGGTCTCGCCGCGTCCTGTTCCGGCGGAGCCGTACCCGGCTCCTTGTTCGCGTACGCGGGATCCAACGGCTCCCCCGCGGTCGGCGGTACATCGGTGGACAGTCCGCCGGGCGTGGTCGCAGAAGAATCGGCGGCCGGGACGCCGCCCACCGCGTCGTCGCTCACCCTCGGTCCTCCTTCGCCCTGATATGTCGAGGTTCCGGCGAATTCGCCACTTGTGCTTCTCTGCCGAACAGGGTACGGGAACTCACCCATGCCGGTGCGGTCAACGGCATCGGCTCTGATTACCGGCAGCACCATGGTCTGGGCGTCCATGTACGGATCGAACCGCGGGTACGCCAAGTAGGGGTCGGGCCTGCGGAGCACCTGCGTGACATACGGATCTTCGACCGGGCTCTCCAGGTCGAGATCCGGCGCGGGCGGGGTCCAGCCGAGCCGCCGGGAGATGGCCACGGTGATGGCCACGATCTCCGGGATTCCGGCGAGTCGCATCAGGCCGAAGGCCACCGCGAACATGACGACCGCCGTGATCGCCACCCGGATCAGCGAGCCAGGGCCGTGGAAGGACGCGGTCAGTCGATCCAGGCCGAGTACCCGATCCACGATCCACATCACCGCGCCGCCCGCGAGTGACGCAAGCACGACACGGGTCACTGTGCGGCCGACATTGGCCATCCGGAGATCACCGAGGCTGCGGTGCAGCAGCCAACCACCCACGACGGCGCCGACCGTGAACCCGAGGCCGTTCGCGACGCCGAGCGCGATCACCACGTGCTCGGCGTCGGTGACCACCGGGGCCAGCGCGGAGAAGACGATCTTGGCGGCGGTGATGCCGAGGATGATCCAGGTCGGAATCCACGCCTGCTCCCTGGCGTAGAACACCCGCAGGTGGATCAGCACCAGCGAGTACGGGATCAGCGCGAACGCCGACCAGCTGACCGCGAGGCCGAGGCGTTCGGCGTCGGAACCGAAGTTGCCGTAGCCGTAGAGCGCTTGCCCGACCTGGGGACCGGCCAGCGTGAGGAAGGTGACCACGGGGACCAGCGCGATCATGGTCAACCGGGTGGCGGCGGAGAGATCGTCGACCACCGCGGGCGTGTCGTCGGCGGCGGCGTTGCGGCTCAGCCGCGGCATGATCGCGGTGAGCACCGTGACACCGAGGACGCCGTACGGCAATTGCAGCAGCAGCCACGCGTTGTTGTAGATGGCCGGGCCCGCCGCGTCGGCATGCGACGAGATCCGCGTGGCGAACACGAAGCCCGCCTGGCTGATCAGCACGTACAGGATGATCGCCGCACCCATGCCGCCGAACTGCTTCAGGCGAGCGTCGACCCCCCACAGCGGGCGCAGGTCGATGCCCGCCCTGCGGATGGCCGGAAGGAGGCTGACCGCCTGCACCACCACGCCGACCGTGACGCCGACGCCGAGCACCAGCAGCTTCGGATCGCTCATGCGGACCGGATCCAGCGTGATCTCGCCTGGCATCAGGACGTACAAGCCGAGCACCGTGAGCACGACCACGTTGTTCAGCACCGGCGCCCATGCGCCGGGCTTGAACATCTGCCGGGTGTTCAGGATCGCGGTGAGCAGCGCCGACATGCCGTAGAACAGGATCGCGGGCAACAGCAGGAACGCCAGCGCGGTGGTGAGCGCGGTGTTGACCTTGCCGTCGTCGGACAGGAAGACATGGGTGGTCAGCACCGGCGCCGCGGCCGTCGCCAACAGCGCCGCGGTGGCCAGGACCACGAAAGCCGCGGTAACCAGGCGCCGGACGAACGCCGCACCACGATCCGGATCCTCCTGCTCCGCGCGCACCAGCGTGGGCACCACGATGGCGGTGAGCACGGCGCCGAGCACCAGTTCCGCGATCATGTTCGGAATCTGGCTGGCGACGGTGAACGCGCTGGCGATGGCCGGGCCGAGCACCGTCAGCAGCATCAGTTGCTTGCCGAATCCGGTGATCCTGCTGATCAGCGTCGCGAACGCGATCGATCCCGAGTCGCTGAGCAGCCGGGAGTTCGCGCTCTGCTTCGATTCGTCCGCCTTCGGCGGCTCCGCGGTGTCGGTGGCCGCGGGCCACTCCCTGGTCCGCGGGCGATCCGGTTCGGCGGGGTCGTGCCGGACCGGGCCGGCCGGCCGTTGCCGCGGCGGTGGTGGGAACTGCTGTGGCTGCGGCGGGGCGTAGCGCGGCGGCGGCACGCGGTCGGACTCCGGCGTGGCGACCGGGATCGGCCCGGAGCGGGGCGGACGCGGCGTGGCGGGGATCGGACCCGACTGCGGGGGCCGGGGCACCGCAGGGATGGCGCCGGACCGAGGCGGACGCGGCACCGCAGGGATGGCGCCGGACCGAGGCGGAGGCGGCACGGCCGGAATCGCGCCGGACTGCGGCACGCGTGGTGGCGCCTGCCGAGGAGCGCCGCCGGGAGGGCCGGAAGGCGCGGGTCCCGGGCGAGCCGGACCGGGCGGAAGCGGTCGCGGTTGACCGGGCCCGGCCGGTGGCGGCGGAGCGGGATACTGCCGTGGGTTCGGGTTGGGCACCGGGCCGGGGCGCGGCGGTGGCGGCACGGGCGGCCTCGGCTGCGCGCCGGGCGGTGGCGGTGGCGGCATGCGCTGACCCGGCCGCGGCTGCGGTGCGGCCGGAGGACGACTGATCCGCGGCACCAGCGGTGCCTGTTCGTCGTTGTATGGGCCGCCGTTCACGTCCGGATGGTCGGATTCGGCCGGAGCCGGGCCGCGTTCCCACGGCGCGACCGGCGCTCGGCGCACCGGCGGCCCGTCGAACCGGTCGCTTGGTCGAGGGCGATGAGCCGATATGTCATCGTCGCTCATCATGCCTCCTGTACCAGCCGGGATATCCGCACCCCCATCGGTGCGGTGAGCCGCGGCTCGCCGCAAAGTTTCGCCGTGGTCGGCGAACATTCTGTCAGTGGCCCCCGTCCGGGCCGGACCGGCTGGGGAACACCGTGATTGTCCTCCACCGTGCCACACGACACCGCACCGCACCACATCAATGCAGGTAGCAGCGGTTTTCGTAACCCGATCGAAGCGGGATCGCTCACCGCGTCTCCTGCAACTGCTCCTGCTCTTGTTCCTGCGCCCGCAGCACGCGCAGGCGCGCACGCCGATAGCGGTTGACCCGGCGCCTGGTGCCCGGATCGAAACCCTCGTCGGCCGGATCCGGCTGTCCGCGGAACCGGCGCCACAAGCGGCGACCGGCCAGCAGGAGCAGCAGGAGTGCGGCGCATCCGGTAATTATCGCCAACGCCTTGCCGTAGGCATTCGAACGCACCGAGACCTGGGTGGGATTGCCGAGCGCGACGCCCTCCGGCGTGGTGAGCGAGATCGGAATGACCAGGTTGCGGCTGTCGCTCACCTCGGTCGGGACCTGGAAGGAGCGCGACCCGTTCGCCGGGAGTTGCTGTTCGCCGGGATCGGTGATCTTCGTCTCGGCCGGCGCCTCGATCCGGAATCTCACCCGGATGGCCACCGGCAGGTCGTTGCGCGCGACCAGCAGCAGTGGGCTCTGCTCGGACGCGAGCGTGTACACCCCTCCCGGCGGTAGCACGGTGACCGAGCGGTAGAGCTTGTCCATCGTCCGTGTGTTCTGGTCCAGCCGCCGCTGGGCGAATGTATCCGGCGGCGCCGCATCGTCGGCACGCCGATCGGAGAGGCTGAGCACCCGCAGCAGATCGTCGCGCAGCGGCGTCAGGAAGTCGTGCGGCGTCGGTTCGGCCTCCGGCACGTCCACCAGCGCGCGCATCATCTCGGTGATTCGACGGCTCTGCTCGCGCGCGGGCGGCAGGAACCGGTCCGGCACCGCGTCCTGCGCGGCCTGCGACAGATAGTCCAGCGCGTAGGGCTGCGGGTCCGGCGGCAACGCCACCAGATCGTGGAACGGACGCGCGGTGGCGAGATTGCCGCGCAGCAGCTGGTCGACCTGACGCAGCAGCGCGGTCGCCTCGTCCCGGTTGGCACCCCACTGTTGTGGCGGGACCAGCAACAGCGAACGGCTCGCCTCCGGGTGCAGCGCGCTCCACGAGATCGCCCCGAGAGCGTCCTGCAGGCGGGCCGCACGCGAGTCGTTGGTGACGTCGTAGCGGACCCGGGACGGAGTGAAGGGCGGGGTGGGCGGATTGGAGCCCACCGCGGCGAGCGCCGTCGCGGACCAGATGTCGAAAGTCACCGCGTGCAGTGCCGGGTCGGCGGCGGGAGCGGGTGAACCCGCGGCCGGCGGCGCCGGACTGCCCGTGACCTGCGGTGCTGGTACCGGTGCGGTGGGCTGTATCGCGGTGATCTCGGGCAACCGCACCACTTCGGGGCTGACCGGGTCCGCGGTGGCTCCGGCCTCGCTCGCACCGGCCGTGGTCTGGTGGCTCGCACTGCTCGACTGCGCCCAGTCCACGCTGTCCTGCGGAACCGCCGCCGTCGAGGCGAGCACTGCGGTGCTGAAACCATGGCTGCGCAACAGCCGGCCCGCGCCTTCGTCGATGCTGCCGGAATCCGGCAGGCCGACCCCGCGCACCGACCGGGTGGAAAGGATCGAATCGATGATCTCGGCCGGTTCGCTGACCGCGCGCGCGGACAGCGCCGGATCGTTGACCGCGGCCAGCGCGGTGAGATCGACCTGCGCGAACGGCAGCGCCACGGTGCACATCGATCCGGCCAGCGCGCGCAGCCGGTCCAGCCAGGTCTGGGCTTGTTCGGCGCCCGCGCCCGCCCTGGTCGCGCCGTCCGGATCGGACGGGCTGGCCAGCACGCGGTAACCCCTGGTCATCGCGCGCACCGTGAGCAGCAGGTCGGGGTCGACGGCAAGGCACACGGCCGAAGCCAGGTCGGCGTTGCGGCCCGCGCCGGGGCTCAACGTCCCCTCCAGCGCGGCGAGCAGTTGATCGAGACGTCCACCCTTGCCGAGCGAAGCGGCCAATTCGTCGTCGGTGAGCTCCACCTTGCCGTCCACGCTGCCCGGATGACCCCCGACCTGCCTGGGCCGGTCGGCCAGCGGCCACAGCAGCGTCGTCGCCACCGGAGCGTGGGTGGGCGCGGTCACCGATGGGGCCTCTTCACCCGCGACGGGCGGCACGCCGAGCACCGGGAGCAGGAACCTGGCGTCGTCGAGCCTGGCCTGCGTGCCGTAGGCGGGTTCGCCGTTCACGTTCAACAACAGCGGGTAGACGCCCGGTTCCGTGATGCCCAGCGACGTGGCGCCGTTCTCGGACCGCAACGGGATGCTCAGCGTGAACTGCTTGCGCTGCCCCGGATTCAACCGCTGCGCGACATCCTCGAAGTCGCCGTTCACGTCGTAGTTGACCTCGTCGAGGCGCAGCGTGGCACGCAACCCGGCAGGCGCGGTGATCGCCGCCGCCCGCTGGACGCGGATGCTGACGTCGTCCACCACACGGTCGCCGATGTTCGTGACCGTGCCCGAGACCGTCAGCACCGAATCGCTGCCGGTGGTCACCGTGGTCGGCGTCACCGAGTCGAGAGACAGCTTCAGGAATTTGGGATTCGTCGAGGTGCCGGACCCCGTAGGTTGCGCTGCGGCCGAGGCGGAATCGAGCAGTGGCAGCGTCGTCACCGGGCCGATGATGGTCAGGACCGCCACGAAGATCCGGAACAGTCCACGCGTCATCGCTTGCCGGTCTCCATCCGGTCGATCAGCTTGTTCGCCATCTCCGCCAGCCGCCGCTCGTCGGCGTAGGCCAGCCGAGAATCCAATTCACTCAACGGGACCCAGGCGACCTGGGTCACTTCCACGTCGGCGTCGGACAGTTCACCACCGACCGAACGCAGCAGATAATGATGCACCGTTTTGTGTACCCGCCGACCATCGGTCACGAACCAGTAATCGATGCTGCCGAGTTCGGCGACCACGACACCGTTGATGCCGGTCTCCTCGGCGACCTCGCGGATCGCGGTCTGCTCGGCGGTCTCACCTTCTTCGATATGTCCCTTCGGCAGCGACCACAATAACCGCCCGCGGCGATCGGTGCGTCCGATGAGTGCCGCACTGCGCGACTCCCGAGGGCCGTCCAAGCCGTCGACGACGAGTCCGCCCGCCGAGGTCTCCCGCACCGTACGCATCCGCGGCTTGGCGGCATTGGCGGCATTGGCGGCCGAACCGCGGCGCCGAGGCTGGCGGCGTCGACTGTTCGCACGATCGGCCGGAGACACCTGGCAATCCTACTGTGTTGGATTGGCCGCGCCTCCGCGCGGCGTGTTCGCGGCCCCCTTATGGCTCGCGTCTGCGCGACCGCCGCTTGCTCCTTCGTCGCCTACGCGACGGCCGCGCAAACGCGAGCCGGGCCGCGAACGGAACATGCTCGGTCTCGCTTCGCTCGAAACCGGGAGTTGAGGTGCGCTGGGCGCGTCGGTATCGGCGTTCGGGACGTGGGGCGCGCCCGCTCGGCGCGGATTGTCGAGGGCGACCGGTATTGGTGGTTCGTGGGGGGAGCGGTGGCCGCTCGGGTGGATCGCGAGGGTGGTTGCGCGGTCTTCGGATGCCGCTGGCTGGGTTGATGTCGGTGTCCTTATATATCTGGGCTGCTGCGTGGGCCTGCGGCGCGATAACCGTTGTCGTGGCTCGGTAAGCTGCTGCTTCGTGGTTTCGCCGAAGTCGCAGGACGCTGCGCTGGATAGACGTACCCGATTGCTGGCCGCCGCGGCGGTGACGCTCGGGGGGCTGGCGGATGTGCTGACGCCGCTGGGTGAGATGTTCGCGGCGCGGGGGCACGAGCTGTACCTGGTCGGCGGGAGCGTGCGGGACGCGGTGCTCGGCCGGTTGGGGACCGATCTGGATTTCACCACCGACGCGCGGCCGGAGGTGGTGCAGGACATCTTGCGCGGGTGGGCCGACCATCTGTGGGACACCGGCGGCCTGGCATTCGGCACGGTCAGCGCGTCGAAGGCCGGGCAACAGCTGGAGATCACCACCTTCCGCGCCGACAACTACGACCGGGTGTCGCGCAATCCCCAGGTGACCTTCGGCGACTCGCTCGCCGAGGACCTGGTGCGCCGGGACTTCACGGTGAACGCGATGGCCGTGAAGATCGGAGCGGACGGCGCGCTGGAGTTCGTCGATCCGCTCGACGGCATGACCGCCCTGCTCGAAGGCGTGCTGGATACGCCTGCCGCGCCGGAGGATTCGTTCAACGACGATCCGTTGCGCATGTTGCGCGCCGCGCGATTCGTCTCCCAGCTCGGCTTCGAGCCGCATCCCCGGGTGCGGGCCGCCGTCACGGCGATGGCCGACCAGATCGACCGCATCACCGCCGAGCGGGTCCGGGTCGAGCTGGACAAGCTGATCGGGGGCGCGCATCCGATCGACGGCATCAACGTCATGTGTGAGACCGGGCTGGCGCAGCGGGTGCTGCCCGAGGTGCCCGCGATGAAGCTGGAGATCGACGAGCATCACCAGCACAAAGACGTCTACTGGCATTCGCTCACCGTGCTGGAACAGGCGATCGACCAGGAGGAGGGCGACCCCGACCTGGTGCTGCGCTGGGCCGCGCTGCTGCACGACATCGGCAAGCCCGACACCAAGCGCAACGAGCCGGGCGGCGGCGTCAGCTTCCACCACCACGAGGTGGTCGGCGCCAAGATGGTGCGCAAACGGATGCGGGCGCTGAAGTACCCGAAGCAGTTCACCGAGGACGTCGCCCGGCTGGTGTTCCTGCATCTGCGCTTCCACGGTTACGGCAAAGGGCAGTGGACCGACTCCGCCGTCCGCCGCTACGTCACCGACGCCGCCGAGCTACTCCCCCGCCTGCACAAACTCGTCCGCGCCGACTGCACCACCCGCAACAAGCGCAGGGCCGCCGCGCTGCGCGCCACCTACGACGAGCTCGAGGTGCGGATCGAGCGGTTGCGAGAGCAGGAGGATCTGGCCAAGGTCCGCCCGGATCTGGACGGCAACGCGATCATGGAGCTGCTCGGCTTGCCCCCGGGGCCCGAGGTGGGCCGGGCCTGGCGCCATCTGAAGGAACTGCGGCTCGACCGTGGCCCGCTCGACCGGGACGAAGCCGAGGCGGCGCTGCTCGAGTGGTGGAAGACGCAGAGCTGAATAGGTCAGAAGACGATCAGGGTGGTGCCTGCCAGGATCGCGGAGCGCATCTGGGCGAGATCGAACGACCCGGAGATCTCCGGCAGTTCGACGCGGAAACGGATCAGGTCGTCCTCGCGCTCGGCATGCGCGATCCGCGCGTCCTTGGGCAGGTGTTCGAGCGGTAGGACGGGAACGTCGATCATGCGGCGCGGAATGCGCACGCCGAACCAGGTGACCCGGCGTATCTCGATGCGCAGTCGGTTGTCCGCGACCGACGCGTCCACCAGGGCGGTGACCAACCGTCGGCGGTGCCTGGCTCGGATCAGCCCACTGCGGTGCACGTCGAGGTCCCAGTCCAGCGGCTGGGTGTTGAGCCATCCGACCAGCGCCGCGGTGGTGACGGTGCCCACGAGATCGAGCCGTGCGGTGCGCACCTTGGTCGGCACGCCCGGAATCAGGCGGACGCCGTGGGCGATCACCGTGACGGACTCGATCGGATGATCGTCCCAGCTCAGCCGCGACAGCACCGTCTTGGTCTGGAAATGCGCGCCGCGGCGGCGCACCTTCAGCACCTGCAAGGTGGCGTGCAGTTCGTGGCCGAGCAGTGTCGCGCTGACCTCTTGGCCGCCGAACCGGCTCAGGATGCCCTCGCTGAGCATGGTCATCAGCACATCGGGCAGCAGCGCCGTGACGGTGCCCGCGCCGAGGTCGGCGACCGGATCCATCCAGGCCGTGCTGAGCGCGACCCACTGCTCCAGCCAGGATTGATCGAACAGGCGCTTTCCGAGATCGACGGCCCGCAGCGGCGACCAGGACTTCGGATCGAAATACGTGGCCATGATTGGAACGAGCGTACTTGGCGCGGGGGCTCGAACCGGCGCGCTGTGACCCAGGTCGCGTGGAACGAGTGTCCTTGCCCGGGGCAAGGCTCGAGCACGAGAATCGAAGGGCCGTCTGTCACGCACTGCTGGGAGGACGCACATGGCGCTGGATCTGAACAGTGATCTCGGCGAGGGCTTCGGACCGTGGACGATGGGCGACGACGCCGCCATGCTCGACATCGTCACCAGCGCGAACATCGCCTGCGGATTCCACGCGGGTGACCCCGTGATCATGCGCAGGACCTGCGCGCTCGCGGTGCGCAAGGGCGTGCGGATCGGCGCCCACGTCGGTTATCGCGACCTGGCCGGTTTCGGTAGGCGAGAGATCGCCGTCGCGCCCGGAGAGCTGCGCGACGAGGTGCTGTATCAGATAGGCGGCCTCGACGCTTTCGCGAAAGCCGCCGGGGATCGGGTGCGCTACGTGAAACCGCATGGCGCGCTCTATCACTCGGCAGCGCGCGATCGGGAACTGGCCGACGCCGTCCTGGCCGCGATCACGGAGTACGACCCGCGGCTGGCCCTACTCGGCCCGGCAGGCACCCATTTGGAGACGGCAGCGCAGGCCGCCGGAGTGCGCTTCGTCGGCGAAGGTTTCGCCGACCGCGCCTATACGGCCGAGGGCTCGCTGGCGCCGCGCGGTACGCCCGGCGCGGTGCTGGAGCCGCGGGACGCGGTCGCCCAAGCGATTTCGATCGCCGAGTCGGGAGCCGCGCGGACGGCCGACGGCTCCGGCAAGGTCGCGGTGCGCGCCGCCAGCATCTGTGTGCACGGTGATTCGCCCGCGGCGGTGGAGATGGCCCGGCGCATCCGGGGCGCGCTGGACGAAGTCGGCGTGCCGGTCGAGCCGTTCGGCTGAGGCCGGGACATGAAGACGAAGGGCACGGTGACGCACGCGCAGCGGCAGGCGGCCGAGGAGGCGATCCGCGCGGCGGGTGATCGGGCGCTGTTGATCACCCCCCAACGTCGTGCGGTGGTCGCGGAACTCGTGACCGCGCTGCGGGAACGTCCGGTACCGGGTGTGCAGGATCTGCTTCCGGCCGCGGAAACCGTATTGCTGACACTCGATTCACCGCGCGACGCGGAATCGGTCCGCCGGGCGCTGACGACGCTCCTGATCGCATTGCACGCCGAGGGGGCGACCGCTGTTTCCCGTGGAACATCGCACGCTTCGCGCGCCGAGCCGGTGTCTATCCCGGTGCGCTACGACGGGGCCGACCTCGACGAGGTGGCCCGGATGCTGGAAGTCACGACCGCGGAGGTGATCGCCGCGCATACCGGCACGGTGTGGCGGTGTGCTTTCGTCGGATTCGCGCCGGGCTTCGGCTACCTGGAATCGCCCGACGGCCGGTTGTCCGTTCCGCGCAGAGCGCAGGCGCGTACGTCGATTCCGGCGGGCGCGGTCGCACTCGCGGGTGGATACAGCGCCGTGTACCCACGGAGCACACCCGGCGGGTGGCAGCTGATCGGCACCACCGACCTCAGGATGTGGGATGCCGAGCGCGATCCGCCTGCGCTGATCCGAGCGGGCGCTGCGGTTCGCTTCGTCGACGCGAGATACGGCCGATGATCGTCGTCGAGCAGGTCGGTCCCCTGGCGACCATCCAGGATCTCGGACGGCCGGGTTGGTTCGACTCCGGGGTCGGTCCCGCGGGGGCGGCGGATCGCGCGTCCCTGCGGCTGGCCAATCGGCTGGTCGGCAACCCGGAGGGGCACGCCGCCGTCGAAGTGCTGCTCGGGGGCCTCGCGCTGCACGCGGAAGAGCACGTCATGCTGGCGGTCACGGGCGCCCCCGCGCCCACTACCGTCGACGGCAGGCCGGTGGGTCACGCGAGTGTGCTGGAACTCGAACCGGGACAAACCCTCCGGCTGGCCTACGCGTCCGTCGGCCTGCGCAGCTATGTCGCGGTGCGCGGCGGCATCGACGTACCGGAGACACTCGGTTCCCGCAGCCGCGACACCATGTCGGGCTTGGGTCCGGAGCCGTTGGAGAAGGGCGATCGCCTTCCGATCGGGCCGTCTCCGCACACGATTCCGGTCGTGGACGTCGCCCCGGTCGCCGCCTTGCCCGCGGACGTCGTCACCGTACGGGCCGTGCTCGGTCCGCGCGACGATTGGTTCACCGACGCCACGGTCTTGTTCGAGGGCGAGTGGGAGGTCTCCACCGATACCGACCGGATCGGCGCCCGATTGGCACGCCGTCGCGGCCCACCGCTGACCCGCAAGGTCACCCGCGAACTGCCGACCGAGGGCATGGCACTCGGCTCGATCCAGGTGCCACCGAGCGGACAGCCGGTCGTCTTCCTCGCCGATCACCCGGTTACGGGCGGGTATCCGGTGATCGCGGTGGTCCTCGACGCCGACGTCGACGCCATCGCGCAGACCCGGCCCGGTCAGCCCGTCCGGTTCGTGCGGGTGGGCTGACCACGGTGCACGCCCGGCTGGAGCCGGGCGTGCATGAGATAGACGTTGTAGCTGTCCCACGCCGAGAGCGTGAAGTACAGGTCCTCGCCGGTCGACCACGGGTGGATGAATCCGCCGTAGGACTTCGGATAGTCGGCGGTGGACACCAGCGGGACCGCGTCCGTCCACGCCCCCTGCGGGCTCGCCGCGGTACGCAGCACGATCGCGCCCCGGGCGGAATCCAGGTAGACCATCTGCCACTGCTCGGTCTCCCGGTCGTAGCGCACCGAGAGTTCGCTCGCCATACCGAGGATCAGAGGGGTGGCTCGATTCTCGGCCGCGGGCGCCCAGCTGCCGCCCACCCAGTACTGATAGGCGGACTTGTTCAGGATCTGGCGTTTCGGGACCCGGGCCAGTGCGATCGTGCCGATGCGTCCGTTGGGTGTGCCGAACATGTAGACGTAGTCACCGTGCGGCACCATCGCCGCGACCTGGAACTTACCGAGACCGAACAGGTTCTCCCATTTGGCATGCTGATCTTTCTTCCAGGTGCGCCCGCGGTCGTCGGAGTAGGCGATGCCGCCGTAGTTGGTCCACCACAGGCCCGGGATGCGGCTCCACCTGTTCACCGACATATAGCTGAGGTACTGCCGGTTCCCGACGGCGAACCCGGAGGTCGGGATGGTGGTCGTCTCCCAGTTCTTGATCTTGCGGCTGCCCAGGATCTCCGCGGCGTGGCAGCGGCTGTCCTGCGCGAAGGTATCCAAGGTCAGGCCGTCGGACAGCTCGCGGTCGGTGCTGAAACCGATGACATTGCTGCGCCAGTCCTGGTCGTCGTTGCCCGCGCCACCGACGCCCCAGCCTTCGCCGAAGGTGTCGCCGAAGACAACGGCGACCTCACCGGGCGCGGTCTCCCACATCAGGCCGAGATCCGTGCCGTCGACCTGCCAGCGCATGTCGGTGCGGTTCGCCGAACCGTGCCCGGTCACCTGCTCGACCAGCTCGACCGACTCCACCGCGGGCGCGGTCACCGGCGCCGTGAGCGGACCCGGTTCGGCCGGATGGACCACCTCGGGTGGAGCCGGTTGCGGCTCCTCGCCGGGACCACCGGGCACCGGGACCGGAATCGGCTCGACCTCCGGCTTGAACTCGATGCGCGGGAGTTTCACCGGCGCACCGGATCCGCTGCCCGAACCGGATCCCGAGGCGGAGCCGGAACCACTGCCCGAATCGGGCACCGAGGCGGAACCGGAGGAACCGGTTCCCTCGTCGGTACCGGTCTCCGGCGTCGGGCTCGGATCGGGATCGGGTTCGGGGTGCTCGGGATAGTCCCTGATGTCCGGGCACGGGTTGTCGCACGGGTTCTCCGGCAGCGGGTCGGGGACGATCCGCGTGTTGTCCTGCGGCGGATCGGGCACCGGAACCGGCGTGAGTTCCGGGATCGGCACCGGGATGTCGATCTGCGGCGGCAGCGGCGGCGGAGGCGGTTGCGCGGGATCGGGCTCGCGAGCGAGCGGGTCGAACCCCACCTCACCGCAGCTGTTCACCGGCGGCGGCGCCCACGGGAACGGTGCGCTCTGTGCGGTGGGCAGCGGAACGATGAGGACGCCGACGAGCAGTGCGCCGAACAAGACCGGTGCACAGGGGGTTTTGATTCCGCAGGTGCGCATCAGGTCGGCCCGGCCGCGGTCATCACGCGATCGGACGCCCGGTGACGGACCGAGTTTCCCACGCGCCCAGCAGTTCTCGTACCGCATCGGGGGTGTGCACCGGAAAACCCATGTCGTATCGACTCCTGTCGGTCGGCCGCTGACAGGTCAACTTACCGGAACAACCACCGCGGACGGGGGACGGCGAATCGAAAAAGCGCCGCGTGATGGAACCCGCGCCGTACCGCGCGCGTCCAAGAACATATGAACGAGATCGAGTACGTGTTCGGTACCGGTGACGGACCCGTGCACGTCTGGGCCAGCCAGGCCGACCTGGAACTCGGCGACACGGGCGCGGCCGACGCGGTGCGGCTGGACTTCGACGGGGACGGCATCGCCGATGACGCGCTGTGGGATCCGGCGGGTTCGGGCCGCGCAGGCATCGCGGCGCTGGATCTCGACGACGACGGTGTGCCCGACCACTTCTTCACCGATCCCACCGGCCTCGGCACGTGGAATCACCAAATCACCGGCCTGCCCGGCGATGCGGCCAGCGAGCCGCTGGACTGGATCGTGCGCACGGAGACGGACGTGCCGGATCGTGCGCTCGGCGATGCACGATTATCGGAGGCACAGGCGAATTCCGATTACGCGGCCGCATCGCCCGGCGACTCGGCGGCCGAGAGCATGCCCGAGCACCTGACGCACCGACTGAACCGTGGCGTGCGCAATCTCGGCGACGAACCTTTCATCAACTGATCGTCCGGCGACGCGTGTTCAACGCGATGGCCGCGATTCCCGCGGCGTAGGCGGCGGCGCCGGTCAGCACCACGATCGCCGATCGACCGTCGTCCGGAATGATCAGGGCAGCGGCCGCGATCGCCAGCACGAACGTGATGTTGAAAACCGTGTCTTGCAACGCGAACACCTGGCCGCGGCGGGCGTCGTCGATATCGATCTGCATGGTCGCGTCGCTGGTCAGTTTGATCGTCTGTCCGGCGAGTCCGAGCAGGAAGGCGCCGGCCAAGAGGAGTTCGTGGGCGCGCTCCACCGCGGCGCCCGAATCGGCGAACGCGATCGGCGTGACCAGCGTCAGCTGCACCAGCATGGCGGTGATCAGACCGGCGACCACGGTGCGCGCCCGTCCCAGCCGGGGAATGAGCAGGGGCGCGACAACGGCCGCCACCAGCATGCCCGCCGCGGTGGCGGCGATCGCGACGCCGAAACCGACCAGACCACCACTGAGGCCGGTGCCGTCCACCGGGGCCTGGCGCAGCACCAGCACCATGATCAGCGTATTCACGCCGAAGACGATCCGGTGGGTGCCGATGCCCAACATCGCCGTCGTGACCGCTCTCGATTCCCACACCGCCGTGGCACCGGTACGCAGGCCGGTGGCGATCGCGTGCACGGTGTTGTCGCCCTTCGCCGCGTCGGGCGCCGGACCGAGCACCCTCGGCCGGAACCCCGTTGCCAGCGCCGCGCCGATCAGCGACCCGGTCCCGCTGATCGCGACCGCGACCGCCGAGGCGAAGTCACCCGCCCCCATCAGCCCGATCACCCCCACCGCCACGGCCGCACCCGCTCCGGCACACCCTGAGGCGATCGTGGCCAGCACCGAGTTCATCGGCACCAGCCAGGCCTGCGCCAGCACCCGTGGCAGCGCGGCCGAGACGCCCGCCAGGACGAATCTGCTGACGCCCACCACCGCCAAGGCCAGCAACAGCAGCGGTGTCTCGCCGACTCCGGCGAGCAACCCCACGCCGACCAGCGCGATCAGCACCGCGCGCAGCACGTTGGCCACCAGCAGCACGGCCCGCCGGTCCCAGCGATCCAGCAGTGCGCCCGCGTACGGTCCGATCAGCGAATACGGCAGCAGCAGTACCGCGAAGCCCGCCGCGATGGCCAGCGGATCGGTCTGCCGCTCGGGGTTGAACAGGATCGCGCCCGACAACGCCGCCTGGAACATCCCATCACCGAATTGCCCGGCGAAACGCACCACGGCCAGACGCGACACGCCCGGGCTTTCCCGAAGTGTGGCGCGCAGTCCACCCGGCCGTTGCTCCGCGGGAGTGAGGCCTTCGGCGTGACCAGTCGACACGTCCGCGAGCGTACTGCGTTCGCCGACGAGGCCGCACCACCGCGCGTCGGAGGCGAACAATACGGCGCGCGAGTCAGACCCGGTCGACCAGCGCGCTCACCGTCGCGCGCATGTCCGGCGCCATCGGCAGCTCGTCGAGCGCGCCCGCGTCGATCCAGGCGAACGCGTCGTGCTCTCCTGGCGCGAGGACGACGTCGCCCGGCTCGGCCTCCACCACGAAGCTGTATTTCCGCACTTTCGACTTGGTGCGGGTGGCGTAATCGAATCCACCGAGGAAGTCGAGCACGGCGCGCAGCCGCAGCCCCGTTTCCTCCAGCAATTCCCGCTCGACGCACTCGGCGAAAGTCTCCCCCGATTCGACTCCTCCGCCGGGCAGTTCGTACATACCGCCGTGATAGTCGTCGGCGACCCGGCGCACCACCAGGAGCCGCCCTTCGCGGAACACCGCGACGCCGACCACGAAATGTTCGATGCCGTCGCGGCGCGCTTCGCTGCGGAGTTGCTGCTCGATCCGGGTCAGGTCATCGGATTCCAGCACGTCGTTCCCTCCGGTCGGCGTTGTGGCGCTTGGCAATCGGGGCCGGACGACGATATCCGGCGAGGTCGCCCGACGTTTCGACGTACCGGTTGGTTCTGCTCGCCTCCCGTTCACCTTCCGGTCGCTCGCGTAAAATGCCGAGTGCGGCACAATTTACTAGGAATGCGGAGTACCGCGGCGGAAGTGCTCCTACCCTGAATGGCGATCGGTGCACGGTCCCGAGAGGAGGACCATGATGTCCACACTCACGACACCACACATCGATGTCCACCGTGGCGGCGACCGTATGAAGACGCGGGTCTCCTGGCTGGATTCGAAGCATTCGTTCTCCTTCGGGGAGCATTACGATCCCGACAACACCCACCACGGCCTGCTGCTGGTCAACAACGAGGACGTCGTCTCGCCCGGGCAGGGTTTCGACACCCACCCGCACCGGGACATGGAGATCGTCACCTGGGTGCTCGGTGGCAGCCTGGTGCACCAGGACTCCCTGGGCCACAGCGGTGTCATCTATCCCGGGCTGGCCCAGCGGATGAGCGCGGGCACCGGCATCCTGCATTCGGAGAAGAACGACTCGTGGCGGCTGGACGGCCGCATCTCCGAACACGAGGAACCCGTGCATTTCGTGCAGATGTGGGTCGTGCCCGACGAGCCGGGTCTGACTCCGGGCTACGAACAGCTCGAGATCGATGACGAACTCGCGGGAGGCGGTCTGGTCACGGTTGCCTCGGGCCTGCCCCGCTACCGGGATCGCACCGCCATCGCCATCAACAGCAGTCATTCGGCGCTGCATGTGGCGCGCATGGCAGGCGCGGAGCCGGATGCCGAGCCGGCCATCGATCTGCCCGATGCGCCGTACCTGCACTTGTTCGTGGCGCGCGGGGAGGTGGACATGGAAGGAGTCGGCCCGCTCTACGAGGGCGACGCGGTGCGTTTGACCAGGTCGGGCGGCCAGCGTGTGGTGGCGCGACGGCCTTCGGAAATCCTGGTCTGGGAGATGCACGCGCGGCTGGGCGCCCAGTAGCCGATTCGCATTAACATCCGTCCGCGGGGTGCGCGATCAGTAGGCGACGGCCGCGCCGCCCCGGACCACCTCGTCCGGACCGAGCATCGCGAGGCACCGACGGAGAGGAAGTCCATGTCGCAATATCCACCCCCGCCGCCCGGCCAGTACCCGCCGCCAGGTCAGTACCCGCAGCCACCCGGCGGCCAGTATCCCGGTCAGCCCTCCTACTGGCAGGAATCGCCGAAGGGTCGAGGTCTGGCGATCACCGCGCTGGTTCTCGGCATCCTCGCGTTGCTGTTCTTCTGGACGATCATCGGCGGCTATGTCTGCGGCATCTTCGCCGTCATCCTCGGCGTCGTCGCGATTTTCAAGGCCCGCGCCGGCACCGCGGGTGGCATGGGGATGGCGATCGCCGGTGTCGTCCTCGGTGTGCTGGGCATCGTGGGCGCCGTCCTGCTCACCGTCGTGGGTTACAGCTTCTTCGTGAACTCGGGTGGCAAGGACTTCGTGGACTGCGTGAACAAAGCGGGCGACGACCAGTCCAAGATCGAACAGTGCGAGCGCGACTGGAACGAGAAGCTGCAGGACAAGTACAGCATCACGCTCACTCCGCCGCCCGCGCCGACACCCCGGTAGCCGCGGCGCACGCTCGGGTCGTGGCGATCACCTCGGCGAAGTCGCGGCGGAAGTCGCGGTCGGGCGCCACGACCCAGGTTCGGTAGCCGCCGTGCTCGTCGGCGGGTGACGGCAGTACGAGGTGGCTGCCCGGCAGTGCGATCGCGGCGCAGATCCGGAACAGGTCGGCGAACAGTCCGGTGTCCAGGTACGAGTTGTCGGTGGGGCCGGTCAGGAAGGTCCATCGGTTCGCGCGCGGATGCGCGATGATCGGTCCCGGCCGGGGCTCGGGCCCGGCGGTCAAGCGTTCGCGCACCCGGCGACCGAACTCGGCGGGCATCACGACCGCTCCGACCGAGCCGACTTCCAGCATGATGCGGCCGAGCATCGGGTCCACGAGACCGTACAACCCGTTGTTCTCGCGATAGGTACGGCAGCGAGCGAACGCGTCCTGGATCGACGGGAAGTCCGTGGACGCGAGATGCCTGCCCGATTCGATGCGCGATGTACTCATGTCGAACAACCTCGCCTCGCTGTGGTGGACGCGTGCTCGGAAGAAACGATCGCTGCCATGACCCTAACCCTGGGCAAGTCGCTTGACAATAGTCACCCGGGGCGCGCGTCGGCGTGGGCGTAGCATCCTGCCCATGGCACCCCTCTCGCCCACCGTTGCCCGCTGGGAGCTGGTGCTGCGGTTGCGTGAACTGCGGGAACAGCGGGGGTTCGACTCGGCGGGCTTCGCAAGGCGAGTGGGCTTCACGCCGGCGAACTGGTCGCACGTGGAGAAGGGCAGACGGGTACTCACCACCGAGACCATCGGCCCGGTGCTCGACCTGCTCGAGGTGGAAGCCGAGGAGCGGGCCGAGCTGCTGACCCTGTTGCAGGCCAGCAAGCAGCGCGGATGGTGGGCGAAGTCCTCGGCGTTGATCGGACCGGAACTGCAGCGGCTCTACGGCATGGAATACGGCGCGCAGAGCATCCGCAGCTACGACAGCCTCGTCGTGCCGGGCTTGTTGCAGACCGAGGACTACGCCCGCGCGCTGATCAGCGCCGATGTGATGATCCGTCCGGTCCAGGTCGAGCAGTTGGTGGCGATCCGGATGCGGCGCCAAGAGCGGCTGCGCGGCGCGGATCCGGTGGAACTCACGGCGGTGTTCGGTGAGGGCACGCTGCTACAGCAGACCGGGGGTCCGGATGTGCTGCGCGGACAGCTGAACTACCTTGCCGCGTTGATCGAGGAAGTGGACACCGTGGAGGTGCGCGTGATCCCGTTCGCGGCCTCCGCGGGCGCGGTGCTCGGCGGCTCCAGCTTCCACCTCATCGACTTCGCCGGTGAACAGCTGCCCACGTTCGGCTGGGTGGAGAGCGCGGTGTTCGGCGGGGCCGTCGAAGACCCGGATCTGGTCCGCGATCTACGCTTCGCGTACCTGCGCGCGGTGGACCAGTCGCTCTCACGAGCGGAGTCATTAGCGCTGATCAGACGCTATTCTCGCGTGTAAAATCCTGCCCATGGCCA
The DNA here is from genome assembly GCF_043205035.1 of Nocardia sp. NPDC047654. NCBI lineage: Bacteria > Bacillati > Actinomycetota > Actinomycetes > Mycobacteriales > Nocardiaceae > Nocardia > Nocardia sp. NPDC047654. The sequence continues at coordinate 391,737 of NZ_JBIDDF010000002.1, forward strand.
TCACCGCGCGGCCGGCACGCACCGGCTGGTTCACGTCGACCAGATCGAACAATGGCAACCAATGCGTCGAGGTCAGGTTCGATGGTGATGCGGTGCTCATCCGTGACAGCAAATATCGCCGCGACCCGGCGAACCGCCCCGGCGACGAGCCCGTCATCACCGTGACCGCGGCCGAGTGGACCGCTTTCCTCGACGCCGTGCGCACCCGCGGGCGATCGAACGGCGAACTGCGCGCGCACCCTGTCGCCGACGGTCACACCGCACTGCGTCACGGCGGAATCACCCTCACCTACACCCCTGAGGAGTGGGACGCCTTCCTGCTCGGCGCACACGACGGCGAATTCGATCGCATCATCGTGCCCGCCTGATCTCCCCTGCTCGCCACCCCCCGGGCACGCCGTGCCCGGGGGCCGACTCACGCTCTTGTCGGCATACTGGACACCGTGACTTCCGAACTGACCCGTCCTTCCGGTATCGACCTGTCCCACCTCGACGAGGACGTGCGGGTGCAGGACGATTTGTTCGCGCACGTCAACGGCAAATGGCTGGCCGACTATCAGATCCCCGCCGACCGGGCGGTGGACGGCGCCTTCCGCGCGCTGTACGACCAGGCGGAGCTGGACGTGCAGGCAATCATCCAGAACGCCGCGGCCGCCGACGCCGAGCCGGGCAGCGAAGCCCGCAAGATCGGTGACCTGTACTCCAGCTTCATGAACACCGACGCGGTGGCCGCCGCCGGGCTCGCGCCGATCGCGGCCGAGCTCGCGGCGATCGCCGAGGTCGGCGACAAGGGGACTTTCGCGTCGCTGCTCGGCCGGTTGCAGCGCACCGGCGTCGGGGGCGCCGTCGGCGTTTTCATCGACACCGATGACAAGGACTCCAACCGCTATCTGGCGCACGCCACCCAGTCCGGCATCGGCCTGCCCGACGAGTCGTACTACCGGCAGGACGAGTTCGCCGAGATCCGCGCGAAGTACATCGCGCACATCAACCGCATGTTCGCCCTGGCCGCCGCCGACCCGCAGGTCGCCGGGCTGCTGCCGGAGGACCTCGGCGCCGTCGGAGAACGCGTCTTCGAGCTGGAGCGGAAACTGGCCGCCGGGCACTGGGACGTGGTGCGCCGCCGGGACGCCGAACTCAGATACAACCTGACCACCTTCGACGCGCTGGTCGCCGAAAATCCCGAGTTCGATTGGGCCGCTTGGACTTCCGCGCTGGCCGAAGGCGCGGACGCGGCCGGCCCCGAGCTGTTCGCCGAGTCGGTGGTGCATCAGCCGGATTATCTGCGTACGTTCGCGCGGCTGTGGGCCGACGAGCCGCTCGCGGACTGGCAGGCATGGGCGGCATGGCGAGTGCTCCGCGCGCGGGCGCCGTATCTGACCGACGAGGTGGTCGAGGAGAACTTCGACTTCTACGGCCGCACGCTCACCGGCGCCGAGGAGAACCGGGAACGCTGGAAGCGCGGGGTCGCGCTGGTGCAAAGTCTGCTCGGTGAGGCGGTCGGCAAACTGTATGTGGCCGAGCATTTCCCGCCCGAAGCCAAAGCGCGCATGGTCGGACTGGTGGCCAACTTGCAGGAGGCCTATCGCCGCAATATCGCCGAGCTGGAGTGGATGGGCGAGGGCACCAGGCTCGCCGCGCTGGCGAAGCTGGAGAAGTTCACCCCGAAGATCGGCTACCCGGACAAGTGGCGGGACTACTCGGGCGTGGTGATCGACCCGGCCGATCTGGTGGGCAACTACCGCAGAGGCTATGCGGCCGAACACGATCGGGATCTGCAGAAGCTCGGCGGTCCGGTCGACCGGGACGAGTGGTTCATGACCCCGCAGACGGTGAACGCCTACTACAACCCCGGCATGAACGAGATCGTCTTCCCGGCCGCCATCCTCCAACCGCCGTTCTTCGACATGAACGCCGACGACGCGGCCAACTACGGCGGTATCGGCGCGGTGATCGGCCACGAGATCGGGCACGGCTTCGACGACCAGGGTTCGAAGTACGACGGTGACGGCAACATGGTGGACTGGTGGACCGACGAGGACCACGCCGAATTCGGCAAGCGGACAAGGGCACTGATCGATCAGTACGACGTGCTTTCCCCGAAGGACCTGCCGGACGAGCACACGGTGAACGGCCGGTTCACCATCGGCGAGAACATCGGCGACCTCGGCGGCCTCTCCATCGCGCTGGAGGCGTACAAGATCTCGCTGGGCGGCGCCCCCGCACCGGAGATCGATGGGCTCACCGGCCTGCAACGGGTGTTCTTCGGCTGGGCGCAAGTGTGGCGCACGAAAGCCCGTGCGGAGGAAGCCGTCCGCAGGCTCGCCACCGATCCGCACTCCCCGGCGGAGTTCCGCTGCAACGCGGTCGTGCGCAACATCGACAGCTTCCACGAGGCGTTCGACCTGAAACCCGGTGATGCGCTCTACTTGGATCCCGCTGAGCGTGTGAAGATCTGGTGATTCGCCGAGCCGGGGCGGTCGCGAGCGGCCGTCTCGGCTCGGACGGTCGTGTGCCGCGGGACAACCGGTCACCGAGTCGCACCTGAAAGCGGCGGTCGACTCTCGCGACCACTGTCCGAATACAGCGAAAGCCGAACATCACGATCGACTACTGCGATGATTCGATCGTAATGTTCGGCTTCGCGCCGATCCGGGGTTACCGAATCGTCAGTTCCAGTCGCCCAGGCCGTCGCTCGCGCTGAGCGTGCCGCCCTGGGTGTTCTGCACGACGACCGGGTCGCCGCGGCGCGCGTTCTCGAAGAACCACTTGGCGTCCTCGGTGCTGACGTTCAGGCAGCCGTGGCTGGCGTTGGACACGCCCTGCTGCGCGACCGACCAGGGAGCCGCGTGCACGAAGATGCCGCTGTTGGAGATGCGGGTGGCGTACTCGACCTCGAGCTTGTAGCCCTCCGGGTCGGTGACCGGCACGCCGTAGGTCGACGAGTCCATGGTCATCTTGCGCAGCTGCTCGCCCACGATGTAGGTGCCGTTCGGCGTCTCGTGCTTGGGCTTGCCCATCGAGGTGGGCATCTCCTTCACCACCTCGCCGTTGCGGGTGATGGTGATGGTGTGGGTCTCGTCGTCGGCGGTGGTCACGAAGGCGTCGCCGATGCGGAAGGAGCTGGTGGTGCCGCCCGCCTGGACCTGCACGTCGGTGTTGTCCGGCCAGAACTCGTCCGGACGCCAGCGCACCTGCTTGTCACCGCGCCAGTAGAAGTGGCCGGGGGCGGCCTTCGACGAGGTGATCTGGATGGCCTTCTCGGCGGTGGCGTGGTCGGTCACCGGCTCCTTGAAGGTGATGATGATCGGCTGCGCGACGCCGACGACCTCGCCGTCGGCGATGTTGATCGAGGGCGGGGCGAAGTTCGCCTGCGGCGCGGGCTCGGTGGCCGCGGCGGCCGATCCGGTGCCGAGACCCGGGATCGGTTCGGCGTGAGCAGGCGCGACGAGCAGAACACCGGCCGCCGCGATCGCGGCGGACAGCAGGGCGCCCTCACGCATCCGGCGGGTCAGCCGCGCTCCCTTGCGGCGAGCAGGCAACGATCCGGTGTGCAAAGCGACATGCATAGGTTTCTCGTCCATTCCATCTCTCGCGCGCACGCGGAAGCGCGCGTGGCGAGATCTTTCATTTCAGCGCGGAGCCAGAAGAGCGCCCCACTGGTATCGACGGCCCGACCCGTCGTCCATTCCTACCGTCCCGGCGCGCCCCCTAGCCACCGGCGTTTCAGAGTGATACAGCAACCGTGCTCGTTGTGGTCCCGGTCACAATCACTTCCTTTGGGTATCGGTGCGGGCAAACCTCCCGGTCACAACGGAACGGACAGCATCGGCGCGGAGCCGACGAGTGCGTGAAAGTTGGTTCACCGCAAACCAGTTAGTGACCAAGCTCACTGATCACCTCGAACGAAATCGGGCGATGCGGACCGGTCGCGATGTTGTGCGGAACCGAGCGCGGGACGCCTCTGCGCGCATATCGTGGGGGCAGCCGCAGGCTTACCCGCCCGAGGATGGTGGCCAGCGCGATCCGCAACTCGTAGTCCGCGAGGGCCGCGCCGACGCAGCGCCGGTGGCCGCCGCCGAACGGGGCGAACTCGTACGGCCGGTAGCGGCGCTCGGTGAAGCGACCTGGGTCGAAGCGCCGCGGGTCCGGCCACACCTCTGGATCGGAGTGCAGCAACGGCACCGCGATCCCTACGGTGTCTCCGGAGGCGAGCGCCACTCCGCGCAGCGCGAAAGGCTCGATCAGGCGACGCAGGACGATCGGAACCGGCGGGTGCAACCGCAGCGTCTCCTGGCAGACGGCATCCAGGTAAGGCAGTGCGGCCAGCTCCGCCGGGCTCGCCTCCGGGCCCGCGTCGCGCAGCTCCCGCCGCAGCCGCGCCAAGACCTCCGGCGCGCGGTGCAGCCGGAACAGCGCCCAGACCAGGGTTGTCGCGGTGGTCTCGTGCCCGGCCACCAGCAAGGTGCGTACCTGCTCGCAGAGCTCGTCATCCGCGGCGGCGTCCGGGTATGCGGATAGCAGCACGTCGAGCACGTCGCCGGGCTGTGCGGCGACGTGCCCGCGCCTGCGTGCGATGTCGGACCTGATCAATCGATCCAGTCGTTCGCGCGCGGCGCGAAACCGGTCCCAGGGTCCGTGCCCGCCCAATCCGTGCCGCAGCGCGGGGACCAGGAGCAACGGCCCGGAGAACGCGGTGAGGAATTCCGTCACCGCGGTGGAGTACGCCGCTTGCCGCCGCGGGTCGCACACGCCGAACACCGCCGTGGTGATCACCCGAAGTGTGAGCGCCCGCGCCGCCGCCCGCGCGTCGACCCGCGCGCCCGCCGCCCACACCTGACCGCTCTCCCCGGCCATCTCGCGCAAGGTGGCTTCCCGGATGAGCGCGCCGTAGTCCCGTATCCGTGCGCTGTGGAAGGCGGGGGCGAGCAGCGCGCGGTCGCGGCGGTGGCGCGGCCCCGAGGCCAGGATCAGCGACGCGCCGCCGACCATCGGTTCGATCGGGTTCGGCCGCGGTGGCTCGGAGAAATCCGCCGGCGAGCGAAAGATCTCCTGGGCGCTGACGGCCGTCCCGGTGAACAGCACGGCGCCGAATCCCGGAAAACGGACATAGAACGGATCGCCTTCGCGCGCTCTGCGCCACCGGAAGTACCGGTCGAAATCGATCCCCGCGGCCACGGCGTGCAGTGCGGTCGAGCGCGGCACACGCGGTCCGGCGCGGTGGTCACCCATATCGGCTCGACGCATGCGCACATTCATACCGAGAACTACGAAGCCGCCGCCGGAGCGGTTCGACGCTAACCCGGGGCCTGCTTGTGCTTGCGCACCGTGGTCTGCGCCGTCGCGGCCAGCCGCGCGAGCCTGGCGTCGCCGAGTGCGGTCACCATGCTGCCGAGTCCGTTGGTCACGAACGCGATCGACATGCCGAGATCCGGGTCCGCGTACGCGCCGGAGCCGCCCACGCCGTAGTGGCCGAACGCATGTCGCGGCTGCTGCTTGGACATCAACACCGGGCGGTGATAGCCGAGCGTGAAGGTGATCGGCAGACCGAGCACGTAATCGCGGCTGTGGGCCGACTGCGCCCGGCCGATCGTCGCGATCGTCTCCGGCGCCAGGAACCGCACGACCTGCTGCGAGTGGCCGGCGTAGACCACTCCGCCGTTGGCCAGCGCGCCGTACATTCGCGCCAGTGCGCGCGCCGAGAAGACGCCGTTCCAGCCCGGCATCACCGCGTCGTGCACCCGGGGGTCGCGGACCAGCTCGTCGAAACTCTCCGGCATGCCCGCCTCGGCGAGCCCGCGCACCGGCCGCACCCAGGACAGCACCGAGGAGGCGGTGTTCCAGCGGATGCCCGGCGGCCCGAGGGGTCGGAAGATCTTGGCGATCCGGTGTCGCTCGGATTCCGGGACGCGGAACCAGTACTCGTCCAACCCGAGCGGCTCGGCGATCTCGGTGCGCAACACCTCGGTGAACGGTGTGCCCGTCGCCCGCTGCACGAGTTCGGCGACCAGCCAGCCGAAGGTAATCGCGTGGTAGCCGGAGGTGCGGATGCGCCGGGGGTCCGGCGGGCTGTCGGCCAGCGCCCGGACCACGGCGTCGTAGTTCAGGATGCCTTCGCGGCCTGGCACCAGGCCGCGCACCCGGTGCAAGCCGGCGCGGTGACAGAGCACGTCGCGAACCGTGATGTCGTCTTTGCCGTGCGCGGCGAACTCCGGCCAGTACTCGGCCACCGGGATGTCGTAGCCGATCAGACCCCGTTCGGCCAGGCGGTGGACGACGGTCGAGGCGACGCCCTTACCGGTGGAGAAGGTCAGCGCGACGGTATCGCCGTTCCAGCGCCGCTCCTTGTCCGCCCAGCCGGCCCAGATGTCGACCACGGGCCTGCCGTCGAGGTAGACCGCCAGTGCACCGCCGCCGCGCGCGGGTTGGGCGAACAGGCCGAAGAATTGATCGGCCAGCCGGATGAAACGCGGGTCGACCAGCATCTCGCGCGGTGCCGCCAGCTTGTCGCGGGCCGAATCGGCGGGCTCGAAGTCGTCCGCCGCCATTGCCGAAACCATGGGGTCACCTCCTGACCGCCGTTATCCGGGCTGGTCAACCAGGGTAACCCGTTCAGTGGGTCTGCCAGAGTCCAAAAGGGGTGGCAAGGCACGCGCCGCCGCTGTCGGCGTTCCACGCGAAGGCCGCGACGCCCAGACAAACGACCGACTGTTCGGCGGTTTCCACCCCCGCTCGCGATCCTTCGAGTGCGATGGAGATCGCGAACGTCCGTGCCGCCGGGTCGTCGTTGGTCGAGGTGACCGCGACCGCGTCCGGGCCGAGGCCGACCGCGACCGGAACTCCGCCCGCGCCTTCGCTGGCACCGACGCCGCCCGCCGCACCGATGCCGATGGCCGTGGCGCCGAGGGTCGCGTTGGCGTAGCCGACCCCATCGATCCCGCTGGCCCTGGCCGAGCCGTAACTATCGGTCGCCGCGCGGCACGCCGTCTCCCCGTCGATGACGGTGATGTCGGTCCCGTGGTCCGACCGGCAGTGCACGTCGGCAGCGGCCGCCACCCCCGGAACGACGAGGGAGCCTCCGATCGCGGCGGTCGAACACACGATTGCGCTGATCAGCTTCACCCGGGGACTCCTCTCGGACCAGAAATCCCACCATACCCAGACTTGTTGCCAGCGGTTCGTTTCCGCCTTCGGCTCGACGTGCGCTCGGTCCATGGTGTATTCATGGCGTGGTATTTCAAGCACAGCCAAGGCAACTTCGGATCACGGGGGCGTGAGTTCGCCGGCGTTACAGCTCGGGAGGACTGTACGTGTCTCGTCAACTGACCTGGGGGCGTCTCGCCTTCGCCGGATTCGCCATCGCGGCGGGATTGTCGCTGGTCGGCTGTAGTTCCACGATCAGCGGTACCGCCCAGCCTGCCGTGGACAACGGGACGATCGACGCGGTGTCGGTGACCAGCACGCCGAAACCGTCGTCGGGCAAGCCCACTCCGAGCACCGGCAAGCCGACGACGAGCAAGCCGAGCGGCAATACCGACTTCGACGCGAACGTCAACGACTGCGTGAAACTCGGCGGCACCACCACCAACGCCACCATCGAGAAGGCGTCGTGCGGCAGCCGTGAGTCGAACTACAAGGTGATCGACAAGAAGGCGAAGAGCTCGCAGTGCAGCAGCGACGCCGACAACTACTACGCCGAGACCATCAATGGCATCGAGCAGGGTGCGCTGTGCCTGGACATCGACTGGGTGGTCGGCGGCTGCATGGACGTCGGTGGTGACGATCCCAAGCGCATCGACTGCACCGGCTCGTCGCCGTCGAAGGGCGTGAAGGTGGTCAAGATCCAGCAGGGCGCCGATGACGTCAGCGTCTGCGGCAGCGGCACCGGGTACGTCTACGACAAGCGCCGCTTCGTCGTCTGCGTCCAGGAACTCTGACCGGGACTTCCCACCGCCTGCGGGCCGCTAGGTTGGGTTGGTGAGCACCACCGAGCTACCGCGGCTGCGATCCGGCACGGGTCGCTGGATTCTGCTGGCCACCATCCTCGGCTCGTCGGTCGCCTCGCTCGACGCGACGGTCGTGAACATCGCGCTGCCGCGGATCGGCGAATCGCTGGATACCGATGTCGCCGGGCTGCAGTGGACGTTGAACGGGTACACCCTGACCCTCGCCTCGTTCATCCTGCTCGGCGGCTCGCTCGGCGACAAGCTCGGTCGGCGCCGGGTCTTCGTGTGGGGAACCGTGGCGTTCGCGCTTGCGTCGGTGTTGTGCGGCGTCGCGACGACCATCGAGATGCTGGTCGCGGCCCGGATCCTGCAGGGTGTCGCGGGCGCGATGCTCACACCGGGCAGCCTGGCGCTGATCTCCTCGTCCATCGATCGGCGCGATCAAGGCGCGGCGATCGGCCTGTGGTCCGGTTTCGGCGGCGTGGCAGGCGCGCTCGGGCCGTTCCTCGGCGGCTGGCTCATCGAGGTCGCGGGCTGGCGGTCCATCTTCTTCCTCAACGTCCCGCTGACCCTGGTCGTCGTCCTGGTCGCGCTGCGGCACGTGCCCGAGAGCCGCGATCCCGACGCCGCCGCCGAACTCGACGTGCCCGGCGCACTGGTGGTGGCCCTGGCGCTCGGTGCGTTGACCCTCGGACTGATCGACACCATGCCTTCGCTCATCGTGGCCGGTGTCGTGCTGCTCGGGGCCTTCGTCCTGATCGAGCTGCGCAGCGATCATCCACTGGTGCCGCCCGCCCTGTTCGGCTCGCGGGTGTTCACCGCGGCGAATCTCGTGACGCTCGCGGTCTACGCCGCCCTCGGTGGCGTGTTCTTCCTGCTGGTGCTGGAACTGCAACTGGTGGCCGGATACTCGCCGCTGATGTCCGGCGTCGCGACCGTGCCGGTCACCGTGATCATGCTGGCGCTCTCGGCCCCCGCCGGACGTTGGGCGCAAGTGCACGGGCCGCGCATCCCGATGACCGCCGGACCGCTGCTGGCGGCGGCGGGTCTGGTGCTTCTGCTGCGCATCGGACCCGAGACCAGGTACTTCGTCGATGTGCTTCCGGGCGTCCTCGTGTTCGGGCTGGGGCTCGCGGTGCTGGTCGCGCCGCTGACCGGCGCGGTGCTGGGCGCGGTGCCCGCGAGCGAGGCCGGCATCGCCTCGGGGGTGAACAACGCCGTCGCGCGCACCGCGCAGCTGCTCGCGGTGGCGGCGCTGCCCGGGGTCGCGGGCATCTCGGGTGCGCTGGGTGATCCGGCCGCCTTCGACGACGGCTTCGCCACCGCGATGTGGCTGTGTGCCGGGCTGCTGGTGACCGGCGCGGTGCTCGCCGCCGTGCTGTTGCGTCCTGAGCGGCACGCGCCCGCGTTGGACAGCGTCGACTGCATGCCGCAGTGCGCTGTCGCGGGTCCGGCGGTGGCGCCGGCTCCGAGCGAAAAATAAGCGGCCCGAACGGATCGCTCCGCTCGGGCCGCAAGTCGAAAGTGTGGTCCGCTCAGATCGGGACGTAACCCGTGCCGACGCCGCCGCGTGCGTTGATGTCGGCCACGATGGCGCTCATGTTGGTACCGACCTCAGGACCGAAGCACGCCAGGGCCAGATAGGCGTTCACCATGCCCACCAGCGTCGTCCCGACGACCACCGGCGCACCGGAGTCGCCTTCCACCACGCACATCTGGCTCCAGGTCTCGACGTTCGTCCGGAAGACGTCACCCCAGGCGATACCACAGGTGTTGCCGGTGGTGCGCCCTTCCTTGCACACGATCTGCGGGAAGTTGGCCGGTGCGCCCAGCCCGGTGATGGTGACATTGCCGATCCGGTTCACCGGGGTGATCTTGCCCGGATCGAACTGGATGACGGCGTAGTCCAGGTCGTGGTTGGAGTAGGCGAACCGGCCGATCACGCCCGCCTCGCGATCGGCTTCGGCGTAGACCTGCGCGCCCGGGTCGCCGCAGTGGCCCGCGGTCAAGCCGACCAGACGTCCCGCGTTGTCATGGCCGACAGTCGTGACCGTGCACTCGAACTGGTTGTCGATGATGATGCCGGATCCACCGCCCAACACCGGCGGGCCCGTTTGGGCGTTCGCGGCCCCTGTGCCCGTGCCGAGCAGCGCCGCGCCCAGGGCGACGGCGAAGGCGGCGTTGGCCACCTTGGCGAGTTTGCTGAACATGTCCCTCCAGACGTCGGAAGCCCGCACGATATCAATCTGTCGCACCCATCGTGTCAGTAAACGATCTCGGGCGCGTCACCACTACGGGGTTGTCCCCACTGCTCCGCACTTCAACCCTGTTTCGTACAACTGAGATGGAATGTATCTTACGCGCCTAATAGCATTCGGCTATCACAATTGTGAAAAGCCTGTCGCCGTTAGTGTCCGAGTGATAGTAAGGAGCTGTTGTGTTGGTCTCCGGAAACAAATCTGATTTTCGATGAGAATTATCCAAAGAAATTCGCCGAATCGCCGTTGCGGATCCCGGATTCGTGCAGTTGGGCTGTAGCTTGTGCCAGAGCTCGGGCCGCCGTCTTTGGGTTCGTTCCCAATGTTCCACGGCTTAACCTTTGCTTTCCGGCAGCGGTGAGCGACATCTATGACAGCGATCACAAGGGGATGGTGTGTTCTGCACTACTCCGTAGTAAGGTGCGTCAAGCAAACGAGTCGCCGGGGCAGCCAACCGGCGTCGAGGAGGATTAGCCAGTGCAGTCGACCGAGAGTCCACCATCAGGGTCACGGTTCAGTGGTGCGGCCGATTGGACGAGGTCTTACTGGCAGGATCATCCGAAGCGTTCGCTGGAGACCTTCGGCAGGCAGATCACGATGGGCTTCGCGGCTGTCGCCGAACTGTTCGTCTCGATTTTCCGCAGGCGCTTCCCCTTCGCCGAGTTCGTCCGGCAGTGCGCGTTCATGGCCAGCGTCTCGGCGGCGCCGACGCTGCTTGTCGCCATCCCGATCGGCGTCATCGTCTCCATCCAGGTCGGATCGGTCGCCGGCCAGGTCGGCGCCACCTCGTTCATCGGCGCGGCCAACGGCCTCGGCATCATCCAGCAGGGCGCGCCGCTGGTCACCTCGCTGATGATCGCGGGCGCCGTCGGCTCCGCGGTCTGCGCCGATCTCGGCTCGCGCACCATCCGCGAGGAGATCGACGCCATGAAGGTCATGGGCGTCGACCCCCTGCGCAGGCTGGTCGCTCCGCGGCTCGGCGCGGCGATGCTGGTGAGCGTGCTGCTGTGCGGCTTCGTCGTCTTCGTGGGATTCCTGACCGGCTACATCTTCAATATATTCGCGCAGAACGGCACGCCGGGCTCCTATGTCGGCACCTTCTCGTCGTTCGCCGTTACCACCGATCTTCTTGTCGCGCTGGTGAAATCGCTGATTTTCGGTCTGCTGGCGGCAATCATCGCCTGCGATACCGGATTGAACACCCGCGGTGGTCCCGGCGGTGTCGCGAACTCGGTGAATTCCGCGGTGGTGGGCTCCACCATCATGCTGTTCGGGGTGAACCTCATCATCACCCAGGTTTACAACGCACTATTCCCGTCACAGGTGGTCTGAGCCGGTGTCATCAACCTATGTACCGCCGCTGCTGCGGCCTCTCCAGACGATCCGGAAATCGGCCCAGGCGCCGGTCGATTGGCTCGCCAGGCTCGGCCACCAGGTGTTCTTCCTGTTGCGCTCGATCGGCTCGATTCCGCTGGCGCTCAAGCACTACCCCAAGGAAGTGTGGCGCCTGCTCTCCGACGTCACCTGGGGCAACGGCAATCTCGTCGTCGGCGGCGGCACCATCGGCGTCGTCGTCATTCTGAGCGCCTTCGGCGGCATGACCGTCGGTATCCAGGGCTACAACTCGCTGAACCTGCTCGGTCTGAGCCCGATCACCGGCGCGATCTCGGCGTTCGCCACGACTCGCGAACTCGGCCCGCTGCTCGCGACGCTGGCCTTCGCCGCTCAGGCGGGTTGCCGGTTCACCGCGCAGCTAGGCGCCATGCGCATCTCCGAGGAGATCGACGCGCTGGAGTCCATCGCCATCCGGCCGCTGCCCTACCTGATCAGCACCAGGATGTTCGCGGCGATGATCGCCATCATCCCGCTCTACTGCCTGGGCCTCACGATGGCCTACATCTCCTGCTCGCTGACCGTGCAGCTGATCGGCGGTACCGCCGTGGGCACCTACCAGCACTACTTCTATCAGTTCCTCGTCCCGGTCGACGTCGTCTATTCGCTGATCAAGGCGATCCTGTTCGTCGCGATCACCACGTTCATCCAGTGCTACTACGGCTTCTTCGCCTCCGGTGGCCCCGAGGGCGTCGGCGTGGCCGCGGGCCGCGCGATCAAGATGTGCATCATCGCGGTCGTTTTCGCGAACCTGTTCATGACATTGGCGATCTGGGGCGTCAACCCCGGCATCCGGATCTCGGGGTAGACACCAGATGATCATCGATCCCAGTGGGCGCGGGCCCACGATGCGGCAGCTGTTCATCGCGGGCGTCTGCGGTCTGGTCGTGTTCGCGCTGGTGCTCAGCTTCCTGATGCTGCGCTACAAAGGGTTCTTCCAGGAGAAGGTCAACGTCACCGCGAACCTGACCACCACGGGTGACGGTCTGCCCGAGCAGGCCGACGTCAAGTTCCGCGGCGTGCTCGTCGGCGCGGTGAAGACCGTCGACGTCGCGGCCAAGGGCGAACTGCAGAAGGTCCGGATCGAGATGAAGCCGGAGTTCGCCGACGACATCCCGGCCAACGTGACCGCTCGCGTGGTGCCGAGCAATCTGTTCGCCGTCACCTCCGTCGAACTCGTCTTCAACGGCCCCGCCGACCAGTACCTGCACGAGGGTTCGGTCATCGAGGAAGACCGCAGCAAGGGCACCATCGCGTTGCAGGACACGCTCACCACGGTCCGCAACATCCTCGACAAGATCGATCCGGTGCAGTTCGGCCGGGTGCTGGGCACCCTGTCGCAGGCGCTGGACGGCAGCGGCCGGGTGCCCGGCTCCACCGTCGAGCGGCTGGACCGTTGGCTGCTGGCCGTGGACGAGTCGATTCCCGATCTCGGTGTGCTGCTGGGTGACTTCTCCGCCTCGTTCAACGCGCTCAACCAGTCCGCACCCGAGCTGGTCGACGTGCTCGGCACCTCGGTGCAGACCGCGCGCACCATCGCCGACCGCCGCGGCGAGCTGGTCGCGTTGATCACCGGTACCTCGGGCACCATCGACACGGTCAACGACCTGTTCGCACGTAACCCGAACGTGGGCATCGAGGTCACCGCGGGCACGAACGACATGTTCGGCGCACTCGCCGCGGACCCGGACGCGATCACCAGGAGCCTGCTGAACCTCAGCGAGACCATGCGCCGGATGGACACCACGTTCAAGTGGGGCCCGCAGAAGCAGCAGGTCTGGGACGCGGGCATCACCCTCACGCCGTACCGGCCCTACACCGTGGCCGACTGCCCGCGCTACGGCGACATGGTCGGGCCGAGCTGCTTCACCGCTCCCGCCGTCGCCGACGTCGGCGAGCTGCCGGAACAGCTGAAGCCGCGCGCGCTCGCCTCGGCCGCCGGGCTTCCCCCGGTCGTGCCGATGCCCGGCCTGCCGCTGATTCCCGGCGTCACCACACCGGACCCGAACCGCGCCACCGCGGCCGCTCCCACCGGCGGTGCACCCGCTCCGTTCGCGGGCACTCCGCTCGAAGGCCTGTTCCCGATGCTGCCGCCCGGTCTGCTCCCGCCTGCCGCGGCTCCGGCGCCCGTCGCGCCGGCCGCCGCCCCGGAAGGCACCCCGTCGGCGGCGCCGATCTCCTACCGGGGTGACTCGGCGATCCCCGCGCTGCTCGGCCGCAAGCCGACCACCGCCGAATATCTGCTGCTGAGCTCGATTCTGAAGGGCGGAACCATGCAGGTGTCCGACAACGGTGCCGGACGATGAGCATTCGCAAGCCGCTCATCGGCTTCACCATCTTCGCCATCGTGTCGATTCTGGTCACGGTGGTGGTGTGGAACACGCTGGCGCGCATCGTCAACGGGGACACCTACACCTACTCCGCGACGTTCTCCGACGTGCTCGGTTTGCACGAGGGCGACGACGTCCGCATGGCGGGCGTGCGGGTGGGCAAGGTCGAGAAGATCGAGCGGGGCCGCGACGCGAATCTGAAGAAGTCGGTCGCGAAGGTCACCTTCGTCGTGCAGCGCGACCAGACGATCTACAACGACACCAAAGCGCTGGTCCGCTACCAGAACCTGATCGGTCAGCGGTACGTGGCCCTGGCTCCCGGCAAGGCGTCGAGCCCGGCGCCGTTGAAGAACAACGGTTCCATCCCGATCGATCGGACCGAGCCGTCGTTCGATGTGTCCGGTCTGCTCAACGGATTCCAGCCACTGTTCCAGGTGTTGCAGCCCGAGCAGGTCAACCGGTTGTCGGAGACCTTCATCCAGGCATTGCAGGGCGACGGCGTCTCGTTGAGCGCGTTCATCGTGCAGGCCGCCCAGCTGGCCACCGACTTCCAGCGCAGGGACGCGATCCTGTCCGATGTGATCACCAACCTGTCGGGCGTGATGTCGGGGTTGGCGAAACGAGGTGATGAATTGGAGACCCTGGTGACCCAGACCCGGGCCTTGATCGGCGGGCTGTACGAACAAGGGCAGTCGTTGCTCGGCTCGACCGAGCAGATCGCGACCGCGACCACGTCGCTGGTCGGCATGATGGACCGGATCCAGCCGAGCCTGCGCACCGCGCAGAACTCCACCAGCGCCGCGTTGACGCTGTTGCTGGACAACGGCGCCAAGCTCGATCAAGCGGCGATCGACCTGCCGAACGTCCTGTCCGCGGCGGGCAGGCACACCTCGGAGGGCGGTTACGCCAACGCCTACCTGTGCGGGCTGGACCTGTCGCTCTACGGTGTCCTCTTCCCCCGCGGTCTGTTCTCGCAGATCGGTGGCACCTCGCACTCGGCGGTGTGCCGCCCATGATGACGAAGCTCAGGTCCAGGTTCGAAAGCAACCGGTTCTTCTGGTTGGGCGTCATCGGCGGTGTCCTCATCGTGGTGCTGCTGGTGGTGTCCAGCGTCTACAAGCTTCTCGGCGTCGGCGAGCAGTCGATCAAGGCCGAGTTCGTGCAGGCCGCGGGTATCAGGGTCGGCGACAAGGTGAACATCGCGGGGGTGTCCTCCGGGTGGGTGGTCGACGCCGAACTCGAGGGCAGTCACGTGCTGCTCACGTTGAGCGTCAGCGACGACGTGAAACTCGGCCCGGACGCGCGCGCATCCATCAAGATGGCCACGCTGCTCGGCGCCAGGTACGTCGACCTCGAGCCGGGCGACGGTTCGGGCCTGAAGGGCAAGCGGATCCCGGTGTCCAACACCACGGTGCCGTACAACCTGGCCGACGTCGTGCAGGTCGGCACGCCGAAGTTCGAAGCGCTCGACACCAAGAAGCTGGCCGACTCGCTGAACCTGATCAACGAGCAGATGAACGGCTCGCCCCAGCTCACCGCGCAGGCACTGGACAGCGTCGGCGCGCTGGCCAAGGTGATCGACAGCCGCAAGGCCGAGGTGGACACCCTGCTGAAGGACTTGGACCGGGTTACCCGGATCCTCGGCGACAACCGCAACAGCATCCTGCTGGTGATCACCCAGGGTGAGGCCATCGCCAATCGGGTGATGGAGCGCCAGGCGCTGCTGCGCCAATTGCTGGACAACGTCGCCGCGCTGACCAAGCAGCTGGAGGCGATCGGCGCGGAGAACAACGATCAGCTCGGCCCGACCATCCAGCAGCTGAACACCATGGCCGAGGGCCTGCAGAAGAACAAGGACAACCTGGATCGGATGCTGTCGATCATGCCGCCGACCCTGCGCTACCTGGCGAACTCCTGGGGCGGCAGCGGTCCGTACGGCGATGTCGGCCTGCCGTGGCTGTTCCCGGACAACTGGTTGTGCTTCGCCCAAGTCATCGAGGGGTGCCAGGGATGAGATTCCGCACGGGCTTTCCGCTGAGGACCGTCGCGAAGGCGTTCATGATCAGCGCCGCCGCGCTCACGATCGGCAGCTGTTCGCTGCTGCCGAGTTCGGTGAACAACGCACTGGGCACCACCCTGCAGTTCACCGCGGACTTCGACAACATCGCGGGCATCTACGAGGGCAATCCGATCACGGTGCTCGGGCTCGACGTCGGCAAGGTCGACAAGATCGTGCCCAAAGGCACCCTGATCGAGGTGCACATGTCCATCGACAAGGACGTGAAGATCCCGAAGGACGCCATCGCCGCGATCATCTCGCCGTCCATCGTGACCGACCGGCACATCGAACTCACCCCGGTCTACACCGGCGGCGCGACCTTGGCCGACGGCGCGCACCTGCCCAAGGCCCGGACCAAGACGCCGGTCGAGCTGGACACGATGATCAAGACCATCGATCAGTTCGCCGCCGCGCTGAAGCCGGAGCCGGGTCAGGAGGGCATCGGCCCGCTGTCGGGCCGGGTGCTCTACCCGATGCTCAACGGCAACGGCGAGAAGATCCGTGACACCCTCAACGCGTTGTCCAGCGCGTTGAAGGTCGGTGTGGACAACAAGGACGCGATCTCCAGCATCATCATCAAGCTGAACGACCTCACCACCATGCTGGCCGAGAACGACCAGTCGGTGCGCGATTTCAGCAACCGGGTGACCCAGATGACCGGCCTGCTCGCCGATCAAGCGCCCGGTCTACAGGCCACGCTCGATCAACTCCTCGCCTTCCTGCGCAACACCAGCACCACGCTGACGCAGTACGAGAGCCAGTTGTCCGGCACGATGACCGGCCTGACCAACGTGACCCAGCAGTTGCGCGACAACGCCTACGGCCTCACCGAAGTCGCCGACCTGGCGCCGATGGTCATGCAGAACGTCGACAACATCATCAACCGCGAGCACGGGTACGTCCGGCTGCACGCGGTGATCGGCACCGCGCTGTCGGGTGAGATCGTCAGCCTGTTCTGCGAGCGCATCCAGATGAAGGCCGACGGCTGCCGTACCGGAAACATGCAGGACTTCGGACCCGACTACGGGCTCACCGCCGCACTGCTCGGACTGACGAAATGACGTACCGAATGACGATCAAGGCACGCAGGACGCTGGTCGCCGTCGCCGCGGTAGCCGGTGTGGCGGTCACCTCCGGCTGCGGGCTCACGGTGGAGAAGCTGCCGTTGCCGAAACCGGGTCAGGGCGGGGAGACCTACACGATCCACGCGGTCTTCGAGAACGCGCTGAACCTGCCCGACCAGGCGAAGGTGAAGATCGGTGGCTCGGATGTCGGCGTGGTCACCGACATCAAGACCAAGAACTTCCAGGCCGTCGTGGACTTGACCATCCGCAAGGACATCGAGTTGCCCAAGGGAAGCACGGCGGAACTGCGTCAGGCCACCCCGCTGGGTGATGTGTTCGTCGCGGTGTCCAAGCCCAAGACCGAGCCCGGCGCGGACGTGCTGCACGACGGTGACACGCTCACCCTCGACAGCACCTCCGCGGGCGCGACCGTCGAGCAGCTGCTCATCTCGGTCTCCATGCTGTTCAACGGTGGCGGCATCGCCAGCCTGTCCAAGCTGGGTTCCGAGCTGGACTCCATCGTCGGCGGCCGCGGCGAGCAGCTCGCCCACCTGATCACCGAGATGACCGGCGTGGTCGGCAGTCTGAACGACAACTCCGCCCGGGTGGACAGTGTGCTCGGTGAGTTCAGCACCCTCGCCAACACCATCGAGGGCAGGCGGTCGGAACTCGGCGAGGTGGCCGACACGCTGCCGCAGATGATCGGCGCCATCGCCGAGAACAACCGAGCCCTCGGCGATCTGCTCGCCAGGTTGTCCACCGCCAGCGCCGCCCTCGGCGATTACGCGAACACCTCGACCGAGAGCTTGAACGGACTGCTGGAGAACACCCACCAGCTGATGGACGCGATAGCCAAGACCGGCGACGGCTTCGGCGTCCTGCTCGACCGACTGCGGGTGCTGCGGCCGAAGGTCGACGCGACCTTCCGCGGCAGCAGCTTCGCGGTGTACGCGACCGCGACCAACCTGGACATCAGCGCGCTCACCGATCCGCAGCACGGCAAGCTCCAGGACCTCAACGACTTGCAGGACTTCGCGGGCAGCCTGATCCAGGTGCTGCAATTGGTGCAGGGCCGGGTGGGAGGACAGCGATGACCTCGGCGCGCAAACTGTTCGGAAGCAAGATCTTCCTGTCGAACGTGGGCTTGGTGCTCGTGCTGCTGGTCGGCGCGACGTACCTGCTGCTGAACGTCATGCGGGTGAACCCGCTGCGGTCCGACTACACCGTCACGGTGAATCTGGATCGTTCCGGTGGTCTGCAACCCGGCAACGACGTGACGTTGCGCGGGTGGCGCATCGGCAAGGTGACATCGATCGAGCTGTCCGATCGCGGCCAGGCCATCGCCGCCACCGCGCAGATCGAGTCGAAGTACAAGATCCCGGTGGACACCCAGATCGCGGTGCAGGCCTTGTCGGGCGCGGGTGAGCAGTACATCGACTTTCGGCCGAATGCCGAACAGGGGCCGTTTCTGGCCAACGGCGCGGTGATCAAGTTCGATCCGGACAGGATCCACACGCCCACGCCGGTGTGGTCGGTGCTGGACAACTCCAGCGCCCTGATCGCGCAGATCAACCCCGAGCACTTCCAGGTCATCCTGAACGAGCTGGACATCGCGCTCAGCGGCGGCCCGGATCAGCTGCGCGGCCTGGTCAACGGGATCAGCCTGGCGACGGCGGGCCTGGACTCGTTGCTGCCGCAGACCACGAACCTGATCACCAATCTGCGCACCATCGCGAGTACCACGTCCAACGCACAGCCCGATCTGGCCACGCTGACTCGCAACTCCGGCGTGCTGTTCCAGCAGTTCAACAACGCGAACGCGGAATTGCAGCGCGTGCTGGACCAGGCGCCGGGCCAGCTCACCAGCCTCGGCGCGGTGGTGGACCGAACGGCCGATCCGATCACCAGCCTGGCGACCAACTTCCAGGCCATTACGAAGGCGGCGCAGCTGCGGCTGCCCGCGCTGCGCGCGCTGTTCCCCTCGCTCGCGCTCGGTGGCGAGGCGCTCGGCGTCCCGGCGCACGACGGCGAATTCCACGCGATGATCGACATCTGGCCGCGGCCGTTCTGCACCTACAACACTCCGAAGATGCGCAACGAGGTCGTGCAGGACGGCACGATCCCGATGTGGAACTACTGCGAGAATCCGCCGCCGGGTCAGCAGATCCGTGGTGCCGCCAACGCGCCGCGGCCCGACGTGCCCAACAACGGCGCGCACATGCCGCCGGGTGTGGATCCGAACGAGCGGACCCTGCCTCCGGTGCGGTGAGTCGTACCCGGCCCTGCGGTCCTCCCGTCGGGCGGGCATACTCGCCGGTGAAACGCGTAAGGTTCGCTGCCGCGGGCCGCTGAAGCCAATCGGTGCGCACCGATGCGCGCCGGGAAAGTGCAGGTTCTATCGATGTCTACCGACGACGCCGAGACCGACAAGGACGCCGAGACCACGGCCGCCACCTCCGACAAGGGCACCGACGCGGTATCCGGGAAGTCGGAGGACGCCGCCGGCGCGGCGAAGCCCGAGCTGTCCAAGGCGGAGAAGGCAGACAAGGCCGAGGCCGGCGCGAAGCCGGCCGCGAAGAGCGACTCGCCCAAGGCGGCGGCCTCCGCACCGTCCGGCAAGTCCACCTCGATTCCGCTGGTGGCCGCGTTCGTGGCCGGCGTGCTCGCGGTCGCCGCGATCACCGCGGTGGTGGTGTTCTTCTTGCAGGGCAAGGATCGCGGCGACAAGCTCGACGCGATCCGCGACTCCACGAGCGCCGCGTGCACATTCGGCAAGGACGTCTCGGTCTACGACTACTCGAAGAACCTGGACGACTACTTCACCACGGTGAAGGCGGGCTCGACGGGCGAGTTCCTCAAGGAGTTCGACGACGCGACCAAGGCGCTGAAAGACGCCATGGTGCAGGCACAGGTCAAGTCCTGGGCCGACGATGTGCAGTGCGGATACCAGGCCGGTGACAAGACCTCGGCCAAGGTGCTGGTGACCCTCACGCAGTATCGGACCAACTTCACCCAGGCCAACCCCGAGCGTCAGTTCGTCGTGGTGATCGCCCAACTGCAGAAGTCCGGCGACAAGTGGCTGGTCGAGAAGCTCGATTCGCCGATGCTGAAGGGTGCCGGTACTGGTCTGCCCGGCGCTCCCGCTCCGGGCGCGCCGCAGCAGGCGCCGCCGCCCGGCCAGCCCGCGCCGTCTGGTCAGCCCGCACCGCAGCCGGGTAACTAGCCGAGCGCCTCCGGCGGTGGGCCGAGCCACCACCGCCGGAGGTCATTCGGGCAGCATGCGACGATCCGGCGGATCAGAACAGTGTCAAAGCCTGTGGCGCCGACGGCGCGGCCGCCTTCCCCGCGGCCTTGTCTTTCGGCGCTTCCGGCGCCGTCGACGCTTCCTCCACAGTCACCGCGAGCATTTCCACGGTGTTCGCCTCGGCGACAGCCGCGGTGACCGCGGCCTGCCGAGCCGCTTCTCCGGCCAGCGCGTCGGCTTGCTCGTTGAAGTAGTTGCCGACATGACCACGGACCCAACGGAAGCGGACCGGCCCCGGCCTGCTCGAGATGGCCCGATCGATCTGCCGGACGAGTTCGACATTCTTCACCGCGCCACCGGTGGACGTGCGCCAGCCGTTGAGCCGCCAGCCCGACACCCATTCCGAGGCGCATTTGATCGCGTAGAGCGAATCGCTCTCGATGAGCAGGGGTTCGGACCCTGGATGGGCGACGATCGCCTCCAGCACCGCGCGCAACTCCGCGACCTGGTTGGTTCCGGACGCGGCTCCCCCGCTGGCAGAGGAGCCCTGATGATTGACCCAAGCCCAGCCGATGGCGCCGCCGGGATTGCGGAGGCAGGATCCGTCGGTGCTCACGATGATCATGGGTGGCACCCTACGCAATCCGACCGACAAGATCGGTACCGTGGAATTCCTCTATCTCCCTCCGTAACCGGGCCTCCGTACGCCGCAGCGCCGATTTGACCGCGGCGTCCACCAAGCCGGTGCTCAGGCGCCCGACCACTCCGCGAGGTGGACTGTACTCCGCCTCGGAGGTCAGCACCGAGCGCCCGTAACCGAGCGGGTCGAAGCGCAGCCGCAGCATGCCGGAGAACCGTCCGCGCAGCGTGTACCCGATCACCGCGTTGTGGCGGTGTTCGGTGATCTCGCAGGTGGAAGTCGGTTGCCAGATCGCGAAGCGGGTGGTGGTGGCGAAGACCGCGCCGAGTCCGCGGTCCTGGTCGCCGGTCGGTACGAAGTCCGCGATGCCGAACATCCAATCCGGTACGAACAGATGGTTGTCCGTATAGCTGAAAGCGACCTCGACGGGCGCTCCGACGTCACTCGCGTACTTGATGTGGCCCATAGGCCCTCCCTGTCCCACGACTGGCGTTAAAAGTACTACAGCACTCCTCTTTATTCGAGGGCTCTGCGGTATTTCGTCAGCTATTTCGCCAGGTTGCGACCGAATGGTTGCTTGGGAGGAAGGCCGTTCACGGCGTCCTCAGAGCTGGTCGACGAGGTGCTCCGCGATCGGCATGGCCGAGGTCGCCGCAGGTGAGGGGGCGTTGAGCAGATGAACCGAGCGCTCGGTGCGCTCGATCATGAAGTCGTGCACCAGTGTTCCGTCCCGCAGCACCGCCTGGGCGCGAATACCCGCCTCGCGGGGCCGCAGATCGGCGAGCGTCAGCTCCGGACAGTAGCGGCGGCACTGCTCGAGGTATCCGCGCTTGAACAGCGAGTTGCGCAGTTCCCGCAGACCGGTGCGCACATTCGCCTTGGCGACGCGATGGAATCCGGCGAATCCGAGGACTTCCCGCGTGTCCCGCAGGTCGACACTGCCTTTGCGGTAGCCCTCCCTCGACAGTCCGAGCACGGCGTTCGGCCCCACGGTCAGCGCTCCGTCGATCGTCGGGCTCAAATGCACGCCGAGGAACGGCAATCCGGGATCCGGTATCGGATAGATCAATGTGCTGACCAGACCGTTTCGCTCCTGCGGCAGCTGGTAGTACTCGCCGCGGAAGGGAACGATGCGAAAGTCGGTGCGCAGCCCGGCCGCCCGCGCCATCCGGTCGGCTTGCAGGCCCGCGCAGACCACCGCGCGGCGAGCCGTCCACGAGCCGGCCGGTCCCGCGGCGGTCACGGCATCCGAAGTCTCGGTGAGCGTGGCGACCTCGGCGCCCAGCACGAATTCACCACCCGCGCCGCGGACTTCCTCGGCGAGCGCTTCGGTCACCCGGGTGAAGTCGACGATGCCGGTGTCCGGGACGAAGAGGGCCCCCACGCCGGTGACGCGCGGTTCCCGCCGCCTGAGCTCCGCGGCGTCGATCAGTTCGACGGCCACGCCGTTGGTGATCGAGCGTTCGTGCAGCGCGAGCATGCGTTCGTATTCGGCGTCGTCCGTAGCGACCAGTAGCTTTCCGCAGACGCGGTACGGAATGTCGTGGGCGGCAGCGAATTCCTTGGTCCAGCGAGCGCCCCGGCGGCACAGCGTGGCCTTCAGGCTGCCGGGCGGATAGTAGATGCCGGAGTGGATGACTCCGCTGTTGTGGCCGGTCTGATGGGCGGCCAGCCGCCGGGCTTTCTCCAGCAGCACCAGGCTCGCACCGGGATTGCGCGCCAGGATCCGGTGCGCGGTCGCGACGCCGACGATGCCGCCGCCGATGACGCAGAAGTCGTAGGCGCTCATGCCGAGCAGGGTAAGCGGTAGCTCACACGGCGGTGGAATCCGCTCCGCCGTGCGCGGGGGCGGGCGCGCGTTCGGTGGTCCGCTGTTCGAGGTCACGGCTGGGTGCGGGTGTGGCGTGCCGGTTCAAGCGCAGGTCGTGCTCGCCCAGCCGCGGATCGGAGAACGCCATCCGCACTTCACCGCTGTGGGTATCGAGGTCGGTGCGCATCGTGGTCACGGCCGGCATCTCCGACGTGGGGCCGGAGGAGCGGAGGTAGCCCGGCAGCATGATCAAAGCGTTGGTGTCCACGGTGACCGAGACGGTGTCGTCCTCGACCTGTGCGACCTGCGCGCCGACATAGGCGTCGCCGACTCGCACCTTTCCGCCGACAGGTGTGGGAGCGGGTGGTGTGGCAGGCGAATCTACATGCGGCGCGGTGGTTTCCGGCTTGGCGGTTTCCGGCTCGGCGGCACGCGGAACCGAAGCAGCCGCGGGCAGGACGAAACTGGTGCCGGTCAGTACCGGATAGGGGGTGTACCGGCGGCCATGGTCGGGCTCGTCCGGGGCGGGCGGAGTGACCGGCGCGGCGATCCGAGTCGCCGGGCGCTGCATATCGGCGATCTGCTGTACGACATACGCGCCCGCCACGACGGTCAGGCTCAAGCTGGCGGCACCGGCGAGCACGATGGCGGCATGCCGCGCGACCTGGGCAGGTCGATGTGCTGTCACGATGCGTTCCTTTCGCTGCGACGCTGCTCCCCACAGCGACCAGCACCGTGGGAAGCTGTACGCCCGTCCAGATTACCTGGGGGGTCGGGCAGGGTGTCGCATCGAAGAGAGCAGGATCACAGCCGGCGCGGGGAAAGACGGCGTGGTCGCGATGGGATTACCAGGCGTCACCGCGCCGAAAATGGCGTCGATGTTTCCGTGAACGCACCGACGGGTAAATAGTCGGGTAGCTGGCGAGCGCCATTCTCGACTGCCACTCGAGACACCCGGCCAACGGCGTCCGGCCGTCGACATGAACACGGCGCACCCAAGTGTGGCGCTCGCCCGCTCCGAAGCGTCGTCGACGGGCCGGGTGCAGGCGGGTCAGGCGAACTGGCCCGCTGCCCTTCCCGCACCCGTCGGGCCAGCGAAAGCCTGTGCGAGAGTGAGCCATTCCGCGGCGTCGTCGCCGTGCGTCACGAGCGCCAGATCGTCGGGATGGCGGCGTTGGGTCACCAGCATGCAGAAATCGAGCGCCGGTCCGGTCACGCGCTGTTCGGCGTCCTCGGGCCCCCACCTCCAGATCGTGCGATCCGGCGCGGTCAATGCGACCCGGAATTCCGCTGCGGGCGGCGTCTTTCCGTGCACGGTGTAGGCGAAGTTCCTGGTGCGCACGCCGATATGGGCCACGGTGCGCAGCCGCGCCGTCGGCGTGCGGTGTACGCCGAGGGCATCGGCCACATCCTGCCCGTGCGCCCAGGTCTCCATGATGCGGGCGCTGATCATCGACGCGGCGCTCATCGGCGGACCGAACCACGGCAACTTGACGCCCGCGGGCGCGGCGCGCAGCGCGGCGATGAGCGAGGCGCGTCCACGCCGCCATCGATCCAGCAGATCGGCGGGCGGTTCGGTCGCGGCTTTCTCGGCGGCCTCGTCGACGAACGTGAGCGCACGGGGCCCCGCTTCGGTCAGCAACTCCCCGAAGCGCGCGGCATCCGCGGTGGCGATCGTCGCGATCTCGTCGGTCCAGGCCAGATGGCCGATCTGATGGGCGATGGTCCAACCGGGCGCGGGTGTGGCGCGCGCCCACTCCTCGGGCGCCAATGGGCCGACGAGTCGTTCGAGGTCCGCGCATTCGTCGGCGAAGTCGCCGAGCAACGCCGCTAGGTCAGCCATCAGTTCCCCTGCCGCTACCGGGCGCACCGCCTCGTGCGCCGCCGGGTCCAGCATCGCAGCGAGACTAAAAAAAGGCAAGCATGCTTGTTTTATATTGGTCGGCGCGGGCCCGCTACCAGCCGAAAATCAGCAGGTGGGCGGCTCCCACCACGAGCCCGAGGACCGCGCCGTGCAGATACAACAGCCACGCGTCCTGTTCCACGGACGCGTAGAACATCTCCATGAACTCCCCCGGCGTGAGCCGCCGCAACTTGCGCGCCGCGAATTCATCGATGGTCTTGGCCTGCTCCCGGTTGAACTCCTCGTCCTCGACCAGGGTCGGGGCCAAGCCGACCGCCGCGCCCGCCGCGCCCACCGTGAGGTTGTCGAACTGCCGGCGTCCCAGGGCGGCCCGCACGAGGGTGGTGGTCGGGCCGAGCTGACGATTGATCTCGTCGGCGATCAAGCGCTCCAGCAGCTGCCTGGTCTTGTCCCCGTTCGGGCCCTCCAGCAGTTCCTTGGACAAGTTGGGCAACGTCAGCACCTGGTAGGCCAGGATGTGCGCCAGATCGGTGGCCGCCTGCGGCTGCCGTTTCGCCAGCAGCGCTTGCTTCCACAGGTACTTGTACCTCGGTTGCGGGTCGCCCGGCTCGAAGACCATCTTCACCGCGATGACGTTCACGATCACACCGATCGCCGCCGAGGCGAGCAGTACGATCACCCAGCCCGGCACCCAGCCCAGCACCGGGATGTCCTGGTGCACATGCATGTACAGCGCCAGCAGCACGCCGAAGGGCGCGCCGAGCAAGCCGACACGGACCATGAACCGCAGCTCGGGCGCCGCGATGGTGGTGGTGAGGTCCTTCAGGATGGTCGGGTTGTCCTCCAGGTAACGGATCACGAAGCCCTTGATGCCGATCAGCTGGTCGACGTTGTCGCCGAGCGAGGCGAACGCGCGACGTGACAGGGCGGGCAGTTCGCGATCCACCCGCTGGTAGATCAGCTGCTTGGCGGCGCGCGGCACGGTGCGCCACAGGTCCGGGTTGTCCCGGTACATCAGCTCGTCCACCAGCGGTCGCACCTGCTCCCGCGCCAGCACCGCGATGTAGTCGGCGATACCGTCGAGATCGAGTTCGTGGATGAAGTCCTTCGGACTGCCGATCCGCATCAGCGCCTTGTCCACACAGATGCTGGCCATCTTCTCCGCGCGTGCCGGGATGAAGCCTTGGAAGCCGAGGCGGCGGCCGTCGCCGGAAAAGGTCGGCAGCACCTGGACCCGCCGCGGGAAGTATGGGTAGAGCACGTGCAGGCCGGGAATTCGAACGCCGCGAAACCGGATCGGCCAGAACAGCATCAGCACGCCGGTCCAGTTGGTCAGCCAGCCCGCCAGCGCGCTGAAGATCGGAAACGTGATCAGGTCGACCACGAACTTCGACTGCCCGGTCAAGCTCTCCCAGTCGATGAACACGCCAGCGGCGAGCGACGACATCGATGGGACTCCCTAAGCCGATCCGGCGGTACCGCCGGTATGAGATACCAAGGTCCCCACGTTCTCATTGCCTTGGAGGGGGTGTCAACGCGAAGCGGGACTTCGCCGTCAGCGAACGGACCGGTCGGGGCGGAACAAACCCGGACACCCCGGGGTTGAGTAGGCATCGCTCAACTTTTGGAAGGGTCGAAGACGTGACTACACCACAGAACCTGCCGGTGCTGTTCCTGACCGATCCGATCGTGCTGCCGGGCATGGTCGTGCCCATCGAACTGGACGAATCGGCGCAGGCCGCGATCGATGCCGCACGGGCCGCCAAGACCGAAGCCGTGCTGCTCGCGCCGCGGTTGAACGAGGGCTACGCCACCTACGGTGTGGTCGCCACCATCGAACAGGTCGGCCGTATGCGCGGCGGAGCCCCGGCGGCCGTCCTCAAGGCCGAACGGCGCGCCAAGATCGGGCACGGGGTCACCGGCCCGGGCGCCGCGTTGTGGGTCGAGGCCGAGCCGGTCGAGACGTCCACCCCCGACGGCCGCGCCGAGGAACTGGCCGCGGAGTACAAGAAGCTGGTCGTCTCGGTGCTGCAACGCCGCGAGGCCTGGCAGATCATCGACGCGGTCAATCAGCTGACCGACCCGTCGGCCATCGCCGACACCGCGGGCTACGCCCCGTACCTGACCGCCGAGCAGAAGCGGGAACTGCTCGAGACCCCCGACGTGGTGGAACGGCTCACCACACTGATCGAGTGGACCAAAGCGCACATCGCCGAGGCCGAGATCAGCGAGAAGATCAGCGAAGACGTTCGCGAGGGGATGGAGAAGAGCCAGCGCGAATTCCTACTGCGCCAGCAACTCAACGCCATCCGCAAGGAACTCGGCGAGGACGAGCCGGACGGCGCGGACGACTACCGCACCCGCGTCGAGCAGACCGATCTGCCCGGCAGCGTCCGCGAGGCGGCGCTGCGCGAAGTCGGCAGACTGGAGCGCGCCAGCGATCAGAGCCCGGAATCGGGCTGGATCCGGACCTGGCTGGACACCGTGCTGGAGCTGCCGTGGACGGTGAAGACCACCGACAGCACCGACGTCTCGGCCGCCCGCGCGGTCCTGGACGCCGACCACCACGGCTTGGACGAGGTCAAGGACCGCATGGTCGAGTACCTGGCCGTCCGCGCTCGCCGCGCCGCCCGCGGCCTGGAGGTCGTCGGCGGACGCGGGTCCGGCGCGGTGCTGGTGCTGGTCGGTCCGCCCGGCGTCGGCAAAACCTCGCTGGGTGAGTCCGTCGCGCGCGCCCTCGGCCGAAAGTTCGTCCGCGTGGCCCTGGGCGGCGTGCGCGACGAAGCCGAGATCCGTGGGCACCGCCGTACCTACGTCGGCGCGCTGCCCGGCCGCATCGTCCGCGCCATGAAGGAAGCCGGATCGATGAACCCGGTCGTCCTGTTGGACGAGATCGACAAGGTCGGCTCGGACTTCCGCGGCGACCCGGCGGCCGCCCTGCTCGAGGTGCTGGACCCGGCGCAGAACCACACCTTCCGCGACCACTACCTGGATCTGGACCTCGACCTATCCGACGTGCTGTTCATCGCGACCGCGAACGTGATGGAGACAATCCCCGGCCCGCTGCTGGACCGGATGGAACTGATCACCGTCGACGGCTACACCGAGGACGACAAGGTGGCCATCGCGCGCGACTTCCTGGTGCCGCGGCAACTGGAGCGCAACGCGCTGACCGCCGAGGAGGTGACGATCAGCGAGGAGGCGCTGCGCGAGATCGCCGCCAACTACACCAGGGAGGCGGGCGTTCGGCAGATGGAACGACTGATCGCCAAGGCGCTGCGCAAGGCGGCCACCCGGTTGTCCGAGCGCGTAGCCGTCCCCGCGGCGGCGGGGTACGACCCGGACCTGGGCTACGAGGTGGATACCGACACCTTGACGATCGGTCTTGCCGACTTGAAGGACTACCTGGGTCGCCCGCGCTTCACCCCCGATTCGGTCGAACGCACGGCCGTCCCCGGCGTGGCCACCGGTCTCGCCGTGACCGGCGCAGGCGGCGACGTCCTCTACATCGAGGCGAACGCCGCCGAGGGTGAGCGCTCGCTGACCCTCACCGGCCAGCTCGGTGACGTCATGAAGGAGTCCGCGCAGATCGCGCTGACCTACGTGCGCTCGCACCTGGAGGAGATCGGCATCGAGCCGACGGTGCTGGATCGCAACATCCACATCCACTTCCCGGCCGGCGCGGTGCCCAAGGACGGCCCGTCCGCGGGCGTCACGATGGTCA
The DNA here is from genome assembly GCF_043205035.1 of Nocardia sp. NPDC047654. Lineage (NCBI taxonomy): Bacteria > Bacillati > Actinomycetota > Actinomycetes > Mycobacteriales > Nocardiaceae > Nocardia > Nocardia sp. NPDC047654. The sequence goes on from NZ_JBIDDF010000002.1 coordinate 420,068, forward strand.
CCGCCCTGGTGTCGCTGGCGCTGGGACGGCAGGTGCGATCGGACGTCGGCATGACCGGTGAGGTCACGCTGAACGGACGGGTGCTGCCGATCGGCGGCGTGAAGCAGAAGCTGCTCGCCGCCCAGCGGGCCGGATTGAAGACGGTGTTCATCCCGGCGCGTAACGAGCCGGATCTGGACGACGTCCCGGCGGAAGTGCTGGCCGCGCTGGATGTCCGCCCCGTCGCCGACGTGGCCGACATCCTCGCCTACGCCATCGAACCGGTGGCCGAACCCGCGTTGGGGCCTGCCTTCGCGGCTACTGCCTGACCTGGGCTGGAACGGCCGGGCACGGAAACTCCGTGCCCGGCCGTTCGCATGCTGCCGAGCGGGCGGACGGACCGTTGGTCAGCCGCCGGTATTCGCACCGGTCGGATCGGCTTCCGCGAGCCGGGTGGTGCCCTGGGCCACCGCACACAGAACGGGTTCGCGGCCCGAGCTTTCCGTGTAGATCTCGCAGTGGGCGACCGCTTGGCGGCGCGTCGCGCCGGTGACAGCTGCCTCGACGCGCAAACGCTCGCCCGCGGCGGGGCGGAGGTAGGTGATGGTGACACCGCCGGTGAGCACATTCGCGCCGAGCACCGTACCGGCGGCGAAGGTGAGGGCGTTGTCGGCGGCGTAGGCGAGCACGCCGCCGTGCACGTAACCGAATTGCTGGGTCAATTCGCGGCGGAGGGGGACGACCAGGGTGGCCGCGCCGTCGCCGAACGCGGTGATCTGGGTGCCCACCAGCATGGCGAAGGGCTGCGCGGCCAGTATCTTCTCGGCGCTGTCCAGGTCGAGGGCGATGGTTGTCGTCATCGGGAGACCTCCGCTGCGGCTCGGGTGCGATCGGCGGCGAGGGCGAGCCAGGCGGCGTCGGCGAGTTCGCCCGCGACTTCGGCCGGGCCGACGCGCATTTCGCCGCCCAGCCACTGTCGCGTGTATTCCTGCGCCGGTCCCAGCCACAGCGCGTAGACCAGATCGATCGGAAGATCACGCACCGCCCCGTATCCGGCATGCGTGCGCCACCACCGCGTCACGTCGGAAAGGAAGCGGCGATTGCTCTCGCTCTCGCGCACCCCTGGTGGACGCGCGGAGGTGAGCACGGTTGCGCGGTATTGATTTTCGCCGACCCACCGCAGGTGCTCGCGCACGCCCTCGGTGACGCCCGCGCGCGCGTCGGTGCTGTCGCCGACGACTGCCCAGAAATGCTCCTGGTAGTCCGCGAGCGCGTTGGCCCACACCTGCCGGTACAGGTCGGCCTTGTCCGGGAAGTGGTGATAGAGCGCGCCGACGCTGGCGCCCGCCGCGGCGCGGATCTGCGTCAGCGTCGCGTCGAGCGCCCCGTGCTCGGCGAACTGGCGCTCGGCCGCCAACAGCAACCGATCTCGAATCTTCATAACCAGAATTTAGTTCTGTTCTGCGGAACGCGCAATGCGCGATGTCGCACCACTGGGGTAAGAACGGGGTGTGGCCAGATGGCTGTTGCACATCGATCTCGACCAGTTCCAGGCGGCGGTGGAGTTCCGCCGCCACCCGGAACTGCGGGGACTGCCGGTCATCGTCGGCGGCCACGGCGATCCCACCGAACCGCGCAAGGTGGTGACCTGCGCGTCCTATCCGGCGCGCGCGTTCGGCGTGCGGGCCGGGATGCCGCTGCGCAGCGCCCAGCGCAAGTGCCCCGAGGGCGTGTTCGTTCCGCTCGACATGACCGCCTACGAGGACGCCTCGGACGAGGTCATGGCGCTGCTGCGGACGTTTCCGGGACGGGTCGAGGTCTGGGGCTGGGACGAGGCGTTCCTCGCCGCCGACACCGACGACCCGGAGGCCCTCGCGCAGCGGGTGCGCGGCGCCATCGCCGGCCTCGAGCTGACCTGCTCGATCGGCATCGGTGACAACAAACTCACCGCCAAGCTCGCGACCGGGTTCGCCAAGTCGGCGGGCAAGTCGTCGGCCGAGCCCGACGCCGGTGCGGGCACGGCGGCGGGCGTCTTCCGGCTCACCGCCGAGAACTGGACCGAAGTGATGGCCCATCGTCCGACAGATGCGCTGTGGGGTATCGGCACGCGCATCGCCGCACGTCTGGCCGAGCTGGGCATCCGAACCGTCGGCGACCTGATGGCCGCCGACCGGCATCGTCTCGCCGCGGAGTTCGGGCCGAACACCGGGCCGTATCTCTGGGTGCTCGGCCACGGCAAAGGCGATACGGACGTCACCACCGAACCGCGAATACCCGTGGGCCGCAGCAAGTCCGAGACGTTCCCGCACGACCTGACCGATCCCGGCGAGATCCGCGCGCAAGTGGCGCGGCTGGCCACCGAGGTCGCCGAGGAGATGGCCGCGGCGGGCCGGATCGGCACCCGGGTTTCCGTGACGGTGCGCACCAACACCTTCTACACCCGCAGCAAGCAGGAGAAACTGCCCGAGCCGACCATCGACGTCGCGCGGATCGCCGAGACCGCGCTGCGCATCATCGAACGGTTCGACCTCGACCGCCCGGTTCGTCTGCTCGGCGTCCGGCTCGAACTCCTGCCGCAGTAGCTGCCGAACCCGTCCGGACCCTCGTATGCTCGTGCGCATGGAGTTCTGGGCGATGGTGGCACACGAGACGGACAGCGGGATCGTCCTGACCCGGCAGCAGGTCAACGAGGATTTTCTCGGGCCGGGCGACGTGACGATCAAGGTGCACTACTCGAGCGCGAACTACAAGGACGGTCTGGCGATCACCGAGGGCGGCGGGGTGGTGCGCAACTACCCGATCGTGCCCGGGATCGATCTCGTGGGCGAAGTGGTCGAGTCCGCCGACGACGATTTCGCCCCAGGCGACCAGGTGATCGCGCACGGATACGACATCGGGGTTTCGCACAACGGCGGCTTCGCCGAATACGCCAGGGTGCCGGCCGAATGGGTGGTCGAGCTGGCGGACCTGAGTCCCCGTGACGCGGCCGCGCTCGGCACCGCGGGGTTCACCGCGGCCCTGAGCGTGCAGGCCCTGCTCGATCGCGGCCTCACCCCGGACGCGGGCCCGGTGCTGGTCACCGGCGCGACCGGCGGGGTCGGCAGCGTGAGCATCGACATCCTCTCCGGCCTCGGCTTCGAGGTGATCGCTTCCACCGGCAAGACCGACGCGAACGATCTGCTCAGCGAGATCGGCGCGAACGAGGTGATCGGCAGGTTGCCCGAAGATCCGAACGCCAAGCCGCGGCCGTTGACCAAAGCGCGGTGGGCCGCGGCCGTGGACAGCGTCGGCGGCGCCTCGCTCGCCTATGTGCTGAGCGCCATCGGATACGGGGGTGTGGTCGCGGCCAGCGGGCTCACCGGCGGAGCGGAACTGCCCACCACGGTGCTGCCGTTCATCCTGCGCGGCGTCGCGCTCGAGGGCATCGACTCGGTCAACCTCCCGATCGAACGTCGCCGCGAGGTATGGTCCCGGCTCGGCAAAGAGCTCCGACCGCAGCATCTTTCGTCCCTGGTGAACCACGCTCCGATCACCGAGGCCGAGAAGGTGTTGCGCTCCATCCAAAGCGGCAGCCATCGCGGCCGCACCGTGATCGGCGTCCTCGGCGAATTCTGACCCGCCGGTTCTCGGCGTACTTCGGCAGGGCTCGGACGAATCCGCACCCGGCGGACGCATGGTCGTAGGACCGACGAAGCCCGGCTCGAACGAATCGAGCCGGGCTTCGCTGATCGGTCTCACGCCGCGAAGGACTACGCGCGATGATCTTCGCACCGTGGATGGCCCGCGAGCCGAACACGCCGCGCGGGGGAAGACGCTGCCACCGTCGCGTGCCCCGATCCGATACGGTTCTTCGGCAAGCATGTGATCGCACCGGCCGAGAGGCGAACTTCGTTGTCCGCGAATCTGTTCTGGCGTTCGATGTCGATAGTGACGGTTTCCGCGCTGCTCGCCGTGCCCACGTACAGCCGGGCCGATCCGGTGGCCGACCCGCAGCCGAACAGCTCGGACCGGTTCTATCACCAGACGCTCGAATGGAAGCCGTGCGGCGTCGAGAATCTGGACAAGGCCGGGGGCGAGTGCGCGAACGTCCAGGTGCCGCTCGACTACGCGCGGCCCGGCGATCGCACGATCACCCTGGCGATCTCCCGGGTGAAGGCGAGCGATCCGGCGCGGCGGCGGGGAATCCTGCTGTCCAATCCCGGCGGTCCGGGCGGCCCGGGACTGGACAGTGTGGATCTGCTCGGTGATGTGCTGTCGCCGGACGTGCTGGCCAGCTACGACCTGATCGGGATGGACCCGCGCGGGGTCGGCGAGTCGAGCCGGAGTCCGCGGTGCGGGTGGCCGGTCGGCGAGATGATCCGGTCGGCGGGCCTCGACCCGCTCGGCTTCGTGCACGACACCGTCCAATCCGCCGGCATGGCCGCCACGTGCGTGGTTCGCGATCCAGAGCTGGTGCGGCAGTTCACCACTCGCAACACGGCGCGGGACATGGATGTGGTCCGAGCCGCCTTGGGCGAGCAGAAGGTCAACTTCTACGGCTTGTCCTACGGCACGTATCTCGGGGCGGTGTTCACCCAGATGTTCCCCGAGCGCAGTGATCGCATCGTGCTCGACAGCGCGATCGACCCGGACCGATACTGGGAGGGCTTGGTCCAGGACTGGGGTCCCTCGGATGAGATCGCGCTGGACGATTGGGCGGTGTGGGCCGCCGCCCGGGACGAAGAGTTCCGGCTCGGTGCGACGCCGCAGCAGGTGCGCGCGAAGATCGAGGAGTTGGTCCGCGTCGTCAACCGCAGGCCGATCGTCGTCGATGACTTCGCGATCGACGACCACTGGTTGCCGTTCATCCTGCACTCCTTGCTGTGGAACTTCCGGTTGAACGAACCGTTGGCCGCGACGGTGCGCGAGCTCGCCGACGACGCAGGCGGTCCGCCCACCGCCTCGCGCACACCGCGGTTGCGCGCCATCGTGGCGGCGCTGCGGGACAACGAGAACTCCGTCCTGGCGCAGATCGCCTGCGGTGATGTCGGCGCACCCATCGATCCCACCTGGTACTGGCGCAACATCGAGGAGAGCCGGGCCGCGCAACCGGTGTTCGGCGCGCTGGCGGGCAACATCCAGCCGTGCGCTTTCTGGCCTCGGCCGGTCGAACCGCCGACCGTGGTCCGGAATGCGGTGCCCGTGCTCATCGTGCAGGCGTCGGGAGATCCGCGAACTCCTTACGCCCACGCCGTCCGGCTGCACGAGTATCTGTCGGCGTCGCGGATGGTCACGCTGGAAGACGTCCGCATCCACATGACCTTCCGGCCCGAGTTGAGCAGCTGTGTGAACCACGCGATCAACGCCTACTTCGGCGCGGGAACCCTCCCGGACACCGACACCACCTGTACCGCGGACCGGACGGTGAGCTAGTACGACGGGTCAGGCCGCCGCCGTAACCGGCTCCTCGGCGAACTGGGTGCGGTACAGCTCCGCGTAGCGGCCATCGGCGGCCAGCAGTTGGGTGTGCGTGCCGCGCTCGATGATCCGACCCTCCTCGAGCACCAGGATCTGGTCGGCGGCGCGGATCGTGGACAGCCGGTGTGCGATCACCAGCGCGGTCCTGCCCTCCAGCGCTTCGGACAGCGCCTCCTGCACGGCGGCTTCGGAGGTCGAGTCCAGTGACGCCGTCGCCTCGTCCAGGATCACCACGCGCGGTTGCTTGAGCAGCAGGCGCGCGATGGTCAGCCGCTGCCGCTCACCGCCGGAGAGCCGGTAGCCGCGCTCGCCGACCACCGTCTCCAACCCGTCCGGCAACGAAGCGACCAGGTCGCGCAGCCGGGCGCGTTCCAACGCGTCCCACAACTCGTCCTCCGTGGCCTCCGGGCGCGCGATCAGCAGATTGGCCCGGATGGTCTCGTGGAACAGGTGCCCGTCCTGGGTGACCAGGCCGACCGTCTCGCGGATCGACCGGGTGGTCAGCTCGCGCACGTCCGCGCCGTTCAACCGCACCGCGCCGCCGTCGACGTCGTAGAGCCGCGAGACCAGCTGGGCGATGGTGGACTTGCCCGCACCGGACGAGCCCACCAGCGCGATCAGCTGACCGGGCTCGGCGCGCAGCGACACCTCGTGCAGCACCTCCACCCCGCCGCGAGTGTCCAGATTCGCCACCTCCTCCAGCGAGGCCAGCGACACCTTGTCAGCCGACGGGTAGCCGAAGTTCACCGCGTCCAGCTCCACCGCCACCGGACCGGCCGGAACGGGCTTCGCGCCGGGCGCGTCCTCGATCAGCGGCTTCAGGTCGAGCACTTCGAAGACGCGCTCGAAGCTCACCAGCGCGGCCATGATCTCCATCCGGGCGCTGGCCAGCGCGGTCAGCGGGGTGTAGAGCCTGGTCAACAGCAACGACAGCGAGACAACCGCGCCCGCGTCCAACTGCCCGCGCAGCGCGTACCAGCCGCCGAGCCCGTACACCAGGGCGATCGCCAGCGCCGACACCAGCGTGAGCGAGGTGACGAAAACGGTTTGCAGCATCGCGGTGCGCACGCCGATATCGCGCACCCGGCAGGCCCGCAGCGCGAACTCGCCGGACTCCTGCTCCGGACGGCCGAAGAGCTTGACCAGCGTCGCGCCCGGCGCCGAGAACCGCTCGGTCATCTGGGTGCTCATCGCCGCGTTCAACCGCGCCGCCTCCCGCTGCATGTCCGCCAAGCGGTTGCCCATCCGGCGCGCCGGAAACACGAACACCGGAAGCAGAACCAGCGCGAGCAACGTGATCTGCCACGAGATGCTCAGCATCACCCCGAGCGTCAGTGCGAGGGTGACGAGGTTGGCCACCACGCCGGACAGGGTGTCGCTGAACGCGCGCTGAGCGCCGATGACGTCATTGTTCAAGCGGCTGACCAGTGCGCCGGTCCTGGTGCGGGTGAAGAAGGCGACGGGCATCTTCTGGACGTGATCGAACACGGCGGTGCGCAGATCGAGGATGAGCCCCTCGCCGATCCGTGCCGACATCCATCGGGTCGCCAGCCCGAGCCCCGCGTCGAACACCGCGAGCACGCCGATCACCAGCGCGAGGACGACCACCACTCGCGGCGCCGCGCCGCCGACGATGCCGTTGACCACCCGGCCCGCCAGCACCGGCGTCGCCACGGCGAGAACCGCGGACACTACGCTGAACAGCAAGAACGCACTGATCCTGCGGCGGTGCGGCGCCGCGAACCGGATGATGCGCCGGGCGGTGGCGAAGCGGAACGGCCGCTGTTCCCGCGGCGCGTTCGCCCGCCGGTACATCTGGCTCCACGCCACGGATTCGATGCTCACGTTGCTCTCCCTCTCGCTCCCCGCCCATCCAAGACCTGGCCACCGACACTAGGACCTCAACAATGGTTGAGTTCAAGTCGATTCCGGACGCACGCCGTTTCCGCCGAGAGCGAAACCGGCCGTAGCCCGAATACTCGGTCCACCCCGGCGGTCACTCGAACGCGAGCCATAGGGGCCGCGAACACCCAGCACCGCGGCGCTGGGAAAATCAACACTGTGAACCGGATGGCGGCACTGCGCGGCACGATCGCGGGTGAGGTCGGTACCTCCGAGCGGCGGCGGGCGGAGTACTCCTCGGACGCGTCGAACTATCGGGTTCTCCCGGCCGCGGTCGTCTTTCCCCGCACCGAAGAGGACGTCGCGGTCACCCTGGAATTCGCCCGCGATCACGGCCTGCCGGTGACCGCACGCGGCGCGGGAACGTCGGTGGCGGGCAATGCGATCGGTTCCGGACTCGTCCTCGACTTCAGCAGGCATATGAACCGGATCGTGTCGATCGATCCGGCCGCGCGCGTGGCCACCGTGCAGCCGGGCGTGGTGCTGTCGGAGTTGCAGCGGGCGGCTCGTCCGCACGGCCTGCGCTTCGGGCCGGACCCTTCGACCCAGAATCGCTGCACCCTCGGCGGCATGATCGGCAACAACGCCTGCGGACCGCGCGCCGTTGCGTGGGGCCGCACCTCCGACACCGTGCGCGAACTGCGCGTCCTGGACGGCACCTGCACCGAACGCACGTTGGCCGCCGACCTGTCGGCGGTGCCGGGCCTCGCGGAATTCGGCCGGGCGAATCTCGCGGTGCTGCGCACCGATCTGGGGCGCTTCGACCGGCAGGCGTCCGGGTACGGCTTGGAACATCTCCTTCCCGAACGGGGCGCGTCGGCGGCGAAGGCGTTCGTCGGCAGCGAGGGCACCTGCGGTCTGCTGCTGGAGGCGACGGTCGACCTGGTCGCGCTGCCCGCGGCCACCGTTCTCACGGTGCTCGGCTACCCGGACATGGCCACCGCCGCCGATGACGTCGCCGCCGTGCTGGCCTGCGCGCCGATCGCGGTCGAGGGCATCGACGCGCGGCTGGTCGACGTGGTCCGGGCGCACCGGGGGCTGGTGCCGGAGCTGCCGCGCGGCGACAGTTGGCTCTTCGTGGAGACCGCGGGCGAGACGCAGGCCGACGCGCTGGTCGTCGCACAGCGGCTGTGCCGGACGGCGGGGGCGATGGACACCCGGATCGTCCCCGATCCCGGGACCGCCGCGGCGCTGTGGCGGATCCGGGCCGACGGCGCGGGGCTGGCGGGGCGCACGCCCGACGGGCGACCGGCGTGGCCGGGATGGGAGGACGCGGCCGTCCCACCCGCGCGGCTGGGCGCCTACCTGCGCGATTTCGCGGCCCTGACCCACGACCACGGCGTCGACGGACTGTTGTACGGGCACATCGGCGACGGCTGCATCCACGTTCGCCTCGACCTCCCGATCGCCGACGCGCCACGCCGTTTCCGTGCCTTCCTCTTCGACGCGGCCGAGCTGGTCGTGCGGCACGGCGGTTCGCTCTCCGGCGAGCACGGCGACGGCCGGGCCCGCTCCGAGTTGCTCTCGGTGATGTACTCGCCCGCGGTGCTCGACGTCTTCGCCGGCTACAAGGCGCTGTTCGACCCGGACGACGTCCTGAATCCGGGTGTGCTGGTCGCTCCGCGCGCGATCGACGCGGACCTGCGCCTGGCGGGAGTTCCGGACGTCCGGCCGTCGAGCGGCTACGTGCTGTCCGAGGACGACGGCGATATGGGCGTCGCGGTCCATCGCTGCGTCGGCGTGGGCAAATGCCGAGCCGACGGCGGTTTCATGTGCCCGTCCTACCAGGCCACCCGGGACGAGAAGGACAGCACTCGGGGGCGGGCGAGGGTGTTGCAGGAGGTGGTGCGCGGCGCGTTGCCCTGGTCGTCGGAGGCCGTCGCCGAGTCGCTCGACCTCTGCCTGTCCTGCCGGGCGTGCCGGTCGGACTGTCCGGCGGGCGTGGACATGGCCACCTACAAATCGGAGACGCTGTATCGGCGCTACCGCCATCGGCCGCGCCCGATCGACCACTACTCGCTCGGCCAGTTGCCCCGGTGGTTGTCCGTGGCGAGCCGGATGCCGCGCGTGGTGAACGCGCTGGCCGGGCGAGTCACACTGCGCCGCGCGGGTTTACGAGCGGCCGGCATCGATCCGCGCCGTGACGTGCCGCGCCTGGCCCCGCGCGGTTTCCGCCGGATCTGGCGTGATCTGGACGAGGGGGCCGCACTGGCCGAGTCGTCCTACGCGCCGGAGGAACGGGGTGGCTCCGGCGAGGTGATGCTGTGGATCGACACCTTCACCGACGCGTTCGCCCCGGAGATCGCCCTGGCCGCGGCACGGCTGCTGTCCACCCTCGGCTACCGCGTCCGGATTCCGGAGCGACGCGTCTGCTGCGGACTCACCTGGATCAGCACCGGTCAGCTCGACGGCGCCCGTGCGCGGTTGCGGGCCACATTGAGCGCGTTGGAGCAGCACGTGGGCGCGGGCGGCCTGGTCGTGGGACTGGAACCGTCCTGCACCGCGGTCCTGCGCGCCGACCTGACGGAACTGCTGCCGGACGACCCGAGATCCGCCCCGACCGCCGCCGCGGTGCGCACCTTCGCCGAATTCCTCGCCGAACAGCCGACCTGGCGTCCGCCGAAGCGAACCGGACAGTCGGTGGTCGTCCAGCCTCATTGTCATCAGCACGCGATTCTCGGATTCGATGCCGAGCGCCGATTATTAGCCAGCATGGGAGTCGGGGTGACGGAAATCACCGGATGTTGCGGGCTGGCGGGAAACTTCGGAATGCAGGAAGGCCATTACGACATTTCGGTGGCGGTGGCCGAGAACGGCCTGCTCCCCGCGCTGCGCGCCGCGGGCGAGGACGCGATCTTCCTCGCCGACGGCTTCTCCTGCCGCACCCAGGCCGCTGCCTTGGCCGGGCAACAGGCGTGGCATCTCGCGCAGTTTCTGCTGGGCCAGTGATCCTTTCGCACGCGCCCGCCGAGCAATCCGGGCGGGTGCGCCGCGTGCGTCAGCTACCGAACGGCAGGGTGCCGGGCGGGATCTGGTAACCCGAGCTGCCCGCGGAAACCCCGCCCCAGGCGTTGAGCAACCAGTTGAGCAGATTGGTGATCATGAGAACCTCCGTCATTGCTACAGCCAGCTATTTGCCGAACGAAATCAATATCGCCGTCAATCTCGTTCCGTTACATCGGATTGCGAAACGATAATAATGCACGATAGATATAGAAAGACTTCTGGTGTGGTCCAGATGATAATCGTGGTGTCCGGCGGAGGGTGCTGCGACGCCGCGCGCCGCACCGGGCAGAATGAGTCGGTGCGCAGCGTGACGGTCGAGCCGGAAGCGAGCCGGACGGTGACCACGGATCGGCCGATCGATCTGGCGTGCACGCTCGCTCCGCTCGGCCGTGGCACCGGCGACCCGTGCCATCGGGTGACCGGCGACGGCGCCCACTGGCATGCGTCCCGGCTGCCGACCGGGTCGGTCACCTACCGGTTGGCCCAGTCCGGCCCGTGCGCTGTGCGGGCAGGGGCGTGGGGGCCTGGGGCGGCGGAATTCCTCGCGGGTCTCGAGCACATGCTCTGCCTGGACGAGGACGTGTCCGCGTTTCTCCCGGATCACCCGAAGCTCGCCGATGCCCACCACCGCTTCCCCGGCCTGCGTATGTTGCGCACGGGCCTGGTCTTCGAAGCTTTGGTGCCCGCGGTGCTGGAGCAGAAGGTGCACACCGTCTCCGCACGGGCGTCGTGGCGGAAGCTGGTCCGGCAGTACGGCGAACCGGCGCCGGGTCCAGCGCCGGACGGAATGCTGCTCCCGCCGGACGCCGACACCTGGCGGCGGATTCCCTCCTGGGTCTACCACCGGGCCAACGTCGGACCGCAGCGCGCGCAGACCATCGTGCGTTCGGCTCGGATCGCCGAGTCGCTGGAGCGTGCCGCGCGTGCCGACCCGGCCGAGGCGGCACGCATGCTGCGCAGTGTGCCCGGTATCGGGGTGTGGACCGCCGCGGAGATCGCGCAGCGGGCTTTCGGCGACGCGGACGCGCTGTCGGTCGGCGATTATCACCTCGCCGCCGCGGTCGGCTGGACTCTGCTCGGCCGTCCGATCGATGACGAGGCGATGGTCGAATATCTGGAACCGTTGCGTCCGCACCGCTATCGAGCGATTCGCCTGCTCGAAATCAGCGGTCACTTCCACAAACCGAAGTTCGGCCCTCGCACCGCCCTGACGGACCATACCTGCCACTGAGTCACATCTTTCACATGCGCCCCGTCAGGAACCATTTTTCCACAATTTTGCACATTCTTTATCAGTCGCAGCGGCCCGCGGCGAAGCGAAACTAGAGCTCGTCGCGCCACACTCGGCCATCGCCGCATTCACATCGGTACGCGAGCGGGAGCCGTGGTCAGATCGCAGGGGCTTCGGTATGGCGCGCACCTCATCGACGAACCACACAACTGCAGGGGGTTGTCAGTGGAGCAGAGGCCACTTGGGGATACACCACGGTCCAGATGCCAGTTCTACCGGCGGGAATGTGATCTGCCCGCCATTGTCGACCCACCCGGACTCGGCCGGATCGTGCTGCGTGCCGGATCGGTGTGGGCGTTGACCATGCCGAGCAGCCTGGGGCAGGCGGTCATGGCGCATATGCAGAGCAAACGCGTCCGGGTCGGCCCCATCCTGGCGCACCCGCGCTCGAATCGATGGACCTTCCTGATCGCGCCGGACCTGCCCGAAAACGACACGCGCCTGTTCGCGGAATTGTTCCGGCTGAACGTGTCGGTATCCCGCACCGGATCGACGATCGCGCTGCCATCCCCGACCGCGTCGGTCGGCGCGATCCGATCCTGGATCGTGCCGCCGCGCAACGGGTTTCGACCGTCCGGGCGGGAGGTGGTCGCGGCCATCCGCGCGTGGGCGGATCCGGCGCCGCGCCGCCGTTGAGGGCAGGCGGAGCGCGCCGCGAGGACGTGCCGGGAAATCGTGCCGGTCGGGATACCGGCTCGATTTTCGGCAGGCTGTTCGCACTACAGCGCCGGTCGGCGGCGGTAATATCGGGCCGCGTGAGTGCGTCCAGCGGGGAGTGCTGGGTTCTCGGTCCGTACACGTCTGCCGCGGCAGACAACGAAGGAGTCCAATTCGTGAGCATTCAAGGCAACGCGAACATAGACCTGACCGGCGCCACGTGGCGGAAGGCCGGAGAAGGGCCGGGGGACGACAGCGTCGAGGTGGCGCTACTGGCGGACGGCCATGTGGGAATGCGCAACGGAAAGGAACCGGACGGGCCGGTGTTGATCTTCACGCCCGGCGAATGGGCCGCCTTCACCGCAGGTGTGCAAGACGGTGAGTTCGACCGGCCGCGATAAGGGGCGGCGACTTCCGGAGATCACGGAACGACGCATTTTCGGCAACGAAAAGACGTTTGCCTGGTTCCGAGACGGGTAGCCCACTCTCTGTGGACCGTGGGCTCAAGAGTTCCCATCCCCGACACAAGAAATTGCTGCCGGATGATTGGGTGGAATGGCTGATCGTCGCGCTGTTGTTCGCAGTGTCGGCGGTCGGAGTCTTCGTCCTCACCCACTCGCTGCTGTCGGCGTTGCTCGTCGGCCTGCTGGTGTGGATCGTGGCCCTCGGTGTCGTGGCCATGTTGTAAGGGTGCGCCGACCGGCCGGGAATCGCCCCGGCCGGTCCTCCCCGCCGCTAACGGCGAAACAGCTTGTTGCCCAGCCAGACCAGTGGATCGTATTTGCGGTCGGCCACCCGTTCCTTCATCGGGATCAACGCGTTGTCGGTGATCTTGATATGTTCCGGGCACACCTCGGTGCAGCATTTGGTGATGTTGCACAGGCCGAGCCCGTGCTCGTCCTGAGCGAGCTCGGTTCGGTCGCCGACGTCCAGCGGATGCATCTCCAGCTCGGCGATCCGCATCAGATAGCGCGGCCCCGCGAACGATTTCTTGTTCTCGTCGTGATCGCGTACCACGTGGCAGGTGTTCTGGCACAGGAAGCATTCGATGCACTTGCGGAATTCCTGGGAACGCTCCACATCGACCTGCTTCATCCGGTACTCGCCCGGTTTGAGATCGGCGGGCGGCGTGAACGACTGGATCTCGCGGGCTTTCTCGTAATTGAACGATACGTCCGTCACGAGATCCTTGATCACGGGGAAGGTGCGCATCGGCGTCACCGTGATCACTTCGTCCTCGGTGAAGGTGGACATCCGCGTCATGCACAGCAGGCGCGGCCGCCCGTTCACTTCGGCCGAGCAGGAACCGCACTTGCCCGCTTTACAGTTCCAGCGCACGGCCAGGTCCGGCGCCTGGGTGGCCTGTAGCCGGTGGATGATGTCGAGCACCACCTCGCCCTCGTTCACCAGCACGGTGAAGTCGTGCAGTTCTCCGCCGTCGAGATCGCCGCGCCACACGCGGAATTTGGCGTCGTAACCCATCGTTACGCCTCTCGCTCCGTCGAATGCCCGGCCGCGGCCGGGTGCCCGGCGAGTTCATCCGGGGTGTAGTACTTTTCGAGCTCACCGAGATCGAAGAGGGCGAGCAGGTCCGATCGCATCGGTTGCTGATCCTTGCGCGTCACGGTGACGCCCGGGATCGGATCGCCGGCCGTGCTCGGATCCACCGCGCAGACCAGCAGTTTGTTGCGCCAATCGGGATCCATCGACGGGTGGTCGTCGCGGGTGTGCCCGCCGCGGCTCTCGGTCCGCAGCAGTGCCGCGTGCGCCACACATTCGCTGACCAGCAGCATGTTCTGCATATCGAGGGCGAGATGCCAGCCGGGATTGAACTGGCGGTGGCCCTCCACGGTCACCTGACGGAACCGGGCGCGCAACTCGGCGAGCTTGTCGATCGCCTCACGTACTTCGTGTTCCTTGCGAATGATGCCGACCAGATCGTTCATCGTCTGCTGCAGATCGGTATGCAAGGTGTACGGGTTCTCCCCCTTGCCGTCGGTAGGAGGATCGAACGGAGCGACGGCGGCCTTCGCGGCCTTCGTGACGTCGTCCTCCGAGACCGACGGCCGCGCGCCGAGCTGCTCCACGTAGGCGGCGGCCCCGAGCCCGGCCCGGCGGCCGAATACCAGCAGGTCGGACAGCGAATTCCCGCCAAGGCGATTGGAGCCGTGCATGCCGCCGGAGCACTCGCCCGCAGCGAACAGTCCCGGCACCGTGGCCGCGCCCGTGTCCGGATCGACCTCGACACCGCCCATCACGTAGTGACAGGTCGGCCCCACCTCCATCGGCTCCTTGGTGATGTCGACGTCCGCGAGTTCCTTGAACTGGTGGTGCATCGAGGGAAGCCGCCGCACGATCTCCTCGGCGGGCATCCGGGAGGCGATGTCGAGGAAGACGCCGCCGTGCTCGGTGCCGCGCCCGGCTTTGACCTCTTCGTTGATGGCGCGGGCGACTTCGTCACGCGGCAGCAGATCCGGCGTGCGGCGTGCGGAGTCGTTGTCGCGCAGCCACTGATCGGCCTCTTCCTCGGTCTCGGCGTACTGCCCTTTGAAGACCGGCGGAATGTAGTCGAACATGAACCGCTTGCCCTCGGTGTTCTTCAGCACCCCGCCGTCGCCGCGCACACCCTCGGTGACCAGGATGCCCTTCACACTGGGTGGCCAGACCATGCCGGTCGGGTGGAACTGCAGGAACTCCATGTTGATCAACGTCGCGCCCGCGCGCAGCGCCAGCGCGTGCCCGTCGCCGGTGTACTCCCAGGAATTCGAGGTCACCTTGTACGACTTGCCGATGCCACCGGTCGCCAGCACCACCGCCGGGCTCTCGAACAGGATGAAGCGGCCGGATTCGCGCCAGTAGCCGAACGCGCCGGAGATGCGGTCGCCGTCCTTGAGCAATTCGGTGATGGTGCATTCGGCGAAGACCTTGATGCGCTTCTCGTAGTCACCGGTCTCGGCGAAATCCTCCTGCTGCAGCGAGACGATCTTCTGCTGCATCGTGCGGATGATCTCCAGGCCGGTCCGGTCACCGACGTGAGCCAGCCGCGGGTAGGTGTGGCCACCGAAGTTGCGCTGGCTGATGCGGCCGTCGGGCGTCCGATCGAACAGCGCGCCGTAGGTTTCCAGTTCCCACACCCGATCGGGCGCTTCCTGGGCATGCAGTTCCGCCATGCGCCAGTTGTTCAGGAACTTGCCGCCGCGCATCGTGTCCCGGAAATGGACCTGCCAATTGTCCTTTTCGTTGGCGTTGCCCATCGAAGCCGCGCAGCCGCCTTCGGCCATCACGGTGTGGGCCTTGCCGAACAGCGATTTGCACACCACCGCGACCGACAGCCCGTGCTCTCTGGCTTCGATGACCGCTCGCAATCCGGCGCCGCCCGCTCCGATCACGACGACGTCGTAGTTGTGCCGTTCCACTTCTGCCATGCAGAAAAACTCCTCGATGAGGCGGTCAGTCGATGAACCGCAGATCCGAAATCGTTTGGCTGGCAACCAACATGACGTAGAAGTCGGTCAGCACGAGCGTGCCGAGAGTGGTCCAGGCCAGCGCCATGTGCCGGGTGTTCAACTTGGAGACCTGCGTCCAGAACCAGTAGCGCACCGGATGGCCGGAGAAGTGCTTGAGCCGTCCGCCCGCGATATGCCTGCACGAGTGACACGACAGCGTGTACGCCCACAGCAGGATCACGTTGACCAGCAGCACGATATTGCCGAGACCGAAACCGAAGCCGCCGGATTTGCCGTGGAACGCGACGATGGCGTCGTAGGTATTGATCACCGAAACGATCAGGGCCACATAGAAGAAGTAGCGGTGCGCGTTCTGGATGATCAGCGGCAGCCTGGTCTCGCCGGTGTACTTGGCGTGCGGCTCGGCCACAGCGCAGGCGGGCGGCGAGAACCACACCGACCGGTAGTAGGCCTTGCGGTAGTAGTAGCAGGTCAAGCGGAAGCCGAGCAGGAAGGGCAGCACCACGAAGCCCAGCGGCAACAACACCGGCAGTTCGCCGAACGGGGTGCCGAAATGGCTGGAACCCTCGACGCAGGAAGTGCTCAGGCACGGTGAGTAGAACGGGGTCAGATAGTGGTAGTCCGGGACCCAATACGCCGTGCGCACATACGATCTGACCGTCGCGTAGATGACGAACGCGGCGAGTCCGAGCACCGTGACGAGTGGGGGGATCCACCATCGGTCGGTGCGCAATGTGCGTTCCGAGATTCGGGCCCTTGTTCTGCTGAAAACGCCGGTGCCCGCTTCCGGGGCGGCGGTCGGTGCGGCACTCACAGGTGGATGCCTCGCTGATCTTGTGTGCGGGTGGTCATCGTTACCTCCGCAATCGAATGTGATGCTGAGCACCATACGACACGTGCGCTATGGATCGAGCGGGGTCTCGACAAACCAAGCCCGCCGTCAACCGTATGATTTGCGCCACATTCCGCGTGCCGCTTGATTGCTTACGCCGCGTAGCGGGCTAACCGGACTTTTCGAACTCGACTCGCGCGAAACAAGTTTCGGGCGAGGCGGTCGCCGATACCGGATGGGGTGATCGCGCCGGGCGCTCCGAGCTCGCTGCAACGATGCGGGCGGCTGTGGTATCGGCTCCGATCGAGGAACTCGCCCTCACCGATTTACGACCCGGTCGGCGGTGCGGGCGTGATTCCAGTGCCTGCGGCTCTGGGCGTCGCGTCCCCCGTCTCGATTGCCGGTCGAACCGGCGTCGCACCTTGGTTACCCGTCGAACCGGCGTCGCACTTGATTGCCCCGTTTGGGGTCGCACTTGATTGCCCCGTGAAGCGGCGTCGCGCTTGGTTGAAGGGAGGTCGCGCTTGGTGGCTGGTTGAAGCGGGGTCGCGCTTGGCGGCTGGTTGAACCGGCGTCGCAAATTGTGGCCGGTCGAACCGGCGTCGCACTTGATGGCCCCATCGAACCGGCTTGGCATCAGGTGACCCGGATCTGCGCAGGCTTTGCGGGGGAAGTGCCGCCTCGGGCCATCGGTATGACATCGACCTCGGGATCGACGTGAACGGCGATGGTGAGTCGAGCGGTCACGGGACACACGGCGGTCGAGCCGGTGTCGACGACGGCGGTCGATCGCGTTCGGAAGCGGCCCGGCCCCCGCAACGTGCCGATGTCGGGCCCGAGCTATGGCGCACGCAGACGCCGCGCACCGAGGGCCTTGGCGTTCGGCCACGATCTCCGCCCTGTTCGAACGCGGGCCCCGCTGACACGCGGGCCCGGCCGCCGCCGGGCCTCAGCGCACCGTGCTGGGCGGCTTCGCGCCGCCCAGCACGGGATTACTTCGTCCGCGGACGGGAGTGGAAGCCGAGCCCCTCGTCCTGCGCGCCCATCCAGGCGGCCTCGTCGGACTTGCTGTCCGGCACGTAGATGACGTCCTGGGCGCTGCGCCGCACCTCCGGCGGCGGTGACTTCTCGAACTCGTCGGCGTCGATGACGAGCCGCTCGAGGTCGTTCTCCAGCCTGCGTACCGTGCTGGCGTCGCCGTACTGGTTGCGCAGTACGCCGATGGATTGCCGGAGCTGGCCGACCGCGTAGCGTAGTTCCGCAAGTTCGCTGCGTGTCATCGAGACCTCCTGAATTCCCTGGCGGATATGCGAACTCGATGCCGTGGTGCACGGTTGCCCGTCTGCCTTGGACCGCGCGACATCAAGTTGTGTGACCCACCGCACAACGTGATCTACAACACAGTACAGAAAGATTTTGTTCCTGGCTCGTGCCGGGCCGAAATCAGATGATTGCCCCTCGGTTGCCGAAGGTCAGCCGGCGGCGGCGTACCCGGTGGCCGAGCAGGCCGCGGCGAAGGCTCGCTCCACGAGTCCGGCGATGGAGAGTGCGACTTCTTCGGCCCGTTCGAGCATCACGCTGTGGCCGGCGCCCTCCAGGCGGACCAGCTCGGCGCCCGCCAGTTGAGAGGCCAGTGCCACCGAGTGCGCGAACGGGAAGATGATGTCCGCGGACCCTGCCAGCACCAGCGCCGGGATGACACCGAGGCGGTGCAGGGTCGCCGTCTCGTCGAAGGTGATCAGCGAGTGCAGGAACCCGGCCATGGTCAGCAACGGCGTTTCGTTCAGCATCGCGGTGGCCAGCGCGGTCATGCGCGGACTCGCCTTCTTGGTGCCGAATTCCGCCTCGCGCAGGATCGGCGTGCACAGGCGACGAGTCAGGCGCCTGGACGCCTGCATCACACGCGGGGCGCGGGTGACGGCCACTTGCAGCGAGTTCACCGCCCGCCGGTTCAAAAGGCGCGCCAGCCCGACCTCGGTGATTCCGGCGGCCGCGGCCGCGAGCAGCCCGACGCCGGTGATCCGCGTGCCGATGGCCTCGGGATGAAGCCGGGCGTAGGCGAGCACCACCATGGCGCCCATCGAATGGCCGACCAGGATCACCGGCCCGGTCGGCGCGACCGCGCGCAGCACGGCGTCCAGGTCGTGGCCGAGCTGCTCGATGGTGTAGGTCGACGGGTGCGCCGCCCCGGATTCGCCGTGGCCGCGGTGGTCGTAGAACACCATCCTGGTGTCGCTCCCCCACTGGCGCAGCAGCAGATCACGCAGGTAGGACCAGGATTCGGTGCGCAAGCAGTGGCCGTGGACGAAGACGACGGTGGCGGTGGCGTCGTCGGCGCCGAAGACGCGGACCGCGAGGGGAATGCCGTCATCGGCCGACACCATGACGCGGTGGCCGTCGTGATCGGCGGCGCGGCGGGCGATGCTCGTGGACATGGCACTCTCCTGTGAGCGAGGCGCATGATCGGCGCTCCTGCCCAGTTGTCGGACTGGATTTCCGCGCCGTTAGCGGCCCACACCTGCCGTTACGCACCCGTTGCGCAATTGAGGCTGCCGGTCGATCGGGCAGCCGTCAGGCGGGTTCACAGGAAAATCTACGACTCAATAGCTCAGAAACTAGATTCCTTTAGATTGCGCTGCGCACCTGCGGGCTTCCGCGCGAGCCGGCAAGGAGAATCTGCGTCTTTCTAGGAGAAATCCGAGACTCGCGAATATTGGGCGAGCGACCGCCCGTCGCGGCCCACGTCGGGCGGCCGCGACGGGCGGGCGGCGATCAGGACTCCGCGCGGGGGCGCGTAGACGGCAGGAACGGGCGCAGGAGGTTTTCCTCCGTCGACGGACCCATCTGCCACTCCGCGATCCACGGTCCGGTTCCCTCGCTCGGGTCGAGCACGCCCTCCTCCAGCCACTCGTAGCGGCCGTCGAGCACGCCGCGGGTGAGGGTGCGGTCGTCATCGTCGGTGTTCTCCCACAGCGAGTCGAACAGCCTGCGCACGCGCACGCGGGACTGCCTGCAGAAGGCGTCCGCCAGTTCTTCGGCCGCCTTGCTCTCCGGCGCGTCGGCGGCGCGCAGTGACTCGGCCCGTACGCAGGCCGCCGACATGGCGAACAGCTCGGCGCCGATGTCGACGATCCGGCCGAGGAAGTTCTGCCGGTATTCCAGGCCTGCCTGCCAGCGGCCCATCGCGTACATCAGCGACCTCGCCTGCTTGCGCGCACTGCGCTCGACGAACCGCAGGTGCCGGGCCAGTACGCCGAATTCGGTGTACGCCGCGGGCACCGTCCCCGCTCCGACCGCCAGCTGCGGGAACCACTTGGCGTAGAAACCCGTCGCTCCGACCGCCGCCTTCGCCTTGTCCTTGAGCTCGGCCTTGCGGTCGACCAGCGCGCCCGCGGCGGCCATGTGCGCGTCGGCCATCTCCCTGGCGATCAGCAGTCGCATGATCTCGCTGGAGCCCTCGAAGATGCGGTTGATCCGCAGATCGCGCACCAATTGCTCGGCCGGAACAGCCCGCTCGCCCCTGGCGGCGAGCGAAGCCGCCGTCTCGTAGCCGCGTCCGCCGCGGATCTGCACCAGTTCGTCGGCGATCTGACAGCTCATCTCGCTGGCCCACAGCTTGGCCAGCGCAGCCTCGATCCGGATGTCGTTGCGGCCCTCGTCGGACATGGTCGCCGACAGATCCAGCGCCGCCTCCAACGCGAACGTGGTGGCCGCGATGAAGGCGATCTTCTGCCCCACGGCCGCGTGCTCACCGACCGGCCTGCCCCACTGCACGCGCTGCGTGCTCCACTCGCGCGCGATCTTCAACGACCACTTGGCGGCGGCGGTGCACAGGGCGGGGATGGCGAGCCTGCCCGCGTTCAGCGTGGTGAGCGCGATCTTCAGGCCGTCGCCCTCCCGGCCGATCAGGTTGCGCTTGGGTACCCGGACGTTGTGCATCCGGGTCAAGCCGTTCTCGATGCCGCGCAAGCCCATGAAGGAGTTGCGCCGCTCCACGGTGATGCCCGGTGAATCGGCCTCGACCACGAAGGCCGAGATGCCACCGCGATGCCCCTCGCTCTTGGGCACCCGGGCCATCACCACCAGCAGTTCGGCGACCACGCCGTTGGTGGTCCACAGCTTCACGCCATTGAGCACGTAGGCCTCGCCGTCTTCGGTCGGCGTCGCGGTGCTGGCCATCCTGGCCGGGTCGGAGCCGACATCGGGCTCGGTGAGCAGGAACGCGCTGACCGCCCCGGCCGCGCAACGGGGCAGGAATTCGGCCTTCTGCTCGTCGGTGCCCGCCAGCTTGAGCGGCTCGGGCACACCGATGGACTGGTGCGCCGAGAGCAGGACGCCGAGACTCGGGTGCGTCGAGCCGACCAGCATCAGCGCGCGGTTGTAGCCGAGTTGGGAAAGACCTTGTCCGCCATACGATTGCGGGATCTTCAGGCCGAAGCAGCCGAGCTCGGCCAGGCCCTTGACGTACTCGTCCGGGATCCGGCTCTCCGCTTCGATCACCGATCCGTCGATGGACTCGCACAGCGTGCGCAGCCGGGACAGGAACGCCTCCGTGCGCTCGGCGTCCTCGGGGCCGGGCTGCGGATACGGGTGGATCAGGTCGAGCCGGAACCGTCCCAGGAACATCTCCTTGGCGAACGACGGCTTGGCCCAGCTCGTTTCGCGGGACTCCTCGACCAGTGCGCGGGCCTGTTCTTCGGTGGCGTCGACTTTCGCGGCTGTCGCCATGATGTCCTCCCTCGGACGTGATCAGGATCACATCCGAGTGTAGGAGGGTTTGTTACTCATCGGTAGGTCTGCTGGTCGAGATTAATCTACGAATATCTATTGATCTTGGAAGAGACGGCCATAGTAGGCAATGCGCCGCCGGGCGACCCTCAGACCGAGCGCAGATACCGGCCGAAGTGCGGCACCGTGAAGCCGATCGTGCCGCGTTCGGCGGAGTAGATCAGCCCCTTCTTGATCAGGCCGTCGCGGGCGGGGGAAAGGGAAGCCGGTTTGCGGCCGAGTTCGTTGGCCACCGCCGCGGTCGCCACCGGGCCGTCGTCGCCGGCCAGGTCGGCCATAGCGCGCATGTATTCGCGTTCGGCGGGTGTAGCCCGCTCGTAACGGGACCCGAAGAACCCCACCGCCAGCTCCTCCTCGGCGGCGGGTGAGGCCACCTCGACGTCCTCGGCCGTGATCGGACTCTCCGGCGCCTGATCCCAGGCGGCCTTCCCGTAGGCCTGCACGAAATACGGGTAGCCATCGGCCTTGCGGTACAGCGCGTCCAGTGCCTCGTCGGTGAACTTCACGTCTTCGCGCTGGGCCGGCGCGATCAGCGCCTGGTCGGCGGATTCCCGGTCCAAGCGGTCGATGCGGTGGTAGCTGAACAGTCGCTCCGAGTAGCTCTTCGAGGCGGAGAGCACTGCGGGCAAGTGTGGGAGGCCCGCGCCGACCACGATCAGCGGCGCGGCGTCCTGGCTCAGTTCGTGGCACGCGCCGCAGATCGCGGAGACGTCCGCGGGCCCCAGATCCTGCATCTCGTCGATGAAGATCGCGATGCCGACGCCGATGTCGCCGGCCAGCGCCGCCGCCTCGACCAACAGTTCCACCAGATCGATCTCGATGTCGCCGGAATCGGCCCGACCGCTGACCGCCGGTACGTCGATGCCGGGTTGCCAGCGTTCCCGCATGCCCTTGTCCGCGGTGGCCCGCAACGCGAAAGCCTTGAGGATGCCGAGGAAGTCGTCCACCCGCTCCGGATTCCGGTGCGACGTGGCGATCGCTCGCGCCGCCATGTGCAGCGCCGAGGACAGCGGGCGGCGCAGTTCCTGGTCCGGCCGCGCCTCGATCTTGCCGGTGCCCCAGCCGCGGGATATCGCGGCGGAGCGAAGCTGGTTGAGCAGCACCGTCTTTCCGACCCCGCGCAAGCCGGTGAGCATCACGCTGCGTTCCGGGCGGCCACGCGCGACGCGTTCGAGCACGATGTCGAAAGCGGTGAGTTGCTTGTCGCGCCCGGCTAATTCGGGTGGGCGCTGTCCCGCTCCGGGGGCATACGGATTCCGCACGGGGTCCATGCCCTGACACCGTAGCGCGTTTCGTCCGGATAATCTGGGCGCGTCTACGGCGTGTCCTAGAGAGCCCTAGCGGTCCGTATTGCACTATTGCTCTCGCCGCCGGTTCTCTAGGCTGGTGGCGGTTCGCCAGAATGGTCGCGCGGTACCGACGCGCGGGAACGGAGGGGGCATGTCCGACGAACCGAACCCGCCCGGCCTCGCCGAAGTGGTCGGGTCCTGGAATGTTCCGGCGGGGGCCACGGTGGCCCAGCGCATCCGGTCCAACATCCTCGTCGCGATCGAACGCGGCTACGACGATCCCCAACTGGTCGCCGATCTCGCGGTCGGGCCGCTGGTCATGGCGCTCGGCGGGCTCGAGGTCGAACTGGCCGAGGCGCGCCGCAGGATCGACGAGCTCGAGCGCGCGGTGCACGGCTCGCGGTCCTGACCCGGTGCCCGCACGGGGGCGGCGTTGTCCTTTCGGTGACCCGGCCCCGCCCACCGAGATCCGGTCGTAACCCGAGTCCCGATGGCCGTTTTCCGCCTATGGTGTCGCGGCCCCGGTAGTGATGGAAAAGTCGCAGCTCTGTGCGCTGGACAACATCGCGTCCGCACCGTAATCTTCTCGTGACTTAGTGGAACAAGTCGCTTCGTAAGTGAAACGGCGCCACTAGTTACCGCCTTAACGGCTGTCGGGGCCAACTGGTCTCGGCTGTCGTGCCGGGGACCCACAGGTTCGTCTGGGGTGAATCCTTGCGGCTATTTTCGGTTGCGAGGTAGGGCCGCTCTCCCGGTCCGAACCCGTCAGCTAACCCGGTCGGCGGGAGAGCAGCAAGATCGGAGACGTAGCTCGGTGGGTAAACACAGCTTGCAACGGGATTCTCGGGTTCCGAATTCCGTCAAGGGTGCGATTGTCATGGGTGCGGTGGCCGCGACCGGCGCCATGCCCGCGATTCCGGCCATGGCCGCGACCATCAACGTTCCCGGTGTCGGCAATTTCGACGTTCCGCAAGAATGGGAACAGCCGGTCCAGCAGCTCAATCAGCAGATCCAGCAGGCGCTCGCGGCTGCCCCCGCGGCTCCCCAGGCGCAGCAGCAGGTCGCTCCGCAGGCTCCCAACTTCGCGCCGATGCTGCCGGGCCTGTTCGGCCAGCAGCAGAACTCCCCGGGCGATATCGCCCTCGACGCCGCCAAGACCAAGGTCGGCGCCCAGTACTCCTGGGGCGCCGCGGGTCCCCGGGCCTTCGACTGCTCCGGCCTCGTCCAGTGGGCGTTCCGCCAGGCGGGCGTCGAACTGCCCCGCACCAGCTTCGAGCAGTCGCACGTCGGCGCTCCGGTCGCCTACCACGACCTGCAGCCGGGCGACATCGTCATCACCAACGGCGGCGGTCACGTCGGCATCTACGCGGGTGACAACAAGCTGCTGAACGCGGTGCAGTCGGGTACGCCGGTGTCCTACACACCGCTGCGCCCCGACATGGTGGTCACCGCACGCCGTATCGTCTGACGAGTGGCCCGCGCCGAATCCGGCATCCAGAGCACTGCGACCCAGGCCCGCGTCGACTCGTGGACCTGGGCGGTGCGCCTGTTCAAAACCAGATCCGCCGCCGCGGAGGCATGTCGCGGTGGGCACGTCCGGGTGAACGGCGCGACGGCCAAGCCCGCCCAACCCGTACGCCCCGGTGACGAGGTCCGCATCCGGGCCGGCGGTATCGAACGCATCGTCATCGTGGAGCGGATCGTCACCAAGCGTGTCGGCGCTCCGATCGCCGCGCAATGCTTGATCGATCGCAGTCCGCCTCCTCCGCCGCGCGAGATCGTGGCGAGCCTGCCCCGTCGCGACCGCGGCGCTGGGCGGCCCACGAAGCGTGAGCGGCGCGAGACCGATCGCCTCATGGGCCGAGCCGATTCCTGAACGAGCGCGTCCTCGTCGGGACCGTTCGCTCCGCGGAGATTCGCTGGCTTCAGATCATGGCGACCGGCTGCAGCCGGCCCGCGAGGTAGCGGGCCCTGCACTCGCCGCGGCGGAGCTTGCCGCTGCTGGTCTTCGGAATCCGTCCCGGCTCCACGAGCAGCACCGCACCGGGCATCACCTCGTGGATGGACGCGACCGCGGTGCGGATGCGCCGGGCCAGGGCGAACAGTTCGATCGTCTCGCGGCCGCCGAGCGTGACGAGTTCGGCGACCACGACCAGGTCTTCGCGAAGCCCGTCGTCGTGCCCGAACGCCGTCACATGGCCCGGCCGGACCTCCGAGGCGCATGCCTGCACCGTCGCCTCGATATCGGCGGGATAGTGATTTCGCCCGTCGACCACGATGACGTCTTTGCGGCGGCCCGCGATGTAGAGCTGCCCCTCGTGCTGGAATCCGAGGTCGCCGGTGCGCAGCCAGCGGGCGGCGCTCCCCGGCACGGTGGCGCCGAAGGTCTCCTCGGTGGCATCCGGCCTGCCGAAATACCCGTCGCACACATTGTCTCCGGCTACCCAGATCTCGCCGACGCGCCCGGCCGGCAGCACGGTCCCCGCCACCGGATCGACGATTCGCAGCTCCTGCCCGACGGGTGCGCCGCACCCGACCAGCGGCACGCCGTCCCCGTATCCCGGCGCTGCCTCGGGTAGCGCGACCACGCGTCCTTCGGCCAGCGCGGCACGGTCGAAATGCTGCCACACCGGGGCCTCGTGCTGGTCGCAGACGGTGACCGTGAGGGTGGCTTCGGCCAACCCGAAGCCAGGGGTGTGCGCGTGATGGCGGAAGCCGTATGGGCCGAAGGTCTCGGTGAATTCGGTGAGCGCGTCGGCGCGGACCGGTTCCGATCCGTTGAGCACGAGGTCGAGTCCGGAAAGATCGAGCCCGGCCCGCTCGGCGGGAGTAGTGCCCGAGACCGCGAGCTTCAGGCCGAAATTGGGACACCCCGTGGTACCGGCGCGGTAGTCGGAGATCGCGCGCAGCCAGCGGACGGGGCGCTTCACGAACTCGGCGGGCGCAAGCGTGATGCCGTGCACGCCCAGGAACAGCGGCAGCGAAAGGCCGAGAATCAACCCCATGTCGTGGAAGAACGGCAGCCAGGACACGACGGGCCGATCGTCCGCGACCGACACGGCGTGCCCGAGCTGCGTCAACGCCGTGGCGAGGTTCCCGTGGGTGACGCGGACACCGGCGGGAGACTTGGTCGAGCCGGAGGTGTACTGCAAGTAGGCGAGTTCGTCGCCCACCGGGTCGATGACGGGCGCGGCCGCGAAGTCCACCGCGGCCGAACCCGTGGTCGAAGCGGCTGCAGGCATGCCCGGCGTACCGGAAGGTGCCTGCGATGATTCCGCCTGCCGCGCGACCGCATCCGCCGTCGCGAGCACCGGATGGGTGCTCGACTGAATCCGATCGGCCGAACCCCACTCCGCTTCCGAGAGGGTCGCGGGCAAGGTGAGTATCCGGCCGAGCGCTGGACCGAGGATCGGCGCGGTGATCTCGTCCCGCGTCGAGAGCAGGCTGAGCGTGGGCCGGGCGTCGGCCAGGACGGCGTGCAGGCGGTCGCGGTTGCGCGCGCCCGTGGCCGGGAACAGGGGCACCGCGACTCGATCGCTGTACAGGCAGGCGAGGAACGCCACCGCGTAGTCGATGCCGTGGGCGCAGAGAAGGGCCACTCGGTCGCCGGGCGCGCTCTCCTGCCGTAGTCGTGCGGCCAGCGCGCCCGCCGCGGCGTGCAGACGGGCGTAGGTCAGCGTGACGGCCACCCGTTCCTGCACGCGGAAGCGCAGTTCGGTGAACGCCGGCTCGTCCGGCCGGGTGGCTGCCCACGCGGCCACCGACGTGGCGAGGCCATTGCCTGCCGGGTGCGCGTCGCTGCTCACGAGACGTCTCCGGTACGCGTGGTCACACGCTCGAGCAGGGCCGCGCCGAGGGCGGTGATGGTGGGGTGCTTGAACAACTCCGCGGTGGCGATCCGGACGCGCAGCCGCGATTCCAGATTCCGTCGCATCTCGATCGCGAGCAGCGAGCTGAGCCCCAACTCGTTGAAGTCGGCGGCGGGGTCGATGTGCTCGGCCGGCAGATCGAGCGTGCTCGCGAGGACCCTGCGGATGATCGTGGTCAGCGGTTCGGTCGGCTCCGCGGGCGTGGGCTCGGTCGCGGTGTGCCGGGTGGCAGCGGTGCTCGAATCCGGCGTCGGCGCCAGCAAATTCGCCAACCGCACCGCGACCGGGGACGTGTCGGTCGTCGGGGTGTACTCCAGGGCGAGCAGGTACGGGCCGTCGTAGCGCAGGGCCTGGGACAGTACGGCGCTTCCGCTCCGCAGGTCGAACGCCCCGATGCCCGCGCGCCGCAGATGGGCCGCCCCGCCGGCGGCCGCGGCGAGGCCGGAATCCCACAGCCCCCAGCCGACGCTCAGAATCCGCCTGCCCGGATCACGCTGTGCCAGGGCGTCCATCGCCGCGTTGGCGGCGGCGTAGGCGGCCTGCCCCGGCGCCCCGAGCGCACCGGTGGCCGAGGAGAACAACAGGACGAAATCCGTGGCGTCCGGAGCGGTGAGCTCGATCAGATTGCCCGCCGCGGTGGATTTGGGCAGGAACGTCCTGGCCACCTGGCCGGTGGTGATCGCGTCGAATCCGGCGTCCTCCAGCACGCCCGCCGCGTGCACGACGCCGCGAATCGCGGAGTCCGAGGCCCGGATATCGCTGAGCGCGTTGGCCAGATCGTCCCGGTCGGCGGCGTCGCAACGCACTACGACGATGCGGTCCTCCAAGCCGTCGAGCAGCGCGGGCACCGGGCGGGGCGCGCGGGTCAGCACCACCACGTCGCGCGCGCCTCCGTCGAGCAACCAGCGCACGGCGACCGAACCGAGCGTGCCGAGACCGCCGGTGACGACGTAGGTTCCGTTCGCGTCGATGCCGGCGACCGGCAGGGCGCGCGCTCGCGCGGGCGCGAAGCGCCGTACCGCGACCTCGCCCGCCGACAGGCGCAGCTCGCCGGGAATCGCGCTGTCGGTAGCCGTCACCAGACGGGTGAGCGGCGGCAAGTTCCTGAGGTCGGGGTCGGCCCAGATCAGCCGTACCGTCCGGCCCGTCTCGAGCTGGAGCGATCGAACCAGCCCGGCGATCGCGGCGGGGACGATCGAGATCGGCGCGCCGGGCTCGTCGGGCCGCGAGAGTGCGCGCGCCGCGTCCCGCAGCGGCAGTACGACCGTCACGGACGCGGTGGCGGCGTGGGCGCAAACCAGTTGCAGCAGTTCGAGGACGCGACTCGTCGCCGCGGCGGCGTTCTGGTCGTCGCTCCCGCCGGAATCCGCGGGCCAGACGGCCACTACGGCGTGGCCGCCGCCGCGCCCGGTGAGGACCGCGGCGACGAGCGGGCTCGCGTCGTCCGGTTCGCGTGCGATCCGCTCGGTCGGCAGTTCGGCGTCCAGCGCGCGGGCGAGCCGTACCGCGAGATCCGAAGCACCCACCACCACTGCGCGCCGCACGAGGCTCTCGGCCGCATCACCGATCCCGAACGCGCCGGGATCGCGAGCTCGCCAAATCTCGTGACGGAAGGGCCCGGCCTGTGTTTCGTCGGCACGTACCGTGCGAAGTGCGCCGAGTTCCTCCTCCGCGCCGGGGTCGGCGTAACGGATGCGCACGCCCGAGAAGGCGAGACAGGGCACGCCGTGCTGGTCGGTCGCGATGACGTCCCCGACCAGTCCGGTGTCGCCGCGCTCCCGCACCAGCGCGTGCACCTCGAGCACGTGGCGATTCGGCTCGTGCGACAGCCAGGCCGAGTCGATGCCGATCGGCAGCGGAATCGATGCGGTGGGCAACTCGTCGAACACCGCCGCGGCGAGCACGTGCAGGCAGCCGTCCAGCGTTGCGGTGCGGTGCAATTCAGCGGCGTCGAATAGGCCGAGCGCGCGTCCGGTACCCGCCGCGATACCGCGCAGCGTGCGAAACCGGGGACCGTACTCCAGCCGCCTGCGGCGCAATTCCTGGTAGAAAGCGCCGGTGGTGATGACGCGCATGTGGTGCCGGGCGGCCCGGTTTGCATCGACCACCCGCATCCATGCGACGATATCCGCGGGTGTGGGGTCACCGGCGGGCCGGGCCGAAGCCAGCGTCCCGGTGCCCGTGACCTCCGCCCGCACGCTTTCCTCCGCTCCCGGCCCGCGGTAGACGACCTCGGCCAGCGCGGCCGGATCGGTTCGCTCGTGCACGGCGAAGTCGGCCAGGGCGGCCGTCCCTGCGGTGTCCCGGGCGAGTCGCAGCAGCCTGCGCAGCCAGAAGACGGCGGGGACGATGCCCTCGCCCTGCACCACGTGATGAGCGAGATCCTCGGCGGCGAACGCGGATTCGGGAACGTGCGCGCTCGCGGGCCCGGCCACCAGCAGCGGGAACCTCCGCTTGCGCCACTGCCGCGGTGCGAGCGGGCCGAAGGGACCGAGCGCGGACCAATCGACCGGCCGCCCCTCCAGGTACAGCCGCGCCAAGCCGGTGAGAAAGCCGCTCGCCTCGTCATCGCGCAGCGCCACGGCATGCGTGCCGTCGCGGAAGTCCGGATACTCCCGCACCGCCGGAAGCAGCAACGGATGCGGGCCGATCTCGACCACGGTCGAGATGCCGTCGCCCGCCGCGCGTTCCAAGGCGGCCGCCAATTCCACCGTGCCCGCCGCGTTCTCGGACCAGTAGTCGCGGTCCATCGCCGCCGTGGTGAGTTTCATGCCGCGCCGCGCCGTCGAGTACACCGGCACGCGCGGTGTCCGGGCGGTGATCTCGGTCAACGCCGCGACGAAAGGCGCGAGCACAGTAACGACCTGCGGGCTGTGCGCGGCGAAGTCGACCGCGAGCTTGCGCGCGAACATGTTGCGGCGCGTGGCGCGCCGCACCAGTGTGTCGACATAGCGTGGCGTGCCGGACACGACAACCGATCTCGGGCCGTTGACCGCGGCGATGGCCACCTCCGCCCGCATCGGCTCCACGAGTTTGGCCGCTTCGTCCGGGTGCGCCTCCAGGACCGCCATCGCGCCGTGCCCGTCCAGATGCGCCAGGGTCGCGCTGCGCAGCACCACCACGCGCGCCGCGTCCGCGACCGACAGCGCACCGCTCACCGCCGCCGCCGCGATCTCACCCAGGCTGTGCCCCGCCACCGCGTCGGGCCGAACTCCCCACGCCGCCAGCAGCTTCACCAGCGCCATCTGGAACACGAACAACGCGGGCTGCACCAGATCGGTGGCTTGCGTCTCACTCGATGAGGAGAAACCGTGGCGCGGTGTCCACACTCGCGGCCCGCCCGCCGCCACGATCGCGTCGGTCGTCTCGGCGAGCGCGGCGGCGAAGACCGGATACCGCGCCGCCAGCGCGCGGCCCATCTTCGGATGCTGGCCGCCTTGTCCGGAGAACAGGAACAACAGCCCACCGCGGCGGCGGTTCACCACGGGGCCGAGCGCCGCGCCTGCGTCGCCGCCTCCGAAAGCGCGCAGCCGGTGCACCGCGTCGGCGTGATCGTGCGCGAGGACCGCTGCCCGGGCCTGCTCGGGAAGCGATCGCGCCGCCGCCGAGGCGAACTCGGGCAGCGGCGGCCGCGCCTCGTCCAGTTCGACGGCCAGCCGCTGTGCGCGTTCGCGCAATTCCTCGTCGTCGCGCGCGGTGAGCGTCAGCAGAATCGGGAAGTGCTCAGCACGGTCGGACCGGGCCGGGTCGACGCCGCGGAGCACGATGTGCGCGATCGTGCCGCCGAATCCGAACGAGCTGACGCCCGCCACGCGCTCCGGAGCGGCCACCCGGCTCCAGTCCACCGGCTCGGTCGGCACACGCAGGCCGCGCTCGGCCAAGTGCAACAGTGGGTGCTCGGTGTCGACGTTGATCGTCGGGGCGATCATCCCGTGGTGGATGGACAGCGCGGTCTTCACCATCCCGGTGACTCCGGCGGCGGCCTCCAGATGCCCGATGTTCGACTTCACCGAGCCGATCCAGATCGGATCGCCGGCGCTGTCGCCGACCGCGGCGGCGAGCGCGCCGACTTCCACCGCGTCGCCCAACGGAGTGCCGGTGCCGTGACATTCGATGTAGCCCGCGCGGCTCGGCGCGCTCCCGGCCCGCGACCAGGCGGTACGCAACGTCTCCTGCTGCGCACGGCCGTTCGGCGCGTACAGGCCGTTCGAGCGCCCGTCCGACCCGACAGCGCTTCCCACGATCTCCGCGTAGACCCGGTTGCCCTCGCGTACCGCGTCCGAACTGCGTTGCAGCACCACCACGGCGCAGCCGTCGCCACGGGTGTAGCCATCGGCGGTGACATCGAACGGCGCCGACCGCCCGCCGGGCGACAGGAACCCGCCCTCGGCCAGGTAGTTCGAGGTGTGCTCCAGCAAGACGAGATTGACGCCGCCCACGATGGCGAACGGGACCGTGCCGTCGGCGAGCAGCCGGACGGCGAGGTCCACCGCGGCGAGCGAGGACGAGCAGGCGCTGTCGAGCACCAGGCTCGGCCCGTGCAGATCGAGCACGTACGACAGCCGGTTGGCGATGATGCTGAGCGCGGACCCGGTCACCGCGTAGGGCGCGTCGTGGCCCGCGCGGCCGAGTACCGCGATGCCGTGGTCGTACCCCGAAGCGCCGAAGACGACGGCTGTCCCGGAACCCCGTACGCGATAGCCGATCCCGGCGTCGTCGAGCGCCTCGACCGCGACCTCCAGCGCGAGCCGCTGCTGCGGGTCCATGAGCGCGGCCTCGCGGTCGGAGATGGCGAACCAGTCGTTGTCGAAGGACTCGACGTCGTCGAGGTACCCGCCGTGGCGGGAGCCCAGCCGCCCGGCGGGCGGGGTGGACGTGGCGTCCCTGCCCTCGATCAGCAGTTGCCAGAACTCGGCGGCGCTCGCCGCTCCGGGCAGTCGGCAGCCGATGCCGATGACGGAGACGGGTGGATGCGAGCAGGCGGGGTCAGTGGGCGCGCCGCTCATCGCATCGCGAGATACTCGACAAGCTGTTCGATGTCCGGATGGTCGTAGATCGCGGTCAGCGGAACCTCGACTCCCATGGCGTCTTCGAGATGGGCGGTCAGCCTCGCGAGTTGACTGGAACCGAGGCCGAGATCGGTGAAGGGCGAACTGGTCGACACCGTGGCGGCGTCGACGCCTAGTAGATCCGCGACAGCCAGGACGGCAGCGCAAGTGAGCGCGGTGCGCCGGCTATAGCCGAGCGAACCCTCGTTCTCCTGTGCGCCACTGTGCCCGTCCGGAAGACTGGGCCGCATCGCGTCCTCCCTCCCCGTCTCCCCGGCTGCTGTTACCCACTCGAGATCGGTACCCCCGCGATTATGCCGGAGAAATCGTCCGGAGCAAGGTCGCATATCCGCTGCCAGCCCGGCTCTTTCGCGAACCGGCGGTGATCGCATACCGTGGCATCGTGACCGAACCGGACAGCGGTGCCGCCACCCGCGCCGAGCGCACACCGACTCTGCCCGTACTGCTGCGCTGCTGCGCCGCGCTGGCGGCCACGCCGGGCCGGTTGTTGCGGCCGCGCCGCCCCGACACCACCCTGCTGGCGAACCTCGAGGTGCTGCCGCCGCCCCCCGCGAGCGCCACGGTCGAGCTCACCGTGCTGACCCAGGCCACCATGTCCGCGCCGACCACCATCGTGGCCGAGGGCGTGCGCAGCCTACGGGAGATGCGGCTGTCGATGGCGGCGTTCCTCGTCGAGCATCCGAAGGCGCGTTTCCTGGTCGATCCGGCCCTGTGCGCGGGCGTGCACGAACGCGTGCTGCCGGAACTTCCCTTCCCGGTGCCGCTGCTCGTCGCGCCGGACAAGCCGGTGCTCGGTCTGGCCGACGCGCTCGCCGCGCACGACGTGGCGGGCGAGGACATCGATTTCGTGGTGCCGACCCACCTGCACTGGGACCATGTCTCGGGCCTGCTCGAGTTGCCCGCATCGGTCGAGATCCGGTTGCCGGGAGCCGAGTACGACTGGGCGATGGGCGGTCCGCACGCGCCTGCCGGTGTGGCGCGCGGCCCGCTGCGTGGACGCGGCTTCGATCGCTTCGACCTCGACGGCCCGCCGGTGCTGACCTTCCCGCGCAGCAAGGACCTGTTCGGCGACGGTTCGGTGCTATTGGTCGATCTCGCGGGCCACACGCCGGGCAGCATCGGTGTGCTGCTGGCGGTGGACGACGGCAGCAGGGTGCTGCTCGCGGGCGACGCCGTCTGGAGCAAGTTGCAGGTCGATCTGCTGCGGGAGAAGGCGCCGATGCCCGGCAAACTGTTCGATGCCGACCGGGACGCCGCCTTCACCACCATCCACCGCCTGCACGCGCTGCCCGACGGCATCGAACTCGTCGCGAGCCACGACTACGCGGCCGTCACCGCCCGCGCGGCCAGGTAACTCCGGTCAGCCGACCACCACGGTTTCGGCGAGGCGCGCCGTGATCAGCTGCTCGGCCTCGGTGACCATCCGGCCGATCAGGTCGGCGCAGGTCGGTATGTCGTGGATCAAGCCCTGGCACAGGCCGACCGACCAGATGCCCGCGTCCAGATCGCCCTCTTCGAACACCCGGCGGCCCCGCGCTCCCGCGACCAGATCCCGCACGTCGTCGAAGGTGCCGCCGGACTTCTCGATCTCGACGACCTTGCGGCTGATCTCGTTGTCCGCGACCCGCGCCGTGTTGCGCATGGTGCGGAAGATGAGCTGGGTGTCGCGCTCGGAGTTCGCGACGATCTTCTCCTTGACCTTCTGATCGATCGAGGACTCCTGCGTGCACAGGAACCGGGTGCCCATGTTGACGCCGTCCGCGCCGAGGGCGAGCGCGGCGACCAGGCCGCGGGCGTCGGCGATCCCGCCGGAGGCGATCATCGGGATGGTCAGTTCGCGGGCGGCGGCGGGGATGAGCACGAGGCCGGGAACGTCGTCCTCGCCGGGATGGCCCGCGCACTCGAAGCCGTCGATGCTCACCCCGTCCACACCGATCCGCTCGGCCTTCAGCGCGTGCCGCACGCTGGTGCACTTGTGCAGCACCTTGATGCCCGCGTCCTTGTAGTAGGGCAGGAACGGCTCCGGGTTGCTGCCCGCCGTCTCGACGATCTTGATGCCGCTGTCGATGATCGCCTGCACGTATTCCGCGTACGGCGGCGGGTTGATCGACGGCAGGATGGTGACGTTCACGCCGAACGGCTTGTCGGTCAGCTCCTTGGTGCGCGCGATCTCGCGGCGCAGGTCGTCGGGGGTCGGCTGGGTCAGGGCCGTGATGAAGCCGAGCCCGCCCGCGTTGGCGACCGCCGCGACGAGTTCGGCCCGCCCCACCCACATCATGCCGCCCTGCACGATCGGGTGCTCCACTCCGAACTTCTCGGTGAACCTGGTCCGCAGCATTGCGCTTCTCCTATACCTCGCGCGGGCGTGCCGGTTCGCCCGTTGGGGTCGATGGTGACACGAGGATCGCCTCGCATTCAACTCATAAGTGAGCCGAGGTTCGCATATTTGATGATCTTTCCCGGCGTTGTCCGCGCGGTGCCGCGACTTGCGATGAGTTCGTATGGCCTGCTAGAAGGCGCGCCGCCGGGCTCGACCCCCGAGTCGGGCTGATTAACCCCGATTCATCTCGCTATCCCTTGCCGGTCGTTTAAGTTAGTTGCTATTCTGCACGCGATTCAGCCCGTCGCCGCCGTCGGACAACCCGGCGGGCCGATGACGGTCCGAGAGGAGTTCGTGGCAATGACCACCGGGGCAGCAGCGCTCGACGAACCGATCAGGTCGCGGCGCAACCACTGGAACAACCAGCTCGCCGTGCACGCGCAGATGCGCCCGGACGCGGTCGCGCTGCGATTCCGTGGCGTGGACACCACCTGGCGGCAGTTGCACGAGCGGTCGCTGAAGTTCGCCGACGGATTGGCCCGCCGGGGCGTCGGGTTCGGCGACCGAGTGCTGATCCTGGCGCTGAACTACCCGGAGTACCTCGAAGCCGTGTTCGGCATCAACGCGCTCGGCGCGATCGCGGTGCCGGTCAACTTCCGCCTGACGCCGCCGGAGGTCGCCTACATCGTCAGCGACAGCGGAGCCAAGGCGGTCGTCACCGACACCGTGTTGCAGCCGCTGGCCACCGCCGTGCAGGCGCAGGCGCCCACCCTGGAGACCTGCGTGGTGATCGGCGGCGCGTCCGGCGACGGCGTGATCGGCTTCGACGACCTGCTCGCCGAGCCGGGTGAGCCGCACACCCCGCTGGACATCCCCGAGGACACCCCCAGCCTCATCATGTACACCTCGGGCACCACCGGCAGCCCGAAAGGCGCGGTGCTGACCCACGCGAACATGAACGCCCAGGCGCTGACCTGCATCCGGGCGCTGGCGTTGCAGCCGGAGTCGATCGGGCTGTGCACCTCGCCGCTGTTCCACATCGCTGGCCTCGGCAGTCTCGCCCCGGCTTTCCTGCTCGGTGCGAAGACGGTGCTGCATCCGCTCGGCGCCTTCGACGCCGGTGAGTTCCTGGACGCGCTGGAGCAGGAGCAGGCCACCTCCGCCTTCTGCGTGCCCGCCCAGTGGCAGCTGGTCTGCGACCACCCGACGGTGAAGGATCGCAAGCTCGCGCTGGAGGCGCTCAGCTGGGGCGCGGCGCCCGCCTCGGACACCGTGCTGCGCGCGATGGCGGAGTGCTTCCCGAACGCGTTCAACGTCGCGGTATTCGGGCAGACGGAGATGTCGCCGATCACCTGCGTGCTGGAGGGCAAGGACGCGATCCGCAAGCTCGGCTCGGTCGGCAAGCCCATCCCGACCATTCAGGCACGTATCGTCGACGACGAGATGAAAGATGTCGCACCCGGTGAGGTCGGCGAGATCGTCTACCGCGGCCCGACGCTCATGCAGGGTTACTGGAACAAGCCGGAGGCCACCGCCGAGGCGTTCGCGGGCGGCTGGTTCCACTCCGGCGACCTGGTCCGTCAGGACGAAGAGGGCTTCATCTATGTGGTCGACCGCAAGAAGGACATGATCATCTCCGGCGGAGAGAACATCTACTGCGCCGAGGTGGAGAACGTCCTGTTCGCGCACCCGAAGATCCGCGAGGCGGCGGTGGTCGGCCGCACGCACGAGAAGTGGGGCGAGGTGCCGGTCGCGGTGGTCGCACTACACAACCCGGACGACGAGTTGACCCTGGCCGAGCTGGAGCCGTTCCTCAACGAGAACCTGGCGCGCTACAAGCACCCCAAGGACCTGGTGCTGCTGGCCGAGCTGCCGCGCAACGCGAGCGGCAAGGTGGTGAAAGTCCAGCTGCGCAAGGACTATTCGTCCTGAGTGCGCGGTTTGTTCGTTTCACGTGAATCGGACGATTCACACGGGCGCGGGTGCGTAAGGTCGTCGTATGGCTACCCGACGCATCCGCGCCGCCGTGCTGGCGCTGCACTGGCAGGTGAATGTCATTCGGCCGGAAGGTTTTTTCGGTCCGATGCTGGCCGCGCCCGTGGCAACCTCGGGCGTGGTGGCGCGGGCGGCGAACTTCCACACCGCGGCGCTCGCGGCGCGAATGCCGGTGATCTTCACTCGGTTCACCATCCCGGTCGGGGAAGGCGAGCTGGTGCGCAACACCGGATTCATGCGCTCGGTCGGCGCGGCGCAGACCGAGTTCCGGCCGGATTCTCCTGGCGCGGCGATCATTCCGGAAATGGCGGCGCAGCCGACAGAAGTCTTCGACAACCAGAAGCTGTCCGGTCTCGCGGGCAGCAAACTGCCGGAGTGGCTGGCGGATCAGGGTATCGAGACGCTCTTCGTCACGGGCGTCGCGACCAATCTCACCGTCGAGCAGACCGCGCGTCACGGCACCGATCTGGGGTTCACCGTGTACCCGGTGGCCGACTGCGTGGCCGCCGCCTCCCCGGAAGCGCACGAAGCCGCGCTGGCCAACCTCGAACTCGTCACCGCGGGCAGCGTGCGCGCCGCGGAGGCGCTGGAACGGGTCGGCCGCTGAGCCGGCTTCGCGCCGGACGTAAGCTCTCCGGCCGGGAGCCGGAAATCGACGAACTCGGTGCGCGATAGCCACAGTCGTGATTTCGCTGCTCGCCGCGCTGGCTGTGATCGCGCAGTGGGTTCACGGACATAAGGATCGCCGGTACCGAAGCGACCGAACTCGGCGATCGGATCGTGTGACCCGGTGCGAACCCCGCTCACTCGTGGGCACGCTCGGTCAACCCGTGCCCGACCAGGCTGATCACCCGTCGGTAAGCGTCCTCGGCCGAGAGCGGTGGGTGCCCCTCCGCGATGGCGCCGAGCAGGCCGACGATGCCCCAGGACAGGAAGGTCACGGTGGTCGCGAACTCGTCCTCCGGCATCGCAAGCCGGTCGCGCAGCCGCTCGGCCAGGATCTGCGCGACCATCACCCGGGTGGTGCGCAGCAGCACGGTGCCGCTCTTGCGGCCGAGCAGCGCCCGATAGATCTCGGGATTACCGGCGGCCAGTTCGAACAGCGTACGAACCGGCGCCAGCGGTTCGGGCGCTTCGGCGTTCGTCTCGGCCGCCGCCATGGTCGCGCGCAGATAATCGGTGCTGCTGCGCAACAGCAGATCGTCCTTATCCCGGTAATGCGCGTAGAACGTCGACCGCCCCACATCCGCGCGAGCCAGGATGTCGCGGACGGTGATCCGGTCATAAGCGCGCTCGACCATGAGCTCGATCAGCGCCCGATGCAGCAGGGCTCTGGTGCGCCGGACCCGGCGATCGGCGCTGTCCTGTTCTTCCGGCACGATGCCTCCCGCACAAATGTCTCGTATGCGTCCGGTTCCGGACGGATCCCGGGGCATTGCCCCTGGTCGGCGGGTGCGTTCTGGTCCGATCCTGAACTCATGTCCGGAAACGAACCCCAGTCTGCCATCACTTCGCACGCCGACGTCGGCGTCCTGCTCACCCAACCGCGCCGCTACCGCGCGTTCAAGGCCGCTTTCCTGCTCGACCGGGGAGATCGCCTGAACGGCCGCCTCGTCGAACTGGCCCGCCCGGCGCCCGGCGCGCACATCGTCGATATCGGTTGCGGCCCGGGCGATCTCGCCCTAGTGCTGGCGCGCCGCGCCGGGCAGGTCACCGGCGTCGACCCGTCGCCGCAGATGATCGACTACGCCACCGCGCGCTCCCGCGACCTGGCGAACTGCCGATTCGAACTCGGTACGGCGCAGGCGCTTCCCTTGCCCGACGCGGCCGCGGATCTGGTGACCTCAACCTTCGCGATGCACCACATCCCCGCCCCGCGCCGAAGCGACGCCGTCGCGCAGATGTTCCGAGTGCTGCGACCCGGGGGCCGGCTCTTGCTCGCCGACACCTATCCGACCGACCCGTTGCGCTCCGCCGCCGTGCGCGTCATGGCGCGGTTCGCGGCCCACCGCACCCACGACACCGGTCACGACCAGGGCGATCCCATGGCCGGAGCAGATATCCGCCGATACCGGGACATGTTGCGCGCGAATGGGTTCGAAGACGTCGAGTTCGTCACGGTGCGCCCCGCGACCGGCGTCCTGCTGGCCACCAAGCCGTAGGAAGTCCGTCCGCGGGCGAATGTAGGCCTAGATCAAGTCCTGCTTCGCCAGCCAGCGCATGGTGGCCCAGCCGCAGAACACCGGAAGCCAGCAGGTGAGTACGCGGTAGAGCAGCACCGAGGGCACCGCGATGTCGGCGGGCAGGCCGAACGCGGCCAGACCACCGATCAGCGCGGCCTCGACCGCGCCGACACCGCCCGGGGTCGGCGCGGCCGAGGCCAGCGTGCCGCCGATCATGGTGACGATGGTGACGGTGATGAACGTGGTGCCGCCGCCGAACGCCTCGACGCTGGCCCAGAGCGCGCCGGCGAGGCCGAGGGTGATCGCCGCGCAGCCGAGGACGATCACCGCCGAGCGCCTGGGGTCGCGGGCGAGCACGGCCAGCTCGCCGAGCACTTCCTGTAGTTGCGGGCGCACCGCGTTGTTCAGCCACCGGCGCAGTTTGGGCACGAACATGAACGTGCCGACGATGCCGACGCCGACACCGGCGAGCAGATACAGCACCGTCGCGTCCGGGACGAAGTGCGAGAGATCCGTCGAGGTACCCGCCAAGATGCTGAACGCGAGCAGCAGGCTGACGTGCGTCATCACCTGCACCGCCTGTTGCAGCGCCACCGCGGCGGTGGCGCGCACCGCGCCGACGCCACCCTTTTGCAGGAAGCGGACGCTCAGCGCGAGCCCACCGACCCGCGCGGGCGTGGTCGTCGCGGCGAAAGTGTTGGCGATCTGCATGATCACCAGATTGCGGAAGCTCACCGCGCCGGACGCGCAAGCCCACAGCGCCGCCGCCGCGCCGACATAGGTCAACGCCGAGACCGCGAGCCCCAGCAGCGCCCACCACCAGTTCGCCGTCCGCAACTGAGTGAAGAAGGTCGGCACCGCGCTGATGAACGGGTACGCGACGTACACCAGCGCGATCAGCAGTACCAGCTGGATGATCTGGTTACGGGAGAACCGGGTGATCTGCTCGGCTTCGATCCGATTCTGCCCGGTCTGTTTGCGCACCTCGTCGCGGGCGGCGGACAGCGCGGCCTTCCAGTCCGGCACCGCCTTGCGGATCCCGGTCGGTACGGCGGATTTGGTCAACCGGCTGGCCGCGGCGAGCACCCGCGCTTCGCCGAGGGTGTCGATCGCCGCGCACACCGCGGGCTCCTTGCCGAAGGTCGCGGTGGTGGTCACCAGCAACTGGGCGATATCGGATTGCAGTTGCGCGTCCGACGCTCCGTACTCGGCGTTGCCGAAGCCGCCGAACAACGTGACGCCGTCGTCTACGCGGATGTCGAGCGGCCGCAGGTCGCCGTGCGAGATCCGTTTCTCGTGCAAGGTGTCGAGGGCTCGCCACACCCCGGGCAGCGCGGCGGCGGACCGATCGGTGATCGGCACGCCCCGGGGTCGGGTGTGGGCGTACAACATCCAGCCGCGGGACAGGGCGGCGACCGCGACGGGCGTACTGCTGCCCAATCCCAGGTCGCCCACGGCGATCGCCATGAGGGCGCGATGCTCGACCACGCGGTGCATGGAGCCGTGGATGGCCGCGGTCTCACTGGAGCGGAATGTCAACCAGCGCCACAACTGCCGCAGCGCGCCGAAGCTGCGCTGGTTCTTGCCGAACATCTCGATGGTCAGTTCGCGTTCCGGCCCTTCGACGGCGGCGGCGAGCATCAGCGGCCCCCGGCCCGCCGGATGCACCACGGTGAATCCGGTGACGGTATGACCGCGTCCGGCGAGCACCCGGACGGCCGCGTCGAGGGGGACCTCCAGCGCCGGAGTGCCCACCACGAGCACGATCACCGCGCCGACCAGCCAGCCGACCGCCAGCCCGAACATCGCCCGCGCGGGCACCACGGTGCTGACCACGAGATGGATCGGCGCGAACGCCAGCAGCAGGAACCACAGCCAGCGCCGCGGCCGGACGGGCAGCCACGGGCTGGCGACGGTGAGCATCGCGGCGATCATCGCGATCCAGCGCGGATCGTCCAGGAACTGGGACAAGAAGGTGTCCAACCGGTCCGGAACCTGCAGATGCCATTTCGGCGCGGACAGCCCGGTGCCGGTGATCGACAGCAGCAGTCCGGCGACCACACCGGCCGCCGCGTAACCGGCGAGCAGCTTCCACTGCCTGCCGATGATCAGTTCGATCAGGATCGCGAACGGCAGCGCGAGAATCGCCATGCCGTAGACCAGATACACCAGGTTCGACTGGTCCGGATTGAGGAAACCGACGATGTTGGAGACCGAGCGTTCCAGCGCCAGCCATTCCGGGCGGGTGATCAGCGATGCCGCGATCACGACCGCCACCCACAGCGCCGCGAGAACGACGCGAATGATGTCGCTCGTCCGCCGGATCAGCGGCTGTAGCAGGTTGCCCGTGACCGGGATCTCCCGCCCGTCCACTCGCATGCTGTTCCGCCTCTCCGGGTCTTCAGGCCGTACTGTTCAGGTGGCGCAGGATTTGCGTGCAGGTCCTGCGTTGGGTGCCACTCCTGTTCTGTGCGTGCCCGGCGAGTTACCCATGTGCGTACGAAATCAGTTGCCGCGTTCGCTGCACGATACCGGCCGATGCGCGGCGTGAACTCGGCAGAACCCAGCCGCTGTCGCGGGATCGATAAGGCGCTGTGCCGGACATCACTCGCGATCGAGGTTGATCCTCACACTAGTGTCAAGTTCGAGCATGAGGGCATGGACAACGAACTCTTCGGCTACAGCCCGATCGTCGACCGCCCGCCGCTGCGCTGGCCCGGCAATGCCCGGGTGGCGTTCTATCTCGGGCTCAATGTCGAGCACTACCAGGTGGACCGCCCGTCCACGAGCATCTTCCCCGGCACCGCCGGGCTCGCGCCCGACCCGCTGAACTACGGCTGGCGCGACTACGGGCCGCGCGTCGGCATCTGGCGGGTGATCGAGGTGCTCGACCGGCACGGCATCCGGGCCAGCGCGTTGCTCAACTCGGATGTGGCCGAACACTATCCCCAGATCGTGGCGGCAGGGGTGCGGCGGAACTGGGCGTGGCTCGCGCACGGGAAGAACAATTCGATCTTCCAGGCCGACCTTCCGCCGGACGAGGAGCGCGCCTACCTCGCCGACGTGGTCACGACCATCGAACGAGCGACCGGCCGCAGGCCGCGTGGCTGGATGGGACCGGCGCTCACCGAGTCGTTCCTGACCCCGTCGCTGTTGGCCG
Source organism: Nocardia sp. NPDC047654 (assembly GCF_043205035.1). Lineage (NCBI taxonomy): Bacteria > Bacillati > Actinomycetota > Actinomycetes > Mycobacteriales > Nocardiaceae > Nocardia > Nocardia sp. NPDC047654. The sequence goes on from NZ_JBIDDF010000002.1 coordinate 461,332, forward strand.
AACTCGGCCTCGGCTACGTGCTCGACTGGACCAACGACGACCAGCCTTATCCCCTGTCGGTGCCCGGCCTGCTCAGCGTCCCCTACTCGGTGGAGCTCAACGACAACACGCTGTTCCTGGGCAAGGCCACCAGCGGACCGGACTTCGTGCGGATCGTGCGCGATCAGCTCGACCAGCTCTACGCGGAGTCGGCAGGCAGCGGGCGCGTCATGGCGCTGGCCCTGCACCCGTTCGTGATCGGGCAGGCGTTCCGGATCAAGTACCTGGATCAAGCGCTCGACTACGTGGCCGACCACCCGGGGGTATGGCTGACCACCAGCGACGAGATCGCCGAGCACTACGCGGGCGCGTCGATGCTTGCCGAATACGCGCCGGCCGAAGACGATCGGGTCACGTAAACGATGCTCGGGAGGCAGCGATGACAGCGCAGGACGAGGTACACGACAAGGACCTCACCGGAAAGACGGTGGTGGTGACCGGCGCGAGCTCCGGTATCGGCGCCGCCGCGGCACAGCGGCTCGCCGCGCGCGGCGCGAGCGTCGCGGTGGTCGGCCGATCACCGGAGCGGACCGCCGAGGTGGCGGCGAAGGCGGGGGCGGAGCCGTTCGTCGCCGACTTCGCCCGGCTCGACGACGTGCGCAAGCTGGCCGACCAGCTGCTCGACCGGTATCCCAGGATCGACGTGCTGGCCAACAACGCGGGCGGCGCGTGGCCCAAGCGGACGGTCACCGACGACGGCAACGAACTCACCTTCCAGGTCAATCACCTGGCGCCGTTCCTGCTCACCAACCTGCTGCTGGAGCGCTTGGCCCACTCGCAGGCCCGGGTGGTCAACACCGCGAGCATGACCTACCGGATGGCCAAGCTGGACCTGGACACGGCCAACGCGGCGACGGGCTCGTTCAACCAACTCGGCGCGTACGGCACGTCGAAACTGGCGAATATCCTGTTCACGCGGGAACTGGCCCGCCGCACCGAGGGCACCGGGATCACCACCGTGGCCTTCCATCCCGGCGCGGTCGCCACCCACGTCTACGACAACGCCCCGTTCGGTCTCGGCTGGTTCATCCGGTCCCCGCTGGCGCGCCCGTTCTTCATCCAACCGGACAAGGGCGCGCAGCCGCTGGTGCACCTCGCCACCACCGCCGACGGCGCGGCGATCAACGGGCAGTACTTCCACCGGTTCGAGCTGGAGCCGCCGAGCAACAAGCAGGCGGTCGACGCCGATCTCGCGCGACGACTGTGGACGCTGTCCGAGCAGGCCACCGGGCTGACGCCGAGCGAATAGGCCGGCCCTTACGGGCCGGCGTCGGTGAGCCGCAGGGACAGGCCGTCCACCGGCTCCGGCTCGACGCCGACCCCGTACACCCCACCGGACCGGTCGCTCGCGTCAAGTTCGACGATGGCCCGCGCGACTTGCCCGGTGGGGACCAGGACGGGAAAAGTGTTGGGCGTGGCCTCGACGCCGCCGAGCCGGGCGACCAAGTCGTGCCACTCGCGCGAGGCGAACACCGCGAGCGGTCCGCCGCGCAGGTCGGAGAACCGGATTCCGTCGGCGCTGTAACCATCGGCGACGGTCGCGAGAGGCCGGGGCGCTCCCCGCGAAGCCGCTCGAACCTCCGTGATCATATTGCCCGCACCCGGCATTCGCGGGCCGGTCTCCGCGCTGCCAGGATCAGGTGGTGAGCCGTGATCTGCGTGTGTGTTTCGTCGGGGATTCGTTCGTCGCCGGTGTCGGCGACCCGGCTTGCCTGGGCTGGGCGGGCAGGCTCGCGTCCGATGCGCACGCGCAGGGCGTCGCGCTGACCGCCTACAACCTAGGGGTCCGCAGGGAAACTTCGGCCGCGATCCTGCGGCGCTTCCGAACCGAATGCGCGCCCCGCCTGCCGGAGGGCGCGGACGCCAGGGTGGTGCTGTCGTTCGGCGTGAACGACGCCATGCACGAGAACGGCGGTCCGCGGGTGCCCCCTGACGAGTCGGTGGCCAATCTGGGCGAACTGCTCGCGCAGGCGGCCGAGCGGCGGTGGCCGGTGCTGATGGTCGCCCCGCCACCGATCGCGGACGACGAGCACAATGCCCGCACCGCCGCGCTGGACGAACGATTCGCGCAGGTCTGCGCCCGATCGGAGGTGCCGTACATACGCGTGCACCAACCGCTGCGCGTCAATGCGGTGTGGGGTGCCGAGGTCCGCGCGGGCGATGGGGCGCATCCGGGGGCCGCGGGCTACGACGAGTTCGCGGCACTCATCGCCCCGCGGTGGCACGCGTGGTTGGCGCGGTGAATCGCCTGTCTGAGACAAAATGCGGCACGACGGCCGGATCGCACCATATGTGCTGATAGATCGGTGGATCTGCCTGCGACTCAGCACAACCGGGATCACGCGATCGGCATGCCGGGCTTGCTCATCGCGGCCCGTCGCCTCCGCGCGGCGCCCAGGTCCAGCGTCGGCGTGACGGCCTCCGTGTTCTCCTCCGGGATGAACGCCTCGCTCAATTCCGGTACCCAGCGCACGATTTCGTCGCGATAGGGACCTTCGGTCTCCAGCTGGCCGAGCACGCCCACCAGCGTGAGGAAGGAGCGGGCGAACGGCGTGAAGTAGGCGGGCATGGTCATCTGCCGTACCACATTGCTCAACCGAGGATTGGTGGTGCGCAACACTTGTCGGCGCAACCAGCGTGCGGTCAGGCGATACGTCTCGTGGCGGAAGGGTTCACCGCACGGGGTTATCGCGGCGTAGAGCGCCTCGCTGTCGATGGCTTGCCCGTTCTCCACGAAACCGTGCCTGCGGGTAGCCGCCGCCAGATCTCCCGGTCCGCCCCGGAAGATCGCCTTGCAGCAGTCGAGCGTCAGCTCGCCGAAACCCGCGGGCGGCCAAGCGCAGCACGCGCCGAAATCCATGACGCCCAACCTGCCGTCGGGCAGCACCCGGAAGTTGCCCGGATGCGGATCGGCGTACAGCAATCCGTGACGGCCCCAGCCGGAGGTCACGAAACGGACCATGAGCATGCCGACCCGGTCGCGCTCGGCCTGCGTGCCGGAGGCGACGACGCGCGGTACCGGCGTGCCTTCGATCCATTCGCTGATCAGCACATCACCGTGCTGCGCAATGACATTCGGTACATAGAAGTCCGGATCGCCGGCATAGGCCGCGGCGAAAGCTGTCTGGTGGGCGGCCTCCGCCGCGTAGTCCAGTTCCCCGGCGACCGACGCGCAGATCGCTTCGGTCACCGCTTTCACGTCCGCGCCGGGCAGGAACACCGTTGCGAGATAGGAGATCCTGCGCAGGTGGTCCAGATCGCGCGCCACCGCTTGCCTGCCGCCCGGGTACATCACCTTGACCGCGACCGTCCTGCCGTCGTGCCAGACCGCGCGGTGCACCTGCCCGAGTGAGGCGGCCGCGGCGCGCCGGTCGTCGAATTCGCGGAAGCGCGAAAGCCAGTCCGCGCCCATGCTTTCGGCCATGGCGGCGTGCACCGTGTGCGGCAGCATCGCGGGCGCGGCATCCTGGAGCCTGCTGAGCGCGATCCGATACGGTTCGGCCACCTCCCGCGGCAGCGCCAGCTCGTAGATGGCCAGCAGTTGCCCCAGCTTCGCGGCACAGCCCTTCAGCTCGCCGAGCACCTCGAAGATGTGCTGCGCGGTGCGCAGCTGGATGTCGCGATTGACTTCTTCGGCCGATCTGCCCAGCGCCCGCTTGCCGAGGCCCGCGGTCTGTCGTCCGGCGAACGCCACCGGCAGCGCGGCGAGCTTGGCGCCGCGCACAGCGCCGTGAACAGGCGGTTTGCCATGGGACCGCGACGCGAAAAGGCGGGATCGCTTGCCCGTGGACCCCTCCTCGGGGCGCTCTCCGATGGGCCGGATGGTCATGCCTCACCTCACAGTCGCGCGCACAAGTGTGACACAGGTGCAGTACCGGACAGTAGGGCTTAGACTGTCTGGGACGTGTTCGAAAGTAGTCGAAAGGTGACTTCGATGGGATCCCAGACGGTGGTCGCCGACGTTGCCGACGAGCTGGCGCGCCGGGTTGCCGCGGGGGAATATCAGCCGGGGGATCTCATGCCGTCGGTGCGTCAGGTCGCCGAGGAATTCGAGATGAATCGCGCTACCGCGCAGCTGACCTTGGGCCGGCTGGAGTCGTACGGCTTCGTCGAAGCAAGGCGCGGCAAGGGATTCACGATCCGCGATGTCCGGGAGGCCGGTGGAGTGGACGTGTACCGCCAGCTGTTCCGGTTCTCGATTCCCATGCCGGACATCGCGATAGAGATGTTCCGCGACATCGTCGACGTCGAGCGCAATCTCGTGCTGGAGGCGCTGCTCACCTATACGGGTGGCGAACAGCGGATCGATTCGGCCGAACTGAAGAACGCGATCGACGAACTGGAATCGATAGCGCGCCAGTCCGATCCGGACTTCCGGCAGCTCCTCGCGCTCGAGGTCGCGCTGGTGCGCAGGCTGTTGACCGTGCTCGGACTCCCCATGCAGCGCGCGATTTTGAACTCGATCGGCGAGATGGTGCTCGAGGTGCCGGAGGCGGTCGAGTCGTACTTCGCGGGCGCGGCGGACCTGCACGTCCTGGTCTGGCGGGCGCTGGCCGCGGTGTGGGATTCCGGCTCCGGGCCGAGCGAGGCGCAGCTGGCGCTGTTCGAGGATCTGTTCGGTATGTACCACGAGAAGGTCATCGCGCGCTTCGAGGAATTGGTGGCCGGTGTCATGGACGAGGCCGACGAGTCCCACGCTGCCACCGCTTGATTTTCGTACGCTGCACAGTCCGTCTGGGACGGCTCCGGCGGACAAGTGCGGATTCGCCCCCTCGGTCCGCCCAGATGCGCCTGTCCGCTGAGTTCGGCTAACAGTCTTGTCCCAGACAAAGTGAAGCACCCGGTGTGGTTCAGGGCGCTGAGCCGCTGCGGGCGATCGGGTCCGCAGGGATCTGCCAGTCGCGACGAATCATTGTGAGCGACCGGGCATCAGTGCACCGGCCGCCCGCCGGCGAGGCGGCTCGGCGTCGTCCTGAACCGCTTGGACGCGGCTGAGCGGATGTCACGTGGCAGTACCGAAGCTGCCGCGAAAACTCTCGCGGGGCAGCATCGACCATCCGGTACTCGCCACTCGAATCCCGCCGTGGGATGCCGCACGGGAAATTCCGCGCGGCATCGCGACCGGGAACGGCGCCCGAAGTCAGACCCCGCCGTTGAGCTTGTTGAGGCGCTCGCACGCCTCGACGTACTCCTGGATCAGCCGGTTGACCACGTCGGCGGAGCGCTCCACGCGGTTCATCATGCCGACGATCTGGCCGACCGGATTGAAGTTGACGTCCTTGGCGGCTTCCGGATAACGGTGGCCACGCTTGACGCCGTCCAGCGCGACCATCATCTGCAGCGGCATCGGCAGCGGGTCGGGGGTGTCGGCGTGCTCCCACGCCTCGGTCCAGTCGTTGCGCAGCATGCGGGCGGGCTTGCCGGTCCATGCGCGCGAACGCACGGTGTCGTGGCTGGTCGCGTCGATGTAGGTCTGCATCTGAGCCGGCGGCACATTGGCTTCCTCGACGGTCAGCCACACCGAACCGGTCCACGCGCCCGCGGCGCCCATCGCCATCGCGGCGGCCACCTGGCGGCCGTTGCCGATGCCGCCCGCGGCCAGCACCGGCAGGTCGCCGACGGCGTCGATGACCTGCGGCCAGAGCACCATCGAGGAGACCTCGCCGCAGTGGCCGCCGCCCTCGGTGCCCTGGCAGACCACGAAGTCCAGGCCCGCGCGCTTGTGGTTGAGCGCGTGCTTGACCGAACCGCACAGCGCGCCGATCAGCCTGCCGGAGTCCTGCACCTGCTTGATCACGTCCTCCGGCGGGGTGCCGAGAGCATTGGCCACCAGCTTCGCCTTCGGATGCCGCAGAATCACCTCCACCTGCGGTCCCGCGGTGGTGGCCGTCCAGCCGAGCAACTGGTTGTGGTGCTCGTTCTCCGGCAGCTTCGGCACGCCGTGGTCGGCGAGGATCTTCTCGGCGAAGTCGCGGTGCCCCTGCGGGACGAGTTCGGCCAGCTTGGCTTCCAGCTCCTCGGGGCTCAGGTCGTCGATGCCCTTGCCCTCGTACTTGGACGGAATCACCAGGTCGACGCCATATACGCCCTGCACGTGCTCGTCCAGCCAGGCCAGCTCGACCTCGAGCTGCTCGGCGGTGAAGCCGACGGCGCCGAGCACGCCGAGTCCACCCGCGTTGCTGACCGCGGCCGCCACGTCGCGGCAGTGGGTGAAGGCGAAGATGGGGAATTCGATCCCGAGCCGTTCGCAGATTTCGGTACGCATGGCGTGCTGGTCTCCCTAACTGCTCCGCCGCGAACGGCGCGGCGCAGGTGTACTAGAACGAGTTGCATAAGTGGCGCGCCGTGCGGCCGGGCCGCCGCGCATCGAGTCCACCGCGAGCCGCGCATATCGCCATGAAGCGGCTGCGGCTTCCTCGACCGGCCGTTGCACCATGCATCGACAGTAACACGTTCTAGTTTTCCGGGGAATGCGCTGCCGTCAAGCGGTGGCCCGCTCCAGTTCGGCGAGCGACTCCTCCAAGTGATCGAGCAGGCGAGGCAACTGCGGCACACTGCGGCGGCAGCCGACCACGCCGAAATCGAGGTTGCCCGCGTTGGAGGTGAGCGTGATGTTCACCGCCTGGCCGTCGAACGGGATCGACAACGGATAACTCGCGTCCAGCCGCGCACCGTTCCAGTACATGGGCTCGCGTGGCCCCGGCACGTTCGAAATCACGAGGTTGAAGGTCGGATTGGTCAACGAGATCAGCGCGGGCACGAGATTGAGGGCGAGCGGGCTGAGCATAAGCGCCGACAGCGCCATCGTCTGGTTGCACGAGAGCGTGCTGTAGACGTCCTTGCCGTCGCGCATCGACCCGGCGACCACCCGCAGGCGGTCCAGCGGATCGGTGATGTCGGTGCCGAGATTGCACAGCACCGCCCCGACCTTCACCCCGTTGGTCTCGTCGTCGTCCTCGGCGCGCAGCGACATCGGCACCATCGCGATCAACGGCTTGTCCGGCAGCGCGTCCCGTTCGATCAGGTACCGCCGCAGCGCGCCCGCCGACATGGTGAGCACCACATCGTTGAGTGTCGAACCGGACGCCTTCTTCACCTGCTGCAGCCGCTCCAGTGGCCAGGACCGGACCACCGCACGGCGCGCGCCGCCGATCGGTACGTTGAACATGGTGCGCGGGGCCGCGAACGGCAGGGTCAGCTGCTGCCGGGTCAGAGCGGTGCGCGCGGCGCGCAGCACCGACGCGCCGGAGGCGGCCGCGGAGACCAGGTTTCGCGCCGGACCGGCCGCACCGGACGCCCTCCTGCGCCTACCCCGGGGCAGATGCCACGGCACCCGCGTGGTGCTGGAGGACGGATCGCTGGTCAGCGTGCGCCGCAGCAGGCGTTGGGCCGAGACGCCGTCGATCAACGCGTGATGCATCTTCGAATACAGCGCGAACCTGCCGTCGGCGAGTCCCTCGATCAAATGGAACTCCCACAGCGGGCGATGCCGGTCCAGCAGGCCGCTGTGCAGGCCGGAGGCCAGCTCCACGAGCTGGTCCATGCGGCCCGGCGCGGGCACGGCCAGTCGCCGCACGTGATAGTCGAGTTCCACGTGGTCGGCATGCGTCCACGCCATCTGCGGCGACCCGAAGATAGTTGCGGGATGCTTGCGGAAGGTCGGATCGACGTCGGTGCTTCGGAGTAGTTCGGCGTGGACTCGAGCGGCGAAGTCCGCTCCCGCGTCCTCCGGTGGCTCGAATAATTGCAGCGAACCGACGTGCATCGGCTGTTCCCGGGACTCGGCGAGCAAGAAGACGGCATCGACCGGCGCGATGAATTCCATGATGAGTCGCCCCCTGACGACATGGTGAAAAGGTTCGGAGTTCAGATCGACCACGTTGTCGGCGGGCCCGCGCAGCCATGAAACCGCCGCGACACGACAAACTTACCCGGACGGGATGGACCGCGTTCGGTGAATCACCGAACCTTCGATGCCAGCAGGTAGGCCTGCCCGAACCGCTCCTCGGGACCCGGTTCGCGCACCACGCGTGCGATCATGGCGAACCCGGCGGCGCCGAGTAGACGCGCGAGGCGTTTCGGCGCCCACCGGTAGGCGCGAATCACCCTGTGATCGAAGGCTTCCACCGCATCGGGCCGGTCCGCCGTCTGGAAAGCCAGCAGCACGTGCCCTTTGCTCGCGAGTACCCGATTGCACTCGCTCAACACGTGCGGCATGCGATCCGGTGGCGTGTGGATCAACGAATACCAAGCCGCTATGCCGCCGAGCGTGTCGTTGCCAAAAGGTAGCTGTTCTATCGAACCCTGCGCGAAGGGCAGGTGCGGGTATTCCGCACGGGCCAGCGCCACCATGCGAGGGGCCAGATCGATGCCGAACACGCGCGCACCCAGCGTCGCGAGATGAGCCGTCACATGCCCCGGCCCACAGCCGAGATCGGCGATCGGCCCGGAACCGTTGCCCGCAACCGCTTCCGCGAACACCGCCAGCATCGCCCGGTCGAGCGGCTGGCGCTCGAGCCGGTGCCGGACATCGTCGGCGTAGCGGTCGGCGACCTCGTCGTACGCCTTGCGGGTGGCGATCGGATCGGGACGCTCGCCCGCGAGGTCTTCGGTCGAATTCAGCACCCGGAGCAGCGTATTACGTGCTCGCTCCCCCGGCGTCGAATGCCTGGGCGACGGCGAGACTGTCCTCGTAGACGTGGTGCCGGGTGATCAGCCCGCCGCGCACCGTGATGTGCAGCGCGAAACGCGCGCGATAGGCGCGGCCGGTGGCACGCGCGGTCTGCCGGATCTCGCCGAGCACCACGGCGTCGTCACCGTCGACGAGCACCCGGTCGACCCGCGTAGCCGCCTCCTCCGGCACATGGTGCTCGGCGATCGAGCGGAAATGCGCCGCGGCGTCGGCGCGGGTGGACCGGTGCCGGATCCAGGGCGTCGCCACCCTTCCGTGTTCCGCTTCCGGCCAGTCGAGCTGCCAATCAGTGTGTTCGGCGTACAGCTCGGCGACGGCTTCGGCATCACCGGAACCGATTCGGCGCAACAACTCTTCGACCACCGATCGAGTGGACGGCGCGGAGACCGACACGACGGATCCTTTCGCTGGGGTGCCGCGTGAACGTGCGGCGCCTTGCCATTCTCGGCAGGCGCGCGCTCGATGGCGATTACCTCTCGGGTAATTGGGTGGCCGCCTCCGGCGCGGCGGGCGCGGGCAGGTCCGCCCGGGCCGCCTCGTCGCGACCGCGTGCGGTTCCGAGCACCGAACCGAGGATGACCAGTGGGAATCCGATCGCCATGCCCGCGGTCAGCGGCTCGTCGAGCGCCGTGACGCCGAGCAGGATCGCCACCGCGGGATTGATGTAGGTGATCACCGTCGCACGGGCGGGGCCGGCCTCGGCGATCAGCGCGAAGAAGAACAGGAACGCCGCGGCCGTGCAGATCACCGCGAGACCCAGCACCGACCAGCCCGCGTCGGCGGTGATGCGCGACGGCCACAGCCAACCCGCGAACGGCGCGTAGATCGCCGCCGCCAGCAGCAGCGACCCGGTCACCACGCCCAACGGAGGCAGATCGGCCAGCGCGCGATCGATGACGATCGGCCCCACCGCGTATCCGATCGTGGTCAGGCCGATCGCGGCGAGCGCCGCCGGATTCCCCAGATCGACGTCCAGGCCGACGAGCGCGGCGACGCCGGCGAACCCGACGAGCAGACCGATCACCCGCCGCGCGTCGAACCGGTCGTGGCCGAGTGCCGTCACGATCACCACGGCGATCAGCGGCACCGCCGCGATCAGCAAGCCGACGGTCGAACTGTTCAGCGTGGTCTCGGCGTACCCGATCAAGAACCACGGCCCGGTGATCTCCACCAAGGTGTAGAGCAGCAGCGGCCGCCACCGTCGCAGTACCGGCGCCAGCGCGCGAGCGTACAGCGCGACCGGCAGCAACAGCAGGCCGCCGATGAGCGTGCGACCGAACGCGACAACGATCGGGTCGAGATCCCGCACCGCCACGCGGATCATCGCGTACGGCACGCCCCAGATCAGGCCCATCGCCAGGAACAGTGTCCACCCGCGGCGCGTCATCGCGCGCCCACTGTTCCACACGCACGGACGGCGACGGGCTCGGTGACGGATGGAATCGGCTCGATTCGGGACATACTCCGCTCGCTTTCGACCGTTCGGAGCCTATTCAAATGAGCCGATCATCCGACAGATCCCGTTCCCGCTTGTGACAAGAGGCCGCCCGCCTGTCCTTTTCGTCCGATTAGGGCGAATGATCCGTGCGTGCAGGGTGTTCGGGCTAGTCTCGCCGGGAGCGAAGGGAATACATTGTGGTCGACGTGATCCGCCGGCTTGCCCCGAGCGAGGAGATGTTCGCCGCGGGCGAGGTCTTCATCGGTTACGCGGTACGAGTGTCCGGACGGTTGGACCTGCCTGCGCTGACGGCCGCCTTCGAGGCCGTCGCAAGGGCGCATCCGATCCTGCGCGCCCGCATCGAGGCGACCGAAGCGGGCGGCCATGTCTTCGCCGTGACCGATGCCACGCCCGAGATCTTCGTCGCCGACGCGAACCCCGAATCCCCCCTCACCGGCGCGAAATTCGATCAGCGGGCGGGCGTTTGCGCCCTGTGCGTGGTGCGCGACGGCGCTACCGCGAGCGTCACCCTGATGCTCCATCACAGCGTCGCGGACGCCTTCCACGCGTTCGCCATCGTCACCGAACTCTGGACCGGATATCGAGACGCGGTCGGTGAAGGTACGTCCGAGTTGCCGGTGCACCCGTTTCCCGAACCGGTCGAGCACCTGCTCGCGGCGCGAGGCATCGAGAAGATGGCGCTGCCCGGTTCCGGCCCCGCCGGTGCGACCTCCTCCACGCCGACGGAGGTTGCGCGACCGCGCGACGACGAGTACCCGGCGTTGCGCACCACCCGGTGCCTGTTCACCGAGGAGGAGACCGCGGCGCTGGTCGCGGTCGGGCATCGCGCGGACGTCACGGTGCACGGCCTGGTGTCGGCGGCGCTGCTGCGGACCGAGGCCGAGATCCGCGAACTGCCGCTCACCGGACTGCTCTACCTGTACTCCGTCGACCTGCGGACCAGAGTGAGCCCCGCGATCGACGCCACCGAAGGGACGAACGTCCTCGGTTTCGCCAGCTACCTCTCCCCCGCATCCGACGTGACGCTGGTGGAATCGGCCCGAGGGATCAGCGAGGCTCTGCATGCGGGCCTGGCCGCGGGCATCGTGCAACGCACGCCCCTGAGCATTCCCGACATGGCGGCCGCACCGAGGCCCGCCCTGCCCGGCGTGGTCATCGCCACCAACTGGGGCACCATCCCGCCGCTACCCGAGCAGGAGGGGCTGCACATCGACGACTTCCACTCCACCATGCTCGCCAAGCCGGACCTGACCGGCCGCCGTCCGCAGCAGCCGGGTGACGGCACCTGCGTCATAAGCACTTTCGCCGGGCGGCTGAGCGTGGAGATACACCATCCGGAGGAATTCACCGACCTCCAGCACCACCGCATCGAGGTGCTGGCCCGTAACCTCCGCGCGGTCATCTCCTGACAGCGTCGTCGGCGCGCAGGTGCGTCCGGCCGCCGTTGCTCGTTGCGCCACTCGCCGGTGCGATGCCCGGCGAATTCGGCAGGCTGCGCTGTTATGGTTGGCCCCTTCTGGTGAACCGACGCCGCTGCTCCGTGGCGTATCGCTTACCCGCCCGGTGACCGGGCGTCGTCGAACAGCTCCGGAATCACGCCGACGAACGGAAGGAACAGCATCCGGTGGCAACCACAAACGGCGGGTCCGCGCGGGTCGCGGTGGTGACGGGCGGTTCTCGCGGCATCGGCCGCGCGTGCGCCGAACGTCTGGCAGGTGACGGGTTCGCTGTGGTGCTGAACTTCGCTTCGAATGCCGCCGAAGCCGACAGCACCGCTGAAGCCATTCGCGCCGCAGGAGGCGTCGCGGTGATCGCCCAGGGTGACGTCGCCGACGAGTCCGCGATGGCGGCCGTATTCGATCGAGCGGAAGGCGAGTTCGGCGGTGTCGACGTGGTGGTGCACGCCGCGGGCCGGATGCAGCTCGCACCGCTGGTCGAACTGGATCTGACGGTGCTGGACAGCACCTACCGGACCAATATTCGCGGCACCTTCGTCGTGGACCAACAGGCGGCCCGGCGGCTGCGACCGGGCGGGGCGATCGTCAATTTCTCCACGTCGGTCGTCGGTACCGCGTTCGCGGAATACGGCGCCTACGCCGCCAGCAAGGGCGCGGTGGAGGTGTTGACCAGGATCCTGGCCCGTGAACTGCGCGGCCGGGACGTGACCGTCAACGCGGTGGCGCCGGGGCCCACCGCCACCGACCTCTTCCTGCACGGAAAAGACGACGCCACCATCCAGCGACTCGCCGACGCCGTGCCACTGCAACGACTCGGCGCACCCGACGATATCGCCGCTGTGGTGGCGTTTCTGGCCGGCCCGGACGGCCGCTGGGTCAACGGTCAGGTGATTCGCGCCAACGGCGGCCTGGTCTGAGCGAAGCGCCGTCGGCTCGCGATCGCGCCGAGTGGCGATCACGAGCCGACGGGTTGGTCAATTCGACGCTTGCGCGGTCGTGCTGGTGGTCGGCGCCGCGGACTGCGTTGTGGTCGTGGTCGTTTCGGTAGTGGTCGGCTTCGCCGTCTCGACCGGAGCCGCGACCGGAGACGGAGCGGGCGTCGTGGTGACCGCCGGCGTCGAGGTCGTGCTCGTCGGCGCGACCGTAGTCGTCGAACTGCCCGTGGTGGCGGTCGTCGTCGGGGCGGCGCTGGTCGATGACGTGGTCGAAGTCTTGGCGGGTTCGGTCGTCGGCGTCGCCGAGGTGGTCTCCGCCGCCTTGTACACGGCGGCGAGGTCCGCCTCTTGCGGCTTGGACGTCGTGTCGACCTGCTTGCCCGCCTGCGCCTGCTTCGCCAGATGGGTGAGCCAGGCGGCGGCGTACTCGGCGGAGGTCAGCGGCTTGCCCGCGTCGGGGTCGGCGTCGTCCCAGTAGTCGAAGTGATGACCGGTGTGGTTCGGGCCGAGCGTGAGGTTGTACGGGTCGCTCATGATCACGGGGATCGTGTTCTGATTCGTCACGATCAGACCGATGATCTCGTTGAAAACCTTCTGCGGCAGGTAGGCCAGCGGCGACATGTCATCGGCCGCGATCGCGTCCGCCTTCGCAGGAGCCTTCGGCTGCTCACCCGGCTTGTACGCCGGATCCGACACCCTCAGCAGCACTTGCAGGAAGGTCTCGTCGCTCTGCATCCAATTCGGCTGCGACTGGATGTCGGCGAACGCCGCCAGCGCGATCCTGCCGAGCACCACCGCGACGTCCTGCCCGGTCGCGGGCGTGAGCCCGTCGCGTTCGAGCGCGTCGACGTTCAGCTGCCTGCCGACGTTGACCACCAACTGCAGCAGTGAGATGTTCTGCGGGGCCGAGCAGGTGAGATCGCCGTCCGAGCAGAACGACGCGATCTTGCCGTTCAGCGCACCGAAGTCACCGCTGGTTCCCTGCACCGCGCCCTGACCGGGCACCGGGTTCCTGCCGTTCTGATACTGCTGGTCGAAGCCGTCCGGGTTGCCGAACGGGTCCTTCGATCCGGGGAACGGCCCGTCTCCGGCCGAGCGACCCGAGTCCGCGAGGATGACGACACCGACGACGTCGTCGGGATCCACGATCCCGTAGGCGCCGTCCTGGCCGGGCTCCTGGTGACCGATCTTCATCGCGACGCGGCGCACGACGTCGGCGCCCTCGCTGTAGCCGACGATCGAGAACTTGGTGTCCGGGCACGCCGCGGAGATCTCCCGCATCACCTGTTCGGTGTTCGCGACACCCGCGTTGACGGCATCCTCGTACGTGGACATGTTCGCCGGATACGCGATGTAGACCGCGGCGTACGCGCCGGGATCGACGTCATCGGCCGGCGCGTTGACGACCGGGTCGACCCACTCACTGCTGTGATCACCGGACAGGGCCGCGGGCAACGGATTGCCGTCGGCGTCCACCAGCATCTTGGTGGTGCCCTCCCGCGGAGTGTCGTTGCGACCGGCCACCGAGATGGTGACCATGTCGTGGCATTCCGTGACCGACGACGTGAGCTGCGTATCCCTGGTTTCCGGCGTCGAGGTCAGTGCCAACGAGGCGGCGACGACCGCCGCCACCCCCAATACAGCCGGCGCGGCAGCGGCCGAAGCGATGCGATGCCGTGCGAAGAACTCGCGAAGAGCCATGTCCTGATTCCCATTCCATACACCGACAAAGTGGACGGACAAGCCCCCCGACGGGCCATACGTCACCGAGGACGTCGTGGTTGGGGAGCCGAGCGTTACTGGTCTGCGACCCCGGCGACACCGCCGCACCCAGCCGGATCATGCGGCCGGGCAGTGTGCGTCCGCGGTTTCGTCGGGTCGACGAGCGAGACTCGCGGCCCGCCTCGGTGGTCGCTCAGGGCCGACCGGCCACAGGGCCGCGCCTATCCCCGTCGTCGGCGGACCGGCGTGGATTCAGTCCGTGGAGGGGAGCGCCGCCGCGAGACCGTCGAGGACACGGTCCAGACCGTAGGAGAAGTTTTCGTCGCGCAGGCGGGCGGGGTCGTCGGCGCGCCGGGCGGCGTAGCCCTCGCTCAGGAGCGGATGCTCCCGTGCGGCCTCTTCCGCGGTCGGCCGCAGGCTCTCGGCCCACTCCTGTTCGGTCTGGCCGCTGCGGGCCAGCAGGGAGAGGTAGGCCGCCTCGCTGGTGGCCATGCCGATGACGTAGGCGATGAGCGTGCTCATGGACCGGTCGGCTTCACCTGGTGCGAACCCCGCCGCATGGAAGAGGGCGAGTATGCGTTCGGACTGCCGCATCATGTTGGGCCCGAATTCCGAGAGCCCCACCTGGCCGAGGACGGAGACGACCCAAGGGTGGCGGAGCGCCATCGCGCGCATGCTGTGCGCGCACGTGGCGACGGCGTCCCGCCAGGTCTCGGTGGCGTCCGCGTCGGGGACGCTGATCTGGCCGTAGACCTCGTCCACGACCAACTCGATCAGCTCGTCCTTGTTGGCCACGTGCCGGTAGATCGAGGTGGCTCCAGCGTTGAGCCGGGTTCCGAGAGTACGCATGCTCAGGGCCTCGATGCCCTCCTCGTCCAGCAGGCGCACAGCCTCGGAGACGATGCGTTCCCGGGTGAGGACCGGTTGTCGCCGGGCGGGGCGCTGACGGGCCCAAACCGAGGGCACGGGCGGCTTGTCGGTTGGCATGGGTCTCCTCTTCGGTGTTGACGGCCACGATAGCGCACAGTGTTCGCACTTGCGCACGGCGCAATCTATGCGTACGGTGTTCGCATATTGAGAACACCGTACGCATTTGGAGGAGAGGCTATGTCGACGACCGTGAGCTGGGACGCACAGGGCAATTGGAAGGCGCGGTGCCGCCGGGACGACGAGGGCGCGCGGCACGGTGGACTGTCGCGGCCGGGACTGCGGCGGATGCGCGATGTGCTGGCCGGGCATGTGGCAGCCGGAGCCGCGCCCGGACTGGTCGCGCTGGTCAGCCGGGGCGACGACGTCCACGTCGAGACGCTGGGAACGATGCACGAGGGCGGCGGCGAGCCGATCCGGCGCGACACGATCTTCCGGATGGCGTCGCTGACCAAGCCGATCACCGCCGCGGCGGTCATGGTCCTGGTCGAGGAGTGCCGCCTGCGGCTGGACGATCCGGTCGACACGTGGTTGCCCGAACTCGCGAACCGGCGGGTGCTCAGGAACATCGACGCCCCACTGGAGGACACCGTCCCCGCCCTGCGGCCGATCACGGTGCGGGACCTGCTGACCTTCACGTTCGGGTTCGGCGCCGTGCCGGCCGCGCCGGGCACCTACCCCATCCAGGACGCGATGGGCGAACTGGGCCTGGACGTGCCGCCGTCGGTCGCGCCGGACGAGTGGATCCGGCGCCTGGGCACCCTTCCGCTCATGCGTCAGCCGGGAGAGCTGTGGCAGTATCACACCGGCTCCGACGTCCTCAGCGTGCTCATCCCGAGGGTCACCGGCCAGACGTTCGAGTCGTTCCTGCGCGAACGGATCCTCGACCCGCTCGGTATGCGGGACACCGGCTTCCACGTGCCCGAGGACCAGATCCACCGGCTGCCGACCAGCTACGCCCACGACCCCGAGACGGGCGCCCCGGTGGTGTGGGACGAGGCGAGGGGCGGCAAGTACAGTCGGCCGCCGGAGTTCCAGGCCGGTGGCGACGGGATGGTGTCGACCGTCGACGACTATCACGCGTTCTACCGCATGCTGTTGAACAAGGGCAGCCTGGGCGGCGAGCGTGTCCTGTCACGCGCCTCGGTCGAGCTGATGACGATGGATCACCTGACGCCGGAGCAGAAGGTCGAGAAGGACGCCTTCGGCGACCACTTCGGTAGGCACGGCGGCTACGGGTTCGGAATGGCCGTGCGGACCCATCGCCGCGACCTGGCCCCTGTGGGTCAGTTCGGGTGGGACGGCGGGCTGGGGACGACCGCCTACTCCGACCCGGTCGAAGGACTCACCGGGATTCTGCTGACGCAGTCGGCGATGGATACCCCGGCCACCGCGCACCTGCACCGGGACTTCTGGACCACGGCCTACCAGGCGATCGACGACTGAAAAGTACGCCGGGTGGAAAGGCTTGTCGTGCAGGGCCCGCGGAATGGTCACCGGAAGGACGACGACAGTGACGAAGCTCGGCGACGCGGCACCGGTACGGCAGGCGAGCCTACCTCCCCCGGGGACGTCGCAGCACGGGCTGTTGCACGGGCCGTAACTCAGCCGCGGGCCATGTCCACGAAGCGCGACAAATGCAATTGGTGGGCGACGGTGATCGTCGCGGTGGGACCATTACGGTGCTTGCCGAGAATGAGATCCGCCTCGCCGCCGCGCGGGTCGTCCCGCTCGAAAGCATCGGGACGATGCAGCAGGATGACCATATCGGCGTCCTGCTCGAGGCTCCCCGACTCGCGGAGATCGGACACCATCGGGCGCTTATCGGTTCGCTGTTCGGGGCCGCGGTTCAGCTGGCTGATCGCCACCACCGGCACTTCGAGTTCCTTGGCCAGTAGTTTCAGATTTCGGGAGAAGTCCGAGACTTCCTGCTGGCGGGATTCGACTTTCTTACCGGAGGTCATCAGCTGCAGGTAGTCCACCACAACGAGTTTCAAATCGTGGCGTTGCTTGAGCCGCCGCGCTTTGGCGCGAATCTCCATCATGGTCAGGTTCGGCGAGTCGTCCACGAACAGCGGCGCCTCGCTGATTTCGCTCATCCGCCGCGCCAATTTCGTCCAGTCGTCATCGCTCATCCGCCCGGACCGCATATCCCCGAGCTTGATCTTCGCCTCCGCCGACAACAACCGCATGACAATTTCGGTCCGGCTCATCTCCAAGGAAAAGATAACGCTCGCCAAGCCATGCTTGATCGAGCAACTGCGCATGAAATCCATTCCCAGCGTCGATTTGCCGACGCCAGGCCTGGCCGCGACGATGATCATCTGGCCCGGGTGCAGGCCGTTGGTGACCTCGTCGAGTTCGGTGAAACCGGTGGGGACGCCGAGCGAGATGCCGCCGCGGCTGGCGATGGAGTCGATCTCGTCCATCGTCGGCTGGAGCAATTCCTCGAGGGGGAGGAAGTCTTCGCTGGTGCGGCGTTCGGTGACCTCGTAGACCTCGGCTTGGGCGCGGTCGACGACCTCGGCGATGTCCTGGCCGTCGGCGCCCGCGTAGCCGTACTGGACGATACGGGTGCCCGCCTCCACGAGGCGGCGCAGAATGGCCTTCTCCGCGACGATTTCGGCGTAGTAGCTGGCGTTCGCCGCGGTCGGCACGGTCTGGGTGAGTGTGACCAGATAGGGCGCGCCGCCGATGCGTTTGAGTTCGCCACGGCGGTCGAGCCCGGCGGCGACGGTCACCGGGTCGGCGGGTTCCCCGCGCCCGTAGAGATCGAGAATCGTGTCGTAGACAGCCTGATGAGCGGGACGGTAGAAATCGCCGGGACGAATCACCTCGACGACATCGGCGATGGCGTCCTTGCTCAACAACATGCCCCCGAGCACCGACTGCTCGGCCGCCATGTCGTGCGGAGGCTGTCGGCCGAAGTCTTCGCCGGGAGGTTCGGGCGGAAAATCCCTGCGCCCGCGGTCATCGGTGGCTGTCACCAGACTCGACCGTCCTCTCTACCCCACGACCGGGTTGCACCCTGTCGACTCGTTTTACTCCCGGGCACCGACACGTACGTAAAAGCCGTTGACCAGGGCTCCAGCTACCGCTGCGGTACCCGTCCGTGCCCGCGATCGGGAGCGTTCCGCGCGCAGCGATGCGACGAACCTAGCGATCCGAGAGGCGTGGACCAAACCGTGCTGTGCACACAGCTGTGGATAACTTGGGGAAAGTTCACCCAACCGTGTGCAGCCCCTGTGGACAACTTGGGGAAAACCCAGGTCGCCGGGGTCAAATACGCAGATAGATGGAGACTTCCGCGTTTTCCCAGGTGTGGATTAAAGAAGTACCGGCGTGTCGGCCGAGTTGAACAGCCGGGCGTGTTGGGTTAACAGCACGCGAGCTGCATATGACCTGAATCACATTGCGAGCGGTCGGTTTTACCGGTAATCCACAGGCTGGGTGAGCGGAGCGCTTGTGCAGGTGGAGTGACGCCCCGATTGTCCCGAATAACGCTCGGCGCTATTCAGCAAATAATTAGCTATTAAGCAGGCTCGGATGACAAGGCACAGCCGAGGACCACTCCCGTTCACCAGAGGGGAGCGGTCCTCGACGCAATGCCTGAATCAGGCGGCGGTGACCGTGAGGTCGAACTTCGCCACCACATCCGGGTGCAGGTGCACCACGATGCTGTGCTTGCCGGTCGACTTGATGTGCGACTTCGGCAGCTCGATGCTGCGCTTGTCGACGACGGGGCCACCCGCCGCCTTGACGGCCGCCGCGACGTCCGACTGGGTCACCGAGCCGAACAGCTTGCCGGTGCCCGCTGTCTTGACCGCCAGCGAGACCGAGTCCAAGGCCTCGATGGCCTGCTTCAGCTCGTTGGCGTGGTCCAGGTCGCGGACCCGGCGGGCTTCCTGCGCCCGGCGGATGCCCTCGACCTGCTTCTGCGCACCGCGGCTGGCCGCGATCGCCAGGCCGCGCGGCAGCAGGTAGTTGCGGCCGTAGCCGTCCTTGACCTCCACGGTATCGCCGGGGGCACCGAGGTTGTCCACATCAGCAGTCAGAATCAACTTCATTTGTGTGCCTCCCTTTCTCAGCGAGCCGTCGACACGTAAGGCAGCAGCGCAACCTCACGCGAGTTCTTGACCGCAACCGCGATATCGCGCTGGTGCTGCACGCAGTTGCCGGTGACGCGGCGGGCGCGGATCTTCCCGCGGTCGCTGACGTACTTGCGCAGCAACGCCGTGTCCTTGTAATCGATGTTGACGGTGCCGGTCTTGCTCTCCTTGCAGAACGCGCAGGCCTTCTTCTTGAGCACCTTTTCGCGCGCGGGCGCTTTAGGCATGGTCTTGTACTCCGTAATCAGTGATGGCCCGAATTCCTGCGGGCCGTTGTGGCCGTTCTCAGAACGGCGGTTCGTCATCCATGCGGCCGCCGCCCCCGAAGGAGCCGGCCGCGGGCGCACTGCCCCAAGGGTCGTCCTCGGCACCGCCGGAACGCCCACCGCTACTACCGGAGGAGGCGTAGTTGCCACCGCCGCCGGAGCCGGACCCGAAGCCGCCGCCACCGCTGCCGCGGCTGGTCTTGTTGACCTTCGCGGTGGCGTAGCGCAGCGAGGGACCGACCTCGTCGACCTCGAGCTCGACGACCGTGCGCTTCTCACCCTCGCGGGTTTCGTAGGAGCGCTGCTTGAGCCGTCCGCTCACGATGACACGGGAACCTCTGGTCAGGCTTTCGGCGACATTCTCCGCGGCCTCGCGCCAGATATTGCAGCGCAGGAACAGCGCTTCGCCGTCTTTCCATTCGTTCGAATTACGGTCGAACACACGGGGAGTCGACGCGACGGTGAAATTCGCCACCGCCGCTCCCGCCGGTGTGAATCGAAGCTCCGGGTCGGCCGTCAGATTGCCGATGACGGTGATGACCGTGTCGCCTGCCATGTGGTTCCTCCTGCTCGGTGTGCAGTCCGCGTCTCGCTGTTGCGCTAGAGCCTAGGCACAGGCTCCGACGCAAACGAGAGTTGCCGGACTACTTGTCGTGGCGCAGAACCTTGGTGCGCAGCACCGTCTCGTTCAGACCGAGCTGGCGGTCGAGCTCGCTCACGGTGGCGGGCTCGGCGGTCAGATCGACCACGGCGTAGATGCCCTCGGCGTGCTTGGCGATCTCGTAGGCGAGCCGGCGACGGCCCCAGATGTCGACCTTGTCGATCTTGCCGCCTTCGGTGCGAACGACACTGAGCAGGTTGTCCAGCGACGGACCAACAGTGCGCTCGTCCAGGCTCGGATCGAGGATGACCATCACTTCGTAATGACGCACGGACCAATCACCTCCTGTGGACTAGGAAACGGCCACGGACGGTCCGTGGCAGGAGGGTCGTTGCGTCAGCAACCCGAACAGGCTACATGAGCGGGGCGTGAGCAGTGAAATCGCCCCGCCGAGTCGCCCCGGCGAGCATGGGATCGGCCCGCGCGTTCACCTTCGTGGGGAGGGGAACGGCGGCGCGGCCCGGACCGTCCGCTTAGGGTGGATCCATGCCGACCGCACTCGCCGCCAGCGACCTGCCCGCGGGTGGTGTGCGACGCCGCGCGGCGTTGGCCGTGGTGGTGGTGTTGCTCTGCGGTCTCGTCCTGGGGCTGGCGTACGCGAACAAGGCGCGCTGCGCCGGGGCGCCGTTCGACCGGGACGGGCGCAGCACGGTTTTCGACGTCATCAAGGATTCGGACGTCTGCTATTCGGACATCCAATTCCTCTGGCTGGGCCGAGACATCAACGAGCACGTCTTTCCCTATGTGAGCGGCGGCATCACCGACGGCGGGGCCCTGGTCGGCGGCGCGGTGGAGTACCCGGTGCTCAGCGGTGTGCTGATGTGGCTCGGCGCGGTAGGCGCGCACAACGACGCCGATTTCCTGCGGTACTCCGCGCTGCTGCTCGCGCCGTTCGCGCTGCTGACCGCGTGGATGCTGGCTCGCCTGGCCGGAGGCGCCGCCCTGCTCTGGGCGGCCGGACCGCCTCTGGTGCTCTACGCCTTCCACAACTGGGAGCTCCCGGTGGTCTGCACGGCGGTGGCGGCCGTCTACGTGATGGCGACGTTGACCCGATACTCCGTGCGTACCAGGGGAATCCTGGCCGCGGTGCTGCTCGGCCTCGGGTTCTGCCTCAAGCTGTACCCGGGGATCTTCGTGTTGCCGCTGCTGGCGTACGTGCTGACCGGCGGCGTCGACCGCGCCCCGGAAGAGCGCGAGCGCGAACTCGACCTGTGCGGCGCGCTGCTCACCGCCGCCGCGGCGATCGGCACCGTCGTCGCGGTGAACCTGCCGTTCGCGCTGGTGGGGTACGAAGGCTGGCGCGCGTCGATCACGTTCCAGCAGTTGCGTCAGGCCGACATCACCACGAACTCGATCTGGTACTGGGGACTGCGGCCGATGTTCGGCCCGGACGCGCGCGGCGAGGTGGCATTTCAGCAGGTGGTCACCATCGCCTCGCCGCTGCTGGTACTCGCGGCGTTCGCGCTCGCGATGTGGCTCGGCTGGAAGCGCTACCTGGCGGTCGGTGTTTTCCCGTGGGTGGGCGTGAGCGGGGCGATGCTGTGTGGATTCCTGTTGTTCCACAAGGTGCATTCGCCGCAGTACACCCTGTGGCTGGTGCCGTTCCTCGTGCTGCTCGAGGTGCCCTGGTGGCTTATCGGCAGCTATCTCGTCGCCGACGCGGCCATCGGGATCGGGGTGTTCCGCTACTTCTACTCGATGGGTGCGGGCACCTCGGTCGAGCAGATGGAGAACGTCGTCCAATTCGGTGTGTGGGGGCGCGCGAGCCTGCTGATCGTGTTGTTCTTCGTGTTCGTGTGGGCGATGCCCCGAGGGCACCGTTCGACGCCGCCCCCGGTGGCACAGTCCGACCCCCGCAGTCTGGTCCCGGTGGTCTAAGGCCCGCCGTGCCGAGCGCGGAAGGCGGCGCTTTTGGCGCGGTTGCCGCACAGCGTCATGTCACACCAACGGCGCGAGCCGCCCCGGGAAGTGTCCACATAGAGCCGGGTGCATACGGTCCGGCCACACTCCTTGACGAGTGCCCCGCCACCCAGTAGCTCGATCGCGGAACGGGCGATGGCGGCCAAGGCGGCATCCGCGTCACCGGAACGGACGACCGCGCCGTCGGTGCCCAGGCTGATCGAGGGCGGTGCTGTCACGGCGAATTCGTTGAGTGTGCGGCGGTCGGCGTCGTCGAGGGAGTGTCCGCGAGCGGCGGCCAGTGCCGACCGATAAGCCGCCTCGCGCAGGCGCACCGCACGCGCGAGGGTGTCGGCATCGCTGGGCGGGGGATCGTCGAGCAGGTTCGCGGCGACGATCCAGTCGGCGAGCGCGGCGGGTGTGGTGAGGGCGTCCTCGAACGTGGTCGACCGCGCCTTGACGGTCCCGGCGAAGTCCAAGGCGAGATTTCCGCTCACGAAGGTGAACACGCCCTCATGGTAACCGCCTTGACAGGTTAGTCCGCAGGATGTCACGGTGATAACCACCCAAGGTGGTTATTTCGGGAGGTTCCGTGCAGAGTCGGTTCGCGATGGTGGCCGCGCAGCCGCTGTTCGTCCTGTTGTGGAGCAGCGCGTTCATCGCCGGTGTGATCGGGGTCGGCGCCGCGCCACCACTGCTGGTGCTGTTCGTGCGCTTCGCCGTCGCCGGAATTCTGCTCGTCGCGTACGCGCTGCTCGCGCGGGTCGAGTGGCCGCGCGGAAGTCGACTGCGCCATGTGCTCGTCGCCGGGTTGCTGATGCAGATGGTCCAGTTCGGCGCGTTCTACACGGCGATGGCCGAGCACGTCTCGGCGGCGGTGATCGCGCTCGTGCAGGGCCTCAATCCGGTGGTCATCGCCCTGTGCGCGGGACTGATCGGCGAAGTCGTCACGCTGCGGCAGTGGTTCGGCTTCGGTGTCGGGGGGATCGGAGTCGCGCTGGCCGTGTTCGACCAGTCCCACTTCTCCCTGACCGGATTGGCGTTGTGCGTGGTGGGGTTGCTCGGGCTGAGCCTGGGCACCGTGTACCAGAAACGGTTCGTGCCCGCCGTCGATCCAAGGGCCGCCACGGCGCTGCACGTGGTGGTGAGTGCGCCGATCGCGGGGGCGCTGGCCTGGCTGTCGGGTCAGACGCACGTGTCGGACGCGGGTCGCTTCGCCGGGTCGCTCACCTGGATGGTGCTGGTGAACTCCATGGCCGCGTTCCTGCTGTTCAACGCCATGCTGCGCCGCTGGGACGCGACCAGGGTGGGCAAGCTGTTCTTCGCGACGCCCGCCGTGACCGCGATCCTGGCCTGGCTGCTGATCGATCAGCCGTTGCGACTGCTGACGGTCGCCGGGCTCGGCATCGGCCTGGTCGGTTTGGTGTTCGCCGCGCGCACGCCGACCGGTTCGGCGGTCGTGGCGCGGCAGCCCGTGCCCGCGGCGCGGTGACCTACTTGCGCCCCGCCTGCCACTGCATGCCCCACTGATAGGCCTGGTCGAGTTCACGCTGGGCGCCGTTGACGTAATGCACTTCGCGGTGCACGGTGATCCCGGCCCCCTGGTTCAGCAGCAGGGCGATGGCGCACGATCGCGCGCCGTCCACCGGAGAGTCGAGGCGGACCTCGATCTGCGGACCGGACGTGGGGTAGAGCGTGACCACGCCGTCGGCGGCGGCCCAGTTGGGCACGCCCTCGTAGATGAAGGCGAAGATCAGGATGCGCCGGAACAACTCGGGCCGGGCGAGGTCGATGTGCATGTTCTCGCCCGTCGTCGCCGAACCGCTGCGGTCGTCGCCGTCGAGCCGGATGTAGGGCTCGGCCTCCAACGTGCCGAAATTGTTCCCGATCGCCTGGACGACGCCCTTGGCTCCGGTGGACAGTTCGTAGAGGCAGCCGAGGTCCAGGTCGACGGGCTTGGACCGGCGGAAGAAACCCTTGGATCCGCTCGACCAGTTCAGGTTGACCCGCATGGTGCCCTGTTGCTCACCCGGCTTGGTCAGATTGATGCTGGGCGTCGCCTTCGACAAGGTCACCTTGGACAGGTTGACGCCGCCAGGGTTGGCGTTGATCGCCATGGCGCGATCCCCCCTCTGTGGAAACGAGAGCGGCAGCGGCCATCCGCGGGGATGGGGCCGCTGCCGCAACGGGTCTTCGGCTGCTTGCCGGGAATCAGCCTACCGGCGTGGGTTCCCGTTCGCTGTCCAGTTCCTCCTCGTCCGCTCGGCCGTTGCGGACGATGCTGGTGAGGAAGGCCGCGCCGATGAACGCGACGCCGACCAGGCCGGTGACGATCTCGTTGATGTGCACGCCGATCGAGACCAGCAGGATGACCGCGAGCGCGCCGATCGCCCAGTGCGCGCCGTGCTCCAGGTAGACGTACTCCGACAGGGTGCCCTTGCGGACCAGGTACACCGTGATCGACCGGACGAACATGGCGCCGATCAGGCCGAGACCGAGCGCGATGATGATCGGGTCGGAGGTGATGGCGAACGCGCCGATCACGCCGTCGAAGGAGAACGACGCGTCGAGCACCTCCAGGTAGAGGAACAGGAAGAAGCCCGCCTTACCGGTGGCCTTCACCAGTTCGGAGGGGCCGCCTTCGGTGTGCTCCTCGGTGTGGAACATGGAGCCGAGGCCGTCCACCGCGATGTAGGTGATCATGCCGAGCAGGCCCGCCACCAGGACGGTCGAGCGGTGCGCCTCGTCGGCGATGAACTCCGCGGTGAGGATCAGGCCGCCGCCTGCGACCACCACGGAGAGCATGTCCAGCTTGCCCGCCTTGGCCAGCGGCCGTTCCAGCCAGCTCAGCCAGGTGATGTCGCGTTCCTCGAAGATGAAGTTGAGGAACAGCAGCGCCAGGAACATGCCGCCGAACGCCGCGATCTGCGGGTGCGCGTCGGTGAGCAGTTTCTCGTAGCTGGGGCTGCCGTCCGGGAAGGTCAGCGCGTCGCCCGGGGGCGGATTGAGGGCCAGGTCGAAGGCTCGCACCGGATCCAGCCCGGCCGTGATCCACACGATGGCCAGCGGGAATACCAGCCGCATGCCGAAGACGGCGATCAACACGCCGATGGTGAGGAAGATCCGCTGCCAGAACGCGCTCATGCGTTCGAGAACGGTGGCGTTGATCACGGCGTTGTCGAACGAGAGGGACACCTCGAGGATGCCGAGGATCGCGGCGAGCGCGAGGGCGGTCGGTCCGCCGTACACGACCGCAGCGATGAGCGAGAGCACCGTGACGACGAGAGACATGCCGAATATGCGCAGGACCACGCTGGGACCTTTCGTGAGTGAAGACTTGGCGGCGACGTTGCTACCAGCGTGGCTGCTGGATCGCCGGTTGTCCAACGCTGCTCCCAGGGCGCCGGCATGCCTGGGCCGCATGACGAGGGGGCCCGTCGCCGGGCCCCCTGCGAACAGCGAAGTGTTGCTTAGACGTTCACGCCGTAGTCACGGGCGATGCCCGCCAGACCGGAGGCGTAACCCTGGCCGATCGCGCGGAACTTCCACTCCGCGCCGTTGCGGTACAGCTCGCCGAAGACCATGGCGGTCTCGGTCGACGCGTCCTCGGTGAGGTCGTAGCGGGCGAGCTCCTCGCCGTTGCTGCGATCCACGACGCGGATGTAGGCGTTGCGGACCTGGCCGAAGGACTGCGACCGGGAGTCGGCGTCGTAGATCGAGACCGGGAAGAAGATGCTCTCGATCGTGGGCGGGGTGCTTGCCAGGTCGACGTTGATGACCTCGTCGTCGCCCTCGCCCTCGCCGGTCCGGTTGTCGCCCGCGTGCTCGATCGCGCCCTCGGGCGAGCGCAGGTTGTTGAAGAAGACGAAGTGCTGGTCGGACAGGACCTTCTTGTCCGCGCCGGTCGCGATGGCGCTGGCGTCGAGGTCGAAGTCGGTGCCGGTGGTGGTCCGAACATCCCACCCGAGGCCGACTGCAACAGCAGTGAGGTTAGGCGCCGCCTTGGTCAGCGAGACATTGCCGCCCTTGGACAAACTGACACCCATGCGGGATTCCCTTTCAATAGTCCGTCATTGGTTCCCAGCATGTCCGAATCGCCGGGTACGTCATCCGACAGTAGTAGGTTTCCGCGAACTTGCGTAGGAACCGGCGTAACCCCCGGCGAACAGGAAGATCTCCTACCATCGGGGCGTGGCAGGGCGAAGGCGCGGTTGGTTCCGTTCGTCGGGAAACGACGAGTGGATCGAACATGCCCGCGCGACGCTGGCGGCGGCGTTCCTCGACATGGACCGGCGGCAGAGCGCGGCCGACGCGGCGGTGCACGCGGCCGACCAGATCTTCCCCGAGCGGCGGACGGGCGCGCGCTGGGAACCGCTGCGCCACAAGTGTTATGGCGCCGCGGAGGTCTATCTGACGCTGAGCGCGGAATTGGAGGCCGCGCAGCAGGGCGGGCCGCCGGTCCCGCAGGGCGGGCAACGCGTCGACGCCGCGGTACGGCAACTGACCGACGCGGCGCACGCGGTCGATGAGTTCTATCGCGGCGACCAGGGCAAGCTCGAAGAGGCGGTGGCCGTGCTCGGCGCGGTGCCGCGGTTGGCGCAGCAGGTGAAGGCCGCCGCGGCCGAGGTGCGCGGCCGGGCCGCCGAGTCGGAGTTCGCGAACTATCCGTCGGTGCGCAAGGGCGCCACCGCGGTCGATGAGGCGCTGGTCACACTGGAGGCTTCGGGTTCCGGCGCACCCGCGGGCGCGGTGCGGGAGGCCGCGAACCGGCTGGACACGGCCACCAGGGAGCTGGCGGATGCGTTGGCGCAAGCACCATCTCGGGCCGCGGCCGCGACCACCGCTATCTCCTCGGTGACAACCCGCATTGCCGCCGTCCGGACCAGGGCCGAAGGCGTTCCGCCGGCCTTCTCGGCGCTGCTGCGCGAGTTCAATGCTGCGAGTTCGGCCGATCTGGCTAACAATGAGCGGGAAAGCCAGCGAGCCATCGAGGCCGCGGACGCGGCCTTGGGCAGGGCGCGTACGGCGGCGGCGGAGAACAATCCGGAGTTTGCACTTGATCTGACCACATCCGCGCGCGGGTTCCTAGCCGAGGCCGAGCAGCGAGTCGACGCCGTCACCAAGCGGCTCACCTTGCTGCGTGCGATCCGGTCCGACCCGCAAGAACAGGCCAAGGCCGTACGATTCCGGCTGCGGGACGCGCAGATGCTCGCGGTGAGCCGCGGGCTGGTCGCCGAATGGGGTTCGGTGCTCGACGCGCAAGCGGCACGGATCGACCGAATCAGCGAAACACTGTCGGGGCGTCATCCCGACTACTGGGCCTATGTGACGGAACTGAATGCCGTTACGGAATTCATAGCCGGGGTAGTGGAACGAATGAGAAGACAAGCAGGACCACGACGAGAATGAGGATGGGGCAACGATGACCGCAGGCATCGCCGTCCAGCAGGAGGTTTCCCTGCGGAAGCGAATGCCGCTGCGCCACTTCCGGCAGTTGCACGGCCCAGAGGCGAGGCGACTCTTCCACCGGCAGCCCGAGCCGTTCGGCGACGACCACACCGATCGCGAGCTGCTCGCGATCGGGCTCGGCGCGACGCTGTATGCGCCCGCGACCAGGCCCGATCTCGCGCTGACGATCGGCAGGCGCGCCGAGCACGGGGTGTGTTCGATGGTGATCGACCTCGAGGACGCGGTGGCCGATCACGAGGTGGAGTACGCCAAGCAGCAGACCGTCGCCGCGCTCGATCTGCTCGCGGGCAGCCACGACGCCAACCCCCTGTTGTTCGTCCGGGTGCGCGACGCGGACACGATCACCGAACTCATCGAGCAACTCGGACCGGGCGCCAAGGTGCTGACCGGGTTCGTGTTCCCGAAGTTCGACAGCGTCACCGGACCGAAGTACCTCAACGCGCTGAACGTGGCGGCCCAGCGGGTGAACCGGCCGCTCTACGGGATGCCGGTGCTGGAGTCGCCGGGGCTGGTGCACCGGGAGACCCGCGATTACGAGCTCACCCAGATCGCGGCGCTGCTGGCCGCGCATCGAGACCGGGTGCTCGCGGTGCGGGTGGGCGCGACCGACATGTGCTCGACGTTCGGCATCCGCCGCGACCGCGACCTGACCATCTACGACGTGCGGGTGGTCGCCGACGTCATCGCCGACATCGTGAATTACCTGGGGCGCGCGGACGGTACCGGGTTCGTCATCACGGGGCCGGTGTGGGAGTACTTCGCCGATCACGAACGGATGTTCCGGCCGCTGCTGCGGACCGCGCCGTTCGAGGAGTCCGACGCGGTGCCGTTCCGGCAATACCTGGTCAGCCGGGATCTGGACGGCTTGCTGCGGGAGATCACGCTGGACCGGGCCAACGGCATCCAGGGCAAGACGGTGATCCACCCGTCGCACGTGTCCGCCGTGCACGCGCTGTCTGTGGTGTCGCACGAGGAGTACTCGGACGCGCTGGACATCCTGCGCGAGGACGTCGGCGGCGTGGCGGCCTCCGGTTACCGGAACAAGATGAACGAGATGCGGCCGCATCGCAGTTGGGCGCGACAGACCTTGTTGCGCGCACGGGTGTTCGGCGTGGCGAACAAGGGAGTGTCGTTCGTGGATCTGCTTACCGCGATGGTCACCGTATGAACCGCCG
Organism: Nocardia sp. NPDC047654; assembly: GCF_043205035.1. Taxonomy (NCBI): domain Bacteria; kingdom Bacillati; phylum Actinomycetota; class Actinomycetes; order Mycobacteriales; family Nocardiaceae; genus Nocardia; species Nocardia sp. NPDC047654. Next base: position 490,142 of record NZ_JBIDDF010000002.1, read on the forward strand.
AGTGACCGAACTCGATAACAGCGAAATCCCTTGGGCGACAAGAACTCTCGGCATATCGCTGCATCACGACCCGATGCGCGAACGCGATTCGGACCGGCTGCGCTCGGCACGGCTGCCGATCACGGCGCTGGTCCAGCCGGGTGTTCGCCACAACAACCGGCGCCGGGCGCACCTGTTGGTCTCCACCGTGCTCGGCAAGCACCTGCCGACCGATCCGCGGGTGGTGCTCGGCGCAGGCGATCACCTGGGTGATCTGGTGCGCGCGGTGCTCGGTGAACGCGAAGCCGTCGTGCTCGGGTTCGCCGAGACCGCGACGGGACTCGGCCACTGTGTGGCCGCGCGGATCGGCGCGAGCTGTTATCTCCATTCGACCCGGCGCGAGGTGCCGCACGCGCAGACGCTCGCCGGGTTCGAGGAGGGGCATTCGCATGCCACCTCGCACCTGTTGCAACCGGCGCCCGCCGACATCTTCGTCAACGAACTGCCGCTGGTGCTCGTCGACGACGAGATTTCTACCGGCGCCACGGCGATCGATGCGGTGCGCGCGTTGCACGCCTTCTCGCCGCGCGCCCACTACGTGCTCGCGTCGCTGGTCGACCTGCGTACCGAGGCCGACCGTGCCGCATTCGACACCGCCGCGGCGGAACTCGGGGCGCGGATCGACACGGTCTGTCTCGCCGCAGGCCGGGCGTCGCTGCCCCCGGAGCTGGTCGACGCCGTCGGGGCTCTCCCCGAGCCGCGGTTGAATCCGACCGCGGGACATCTCGGCTCGTTCCGACGGATGGAGCTACCGTGGCCCGCCTCCGTTCCGGAGGGCGGCAGGCACGGCGTACTCGCCTCCGACACCGGCGCGTTCGAGGCCGCGCTGCTGGAGGCGGGGCAGGTGCTGGCCGCCCGGCTCGCCACCGATTTCCCCGGCCGGGCCGTCATCGTGCTCGGGCACGAGGAGTTGATGTATCTGCCGCTGCGACTGGCGGCGCTGCTCGCCGACACGGGGACGCCGACGCGCTTCCAGACCACCACGCGATCGCCCGCCTACGTGCTGGACGAGCCGGGGTATCCGTTGCGGCGCGGGTTCCGGTTCATCGCGCCCGAACCGGGCGACCCTGCGCCGCGCTATCTCTACAACGCGCACTGGCCGGTGACTCTCGACGTGTTCGAGGCGGACCTCGCCGGGTTGGGCTCGCTGCTCGCCGCTCCGCCGCGCCGCGACGAGGCCGCCGGCGCGATTACCGATGACGGTGTCGGCAGTGGTGCCGATGACGGTGTCGGCAGTGGTGCCGATGGCGGTGTCGGCAGTGGTGCCGATGGCGACGGCCCGGCCGCCGATCCGGTGCTCGTCGTCGTGGTCGACTCACCCGCCGACACGGCGGAGTTGATGGCCGAGCACGGGTTGGTGGACGTGCTGACCGCTTCCGGCGCGGACGTGCTGCTCGCGGTGCTGCCGGAGGCGGACCCGCGGCGGCTGCACGCCGAACGCGCGACAGCGGCCGGGAGCCGGGCGTGACGAGTACCAGGGTGGGTGCGCTACCCACGCCGCTGCACGGGCCGGAGTTCGGCTCCTATGCCGCCGACGAGGTCTCCTGGCTGCTCAAGGACCTATCGGGCGTCGATCTGGAGGCCGATGTCGCCGAGCGGGAACGGCGGATCCAGGCGGGACAGGCGCACTACGCGGAGTCGCTGCCGATCGAGTACCAGCCGGACGCGACGTATCGGTCGCTGTTCGACGAGGTGCTGGCGGCCAGCGCCGAGCGGCTCGCGCTGGCCGTGGCGACCGTGTCCGAGCTGGTCGTCGCCGAACGCGGCGAGGACATCGTCCTGGCGTCGCTGGCGCGGGCGGGCACGCCGGTCGGGATTCTGATGCGCCGCTGGCTGCGTTCGCGGCGTCCGGGCCTCGAGATCCCGCACTACGCGGTGTCGATCGTGCGGGATCGCGGCATCGACGCGGTGGCGCTGGACTACCTGGCCGAGCAGCACGATCCGTCCTCGGTCGTGTTCGTGGACGGATGGACCGGCAAAGGGGCGATCACCCGCGAGTTGACCGAGGCCCTGGACGCCTATCACGCGGCCGGTGGCGCGCGGTTCGACGACGAGTTGGCGGTGCTGGCCGATCCCGGCTACTGCGTGCGTACCTACGGCACCCGCGACGACTTCCTGATCGCCTCGGCCTGCTTGAATTCGACCGTTTCCGGCCTGGTCTCGCGCACGGTCCTCAACGACACGCTGATCGGCCCCGGTGATTTTCACGGCGCCAAGTTCTACCGGGAACTGGTCGGTGAGGATGTGTCCGGACGTCTGCTGGATGTCGTGAGCGGCGCCTTCGACGTGATCGGCGACCGGGTGCCCGCGGAGTTGGCCGCGGTCCGCGCGAGTGACCGGACGCCCACCTGGTCCGGCTGGGCGTCGGTGGAGCAGGTGCGCGAGCGTTACGGCATCGCCAGCGTGAACTTCGTGAAGCCCGGCGTCGGCGAGACCACGCGGGTGCTGCTGCGGCGGGTGCCGTGGCGGGTGCTGGTGCGCGAGGCGGACGCGCCGGAGCACGCGCACATCCGGATGCTCGCCGCGGCCCGGGGTGTCCCGGTCGAAGTCGTCGCCGACCTGGCATATTCGTGCATGGGATTGATCAAGGACGTGCAGCAGTGAACCTATCTCCGAAAGCACACCGAAGACGCGCGCTGATCGCGACCGACCTGGACCGGACGATGATCTACTCGCGTAACGCCTTCAGCACCACCGCCGACGTGCCGACGGTCTGCGTGGAGCATCTGGAAGGGGCGCCGCTGTCGTTCATGACCACCACCGCGGCGCTGCGGATGCAGACCCTGACCGAACCCGCCGCCGTCGTTCCCACCACCACCCGCACCATCAAACAGTTCGACCGCATCCGGCTGCCCGGAGCGCCCTGGCGCTACGCGATCACCAGCAACGGCGGGAACATCCTGGTCGACGGCGTGCCCGATCTGAGCTGGCGCATCGATATCGACGCCAAGGTCCGTGCGGGAGGCGCCACCCTGTCCGAGGTGAGCAAGGAATTGCACGCCCGCATCGATGACTCCTGGGTCACCAAGTTCCGCGTGGCCGACCACCTCTTCTGCTATCTGGTGGTGAAGCCCAAGGAGGTGCCCGAGGGATTCCTGGCCGAGTGGGACGACTGGTGTCGTCCACGCGGCTGGTCGGCGTCCCAGCAGGGCCGCAAGATCTACACCATGCCGCAGGCCGTCTGCAAGAGCCGCGCGGTCGACGAGGTGCGCAAGCGCCTCTGGGAAGGCGGAGAACTCGCCGACGATGCCCGCACGCTCGCCGCGGGCGACGGCGCCCTCGACGCCGACATGCTGCGCGCCGCCGACTCCGCCATCCGCCCCCGCCACGGCGAACTCGAACAACTCAACTGGACCCACCCCAACCTCACCATCACCCGAGCCACCGGCATCCTGGCGGGCGAGGAAATCATCAACTGGTTCATCAAGGCAGCTCCGCCGCCCGCCGAGTAGCCAGCACGGCATCCGTCGGCCCGGTGCCGCGACGAATCGGGTTCGTGTCATGCCGGTTCGAAGGTGGACTTGAAGTCCGGGCATTCGACCAAGGGGTCGTGGGTGCAGGTGGAGGCGTGGCGGAGGCTGTCGCGCATGCGGATGAGGCGGGTGATGTCGTCGTCCAGTTGCCTGGCTTTCTCCGCCATGCGGGTGCGTAGTTCGGCGTCGGTGGGGGAGGCGCGCAGGAAGCGGGCTATCTCGGCGAGGGTGAAACCGGCGCCGCGGGCGCAGGCGATGAGGGCGAGACGGCCGAGGATGTCGGGGTGGTAGGTGCGGCGCAGGCCGTTGCGGCCGGTGGCGGTGATGAGTCCGCGTTTCTCGTAGAAGCGCAGTGCGGAAGGGGCGAGGCCGGTTCGCTCGCCGACTTCGGCGATATCGAGCAGGTCGTTCATCTCGTCTCCTTGACTTGAACCGCGCTTCAAGTCACAGACTAACTCGCATGACGATCCATCACCTCAATTGCGGCTCGGTCCGGCAGATCGAAGCCACCTACGACGGACCAGCGCCCGCCCATGCCGTGAACCACTGCCTGCTGGTCGAGACGGCATCCGACGGACTGGTCCTGATCGAGACGGGCATCGGGCTCGATGACGTGCGTGACCCGGCGGGCACGCTCGGGGCGGACTGGGTGGCGATGGCCCAGCCCGTGCTCACCGAGGACGAGACGGCGATCCGGCAGGTCCAGCGGCTCGGCTACGACCCCGTCGACGTCCGGCACATCATCCTCACCCACCTCGACGTGGACCACTGCGGCGGACTGCCCGACTTCCCGCACGCACGGGTCCACGTGCTCGCCGCGGAACTGGCGGCGGCGCGAGCCGAAGCGCCCAGCTTCCGCTACCGCCCCGCGCACTGGGCCCACGACCCGCTCTGGCAGACCTACCCGTCGGACCCGACGGGACAGTGGTTCGGCTTCGACGCGATCCAACCGAAGGATCTGCCCGGCGACTTTCAGCTGATCCCGCTGGGCGGGCACACAGCGGGCCACACCGGTGTCGCCGTCCGCGATGGCGACAGCTGGTTGCTGCACTGCGGCGACGCGTACTACTACCATCGCGAACTCGATCCGGCGCCGCAGCCCCACCCGGTGCTCGACATCGTGCAGACCACCTCCGAGGTCCACCACGACCTGCGACTGGGCACCCAGGCGCGGCTGCGCGAACTACGCCGCGATCACGGTGACGAGGTCACCTTGATCAGCGCGCACGACCCGTGGGAGTTCCAGCGCGCGAGCTGAACTCACCGACGCTGCCAGCACTGTGCCCGGTCGCCGAGATTCCACCACGAGACGTAGCCAGGGTCCTGGTCGAGCAGAGTCCACCCGGCCTCGAGCGCGTCGAAGAACGCGCTGTCGGCCGTGCGCCCGCCGCGCGGTTCGCCGATGTAGACCAGCAGCGAGCCGCCCGCGTCCTGGTAGGCGGTGAGCGTCGTCGAAGCCATGGGGTTCTCCCAGCCGGGCGGCCAGCAGAGGAACAGCGCGTCGTCGGCGTGGGCGGCGGCGAGATCGGCGGTCGACGCGGGTGGCGTCGCGGTGGGGTGCCAGGTCGCGGGCAGTCCCGCGGCGGCGGGGAACGCCGTGTTGGCCGCCCGGTCCGGCGGGTGTGAGTCGAAAGCATTGGTGGGCACACCCATTCGGGTGAGTTGGTAAGCCCAATAGCCGCGCCCGGCACCGACTTCCAGCACCGGTTGGCCCTGCGCGACGTCCGCTATCCAGCGCAGTGTCGCGGGCGAGGGGATCGCGTACGCGTAGGCGGCTTGCAGCAGAATCTGCGCGTACGCCAGTCGCGCACTGCCTTTCGGGTTCCCACCGTTCACCTCGGAGCGGTTCGCGCGCTCCCACGGCCCGGGCGATACCGCTGCGGCGACGATGTCCCAGTACGGGTTCGTGCTCGCGCCCCCGGTCATGTAGTGCAGCAGGTGTAGGTCGAACGTGGCGTCGGCGATGTCGTCCCCGGTGCCGGGCAACCGGCCCGCGGCGGCCCAGTAGTCGGCGACCCGCGGATATGCTGTCGCGAAACAGAATTCGTCTTGGACCAGGTGCGTCAGCGCCGTGCGACGCTGCGCCGAAAGCGCCGAGTCAGCCATGACCCGATTCTGCGCCGACCGTGGACCGGCGCCGGTGCACATCGAGACGAGTTCACCGATCCGTCGCGAATCCTTTGCTGTACATACGTGATCCGCCTGTCGGCGCGATCTACTCTGACGTGGTTTGCCCGTTTTGTGGGCTCACCGGCTGTCGCGTATCGACACCAGTCCGCCGAGCGTGCCGAGGTAGGCCGCTCCGTCGGGGCCGATCGCTATCCCGGCGTAATTGTTGTTGAAGCCCGGGCCCGTGCCGGACAGCTGTTTCCACACGGTCGCGCCGGTGCGGTAGTCGAGGGCGGTCCAGTGCCACGGGTCGCTCGGCTCGGTGCCTTTCGTATAGGTGTAGACCAAGCCGGTGGCCAGGGACAGCTTCGGTACCACCGTGGGCGCGGCTTCGACCGAGTTGGTCCAGGTGAGATGGCAGCCGTTGCCGTCGGCGTCGATGTCGACACGGGCGAACCCCGGTGTGGTGGTCTTGCCGGACGCGACCGCGTCGGGATGCGAATATCCGTAATTGTTCTCGACGATGAGTGAACGTCCCGCACCGATCAACGAATTCTCCGTGGCGCTGCGGCCGGGCTCGAACACCGGTACCGCGCAGACCTGTCGTTCGGCGACCGACGGCGCCGTGCGGTAGACGACGACGTTCATCGGATCGGCGTTGTCGGTGATGGCGACATAACCGTCTGGCAGAACGGTGGGCGTGGTGCCGGTTCCGTCGTCCACTTGGCCCGGCTTGCGCTGGTCGCTGTTGGCGTAGGTGGTCTGCCAGGTGACCTGGGGTGCCCGGTCCGGACCGGCGTCGAAACGCAGGAGTTGACGGTTGGTGGCGACGTACACCTCACCGGCCGCGCCGACCGCGAACGAATTCTCGATCTGGTTCTCAGTGCCCGCTCCGAGCCGAACCACCTGCGCCGCACCGGTATCCGGATCGAGTGTGCCGACCACGCCGTTCGTCTTGGCCACGAACCAGATCAGGCCGTTGGAATCCGGCAGCGCCGAGTTCAGCGTCTCGTCCGGGCGCAGCACGCCGGTCAGGTCGTAGTCGCGCACCAGCGAAAAGCCTTCGGCTGCAGCATTCTCGGCGAATACTTGGATGTGGCCGGTGCTGGTGCCCACTACAGCGCGGTCCTCGTTGTCGAGGTAGAAGTACCCGCCGCCGACGAAGTTGTTGAAAGCGCCGGGTCGCAACGTGTCGATCGGGCTCTTACCCGGCAGTGGATGCCTGCCGAGGACGGTCATCGTCGCCGGGTCGATGAGGTAGAGCCCCGGTTGCAGCCCGAGGCAGGTGGTGACGATGCGTCCGGCACGGTCGAACGCCACCGAGCCGCACTCGCTGCCGAGCAGCAGGGAATCGGTCCGTGGCGCGCGGCCGAGCGGACCGGGGCGGGTGTAGGTGTCGCTCATCCACCCGTCGTTGTGGACACCCGAGTTGCCGTTCGGCGCCAGATGCGGGTTCTGCGGGACCGGGGGAATGCCGGTGACCGGTTCACCGCTCGCGGCAGCACCGGCGAATCGCGGCGGTTCCGGCACGGCTGGAACCGCCGGAATCGGCATCGCGGCGGCTGGCACCGCCGCTGCGGCGAGGATCGCCGCGGGCAGCGCCGCGCGCAGGATATGGGAGGAGAGGATGTGAAACACGAATGAACGGTATCGAGGTCCGGCGGGCCGCGAATCCCCCACGCGAGTGATTCCGGGCAAGGTCGCGATGTTCGCGCGGCCGCGACCGGAGTTCCGCGGGTCAGTACTGCTGCTGCCCCGCCAATTGCTGCGCGATGAGCCCTTGCAGTCTTTGCAGGCCGCCGACGGTGATGCCGCTCTGGATCTGTCCCTCGATGGTGCGTACCAGCATCGAGTCGCTGAGCACCTTCTCGCTGGATTGGATCAGCACGGTGCCCGCGCCGGTGAACTCGAACTGACGCTCCTCACCGGAGTTCACGCCGAAGCGCGCCGCACCGGCGGCCAGGAAGTTCGAGATCCAGCGCTCGTCGTAGTGGTGGCTGGGAGAGGGACAATCCGCCCAGCCGACCAGCGATTCCGGGTCGACGCGCAGCGGAGGCTCGGCGAACATGACGGGTCCGTTGGAGGAGGCGAGGAACTTGCCGGTGCCGATGAGGGTGAGGAAGCCGGGCACGATGGATTGGTTGAGCGACAGACCCGGCTCGAAGGCCAGCAGGTTCGCCGCCCGGATGGTCAGGTTGCCGTTGTCCTCGAGGTCATAGGAATTGATGTCGTAGCCGCGGTCGCCGATGATCAGCTTGCCGCGCCCCTCCGCGACGACGTAATCGCCGGTGAACAGCGGCGCCGAGAACTGCTGCGACACCATGTGCAGCAGCCCGCCCTGCAACCCGTGGGTGAGCATCTGGAACCGCATGTCGCCGTAGTAGGCGATCATCGCGCCCTTGCGCATGAACCACGGCTTGTTCAGGTCGATGCAGTACGCGTAGCTGTTTCCCGGGAGGTTGTCGCTCTCACCGAGATTCATGGGGTTGAGGATCTGGGACATACCCTGCTCACAACTTCTCTTCGGAGGCCTGCACGTAGACGACGCCCTGCCCGGCGCAATGCAGCTGCATCGCCTCGCCGGAACCGCGACCGACGGCATCCCGCCAGCTCAGTGCCGCTTTGAGCTCGGTCTGCACGTTGCCGTAGGCGGCGACGAAGGCTTGCGGGTCGACCACGATCGGATTGGGCCCGCCCACTTGTAATTCCAGGAATCCGCCGTGCGCGAGCAGCACCGCGGCCCCCTGCCCGGACAGCTGGGTGGTGAACATGCCCTGCCCGGTCAACGCGCCAGAGGCGGCGCCACGCAGCGCGCCCATCAGGCCGCCACCGCCTCCGCCGCCCGAACTCATCACCGACACCACCGAACTCTGCAATCCGGCGGTGTTGGCCAGCAGCCGCGAAGCCTCGACGCGCAGCGTCGCGCCCGGCTGCATGTGCACCACGTGGACCTCCAGGCCCGCGAATCCGTAATGGACTTGGCCGTTGCCCTGCGCGAGCATGGTGCGCTCGTGCTCACCCGCCATCGCGCGGCCCGCCAGCCCCATCAGCCCGCCCATGCCGCCCATACCCTGCGCCCCCGGAATCTGGTGGGGGGCAAACGAAACGTCGCCGGTATAGAACAGCATCGCGCCGTTGCGGGCGACCACACCGCCCGCCATCCCGACATCGACCTTGACGACTTTGCCGTTGACCTTCTCGAACACCCGCTCGCCCCTACCGTTCCGCCGGTTGGATCAACACCACGCCCTGGCCGTCCCAGCGCAGCGAAAACGCCTCGCCCGCATCCTGGCCGACGAAACTGCGCCAGGACACGTCGGTGACGAAGGACTGGTTGAGGTTCCCGCGCGCCGCGACGAACGCGTCCGGATCCACGATCAGCGGGTACTGCGGGGAAACCTCCAGGTGGATGAGCGGACCGCCGGCCGAGAGCAGCGCGACCTGACCCTGGCCGGAGACGGTAGTGGTGAACAGGCCCTGCCCGCTGGACGCACCGCGCAAACCGGCGAAACGCACATCGGTGCGCAGGTTCCCGGCGAACGCGAGCAATTGCTGCGACTCCACCTGTAGCGTCTCGTTGTTCAGGTCGACCACGGTGACGTGCTGGCCGTTGACGGCGAAGAACACCCGGCCGTGCCCGGCGCACTCCATCAGCGACAGCTTCTCACCGGTGGCCCGGCGCTTCAGCCCGGCGATCACACCGTCGCCTCCGCCGAAACCGGCCGCTTTGAACTGCACATTTCCCTCGTAGGCAATCATCGAGCCGGAGATCGCGCGGAGGCTGGTTCCGGCCAGATGAGCCTCGATCACCTTCTTCGATTGCTCGAACAGTTGCGCCATGCGGTGTCTGCCTGCTGTCTCGATCGGGAACACGATGTGATCGCCGCATTCCATCTGCGTGCCGTCACCCTAACCGATGTTTCGCGAGTGTCGGGGTAGCTCGGCAGTTGAGTACAAGCGCCGCGCAGCGCGTTTCTCGTAGAGTGTCAGGCGAACGCACCGACAAGCGAAGGGTCGAACTTGTCCGCAACTCTCGCCAAGGGCCAGAACGGTCCGCTGGCCACCAACGACGTGGTGATTTCCGTCCAGCTCACGGCGCCGGCGGATCTGTCGGCACTACTGGTCACCGAGCGGGGCAAGGTCCGTTCCGACGCCGACTTCGTCTTCTTCAACCAGCCCAGCGGCCCCGGCGTCAACTTGCAGCCCGCGCCCGCGGGCCAGCCGGCGTCGCTGGCGGTGTCGTTGAACGCCGTGCCCGCCGACATCGATCAGATTCGCGCGGTGATCACGCTGGACGACGCGAACAGCAATTTCGGCATGTTCCCCGCACCGACCGCGATCGTGTCGGACGCGGCCGGTAATCAGTTGTACGAGTACCGGATCGAAGGGCTGAACACCGAGTCGATCGTGATCGCGCTCGAGCTCTACCGTCGTCAGGGTGCGTGGAAGGTGCGTGCGGTCGGACAGGGCTACGCGGGCGGTTTCGCCGCGCTGGTCACCGATCACGGTGTGACGGTCGATGATGCGCCCGCCCAGCCCGCGCAGGCGCCACAGGCCCCGCCGCCTCCGCCGCAGCCGGTTCAGCAGCCGCCGACCGCCCCGGCGTACCCGACCCAGCAGCAGGCGCCGCAGTACGCGCCGCCCGGCCCCGGCCCCGGCTATCCACCGCCCGGCCCCGGCTATCCGCCGCCCGGCCCCGGCTACCCGCCCCCGGGTCCCGGTCAGCCACCGCAGGGCGGGCCGGGTTATCCGCCGCCGCCCGGCCAGGGTTATCCCCCGCCCCCCGCCCCCGGGCCGGGCTATCCGCCGCCCGGCCAGCCCGTCCCGCAGCAGCCTGCCGAGGTCAGCCTGAGCAAGGACCGCCCGGTCAGCCTGGTCAAGGGCCAGCGGGTGACCCTGCGTAAGGAAGGCGCCGCGCTGACCTTCGTCAAGATGGGTCTCGGCTGGGATCCGGTGCGCAGCCGCGGCATGTTCGGCAACCGCACGGTCGATATCGACCTGGACGCGTCGGTCATCCTGTTCGCCGACATGAACCCGGTGGACGTCGCCTACTACGGCCAGCTGACCTCGAAGGACGGCTCGATCCGCCACCAGGGCGACAACCTCACCGGCGAGGGCGAGGGCGACGACGAGGTGATCCTGGTCGACCTGACCCGCATCCCCGCGCACATCACCACGCTGGTGTTCATCGTGACCTCCTACAAGGGGCACACCTTCGAGCAGGTGCAGAACGCGTTCTGCCGCTTGGTCGACGGGACCACCAACGGCGAGCTGGCCAGGTACACGCTCGCCGGTGGCATGCCGTTCACCGCCATGGCGATGTCCAAGCTGTACCGGGTGGGCAGCGACTGGAAACTGCAGGCGCTCGGTGAGGGCTTCCAGGCCAAGCATCCGGGTGAGGCGGTGCCGCAGCTCGGCCGGTTCCTCGTCAACAATTGACCGGCGGCGCGACAGCAGGGCAGACACGGTGATTCAACTGCGGGCCGGTCAGAACATCCCGTTGACCGGTGAGGTCGTTCGTTTCAGTGCGCGCGCCGAGGCTGCCCTCGACGTTTCCGCGCTGGTGGTCGCCGAGAACCTGAAGGTGTTCTCCAGCGACGATTTCGTCTTCTACAACCAGCCCGCCACGGCGGGGGTCGCGTTGGCGGCCGACGGGGTCACGATCACGCTCACCGAGGTGCGCGCCGACGCGAAGGCCGTGCTGCTTGTGGTCAGTGCCGACCCGGCCGCCCCCGCGCGGGCCGACGGGCTCGGGCCGGTCACCGCCACCTTGTCCGAGAACGACAGCGTGACCGCGGAATTCGCGATCACCCCGTCGTCCGGTGAGACGGCGCTGATCTGTCTGGAGGTGTACCGGCGCGGTCCTGCTTGGAAGCTGCGCGCGGTGGGCCAAGGTTACGCGGGCGGTCTCGCCGTGTTGCTCACGGCGCACGGCGTCGAGGTCGACGGCGCGGCCACGGAATCCGGGCACTCCGACCAACCCGGTACGCACACCATGGCCGGTCCGCTGGCGGGTGACGCGCAGATCGCCGCCGCCGGTGCGCCGCTGGAGGTCGGTCACGGCCTGGAACGGCTGTGGATGGTGTTCGAGGACGCCGCGCGATCGGCTGCCGCGCTGATCTCGGCGCGGGAGTACGCGGCCAAGCGGTTGGATCACGAACTGTCGCTCGCCGTCTCCGACCCGGCGACCAGGAATACTCCGGCAGCCGAGCAGGCGCGCCGGGTCGCGCAGCAACGGCACGACGAGCTGGTCGCCACCGCCGAGCGCAACCATCAGCGCGACGCCGAACAGCTGACGGGCGAACTCGCCGAGGCCGACCGGGTGCTGCCGCCCGCCCTGGCCTCCTGGGACTCGCCCGTTTGGGACAAGCCGCCCGCACCGAGCGACGGTATCCGGCTCGGCGAGTTGTACGCGCTCGACCGGGGATCGGTGCGCATTCCGTATTGCGTTCCGGTGCCGCTGAACCGGCCGTTGTGGATCGATGCCGAATCGACCCGTGCGGTCACGCCCGTGGTGGGCGCGCTGCTCGCGCGGTTGCTCGCCACGGCGCCGCAGCGGCGGACGCTGCTCGACATCATCGACCTGACCGATGCGTTCAGCGGCTTCACCGGTTTGCTGGCTCCGGTGCTGAACGGCCCGCCGATCACCGACCACGCCGATATCTCGGCGCGGTTGCAAGCGCTGGTGGACGCGGCCGAACTGGCCGAATTGGCTTATGCGAGTGGCGCCTTCACACCGCCCAGCGAGCATCGAGTCCTGCTGGCCGCGGATTTCCCGCATGGCTATCAGAGCTCGGACGCGCAGCGGATCGGCGCGTTGATCACGCGTGGCGAGCTGATCGGACTGTCCATCGTGATCGTCGGCGCCGACGAATCCGACTCGGCCGACACCACCGTGGCGATGCTGTCGCAGTCGTGCCGCCATCTGCCGACCATCGGTGGTACGCCGCTGTTCGACCCGTGGACCGGCAGCGCGTGGGAACTCGATCTGGACATGTTGCCGCAGGAGCCGGAACGGCAGGCGCGCTTCCTGCGCACCCCGTGAGATCGCCTGGTCAGCCGCGTGCGACCGCCGGTCGCGGTCGCAGCGGCGCAGGCAGCCACGCCAGCAGTGGGTCCGGCATACGGTCGACGATCCCGCCGACGGGGTCGTCGACGAAGTCGCGCCGCACCAAGTCCTCCTCGGGGCGGTAGATCTGGCGCACGATCAGGGCGCACAGTCCGAGTACCGCCAGATCACGCAGGGCGACGGTGCCGGTGAACCACTGCTCGGGCAGGCCCTTGCGGTCCAAGCCGAGGTAGTAGAACATACGCGGCACCCAGACCAGCGCGTCGATGGTCATCCAGGCCAGCAGGATGCGCCGGTGCGGCAACGCCAGGACGGCCAGCGGCACCAGCCACAGCGAATACTGCGGACTCCACACCTTGTTCGTCAGCAGGAACGCCGCGACCACGAGGAAACACAACTGCGCCAGCCGCGGTCGCTGCGGCGCCGTGAGGCCGATGTAGGCGATCACCGCGCAGGCCGCGACGAACGCCAACAGCGAGACGGCGTTCAGGATGGCGGGTTGCTCCCCGTGGGTCAGCACGCCGTCGAAGCCGGGCCAGCCGGTGAACGAGGAGATCACGTTGTAGATCGAGTCCGGGTCGGCATGCCGGGTGGTGTTGAGCCGGAAGAATTCCCGCCAGCCGTTCGGGAACAGCGCGGCGATCGGCAGGTTCACCGCCAGCCAGGTGGCCAGCGCGGCGCATACGGTGACGGACGCGGCGCCGAGCGGACGGGCGCTGAGAAATTGGACGCGGTAGGGCGTCTCGCGCACCCACGCCAGGAAGGCGGGCCAGCTGTCGATATCGCGGATCCGCAGGCCGAGGTGCGTGCGCGGCGTGCGTTGCATCGTCTCGGTGCGCAGGCACAGCACGACGATCGGACCGAGCAGCAGCAGAGGATACAGCTTGGCGGCGCCGCCCAGACCGAGCAGGATTCCCGCGAGCACGGGTTTGCGCCGGGCCCAGGCGAGCAGGCCGGTCGCGGCGAAGGCCGTCGCGAGCGCGTCGAAATTGGTGAACGCGTGCACGATCACCAACGGTGAACAGGCGATCAGCGCCGCGTCCCAGATCCGGCGGCCGGACAGCAGCGCCGACGCCCAGACCGTGATCAACCAGGCCATCGCCAGGCCGAACGCGACGACGTTGAAGTAGATCACCACCTGCAACGCGCCGGGCAGCGGCGCGGCGTCCCAGCTCTTCGCGATCCGCATCGAGAAGTACTGGTACAGGCCCGAGAGCACCGGATACTCCATGTATCGCGTCTCCCGCCCGCCGTCGGGAGTCTGCTCTGTCCATTGCTTCTTGTACGGGAAGGCGCCTTCGTTCAGCCGTTCCGCGCCGTAGAGCGGAACGGTGTCCGAGTAACACATCGCCAGGTACTGGCGGCCGTTGTTCCAGTCGAGGGTCGGGCCGTCCGCGCCATCGGTCTGCTGGAGGCATCCCGCCTTGCCGAACCAGCCGAGTGCCAGGAACACCACGGTGAACGCCAGCAGCACTCGCATGGGCGTCCAGAACCGCACCCGCCCGATCAGCGCATGATCACCGACCGGCCCGCCGATCACCGTGGACAGTTGCGCGGCGAGGGATTCGTTGCGGCTCGGCCGGTCGCGCGCGTCCGCCGATCGCAGATCGGAGGCGAGCGGAGCGGGAGCGGCGTAGTACGCCCCACCGGGCACCATCTTCTGGTCCGACAGCGGCGCCCTCCCATTCCTCCGTGGCTCCACCAACTGCTGATCGGTCACGGAACCCGAGGCTACCCGGAGGGCGCCGCGCGGTCCGGATCGACTCGGGCACCGACCGCCTCGGCACCACAGCGCATGCCGACCACCGGGTTCGTCGAAAGGGAGGCGACACGCAGGCCGGGGCCGACCATGGTGCGGTCGGCCCCGGCCTGCGACGAGGATCTATCGACCTCGGGTGGGCGCTGTTCCGCTCGTACCTTCGCCGTTCCCCGAGTTGCCGCTGTTGCCCGGTCTCGGTGAGCCGGTGGCGGTCGGCGAGGAACCGTCGGTCGGTGCGACCGGCTGGCCGGGCAGCGGGCCCGAGTCCGACTCACGTTGCTGTTGCGGACGCTGTTGCTGCGGTGCGGGCTGGACGCCGGGCACCGGGATGGTGATACCGGGCAGGATCTCCACCTGGGTCGGCGCGACCACGACCGGCGGCAGCAGGGGGGAGTCGACGGTGGTGGGCGGGGTGTAGGGCGCCGACCACTCGGGGACACCGGCCTGGCCCTTGATCGGCGCGGGCTTCGGGAACGTCTCGTTGCGGGTGCCCGAGAGCGCGCCGTCCATTGTCGCCTTCCAGATGTCGGAAGGCAGACCCGAGCCGTAGATCATGCCGCCGCCGTAGTTGCGCAGCGGAGAGTTGTCGACGCTGCCGACCCACACTGCGGTGGACAGCGAGGGGGTGTAGCCGACCATCCAGGCGTCCTTGTTCTCGCCCGTGTCCAGCAGCTGCGCGGTGCCGGTCTTGGCGGCCGACTCGCGCCCGTTGGCCAGTCCGTGGTTGCGGGAGTAGCCTGCGATCGGCTTCATCGCGGCGGTGACGTTGTCGGCCACCGCGGCCGAGACGCGCTGCTCACCGGCCACTTCGCCGCGATCGAGCAGCACCTGGCCGTCGGCGGTCACCACCTTGGTCACGAAATGCGGCGCGTGGTAGACGCCGGAGGCGGCGAGCGTCGCGTAGGCGGAGGCCATGTCCAGCGGCCGGGCCTGGTACTGACCGAGCACGATGCCGTTGTTCGGCCCGGAGCCGTCCGACTCGGTCAGGGTCTTGCCCACACCCGGGATGGTGTCCGGGATGCCCAGCCGGTGACCCATGTCGGCGATCTTCTGCGGACCGTTCTGCATGTCCAGCTGCATCCGGTAGAAGCTGGTGTTCAGCGACCGCTTGAGCGCTTCGGCGATGGTGCACATGCCGCACTGCTCACCTTCGACGTTGCTGATCTTGATGCCGTTCACCGTGAGTGGCGAGCTGTCGTACATCTGCGACAGTGGAATGCCCTGCTCCAGGTTGGCCGCGAGGCCGATGACCTTGAACGACGAACCGGTCTGCAAACCGGCGTTGGCGTAGTCGTAGCCTTGGCCGTCGTTGCCGCCGTAGTAGGCGCGCACCGCGCCGGTGTGCGGATCGATCGAGACCACCGCTGTGCGCAGCTGCTCCGGCTCGCCTTGCATCTTCGACGTGGCGGCGTCGACCGCCGCCTGCTGCGCCTTCGGGTCGATCGTGGTGGTGATCTGCAGTCCCGAGGTGTTCAGCTGCTGCTCGCTGATGCCCGCCGCCGCGAGTTCCTTGAGCACCTGGGTCTTGATCAGGCCTTCGGGGCCGGAGTCCTGCTCCTTGTCCTGGGTGGAGGCGAGGGACACGACCTGCGGGTACTGCAGGCTCTGCCGCTCGCCCGCGCTCAGGTTGCCCGCGGAGACCATGCCGTCGAGCACGTAGTTCCAGCGTGTCTTCGCGCCCTCCGGGTTCTTCTCCGGGTCCAGGCTGGAGGGCAACTGGATGGTGGCGGCCAGCACCGCGCCCTCGGCGACGGTCAGTTCCTGCACGGGCTTGCCGAAGTACGCCTTGGACGCCGCGTCGATGCCGTACGCGCCGCGACCGAAGTAGATGGTGTTCAGGTACGCCGCGAGGATCTCGTCCTTGCTCCACTGCCGCGCCATCTTGGCCGAGATGACCAGCTCGTGCATCTTGCGGGTCAGCGAGTGCTCGTCACCGACCAGCGCGTTCTTCACGTACTGCTGGGTGATCGTCGAACCACCGCCCGCGCTCTCCTTGCCGAGGACGTTGTCCCTGGCGGCACGCGCGAAGCCGGAGATCGAGAAGCCGGGGTTGGTGTAGAAGTCCCGGTCCTCTGCGGCCATCACCGCGTTGCGGACGTGCGGCGGGATCTGCTCGATGGTGACGTCGGTCCGGTTGCCTTCCGGCGGCACCACTTTGCTGATCACCGTGTCACCGTCGGAGGCGAGGATGGTCGCCACCTGGTTGGTCTTCAGATCTCCCGGCTGCGGCACCGACACCGTGGTGTACGCGGCGAGGAAGATGCCGCTGGGCAGCAGGATGGCCAACGCGATCAGGACGTAGAGGGTGCGCCGCACGATGCGCCACGGCGACTTCTTCTTCTGCGCCGGCCGCCTGCCCGGCCCATCGGAGCCGTCACCGTTGCCGCCGCCACGGCGCGGCGGCGGACCCGACGGCGGGCCGCCCGCGGTCTGCCTGCGTTCGCCGGTGGAGGGTCCACTGCCCGGGACGCGACGTCCCTCACGGTCCACCGCCGGACGCGCACCGGTGGCCGGACGCGGGCCGGTGGAGGGGCCGCGCCGGTCACGGTCGGCCACCGCCTCGGTCAGCGAGCCCGGCCGCTGGATCCGCTGGGTCTGCTGCGGGCCGGGAGCGCCGCCGGCGGGTACGCCGCGATTGGGCTGCGGCGGCCTGCCCGGCTGCGGCGGACGGCCACCCTGTGGCGGTCGTCCCTGCGGCGGGGGGCCGGGACGGCGCGGCGCCTGTGGGCCGCGTGGCTCACCGGGGATGGGACGCCCCCCGGGCGGCGGAACCGGCCGGGCGCCAGGCGGCGGGCCGGGACGGGGATTCTGGTACGGGTTGGGACTTGGACGTGAACTCTGTGGAGGACGGCCGCCATGTGGCTCATCGCCGTAGGGGGAAGTCTCGTAGGGCGAATTCACTGACAAGATCTCCATAACTCGTAGCGGTCCAAGTGGCTATCAGCGGTAGTCGTCACCGCGGCGGACGCATGCCGGCTCCGCGAGTCACCCGACGGGCGAATGACCTGGCACTTCATTCGGCGGCGGTGCGCCGGTTCGCGCGTGTCCCGGTGCGGCGGCGTGGCGGCGCAGGCGTGGAACCGAGCACATAGGACTGCACCAGATGATTCCAGCTGCAGGTCCTGCATACCTCGACGACATGGACCGAGAACTCCTCGCGCGTCTCGGCGAGGCGCACGAGTTCCTCGGGTGTGCGAGCCGATCCGGCGACCGGCCCGAGGCCGTCGCCGAAGACCCAGGATACGAGGGTCAGTTGTTCCTTCCGGCAGATGGGGCATGTGACCTCACTCCCCCGACCGTGGAACTTCGCCGCACGTAAGAGGTAGGGATTCGCATCACACACCTCGGCGACATCGACTCGGCCCGCATAGACGTCAGCCAGCAGCGACCGGCGCCGGAGGGCGTAGTCGACAACTTGCCGCTGAATTCGCACGAGAACCAGAGTAGCGGTGTTGGAATCGGCCCGCCCCGGGCTGTGCGGATTGACCGGCTCCGGCGGGTGCCGGATCCGGCGCGTCGCGCCGTTATCCGGATTACGATCCGTCTGTGTCCACCGCAGCATCCGGGCGCACGCGAGCGCGTGACCTCGACCGCGCCACCGCGTCCAGCCTGCTGGATGCCGCCTACGCCGAGGGCCAGCTCGGCGCCGACGAATATCACGACCGGATCGCGCAGGCCGCGGCGGCGAAAACGCTCGGCGAGCTGGCCGCGCTCACCGCCGATCTGCAAGCCCCCGCCGCGGCGCGCGGGTTCACCGCGCAGCGCTCGTCGGCCACGCGAAAAGTCCTGCGCCGCTCGGCATCTGGCGGAAGTTATCCCGATCACACCCGGGCGCGCGATGCCGATCGCGCCACTACTCGCGACCTGCTCGACTCCGCCCGCGCCGACGGCCAGCTGTCCGAAGAGGAGCACGACACCCTCACCGAACTCGCCGCGGAGGCGCGCACCCTGGGCGATCTGAAGGATCTGGTCTCGGACTTGCAGCGGTCCCGCGATACCGCCCCCGCGCCGCGGCCGCCGCGTTCGCGTCGCCGTCAGTGGTACGTGGGTGCGGTGACCGTGTCCGCGGTGCTGGCCGCCTGCGCCGGATATCTCGCGGTCACCCGGGAGGCGGAGGCACCGCGACCGGCGGCGCAAGCCCTGCCCGCGCTGGACCAAGGGGCGGTGCAGCCGTTGGTGATCCCCACACCGAGCCCGCACACCACCGACGGAATCGCCACATTCCTACGGAACTACCAGCGGAAATTCGGCGACCTCCAAGTCGACGAGCTGTATATGCACGAAAATTACGCCACGCTCGTCCGGGCGGTGCCGGGCCAGCCGAACCGGAAGGTCTCCTACGACTACCGCGGTGGGTTCGCCCAGTCCGGGAAGATCGAGACGCGCAAGGCCGACACACCCTCGGTGGATCTGGGCACGTTGAACGCGGACGCGATCGGCCGGGCGCTCGCCGACGCGGCCACGATCACCCGGGTGCCGGGCGGCGCTGTGTCGCATTTCATGGTGAGCGCGAACGGCGACAGGGGCTCCGCCGAACCAACCGTCACCGTGCACGTGAACAACCCGGTCAGGGAGAGCGGCTACTTCACGCTGACCCCGGCGGGCGAGATCCGCCTCGTCCGGCCGTTCAAGGGATAGGCGATGGCGACCACCCGATACAGCGGCATCCGCGCCCGCGACACCGACCGCGCCGACGTGTGCGGCCTGCTCGACGCCGCGCTGGCCGATGGCCAACTCACCGCGGGCGAGCACGCCGCGCGGACCACCGAGGCGATGCGAGCCAAATCCTTCGGCGAACTCGACGCGCTGATCGGCGATCTACAGATTCCAGGCGAACTCGCGAACGCCCCGGTGGTCCGCGTCGACCGCAGGCGGCCGCGGCGCTGGCTGGCGCCGGTCTACACGATCGCTGCCGCCCTGGTCGCCGGTGCGATGGTGGGCGCGATCAGTCGTTGCGGCATCGATCTGCCCGGGTCGTCGGAGAAGGTCCCCGATATGACCACCGGGGCAGGTCTGGCCTACTTCCTCGCGGAGTACCGGGCCGAGTTCGGCGACCTGATCGCCGACGATGTCACGCTGTACCCGAAGTACGTCATCGTGGCTCGGCAGCAGCCCGGCAACGAGTCGCAGACCGGCGACTACTACTACAACGGCGACTTCCGCACCTCGCGGACCTCCGAGCGCAAAACGGGGACGCGCACCTTCGACCTCGCCGCCATCGACGTGCCCGCCATCGCCCGGCTGCTGGCCGGCGCGCGGCAGACGGTGCGGTGCCCGGACGGCGAGATCAGCCACGTCGGCTTGGAGTTCGACACACCCGACGCGGCCGATCGCGGTCCCGTGGCGAATATCTACGTGAAGTGCAAAGGCGGCGCGTCCGGGTACGCGAAGGTCACCTTCGCGGGCGAGCCGATCGCGGTCTTCCCCGCCTCTCGCTGAATCAGCGCAACGCCCGTTCCCCGGCCACGTCTGTGCACAGATGTATCGCTCCGATATAGTGGAAAGTCGCATCCATCGGTTAGGTCTGTACAACAGTCAGGGGGTGAAGCCCGGTGCTCGAGCTGGCAATCCTCGGGCTGCTCCTCGAAGCACCCATGCACGGCTACGAACTGCGCAAGCGGTTGACCGGCCTGCTCGGGGCGTTTCGTGCCTTCTCCTACGGATCCCTCTACCCGACACTGCGCCGCATGCAGGCGGACGGGTTGATCGCCGAGGAGATCCCCGCGGGCGCGACGACTCGCCGTGCGCGGCGGGTTTACCAACTGACTCCGGCCGGGCGGGAGCGGTTCAGCGAGTTGCTCGCCGACACCGGACCGCAGAACTACACCGACGACGGCTTCGGCGTTCATCTGGCCTTCTTCAGCCGCACCCCCGCGGAAGCGCGGATGCGGATCCTGGAGGGCAGGCGGCGTCAGGTCGAGGAGCGCCGAGAGGGGCTCCGGGAGGCGATCAAGAAGGCCAGCGGTTCGCTGGATCGCTACACCCGGCAGCTCCATCAACTCGGACTCGAATCAAGCGAGCGCGAAGTGCGCTGGCTCAACGAGTTGATTGCGGCGGAGCAATCGACGAAGGCGGCACCACAGAAAGAGGGAAATACCGGCCATGAGTGACATCGAGAAGGCTGACAACGCCACAGAGGTTCGCGTCGCCATCGTAGGTGTGGGAAACTGCGCCTCTTCGCTGGTCCAGGGCGTGCAGTACTACCGGGACGCGGACGAGTCCGCGACCGTTCCCGGTCTGATGCACGTACGGTTCGGGCCCTACCACGTCCGCGACGTCAAGTTCGTCGCCGCGTTCGACGTGGACGCGAAGAAGGTCGGCTTCGACCTGGCCGAGGCCATCTTCGCCAGCGAGAACAACACCATCAAGATCTCCGATGTGCCGCCCAGCGACGTCGTCGTGCAGCGCGGCCCGACCCTCGACGGCATCGGCAAGTACTACGCGGAGACCATCGAGCTGTCCGAGGCCGAGCCGGTCGACGTGGTGCGGGTACTGAAGGACAACAACGTCGACGTGCTGGTGTCCTACCTGCCGGTGGGTTCGGAGGAAGCCGACAAGTTCTACGCGCAGTGCGCGATCGACGCGGGTGTCGCGTTCGTCAACGCGCTGCCGGTGTTCATCGCCTCCGACCCGGTCTGGGCGGAGAAGTTCACGAAGGCCGGTGTCCCGATCGTCGGTGACGACATCAAGAGCCAGGTCGGCGCGACCATCACCCACCGCGTGATGGCCAAGCTGTTCGAGGATCGCGGCGTGCAGCTCGACCGCACCATGCAGCTCAACGTCGGCGGCAACATGGACTTCAAGAACATGCTCGAGCGTGAGCGCCTGGAATCGAAGAAGATCTCCAAGACCCAGGCCGTCACCAGCAACCTCAAGAAGGAGCTCGGCGCCAACGACGTGCACATCGGCCCGTCCGATCACGTGGGCTGGCTCGACGACCGCAAGTGGGCCTACGTCCGCTTGGAGGGCCGCGCCTTCGGTGACGTGCCGCTGAACCTGGAGTACAAGCTCGAGGTCTGGGACTCGCCGAACTCCGCAGGCATCATCATCGACGCGGTGCGCGCGGCGAAGATCGCCAAGGACCGCGGCATCGGCGGACCGGTCATCCCGGCCTCGGCCTACCTGATGAAGTCCCCGCCGCAGCAGCTGGCCGACGACATCGCGCGCACCCAGCTGGAAGCTTTCATCATCGGCGCGGAGTAATTCGGCAGACCGACGCAAGCCGGCCGGAGGCGATGCCTCCGGCCGGCTGCGTTGGTACGACGTCCGCGCTAGTCCAGGGAGACGTAGACCTCCACCGACGCCGGGCCGGTGTAGCGCTCTACCTCGGCGGTGTGAGAACGGGTGATGGTTCCCGCGTTCTCGGCCTTCGCCACCTGCGCCCACGCGGTGCGCAGCAGGTCGTAGGGCTTGTCGGCGACGACGAATTTGGCGTAGCGGCCCTGCGGGATGATGGTGAGCACATCGCCCGGGTCCAACTCGTCCATCCCGCCGATCTCGTAGCCGAGCACCGCGACGGCGTGATCGTTCTGGCCGATGTAGGCGGCCACCCGCGGCACGGTCTTCTCCCGCGCCAGATACCGGTCCCACGTGAAGTTCACCAGGTCGAGGTCACGCGCGGTCACCTCACGGCCGGCCAGCGGCACGGTCAGGCCGGCGACCATGCTCTGCGGCAAAGTGACGATCTCGAAGTCCACTGTCTGTTCCTACCCGTTGCCCTGATCGTCTGCCAATGCCACGAAGACTTCCACCGTTCGCGCGTCCGGATAGTGTTCCCAGTCGCCGGTATAGGCGCGCAGGAGCCGCCCCGCGGCCTCCGCGTCCCAGACCGCTCGCCAGATGCTCACAATGGTGTCGCCGAGATTGTCGCCGCTGGCGATGAACCGGGCGAAGCGCCCGGCGGGCACCCGGGCGAGCACGTCGCCGGGCTGCAGGTCGGCCAAGCTGTGGCAGCGGTAGCCGACGATATGGGTCAGGTACGAATTGATCTCCGGCGCGTGGTCGACGTACGCCGTGGTGGGCGGTCCGGGCAGCTTGCGGGCCAGGTTGCGCTTCCACGCCTCTTCGACTTTCGCGCGGCGCGGCCCCTCGACCGCGAGCGCGGGGCTGCGAAGCACTGTTCCCGCCACCAGCGTCTCGGGTTGGTCAACGACATTGAAATCCACCGGCGTAGCCCCTATGTCTCGTCTGTCTTCAATTGGCGTCGCTCCCGGTGCCCTCCATGGTGCGCAGGCTACCGCCTCCGGGCCCGCCGCTCGCGCCGCGCTGTCGTCGCTCGAGCGCATATCCTTCCGCATCGTTTCCGCGGTTTCGGCGTCGGCCCGTTCCGACGCACTCGCTGTTCGCTCTCACTCTGGCAAACGATGCTGCCATGTCATGCGTTCCGCCGGGCCACGGAAGGTCACAGCATCATCGCTATCCAGGAACCGGAATGCTCAGGCCCGGAAAAATCTCCACCTCCCTGGGCGGTTGCGGGCTGGACGGGATGATCACGGCGGGTTCGCGCTGCGGTGACTGCTGCGGCGGATTGAGGATGTCGTAGGGGCCGCCCGAGGGAGGCTTGCTCTGATTCGGCCGGTCCGGGGCCCGCGTCCCAGGGAACTGTTCGATGGGCGTGCCGTCGAGCGCGTCGTCCATCACCTGTTTCCAGATGTCGGCGGGCAGGCCGGAGCCGTAGATGTCGGCGCCGCGCGCGGTGCGGATCGGCTGGGACTGCTCGGTTCCGATCCATACTGCCGTGGACAGCGACGGGGTGAACCCGATCATCCACGCGTCCTTGTTCAGATCGCTCGTACCGAGTTGCGTGGTACCGGTTTTGGCGGCCGAGGGACGGTTGTTCTTCAGCGCGTGCCCATTGGAGTAGGCCGCGATCGGGAGCATCGCCTCGGTGGTGTTCTCCGCGATCTTGCGGGGGAAGCTCTGCCTGCCCTCGGGCAGTTGTTCACCGACCTGCTGGTCCGGGCCGCGATCCAGGAGCACCCGCCCGTCACCGGTCACCACGCGCTGTACGAAATAGGGCCGGTGATAGACGCCCGACGCGCCGATCGTGGCGTAGGCCGAGGCCATGTCGATGGGCCGGACCGAATACTGCCCGAGGACGATCCCGTTCAGCGGTCGCCCGCCTTCCTCGGTGAGGGTCTTGCCCGGTACGCCCGGCAGTTCCTCCGGTATGCCCGCCGCGTGCGCCGCGTCCGCGATCGCCTGCGGGCCGTCGAACATCGTCATGGTCAACCGGTAGAAGCTGGTGTTCAGCGAGCGCTTCAGCGCCTCCGCCATGGTGCACTTGCCGCACGATTCGCCGTCCACGTTGGTGATCCGGGTACCGCGGTCGGTCACGGGGGAGCTGTCCAGCACGCGGGACAGCGGGATGCTCTGCTGCTGCGCGGCGATCGCCGCGAAGACCTTGAACGCCGACCCGGTCTGCAACGGCGCCTGGGCGAAATCGAAGCCGATACCGTCGTAGCCGCCGAAGTACGCGCGCACCGCGCCGGAGCGCGGGTCGATCGACACCACCGCGGCGCGCAGTTCCGGTGGCTGCGCACCGAGCCGGTCGCGCACCGCGCCCAGCACCGCCTGCTGCGCCCTGGTGTCGATGGTGGTGGTGATCTGCAACGCGCCCTTGTTCAAGTCGCGCTCACTGATGCCGGAGTCGCGCAGTTCGCGCACCACCTGGTTGCGGATCAGGCCCTCGGGGCCGCGGGTCACATTGTCGTCCGGGATCTGGGTGAGCGGGATGATCGGCGGAAAGACGGTCGCGTCGCGATCGCCCGGCGCCAGCGCGCCCATCTCCACCATTCCGTCGAGCACGTAGCGCCAGCGCGCTTTGAGGTCCGCGAGGTGGGTTTCCGGGTCGAGGATCGAGGGCGTCCGGATCAGCGCCGCGATCACCGCGCCCTCCGCGAGGGTCAGCTGGTCGACTTGTTTGTCGAAGTAGACCTTGGCCGCCGCGGCGATGCCGTAGGACCCCCGGCCGTAGTAGATGGTGTTGAGGTACGCGGCGAGGATGTCGTCTTTACTCCACTGCCGCGCCATCTTCGCCGCGATGATCAGTTCGCGCATCTTGCGGGTGACGGTGCGCTCGGAGCCGAGGAACGCGTTCTTGACGTACTGCTGGGTGATCGTGGAGCCGCCACCCGCGTTGTCCTTGCCGAGCAGGTTGTCCCGTGCGGCACGCAGGAAGCCGGAAGTCGAATAACCGGGATTGGTGTAGAAATTGCGGTCCTCCGCCGACAGCACAGCGTCGCGTACCGGCCGCGGCACATCGGACAATGGAACCGGTGTCCGGTTTCCATCCGGCGGAACGATTTTCGCGAGCACGGTGCTGCTGTCGGAGGCGAAGATGGTCGCGATCTGATTCGTCTGCACCGCATTCGGATCCGGGATCTCGGCGCTCCAGTACGCCAGGACGGACAGCAGCGCGGGCACCACGCCGAAGAGGATGAACAAGGCGAGCAGCAGGCGACGGATACGTTCGGCTCTGCTGCGCGGCGGCCGATCCGGCTGCGCCGGACGCGGGGTGGGCGGCCGTGATTTCCGGCGGGCCGCCGCGCGTTCGCGCCGGTCGCGTGCGTCCCGCTTCGCCGCATCCGGCCGCTGCGTCCAGCCCGCGATCGAGGCATACGGTGCGGTCGGGGGAGCCCCCTTGGCGCCGCGTCCACGTCCTCGCGGTTTGCGGAACGAGCTCACGATCATCTCCTCCCGGAGCGCCGGACGAACTCACCTGCACGAACGAACGGAAAAGAGCGTCGAAAGCCAGAGTTTACCGTGTTCTCTCACAAGCGGCTTTCCACTTTCCGGCCCGTCCGCACGCACCAGCGCGGCGATGTGCGACTCACTGTGCGGGGCGCCGGCTCGCTGCGACCGCCCCGGAAGGCTCAGCTCTTCACGCCGCCCGCGGTCAGGCCGGAGATGATGCGGCGCTGGAAGAGCAGGACCATGACGACCAGCGGGATGGTGACGATGGTGCCTGCCGCCATGATCGCCGCGTACGGCTGGACCAGCGGGTTGTTGCCGGAGAAGCGGGCGATCGCGACGGTGACCGGTTCGGTCTTGTCGCTGGAAAGCAAACGCGCGAGCAGGTATTCGTTGACCGCGGCGATGAACGCGAGGATCGCGGTGGTGAACACGGCGGGAGCGGCCAAGGGCAGCATCACCAGGCGGAAGGCCTGCAACTTGGTGGCGCCGTCGATCCGGGCGGCTTCTTCGAGTTCCCACGGCAGTTCGGCGAAGAAGGACGCGAGGATGTAGACCGTCATCGGCAGCACGAACGAGATGTTCGGGATGATCATCGCCTGGTACTCGCCGATCCAGCCGAGGTTGGTGAACAGCTGGAACAGCGGGGTCACCAGCACGACCACCGGGAACATCGAGGCGCTGAGGATCAGGCCGGACACCACGTACTTGCCGTGGAAGGTGAGCCGTGCCAGCGCGTACGCGGCGAGCACGCCGATCACCAGCGCGATCGCCGTCGTGATGGAGCCGATGACGATGCTGTTGACCAGCGCCTTGCCGAAGTTGTTGCCGCGGCTGGTGTCGAACGCGTTGCGGAAGTTCTCCAGCGTGACGTGCGTCGGCCACGGAGTGTTGTCGAAGGTGTAGTCGGGGTCGCGGAACGCGGTGACCGCCATCCAGTAGAACGGCGCGAGACCCCAGACCAGCACGATCAGCGCGCCGAGGTACAGGCGAACCGAACCGAGTCGTCTGGTCCACGGAACCGGCCGCGCGGCGGACTTGTCGGTCGCCGGTTTTTGCGCCGTCTGCACGGACATCAGTGCGCCTCCCGCTGTTCTTCCTGGGTGCGAACCGCGTTCGCGCCGAGGATCTTCACCAGCACGAACGCCACGGCGAAGATCAAAAGGAAGGTGATCGTGGACAACGCGGCCGCGCTGTTGGGGCCTTGCCGGACCTGATCGACCACCAGGATCGACACCGTGCGGGTGGACGGGTTGCCCAGCGTCATGATCGCGGGCAGGTCGTACATCCGCAGGGCGTCCATGGTCCGGAACAGCACCGCGACCAGGAGGGCGGGCTTCAGCAGGGGCAGGGTGATCTGGGTGAACCGCTGCCAGGCCGACGCGCCGTCGACGCGAGCCGCCTCGTACACGTCGGCCGGGATCACTTGCAGTCCGGCCAGCAGCAGCAGCGCCATGAACGGCGTGGTCTTCCAGACGTCGGCCGCGATCACCGCGAACCGGGCGGGCCACGCGTCGGAGGTCCACAGGATGTGCGTGCCGAGTACGCGGTTCACCACGCCGTCGTACTGGAACATGAACTCCCACAACCGCGCGGTGACGGCGGTCGGGATGGCCCACGGAATCAGCACGGCCGCGCGCAGCAGCGCCCTGCCGCGGAAGGTCTTGCCCATCACCATGGCCATGCCGAGGCCGAGCGTCGCTTCGAACGCGACGGTGACGACCGTGAAGAACAGGGTGACCCCGATGGCCACCCAGAATTGCGAGCCGAGGTTGCCGGTCGGGCAGGCCACCGTCTCGCCGGTGGCGACCTGGCACTGTTGCAGCAGCCAGTGCGTGTAGTTCGCGAAGCCGGCGTTGCCGCCTTCGACGAACATGCCGGTCGCCGGGTCGAGGCCGGGGTCCTTCTGGAAGGACATCCACAGCGCCCGGATCACGGGATACCCGATGACGACCGCGAGCGCGATCAGCACGGGCGTGACGAACACCCAGGCTTTCCCGGATCGTCGCAATTCCAGGGCCGTCCTGGCGGCGAAGCCGCGCCCGGCCGGAACGAACTCGTCGTCTTTCGGCACGCTAGTCGCCGTTCCCGAAGGATCCGACACCGTTTCTCTCCTGCGGGTTCGTCGGGTCCGTTGCGCTCAACCGCTCACGATCCGGCGGTTTCGATGCCCTTTTGCATCCCGGTGATCGCGTCGTCGACGGACTTGGTTCCGTTCAACGCAGCATAAGCGTTGTCCTGGATGGCCTTGCTCACCGCGGGATAAAAGGGTGTCACCGGGCGCGGCACCGCGCTGGAGATGGAGTCCTTGAGCGCGGGCAGGTACGGCATCTTCGCGATCAGCGCCGGGTCGTCGTACATGGACGCGCGCACCGAGGGCAGCGCACCCGCGGCGACGATGTGCTGCGCGTCCTCGCTGATCAGGAAGCGCAGGAAGTCCAGTGCGGTGGCCTTGTTCTTGGAGTACGCGCTGATCGCCGCGTTGTAGCCGCCGAGGGTGGAGGCGCCGACGCCGTTCTCTCCGGGCAGCGGTGCCACCGCGAACTTGTCCTTCACCGCGGAGGCCTCGCCGCCGACGTCACCGAAGGTGGACGGCCACGAGCGCAGGAACATCAACTTGCCCTGCGCGAAGGCGTTGCTGGACTCGGGCTCCTTGAAGGTGATGGCCTCTTTGGGGATGTCGCCGTTGTTGTACGCGTCGACCAGGACCTTCAGTCCGGCGCGGGACTGCGCGCTGTTCACGGTGGGGGTCTTGCCGTCGGAGCCGACGAAGCTGCCGCCATAGGCGTTGATCACCTCGGCCGCGTTCACGGTCAGGCCCTCGTAGGGCGCGAACTGACCCGCGTAGCAACCGATGTTCTGCTGGCGCGCGATGGGGCACTGGGCGAGCAGTTCGTTCCAGGTCTTGGGCGGATTCGGCACCAGGTCCTTGCGGTAGAACAGCAGGCCGCCGTTGGTGTTGCGGGGCGCGGCGTAGAGCGTGTTGTTGTAGGTGGCGCTGGCGACCGGCGGGGAGAGCAGCGCGCTGGTGTCGATGGTGAAGGAGTCCTTCAGCGGCTGGATCCAACCCTTGGCGGCGAACTCGGCGGTCCACGGCACGTCCAAGGCGACCACGTCGTAGTTGGACTGCTTGGACCGCATGTGCTCGACCAGGTCGTCGTATTGCTGCGAGGCGTCGTTCGACTGTTCCTTGAACGTCACCGGCTCGTCCGGGTGCGCGGCGTTCCAGCGCTCGATCAGCTGCTTGACCGCGCCGGTCTCGGTGGTGTCCTTGCCCTCGACATAGGTGATCGGACCGCGACCGGTGAGGTTCTGGCTGGTCGGACTGCCGCCGCTGTCGCTGGAGCAGGCGCTGGTGAACGTCGCGGTCAGCAGCCCGACCGAGGCGACCGCCACCGCGGCTCGCGGCACCAGCGACGAACGTAGGGACGACACCTTCTTCACAGCCATCGCAAACACTCCAGGATCATTCGTGAGCGGCAGCACACCCTGCCGGTGCACAAGGCAAGATACATGGTGTCGATCCGGAGTGCGGGACAGTGGCGGTAGGAGCAGCTCGTGGGGCCTGTTCCCAGGATGCGCTCGGCGGTACACGCGGTGGCCACAAGGTGGTTCCGGTGATGCTGGGGCAGTTCGTAATGTCCTCCGCCACTCGATAATTCGGTGGTAGTCTCGTGCTACCGAC
Organism: Nocardia sp. NPDC047654; assembly: GCF_043205035.1. Lineage (NCBI taxonomy): Bacteria > Bacillati > Actinomycetota > Actinomycetes > Mycobacteriales > Nocardiaceae > Nocardia > Nocardia sp. NPDC047654. The sequence goes on from NZ_JBIDDF010000002.1 coordinate 518,968, forward strand.
GGGGGGTTCGTACGTTCGGTGTCCATTCCCGACAGGCGTTCGAGGTTGCACTAACTGTCTCTAGTGAGTGTGTTCCACTTCGATCTCGGTGATCGGCTCGCGGGTGGGCGGCCGTCGTTCGGAAGTGCTCTCCTCGCGGAGGGGTGCCTACACATGCAGGCAGGCACTTGCAGTTGATGGGAGTTGAGTTCGCTGCGTTGTCGCGGGGGGAGGAATTCGCGTGTCTATCGGAATTCGCGTGGCGTTATCTGCTGTGTGTGCCGGAATCACTGTTCTGGGATTCGCATCACTCGCTGCAGCCGAACCCCAAGTCTGGGGTGCCTGCGGGGTGTCGGACAACGACGCGAAAGTAGTCAGAACCTTTTCGATCACTACCGGGCCGGTGGGAGGCAAGCCGGGCACGTTGCTGTGCGGGAACAGGGACAGTGGATTCCGTCATATCAAGGATCGCCACATGGCCGAATGGGAGGGCCTGGCGGCGATCGAGCGACGCAACTGGCGCGATATCGTCGATATGGCGATCGAGAAGTCACTGTCCTCGCCGGACAAGTTCACGACGCAAGACGGCGGGAAGTTCTGCTATACAGGCCAGATCTACCTGGTCAACAAAGTGAGCGGTCAGATTGCACAGACCGTTCAACCTACGGTGATCGTTACTGGCAGTGGAAAGATCATTACGGCTTTTCCAGGAGGTGGGTGTGCACGCTGATCCGACATCAGCCGAGCTGACCGAATCGGTGGCCCGCGCCGCGCGCGGGTTGGGACTTCGCGTGGCGACCGATGAGAAGGGCGGGCTCAGGATCACGGCCCGGGGCGAGGTCGAGCTGGTGCCGCCGGTCGCGATCGAGTTCAGTGAAGAGGCGATCAGTGACTACTACGCGCGGATCGCGTCGAGGGTTCCGGATGACGAACCCGACCATACGCCCTCGAGTTGGTGGTACATGCTGATGTCCACTCACCTGTACGAGGCGCTGTACGAGATGGATCGACTCGGTGTCCCTTGCGACATCGTGATCGGGCCCAGCGGGCTCACCGCGGTACCGAGCGATCGAACGAGGTAGTTCTCGTTGGGCGGTCATCCGGGCTTCGCTCGTGCCGAAGCCGCCTGCGGTCGGACTTCGACCGGCTTCGCCCACTACGCTGGGGCGCGATGACTTCGCCGAACGCGGTTCCCGATCGGATGCTCACCCGCATCGGTGGGCTGCTGCGCAAGGCCGAGGCCACCGACAACGAGCACGAGGCCGAAGCGTTTCTCGCCGCGGCTCAGCGCCTGGCCACGAAGTCGTCCATCGACCTCGCGGTGGCGCGGGCGCACATCGCGGGACGCGAGCGCAGGCCAACGCCGGTGCAGCGGGTCATCCCGATCGGTGAGCCCGGCAAGCGCGGGTTGCGGACCTATGTGCAGTTGTTCGTCGCGATAGCGGCGGCGAACGACGTGCGCTGCGATGTCGCCCGTACTTCGACGCAGGTCTACGCGTATGGATTCGACTCCGACATCGATACCTGCGAGGCGCTCTACGCCAGCCTGCTCGTGCAGATGGTGCGCGCGTCCGACCAGTACATCAAGTCGGGCGCCTACAAATCGGCCACCGTCGAGAAGATCGTGGTGGAGAAGCGATGGGGTCGTCCGGTCCGGCGCCGGGTGCAGGCGCCGGTCGCGGGTGTGACGGCACGGCTGAACTTCCAGATGGCGTTCGCCGCGCGGATCGGGCGGCGGCTGACGGAGGTGAAAGCCGAGGTCGAAGCGGAGGTGTTGCCACGGGAAGCCGAGGCAACCGGCACGGCGCTGGCCTTGCGCGCCAAAGAGATCGAGCTGACAGACTTCTACGCCAAGACGTCGGAGGCGCGCGGCACCTGGCGCGGGCCGCAGGCGTCGGCGGGGCATTCGGCGGCCGCGCGGGCGGCGGGGGATCGAGCGGGCCGGGCCGCACGGATCGGTTCCTCGCCCGAACTCCCTGCTGCCCGGCGGAAGTTGAGCTCATCCGAGGGTGGTTGACCAGCGTGCACAACCTCGGGCGTGCGGGCGGGCGTGGCCGCGCGCCATCGGCGGGTTTCGGTAACCGGCTGGTGCCCGCTGTCGCGAGATCGGCTTCGCGACCATGACGGTGCGCGACAGCCAGCGCGCCAAGGTATACGACGCCGAGCAGTTGGTACGCGGGGTGTTCGATCGCGCCGACGAGCACGGTGCGCGCACCGTCGAACTCTACGGTTCGCAGCTCACCTTGCCGATCGAGCGACGCTTCGCCTCGGTGGAATCCGTGCAGAGCTATGCGGACAAGGTGCTGGCCCTCAATTGGATACGGGCGCGGTGGGATCGGGCCGCCGTGGCGGTGCGCGTCCGCTCGCGAGCCGGGACCGCCGCCGCGCATTACGAGGCGGCCGGGAACGTGTTAGCCGTTCCGCTGCACACCGGCGGCACCGCCTGGGCGCTGCGGGAATTGGTGATCCTGCACGAACTGGCGCATCACCTGGAGCCCGCCCCCGGGTCGGTGGCCGCGCACGGTCCGGAGTTCTGCGACCGCTATGTGGAACTGGTCGACGGCGTTATCGGTCCTGAGGCGGCGTTGCTCTTGCGGACGACAATGCTGGGCTGTGGGGTACGGATCGGATAAGCCTTCGGTGAACGGAAGCCGAGTCGGTGGTGTGTCGCCGTGCTATGGAGGCGTAGCGCGATCTCGGTGCGCATGATTCGCGGCTATCGGGGGGAAGTCGGAAACCTCACTCGCGCTGCGAGATCGGTCAGGTCGTCGGCGAGGTGCGGTGCCGCTGGCCGGGTGGGTGCCGGGCGTGATCGCGTGGGTACGCGTCGGCGGCTGGTGTCGTGATCGAAGCGGGTCGCGCGTCGTCAGTGGTGGCCCGTGGTGCGGTCGGATTGGCGCGGGTGTTGTCGCTGGGTGGATGTGCGTCGGGCCGGGGGCGCGTCGTCGGTGGGTGGCCCGTGGCGTGGCGGGATCGGCGCGGGTGTCGTCAGCGGGTGATGGGCGTCGTGATCGAAGAGGCACGCGCGCCGTCACCGGCTTCCGCGGCGCGGGAAGTGGGTTCGCGCTGTTCAGGGCGCCGGGGCTTGTTGGACCAAGGCGCTGACGCGGGCCAAGCGCTCCTGCCACCACGCGGTGCGGTCGGCATCGGGTTGGCGATGGCTTTCCATCAGCTGCGGGTCCGGCTCGGGTGGGGTGCGGAGAACGGGGAGATAACCGTCCGAGGCACGCAGCGCGCCCGGCGTCACATCGCCGGTGAGCAGGCTCAAAGTGCCGAGACCACAGGCGAAGTCGAGTTCGGGCAGCGCGCCGGCCAGCGCCAGTTGCGCGGCGAGGCCGACGCTGGTCTCCAGCGCGGAGGAGACCACACACGGCAGTCCCGCCGCCTCCGCCACTCGCAGGGCGCGCCGGACGCCGCCGAGCGGCGTGCATTTGAGGACGGCGATGTCGGCGGCCCCGGCGACCGCGACCCGCAGGGGGTCTTCGGCGCGGCGGATGGATTCGTCGGCGGCGATGCGGACGTCGACGCGGCGGCGCACCGCGGCGAGTTCCTCGATCGTCCGGCAGGGCTGTTCGACATATTCCAGCCCTCCCGCGGCCTTATCGATCCGCTGGATGTGGCGCACGGCGGTGTCGACATCCCAGACCGCGTTCGCGTCGACCCGGATCGCGCCGTTGCGGCCGAGCGCGTCGCGGACCGCCTCCACCCTGGCCAGATCCTCGGCGAGCGAGTCGGGGTGGTCGGCCACCTTCACCTTGGCGGTGCGGCAGCCGGACCGGCCCACGATCGCGTGCGCCTGCTCCGGGTCCACGGCGGGCACGGTGCAATTGATCGGAATGCGATCGCGCACCGGCTCGGGCCAGCCCGTCGTGACCTGTTCCAGGGCGGTGGCCAGCCAGGCGGCGGCCTCGCGGTCGTCGTATTCGGGGAACGGACAGAACTCGCCCCACCCGAGCGGTCCGTAGATCAGCATTCCCTCACGCACCGTGATGCCGCGGAAACGGGTGCGCATCGGAATGGCGTAGACGATGTTCTGCGCTGCGGAGTCGCTCATCGCCGCCCAGCTTATTCGGCCGCCGCCGCGGATCGGGGATTGCGCACGCGGACTCGAGTAGTTTCCCGGAGTCGCCCGGACGACCGACGCGGGATCGTTGGCGTCATGATCCAGACCGGTACCTCGCAGCCCTGGCCGCCGTACGGCATGCCGCATGGGCCCGCACATCCGCCCGCCGGGCAGCGGGCGGTGCGGACCTGGGACGTCGTGCTCGCCGTCGTGCTGTACTGCGTCGCGGCGGTCCTCGGCCTCGCCGTGGCCTACTTCACCGTCTTCTTCGCCTTCGCCACCGATCCGTGCGGGCCCGACAACTGCCGCACCGACTACCTGGGCTGGGCCTTCGTGGTGTCCTGGGGTGGCACCGCGTTCGCGATCGTCGGCGTGACCGGGATGCTCATTCTGGCCGCGGTGAAGCGCTGGTACATGTGGTATTGGCCGGTGCTTGCGATTGTGCTGATCGTCGCCTCGTTCGGCGGCGGCCTCGCCCTGGCGTCCCAGGTCTACCCGGGTAACTGAGCCGCCGAGATGCCGGGTGGCGGTGCGCCGGTCATGCTGAAGGCATGGCGTGGCATTTCCGGCGGCGAACGACCGATGCGCTGCGCGTGGCGCTGGGTTCGGTGATCGTGCTCGGATTCGGCTGGCTGATGGCGTCTTTCGTCCCGCTCTACGATGTGCTCGCGCGCGACGGCGAGGCTGGGAGTGGAGCGGGGTATCTCCCGTGGGCGCAAGTGATCGCCTGGACCGGCATCGTGGCATCGGTGCTCGCGGCGGTGTTCTCGGCGCTGGAGAAAGTGCGCGACGGCAGGCCGATCGCGTGGACCCCGCTCATCGCGATCCCGTTGATTCTCGAATCCTGGTTGGTCGGTTTCCTGATCGCGGCAGTACTCGTCTCGTACTGATCGGTCGCGACATCGGCGCGAACAGCGCAGGTCAGGTCGCGCTTCGGTCGAACCGACGGTTGGGTGAGCCGGGCGTTCGACGTCGAAGCTCGGGGCAGGGTGATCCACAGCTTCGGCGCGAGTTCCGCTGGCGAAAGGTCAACCCGTGCCCGCTGCCCTGCTCGGCCGGCCGCCGAGTCGACCGGCAATCCTGGTTCACCACCCGACTTGGAGGACACCCGTATGCGAGGGCAGGCTGTGTCGGCCGGGTGAGCCGGGCGCGGTCGGCAGCCTCGTGTCATCGCGTGTGCGGTTCGGAGCGGCCGAACGCCCGCCACCGGCGTGCGTGTTCGCGCGAGGAACACGCACCGCCGGTGGCGCGGCTGATCACAACCTTTCGACGATGGTGGCGTTGGCCAAACCGCCCGCCTCACACATGGTTTGCAGGCCGTAGCGGGCGCCGCGGTCCTGCATGGCGTGCACCAGCGTGGTCATCAGGCGCGCGCCGGACGCGCCGAGTGGGTGGCCGATGGCGATCGCGCCGCCGTTGACGTTGACCTTCGTCAGGTCCGCGCCGGTGTCGTGCGCCCAGGCCAGCACCACCGGCGAGAACGCCTCGTTGATCTCGACCAGATCGATGTCCGACAGCTGCAAACCCGCGCGCTGCAACACTTTCCGGGTCGCCGGGATTACCGCGGTGAGCATCAGCAGCGGGTCGTCACCGGCCACCGCGAAGCTGTGCAGCCGGGCGAGCGGTTTCAGCCCCAGTTCTTTCGCGCGCTCGCTGGTCATGATGAGCACCGCCGCGCTGCCGTCGCTGACCTGGCTCGCGGACGCCGCCGTGATGGCCCAGCCGATCTGCGGGAAGCGGGCGGCCATGGCCGGGTCGTAGTAGGCGGGCCGGAGTGCGCCCAGCGTCTCCAACGTGCTGCCGACCCGGATGCCCTCGTCGGTGGTGAGCCCGTTGATCGGTGCCAGTTCCCGGGCGAACAGGCCGTTCTTCGTGGCGAGCGCGGCCTTGTCGTGACTGGCGAGCGCGAACTCGTCCAGCTGCGTGCGGGTGAGTCCCCACTTCGCCGCGATCAGCTCGGCGCTGATGCCCTGCGACACGAGGCCGTCGGGGTAGCGCTCGGCGAAGCCGACGCCGGAGATATCGTCCGAACCGACCAGATTGGCGCCCATGGGAATTCGCCCCATCGACTCCACGCCCGCGGCGACCACGATGTCGTAGGCGCCCGCGATGACGCCTTGCGCGGCGAAGTGGATCGCCTGCTGGCTGCTGCCGCACTGCCGGTCGACGGTGGTCGCGGGGACGGATTCGGGATATCCGGCGGCCAGCGCGGCGCGCCTGGTCATGTTCGCGCCCTGCTCGCCGAACTGCGTGACGACGCCGCCGATCACGTCGTCGATGAGTGCGGGATCGATGCCGCTGCGGTCCACCACCTCGCGCAGGCTGTGGGCCAGCAGATCCACCGCGTTGACATTGTGCAGTGCGCCGTTCGGTTTGCCTTTGCCGATCGGTGTGCGTACCGCTTCGACAATCACCGCGTCTCTCATGGTGCTTCCTTCCGGACCGAGAGCCGGGCCGCCATGCCTGGCTCTATCAACACATAGTCAGGGTACCTCTGGCAATAGTGGAGGCAAGTCAGCTTCGGTATGATGTTCGTCATGGCAGCAGTGATGGAAGGACCGTTGGCCGATCTCAGCGCGTGGAAGGCCGACGAATGCTCGATCGCGAAGGCGATGGACCTCATCGGCACCCGCTCGGCGGTGCTCATCCTGCGCGAGGCGTACTACGGGACGCGGCGGTTCGACGGGTTCGCCAGCCGGGTCGGCATCACCGACGCGGCGGCCGCCGCCCAGTTGCGCAAGCTCACCGAGGCGGGCTTGCTGGCGAAACGGCCGTATCGAGAGGAAGGCAAGCGCACCCGGCACGAATACGTGCTCACCCGGATGGGCCGGGATCTGCTGCCCGCCGTGCTGGCGCTCATGCAGTGGGGGGACGCCTACTTACAACCGGGACCGGCCCCGCTGCTCTTGGTCGAGGAGGCCACCGGCGACCCGGTGCGGGTGCAGGTGCGCAGCGAATCCGGCCGCGAGATCGAACTCGAGGAATTGGGCGTGCGGCTCAACGACGAATACGCCCGGCGGCGGCGCGAACGCCGTCGATCGGACGTGACGGACTGACCGCGCCGGGCCGCTCCCGGCGACCGTGTTTCGGGACGCGGCTGGATCGCTGCCCGCCTGACGCGGGCTGCTGGTCCGCTCGCCCTGGCGGGCGAGCGGACCGCTGGGCGCGGTGTCAGTTGAGCCTGCGCCCGTCGATGTCGAAGAAGTAGATGTGCTCCGCATCGGTGGCCAGCCGCAGGCGGGTGCCCTTCGCGGGCGGGTTGCGCCAATCCGCGCGCGCCACAATGGTTTCCCCGGCGCCGTCGGTCGCGCCCTCGGCGCTTGTGCGGCCGTAGATGTAGGCGTCGGAGCCGAGTTCCTCCACCACATCCACTTCCATCTCGATGCCGGAGCCGTCGCCCAGCTCGAAGTGCTCCGGCCGGATGCCGACGGTCACGGTGCCCCCGGCGGCGTCCGCCACCGAGCGCGGCAACGCGAGCGCGTGACCGCCCAGTTGGACCCGGCCGTCGGTGATCGGAAGCGTGAACAGGTTCATGGCCGGTGAGCCCATGAATCCCGCGACGAACACGTTGGCCGGATCGCGGTAGAGGTCGCGCGGCGTAGCGCACTGTTGCAGCAGCCCGTCCTTCAGCACGGCGACCCGGTCGCCCATGGTCATCGCCTCGACCTGGTCGTGCGTGACGTACACCGTGGTGGTGGCGAGCCTGCGCTGCAACTGCGCGATCTGGGTGCGGGTCTGCACCCGCAGCTTGGCGTCCAGGTTGGACAGCGGCTCGTCCATCAGGAACACCTGCGGCTGGCGCACGATCGCGCGGCCCATCGCGACCCGCTGGCGCTGGCCACCGGACAGCGCCTTCGGCTTGCGATCCAGGAAGGGCTCCAGGTCCAGCAGCTTGGCCGCCTCCAGGACCCGCTTCTGCTTCTCCGCCTTGGCGACCTTGGCCAGTTTCAGCGCGAAGCCCATGTTCTCGGCCACGGTCATGTGCGGGTACAGCGCGTAGTTCTGGAACACCATGGCGATGTCGCGTTCCTTCGGCTCGGCGTGCGTCACATCCCTGTCGCCGATCAGGATGCGGCCGCCGTTGACGTCCTCCAGCCCGGCGAGCATGCGCAGCGAGGTCGACTTCCCGCAGCCGGACGGGCCGACCAGGACCAAGAACTCACCGTCCTCGATCTCCAGATTCAGCCGATCCACCGCTGGTGTGGTGGACCCGGGGTAGAGCCGCGTCGCGTTGTCGAAGGTCACCGTGGCCATGACGAATTCACATCCCATCCCGGCAGGAACGTGCCGGACGATCCGAGTAAGGGTGCGGCGATCCTATCGGGCCGGTCGGCGATGAGCCATGTCAGCGGGTGCGCGCCTCGAAGAACGCGCGCGGAACGTCGACGAGCATCGCGCCGATCTGCTCCTTGGTGACGCCGCGATCGAGCGCGTAGGGGAAGACGTCCTCGAACAGGTGGGTGTAGTGCCACTGCGGCAGGGCGGCCATGGCGGCCGGCTCGATCCAATCGATGTAACAGCTGGCGTCCTGGGACAGCACCATCCGGTCGGTGTAGCCGCGGCGCACCATTTCGATCAGCGTGTCCGCGCGGGCTTCGAAGGTGGTGTCGAGGTTGATGCCGAAGCGGTCCATGCCGAGCACGAAGCCGGAGTCGGCCAGGTAGGCGAGGTGATCGCAGTCGGTGGTGTCACCGCTGTGGCCGAGCACGATGCGGCGGGGGTCGACGCCTTCCTCGTCGCACATCACACGCTTCACGTCCAGCCCGCTGCGGGACTCGGGATGGGTGTGCACCGTGATCGGGACGCCGGTCGCGAGATGGGCCCGGGCGACCGCGCGCATCACCCGCTCCACGCCCGGAGTGAGACCTTGCCGGTCGATCGCGCACTTGAGCATGCCCGCCTTCACACCGGTGCCCGCGATGCCGTCGCGGATGTCGCCGATGAACATGTCGACCATCGGGTCGGGGACCTGCGCGCCGACGATGTCGTTCAACGCGGGCCCGCGGTAGTGGAAGAAGAACGGGACATCGCCGTAGGTGTAGATACCGGTGGCGACCACCAGGTTCAGCGGCACTTGCTCGGCGATTCGCTGAATGCGCGGGATGTAGCGGCCCAGCCCGACCACCGTGGGATCGACGATGGTGCGCACACCGGCGTCGTAGGCGACGCGCAGCCTGCGCACCGCGTCGGCGATGCGTTCGTCCTCGGAGCCCCATTCGGCCGGATAGTTCTGCTGCATGTCTCCGGTGAGCACGAAGACGTGCTCGTGCATCAATGTCACTCCGATATCGGCGGTATCGATCGTGCCGCGCACCGTTTCCAGCGTTGACATGGCGGTTTCTCCTCAGCTCAGCTGCGCACTCGGGGGAATGCTACGAACCAGGATGTGAGCCGGACCATATTCGCCGACACCGAAACTTCGTACAACTTTCGTGCGGTGCGCACATAGAGCGGCCGGCTCAGAGCGCCGGGTTCGATCGCAGTACCGCCGGTCCGAGCCAGCGCGCGGCCTGCAATGCCACGTGCAGGTGCAGCGTGCGGTCGTGGTCGTCGAAGACGTGGCCGATCAGCTCGACGGCCTGCCCCACCCGGTACTGGATGGTGTTGCGATGGACTGCCAACTCCTGCGCGGCCGCGGCGTAACTGCGGTTGTTGGCGAGGAAGACGCGCAGCGTTTCGCGCAGCCAGAGATTGCGCTGGTTGTCGGTGGCGAGTTCACCGAGGCAGTCGGCCACGTATCGGCGCAGTTCCTCGATGTCACCACTCAGTAGAGCGATGGCCGCCACCTGCTCGTGCGACACAGCCCGTGGCGCGCCGTCTCCGGCGAGCAGCACGAGTTCGCGTACCCGGTCGGCTCGGCGCAGGCTGCGACGGAATCCCTCGACACCGCCGCCGCACCCGCCGATCGCCACCCGCGCCGGCAACGACAGGCCCGACAGCGCGCGCTGGATGGCGTCGATATCGATCGTCAGGTCGCGGGAGACGGAGAACCACATCCGGACCTCGCGTTCGTCGGTCGGCACCAGCAACGCCCGGCGCGGGTTGCCCAACAGCGGCACCAGCGCCGCGCGAACGGCATCGAGGACGTCCATCGCGGCCCGCGCCGAGAGCTGCGGCTCGGTCCAGGCGTTCACCGCGACGTGGTGGCCGGTCAGGGGATAGCGCAGCACTTGCTCGGCTCGGCCGATGTCGTCGGCCGAGCCGTCCAGTACCCGGGCCACCCACTCCTGGCGCAGGCCGCCGCGGCTGCCCACCCACCGGTCGCGTTCCTGTTCGTAGGCGACGCCGACGTGCTCGCATACCCGGTCGATATACACGGCGGTGCGATTGACGATCCGGATGATGGCCGCCGCACTGTCCGGGCCGCCCAGTTCCACGGCGTAGCGCATCGCGACATCGAGGAACCCGGCATGCCCCACGCGGTAGGCGCGGATCAGCGCGGACAGCGGGACGTCGCGCTGGGCGAGGGTGCGCGCGTACACCAGCGCCCGCGCCGGGGCGTGCACCTCGTGCTCGGCGGCGTCGTTCTGTACGAAGTCCAGGACCGACATCAGGTTGTCGGTGGTGCCCGCTTCGAACAGGCCGCGCAGCCTGGTGTCCGAGTCGAGCGCCGCGACCTGCGCGCGCATGGACGCCGACAGCTCGGCGATCAACCGGTCACGATCACGCAGGATCGTCGAGACGACCGAGCGGACCACGTCGTCGTCGCCGTCGGTCACACCCGGCACCTCCTTCCGCCCGCTCGGCATCGCGTCCCCAACCTAGCTCGCGCCGGGCGTGTCGGCGCGCGCCGCGGACCGGTGGCTGCCTGCGGGAAGGCGACCGCGCCGGTAGCCTCGGGCGGGGGCGGGCCGAGCGACGAGGAGAGTGCCATGAGTCGTCCAGTTCGTATCGGAGTGCAGCTACAGCCGCAGCACGCGCCGGAGTACCGGCTCATCCGCGATGCCGTGTTGCGCTGCGAGGACGCGGGTGTCGACATCGTGTTCAACTGGGACCACTTCTATCCCCTCACCGGCGATCCCGACGGCGCGCACTTCGAGTGCTGGACGATGCTGGGCGCGTTCGCCGAGCAGACCGAGCGGGTGGAGATCGGCGCGTTGGTGACCGGCGGCGGCTACCGCAATCCGGACCTGCTGGCCGATATGGCGCGCACCGTCGATCACATCAGCGGTGGCCGGCTCATTCTCGGCCTCGGCGCGGGCTGGTTCCAGAAGGACTACGACGAGTACGGCTACGAGTTCGGCACCCCGGGCAGCAGGCTGGAGCTGTTGAAGGAGAACCTGGCCCGGATCAGCGCCCGGCTGCCGAAACTGAATCCGCGCCCGACCCGCGACCTGCCGATCCTGATCGGCGGCGGTGGCGAGAAGAAGACCTTGCGGCTGGTCGCGCAGTACGCCGACATGTGGCACACCTTCGCCGACCTGGACGTGCTCGCACACAAGAACGAGGTGCTCGCCGAGCATTGCGCCGCCGTCGGCACCGACCAGGCGCGCATCGAGCGCTCGGTGCAGTGGCCGGGGCTGGAGAAGGCGGCCGCCTTCGTCGGCGCGGGCGTGACGACGTTCACCATCGGGGTCAGCGGCCCGGATTACGATCTGGGCGCGGTCGCGGCCGCCGTCCGATGGCGTGACGAGGTCAACCCGGAACCGGTCAGCGGCCTGGCCTGAGGACGGATTGCCTGCCGGCTGTCGTGTCGCCGCGAGGCTTTCCGATCAGCGTGATCGAAATCTCGGCGGGTACCCCGGCGTCGGCTTCCCATGCCGGCGACCCCGGGGTAGCTGTGGAATAGCAGATTTCCGCGGCTAGGGTTGTCCGTCATGGCTGTTGTGCCCGCTGTGCGGTCTCGTGCGTTGATCGCCGTGTTATTGCTTGCCGTCGGTCTCAGCGCGACGGCGTGCGGTTCCGGCTCCGACGACGCGGCCACGGAGCGCAATCTCTGCGCGCCGCCCGGCGTGGCCGCGGCCTCCGCCGCGCCGACCAACCTGGCCTCAGCGGCCGCCGCGGGCAGCGACCGCTACACCACCGCGACCACCGTGCCGCTGAACTCTATCGACGTCTCGAAGCTCGGTTTGATCACGCCCGGCAAGCTCAGCGTCGGCACGCTCTCGGACGCACCGCCGAGCATCTGCGTCGACCGGCAGGGCACGTTCACCGGCTTCGACAACGAACTGCTGAAGGCGATCGGCGCCAAGCTCGGCCTCCAGGTGGAGTTCTCCGGCACCGAGTTCGCCGGGTTGCTCGCCCAGGTGTCCGGCGGGCGTTTCGACGTGGGCTCGTCCAACATCACCACCACCGACGCGCGCCGCCAACTGGTCGGCTTCACCAACGGCTACGACTTCGGCTACTTCTCCCTGGTGGCGCCGAACGGCAGCGCCATCAAAGGGTTTTCCGACCTGAACCGCAGCACCCGGATCGCCGTGGTGCAGGGCACCGTGCAGGACGAGTTCGTGGTGAACCAGCTGCATCTGGACCCGGTGAAGTTCCCCGACTACAACACCGCCTACGCCAACCTGAAATCCGGCCAGGTGGACGCGTGGGTCGCTCCGTCCGCGCAAGCGGAGGGCGCGATCGGGCCGGGTGATGGAATATCGGTCTCGCAGAACACCTTCAGCCTCGACAACTTCGTCGGGTACGCGGTCGCCAAGAACAACCAGCCGCTGATCGACGCGCTCAACAGCGGCTTGGACGCCGTGATCGCGGACGGTACCTACGCCGAGCTCTACACCGACTGGGTGCCAAGGCAGCTGCCCCCCGGTTGGAAGCCCGGCTCCAAAGCCGCTCCCGCGCCGCAGCTGCCGGACTTCGCCGCGTTGGCCGCGGGCAAGCAAACGAATGAGACGCAGCAGAACGCGCCGAAATCCACCGTGCGGCAGTTGAAGGACACGTTCTTCGACTGGTCGCTGTACCGCAAGGCTTTCCCCGACCTGTTCAAGACCGGTCTGCCCAATACCCTGATCCTCGCGGTGGTCTCGGGTGCGCTCGGCACCGTCCTCGGCATGCTGCTCGCGGTCGCCGGGATCTCGCGGACCCGCTGGCTGCGCTGGCCCGCCCGGGTGTACACCGACATCTTCCGCGGTCTGCCCGCCGTGGTGATCATCCTGCTGATCGGTCTCGGCGTCGGCCCGGTGGTGCGCAACCTCACCGGCAACAACCCCTACTGGCTCGGCGCCGTCGCGCTGGCATTGCTCGCCTCGGCCTATATCGGCGAGATCTTCCGCTCCGGTATCCAATCGGTCGAGGCCGGGCAGCTGGAGGCGGCCCGCGCGATCGGGTTCGGCTACCGCCAGGCGATGACGCTGGTGGTGATCCCGCAAGGCGTGCGCCGGGTGCTGCCCGCGCTGATGAACCAGTTCATCGCCCTGATCAAGGACTCGTCACTGATCTACTTCCTCGGTCTGCTCGCCACTCAGCGCGAGTTGTTCGCCGTCGGCCGCGACCTCAACGCGCAGACCGGGAACCTCTCGCCGCTGGTGGCCGCGGGCCTGGTCTATCTGATCCTCACCATCCCGCTCACCCACCTGGTCAACTACATCGACCGCCGGATGCGGACCGGCAGGCCCGACCGGCCGATCGACCAAGTCGAGGCGGCCACGATCACGGAAGGGCGCGGATAGATGAGTGCCTCCCTCACCGGTACCGGACTGCATCTGACGCTGGGGCACAACCACGTGCTGCGCGGGATCGACATCCACGTCGACGCGGGCAAGACCGCCACCGTCATCGGGCCGTCCGGGTCCGGCAAATCGACCCTGCTGCGGGTGCTGAACCGGCTCTACGAGCCGGATCAGGGCGACGTGCTGCTGGACGGCGAGTCCGTGCTCACCGAGAACCCCGATCGCTTGCGGCAGCGCATCGGCATGGTGTTCCAGCAATTCAACCTGTTCCCGCACAAGACGGTCGCGGAGAACGTCGCGCTCGGACCGCGCAAGCTGCGCGGCCTGTCCAAGGACCAGGCGCGGGCGCTGGCCATCGAACAGCTGGAGATCGTCGGCCTCGCCGACAAGGCCGATACCCGCCCCGCCAACCTGTCCGGCGGGCAACAGCAGCGCGTCGCCATCGCGCGGGCGCTGGCGATGCGACCGGAACTCATGTTCTTCGACGAGGCCACCTCGGCGCTGGACCCGGAACTGGTGAAGGGCGTGCTCGCCCTGATGGCCGACCTCGCTTCCGGCGGCATGTCGATGGTCGTGGTGACCCACGAGATGGGCTTCGCCCGCAGCGTCTCCGACACCGTGGTGTTCATGGACCAAGGGCAGGTCGTGGAGACCGGCACGCCCGACGCCTTGTTCGACGACGCGCAGACGCCGCGATTGCAGAGATTCCTCGCCCAGGTGCTCTGAGTCGGCACGCCGTTCCAGCACACGTGAGGCAATCTCTATTGATGCGCACCTGCTAATGTATTGGTCATCACGATTCCAGCTATCCGTGCCAGGAAAGAGGGAAATTCGATGACCACAGCACACGCGCAGCACACCGGCCACGACCATGTGCACGGCCCGGACTGCGGGCACACCGCGTTCCAGCACGGCGATCACATCGACTACGCCCACGATGGTCATCTGCATCGCGAACACCAGGGGCACTACGACGAATGCGAGCGGTCGGGGCACACCGAGTGCGCCCAGCACCCGCATCAGCACGGTCCCAACTGCGGCCATGAGGCCGTCCAGCACGGGGACCACGTCGACTACGTGCACGACGGCCACCGCCACGCCGTCCACGACGGTCACTTCGACGAGCACTGACCGCGTCGGTACCCGGTTCTAGAGTCGGGCAGGTGATCGAAGAACGCGAGATTCGCACCGGAGCGGGAACCTTCGACGTACTGGCCGCCGGCTCTCCCGGCGACCGGGAGGTGCTGCTGCTGCACGGATTTCCGCAGGGCGCGCGTGAGTGGGAGTTCCAACTCGGGGTGCTGGGCGGGGGCGGGTGCCACGCCGCGGCGCCCGACCAGCGCGGATATTCCCCGGGTGTGCGGCCGGAGCGAGCCGCCGAATACCGGCTCGCGGAATTGGTCGGCGACGTGGTGGCCATCGCCGACGCGCTCGGTTGGGAGCGGTTCGACCTGATCGGGCACGACTGCGGCGCGCTGGTCGGGTGGGCGGTGGCGGCGGAGCTGCCGCAGCGGGTTCGCACGTTCAGCGCGGTGTCGCAGCCGCATCCCGCGGCGCTCCAGCAGGCGATGGCCGAAGACGAGGACCAAGCGCAGCGGTCGCATCACCTGACCACGCTGCGACAGCCGCGTACCGCGGAGCGGAGCTTGCTCGCCGACGACTGCGCCGCACTGCGCCGGATCTTCGAGTGGAAGATCCCGGAGGAACGGGTGGAGGACTACGTGCGCAGGCTGGCGCAGCCGGGCGCGCTCACCGCGGCGCTGAACTGGTATCGCGCCATGGATCAGTCGGGTCCGATCGGCCCGGCGAGCGTGCCCACCCTGTACGTGTGGGGCACCGAGGATGCCACCATCGGGTCCACGGCGGCGCTGGCCACCCGGAAATACGTTTCCGGCCCGTACCGATTCGAGATGCTCGAGGATGTCTCGCACTGGATTCCGGAGGAGGCGCCCGAAGCGCTGACCCGGCTGCTGATCCAGCACCTGCTCGCCCATCGCGCCTGAATGCGCCGGGGACGCGGTCGATCCCGGCATTTCCCGGACAGGGCGCGCGACCAGACGGAAAGCTGAGTTCGTCGACCACAATCAAGGGAGGTGAACCGTGGACGTCAAGGAAATCAATCGGCGAACCATCGCTGCGTTCCGAGCCGGCGGCGAGATCGACGGCATGCAGCGCGACCGTCTGATCTTGCTGACCACCATCGGCCGCAGGACCGGCGCCCCGTACACCACCCCGTTGATGTACCACCGCGACGGTGACCGCCTGCTGATCGTCGCGTCCAATGTCGGTGCGCCGAAGCATCCCGACTGGTATTCCAATCTGCGGAAAGACCCGCACGTCACCGTCGAGGTGGGCCAGGAGAGCTATGCGGCGCTGGCCACCCCGCTGACCGGTGACGACCGCGCGCGCACCTGGGCGATGCTGAAGAACACCTATCCGTTCTTCGCCGAACACGAAATGGGCACGTCCCGGGTCATCCCCGTGGTCGCACTCACGCGGATGTGACGACGCGGCGAAGCGCTGTGCCGCTCAGCGATGGGCAGACGCGTTGGCATGGGAAGACGTCGCATCGGCTCGACGGGCCGCGACCAGGTCGAGCAGAGCGGTCAGGTTGTCCGGGTCGGCGGGATCGATGACGCCCTCCGGTAGGGCCAGTTCGGTGAGCCGTTGTCCCCGATGGAAGGCGGCGGGGCGCAGCGGCGGTGCGTCGTCGGGTTGTCCGAGGATGGTGGCGATGTTCCCGTCGTTGTCGTAGACGGCGTAGTAGCGCATTGATGGGCTCCTCAGAGGCCGGTCGAGGCGGTCATCCGACTGGTGTTGCGACTTCTCCTGATCAGGAATCGTGATGGCTGACGGCGTTGAAGCTTATCCACACGTTCGACGCTGAGTGTCGGTTTGCGCAGGAGTAGCGTTACCCGTTTTCGTTCGAATCTCACGGCATCGCCGCACGTAGACCGGTATATGGAGACCGGTGGGCATGGTTTGCCCGAATCAGGCGCACACGGTAGCGAAGGCTGCCCAGAGCACCGGGGAATGCTCGATCCGGCCGGTATCGCGCCAAGCGGTCGAGCGGTCGCGCTGCCACGCGGCGAGGGCGGTCACCGGGTCGGGTTGTTCGTGCGCCTCGTCGATGGCGCAGATGGCCTCCTGGAGCGGGAGGGCTTGCGCCGGCGCGCCCGCGACGCGCTGGAAGGCGAAATCGGTGGGCAGCGGCCACCGGCTCGCGGTGACCAGTTCCGCGCCGCCGGTGATCATCGCGGCGGTCAAGCCGAGCGCCTCGCTGAACCGCAGGTCGCCGCCGCTCTCACAGGCGATCAGCGCGACCCGGCTCGGCATCGGCCACAGCTGCGGTCCGGCAACGGGATCCGGATGGACGGTGTGCGTGCCGAGCAGAAGGTCCTTGGCCGAGAGCGGCCGGTGCGTGCGCGATGGTTCGGCGAAGCCGACGGCATCGGCGGTGCAGGCGAGGTGCAATTCGGCGTCCTCGCTGCGGCCGGATTCGGGCGCGGCGGCGGTGACATGCCCGACGTAGATCAAGCGGCTCGCGCCGGCGCGCAGGGCGGCGCCGAGCCAGTCACGATCGACGTCGGTGCGCCGGAAAGCGTCCACCGGGCCCGGTACCTCGGGCCGCAATCGGTCCTCCGCGAGGTAGCGCGCCATCCGCCGCGCGAGCGGAGCTTCGGGGGTCATCCGCCCCAGCACCGAACCGAGCGTCGAATCGGCGCGGAAGCCGGGGATGCGCGGGTCCAGCACCGCGACGATCGGATGCGCGGCGGTCTCGGTCCAGGCGCGTGCGATCCGCCCGGGCGCCTGCACGACGCTCGCCGGGGCGAGCAGGCTGACGTCGGCGATGTCGATCAGCCGGACGTCGCGGTCCGGCGCGATGAGTTCCCACGGCACCTGGGCGACCCGTGGTGAGGGTTGCAGCCGGATATGCGGGCGCACGCCGCGCTGCCACAGCTCGTAGAGTTGCGCGGCCAGGCCGTAGGGCAGCAGTGCGCGAGAGAGCGCCTGTGCCACGGCGTATTCCCGCTCGTAGTCGGCGAACGCGCCGGTGGTGAGGGCCTGCTCGAGACCGCCGGGTTCGGCGGGCCGGGGCAGCGCGTCGGCCAGCAGTCCGACCGCTCGCATCGCCGCGTCTTCCGGAAGCACCCCCGCGCCACGGGGTGCGCTGTCATCGACCCACCGCCACGACACGTAGATGTCTCCCGCGTCCGCCATCCGGACGAGCACCGTCGGTCGCGTCATACCGTGAGCACCCGATCGTCGCGGATCACCCGGCCATAGCGCTGCTCGGCGGCGGCGATGAACGGCGCGAGTGCGATCCTTCCTTCGGCGGCCAGTGCCAGGCGCGGCGGCGGCGCGACCGGCAGGCCCGCTCCGGCCGCGACGTCGGCCAGGGCGGCGCCCAGTTGCAGGGCGGCGCTGCCGGGATGATCGGTGAAATCCTCCGGCGGATCGAGCAATTCGAGCGGAAGCCTGGTGGGAGCTTCCCGCTCGGCCCGATCGAGCGCCAACGTCGTCCCCGCGCACTGTGTTTCGACCAGGTCGGCGACGAGGACACCATTGCCGGAAAGGTAGGCGAAGCGGAACGCCAACCGCATCGCCGGGTCGGCGATCCGCCGGTTCCATTGCTCGCGCTGCGTGCCGTTCGGCAAGGTGTGGCGTACGGCGTCGATGGCCAGTGCGGCGGGAACGGCGATTCCGACGGCACGCGAGAGCATCTCCGCCTGCGGCGATTCGGTCGCGGCGATCGCGCCTTCCAAGAGCGTCGCGTGCCAGAAATCGAGCTGGGCGCAGTGCAGGCCGAGGCCGCGCTCGGCATAGATCGCGAACGCCGTGGCGAGCAGTTCCTCGCACTCGCCGACCCGCCCGGACCGGAACGCCACGGTGGCCGAGCGGATACGCACGTCCGCGGCGTCGAGCACGGCTTCGGACGCGACGAAGTACGCCAGGCTCCGCTCGTAGAACTCCCGCGCGCTCGCCAGGTCACCGCGGCCCTCGGCGAGAAATCCCATGGTCTTGAGGCCGATCCCGGCTCGGTGCCCGAGCCCGGTCTGCTCGAAATATTCCTGGCTGGATCGCAGCGGCGCTTCCGCCTCGTCGTACCGCTCGACGCGGACGAGCATGGTGGCGAGGTTCTGTTCGGTCTCGGCGACCGCGTTGCGATCACCCGCCGACTCGAACGCGGCGAGCGCCTGCCGCGCGAAATCGACGGCCAAGTCGCGGCGGCCGGTCTCGAAGTAGGTGGCGGCGAGATTCATCAGCGGGTGGCCGGCCAGCTGCGGTGCGAAACGCCGTGCCGCCTCCAGCGATTCGGTGGCCAGTTCGGCGGCGTAGGCCCAGTTCTGCCGGTGCAGAGCGACGGCGGTCAGGGAGAGCAGGCAGGCCACGCGCAGTACACCCAGGTCGGTGTCGGTGTTGTCGGCGAGCAAGGCCCGCGCCTGCTCCAGCGCCGCCTGCGCCGCGTCCAGCTCGCCGAGATGCTGTAGCGCCTGCGACATGTTGACCAGGGCATTCGGGCGCAATCGCGGTGCGTGCTCTGGCATCTCGGCCAGCGCCGAACGGTACAGGGCGAGCGAGGCGGCGTGGTCGCCGAGTTCGTCGGCCATGCTCGCGGCGTTGATGATCGCGCCGAGCCGGATGTCGCCGGTGGTTCGTTCGGCGGCGTCCTCGAAGAGGCGCTTGGCCTCGGCCGGGTCCCCACGGGTGTACGCCGCCGCGCCCGCGGCGAGCAGTTCGCGGCCGTCGTCGGGAGTCTGCTCGGTCATGTCAGAAGTCCGAATCCGATGCGGCGGCCGCGATTTCCGCCAGCAAGAGCGAATCGGCGGGATTGCCGGACGCGTTGTCCGCGCGGTGCAGCCGCGCCGTGACCAGGTCGCGAATCCGCGCGCGTCGGGTCGCCGCGTCCGGCTCCTGTTCGTCCACGCCGACGCCGGGAACGTAGACCTGTACGGTCACGCCCGCTTCCGCACCGGCCGGGGCTGTGGTCTCGGCCCGCCACAGGTCGCCCTCGCGCAGCAGCGGGACGTCGGCGGCGTCGGTCGCGGTGCGAATCCCGGCGCGGGGATGCAGGTGCGCAGGCACGTCCGCCGGGGAGAGCGGGGCGGCGACCGCGCTCACTCGCACGATCGTGGTCCCGGGCTCGCGCACCACTTCCCAGGACACGGCGCGTTCGGAAGCGTCGAGCAGGCCTGGTGGGCAGCGTTGCCAGTCCCACCCCGCGGTGCCCCTGGCCAAGACGAGCGCGCCGGGCGCGACGGTCGCGGCCGGCCCGGCGGCCAGCGCGTAGTCCTCCGCGCGGCCGAGCGCCACGGTTGCCGTGCGCTGTTCGGTGACCGCGTCGGCTTCGTCGACGATCAGGTCGCATTCCTCGCTCAGAGCGGTTATCTCGTCCTCGAGCAGGACCTCGTCCAGGGGGGCGATGCCATCCAGGATCGACGCGGGCCACCAGCGTGCCGCCCAGCGCGCGTAGCCGAGCCGCCAGGCGCGCGCGGCGAGGTCCGGCAGCGCGGGCTCGGCCGGGTATTCCCCTCCGCCGCCGGTTTCCGCGAGGGCGAGGGACACCTCCGGGCCGTACACCGCCCAGATCCACTCCTGCGCGAGGTCGAGGTCGTCGAGGACCGCCGCCGGGGTCACCTGCCCGCTGAGCAGGCTCCAGGTCAGGTGCCCGCCCGCCACCTCGAGCACGAGCACGTCCACCCCGGCCCGGTCGTCCACGACGGTCGGGGCGTCGTCCGGCGCGATGATCCACAGGTCGTCGCGGCGGCGGATGCGTACGGTGGTGCTCATCAGCTCGCCTTCGATTCCGCCGCGTCCGGCTCACCCGCGTTCACCCGCACACTCAGCGCCCGCTTGACCCGCGTGCGATGGTCCAGGATGACCGAACGCGCCACACCGTCGAGCAGATCCCACAGCTCGTCCGGCTCGTGGATCGGGAACTCCCGAACATCCCTGCCGTGCAGGCGGACCCACAATCGTCGCAGGTAAGGCTGCCACGGCGTGATCAGTTCGGCGGCGATGGCGGCCAACGGGCCGGTAGGGGCCTCGGCGGACACCACCAGCCGCCGAGCCTGCAACACATACGCTTCGCGCTGCCAGCGGCTGTTGACCACCTGATGCGCCGTGGATCGCGTTGTCTCCGGCGCTGTTTCGGCCAGACGTAGACGCGGTCGGCCCGTCGACGGTTCGCGGCGGTGCTCGATGGGCGCCAATCCGGTCGCCAGCGCGGTTCCCGCCGTCGCCGCCACGCGCAGCGACTCGTCCAGCAGCGCCCACGGTGCGCAACTCCGGGCGATCTCGGCGTCGACCAGCTCGGGGATCGGCGGCAGCTCCGCGCGTTCGGTGGACGCTTGCAACACGGTGAACACCCGCTCGTACACGGTGCGATCGAACGGACGCCCCAGGGTCGATTTCGAGGCCGAAGCGCCGATCGCGGGGCGCAGCGGCACCGGATGCGCGGTCAGTCCCAGTTCCTGAGCGGACGCGTCCTGCCACAGCCGGATTCCCGTGTGCGTACCGGCATGGGCCGCGACCAGCCGCTCCAGGGTCCGCTGCCCGTCGGCGTCTTCGCCGAGGCGTGCCGCCGCACAGGCTTCCAGCAGCTCGTCCACCTCCGCGTCGTGGTCACCGCCCGCCGGGCCGGTGAGCGGACGCCGCCGCCAGGCCAGCTCGAGCAGCCCGGCCAGCTCCCGTTCCCGGGTGTGGTCGGTGAGGTACTCCTTCAGCGCCTGCGTGGTGCGTCCCGCGGTGTACTCGTGGATCTCGCGCAGTGTGTCCTCGGCGACCGCGCGCGCCCGTGCCGGATCCGGCATGCCCGCGGTGGTCGCCAGCTCGAAACAGCGCTGGAAGTACAGATCCTGCGGGTGCCCCTCGGTGATCCGCAGCGTCCGCCGCACCTGCTTGAGCACCGTGAACCACGCCGCCGTGGCGCGCAGCGCATCGGCCGCCGCCTGAATGCGCGCCTCCAGCAGCACCGCTCCGTCGGCCGTCAGGATCGGCCCCGCGCACGACGGATGCTGCACGGGCCGGATCACCAACGGGTCGAGCACAAGCTTCACCGTCCGGCGTAGCGGACCCCCGTGCGGACCGCTGAGCGGTTCGACCCCATCGAGCCTGCGCCACACCTCGTCGAGCACCATGGCGCGCGGTCGTCGCATGCGAGCAGTGTATTTGCCGCGACTTCGTCCCGGCGTGTTCACGGCCCGCGCATGAAAACCGGAGTGCAGTTACTTCGAACTGTGTGTGGCGTACCACACGCCGTCGAATTCGACGCCTAAGGTCTGACTCGGTCCGCCCATCAGGGGCAGCTGAGTGGAGGGATTCGAAGATGAAGTTCGAGAAAATCACCGCTGCCGTTTTCCTGGCCGTCTCGGCCTCGGGTATCACCGCGGCGACCGCCCATGCGGAGCCGGCTGTGACGGAGCGGCCGACCGCGGAGGTCACGACCTCCGGTGTCGATCACGGGATCGACTACCAGATCACCGTTTCGCCACTCGACAGAGTCGTTACCGCCACCGTCGAGAACGGCAAGTTCGAGCTCGCGCAGAACGGTGCGGTCGTGCTCGAGTCCGGCGACGGAGCGGTGGTGACCGAAGTGCCGCAACGGTTCGCCGTGGACGGCCGTTCGATCGCGGCTGCCCAGCACATCGGTGCGGACGGCCGCACCCTGACGCTGACCCCGGCCGCCGAAGATGTCGCGCAGCTGAAGGACATCAGCTCCTACGACCGGCTGAAGGAGCAGATCAACAAGAACCTGCCCGGCGTCGTCACCGGCGCCATCGTGGGCGGCCTCCTCGGGGCGTGTGTGATCCTGATATGGGGCGTCAGCATCCCCGTGGGTGCGCTGATCGGTGCGACCGTCGGCGGCTACGCCATGGGCGGCCCGGAGTTCCTCGACGCCGTACAGGCGTTCGTCGCCAACCAGGGCAGGTGAGATAGCGGGCACGTCTCGGTGCGCAGCCTCGGGAAGTCGCCCGCCCACTGAGCCTTCGGAAAAACCTGTTGGCGGACCACGGCGACCGCTGCTACCTTTCCGGAAGCCGTGCCAGAGAACGAGGAGGTGGTACCCGTGAACGCAGTATCTACATGGGTGCTCCCCTCTGGGGTCACGGTCGGGCGATAGGTCGTCCGGGAGCGCCGCTCGAGAGCACTCCCGAAAGGCACGACCATGCAATTCACTTCCGAACAGCGCTTCGACGACGGCGTCCTCGAACGCGAATTCACCCTCGGCGAGATCCCCGGCATCCTGTGGACGCCCGGATCCGCTTCCGCACCGGCCCCTCTGATCCTGATCGGCCACCCCGGCGGACTACGCCAGATGTACCCCCGCCTGGTGGGCCGGGCTCGGCACTCCGCCGCGGAGGGCTTCGCCGCGGCCACCATCGAGCTCCCCGGCAGCGGTGACCGGCCCCGTTCGGCCGCCGCCGAACAGGCCCGCGCCGACCTGCGCCGGGCGGTGACGGCCGGCGAGCCGGTCGATGACGAGATCGTCGACCGGCTCGTCCTGCCGCTGGTCGAAAAGGCGGTCCCGGAATGGCGGGCCGCCCTGGACGCCCTCCTTTCACTGCCCGAGATCGGCGGACCGGTCGGGTACTCGGGAGGGGTGATCTCCATCGGCGTCCGGTTGGCGGTGGTCGAGCCGCGTATCTCGGCCGCCCTTCTGTTCGCCGGGAGTTACGTGCCCCGCGCCATCTTCGAGGAGGCCCGGCAGGTCACCATTCCGCTGCATGTCCTGCTGCAATGGGACGATGAAGGAAACGACCGGCAGATGGCCCTGGACCTGTTCGACGCCTTCGGCTCCAAGGAGAAGACGCTGCACGCCAATATGGGCGGGCACACCGGCGTCCCGCGATTCGCGGGGGAGGAGGGAAACCGGTTCTTCGTCCGGCATCTGAAGTAAAGCCGGGCCGTCGGCCAGGCAGCAGACGATAGGAGCTGCCGGCCAGGACGCCGCTCATCGAGGACGGGCCCCGGCCCTGCTCGGTGGCGGTGATCGGCAGATGCACCACCCGCCTCGAACCGGCCATCGGCGGTACCGGCCGGTCGGGGCGGCGCTCGGCCATCAGCGCCGCGGGCGTCGTCGCCGCGCGCCTCGGACAGCGCCCGGAGGAACCAGCCTTGACCCTCACGCCGCGTGAGGCTGGAGGGTGGGGTGCATGAGTGACTACTACAACGCGTTCGAGATGAGTCCCGTGCCCGCTCCCGGGCCGGATGCGGTTGCGCCGGAGCCGTTCCGTGGCATCTATGGAATGCCCGCGTTCGTGACGATCCCCACGAACGATTTGGCGGCGTCGGTGGATTTCTGGATTCGTGGGCTCGGGTTCTTCGAGCTGTTCAGCATTCCCGGCAGGGTTGTGCATCTGCGCCGGTGGGCGTTTCAGGACGTACTCCTCGTCCCGGCGGCGAGCGTTCCGGAGCAGACGCCGGCGGTGAGCTTCAGTTTCGCGTGCGTGCTCAGCCAGGTCGATTCCCTTGTCGAGGCCTGTCGCGCGTTGCGCCCGAACTCGGTCGATGGCCCACGGGATACCCCCTGGAACACCCGTGATGTGGAGGTGATCACCCCCGAGAACGCACGGATCGTTTTCACCGCGGCGAAGCCCTTCGATCCGGCCAGTGCGGAGGCGCGTAACCTCGCGGCCGTCGGGATCACCCCACCGGGCGTCGGCCGTGGCGACAATGATGAGCATGCCTGATGTCACTGACGCCGATGGCCTGACCGTCGGTCAGGTTTCGAAGTGTCTGGGCGTGACAGTCCGCGCGCTGCACCACTGGGATGAGATCGGTCTGGCGCGACCGTCGCTGCGCACGGTTGCCGGATACCGGCTCTACACCGCTGGTGATCTGGAACGCCTGAACCGCATCGTCGTCTACCGTGAGCTCGGTCTCGGCCTGGACGGTATCGGGGCCATCTTGGACGGCTCAGCCGCAGACGTGCCCGGCGCACTGCGCGCGCAGCGCACCCAGGTCGCCGAACGGATCGACCGCCTCCAGCAACTCAGCGCCGGTCTGGATCAGATGATCGACGTCCACGAACGCGGCCTGCTGC
Source organism: Nocardia sp. NPDC047654 (assembly GCF_043205035.1). Classification (NCBI taxonomy): domain Bacteria; kingdom Bacillati; phylum Actinomycetota; class Actinomycetes; order Mycobacteriales; family Nocardiaceae; genus Nocardia; species Nocardia sp. NPDC047654. The sequence goes on from NZ_JBIDDF010000002.1 coordinate 543,671, forward strand.
TGACCGTCGAGCAGCAGGCCGCGATCTTCGGCCCCCAGTGGAACCCGGACTGGCCCGCCCAAGCCCGTCAGCGCTACGGGGACACGGAGCAATGGCAGCAGTACGCCGAACGCTCGGCCTCTCGCGGTCCGGAGGAATGGCAGGCCATCGCCGACGCCATCGCCGACCTCGACCGCGCCTTCAAGGACGCGATGGACGCAGGCGTCACACCCGGTAGCCCAGAAGCGAATCGACTCGTCGAGCGGCACCGCGAAGTTTTCGCTTCCTCGTACTTTCCCCTCACCAGGCAGATGCAGGTCTGTCTCGGCCGGATGTTCGAGGCCGACCCGGGATTCGCCGCCCACTACGACGGCATCCGCACCGGCCTTGCCACGTGGTTGCGTCGAATCATCGATGCCGGCGCTCGCGCCCACAGCATCGACCCAGATACCGCGACTTGGCAGTAGAGCGGGGTGAGGAAGCGCGCATGCGTGCGGGCTTCCGATGCCCTTATCGCCTCCGGCGTGGCGCTGCCGAACGGGGTGGCGCCGAACGCATGTGGTCGCGCACCGGCGACAGCAGGTCGGCCAGAGCCTTGGTGTCCTTGCCCGATAGTGGCGCGAAGAGCTGCTGGCTGAGGACCTCGGTATGGCCGGGAAGCACCTTCGCGAGCAGCGCCCGCCCGGCATCGGTGATCGTGACCGTGACGCCCCGCTCGTCATCCGCGGAGGGTGTCCGCGTGACCAGGCCCGCCTTTTCGAGCAGGCCTGCCTGATAGGTCAACCCGCTGCGGCTGTAGACGACGCCGTCGGCCAGGTCGGTCATGCGTTCACTGCCGGTCGGCGAGTCGAGGCCGAGACGCGCCAAAAGCTGGAACTGCACGTAGCTCAGATCGCCGGCTTCGCGCAGCTGCTGCTCGACCGCGTGCCGGAGCAGGCCCGCCACCTCCATGAGGGCGAAGTACGCGCTCAGTTGGACGGCGTCCAGGGGCCGCGGTGTGTCAGGCATGGCGCGAACTTTACCACTTGCTTCATATTCGAAGCTCTTGCTTCGAGTTCAAAGCACTGCTACGTTGGCCATGTGCTTCGAGTTCGAAGCATATGTCCATCGAGAGTGAGGCACCACGATGAAGACGGTTCGATTCCACGAGTACGGCGCCCCCGATGTCCTTCGCTACGAGGACGTCGACGAGCCCGTCCCCGGTACCGGACAGGTGCGAGTGCGCGTCGCCGCGACGACGTTCAACGGCGTCGACGGCAACATCCGCGCAGGTTTCATGCAGGGCCCGATGCCGCTGACCTTGCCGCATACCCCCGGCCTGGACGTCGCGGGAACCATCGACGCACTCGGCGAGGGCGTCAACGGCCTCGGGATCGGTGACCAGGTCGTCGGCTTCCTGCCGTTCGTCGATGACGGTGCTTCGGCGGAGTACGTCCTCGCGCCCGCGGAGAGCCTGGCGGCGGCGCCGACGAGCATCCCGCTCGCTGACGCGGCCGCGCTGCCCGTAGTCGGTCTCACCGCGTGGCAGGCTCTGTTCGACCACGCCGAGCTGAAGGCCGGGCAGCGGATCCTGATCAGCGGCGCCGGCGGAGCTGTGGGCGGTTACGCGGTACAGCTAGCGAAAACCGCCGGCGCCTATGTGATCGCGACCGGCAGCCCCCGCAGTGGCGAGCGCGTCAAGGCAGCGGGCGCCGATGAGGTCATCGACCACACCAGCACCGAGGTGACCACCGCGGTGACCGAGCCGGTAGACATCCTGCTCAACCTCGCGCCGATCAGCCCTGCCGAGTTCACGGCGCTGGCCGGCCTGGTCCGCGACGGCGGCGTCGTGGTCAGCACCACCGTGTGGATGCCCGCTCCGGCCGACGAGGAACGCGGCGTGCGCGCCATCGACGTCTTCGTCCGCAGCGACGCGAAGCAACTGTCGGAATTGGTTGCGCGGGTAAATCGTGGCGAGCTGATCGTCGACGTCACCGAGCGTGTTCCGCTGACAGACCTGGCGTCGGTCCATGCCCGGGCGGCCGCGGGGGCTCTGTCGGGCAAGGTCATCGTCCTGCCTGCCACCGCCTGACCCACCCGTCCGGCAGGCGACGACAACACAGGATTGAGCGCCCGACCACAATCCGGATCGGCGATTGACGGATATCAGGGCGGGATCCGGTGTGGAAACGAGAGTATTACCCGATGGTCGCCTTCTGTGCGATCTGCGCCAGTCGCTCCCAGGCGGGCGAGGTGATTCCGACTGATTCGATCACCAGGCGGATCAACTTCCGATCCAGTGTCGGGGTTGTCCGGCCCGCTCCGGTGCGTCTGCCGGTCAACCACCGTCGGGTGCGGTCGGCGAGGTCCACCAGGCGCGGGTCGTCGGGAGACCAGTCGAATGCCGCGTCGTAGTCGAGGTAGATCGCCTGGAATTGGGGGTCGTCGATGGCGTCGAGCTTGTCGGTGGCCCAGGCCGACGCCTGTTCCGGGGCGACCGATCGCATCAGAATCCAGATGTCGCGTTCCATCCGGACTGCCCGGTCGCTCATCCCGAGTCGCTGCAGGCGGTCGAGGTACTCGGCGACCTCAGTGGACACGAACAGGCGGTCGCCGGAGCTCAATTCGGCGATCTGCTCGCGGGTCCGGCGGATCTCCTCGGCGCGTTCGGCGAGTGTGCGGTCGATCTGGGCGATCGCTGCCGCGAACTCGTCGGAGTTCGCGGTGAGCAATTCCTTGACACGCGCCAAGGGCACACCTGCCTGCGCCAGTGTCTTGATCTTGACCAGCTCGATGGCATCTTCGGCGCGGTAGCGGCGATAGCCGGAGGAGTCGCGCGCCGCTTCGGGGAGCAGACCGCGCTCGTGGTAGACGCGCACGGCCTTGATCGTCACGCCCGCATACCGTGCGAGTTGTCCGATCGTGATCATGCGCGTCTCCTTTCGGTGATCTGTCATACACCCGTGGCCGTTATCGCACCCGGGCGAACAAGCGACCGGCGAGGTCGATCCCGGTCACGGCGCCGGATTCGTCACGGGTGAAGAACCCGCGTTGTCCTTGCAGACCGCCCTCGGTGACGATGTATTCGTCCGCCTCACCGGGCAGCAGGCCGAGGGTAGCCGGTGGCAGGTCGGGTGGCAGTTCGGTGTCTCCGGCGGCCCGGATCTCCGGTTTGATCGCGCATCCGATCGTCATCCCGGCCCCGTCCGTATCGAGGGTGAGCCGCATCATCTCGTTCTCGTAATACCCGACGATCTCCGCTGCCCGCGCCCCGTCGTAGGGCATCGGTTCCGGGTCACGTTCGACCACGCCGAGGTAGTGCTCCAGCACCCGATTCACTACAGCACGGTTGAACGCGAGGCCGGCGTCCGGGCCCGCGTTCGACGTCACGGCGACGGCGAAATTCCGCTCCGGCACGATGAGCAGGTCCGCGAACTGGCCATTGCCCGATCCGCCGTGTCCGATGGTCGCGACACCGTCCACCTCGCGCAGGAACCAACAGATGCCGAAGGCGTCACCCAATGTGCTCCCGCGCAGTTCCACCGTCGGCTGCCGCATCCGGTGCAGCAGTTCGGTGGGCAGGAGGCGTGCACCGCCATCGATCCGGCCGTCGCCGAGATGGAAGCGCGCCCAGCGCAGCAGGTCACTCACCGACGTCGCCACGCCGCCGCCGGGGTTGTTGGAGCGGTTGTCCTTCCACTGCCGGGCAACCGCGAGCACACCGTTGGCATCGACGTTGTGTCCCACCGCGAACCGCCGCGTCATGACGTCGTTGACCGCGTAGCGGCTGTGAGCCAGTCCGAGCGGTTCGAACAACAGCGACGCGACGGCCCCTTCGAAGGTCGATCCGGTGACATTCTCGATGATCCGGCCGGCCAGATTGAATCCCGCCTGGCTGTAGGACGCCCGCATTCCCGGTGGCGCGATCAGCGGCGATTCGGCGAGTGTCACCGCGTGCCGCGCCAAGGCGTCGTCTCCTTCACCGGGGTCGACGCGGAGCTTCCACTCCAGCCCCGCCGTATGGTTGAGCAGCCGCAACACGGTGATCTCGTCCGCCGCCGCATCCATGGGGACGAATTCCGGGACATACCGCCGCACCGGCGCGTCCAGCTCCACCCGCCCCTCGGCGACCAGCCGCATGATCGCCGTAGCGGTGAAGGTCTTGCTCACGGATCCGACCACGAACATCGTGTCGCGGTCCACCGGAAGCGGATTGTCCACGCTCGTCACCCCATGGCATGCGAAATCTTCTCGACCACCGGCCAACACCCCGACGGCCACACCCGGTACACCGAGCTTCTCAGCCGTGGCCGCTACGAATTCCGACAGTTCCTGTGTTGTCTCGTTCATGCCCCCATGCTCGAACCCTGCCCCTGGGGCAAGGTCAAGCCGGCCCGACGCCGAGTTCTCGGAAGCCCGAGTCTTCGCACCGGCCAGCGCCTGCCAGTCGTTCGACTATCTGAATGTGTGAGGTGGCCATGAAGGTTGGGCCAGGGCATGCTGATGCAGTGGCCGGTGCAGAAGATTTCGATCTCGTCATGGCTGTCATACACGCCGACACCGACGAGGTGCGAAGCGCCCACGAAGCGGGCGTCGACCTGGCGAGTGTCACTACGCCGGGAGGGTCTCTTTTCGGTTGGGCCGCGGAATGGGGCAGAATCGAAATTCTCGCTTACCTGCTGGCCCAGGGTATCGAAGCGGATCCGATGGCCCTTTCAAAAGCCGCGCACAAGGGCCATGTCAAGACGGTGCGGCTCCTACTCGACCATGGCATGCACCCGGATCTGCCGGCCGACTGGCCGCCGCTGTGCGCGGCAGCAGTCTGCGGTTCTCCCGAGTGTGTCCAAGCACTCTTACAGGCCGGAGCGCGGGTAGATGTTCGCACGGGGCCGCAGGCGGATCGCTGGAGCGGGAAGACTCCCAAGGAGCTTGCCATGATGCGCCCCACTGAAGGCACAGCGGAGATACTCCGGCTACTCGAACGGTAAACGGCGGATCGATGCTTCTCCGCCCGCTCACCCTCGACGGTGACGCCGTCGACATGATCGGCGGAGGTGGTGCGCTCATCGGCTACGGCCGCATCTCCACCACGCCGATCCGCCAACTCTGACGCCGACCCTTTCACTGAACGTCCCGCCGGTCACAGCTGCGTGTGCCACGACAGAATGGCGGGGCGGGGGGCGCAGCCTCGGTGAGCTGTCCGCAGCGAGTCACACTGAATGGGTCCCTTCTGACGCTTTTCGACTCGCCGGTGATGTGGCGCTGGGGTGTACCCACCCGTTTGCTCTCGGCGACGCTTGTGGTCCCGCCGATGGTTCACGGCCCGTCGTACAGTCTCTCGTTCGGCAACCGGCGTAGGCCGGTCGTGTCGCCAGGGATTACCTCCACGGAGTCGACGAAGGGGCGCCGGTGCTGTTCCTGGAGGACCATAGTGCGGAGGTGAGGCAGCCGGTGTCCATTCGCGTTGGGCAGGCCGAGCCCTACCGCGAACTCCCACATGTGGCGTTCGTCATCGTTCACCTACAACGTTCGGGGAAACAACGTAGTCGTTGTATAACGCTGAGGATATAATCGATGCGTGTGGACTGTGATCCTGACGGACGGGTCGACGAGTGGTTCGTCACCTTGGCCCGCACCGATGCCGAGCAGGCCGCTCGGGTCGAGGCGGCCATCGACACGCTCGCTGACGAGGGGCCCCTGCTCGGTCGCCCGCTCGCGGACCGGATCAAGGGGTCGGAACTGCACCACCTAAAAGAGCTTCGGCCGTTGACGACCCATATACGCATTCTGTTTGCCTTCGACCCCGACCGTCAGGCGATCCTGCTGGTCGCAGGAGACAAGGCCGGGCAGTGGAAACAGTGGTACATAGACAATATTCCGCTAGCCGAGAAGCGCTATCAACGATGGCTCGACATGAAGGACAGTGAGGACGATGGCACGTAGTTGGAAGGACGTGAAGACTGACGTGCATGCGCAGGGACTCATCAATCCGGCGCATGTCGCAGAGGCAAAGCTAGAGATCGAAGGGGCGCAGCGAGCTTATCGGCTGGCACAGGTCCGTAAGGCTCAGGCGCGCACGCAGAGTGAGATCGCCAAGGCGATGGGTGTGACGCAAGCGCGGGTGTCCAATATCGAGCGCGGCGACATGTCACACACCGAGATCGGCACACTGGCTGCCTATGTTCGTGCGCTCGGAGGAAAGTTGCGTGTGGTGGCTGAATTCGGCAATGGCGACACGTTGGCTTTGCAATAACCGCGTCGTAGTCGACGAAGGTCTGCTCGTGCAGGGTGAAAGGGTGGTCAAGACGCACGGGCCGATCGGCGCGATGAAATCCCGGCGCGGCTCGGGGTGGAGCTACTCGTTCACGGCCCGTCGTAGAGTCTCTCGTTCGGCAACCGGCGTAGGCCGGTCGTGTCGCCAGGGATTACCTCCACGGAGTCGACGAAGGGCCGCCGGTGCTGTTCCTGGAGGAACCATAGTGCGGAGGTGAGGCAGGCGGCGTAGTGCAGCCGGTGTCCGTCGACCACCACCGCCAGGTGTACGTCCGGCTGCTCCGGGTGCGGTGACACCGGCTCTCCGGTGTGGTCGAGGGCCGGTTGGCGTTTGCGCCGCACGACCGATTCCGTGCGGGCGGCTTGCGTGATCACAGGCCCGGCGCACTGCGATTTCCTGATTTTGTACAGCGCCGCTATGAAGGTGGCGCAGGTCATGGGTGGGCAGTCTTGGTGGTGGTGGTAGGCCGTGCGTGCGGCCTCGTAGCTTTGCATCGGCCAGTGTGGGTTGTTGTGGTCCAACCATGAAAGCGTCCGGGCGAGGACGGTGGTGTCGTAGCACGGCCCGCTCGAGTCGGCCTCGGCATCGCCGTTGGCGGCCATTTGTTCGAACACCTCCCACGGGAACGGCGGCGCGGAGCCGCGACGGAAACTTCGGAGTTATATGCGTTCTGCCGCCACGCTTCGGGTGGAGGGGCAGCGGTTACGCGGGAATCAGCTCCGCGTGCACCCACGGATCGCGGCGCGGCTCGGTGAGGTCACACAGATGCTCGATATCGGCGTCGGATGGAAGCGATCGGTTCGCCGCCAGCTCCAGATAGCGCCTTTCCGTACAGGTGACGCGGTACTCGAGAATCGCCGTACTCACGAAGAAACAGATCGCCAGCCACGACACGACCCCGAAGGCGACAAGCACCGGCATCATCGGCCCACCTCGGATGGCCACCCGTCCGAATCGGCCGCGAGGACGGCCGCAAGGTCAGGAACCCCGTTGTCCGTAGGCACATCGGCGTTGTCCTCGTCGAATTCCGCACCGTCGCAGCGGGATGACCTCAGCCACGGGCCGGTGCTACTACCGGTTGGGTCGCCCATCGCGCTACCTGGCATAGCGCGAAGCCGGCGGCGCGAGTTCGGACCATGCCCGCACGGCGTCGACGACAGCGAGGCCGGACGGAAGGAAGGCGTTGCGAGCCGGAACAACCCACTGCCGAATGGAGCCGTTCGGGCTGGGGGAGGGCAGTGCGATGACGGCTCCCTCCCGCGCGATGCTCACGTCCTTGCGGAACATCTCAGCGAACAGCTTGACGTCGTCGTCTTCGATGTCGGGACGGACGAGAAAAGTCCACCGATCCGAACGCGGATGTCCGACAACGGGTCCGAGTGCGATGCCGCCGCACTGCATGTGCGCTTTCACCGCCTGGCCCAACCTGCTGGGCATCGTCACCGCCCACACCGATCCGGCGCGCATCACGATCCGGCCTAGTTCCGGCGGATCGATCACGGCGTTGAATCCGCAACTCCTGCGATAGAACATGCACCGGGACCGTGGTGTGTCCCCGAACGCATCCAGTTGGTCCATCGAAGACCTCTGCTCCCATCGAATGACGGTTAGGTGTGCGCCCAGCCCCGTGCCCCTGCGATGTCCGAGTGCGGAGGACTCCTCCACCTCCTACTGAGCGCCTTCCCAGTACACATCAGATTTGGTCCAAATGGACCGTCCACTGCGGATATTCCACCGATTAAGGTGGATGTCCAATGGGGGCCGATCTATTAAGGTGCGGTCCATCGTGACTAGGTCCACTACGACGCAGTCCACTAGGGGCCAAACCAGATAGCGAGGCGAAAGAGATGCCAGGTTCCACCCTTCCGCGGCGCGCACTCGGTCGGTTGCTGCGCGACCTACGCGTCAACGCCGGAAAGAGCCAGCTCGCAGCAGGACTGGCGATCGAGGTTTCCAAGCAGACGATCGGCAGGGTCGAGGACGGACGGCCAGCAAGGATCAGCACGGCGCAATTTCGTGATCTCCTGGACTTCTACGAGGCAGACGAAGCTGCCCGAACGGAACTCCTCGGCCTGATCCAGGAAGTCAAAGCCGCGAAGGGGGACCCCGCAGGCGGTTGGTGGCGGGCGTATGCCGACCTCGTGAACTCGCACTTCGATCACTTCATGAGCCTGGAACAGGCTTGCGATCGGATGACCACGTGCCAGATGACGTTGCTGCCCGGCCTGCTGCACACGCCTGCCTACCGACGATGGATCGAATCGACAACTAATCCGGCCATGTCTGCGATCGAGATCGAGCGGCGGCTTGAACTGACCGCACGTCGTCAGCGACGGTTGTCGGAGGACCAAGAGTTTCGCTTAGAGGTTCTATTGTCCGAGGCTGTGCTTCGCCACCAAGTCGGCGGCCCAGCGGTGATCTCCGAACAGTTGATCCACCTCCTCCAAATCGGTGCTTTGCCGAACGTCTCGATTCGAGTTGTGCCGTTCGGAGTGGGCGGGCACCTAGGGCTGATCGTTCAGTCCTTCACGATGTTCGAGTTCCCGCCCCTGCGGTCAAGTCGCATGCAGGAACCGCCGGTCGTATTCGTCGAAGGCTATACCGGTGCATTGTTCCTGGAAGATGCCTCGGTGATCGAACAGCACCGAGCAGCGGTGAGTGCTCTCCGGGAGGTAGCGTTGAGCGAGGAAGACACCAGGCGACTGGTGCAGAAGATCGCAGAGGAGCATGCCGCGTGACCGATTCGTCCGGCGCAAAGTGGCGTAAGAGTAGCCACAGCCAGTCCGGCGGCGACTGTGTTGAAGTAGCGCATCTCGACGGGGGCATGGTCGGCGTGCGTGACTCGAAGAATCCGAGCGGCCCCGCGCTGGTGTTCACCCCCGGCGAGTGGGACGCGTTCACCGCTGGCGTGAACGACGGCGAGTTCAAGCGTCCGTAGCACTAAGCCATCACTGCGGCCCGGCCCGCTGTCCTCGAAGGGACAGGGGCCGGGCCGTTTTCGTTGCGATAGCGCTAGGTGGCGGTGTTTCGACTGTGCCGACCGTCGTTATTTCCAGGTGTTTCGTTCGTGGCTCCATGTCGCTTCGTGATCAGCGGCGGGAAGCGAACTGAGGATTCGGCTGTAGCAACGGCTTGCCGCAGCGAGTGCTACGTCGAAGTCGTGGTAGTCGGCGGCGGGTGGACTTTCGCGCGCGGTAGCCGACCACCTGACCGGCCAAGTGGAACCTCGACTTTCGAGGGTCGTGGCTACGAGTAGGTCGTGTCGCGCGGGTTTCCGGAGAGAAGATCCGGTTTCCCCGGAATTCGTCGGGTGCAGTCGCAGGTCATCTACCTGCGCAAATGCGGGAAACCTGGGATCGGTAGGGCGCGAATCGTTCCTACCTTTTACTCAACGGCTTCACACGGGGCCGGAGAACAGGACCAGGGGCCCCGCCCCTCGAACGACAAGGACACAGACCATGAACGCCACTTCGCTCCGCATCGCCGCCGCCGCTTTCGCCGCCACCGCCGCCGTCGCGGTGCTCACCGGATGCGGTGACAGCAAGGGCAGCTCCCCCGCCGCGCCCGCGCCGTCCTCGGCCCAGCCCGCCCCGGCGGGTAAGTCGGTCGCTTCGGTCGACGGTAAGGCCTTCGACGCCAAGTTCACCACGACCTGCGCGAAGCAGGGCGGCACCCTGGCGCTGGCGCTCACCGACACCGAGAACTCCGCCTACGGCAACCTCTCGGTGAGCGCGACCATCACCGACGCGAACACCGTGCAGGCGGTCGGGATCGCGGGCAGCAAGGGCGGCGACAACGGTCTGCCCTACGCGGTGGGCTTCGGCAACGGCATGCCGGGCGGCTCCGCCACGGTCGTGAAGGACGGCAACACCTACAAGGTCACCGGCGAGGGCGTGGGCGCCCCCGACCTGACCAACCCGCTGGCCGCGCCGAAGACCTCGAAGTTCGACATCACCTTCGCCTGCTCGTCCATCGTCGGCGCCTGATCGCCGCATGCCCCCGATCCGCCCCCGTCATTCCGGCCGACCCGCCGGGATGACGGGGCGCGGCGAATCCCGAAACTTCCCACACTCGAAGGAAATGTCATGAAGAAGATCCGTCTGATCGCCCTCGCCCTCGCCGCCGCCGCGATCGGCTACTACGTCTACCACGCCGTCACCTACGTCCCCACCAGCGAATGGGAGCCCTCCGGAATGGGCTGGCTCGGCTTCGAGATGGCGCTGCCGATCATCGCGCTCACCCTGGTCCCCATGGTCTTCGCGTTCACCGGCGAAGGCATCATGAGCGCGCTCACCGGCCGCAACAGCGCGGAGTTCCGCGACGGGCTCACCGGCCTCGGCACCGTCCGTTCGGTGCGGCAGACCGGCGTCACCGTCAACGACCAACCGCAGGTCCACGTCGAGTTCAGTGTCGAAGGCGCGGACGGCAAGACCTTCCATTCCTCCGCGAAGATGATCGTGCCGTTCACCGAACTGGCGCTGCTGCGCGCCGGTGTGGTGCTGCCGGTGCGCTACCTGCCCGGCCGGACGGACCGGGTCGAGGTGGACCTGTCCGGCGACGCGTCCGCCGCGCAGCGTGCCATGAACGAGTCCCTGATCCGCAAGGGTATGACCACCCGGCACAAGCTCGACATCGCCGAGCGCGGCATCGCCACCCAGGCGGTGGTGCAGTCGCTGTCGGTCACCGGCACGATCCGCGAGGGGCACTCCGAGGTGGAGCTCGGCCTGGTGGTCACCCGGCCGGACGGGTCGAGCTTCGCCACCCGGGTGACGAAGTTCCTCGCACCCGCCAGCGTCGCCCAAGTGCAGGTGGGCCGCATCCTGCGGGCGCACTATTTGCCCGAGAACGAGAGCGAGGTCGTCATCGCCCTGCCGGTCAACGCCTGATGGGCGAGCCGGACGCACTTCGCGCCGGGCCGGCCGAAAACGAGGCAACCGCTTGCGGAGACGAATGCCGCGTCGATTCGAGATCATCGAGTCGGCGCGGCATTCGTTGTTCCCAGGTTTGGCGGTCGCGCAATTTCAGGGTTACCTAATTGGGCGGCTGTTCACTTTGTCGTCTATTCCGCATTGTCCGGATGGTTTACCGTGCGGCCGTCGGCCCAACCCAGGAGTCACCGTGAGTCTTCAGCCACTCGCCCTTTTCGTGAAGCACGACGGACAGTCGTCGCGCGCCGCCGTGACCTGTGAATACAAGTGCGCGAACGCGTGCTTCCACGAGGCGCCGAACACCTCCTCGGGGGCCTACTTCGGTGACATCGTCAGCTCGCTGAACCGGCGCGGGCTGATCAAGGGCGGTGCGGCCGCCGTGCTCGCGGTCGGCGCGGGCAGCGTCCTCGCGGCCTGCGGTGACGACAACGAGCCCGCATCCGTGGCGTCGACCTCGCCAGCGGGCCCGCCGGGAACCGGTGTCGACTTCGCCGCTGTCGCGCCGAACAAGGAAGACGCCGTGGTGATCCCGGACGGTTACGAGCAGTCCGTCGTGATCCGCTGGGGCGATCCGCTGTTCCCCGACGCGCCCGCCTTCGACTTCGACAAGCAGACCGCCGCCGCGCAGGCGAAGCAGTTCGGCTACAACAACGACTTCGCCGCTCTGCTGCCGATCGAGGGCCAGGCCAACGGCTACCTGCTCGTGGTCAACCACGAGTACACCACCAGCCCGCACATGTTCCGTGGCTACAACAAGGACGCGCCGACCGACGAGCAGATCGCGGTCACCATGGCCGCCCACGGACTGACCGTTGTCGAGGTGCACGGCGAATCCGGTTCGGGCAAGCTGGTTCCCGCCTTCGGCAAGTACAACCGCAGGATCACCGCCGCCACCGAGTTCAAGCTGACCGGTCCCGCCGCGGGCAGCGACTTCGTGAAGACTTCGGCCGATCCGACCGGCACCAAGGTGCTCGGCACATTCGCCAACTGCTCCGGCGGCCTGACCCCGTGGGGCACCGTGCTGTCGGGCGAGGAGAACTTCCACGGCTACTTCGCCAACGCGGACAAGGTGACCGAGTCGGCCGCCGCCGCGCGGCTGAAGCGCTACGGTCTCGCCGCGGGCAAGACCGCCAACCTGTGGGAGCGCGCGGACAAGCGCTTCGATCTGGCGCAGGAACCCAACGAGGCCAACCGATTCGGGTACGTCATCGAGGTCGACCCGTGGGATCCGAACTCGACGCCGATCAAGCACACCGCGATGGGCCGGGTGAAGCACGAGGCCGCCACCATCTACGTAACGAAGAACGGCGACGTCGTCTCCTACACCGGTGACGACGAAAAATTCGAATACATGTACAAGTTCGTGTCCTCGCGCAAGATTCAGTCGGGCACCGGTGCGGCCAGCATGCGGCACAACCTGACCATCCTGGACGCGGGCACGCTGTACGTCGCCAAGCTCACCGGCGACCACGCGGACAAGATCGACGGCACCGGCGCCAAGCCGTCGGACAAGGGCTTCACCGGCACCGGCAAGTGGATCCCGCTGCTGGAAACCGGTGCGGACGGCAAGGGCAAGTCGCTGGTCGATGGCATGAGCGCGGAAGAGGTGGCGGTCTTCACCCGCCTGGCCGCCGACAAGGTGGGCGCCACCAAGATGGACCGCCCGGAGGACTTCGAGGCCAACCCGTACACCGGCAAGGTGTACGTGGCGCTGACCAACAACGACAACCGCGGCGCGGAGGGCAAGCAGGGGCCGGACGAGGCGAACCCGCGCAAGCTCAACAAGAACGGTCAGATCCTGGAGATCGACGACAACCACACCGGCACCGACTTCACCTGGTCGCTGCTGCTGGTCTGCGGCGATCCCGCGGCGGCCGACACCTACTTCGCCGGATACGACAAGTCGAAGGTCAGCCCGATCTCCTGCCCGGACAACCTGGCCTTCGACCCATACGGCAACCTGTGGATCGCCACCGACGGCAACGCGTCGAAGTCGAACGACGGCTTGTTCGCCGTGGTGCTCGACGGCCCGAATCGCGGCCGGACCAAGCAGTTCCTGACCGTCCCGCGCGGTGCGGAGACCTGCGGTCCGGTAGTCGGCGAGGCCCGGGTCATGGTGTGCGTGCAGCATCCCGGCGAGGCCGACGACGCCACTCCGGAGAACCCGCTGTCGCACTGGCCCGACGGCGGCACCTCCCAGCCTCGCCCCTCGGTCGTGGCGGTCTGGAAGAAGGCCGGCGGCCGCATCGGGGTCTGAGACCACAGCCGCGGCCACCGGCCCCTGCGACCACGGCCGACCACCATCCGCGGCTTTTCCCACGGGTGGAGCCGCTACTCGACTGGGCGAGTAGCGGCTCCGCTCTCAGCTACTGCCGGTGCCGCTGATGTTGGCGTAGCCGGCGAAATCACCCTGGGCGCCGCTGTAGACGTTGAGGTCGACGCGGCCCGCGATGCCGGGAATGGCGCCGCTGTCGGTGGTCTGCCAAAACGTCCAGGTAGACCAACCGCCGGGCACCTCGGGTTGGGCGTTGCCGCGATAGTCGGCGATCCACAGCGGGTGATCGGCGAACTCGGCGGTGTCGGCCATCGCGGTACGCCAGAAGTTGGGATAGGTGTAGACGATGGGGACGCGGCCGGTGAGCGTTTCCACGGTGTTCAGGTAGCGGCGGGTCCAGTCGATCAAAGCCGCCGGGCCGAGACCGCCGGAGTCCTCCAAGTCCAGCACGGGCGGCAGGTCGAGCGGTCCGTTCTGTCCGAGTACCACCGCCGCGTACAGCGCGGCCTGCGGTTCGGGCGGCAGGTTGGGGCGGGCGTAGTGGTAGGTGCCCCGAGCCATTCCGGCCGCGCGCATCAGCAGACTGTCGGGCACGAAGTACGGGTTGATGTAACTGAGCCCCTCGGTGGCCTTGACCATGGCGAAGTTGTGGCCGGCACGCTTGACCGCGAACCAGTCGATCGGGCTGCCGCCGGTGTGCTGCCACGAGGAGACGTCCGGACCGGTCGGCGTGGCGGTCGCGGGGTGCGTGGCGACGAGGATGCCGGACAGTGCGAGCAGCGACAGCGCTGTGCCGCGGCGAGTGGTCGACCTCCAGATACCCATGCCGCACGACGATAGCCATTCGCTCTGAATGTTACCAGTGTGACGAATGGGGTGTCAGAACTGTCCTGTGGCTTTCACCCCAGCCAATCCAGGACCGAGGCCGCCGTCCACGACTGCTGCATGCTGCCGAGCGGTTCGCCGGTGAACGGCTCGTAGTACTCGGCGAAGCTGCCGTCGCTGGCCTGCCGCAAGCCCTCGGCGCGCAGCATGAACGAGCGCTCGGCCCAGCCGCGCCTGGCGAAAACCCAGGAGAACAGCCAGCTCATCACCGGCCACACCGGGCCGCGCCAGTACTCGCGGGAACGGAAGTCCTTGGACACCGGCGAGGTCGAGGGCGGCAGCGCGTAGCGCAGATCCGGGTGGCCGCAGAAGCGCGGACCCTCGAACACGCGCAGCAGAGCGCGCTCGGTGTCGCGGGGTAGGCCGCCACACAGCAGCGGCGCGAACATCGAGAGCGTCTCGGTGTTGATCCACCGCTGTAACCGCACGTCGAAATCGCGGGCCGCGCCGGTGCGGGCATCGGCCGTCGCGACGACGCCCGCGCGAAACCGGTCGGCCCAGGCGTAGAGATCGCGCACGTCGGCGTGCGGCTGCTTGTACTCCTCGCCGATGTTGGCCAGCACCTCGCAGGCCAGCGAGAAGATCCCGGTGACGAACACGTCCTCGACGGCGAAGCTCATGGTGGAGGCGAGCTGGTAGTCGTCGTAGCCCGCGCGGCGCATCTGCTCCACCAGCCACAGGTAGCGGTCGTACTCGCGGTCGGTGGGCCGCTGGGTCGGATCGGACACCACCAGCACGTCCTCGCGGCGGTAGGGCGGCAGGTCGCCGGGGACTACGTGCTCGTAAGCGCGATCCCAGCGCGGCGAGTTGTCCATTCCGGACTCCCAGCCGTGATACAGGGTGATGCGGCCGGTCTCCTTGGGATCGCGGGCGTGTGCCAGCCAGCGGTGCCAGCGCACCAGATCCGGCCAGCGCCGGTTGAGGAACTCCTCGGCCACGGACCTGGTAGTGCGGCCGTGCCTGCGCGAATGATCCAGGATCCGCTGCACCGCGATGGCGTGCACGGGCGGTTGGGTGATCCCGGAGGTGTCCAGGTCGTCCGGGGCGTTGGCCGCCAGTTTGCGGCACTCCCAGCGGGCCGGGCCGGGAAAATATCCGTCCACGCCGTTGGCGAAGACGATGTGCGGGATCATGCCGTTCTTCCACTGCGCCGAGAGCAGGGTGTCCAGTTCGATCACCGCCCGCTCCACGCTCAGCGGCGCGAGGCCGACCGCGACGAACGCCGCGTCCCAGCTCCACATGTGCGGGTACAGGCGTGGCGCCGCGCTGGTCATCGTGCCCAGATCGTTGCCGCGCAGCAGGTAGGCAGCGCGGGCCGCGAGCTGGGTGGGGGTGAAGCCCGGATGTGCCATCCCCCTATTCTGCGATGTCACCCGCAGATATGCCCGCTCAGCGGTGTCCGTTTCGTCCCCGGCCCCTGGGCCCGTGGCCGGTTGGTGTTCGGCGGTTCTCACTTTCGCATGCCCCGTCCGTGATTCGCTGCTCGAGATTGTCGCCTGGATTCGGTGTGCAGCGCTAGTCGTTCGTCCAGTGCTACGCGTTTCTACGCCTCCTTCACCCGGCCGGTTACGGTGGGGCCCATGACTTCCGCCGCGCCCGCGAAACCGACCGCGTTGATCACCGGCGCCAGCCGGGGCCTGGGCGCCGCGATCGCCCGCGAACTCGCACCCACGCACGACCTGCTGCTGGGCGCCCGATCCGCGGAGTCGCTACGCGGCATCCTGGCGGAGCTGCCCGCCGCTCAGGGCCGGCCGGTCGAGTTGACCGACTATGCCGCCCTCGCCGAAGCGGTCGCGCCGATCCGGAGCCTGAACGTACTGGTGCACAACGCGGGCATCGCCGATCTCGGCACGATCGCCGGGTCCACCGTCGAACAGTGGCGGAACACGTTGGAGGCCAACCTCATCGCCGTCGCCGAGCTCACCCGGCTGCTGCTGCCCGCGCTGCGGGCGGGCAAGGGACACGTGGTGCTGATCAACTCGGGTGCCGGGCTGCGCGCCAACGCGGGCTGGGCGTCCTACGCGGCGAGCAAGTTCGGACTGCGCGCTTTCGGTGACGCGTTGCGGCAGGAGGAGCCGGAACTGCGGGTGACCTCGATCCATCCGGGGCGCATCGACACCGACATGCAGCGAGAGATCATCGCGGGCGAGGGGCGCGAGTACCGGGCGGAGGATTTCCTCACCCCCGAGACGGTGGCATACACGGTGCGTTGCGCCATCGACACTCCGCGCGACGCACACCCGACCGAGGTCGTGCTCCGGCCGTACTGATATCCGCGGGCGCGTTCGCCCGGCCGACAGCTCGCCGGTGCCGACCGGTGCGACGCGGGGCGGGCCCGCCGAGCGCTCAGGCGACGATGTTCACCAAGCGTCCGGGCACCACGATCAGCTTGCGCGGCGCCGCGCCGTCGAGCAGCTGGGCGATCTTCTCATCGGCCAGCGCGGCCGCCTCGATCGCCGCGTTGTCCGCGTCGGCCGCCACCTGAATCCGGCTGCGCACCTTGCCGTTCACCTGAATCGGGTACTCCACCGACTCCTCGACCAGCAGGGCGGGATCGGCGACCGGGAATGGGCCGTGCGCCAGGGACGTGGTGTGGCCCAGCCGCTCCCACAGCTCCTCGGCGACGTGCGGGGCCAGCGGCGCCAGCATCAGCACCAGCGGCTCCACCACCGAGCGCGGCGCGCCGTCCGGGTAGCTCTTGGTCAGGTGGTTGGTCAGCTCGATCAGCTTGGCGCCCGCCGTGTTGTCGCGCAACGCGGCGAAATCCTCGTCCACGCCCGCGATCGTCTTGTGCAGCAGGCGCAGCGTCTCGCCGGTCGGCTCGGCGTCGGTGACCCGCAGCGCGCCGGACTCCTCGTTCACCACCAGGCGCCAGGCCCGTTGCAGGAACCGGTGCGCGCCGACGACGTCTTTGGTGGCCCACGGCCGCGAGGTGTCCAGCGGACCCATGGCCATCTCGTAGAAGCGGAAGGTGTCGGCGCCGTACAGATCGCACATCTCGTCCGGGGAGATGGCGTTCTTCAGCGACTTGCCGATCTTGCCGTACTCCTGGAACACCCTGATCTCGGTGCCGGTGGCGTCGGTCCAGAAGAACTGGCCGTCGCGTTCGACCACCTCGGCGGCCGGCACGTACGCGCCGCGCTCGTCGGTATAGGCGTGCGCCTGGATGTAGCCCTGGTTGAACAGTCGCCGGTACGGCTCCGAGCTGCTGACATCGCCCAGGTCGAACAGCACCTTCTGCCAGAACCGCGCGTACAGCAGGTGCAGCACCGCGTGCTCGACACCGCCGACGTACAGGTCCACGCCGCCCGGATCGTCCGGCCCGCCGACCTCGGCGCGCGGACCCAGCCAGTACGCCTCGTTCTCCTGGGCGCAGAACGCCTCGGTGTTCGTCGGATCGGCGTAGCGCAGCTGATACCACGAGCTGCCCGCCCAGTTCGGCATGACGTTGGTGTCGCGGCGGTATTTCCTGGGCCCATCGCCCAGGTCCAGTTCGACATGCACCCAGTCGGTGGCCTTGGCCAGCGGCGGCGACGGTTCGGACGTCGCGTCGTCCGGGTCGAAGGTCACCGGCGCGAAGTCGTCGAGTTCCGGCAGCCGCACCGGCAGCATGGACTCCGGCAGCGCGTGCGGTGCGCCCTGCTCGTCGTAGACGATCGGGAACGGCTCGCCCCAATAGCGCTGCCGGGCGAACAGCCAGTCGCGCAGCTTGTACTGGATGGTGCCGGTGCCGTGGCCGTCGGACTCCAGCCGGGCGATCACCGTGGCCTTGGCGTCTTCGACCGACAGCCCGTCCAGGTAGCCGGAATTCACCAGTTCGCCCTCACCGGAGTGGGCCGAGACGGTGATGTCGCCGCCGGAGATGACCTCTTTGATCGGCAGCCCGAGCGCGGTGGCGAAATCCCAGTCGCGCTGGTCGTGGCCGGGTACCGCCATGATCGCGCCGGTGCCGTATCCGCTGAGCACGTAGTCGGCGATGAAGATCGGCACAGGTGTGCCGTTCACCGGGTTGGTGGCGTAGTTGCCCAGGAAGACGCCGGTCTTCTCCTTGTTCTCCTGACGCTCCAGATCCGATTTGGCCGCGATCGACCTGCGGTAGGCCGCGACGGCGTCCGCCGGGGACGCGGCCCCGCCGTTGGTCCAGCGGGGATCGACGTCGGCGGGCCACGCGGCCGCGGTCAGCTTGTCCACCAGCTCGTGTTCGGGCGCCAGCACGACGTACGTCGCGCCGAACAGGGTGTCGGGCCGGGTGGTGAAAACCTCGATCTGCTCGCCGTCGGCGTCGAACCTCACCTGCGCCCCGCGCGAACGCCCGATCCAGTTGCGCTGCATGGCCTTGACGTTCTCCGGCCAGTCCAGCCGGTCGAGATCGTCGACCAACCGGTCGGCGTAGGAGGTGATGCGCATCATCCACTGCCACAGCCGCTTCCGGAACACCGGGAAGTTCCCGCGCTCACTGCGACCTTCGGCGGTGACCTCTTCGTTGGACAGCACGGTGCCCAGACCCGGGCACCAGTTCACCATCGAATCCGTCTGGTAGACCAAGCGGTAGGAGTCCAGCAGCGCGCCGCGTTCGGCGGGACTCAGCGCGGCCCAGTCCTTCCCGTCCGGGACCGCCCGCGCACCGGAGGCGAACTGGGCCTCCAGCTCGGTGATCGGGCGGGCGCGATCGGCCTCCTGGTCGTACCAGGCGTTGTAGATGCGCAGGAAGATCCACTGCGTCCAGCGGTAGTACTCCGGGTCGGTGGTCGCGAACGAGCGCCGCCGGTCGTGGCCGAGACCCAGCCGGTCCAGCTGGCGCTGCATCGTGGCGATGTTCGACTCGGTGGTCTCGCGCGGGTGCGCGCCGGTCTGCACCGCGTACTGCTCGGCGGGCAGGCCGAAGGCGTCGTAGCCGAGGGCGTGCAGCACATTGCGGCCGTGCATGCGGTGGTAGCGGGCGAAGACATCGGTGGCGATATAACCCAGCGGATGTCCGACGTGCAGCCCCGCGCCCGAGGGGTAGGGGAACATGTCCTGCACGAACAGCTTGTCCGGCGGCGTCGGGCCCGCCAGCGGTCCCACCGGGTTCGGCGCATGGAAGGTTCCGCGTTCGTCCCACGTTCGCTGCCACCGGCGTTCGATGCGGCCGGCAAGCTCCGCGTTGTACCGATGCTCTGGTACATCGCTTTCGGTTGCGCGTGTGTCTTGCACGGTCCTGCCTTCTTGTGGTCGCCGATCCCCGACAAACTTCGTCTATCAGGGTAGAACGTCACCTCCGCTGGACCGAAAATCGGGCTGGCCTGGACTTTGCCGACGTGTTCTCGGTCGCACCGCCCGTCATCGGCCCGGCGGCACCGATGCGCTAGCCTGCATGGGTGTTCGTCGTCGCTCTCGTCCTGTTCGCGCTGGCTGTCGTAGCCGTCACCACCGGCGCACTCGGGCTGACCGGCCGGTTGCCCCGCAATCGTTTCTTCGGGGTGCACACCGAGGCCGCGTTGTCCACCGGCGAGACGTTCCGCGTCGCCAACCGGGTCGCCGCGCCCACCTCGATCGCGGCCGGGGCGTTGCTGTTCGCCGGTGGTCTCGTCGCGCTGGTCGCCGGCGGATTCGTCGCGCTGGTGGTCGCGGCCTGCACCGCCGTGGTCGCGTTGTTCACCCTCGGCGCGGGCGCGAATGCCGCCGCACAGGCCGCCGACGCCATCGCTCCGCCCCCCGAGACCGGCGGTTGCGGCAGCTCCTGCGGAGCGTGCTCACTTCGCGACGCCTGCCAGCCCGCGAGCTGAGGGCAACCGCGCTTCACTTCGGCGGCGCCACGCTGCGCGACAGCGGGCTGCCGACCGGAGTGACGTAGAGCACGCACAGCAGCACCGGCTCGGTCCCGATATTGCGGGCGACATGCGGGTAGCGCGGCCCGCTCGGTTCGCGGAAGACTCGCCACCGCCGATAGGTGACCGGCGCGCAGTCCGCGCCCGGGTGATCGAGCGTCCCCCGCGCGACGAGGACGAACAGCGTCCCGTCGTGATAGTGCCACCCGCTGGAGCCGCCGGGTTCGATGATCGTCTGGCGCAGGATGAACGCTCGTCGTCCCACGGCGAACCGGAACAGGACCCGACTGGCGGTCCCGTGCGCGGGCGCCGGGTTGGCCTCGAATGCGCGCCACATCCCTCGATCGAATCACTTCCGCTCGACTACTCCAAGCCTGCCCGGACGTCGTCCGTACCGGCTGGGTGGCCTCATCGACGTCCGCTACTGATCTGTTCTGGGGTGGCGGGTGTAGCGGTTGGCGGAAGCGGGCGGCGACGGTTAGTTTCGAGCCATGTCGGCTGGTGCGCCTGAGGTCGAGGTATTCGAGAACTGCCGGCCGCGACTGGAGGCGATCGCGTATCGCCTGTTGGGTTCGGCGAGCGATGCCGAGGACGCGGTGCAGGATACGTTCATGCGCTGGCACGCCGCCGACCGCGCGTTCGTCGAGACGCCCGAGGCGTGGCTGACGAAGGTGCTCACCAATATCTGCCTCAACCAGCTCGCTTCGGCACGGGTACGGCGAGAGGCATATGTAGGCCAGTGGCTGCCCGAGCCGATCTTTGCCGGGGACCGGATGCTCGGCCCGGCCGAGACCGTCGAGCAACGCGAATCGGTGTCGATCGCGATGCTCACCCTGATGGAACGGCTGTCGGCCAATGAGCGCGTGGTGTATGTGCTTCGCGAGGCATTCGGCTACGCGCACAACGAGATCGCCGAGATCCTCGATATCACCGAGTCCAACTGCTATCAGATCTACCGGCGCGCGAAACAGCGCGTGACCGGCGACCGGACCCGCGTGGAGATCGATGAGGCCGCCGCCCGCAAGATCGTCGACGAGTTTCTCGCTGCCGCGCTGAGCGGCAACACCGACTCGCTGGTGCGGATGTTGACCGACGACGCGATCAGCGCGGGTGACGGTGGCGGCGTGGTCTTCTCGCTACCGGAGCCGATCACCGGCGCGCTGCGGGTGGCGCGATTCCTGCGCCGTCTGTTCGAGCCGACCGGCGCCAAGTGGGCGATGATCGGCGGTCGCGCCGCTCTGTTCGCCGCCGTGGCCAATGGCGTGCCCGCGCTGGTGATCGTGGTCGGCGATCGGGTCGTCGGTGTCATCTGCCTGGAGGTGACGACCGACGGCATCGCGGCCGTGCACACCCAGGCCAACCCGAGCAAGCTCGTCCGCGCCACGCGTCGCTGGGCGATGTCCGAGCACGGAAACCCCCTGGTCGACGTATGGTGACCTAGATCACACTCCGCTTCTGTCAGGTTCCGCGCCGCTGTCCGGTTCAGGAAGCGAACACCACCCAGACAGGAGTGAGACCATGAAGCATCGCATCGTCGTTCTCGGCGCGGGATACGCCGGAGCCAACGCCGCTGGTCGCCTGGCCAAGCGGCTGCATCCCGCCGATGTCGAGATCGATCTCGTCAACGCCGATCCGGAGTTCGTCGAGCGGGTCCGCATGCACCAGCTGGCCACAGGTCAGGAGCTGAAGACCCGCGAGCTGGCCGATGTCTTCGCCGGCACGGGCGTGCGGGTTGTGCCCGCGCGGGTGACCGCGATCGATGTCGACCGGAAGGTGGTCGACATCGATGCCGCCGATGGCCGCCGTGAGATCACCTACGACACTCTCGTTTACGCCCTCGGCAGCGCCGCCGCCGACTGCGGCGTGCCCGGTGTGGCCGAGCACGCCTACGACATCGCGGGCAAGCAGTCCGCGCTGCGGGTGCGCGAGCGTCTGGCCGGCTTGGGCGCGGGTGCGACCGTGCTGGTCGTCGGCGCTGGTCTCACCGGCATCGAAGCCGCCACCGAAATCGCTGAGGCTCGACCGGATCTCGCGGTCGCCGTCGTCGCTCGCGGCGGCCTCGGCGACTGGCTGAGCGCGAAGGCCCAGCAGCATCTGCGCAAGGCGTTCGACCGGCTCGGCATCACCGTGCACGAGCACACCGACATCGCCCACGTCGAGCCGACCGGCGCCGTCACCAGCGACGGCCGCACGATCCCCGCCCGAATGACGCTGTGGACAGCCGGTTTCGCCGTCCACCCGATCGCCGCGGCCACCACCCTGCGGGTGTCGGCGACCGGGCAGATCATCGTCGACGACACGATGCGGTCGGTCTCGCACCCCGATGTCTACGCCGTCGGCGACGCCGCGCTCGCCCCCGGGGCGAACGGCGAGCCGCTGCGCATGTCCTGCGCCTCGGGTGTCCCGTCGGCATATCACGCCGCCGACGTCATCGCCGCACGTCTGACCGGCCGAAAGATCCCCGGCAATTCGATCGGCTACACCGCCCAGTGCATCAGCCTCGGCCGCCGCGATGCCGTCGTCCAGTGGGTCACCCCCGACGATCAGCCCAAGCCCTCCGCCCTCACCGGCCGGGCGGCCGCGCGAGTCAAGGAGTTCATCTGCAAGAGCGCGGCGTGGAGCATCTCGCACCCGACATCGATGCTCCCGTCTCGCCGTCGTCACATCACCGCCGCCGAGCCGATCCGCGCCCTCACCGCGTGACGCCGCGCTCGGTACGGGCCGTGTCGGACGGGACGATCCGACACGGCCCGCCCTACCTCCGCCGCAAGCAGACCGGCCTCGGCCGGATCATCTCCGCGCCGTCGCGGGCTCGAGCGCACTGCCGACCGGCCCACCTGTGCAAGAAGTCGCCGTCGTAACGGTCACGAAGTGTGCGCCAGAAGCGCTTGCAGAACCGCATGGTCGGCGGCGGGGTCGCCGACGGCGATCCGAGCGCTGCCGTCCGGATAAGGCTTCGCGGCGATCCCCGCGCGACGGAGGGTGGTGACGGTGCCGGGACCGGGGACGAACAAGAAGTTGGCGCGGCTTTCCGGTATCGCGAAACCGCGGGCCACCAGTGCGGCACGGAGCGCGTCTCGTTCTCCGGTGATGCGGAGCGTTCGTGCGGCGAGTTCGGGTTCGGCGGCGTAGGAGGCGGCGACCGCGGCCACCGCCGCCGCGCTCAGCCCGAAGGGCAGTTGCAACTTGCCCACTCGCGCGATCAGTTCGGTGTTGCCGAAGGCGTAACCGATTCGCAGCCCGGCCAATCCGTACGCCTTCGAGAAGGTCCGCAGGACGAGCAGGTTGGGGTGTTTCGCGATCAGTGCCAGCGGGTCGACGCACTCGGCCGCGCCGAGGAATTCGACGTACGCCTCATCGAGAATCACCGGAACCCGGGCGGGCACGTCGGACAGGAACGCCTTCAGCTCATCCGCCGGAAGCACCGTGCCGGTGGGATTGTGCGGACGGCACACCACGACCAGTGCGGTGCGCCGGTCGATGGCGCGGCGCATCGCCCGCAGATCCTGGTTCCCCGTCGCGTCCAGCGGCACCGGCACGGCGACCAGGCCGGTCATGTCGGCCATGATCGGGTACCCGTCGAACGTCGGCGCGCTGTAGACGATCTCCGTGCCCGGCGTGGTCAGCGCCTGCATGATCTGTAGGGCCACCCCGGTCGCCCCCGAGCCGACCACCACCTGATCCGCCCGCAAATGCACATGCCGGGCGATCAGCGACGGCAGCCGATGCGGCAGGAACTCCGGGTATCGGTTGGCCTGTGCCAGCGTCATGTGCACCGCCCGCAGCACCGAAGGCAGTGGCGGGAACGGGTTCTCGCTCAGGGTGAGGTCGAAACGAGGCGGCACCCGGGGCGCGGGGTGCCTGCGGGAGGGCCGGGTGCCGTCGACGACGCGCACGCTCATCGCGCGGCTCCCCAGCGGACGGCGGCCGCGCCCGCGAAGTCGCCCGCGTGGGCGAACCCCGCCAGCAGGACCAGCGAGCCGTTGGCCAGCCGTCCCGCCCGGTTCTCCACGTCCAGGGTCACCGGGATACCGGCGGCGAACAGATTTCCGCAGGAGTCGAAGGTGTCGGGATGCCGCTGCGCCGGAAGCTCCAGCGCGTCGTGCCAGTTGCGCAGGAACAGACGGTTCGGCTGATTGGTGACGAAGGTGTCGACGTCGCGTCCGCGCACGCCGAGCCGATCGCACACCGCGAGGGCGACTTCCGGAACCAGCCGGTTGCCCCTGGCGAACACCTTGGTGACCTTGGACTCGGTGAAGCTGACGCACCCCTGTCCCTCGCCCGGCTCCCAGTACTTGCGCTCGCCGTTGGTGGAGAACTCCATGTCTCCCGCGAATTCGGGATAGGTGCGGCATTCGATGTCGAGGATCGGCGCGCTGTCGTCCTTGCGCAGCAGCCCCACTCCGCAGCCGTCGCCGGGCACCGGAGCCTGGGCCAGCTTACGGATCTCGGTCTGGGTGAACACCGGTCCCGCGCAGTTCTGGCTCGCCGCGATCAGGGCGGTTCGGGCGGAGGTGGTCTGCAGGATCATGCGCGCCATCGCCATCATGTGCACGAACGCCGCGCACCCGCCGTTGTGCAGATCGTAGACGTACGAGGGACGGAGGCCGAGCCGCCGGGCCACCTCGGGGCCGCTGCCGAGCACCGGATTGTCCGGCAGCTGGGTGTGCGTGAGCAGGACGTCGACCTCGGCGATCGCGTCGGCGCCGTTGCGTTCGATCAGCGGTGCGACGGCGCGCTCGACCATGTCCACCGCGGTCTCGTCGCGCGCTATGTGGTGGCGGCCCTTGGGCGCGCGGAACATGACGTTCTTGGCCATCCGGTCCGAGCGGGCGAACTGGGTGAAGTATTCGGTGCCGACCGGTTCGCCGGGTAGATACGAGGACACGTCGACGAGGCTGACCGGGGGTAGGCCGGAGGTGTTCTGGTGCATAGCGGGTCTCACTTCATCCAGTCGGGCTTGATGGGCAGGCCGTGGGTGGCCCGGTACTCGCAGATGGCCTTGAGGTTGTCCATCTCCAGCTGATGACCGGCCGAGAACAGCTCCCAGAAATCGCCGACCCACACCTCCCGCTTCGGCGGCGCGGTCTCCGGGTAGGGGTTCTCGTCGTAGAACGGGTGCTTGCAATTCACCCACAGGACAACCGAACCCGGCTTGTCGAACACCACTCGCGCGTCGACCACGCGCAGCAGGTAGATCATCCACAGGTGCCGTGACTGGTCCCAGGCGCAGTGGTAGTCGACGGTCATGGCGTCGGGGTTCGCGACGGTGCGGGTGAAGATCTTGGTGTCGGCGCCCAGCCGGTCATAGGCCAGCCACAGTCCGGGTTCGTCGGTCTCGGCGAACCCGCGCATGCTGTAGGTCCACTCCTCCAGCGACCTGGTGTCGGCGAGGTATTCGTACACCTCTCGCGGCGGTGCGGCGATATAGCCCTGCACCGGGCAGTATTCGCCGTAGATCTGGTCGTGTGGGTACACCGATCGCAGCATGTCCATGATGAGCGGAGTGGCGGCCTCCTTGTCGAACTTCTCGACGCGGAGCACATTCGGCAGACCCTCCTCCGGGATGTCGCTGAGGGCGGGCAGGGAAGTCGCGGTCACGGGGTGCTCCTCTCGGCGGGCGCAGGCGCGGCGTCCGCACGGGTTGGGCGAGTGTGGGTCATCGGGCCTTCCCGGATTGCTCGACGGTGGTCAGGAAGGGCAGGAACGGGGGGATCTCATCGGGGTCGCATTCGATCGAAAGGAATGACGGACCCTCGGTTTCCAGGCAGCGTCGCAGCGCTGCGGCGAGATCGCCGACGGTGTGCACCGAGAACGCGGGCAGCTCGGGGAACATCGCGGCGACGCCCGCGCCCAGGTAGGCCGGACGAAATCGGTTGAAGCTGTAGCGATCCCGGTAGTACAGCTGCTCCCTGGTCACGCACATGGCGTGCGCGTTGTTGTTCAGCACGACGAAGGTGACCGGCAGCGCGTGCTCGATCGCGGTGTGCAACTCCATACCGTGCATGTAGAACGAGCCGTCACCGGCGATGACCACCGTCCGCCGGACGCCATCCGCTCGCACGTGCCGCGCGAACGCGGACCCGATGCCGGCGCCGAACGCGTAACCCATCCCGCCCATGCCGAGGGCGACCACGAACCGGCCGCCCCGTGGGACCCGCAGGTGGTGCACGACGGCCGCCCCGGTGTTGCCCGCGTCGGCGAACACGTCGGTGCCCTCGGGCAAGACCGCGTCGATCGTCTCGACCGCGTCCCGATAGCGCAGACCGGGTCCGGAGGAGGCGGGCACACGCAGCGAAGTCAGCGGTTGCGCCGCGAGCACGCGTTCGGATCCGGTGCTGCCGTCGTCCAGTTCGTCGGCGAGTTCGGCGAGCGTTCCCGCGAGATCGGTACTGGTCGCGTGGATGGCGGGCAGGTACGGCGGCGCCACGCCGATGCTCGCGACCGCGCGTTCGGCGAGCGCGGTCTCCGCGCCGGCGCGGGCGGGCACCGGCAACCGGGTGCCGACCAGCAGGCACAGGGCCGAGGAGCGAATGGCCGCCGTCAGCTCGGGGTGACCCATGCTGCCCGCGACACCGCGGAAGGCGGGATCGGTGTTGTCGAAGGTGTCCTTCGCGTCCGGCGCGACGCCCACCGCGGCCTCCAGCGCGGTGGCCAAGCGGGCCAACTCGGCGCGCGCGTCGTCGCGCGCGACCTGATCACCCGCGATGATCACGATCTTGCCGGTGTGCCGGGCCGTGGTGAGCGCGGCGCGTACGCGAGCGATTCCGGCGTGGTCGGACCGGCGCGTTCGCGGGCTGGGCCGAAACGGGGCGACGTTGCCCAGCTCGGCCTGCTGCACGTCTTTGGGCAGCAGTAGTACCGCGGGACCGCCGTGCCGGGCGGCCCGCATCGCCCGGTCCAGCTGCTCCGGCACATCCGCGGCCGATTCCACCCGTGCGCAATAGGTGCTGACCGCGCCGAAGAGGCGGACCGCATCGATGGTCCCGGCGCGTCCGCTGGTGTCCTGGAACGCGCCGTTGCCCTCCAGGGCGGTCGGCGGCTGGCCGACCAGTGCGAGTACCGGCACACGCGACGCGAACGATTCGGCGAGTCCGGCGACGAGGTTCATCGCACCGCCGCCGGAGGTCGCCGCGACGACGCCGAAGCCACCTGTGCTGCGGGCATACCCGTCGGCCATGGTGGCCGCGGAGAACTCGTGCTTGGCGACCACCCCCGTGACGTACTCCGGCGCGTCGAAGATCGCGTCGTACAGGTCCTCGATGTTTGCGCCGTCCACCCCGAAGATGTGCCGAACACCCAACGCCGACACCGCTCGCACCAGATGGTCTACGACCCGAGTCCGCATCGGCGCTCCTTTCCGCTGACGATGAATCGACTGCGTACAGGAGTGATACGGGCCGGACCGCCGAACGGTTCAACGCTGCTTCAGGCGAAGGTGAGTGACACCTTGCGTGTACGTATACATCTACGTATAGTCGGGGTATGCCCAACAAGACGATCTACGTTGCCGACGACGACCTTCCGCTGTTCCAGCGCGCGCAAGAGTTGGTCGGCGGCAACCTTTCGGGTGCGGTGGTCACGGCGTTGCGCCGGTTCATCGAACTCGAGGAGGGTCGGCTGGAGGGCTACGACGAGATCGTGGTCAAGGTCGGCCGCGACGGTGTGCGCCAAGTCCGCTTCTCCGGCACTCTGCTGGGGGAGTGGCACGAGGTCAACGATACGCGGATCGAGCACATCCAGGTGTATCGCAGCCGCAAGGGCAAGTACGTGATGCACGCCCAGTATTCGAACTGGGACGAATATCCCGTCGACGCGGGCGCGAACTGGCTCAAGGACTGGCGGGACCCGAAGAGCTGGCGCCGCCTGCTCGGCGTCGGGCAACAGGACTGGGGCGATTTCGTCTTCGTCGTGGTGGATTCCCTGGACGAGTTGAAGGGGCAGCTGCCCGACAAGCTCTACCGGCGGGTTGCGGACGTGGCCGGGGGGCCGAAGATCGAGGACCTGGACATCTAGCCGCCACCGATCCGCGATCCCCGCGGGGCAGTACCCCGCAGGGGATCGTCCGAACGATCAGACCGTGCCGGTGAGCAGCACTCTCCCGGTGTTCGCCGCGCGGATCTCCACCGAGCGGACCTGATCGGGTGCGCCCTCGATGGTCCGGTCGATGGTCAGCTCGGTGCCCGGGCCCGCGGGCCACTCGTCGAGTTTCTGCTGCTGGCCGCTGGTGCTGGTGACGTAAAGCGCGAGATTCGCGCTGTAGCGCAGCTGCTCGCCCGGTGGGTAGCTGCAGGACATCACCACGCGTGTCCGGTCGCCCGCCGGGACGAGCTTGAAGTTCGCCGAGACCGGCGTCGGCTCCAGCGGAGTCATCTGGCGTTCGACGAACGCCTGCTCGCTGGTGCCCGGCTCCTGCGAATCGTTCGATCCGGACACCGAGATCGCGATCGGGACGGCGATCGCCACCGCGGCCGCGGCGGAGGCCACCGCGATGCCCACCGACGTCCAGCCGCTGCGGCGGCGGCGCCGCTCGGCCGCGTCGGCGAGCCGGGGTGGCGGTGGGAGTGTCGGCATGGGCGGGGGAGGTGGGACCGCCGCGGACTCAGCGGTTCGCGCGGGCGGCTCGATCATCGCGAGCGCGATGTCGGTCTCCACGAGGGCGAGCATGCCCGGTAATCCCGCGAGTTCGGCCACGGCGCCCCGGCAGTCGGGGCAGGCGGCGAGGTGGCTCTCGTACTGCAGGCGCTCTTCGCGGGTGAGGGAGCCGAGCACATACGCGGCGTCCCACGTGCTGAAGTCGTCGGTGATGTCCGTCATTGATTCGTCACCCCCATCTCCTGTAGTGCCAGGCGCAACGCGCGCATACCGTAGTGCATCCGGGACTTCACCGTGCCCGGCGGGACGTCGAGTTCCTCGGCGATCTGATGGGTGGACAGTCCCCGGTAGTAGGCCCGCACGATCACCTCGCGGTGGTCGGCGCTGAGCTTGCCGAGGGCATCGGCGACCAGCCAGCCGTCCAGCGCACGATCGGAGTGGTCGGGGGCCGCCCGTTCGGGTGGGTTGTCGGTGCGGAACTCGCGCCTGCTGCGGGCGCTGCGGTGCTCATCCACGGCGAGATTGCGCGCCACGGTGAACAGCCACGCCCGCGCCGACGTGGTGGATTGATCCAAGACGTTCGGCCGTTGCCAGGCCCGCAGCAACGCTTCCTGCACGATGTCCTCTGCCCGTCCCCGGTCCCGAACCAAGCCGAGCGTGTACCGCCACAGCGGGGCGGCGTGTTCCTGGTAGAGAGCCCGCATCAATTCGGACTGGTCGTCGGGCGGGCCCGTCTCGCCGCGTACCTTGCGCACAACTGGATACCTCTCCGCTCGAATTGCGGGTCCGGTCGGTGGGCGCATTCGATGCGTCACCCATGCTCTCGCCGGTTCAGTTGTCGGGTCTCATGTCGTGTCTCCTTCGGTCCCTTCGAGGAGTACACGGTCTCAGTTGCGTTCGAGTTCAATCGGGTGTGTCGCGAGCAAGGACAGCGGGAGCGGCTGACGGCGCAGCACGTGCGCCCACAGGTCCGCGCGGCCCGTGCTGATCGGGTCGGACGGCAGGGCCGAGACCACGATCCAGTCGTCGTTCTCCAGTTCGCCCTCGAGCTGCCCGAAGGTCCAGCCCGCGTAGCCCGCGAAGATCCGGATGCCCTCGACGAGCGGGGCGACCCGCTCGGGATCGGCGTCCAGGTCGACGAGGACGACCCGTCCATCGATCCGCCGCAGCCCGGGGACGCCCTCGATGCGCGCGCCCACCCGGACGGTGCCCAGGCACAGCGCGGCGTCCCGCTTCACCGGGCCGCCGATGAACAACGTGCGTGGCGCCGCGACCGCGTCCGTCCAGTGCGGCAGCACGTCGTGCACGGCCGTGTCGCTCGGGCGGTTGAGCACCACGCCGAGGCTGCCCGCCTCGTTGTGCTCGATGATGTAGACGACGGTGCGCCGGAAAGTGGGTTCGACCAGTTCGGTGGACGACACCAGCAGCGTCCCGGCACGAACCACCTGCTCGCCGTGCCGGAACTCGCGTCGCCTGCGGTCACCGTGCCCGCCGCGGGTCTTCCGATCGTCCGGGTCTTCTGCGCGTGCCACTCCGACATCATCGCAGCTGTTCGCCCACAATGCGCCTTCTGCGGCCGACTTCTGTGTTCCGGATTCGCCGAACGGGTGACGGCCGACGGCGGACGCCCCGTCGCGCCATCGGCGCCACATCGTAGAGTCCAGCTCATGGAACCGCCCGAGGTGCGCCTCGAGAACAGCGACACCGTGTACGACTACTACCGCGATCATCGCCAGAACCGCCTGAAGGCATGGGGGGCCTACGCCGTTCTCGGCCGCCGCTACCACCCGCGCGTCACCTACGCGGAGGGCGCGCGCGCCGCGCTCCGCACGGTGATCAGGCAGAACAGGCCGCTGCTGATCGCGATCAACCATCTCTCCGAGAGCGACCCCTACACCGTGGCCGCGGCCGCGTGGCGCAGCGGGCTACGGCGGGTGATCGGCCGGGTGCGCGTGCTGGCCAAGGACGAACTGTTCGTCGATCCCGATCAGCGGCGCAAGATCGACATGATGGGCGGGATCCCGGTGTTCCGCGGCAAGGACCACGGCATCCGCGCGGTGAACGCCGCGGGCCAGCGCATGATGGACGTCTGCGCGGAGCGGCTGGCCCGCGGCGACGGCATCGCGGTCTTCCCCGAGGGCACCTGCAACGACGTGGACCCGGCCCGCGTGCAAGCGGTGGGCAGCGGCATCGGGCACATCGCGTTCCGCGCGATGAAGCTCGGCGTCGAGCCCGTGCTGGTGTCGATGGCACTGAGCTACGGTCCGCGCCGGGACCCGGCGGTGCGGCCGACGAAGGAGGACGCCAAGGGAGCCAGCTTCCACTTCGGGGTCCCCATACTCGAGTTGCCGCCCCGGCCCGGCGACATCGCCCGGTTGGTGCGTACCGATCTGCAGAAGGCGCTCGACGCCGCCGTCGCGGCCTACTGAGGACCTACTGCGGCAGGTTCAGCCGGTCGCGCGCCCAGTGCGGCACCATCGTGAGGTATTCGGGGCGGGTCTCGATGAAGTGGTGGACCGTCCGGCACATGGGCAGCGCGCCGAGCTTGTCGTCGCGGGTGCTGTTCAGCGCGGTCTCGACCAACAGCCGCGCATAGCCCTGGCCCTCGTAGGACGAGTAGATCTCGGTGTGCACGAACGCGCGCTCGGAAGCCGTGTCCTGGTATTCGGCGTAGCCGGCGATCGCACCGTCGACGTAGATCTCGAAGCGTTCCAGTGCGGTGTTGTTGCTGACCTCGGTCGACATGGCTCGACGCTACTCTGTGCGCCGGTGTCCGGATAAATCACACGCCCGACCGGGCGGAATCCCGCCACCGACTTGTCTGTCCCGGCGGGCCTACGCAGAATGCTCTTGGTCGGGTCCGTCGTCGCGCGCGAGCGGGCAGGCTCGGGGAGGTACGAAAATGATGAGGACACCGCGGGTTTCGCGGGTCGCGGCCACCGTGGTCGCCGCAGGCCTGCTCGTGGGATCGATCGTCACCGGCGTCGCGAACGCCGCGCCGGGAATCGCCTTCGGCCGGTGTCCGGAGGGTGCGGTGCCCGCCGATCGGGGTGTGCGGTGCGCCGTCGTCAGCGTGCCGATGAACTACGCCGAACCGGATGGGCCCACGATCGAGCTGACCGTCAGCCGGATCGCCGCCACGGGCGAGCGGGAAGGTGTCCTGTTCGCCAACCCCGGCGGTCCCGGCGCGGACGCGCTGGACTACTGGGCGCGCCGGGTGGAGGTATTCCCCGCCGGGCTCGCCGAGCACTACGACCGGATCGCCGTCCAGCCGCGTGGTCTGCGCTGGGCCACGCCACTGGAATGCGGCACGAGCACCAAGAACGAGCAGGGCCGGCAGGTCTCGCTCGGCGGCGGCAATCGCGACGAGATCAAGAAGGCCTGTGACGCGGCGCAGCCCGGTTACCTGGACGCCATCACCACCGAGAACACCGCCCGCGACATCGACGCCGTGCGCGCCGCGCTCCGGCTGGAGCGGATCGGTTACCTGGGCACGTCCTACGGCACCTACCTCGGCGCGGTGTACGCGGCGCTGTTCGGCGACCGGGTGGACCGGATGGTCCTGGACTCCAACGTCAACCCGGATTGGGTGTGGACCGAGGAGTTCGCCCAGCAGCAGGTCGCGGGCAAACAGCGCCTGGACGACTTGTTCGCCTGGATCGCCGAACACGACGACGAATACCACCTCGGCGATACCGCATTGCAGGTCTATCGCAACTGGGTCCGGTTGGCGGCGGCCCAGGGCGGCGGCTGGTACGCCAACCTGACCCCGCCGCCCGCGAGCGTCGGCGACCTGCCCGGCGCGCTGCCCGAGCCGCTGGCCGAGATCGCCAGGGATGGCTACACCGGCAGCGTCGAGCAGCTCGGCAAGCTGCAGAACCTGTTGCGCACCTTGGTCAGCGGCGGCGTCTCCGCGCAGGTGCCGCTGCTCGGCGCGACCACCGTGGCCACCTATACCCGCACCTTCTGGCCGGTCTTCGCCCGCGCGATGGCCGACGCCGCGGCCGATCCGGCGAACGTGCAGCGCCTGCGGGCCATCGAGGGCGCGACCTCGACCGACCCCACCGGGCGGTTCGTGTTCAGCGCGATCACCTGCAACGAGAACGCCGTGCCCGGCAGGCCGGAACTGCTCGGCGCCGCGGCAGGCACCATAGCCTCCGGCGGCAACGCCATGGACGCGCGCGCCGACCTGGTGCGCTCGGGAATGGCCTGTGGTTCCTGGAAACCCGTGACGAAGCCGGTGCCGATCACCGGTGCGGGGCTGCGCACCCCGCCGCTGGTGTTGCAGAGCCGCCACGACGCGCTGACCAAATACGAAGGCGGCCCGGCCATGGCCGCGGCGCTGGGCGGCACGCTGGTCGTCGTGGACGGCGGCGACCACGGCACGTTCGGTCGCGGCAATCCCGCGGTGGACGAGGCCGTGCTCACCTACCTGCGCACCGGGAAGGTCGACATCACCCGCGCCGACCAAGCCCCGCTGCCCGCAAGCTGAACGTTGCCGTACAGCGAGTTCGCCGACTCACACCAGTGGTATGTGCGTTCTTGTCCGGACGCTCGTGAGCGCACGGGTTTCGTGGGCGGACGTGTCGTGGTGCGGCCGATCCGGTGGCGTCCGAGAATGTGGGGATGACATCCGCTGCGCGAGTGATCCTCGCTCCGGACAAGTTCAAGGGGTCGCTGGCCGCGCCGGAGGTGGCGGCGGCCCTCGCGGCGGGATTGCGCCGGAGCGCGCCGGATGCCGAGATCCGGCAGGTGCCGGTCGCCGACGGGGGTGACGGCACGGTCGAGGCGTTCGTCGCGGCGGGTTGGACGCGGGTGGAGTTGACGGCGCCGGGGCCGACCGGGGTACCGCGCCGGACGGCCTATGCCCGGCACGGCAGGACCGCTGTTGTCGAACTGGCCGCCGTGGTCGGTCTGGCGGACTTGCCAGGGGGACGGCCGGACCCGTTGGGCGCGAGCACATATGGGCTCGGCGTGGTCCTGGCGCATGCCATGGAGCGCGGCGCGACCGAGATCGTGCTCGGCCTGGGCGGCAGTGCCTCCACCGACGGCGGCGCGGGCATGTTGCAGGCCCTCGGCGTCCACATCCTGGATGCCGGCGGACGGGAATTGCCACGCGGCGGAGCGGCTTTGGCCCACGCCTCGCGTCTGGACCGCTCCGGGCTGCATCCCGGTGTCGTCGGTGCGACCTTCACGCTGGCCTGCGACGTCGACAATCCGCTGCTCGGGCCGACCGGCGCGACTGCCGTCTACGGGCCACAGAAGGGTGCCGGACCCGCCGAACTCGACGTCCTCGAATCGGCGCTCACCACCTGGGCCGAACTCGTGGGCCCCCAGTTCGCGCGGCTTCCCGGCGCGGGCGCGGCGGGCGGTACCGGTTTCGGTGCGCTCGCCGTGCTGGATGCACGGGTGCGCAGCGGCATCGAGGTCGTGCTCGAGTTGCTGGATTTTCCCGCCCTGCTCGCCACCGCCACGTTCGTGGTCACCGGTGAGGGGTCGCTCGATCAGCAGAGCTTGCGCGGCAAGGCGCCGGTCGGCGTGTGCGCGGCCGCTCGCAAGGCGGACGTCCCGGTGGTCGCCGTGGCGGGCCGCGCGCTGCTCGCACCCGAGGAGATCCGGTCCGCGGGCTTCGCGGGCTGCTATGCGCTCGCCGATCTGGAACCCGACCCGGACCGCTCGATGGCGGAGGCGGCGGCACTGCTCGAACGCGTCGGCGGGCGGATCGCCGCCGAGTGGCTGGACTAGCTCGCCGATGCCGGAACGCCCGGTGCCGGTCGCTCCTTACCGCGGTGGGATCAGCTCGCCGACGCCAGGAGATTCGCGGACAGCTCGTGCCGGTGCCGGTCGCCCCACTCCTCGAGCGGACGCAGCGCGACGGCCAGCTCCTCGCCGAGCGGCGTGAGCGAGTACTCGACCCGCGGCGGGACCTCGGGATAGACCTCCCGGTGCACGACGCCACTGGACTCCAGGTGCCGCAGGTTCTCGGCGAGGACCTTCTCGCTGACCCCGTCGAGCAGCCTGCGGATCTGGCCGAAGCGCTGGGGGCCGGTGCCGAGCACCCACATCAGGTGCATCTTCCACTTGCCGCCGACGACATCGATCGCGACCGTCATGCCACACACTTCGTGATCCGCGTCACTACTCATGCCCATCGCGCTCCTCTGACCTCGTTTCGGACCTCGAGGTAAGCAACCGCACCTCGACGTTCGGTCTTCCCGACTCTACCTGCGGGAACGACCATGAAACCCGGCGCCGAAGCAAGTAACCGACGAGAACCGAAGGGACACATCATGTCCGAGCAGACCACCGCCCACGCAGTCTCCGTCGTCGGCCTCGGGCCGATGGGGCAGGCGATGGTCCGGGCCTTCCTGGACGCGGGCGTCGAGGTGACGGTGTGGAACCGCAGCCCCGAAAAGGCCGACGCCATGGTCGAACTCGGCGCGAAGCGCGCCGCGACCGTCGCCGACGCGCTCGACGCGAACGAGGTCACCGTGCTCAGCCTGACCCACTACGCGGCCATGTACGACGTGCTGGGCCAGGCGACCGGCCACCTGAAAGGCAAGGTGATCGCGAACCTGTCCTCCGATTCGCCGGAGAAGGCGCGCGAGGGCGCGCAGTGGGTTCGCTCGCACGGCGCCCGATTCATCTCCGGCGGCGTCATGTCGGCGGGGGACAACATCACGCACCCGGCGTCCTACATCTTCTACAGCGGCCCGCGTGAGGTGTTCGACGCGCACGCCGAGTTGCTGCGCCCGTTGAGCCCGCAGGAATACCTCGGCGCGGACGACGGCCTCGCGCAGGTCTTCTACCAGGGACTCCTGACCATCTTCCATCCCTGGCTGCTCGCCTTCGACCAGGCCACCGCGATGATCGATCGCTCCGGCCACGACATCGCGGCGTTCGTCCCGTTCGCGATCCGCTCGGCCGCCGCGTTCCCGTACTTCATGGAGGAGTTCTCGGTCGCCAACCAGAACGGCGGCTGGGCCTCCCTGGCCAGTCTGAAGATGATGGACGCGGGCGCACAGCACGTCATCGACGCGAGTGAAGAAGTCGGCGTCGACGCCGTCCTCTCGCACACCGCCCAGGGGCTCTGGCGCAAGGCCGTCGCCGCGAGCGAGCAGGCGGGCAACCCCGTCTCCACCTACGCTCTCCTCCGCGGCGACGCCTGACCCGCGCACACCTGCGCCTCGCAGAGCCGTTTCCCGCGCGCCCAGCCATGCGGAGACCTAATCGGCTCTGCGAGGCGTTTCCTGGTCAGCGGCACGCAGTGGAGGGGCCTACTCGCGATATGCCGCGCTCATGTGCCGTTGATCATGAACCTCAGGGTGGGCGGGGAGCTTGGAGAGCAGTGCTCTTGACTTGAAGGCGCGCCCCGTGGAACACTTCTCTCTATAGAGAGCAGTGCTCACAACAAGGAGTAGTCATGGACCTCAGCACCCGCTACCTCGGCCCCGCCGGATTCGACGCGATCTTCAACCGGTTCGCCAACCTGCTGCCCAAGCTCGGCATCAGTGTGATGGGGTCGCGACTGCTCGCGGTGCGCGGGCGCAAGAGCGGGGAATGGCGCACCACGATGGTCAACCTGATGGTGCGGGAGGACGGTGAGCGCTTCCTCGTCGCGCCGCGCGGGCACACGCAGTGGGTGCGCAACCTGCGCGTGGCGGGCGGGGGAGAATTGCGGCTCGGCCGCAAGGTGGAGACGTTCACCGCCACCGAGGTGGCCGATGCCGACAAGGTGCCGCTGCTGCGCCTCTACCTGCGGAAGTGGGGCTGGGAGGTCGGCAGGTTCTTCGAGGGCGTCACCAAGGACGCCACCGACGAGGAACTCGCCGCCATCGCGCCCGGATTCCCCGTCTTCCAGCTCCGGTGAGCTCAGGCCGAACGGGCCAGGAATTCGATGGCGGCCGCGTAACCCTGGATGCCCATCCCCGCGACCACCGCGGTCGCGATGGGAGAGATGTAGGAGTGGTGCCGGAACTCCTCGCGCGCGTGCACATTGCTGATGTGCACCTCGACGATGGGGAGTTCCGGAATCACAAGCGCGTCCCGTAGCGCCACCGAGGTGTGGGTGAGTCCACCGGGATTGATCACGATGCCCGACTCGGCGCCGCGCGCCTGGTGGATGCGATCGATGAGGGCGCCTTCGGAGTTCGACTGGAAGGCGACGATCTCCCGGTCGAATCTCGCCGCGGTCCCCCTGCACAACTCCACGACGTCCTCGAGCGTGGCCGACCCGTACACCTCCGGTTGCCTGGTGCCGAGCATGTTGAGGTTCGGGCCGTTCAGAACCAGGATCGGGCCCGGCGTCGCGGTCACAGCCATGCACGGCAAGATACCGCGCCGGACCACGCCGTTCGGACCGGACCCGACCGGCTACAACCCCTGCGGACCTTCCGAGCGCAGGTCGTCGACCTTGCGCATGGCTTCGCGCAGTTCCTCCAGCCACGCTTCCGCGTGCTGGCCCGCCAGCTTCACCGTCCAGGCCAGCGCGTCGGCGCGGGAACGGGCGACACCCGCGTCGACCAGAGTGTCGAGTACCTTGCGCTCCGGCTGGCGCAGCCGGGTCATGACGGGCACGGCCAGATGGGTGAACATGATCCGTTCCCCGTCCACCGACACGCCCCAGGCCACATTGCGCCGGTAGCGGTGCTGCGCCTCGTTCGCGATCTGCATGCGGGCGGGGCGGGTCGACTCGCGGAACCGGGCGACCGCGCCCTCCTTGGTCGCGCGCGGCACTTCTTCGGCCGGGGTGTCGGCGTCGTCGTTCTCCGGCGTCTTCTCCGGTTGCGGGATCGCCAGCTCGCCGATGACGACGATCTCGTCCCGATCGACCTCGATCACCGGCGGGCCGGTGAACCAGTCACTCGGCAATCTTCCGGCGAACCAGTCCGGAACGTCCGACGGGTCCGGCAGGTCGGCCTGCTGCCAGCCGCCCGTTCGCCCGAAACCCCGGCCGCGGTGTGCGTTTCTCATGACGAGTCACCTACTTACTATGCTGCGGTGCTTTCAGTGATTACAAGATTACGTCGCAAACGGGTCATTGGAGTTCCGCTGTACGCGAACGAGGGTCCGATTGCTTCGTTCCGCACCTTTCGGGGTATTTATTGATTCGAAACGTCGACCGCGGGGGTAACCGCGCGACTTTTCGGGAAGGCCGGTACGGTAGCGGCGCCGGTTGCCGCCGAGCGGCCGGGCGATGATCATGAAAGGCCCCCCGAGATGCAAGATCCCGGGGCACAATTGGGATGCTGAGCATGGGTAACGTCCTCGCTACGGAGGCATCGCGGTCTGGTCTTTTTCGGGTACGGTGGTCTTGTTACTGGAGTGACAAGAGTGAAGAGTGGGCGACATGGACGTGTGGGGATCCCGCCGCTTTCGTGTTCGCGGCGCAATGGCACTCATGGGGGTGGCGGCGCTCGCGCTCGGGATCGGGTCGTGCGGGATACACGAGAAGCAGAACGAAGCCGAAGCGGTCGTGGAGCGCTTCACGGATCTGCTCGACGATCAGGACTACACCAAGGCGGCAGACCTGACGTCGTACCCCACTGCGGCCACAGCAACCCTGAAGCAAATGTTTACCGGGTTGCAGGGCGCGAAGGTCGACTACCGCAAGACCCAGTTCATCGGTCTGGACGCGCAGTCCGCGATCTTCAGCATGGACGTCGAGTGGAGCTTCGGCGAGCGGAAGACCTGGAACTACAGCCTCGAGGGCAATGTGCGCAAGCTGGCCATCGGCTGGCGGATCTCCTGGGAGCCCGCGGTCGTGATGCCGCAGCTCGCGCACAACCGAACGGTGCAGCTGGTGCGCACCTACCCGACGCCACCGCCGCGGGTCAACGACATCGCGGGCGCACCGCTGATGACCGAGCAGACCATCAACGTGGTCAAGCTCGATCCCGGCAAGATGCCCGACCCGGTCGCGTCGACCGACGCGCTCGCCAAGGCCATCGAGCCGGTCGCCCCGCTGATCACCGGCCCGTCGCTGATGCAGCAGCTGGCCACCTCGCAGGGCAAGCCGATCGTCGCGGTGAACCTGCGCGAGGGTGACTTCGAGATCCTGGAACCGCGGATGGCGCCGATTCCCGGCGTGGTGCTGGAGAAGCAGCCGCGGCTGATCTCCGCCGACCGCCGGGTCTGGTCGCCGATGCTCGACGCGCTGCGCAAAGTGCAGCAGGAAAGCCAGGAGGCGCATTCCGGCTGGGGTGTCCAGCTGTTCGAACAGGACGGACGGTTCATCACCCAGCTCGCCGGGCAGCAGGGCCCGCCGGGACCCGATATCGCGGGCACCATGGACCAGCGTTTGCAGCGCGCCGCCGAGGACGCGGTGGTCAGCGCGGCCACCCAGGCCTCGATCGTGGCGATCCAGCCGTCCACCGGGGCGGTGGTGGCGGCCGCGCAGAACAGCCAGGCCAGTGAGCACGGCTCGGTGGCATTCACCGGGTTGTATCCGGTGGGCGGCAACATGGAGCTGTTCCGGGCCGTCGCGGCCTCGGTGAAGGGGAAGGCGCCACAGGACGTCTCGGTACAGGACGCGGCAGAGGCGGCGACCGCGCTCGGTGTCGGCATCGACTTCAAGGTGCCCGGCCTCGACGAGGTGACCGGCCGTCTGGCCGTCGCGGGACGCAGCGCCGAGCAGGTACTGCAAGGCGGCGGTTCGGACGCCGTGCTGGCCAGCCCGTTCGGCATGGCCATCGCCGCGGCCGCGATCGTGCGGGGAGCGGTGCCGCCGCCGATGATCGAGGCAGGCCGCCCGAGCACCACCGATGCCCCGCTCGACCCGCTGCCGCCGCAGACCGCCGACCGGCTGCGCGTCATGCTGCGCGACGCCACCAACGCGCCGGAGCTGGCCGCCGTGCGCCGCTACCGAGACGTCGACGCGTTCGCCGCGACCGCGGGCCCGGACGGGTGGCT
The DNA here is from genome assembly GCF_043205035.1 of Nocardia sp. NPDC047654. Taxonomy (NCBI): domain Bacteria; kingdom Bacillati; phylum Actinomycetota; class Actinomycetes; order Mycobacteriales; family Nocardiaceae; genus Nocardia; species Nocardia sp. NPDC047654. The sequence goes on from NZ_JBIDDF010000002.1 coordinate 583,304, forward strand.
GATCGGGGCGATGGGCGACCTGGTCTTCGCCGTCCACATCAACGATGTGGACAGCAAGGACGCGACCGCCCGGATGGCGGCCAGGATGTTGCAGGCACTGGCGACGCCGGAGCCGTGATCACCGCACGGCTTTGTACACCGCGCGCCAGCCGAGCAGGAACACCGCGAGCACCACGCCGGCGACCAGCACGAAGCTGACCGCCGTGCCCTGACCACCGACCACGCGCAGCAGCATGCCCCCGATCAGGGTGCACGCCCAGATCACGACCCCGGCGGGCCACAGGGCGGTGATCTCGCCCGCGGTGGCGCGCCACCTGAGCGCCACGACGACGAGCCATCCCGCGATCAAACCCGTCGCGAACGGCCACACGGTGCGCAGCAGGCCGGTGAGCACCGCCTCGTCGTGGCTGCGCCTGCCGATAGCGCAGAAGACGACGACGAGCAGCGCATCGACCACGAAGGGCAGCAGTTTCCTCACGCGGGCCAGCGTAACGGGGCTTCCGAAGACCAGCGCGCGGGCTGACCTGTCACAGCCGCCGCTGCTCGAATTCCTTCTCGAACTCTTCGTCGTCGGCCTCCCGGGTGCGGAACAGGAACCCGAACACGATCCAGCCGACGATCGCGACCAGGACGAAACTCACCATCCGATAGACGAACGCCGCGGCGACCGCCTGCGCGGCGGGCAGTCCCGCGGCGGCGGTGAGACCGTAGATCAGCGTCGCGTCGACGTAGACGATGCCGCCCGGCGCGAACGGGATGGACCCCACCGCCTTGCCCACGGCGAACGCGAGCAACAGACCGGCGATGCGCGGATCTGCGCCCACCGCGTAACAGGCCGCACCGAGGCAGGCCACGTCGGCGAAACGGTGCATCAGTGCCCAGAGCGCTACCAAGAGGCCGTCGCGCTTGCCGAGGTCAACCGATTCCAGTTGGCCGAGCACGTCCGCGATCTTGTCCGCCCCCTGCCCCGGTGGCCGTTTGCGCACCCGGTTGACCAGTGCGAGCAGCCTGCGTGCCAGCGCCTCGAGCGAACCGGGATCGCGCGATATGTGATTGCCCGCCCACACCAGCGCGACGACGGCGGCCAGCGAGAGGATCAGGTTCAGCGGACCCACTCGCCCGCCCGACAGCAGCGTGCCGCCGACCCCGAGCAGCGCCAGGCCCACTGCCGCGACCACGCCGGAGAACACCAGCTGCCACGAGGCGACGATCGGACTGGCGCCCCAGCGCCTGGTCTGCCGGTAGGTGAACGCGGTGGAGAACACCTGGCCCGCGGGCAAGGTCACCGACATCGCCGTCGCACCGTAGACGACCGCGACGGATTTCCGCTGACTCACCGCGACGCCGCCCGCGTTGAGCAGCTGCTTCTGCACCCGGGCGAAGCCGCTCATCGACACGGCCTGAAGCCAGATCGCGGCGGCCAGCCAACCCCAGTGGATCTCGGTGAGCTTGCGCCAGGACTCGTGCAGGCGCGGCCAGAGGTACACACCCTCGGCGATCAGCAGGGCCAGCAGGGCGGCGCCGAGCACCCACTTCAGCCAGCGGAATCTGCCACGGCGGGAACCCGCCGTGGGCGGCGGCGCAGGATCCCCTGCCAGTTCCCCGTCGGCCGTCACGCGGTCAGCCTAACGAACGCGCCGTTTCGGCATCGGTAGCGTCGGGCGCGTCGGCCTGTTCTCGTGGCCAGGCCAGCAGCGTCTTCCTGCGTCTGCCGCGCAGCTGCACCTCGTCGCCGGTTTCCCACTGGTCCTGCTCGCTTTCCTCGGCGAAATACAGCGCGCTGCCCGAGGCCAGTGTCCGGCCGGGACGTTCTTTGGCCAGCTCGGTGAGCCGGGATGCCTCGTTGACCGGATCTCCGATCACCGTGTACTCGAAGCGGTTGGCCGCGCCGATGTTCCCCGCGACGGCCAGGCCGGCCGAGACACCGATACCGATGTCGAGGCCGGGGACTTCCCGGAGGGTTTCGCGCAGTTCGCGCGCGGCGGCGAGCGCGGCGGTCGGCGCGTCCGGGCGGTCCAGCGGCGCGCCGAAGATGGCCAGCGCCGCGTCGCCGACGAATTTGTTCACGAAGCCGTGGTGGCGGTGGATCACGTCCACCACGATGCGGAAGAACTCGTTGAGCAGGCTCACCACCTCGGTGGGCGGCCGCTCGGCGGCGGCGGCGGTGGAGCCGACCATGTCGACGAACAGCACCGCGACGAAGCGGGTCTCGCCGCCGAGTTCGGTGCCGTAGTCCAGCGCCCGCTGCGCCACCTCCTCGCCGACGTGCTGACCGAACAACTCCTGGAGCTGGCGACGCTTGGCGGCCTCCTCCATCATCCGGTTGAAGCCCACCTGTAGCAGCCCGATCTCACTGCCGTCGAAGACCTCGACCTGCACGTCGCGCGCCCCGGCCTGCACCCGGTCGATGGCTTGGCTGAGCTGGCGCACCGGGTCGGAGATGCTCGAACCGGTGAGCATGGACAGCGCGAGCGCCTGCATGATCACCACGCCACACAGCAGCAGGATGGAGATGGCAAGCGACTGCGCGGAGAACTTCACCTCCGAGGAGATCTGGGTGACGCACAGCAGCACGATCGCGATGGTGGGCGCGAAGGTGCCCATGCCCCAGGTCATCGCCATCCTGGTGCCGACGCCCGGGGTCAGGGTGTGGTCGAAGGTGCCCTCGGTCAGCGCCTGGGCCGCGACCGGGCGCAGAATGCGTTCGCCCAGCATGTAGGTGAAACCGAACACGATGGTCGCGGCCATGCACTCGGTGATGATGACCGCGCCTGCCAGCGCGGGAGTGTCCTTGATGATCAGCGTGGCCAGCACCGCGCCGCCGATCAGCCACAGCGCGAGATGCAGGATCGCCTGGCGCAGCGGTGCGTGCAGCGCGGCCATCTGCTCCTGGCGGCTCGGCGGCCCGCCGCGCATCTGCCAGCGCATCACCGGGCGCAGCATCAGCGCGGAGGCGGCCATGCTGAGCAGGCCGCCCGCCACGAAGACCACGGCGGGGATCAGCAGGCCGGTGCGCCTGGCACCGGAGGGCTCGCCCTCGGGGACGGGTAGCCCGTACTGGATGAACGCCCACACCAGAACCGCGCCGAAAGCGTTCGCCAGCAGCATCGATGTCAGGTACAGCGGCCAGCGCGTTCGCATGGTCTGTTTGACCGCTTCCAGAGGCGCTGACACGGGGTCCAATCTAGCGTTTCGATCATGTCGGCATGTCCGCGGCGCTGCGCGGCGGTCGCGGCACCGGTGATCGCGGACAGGGTGCGGCCGAGCCGGTTAGGCGTACCTCCGCCTTCGCTCCGGCCATGCGCGGGCTTAAGCCGGACTACGTCCGGCAGCAGACATTAGGCTCACGGAGGTGACCGACCCGAAGCCAAGTCCAGAGCGGAAAATCACGCTGTCACGGCACGCCGCGGAGACGGTGCACCCGATCGTCCGGGTGTCGGCGGAGTGGGGCTGGCGGCTGCTGGTGCTGTTCGCGCTGGCGATCGCGGCGGCGGCGATCGTGCAGAAACTGGCGACCGTGGTGATTCCGCTCGCCATCGGGCTGCTGGCGGCGGCTCTGCTCGCACCGCTGGTGGACTGGATGCAGCGCTTGGGCGTGCCGCGCGCGGTGGGCGTCTTCGTGGCGCTGGTCGGGTCGATCGGTGTGGTCGCGGGCATCATGACCTTCGTCGTCGAACAGTTCGTCGCCGGTGTGCCGGAGCTGTCGAACAAGTTCACCGACAGCATCCACCAGATCCAGGACTGGCTGATCAACGGCAGGCTGCACCTGAGCAACGAGCAGATCCGCAACGTGGGCGACGCCGCCGTCAAGGCGATCCAGTCCAATCAGGACAGCCTGACCAGCGGTGCGCTCACCACCGCCACCGTGATCGGCGAGTTGCTGACCGGCACCTTCCTGACGCTGTTCATCCTCATCTTCTTCCTCTACGGCGGTGATCAGATCTGGCAATTCGTCACCAGGATCGTGCCAACCGACCACCGCGAGCGGGTCCGCACCGCCGGGCGGCTCGGGTTCGGCACGCTGGTCGGATTCGTCCGCGCGACCGTCGTGGTCGCCGCGGTGGACGCCATCGGCATCGGCGCCGGACTGGCCATTCTCGGGGTGCCCTTGGCGCTCCCACTGGCCTCGCTGGTGTTCATCGGCGCGTTCATCCCGATCATCGGCGCGTTCCTGGCCGGGTTCATCGCCGTGTTCATCGCGTTGGTGACCAAAGGGCTGGTCACCGCGCTGATCGTGCTCGGCATCATCATCGCGGTGATGCAGCTCGAGGGTCACGTGCTGCAACCGCTGCTGCTCGGGCGGGCGGTGAGCATCCATCCGCTGGCCGTGGTGCTGGCGATCACGGCGGGCGTGGTGATCGGCGGGATCGCGGGCGGTCTGCTCGCCGTGCCGTTCGTCGCGGTGATGAACACCGCGATCCGGTCGTTGCTCGACGGACCGGAGGAGTTGTACGAGGAACTACAGACCGGCGACGACCATCGCGGGCTGTATCAAGCCGAACCCGATCACCCCGATCCCGGCCGGTTCGACGTGGCCGCGACGCTGATGGAGGCGACCCGGAAGCGGGCGGAGGCGATGAAGGCGGCGCAGCAAAAGGTGGAATCCGATGACGGCGCGCAAGCCGGCGACGGCACGGCCCAGGCCTGAGCTGCGCTCGGCCGACGTGGCGACCACACCGCTGTGGCGGGCCGCGCAGGCGCTGCGGCTGGTCACGCTGCTGTACGCGGTCGGACAGCAGATCGCCTCGGTGCCGTACTACACGAATCAGCGGTTGAGCTGGGTGCTCGTCGCCCTGATGGCGGTGTGGTCGGGTGCTTCGGCGATCATGTTGTCGCAGTGGCATTTTCCCGAGGTGGCCCGGCTGCGTGTCTGGGTGGTGATCGGCGACCACGTTGTCGTGATCGGGCTGATGGCCGCCACTCGCCTGGTCGCCGATTACGGCTGGTATCACGGACATCAGACGCTGCCGACCACGCTGTGGGCGACCAACGCCGTGATCGGGGCGGCGATCCTGCGCGGCCCGTTCGCCGGTGTGCTGTCCGGCGCCCTGATCGCCGCGGTGGCACTGACGGTGCGCGACCAGTGGGGTGAGGACGTGTGGACGGACGCGACGGTGCCGGTGCTCGTCTCGGTGGGTCTGGCGCTCGGCTTGGCCGCCAACACCGCCCGCCGCGCCCAGGACCAGCTGGAGCAAGCGGTGCGCCTGACCGCGGCGGCCGAGGAGCGCGAACGGCTCTCCCGCGAGGTGCACGACGGGGTGTTGCAAGTACTCAGCTACATCAAGCGCCGCGGCAGCGAGATCGGCGGGCCCACGGAGGAATTGGCGTTGCGAGCCGGTGAGCAGGAGGTGGCGCTGCGCGTGCTGATCACCGAGCAGGCCGATCACCGGGACGCGGGGAGCGCCGAGGTCGACCTGCGACCCCTGCTGACCGCGCAATCCACCCCCGCGGTGTCGGTGTCCACGCCCGGCGAGCCGGTGCGGGTCGGCCGCTGGATGGCGAACGAGATCGCCTCGGCCGTGGCCACGGCGCTGTCCAATGTGGAACTGCACGCGGGGCCGGATGCGAGAGCATATGTCCTGCTGGAGGACACCGGTGACGAACTGGTGATCAGTGTGCGCGACGATGGCGTCGGCATCCCGCCGGGCCGGCTGGCCGAGGCCGAAGCCGAAGGGCGCATGGGAGTCTCCCGATCGATCGTCGGCCGGATCGCGGCCCTCGGTGGCAGCGCGGACCTGCTCACCGAGATCGACGGCGGGGTCGGGTTCGGCACCGAATGGGAATTCCGGGTGCCCAGATGAGCGAGCGCAGCGAGTGAACAATGGACACAGCCGAGCATTCGCTCGTGCCGGAGCCGAGCGTCAGCGAGGCGCAGGCATGAGCGACGACGGGAGGCACGGATGACGGACCAGGCGGCCGAGTCCATTTCGGTGATGGTGGTGGACGACCACCCGATGTGGCGCGACGGCGTCTCCCGTGATCTCACCGAGGCGGGATTCCAGGTGACGGCCACGGCCGACGGTGTCGCCGCGGCGGGCAGGCGCGCCGCCGCGGTGCGCCCGGACGTGGTGCTGATGGACATGCAACTGCCCGACGGCAACGGGGCGCAGGCCACTGCCGAGGTGCTGCGGGTGTCGCCGCAGAGCCGGGTGCTGGTGCTCTCGGCCTCGGCCGAGCGCGACGACGTACTCGACGCGATCAAGGCCGGCGCCTCGGGCTACCTGGTCAAAAGCGCGTCGGCGGCCGAGCTCGTCGACGCCGTGCGCGCCACCGCGGCCGGTCAAGCGGTGTTCACTCCCGGGCTGGCCGGGCTGGTGCTCGGCGAATACCGGCGGATGGCGACCGCGCCCGCGCAACCGGACGAGCCACACCGGCCCGCGCTCACCGAGCGGGAGACCGAGGTGCTGCGGATGGTGGCGAAAGGGTTGTCCGCCAAGCAGATAGCGACGCGGCTGGGACTGAGCCATCGCACCGTGGAGAACCACGTGCAGGCGACGCTGCGCAAATTGCAGCTGGCGAACCGGGTCGAGTTGACCCGCTACGCCATCGAACAGGGGCTCGAGTAGGCCCGGCATTCCCCTGAATCAGGGATCGCCCTGATGCGGAGGTGACCGCGCGCTCGGTAGCCTCGATCACATGGGTGGGCCCGAATCGGTATCGAAGGCGGTCGGCTCCGGCGGCGCGGTGGGCGACCGGGAACTGCGCGTGTCGGACGCCGAGCGGGAACACGTCGGTCAACTGTTGCAGCGCGCCGTCGGCCTCGGCATGCTCTCGCTCGGCGAGTTCACCGAGCGGATGGACACGGCTCTGGCCGCCAGGACGCGCGGCGAGTTGAACGCCGTCCTCATCGATCTGCCCGGTGTGCGCCTGGTCGGGCAGCCCGCCGCGGCGCCGTCGACGTTCGTGAACACCTCGCCCGCGTTCGCCAGGCAGGCCCCCGGCCCGAATGCCACGGGCAACGTGATCCGTTCGCGGTTGTCCGGGGTGAACCGCCGCGGCTCGTGGCAGGTGCCGCCCACGCTGCATCTGAACAACTGGCTGTCCGGGGTCACCTTGGACTTCACCGCGGCGATCATGTCGACCCAAGTGGTCGAACTGCGTGTCGACGACTTCTTCGGCTCGATCACCCTGATCGTGCCCGCGGAGGCCACCGTCGACCTGAACGGTCTGGAGCTGATCGGTTCCAGCGTGAACAACAAGGTCCGCACCGGCCCGCCGATCGGCCCGCTGCATCTGGTGGTGCACGGCAAACTGCGATTCGGATCGGTCACCGCGAAGCATCCGTTCATCGCGCAGTGGCGGCGGTTGATGGGTCGCTGAGCGGCCGGTTCAGTGGGTCGCGGGCGCCATGGCCAGCGTCGGGTAGTCGGTGTAGCCCTCCGCGCCGCCCACGTACATGAGGTGCGCGTCGCGGACCGGGTTCAGCGGCGCTCCCGCGCGGAATCGCTCGACCAGGTCGGGGTTGGCCAGAAAGGAACGGCCCAGGGAGATCAGGTCGGCGCCGCCGGCGAGCAGGCGCCGCGCGGCTTGCCCGCCGCCGTCCGCGGGCAGGGGAACGCCCCAGCCCAGGTTCGGGTTGGCGATCAGGATGCCCGCCCACAGCGACCGAATCCGCTGGAACAGTGGCTGATCGGCATCGGCGAAGACGTAGTGCAAGTAGGCGAGGCCGCTTTCCGCCAGGGCCGAGACCAACGCGGGATAGATATCGTCGGTGTCGCCCTCATCGATGCCGTTGACCGAGACTCCGGGAGAGATTCGCACACCTACGCGCTCGGCGCCGATCGCGTCCGCGACCGCTGCGACCACTTCACGGGTGAAACGGATGCGGTTGGCCACGGACCCGCCGTAGGAGTCGGTGCGCTGATTGGTGTTCTGCGCCAGGAATTGGTGCAGCAGATAACCGTTCGCGCTGTGTACCTCCACCCCCGCGAATCCGGCCGCGATGGCGTTGCGGGCAGCGGACACGAAATCGGCGATGGTGGTTTCGATGTCGGCGGTGGACATCTCCAGCGGGACAACGGCGTCTTGCGCGCCGCTGGGCGTGTGAATCGGTTCGGGCAGCGCGATCGGCGAGGGCGCGATCGGCGACAGCCCGCTGTTGTCCGGATGACCGACGCGGCCGCCGTGCTGTAGTTGCAGAAACATGCGCCCGCCCGCGGCCGCGACAGCGCCGGTCACCGCGCGCCAGCCCGCGATGTGTTGTTCGGTATAGATTCCGGGGATGTCGGCGTAGGTCTGCCCGACCCGGTTCGGCGTGGTCGCCTCGGCGATGATCAGGCCCGCGCTCGCGCGCTGGGTGTAGTAGGTCGCCATGAGCGGGGACGGCGTGCCGTCGGACGCGGCGCGGTTGCGGGTCATCGGTGCCATCACGAGGCGGTTCGGCAGTGCGAGGGAGCCGATGGCCGCGGGCTGGAAGAGGGCGGAAGCCGCTGTGTTCGTCATGGTAGTACCGTAAAACTTGACACCGATGTGAGATTCAAGCCGGAACGGGAAAAGGCAGGTGGCGGATGCGAATCGGGGAACTCGCGGAGCGGACCGGCGTGAGTGAGCGGTCGCTGCGCTACTACGAGCAGCAAGGCATGCTGGCCTCCGATCGCACACCCGGCGGTCATCGCGACTATCCGGAGCGGGCGGTGGACCGGGTCATCCACATTCAGGAGCTGCTCGCGGCGGGACTCACCAGCAAGAAGATCTCGCGGATCCTGCCCTGCATGCGCGACGCGGACGGCGGTCCCAACGAGTACGCCACGCCCGCGCTGGTCGACGAGCTGCGGACGGAACGGGAGCGGATCACTCGTACCATCAACGATCTCGTGCGCTCGCGCGAGGTGCTGGACGAGGTGATCGAACGGGCCGGTGAACGGGCGGTGACCTAGGTGTTGACCCCGACCCGGCGGGCGAACGCGCGCAGCGGCACCTTCCGGTCGTGGTCGAGCAGTTCGGACACGATATGACGCGGCAGGGTCTGGTATTTCAGCCAGTCCGCGCCGCCCACCCGTTCCGCGGTGAGCAAGGCGTCCAGCGCGCGCCGGTGCTGCCCGGTGCGCGTCAGCGCGACCGCCGTGTCGGCGAGGTGCCGGGCCCGCGACGCCTGCGGGAGGCTGCCGTTGACAGGCATGTTCTTGGCCGCGGCCAGTGCCTCCGGGTAGCGCTCGGAGGAGACGTTGACATCGACCGTCTGCATGACGACCTGTGAGGGGCCGAAATAGGTCTCGTAATCCTGCCGGTCCACGCCGATCCGCATGGCGACTTCGCTCGCGGCCTCGACCAGGGACAACGCGCCCTGCACGTCCTGCGCCCGGCCCGCGGCGGTCGCGCCCTGCAATACCAGCGAGCCGTAGGCGGACAGGTGCGTCGGCGTGACGTCGCCGGAGGGCTCGAGGGTCGCGGCCGCGTTGAGCGCGACGCCGCGCGATTCGTCGTAGCGGCCCTGCACCAGCAACTGCCAGGCCACCGAACCGCGGATGGTGGCCAGCAGCAGGGGGTCGTTGCCCCGCTCGGCGGCGGTGAGCGCCTGCCGGATCGCCAGGAACGCCGGATCGGTTTGGCCGAGATGCACCAGCGTGCAACCGGTCACCCAGTACATCCGGGCCAGCAATTCGTTGGCAGGCGCGACCGAACCGTTGCGCGCGGCGTGCACGGTGGCGCGGAGCTGGGTCAACCCGGGCGGGAGGATCGAGGTCAGCAGTTCGTAGCGGCCCGACCAGTAAGCGCCCCAGGCGTAGTCGACCGCCCGACGGCCGTCGTCGAGGCTGACCGCCGCCTCCTCCTTGGTCTCGCCGAGCAGGTCGTCGACCGGTGTCAAGGCGCGGCGGATCGCCACGATGCCCGCGTCCGGATCGGCGGACGGCACACCTTGGCGCTTGCCGATCAGATCGGCGATGTCCACGTCCAGGGCGCGCGCTATCTTCTGCAAGCTGGCGATGGAGGCGGTCTGGCGGCCGCCCTGCTCGAGCTTGCGCACCAGATCCACGCTGACCCCCGCCTGATCGGCGAGCTGACGCTGGGTGAGCGCCTTGCCGCGGAACTGGCGGATCCGAACTCCGATCGACGATTCGTCCATACCCAAGTCCTTTGTTAAATCTGGGTTTCAGAGTACGACGCTATGTTATCTGGGACTACCGAAGTGGGACATTGCGTACGACTCGTTCGCTGCTGGTTGGAATACCGTTGCCTTTCTGCAACTTTGACTGCAAAGGGCGGCGGCGATGAAAACCATGCCGAATACCACCGTGCGGGCCGGGCGCGCTGATCGCGCGCCGCGGCCTGGTGCACAGACCACCCGACCGGTGCGCCATGTCAGCGCTCTTCCCGCGAATCCCAGCACAGGGATGCGCGACCAGCGCGCGTTGCTATCCCGAAAGTCCGCCGTTATGACCGAATTCGGCTTCTGTGATGCGGAGTAGGGCGATGTTCGAGAGCTGTCACACTCCGCATGAGGTCGCGCATCTGCTGCGGCATACCTACGGGCTGCCGGTCCAGCTTCTGGCCGGACGCCCGATCATCACCACCGGATCCATCATCGGGGCGATCGTCATGCCGCCGGAACTGGGCCGGAAAGTGCTGGCCCAGTTGGACCGCAACCACACCGCGCCCGTGATCGCCGACCCCGGCGAACGCACCTGGACCTTCCTCGTCACGCCCCCGAGCCCCGCTCGGCCGGTCGAAGTCCCGGTTCGCCGCTGCCTCGCCGGTCACGGCGTCACCGTGGTCCCCGGCGGTCGCATCATCCTGCTGCCCAGCTCCGACACGGCCCTCGGCTGGCACTGGGCGGGCGAACCGGCGCCGGGCGTCCTGCGCATGCCCCCGCGCGCCGCGGTGATCGATGCCGTGCACGAGGTCATCGGCTCGCGCGCCTACTGACCACCTGGCGTGACCGGTCCGTATCCGACAGCCCCGGGTGCGGGCCGGTCGGGTAGAACCCGGCTGTCTACCAGGGGTAACTACTCATGCCCGCGCACTTCGCGGAAATCAGCATGAGAGTCATGACTACCTCCATCGATCCGGCGCTGCTCGCGCGGCTCTCCGGCGAGTTCACCACGTTGGGGACGCAGCTGGGCGTGCTCGGCCGGGATCTGCGTCTGCTGCACGAGCAGGTCGCCGCGGATACGGGCGGCGTTCGGCGGGATACCGGCCGATCCGATACGCCGGGCGGTCTCGTCGCCGGAGAGGCTCGCGGGTCTACGGCTGACACGTCGGGTACGTCCGTGACCGGAGACGCTCGCGGGTGGACGGCCGGTACGCGGGGTGAGTCCGTGGCCGGGGTGACGCGCGGGTGGACAGCCGACACGCCCGGTGCGCACGGGGAAAGGGGAGCGCGGCGGTCGACTGCTGACGCGCCGGGTGGTGCCGTGACCGGAGACGCCGGTGGGTCGGTGGGGGACGCGTCGGGTGGGCCTGTGGGTGGGTGGACTGCTGACGCGCCGGGTGGTGCCGTGACCGGAGACGCCGGTGGGTCGGTGGGGGACGCGCCGGGAATGCCAGTGGACGGGTTGTCGGCTGACCCGCGGGGTGTGCGCGAGACCGGAGACGTTCGCAAGTGGACGGCCGACGCGCCCGGTGGATCCGCGGCGGGAGGAACGCGCGGGCGGACGGTCGACGACGCGAGTGCTCCGGTTCCGAGAAGTTCCGCACCGGGCGGGACGGGTGACCAGGCGTCGGGTCAGACGGCAGCCGATGCGGGCCCGTCGTCCGGTACGGCTCATACGCCCGCCGGTGGTGGGTTCGCGGGACCGGAGCGTGCTCCGTCCGGCGCAGTGCCATTCGGGACGCCGCCGTGGCCGGGCCATTCGCCGACGACCGGTATGCCGGTTCCCCCTCCGCAGCCCCATTACGCTCCGCGTTTCACCCCGCCGCCCGGTGGCGCGTGGGGTGCTGCTCCGTGGCCGCCGAACGCACACGGTCCGATGCCGCCTCGACCGCCTGTCCCACCGCGCGCGAAGCCACCGGTGCCGCACACCCCGTGGTGGCAGCGCGACGGGGTGATCAGCCGGATCCTCGCGCTGGCCGGTGTCGCGGTGACGCTGATCGGCGTCGCGATGCTGCTGGTACTGGCCGCGCAGGCGGGGTTCTTCGGCCCGGTGCCGAGGGTTGTCGCCGGAGCGGCTTTCTCGGCTGCGCTGGTGGGTACCGGTGTGCGCGTCTTCCAGCGATCCGGCGGGCGGGTCGGCGGTATCGCGTTGGCGGCCACCGGTATCGCGGGTGCTTACCTCGATGTCGTCGCGCTGACCGCCGTCTACCACTGGCTGCATCCGGTGCTCGGGCTCGCCGTCGCCTTCGGTGTCGCCGCCGCGGGCGTCGGGCTGGCGATGCAGTGGCGTTCGCAGCCTTTCGCGGTGCTGGTGGTGCTCGCCGCGGCGGCGCTGTCCCCGGTTCTGACCACGCGGCTGGTCCTGCTCGCGTTCTTGATCGTGTTGCAACTGGCTTGCGTGCCGGTGCAATTGACGCGGAACTGGCCGTATCTGCACGTGGCACGGACTTTGCCGGCTGTATTGGCGACGTTGGCGTTCGTCGCCGGGGCGATCCTCGGTACGCCCGCGGCCGAGGAGCGCACCTGGGTGCTCGTCGCGGCGGTGGCGGTCGCGCTGGTCGGAGTCGCCGGGACACTCGTCGTCGTCCGGCATCGGGCCGCCGATGTCACCGCCTCGCTGACGATGGCGGCGGCGCTCGCGCCGATCCTGATGGCTCCGGGGATGTTCGAGGGACGGTTCGTCACGGTATCGGTGGCCTCGATCGCCGCCGCAGTGCTTCTGCTTGTCGCGGCGGTGACCATGGTGCCGAAACTGAACGCCTACCTGCGGATTCCGGGACACACCGCGCTCGTGGCCGCTGTCGCGGGCTCGATCGCCTTGCTCGAGGCGTGCGTCGGTGCGACCGGGCCGCGAACGCTCCCCACGGCGCTGCTCCTGGTGGCGCTGACATTCCTGGGCGTAGCGGGCCAGCGGAGGTCACGTCCGGCAGCGGGTCTCGGCACGGCGTTCGCGGTGCTCGGCGGCTTCGCACTGCTGAATGTCGCGAGCCCGGAAATCCTCGCCGCACAGCATCGTTCGGAAGCGGAGCTGGGCATGGCGACCGTGCTCGGCGCGGTACTGGCCCTGGGCGTGGTCGCGGTGGCCCTGTGGTGCGCGCGGCGGGCGCCCGGCCCGGCCGCGGGCACCGAGTGGCAATGGATCACCGCCAGCGTCGCCGGGCTGTACGCCGTCACCGCGACGACGGTCTCCATCGGCGTCGCCACCCGGACGCCGAACGGCTTCCTCGTCGGTCACAGCGCCGCGACCATCCTCTGGATGGCGGCCGCGACCGCCGCCCTCCTGTTCGGCTTGCGCAGGCTCGCCACCGCACCCGCCGTAGCCAAACTCGCCCTTGGCTCAGGACTATTGGTCACGGCAGCCGCACTGGCCAAACTCTTCCTCTTCGACCTGGCCACCCTGGACGGCCTGGTCCGCGTCGCCGCTTTCCTCATCGTCGGCATCCTGCTGCTCTTGGCCGGAACGCGCTACGCCCGCGCTTTCGCCGACGCGAAAACCGGCAACCCCGAGGATTCGACCGTCGACTGAGCCACCTCCGGTGCGCAGCCCGGGTTGCGGCGCAGATCCGCCGCGTGAAGCGGGCTGACGAACCACACCTGACCATCGAGGAGCGTCAGCCCATAGGCGAGAGCACGCTCTGTATCGATTATTCGAAGAGCTGATAGAGGCTGGAATGTTGATCAGGCTGACAGTCATCGGTGCGGCAATCGCTTCGATTGCGCTGGGGATGGCCGGAACGGCGTCGGCTGAAGACGGGGGGTACTACTGGTTCTCGACGGCGCGAGAGTGCGAAGCCTCGTACGAACGCGCGAGGGCGCACATGACGGTCTACACCGGATGCGAACAGTACATTCCGGAGCAGTACCGACACCCGATTCCGGACGGCAAGCCGGGCTGGTGGTACTACACAGCGCGTCCGTAAACACGGACTGGTAAGGCCGCTGCGTTCTTTCCGGGCGAACTACCCGGCCAGGGCGCGGCGGCGTTTCCCTTTGCGATGCCTACCCGCTCACTCGCGGTCGCGACGGCGCAGTAGTTCGTTCACGCTCACCGTGCGGCCGTCGCCGCCGTGATGGCGGCCCTCCTCGGGCCTGCCGACGTGGCGGCGGGAAGAGCGGAGTTCGGCCATCCAGCTCTCGATACTGCTGCGGTTGGTGGTGTCCGGTCCGTTGTACGGCTCCGCGGGCGCTTCGGGCTCGGGCTCGGGTGCGCGGTGAGCGGGGCCGTCGAAAGCCCCAGGGGCGTCGGGCGGCAGGTGCCGTGCCGCACGAGGCGCGCCGGGCTGCTGCGCGAGGTCGAGGGTCGGGTCTTGCGAGATGCCGGACACCGGAAGGGGTTCCGGCGCGGCGGTCGGGCGCGGTGCGGGCGGCGTGACCGAGGACACGACGGGTCGCGGGCTGTGCTCGGGAAAAACGACCGACGGCACACCGGCGTGCGGCGCGTTCTGGTCCTGCGGCAGACCCGTGGGCGGAATCGGTCGCGGCGCTGCGAGGCCTTGCGGGTTCGCGGGCGGCGACGGCGGCCGCTGCTCCGTCCGGTCCGGTGTCGAGCGCGGAGGGATCGGCGCCTGCGAGATCCGCCGCGGGCGAATCGGCTCACCCTGCGGAGGGGTGGCATTTCGCGGCGGTTCCGGTCGCTGCCTGCTCGGATCGAGCGGCGGAGGCACGGGCGTCGCCTGCGGGGCGGGCGAGGGCGGAACCCGGTCCAGCCGCCTGGTGGGTGCTTCGGCCTCGATCTCGGCGACCGTACGCGGCTTACGCCTGCGCGGCACCTTGTTGGCGTCGGCGACCGCGGGAATCTGCATGGTCACCGGGTCGGTGATCGGCGTGGTCTTGACCAGGTCGACGAGATCGTCACCGCCGACTCGCTCGTCGTCGAGGATCGGCTCACCGAGCCCGACCTTCTCCTGCACCTTCTTCATCCAGGCCGGCGCCCACCAGCAGTCGTCACCGAGGAGCTTCATGGTCGCCGGGACGAGCAGCATGCGCAGCACGGTCGCGTCGATGAACAGCGCGGCGATCATGCCGTAGGCGATGTACTGCATCATCACCAGGTCGGAGAAGGCGAACGCGCCGGTGACGACGAGCAGGATCAGCGCGGCGGCGGTGATGATCCGGCCGGTCTGCGCGGTGCCGATCCGCACGGCCTCGGTGGTGCTCGCGCCTTGGGCACGCGCCTCGACCATGCGCGACATCAGGAAGACTTCGTAGTCGGTCGACAGACCGTAGATGATCGCGATGATCAGCACCAGCACCGGCGACATGATCGGCTGCGGAGTGAAGTTCAACAGGCCCGCGCCGTGGCCATCGATGAAGATCCAGGTGAGGATGCCGAGCGTGGACCCGAGACCGAGGGCGCTCATCAGCGCGGCCTTGATCGGCAGCACCAGCGACCCGAAAGTCAGGAACATCAGCAGGGTCGTCACGAACAGGACCAGCGCGATCATCAGGGGCATTCGGCCCAGCAGGGCGTCGATGCTGTCCTTCTGGATCGTCGGCTGACCGCCGACGAGCATGCTGACACCCTCGGGTAACTCCATCGAGCGCAGGTACTCGATGGTCGGATCGGCGTCCTCCGAATTGGTCAACGGGACGGAAGTCGTGAAGATGGTCTTGTCTTTGGGCGCCGTGCTCGGCGGGTAAGCGAATTCACCGGCCAGCCCGGGCGCTTGGCTCGCCTCTTTCACCACCTTGCCCACCGAAGGGGCGAGGCTGGGATCGTCGACCGCGAAAACCAATTCGATCGGATCCGATTTACGCAACGGAAAGACCGTGTCGAACTGTTTCTGCGCCAGACGGGTCGGATTGTCCGGCGGCAGATACCGCTCATTGATGCCGCCGAAAGTCAGGTTCTTGACCGGAATGATCAGCAGCAGCAATACGATGCAGAGTGGAATCGCGATCTTGAGCGGGTGCTTCATCACCCAGCGGGTGGACTGCCCCCAGAAGCCGCCCTCCACTTCGTCGGCGGTCTTCGTCTTACGGAACCGCTTGAGGCCCAGCATGTCGACGCGCTTGCCGAGCACCGCCAGCATCGCGGGCAATACGGTGATCGAGGTCAGTGCCGCCAGGGTGACCGTCGCGATGGCGCCGTAGGCGACCGATTTCAGGAAGCCCTGCGGGAAGAGCAGCATGCCGCCGAGGCTGGCGACGATCATCGTGGCGGAGAACACCACGGTGCGGCCTGCCGTCATCACCGATCTGCGGACAGCTGCCTTCGTGCTGTAACCCTCGGCGAGTTCCTCGCGGAATCGGCTCACGATGAACAGGCCGTAGTCGATGGCGAGACCGAGGCCGATCATCGAGACGACCGGCGAGACGAACGAGTTCACCTCGGTGAACTCGGTGATGAAGCGGACGATCCCCCAGGCGCCCACCACGGTGAGGCCACCGACGACCAGCGGCAGTGCGGCGGCGACGATTCCGCCGAAGATGAAGAAGAGCAGGAGGGCCACGGCCGGAATGGCGAGAATCTCCATGCGCTTCTGATCGTCGGCCATGGTGTCGTTCAACGTTCCCGCGACGGCCTGCAACCCGGTCACCTGGACATCGACGCCCGGGATGAAGAAGACGTTCTTCACCTTGCGGTAGTTGCGCACCATATCGGTGTCGTTGTCGCCCCTGATGGCGATGGAGGCGAAGGCGTACTTCTTGTCCTTCGACCCGAAAACGCTGGTTTGAACGGGAATGTTCGCGTCGTTCCGCCAGTAGATCCCGTTGATCTTGGTGATCTCGTCCGGGTGCTCGCGCGGCAGGGCGGTGAGATTCGCGACGATCTTGCCGCTGAATTCCGGATCATCAATGGTCTTGCCCGTCGGCGCGGTGTACAACACGATGACGTCGGAGTTGTGATCGCGTTCGAAGGCCCCGTCTTTGATCCGCGCCGCGCGCGCCGACTCCGAGGTCGGGTCATCCCACCCGCTGGAGCTGAGGTGGTCCTCCAACCCGAGGCCGTAGCCACCGAGAGCCAGAAGACCGGCCACGACGACGCCGATGACGGCGAAACGCAGCCGGTATACCAGATCGCCCCAGCGTGTGAACACTAAGCGACTCCTTGGGCGGGGCGAGAGGTGAGCAGTGCCGACAGCGGCCGGAACGGCTGCAGCCAGGCACCCTCGTCGGGCAGCGAGTCGAGGCTCACCCGGGGCAGCGGTTCACGGAACACGCCCGGAATGTCCTCGAGGTCGATGAATTCGAGAGTATCGGATGTGACGGCCCAACTCGCGTGCTCGCGGAAGCCGAGCACCTGGACCGGCACTCCCTTGGCGGCGAGTTCCTCCAGCGGTTCGCGGAACGCCTGGCCGTCGGCCGAGGCGACCATGATGCCCGCCAGGCCCGCGCCGCGACTGCGTAGGGCGATGTGCGCCAGCATGTCGGCGTCGACATCGGAGTCGTCGTCGATCTTGGGTTTGGCGAAGACCGCGTAGCCGACGTTGCGCAGCGCCTCCACCCACGGGCGCACGACGTCGGCGGTGCCCGGCGCGATGTTGGTGAAGACGGTGGCCTCGGGTTCCACGCGGTGCACCGCGCCCACCGACAATTCGGCGGTCCGGGCCAGCAGCCAGCGGCCGAGCGCGTCGAACCGCGGGCGGTAGGCGGCGGTGGGGCGACCGCCGAGAATGGCGCCGAGGCCCATGTCGAGATTCGGGGCGTCCCAGACCAACAGGACACGGCGCACGTCCGGCGTCGAGCCGCCCAGACCTTCCGCTCCGCCCCCGTGCACCTCCCCGGCAACATCGACCACTTCGTGGGCCATTTCACTGACGCTCATCGGTCGATCTTCCCCCATATGAGCTCGGTGATGGCGCTACCGGCGCGATGTGCCTTGCCTTCGAATTTCGTGACGGGACGCTCGAAACCGATCGGCGCCGTGCCGCGATGCTCCTCGCTGACCCCGCCCGTGGCCTCGTTCAGGCCCTCGAGCAGGGGCTCTGCCATACCGACGGTGTGGATGTGCTCGGCGTAGTCCGCGTGGTCGGTGGCGACGTGCAGCACGCCTCCCGGCTTCAGGCGGCTGGCGATCAACGCGACCGTCGCGGGTTGCAGCAGCCGTCGCTTGTGGTGGCGCGCCTTCGGCCACGGGTCGGGGAAGAACACTCGGACGCCGGTTAGCGACTCGGCAGCAATCATGTTCTCCAGCACGTCGACCGCGTCTCCGCGCAGCAGGCGGATGTTCTCGATTCCTTCGCGCTCGATGCGCTGCACCAGCTGCGCGAGGCCGGGCTGGTAGACCTCGATGCCGATCAGGTTCAGGTGCGGTTCGGCCTGCGCCATGGCGGCCGTCGCGGTGCCGGTGCCGCAGCCGATCTCGATGACCAGCGGTGCGTCGCGGCCGAACCAGGCGGCCGCGTCCAGTGGCTCGTCGGCGACCTCGCGGCCGATCGAGGGCCACATCCGGTCCCAGGATTGCTGCTGGGTCGCGGTCAGCGCGCCCCTGCGCGACCGGAAGCTGGTGACTCGTGGGTACAGGCGGGAGCCGGTCTTGTGCCCGGGCCCGCCCTCGGCCGGAGCCGAAGCTGTGGACGGCGGGCCCGGAACTGACTCGGCAGTATGGTTCGCGGCGTCGTTCACGGCGTCCATTGTCCAGCATCCTGCGATCGGTGCGGTAAGCGGTTGTGCGCGGACCGCTGAGCAGGAGGTCAGGCGGCGCGTGCGGGCACGATTCTGGTCACCGTGGGCTGTTGCTGGCGCAGCGGCCTGCCCAGCGCGACCTTGGCCGCGGTCACCGCCATCTCCAGCAGGCCGCGCACGCCCGAGGGCGAGGCCGCGACCGACCAGACGGTGGTGTCGCCCACATCGCGCACCGGCTGCCCGGCCAACCGGTCGGCCAGCCAGTCCAGGCTGATCGGCGTGGACAGCGGCAGCAGCGAGAAGTGCTCACTGAGCCGGTCGCGGACGTAGGTCACCGCGGCGCCGCCACGGCGGTAGCGCGCCACCTGACCGTCGATACCGTCGATGTGGATGATCTGGTCGTGGATGGGTTGCACGACTAGAAGTGGGCAGGCGGGCGTCGCGTTGCCGAGCCGCAGGTCGTCGAACATCGCGCGCAGCTGCGGGGTGTCGAGTACCTCGGCGAGCGGGCGGTCGAGGAAGTCGTCCACCTTCTTGTTGGCGAGCCCGAGGATCGCCCCGAACGGTGTCGCGTTCTCCGCGCGGACGACGAACCGGTGGCCGTCGGGGCTCAGTTCGTCATCGATCAGCGAGCTCAACGCCGGATACAGCCTGCGCAGGGCGGCGATGACGATGGCGGGCAGGCCCGCGTAGGGGGTGCCGTTGAGCCGGTCGAAGACCTGGCCAGGGTCGCCCACCGGGGCCCCGAGCACCGCGCCGACGATGTCGAGTTCCGGAGCGTAGGTCGGCGCCATCTCGACCGTCCAGGAGCTGGCCATGCCGCCGCCGGAGTAGCCCCACACCGCGACGCGAGTCCGCGGGCCGAGGCCGAGCGGGCCGAAGCGCAGGGCGGCGCGGATGCCGTCGAGCGCCCGGTAGCCGGGCTCCCGCGGGGCGCCGAAGTTCCCGTGCGGTCCCTCGTGGTCGGCGATGGTCACCGCCCAGCCGCGCCGCAGCGCGTTCGCGACCAGGAGCCATTCGAACTGGGTGACCGATCCGAGTGCCCGCGCGCCGTGGCGAAGGGCGTAGGAGGGGGAGCACTTCTCGGTGACGGCGTCCATCGCGGTCTGGAAGGCCAGCAGCGGGCGATCCTCGTCCGGTTCCGCGTCCAGCGGCAGCAGGACCGTGGTGATCGCCGCTTCCGCCGCCCCGTGCAGATCACAGCTGCGGTACAGTAGCTGCCAGGCCGAGACCTGTTGCGGGACAATCCCGAACAGTGCCACGTCGATCTTCCTGCTGCGCAGGATGGTGCCGGGCGCCTTGGCCGCGAACCCCTTCGGCGGTCGATGGAACGGGTCCACGCTGGGCAGCAAGGGTTTGCGGTCCGCGGGACCGGCGGGCTCCGGGTCCACAGCGCCGATGACATTCGCGGTCATCGCAACCTCCTCATCGTCGAGGTCGGTTGCCGCATGCGAAAGTTGAAGCTGCGCACCGGTTATGGTGCCGACCACTTCTGCAGGGTAAGTGACCGGCGGGCGTCTGGGAACCCCGGAGTACACGGCGGTCCCGGCACTAGACTCCCCGGGCATGAGCAGACCGACAGTATTCATCACCGGCGCGGCGGCCGGTATCGGCCGGGCCACGGCCTTGCTTTTCGCTGCGCAGGGATACCAGGTCGGGGCTTACGACCTCGATGAAGTCGGGCTGACCAGGCTTTCCGGTGATATCACAGCCGCCGGTGGCGCCGCGCACACCGGGGTACTGGATGTGACGAACGCCACGCAGTGGGCGGAGCGGCTCGCGGAGTTCCACGCGGCGACGGGGCGGCTGGACATTTTGGTCAACAACGCGGGCATTCTGCGCGCCGGACCGTTCGAGGCGATCGACCTCGCAGCCCATCGGGCGATCATCGAGGTCAACCTGACCGGCGTGCTCACCGGAACGCACAGCGCGTTCCAGTACCTTCGCGACACCCCGGGCGCCCAGGTGGTCAACCTCTGCTCGGCGTCGGCGATCTACGGCCAAGCCGAACTCGCGAGCTACGGCGCCAGCAAGGCGGCGGTCAAGAGTTTCACCGAGGCGCTCGACCTCGAATGGGAGCGCCACGACATCCGGGTGCTCGCGATCTGGCCGATGTTCGTGGCCACGGCCATGGTGGACGGTGTGACGACCGGGACGACGAAGTCGCTGGGTGTGCGGCTGACCGCCGACGATGTCGCCGCCGGGATCTGGGAGGCCACCCGCAAGCGCGCCCGGCTGCCGAAGGTGCACTACGAGATCGGCGCGCAGGCGAAAGTGCTGGCGACGGTGGCGAAATACGCGCCGAACTGGGCGGTGCGGACCGCGAACAAGTACTTCAGTGGCAGCTGAGCGGTCGAGCCTGTCCGGCGACCGGACTTCTGACAGAATTGCGCACCGTAAAGGGGGTGTGCGGCATGTCGACAGCCACTGATTCCGATGGGCCGCTGCGGGAGCGCGGCGTTCCCACGTCCGCTCACGATCAGCTCGACAAACTGCTCGCCGAGCTGCGCTTCGGCACGGGGCGCGATCCGCAGATCGGATACGCCGCGGCGGCCGCTGTCAGCGCTTGGCGCAAACCGCCGCGGATCCAGGTGGCCGGACGCGCGCACGCGGGGCGGACCACGGTGCTGCACGCGCTCGCGCTGATGTCGGCGGTGGAGACCGATCCGGTGGACCGGCCCGGGGCGCCCGATCCGGAACTCGACGCCGACATCGTCGTCTACGTGTTGTCGGCCGCACCGTCGCCCGCGGATCGCAGGGTGCTCGCCACGCTGCCGCCGCAGCGCACGATCGCGGTGTTGAACAAGGCCGACGCGATCGGCTCCCGCTGGAGCGATGCGGTGGCCGCGGCCCAGCAGTACGGCAGGGAACTGCGGATCCCGGTGGTTCCGGTGGTCGCGTCCCTGGCGACGCGCACCCGGGCGGGCGCGCTGACCGACGCCGATGTCGACCTGCTGCGCAAGCTCGCCACCGAAGCCGACCCCGCCCTGATCCTCGCGCCGGACCTGTTCGTCGCACCAGGGCCGGACGCCGCCGAGCGCGAACAGCTGCTGCGGCGCTGGGACCTGTACGGCGTGGCCTGCGCGTGCGCCGCCCTGCGCCACGATCCGGACCTCGCTCCGCAGCAGCTGTCGCAGATCCTGCACGCGGCCAGCGGCATCGACGCGCTCCATCAGTTGTTGCACCGCCGCTACGAGCAGGTGTCCGCGCTGCGCGGCGGCGAACTGCTCGACGAGCTGGCCCGCCTCGCCGCGCGCGCGGTCCCGGAGGAGGGCGGTCGCGCGCGCGACCTGCTGGAGTCCTATCTCTACAGCGACGACGCCCTCTGGCTCGGGCTCTGCGCCGGCCTGGCCGGGCCCGACGTGGCCCACCTGGCCGCGGGATACGCGGCGCCCGCGCCCTCCGACGCCGACGACGCGCTGGCCCGCGCGAGCCGCTGGCGCGCCGTCGTCACCAGCGATATGCCCACGCCCGCCCGCCGCGCCGCGTTGCGCGTGCACAACGGCTACGTCCGACTATGGGAACGGATGAGCAGTGCCGGTCTCTGAGCCCCCGGAGCCGGCGCGCACGTCGTCCGAGGCGGATCCGGCGTCGCACGTGGGGGCCGATCGAGACCCGATCGGCCGCGCGGGCACGACGGGCCGGGGCGGCCTCGACCTGCCCGCCGACGGCGACGCCGAGCACCCCGTCCGCGCGCTCACGCCCGAACTCGCGGCCGTGGTGGAGCGTTGGAATCCGCAGGGTATGGCGCTGCTGCGCGCGATGGAAGGTCCCGGTGCCGCGGGGGCCGTCACGGTGATCGGTCCGGCCGACGTCAACACGACGTTGTTGCGGACCGAACTCGCGCGGTTCGAACCCCGTGTCACGCTGTCGGAGCCGCGCGCCGACGCGGGCGCGGAGACCGCCGCACCCGCCGGGGCGGTCCCTCCCGCGGTGGCGTTGATCCTGCTCGACGCGGGCTCCATCATCGGCGTGGACGTGCTGGAGGTGATCGCCCGGCTGCGCGCGGACGGCACCCGTCTGCTGCTCGCCATGAACGGCATCCACGCCTATCGGGACTGGCGCGTGGTGCGGGAGCGGAACCTGGAATTGCTCGCCGCGCAGGGCTCCGCCGAGCTGGATATCGTGCCGGTCTCCGCCCGGCTCGCGGCCGCCGCGCGCACCGCGGGCGACACCGGACTGCTCGATCGCTCCGGTCTGGGCGCGCTGCACGCGCAACTCACGGCGGCGGCCGCCGCGGGCGGTGACCGGCGGGGCGCGGTCACCGCACGGGTCTTGGCCGACACCCGTCAGCGGGTGGCCGAGCAGGTGGCGGCGTTGCGCTCCGGCGCCGAACCGGCGCGGCTGCGCGAGGAACGCGCCATCCTCCTGGCCGGTCGTGACGGTGGACGGGCCACCGCGATGTCGACCTTGCGCGGGCAGCTGCACTTGGCCCGGGTGGATCTGATGACCGAGATCGGTGCGAGCATCCGGGCGCTGCACACCGCGGTGCGCGCCGAACTGGATCGGCTGCGTCCCGCGGAACTCGCCGATTACCCCGCACGGTTGCAGCAGGCCGTCACCGAGATGACCGGCGCGCTCGACCACGTCATCGACCTGCGACTGGCCGACCTGAGCGCCCGGATCGAGCGCACGAACGACGCGCCGACGCGCAGGCGCGACCCGGCCCCTCGGGTCGGCCCGGATCCCGAGCCCCGCCATAAAGGTGTCGAAGATCACCTTATGGTCGCGCTCGGCGCGTCGGCCGGCGTCGGCCTGGGTCGCTTGCTGGTTGCTCCGTTCTCGCTGGTACCGGCCCTGGACGTGGCGAGTGTGCCGGTCACGCTGCTGCTCGGCGGCGGCGCTGCGGCATGGGTGGTACGTGCCCGCAGGCAGCTGGCCGATCGAGCGCACATCCGGCAATGGATCGCCGACGCGTTGGTCAACGTAAAAGCCCAGCTCGAGCAGCGGGTGGCGACCGCGCTCGTGGAAGCGGAAGCCGTTTTGGCAGATCACGTGGTCCGAGCAAGCACCGCGCGAATGATCGAGACGGATCGCCGGGTGGCCCGGTTGGAGACCGACTTGCGCCGGATGGCGGCCGAACAGCCGGAACAGCTCGCCGCATGCGAGCGCGATGTCGGGATCCTCGATCGATGGATCTCACCTGTTGAAACGAACGACCGATTGGGTACACAGTGAGGAACCCGATACCGTACCGGCCGTCACATCGCGTTAACCTCTATTCAGGAACTTGGGCGTCCGCTAAGTCCTGATCTGCCGCCCTCCTGGGTGCGCGTTCGACCGGTCGGAGCGGGCGCCTTCCCGCCAACGGTGGCGCTCGGTGCATTCGCGCTGGTCATGGGCCTAGGGCCAGGCGGCGAAGCAGCGAGTAGCCGCCCATCTCAGGAGAGTTTTCATGACGTCAGCGACCATTCCTGGTCTTCGTGGATCCGACGGCAAGGCGCCGACCGAGCACAGCGAACTACTCGCCTGGGTACAAGAAGTCGCCGAACTCACCCAGCCGGATCGTGTGGTCTGGGCGGACGGCTCCGACGAAGAATGGGAGCGGCTGACCGAGCAGCTCGTGGCAGCGGGGACGTTCAAGCGGCTGGACGAGAAGAAGAAGCCGAACTCCTTCCTCGCCCTCTCCGATCCCTCCGACGTGGCCCGGGTGGAGTCCCGCACGTTCATCTGTTCGAAGTCCGAAGCCGACGCGGGCCCCACCAACAACTGGGTCGATCCCACCGAGATGCGCGCCACGATGACCGAGCTGTACCGCGGCTCGATGAAGGGCCGCACCATGTACGTGGTGCCGTTCTGCATGGGTCCGCTGGGCGCGGATGACCCGAAGCTCGGCGTCGAGATCACCGACTCCGAGTACGTCGTGGTGTCGATGCGCGTGATGACCCGCATGGGCGCCGCCGCCCTGGAGAAGCTGGGCGCCGACCGTCCGTTCGTGAAGGCGCTGCACTCCGTGGGCGCGCCGCTGGCCGATGGCCAGGCCGACGTGCCGTGGCCGTGCAACGACACCAAGTACATCACCCACTTCCCCGAGGACCGGGAGATCTGGAGCTACGGCTCCGGCTACGGTGGCAACGCGCTGCTCGGCAAGAAGTGCTACTCGCTGCGGATCGCCTCGGCGATGGCCCACGACGAGGGCTGGCTGGCCGAGCACATGCTGATCCTCAAGCTGATCTCCCCGGAGAACAAGGCGTACTACATCGCCGCCGCGTTCCCGAGCGCCTGTGGCAAGACCAACCTCGCGATGATCCAGCCGACCGTGCCGGGCTGGCGCGCGGAGACCCTGGGCGACGACATCGCCTGGATGCGCTTCGGCAAGGACGGCCGCCTCTACGCGGTGAACCCCGAGTACGGCTTCTTCGGCGTCGCGCCGGGCACCAACCGCAGCTCGAACCCGAACGCCATGGCCACCATGGAGGCAGGCAACACGGTCTACACCAACGTCGCGCAGACCGACAACGGCGACGTGTGGTGGGAGGGCCTGGAAGGCGAGCCCGATCACCTGATCGACTGGAAGGGCAACGACTGGTACCTGCGGGAGACCGAGACGCTGGCGGCCCACCCGAACTCCCGCTACTGCACGCCGATGGCGCAATGCCCGATCCTGGCGCCCGAGTGGGACGACCCCCAGGGCGTGCCGATCTCCGCGATCCTGTTCGGTGGCCGCCGCAAGACCACCGTTCCGCTGGTCACCGAGTCCTTCGACTGGCAGCACGGTGTGTTCATGGGCGCGACGCTGTCCTCCGAGCAGACCGCGGCCGCCGAGGGCAAGGTGGGCACTGTCCGTCGCGACCCGATGGCCATGCTGCCTTTCCTGGGCTACCACGTCGGCGACTACCTGGGCCACTGGATCAACCTCGGCAAGAACGCCGACGCCGCCAAGCTGCCGAAGATCTTCTACGTCAACTGGTTCCGTCGCGGCGACGACGGCCGCTTCCTGTGGCCCGGCTTCGGCGAGAACTCCCGCGTGCTGGAGTGGATCGTCGGCCGCATCGAAGGTTCCGCCGAGGCCGAGGCGACCGCGATCGGTAACGTGCCGACCGCCACGCAGCTCGACCTGGACGGGCTGGACGTCGACCCCAAGGACGTCGACGAGGCGCTCGCGGTGAACGCCGAGGAGTGGCGCAAGGAGATTCCGCTGATCGAAGAGTGGTTCGAGTTCGTCGGTGACAAGCTGCCTTCCGGCGTGCGCGACGAGTTCGAGGCGCTCAAGGAGCGTCTGGGCTGACACTCCACCCAAAGTAGCACCTCGCCCGCACCATCTGTCGGATGGTGCGGGCGATTTGTTCTGCGCGCCAAACGTTTTGCCGCCCGGACGCCGGATCGTTCGAGCAGCGGCGCTATTCGGGGAACGGCGACATCCGGATCATGGCCAGGAAGCCGGCGCGGTTGAGCCAGCGGATCCGGCCGGTCGGCATCGCCTTCGCCTCCGCTCGGAACGCCGCGACGACGTGCCGCTTGAACTCCAGCCGCGGATGACGTCGCAGCAGTTCGGCGACCCAGACCCGGTCCAGCTCGGCCAGCCGTGTTCCGAGCACATCCACCGAGGCTCCCGCGGAGACGAAGCCGCCGGGGTCTCCGAGATCATCGGCGACGCCGGGCGTGACGTGGGCGGCGATGGCCGCGCCGATCGCGTCGGCCCGTTCCGGCGTGGCGCCCGCGTCGAGTGCGACGGCGGCGGCCCGCTCTCCGCCTGCTACCGCGAAACACCTTCCGGGCGTGGGATGTTCGAGCTTCAGATCGTGCAGCAGGCAGGAGACGTAGACGAGTTCGTCGTCATAGGCGGCGCCGTCGAGGTCGGCCAGGACCCGTCCGAAGTAGTAGGTCCGCAGCGAATGGTTCAGTACGTGCGGAGAAAGCGCTTCACGCGCCTCGGTCTCCGCCGCGACGGCGAGCTTCGAATCCGGCAGCCGCAGCCCCGCCAACTCCAGTTTCCCGCGTCCCCGCCGCCCCAGCGCGAGCCGGACCCGGTTGGGCACCATGGCGGGCAGCGTGCGGGCGGTCGCGACGGCCAACCCGCGGCGTTGCTCCTTCGACAACGCGCCCCCGGTGCGGGTGGCCCATGCCCAATCGAGGCCCGTCGGTCCGGCCACTTCGCCCTCCTTCTCCTCGGTAATCGGTGTGCACTCGAGTCAAGTGTGCGACGAGATCCGCGACGAGTGGCGGAAATGACAGTGATACTCGGATTCGTGCCAAACTGGGAGTGATGAAGCGAGTGGTGGCCCTCGCGCTGGACGGCGTGATGGCCTTCGATCTGGCCTGCGCCGTTCAGGCGTTCCGGCATGGTCCGGGGAAGACCGGCGAGCCGTCCGGGTTCGAGATGCGCACCTGTGGGGTGCGGCCCGGGCCGGTGTGGACGCCCAACGGCTTCGAGCTGCGGGTGGAGCACGGGCTGGAGGCGCTGGAGGATGCGGATGTCGTCGTCGTGCCGGGGATCGGGATTCCGACGCTTCCGACCCCGCCGGAGGCGCTGATCGCCTTGCGGAGCGCGGCGGCGCGAGGCGCGACGATGGTGAGCGTTTGCGTCGGGGCGTTCGTCCTCGCCGAGGCCGGACTACTGGACGGACGACCGGCGACCACGCACTGGGCCTACTGCGCCGAGTTCGCCGAGCTGTATCCGGCGGTGAAACTGGACCCTACGGCGCTGTATGTGGATGACGGTGACGTGCTGACTTCCGCCGGACTGTCGGCGGGATTCGACCTGTGCCTGCACCTCGTCCGCCGCGAGCTGGGCGCGCATGCGGCGGCGGAGCTGGCCAGGTGGAATGTGACCGCCCCGCATCGAGAGGGCGGGCAGGCGCAGTACGTTCCGGATCGGCCGGGCGCGGCCGCCCGCGATGGCGGTCTCGCCGCCACCCTGGCCTGGGCGGTCACCGAACCTGCTGCGGCGGTCGATGTTTCGGCGCTCGCCGCGCACGCGTTGATGAGCGAACGTACCTTCATCCGTCGCTTCAAGGCGGAAGTGGGGACCACGCCGCGGCGGTGGCTGGACGCCCAGCGCACCGCGCGTGCCCGCGAACTTCTGGAAACTACACGTTTGCCAGTGGAAGTCGTCGCGGCCAAGGCAGGTTTCGGCAGCGTCACCGCACTGCGTGTGCATCTGCGAGCGGCGACGGGCGCCACACCCGCGGCGTATCGCCGATCGCTGGGCCGGTGAACGCGGCTGGACAGGTGTCCACTAGGGCGAATGTCATTGTGGAGCAGGGCTTTCGACAGCGCTGATCGAGGTGTGTCCCGAGGGGTCGCACAGGAGAGTGCCGGTGGCGAGCGAGAATTCGCGAATTTTCCACGGCTGAACGGGTTTAGCCCTCGGTGGAACGGGGTAATGATCTTGTTGAGAGATTTCGTGTACTCGTGATTTATGCTTGGCGTGTTCTACCTTCCCCATCACACAGTCGGATTACCAACGGTTAACTGATCGACTGAACTACTTCCCTACCGACATCGGACCCGCGATGCCCGCGGCGTACGTCGAGATCGACGCGAGAGGTGGTTGGAGCATGGCCGATCCGGAGACGGCGACGTCCCTTGCCCCCATGGTTGCCGAATTCGAGTCGGCGACCGCGAGCACGCCGCTGCGCCGGGCGGCGGGGCGGCTGCTGGCGGTGCTGCCGCCAGGGTGGAGCGTCGAAGTCGTCGACGCGCCACCCGGGCGTTACGGCCACCGTGCGCCGCTGCTGCGGGTGGTCATGCCGCCCGACTGATCACCCGGTCCAGCCGAGTGGCATGAGCAGCGATTTCTGCTCGCAGAACGCATCGAGACCCTCCGGGCCGTTCTCGCGTCCGAGCCCGGAGGACTTGTAGCCGCCGAACGGCGAAGTCGGGTCGAAGGCGTACCAGTTGATCGCGTAGGTGCCGGTGCGCACCCGCGCCGCGATCTCGGCTCCGTGCTCGATGTCGGTCGTCCACACCGAGCCGGCGAGGCCGTAGACCGAGTCGTTGGCGATGGCGACGGCCTCGTCCTCGGTCTCGTACGGGATGACCGACAGCACCGGCCCGAAGATCTCCTCCTGGGCGATGGTCGACTTGTTGTCCACGTCGGCGAAGATCGTCGGCTCGACGAACCAGCCCCGGTCCAGCCCCTCCGGGCGGCCGCCGCCGAGCACGAGTCGCGCGCCCTCGGTCTTGCCCTCGGCGATGTAGCCCTCGACCCGGTCGCGCTGGCGCTCGGAGATCAGCGGGCCGAGCAGCACGCTCGGGTCGTTCGGGTCGCCAACCTTCATTGTCTTCACATGGTCGACCAGCGCGTCGAGGATCTCGTCGTACCGGCTGCGCGGGGCGAGGATGCGGGTCTGCGCGACACAGCCCTGACCGCTGTTCATCAGGCCGGAGAACGCGAGCACCGGAATGCCGGCCGCGAGGTCCATGTCCGGCAACAGGATCGCCGCCGACTTGCCGCCGAGTTCCAGCGAGACGCTCTTGAGCTGACCGGTGGCGATGGCCCCGATCTTCCGGCCGACGGCGGTGCTTCCGGTGAAGGTCACCTTGTCCACGCCGGGATGTGAGACGAGGTACTCGGCCGCGTCGGGCTCGGCGGGCAGCACCGACAGCACGCCTTCGGGCAACCCGGCCTCGGTGAAGATATCGGCGACCATGTTGGCCGTGATCGGCGTCAACGGGGCGGGCTTCAGCACAACGGTGCAACCGGCCAGCAGGGCCGGGGCGAGCTTGTTGACCGCGAGGAACAGCGGGACGTTCCACGCGGTGACCGCCGCGACGACACCGCGCGGCTCGCGGGTGACCCGCGTGGTGCCGAACCCGCCGACCCGGGTCTCCCGCCAGGGGAAGGACTCGGCCAGGGCGGCGTAGGCGTCCAGCGCGGCGACCGCGGGGATCTGGTTCAGCGTCATCGCCATCATCTGCGGCACGCCGACCTCGGCGGTCAGCGCGGCGAGCAGGTCCGCGGAGCGCTGCTCGATCAGCCGGGCCGCGCGGGTGAGCAGCTCGGCGCGGTCCTTCGGCGGTGTCGCGGGCCACGGGCCGTGGTCGAAAGCGTGCCTGGCCGCGGCGACCGCGGCGTCGACGTCGGCCCGGCTCACCGCCGGGACGCTGCCCACCGGCTCGACCGTGGCCGGCGAGATGACCTGGATGCGCTCGGCGGTGGCTGGCGCGGTCCAGCGGCCGCCGATGAACAAGCTGTCGTAATGCATGAGAACACGTTACAGTTTTGCTCTGCCATTGTCTGTAACCTGTTCCAGTTTTGCGCCGCGGCAGCGCTCTGGCCAGTGTGAATTCCGACCTCTCGGTTCGCTTTTCGCAGAACGCACTATTGCGTTCTGTTGCTGGAGGGGGGATGCTGTAGCGACATATCAGCTCGCTCCATTACCGAACCGTTACCGCAAACTGGGGAGTCCGAGTCATGGCGGTGCAAGTGATCGGCCGGTCGCTGATGACCAGCGATCAAACCGAGCATCAGGCTAAGTGTGTCGGCCACGGCGGGTGGGTGGTCTCCTTCCTACCCGGCCGTACCCTGACGATCGAGCAGGCGACCGCGGCTATGCAGGCCGCGGAGGCGGTCGCCGCCGTAGGGATGCTGGCCGATCTGGTCGGCCTCACCACGCTCGAGACCGTCGGACTGGCCATGCGGGAATCGCCGTGGAGTGAGCCTGTGCACGCGCCCTGCGGTAAGCGGCACTGGCGCCGCGGGTGGCTGGAGGCTTAGCTCGGCTAACTTTTGGTTGCCACAACGACGAGATTGCTCACGAGTAACTCACGCACCATCGGCACCCGGACCAACCACCACGCCCAGCGGGGGTGGTAACGCGGGAAGACGGTGTGCACCTCCGCCGGAGTGCCTGCCGCCCAGCGCAATCCGTCCGCGGCCCGCACCGCGAACAATGAGGTGCCGAACCTGTTCTTGGGTTCGCGCCCGTGCTTGCGCCGGTACCGGCGCGCGGCGTACTCGCCACCGAGGTAGTGCCAGGGTCCGGTCTCGTGCCCGCCGAACGGGCCGTGCCACACCGTGTAGGAGAGCACGATCAACCCGCCCGGCCTGGTCACCCGCACCATCTCGTCGGCCATCACCCACGGCTTCGAGACGTGCTCGGCGACGTTCGACGAGAAGCAGATGTCGACGGCGTCGTCACGGAACGGCAGCGCCATCCCGGATCCGCGGACCGCGCCCGCCACCGAGAGGCCCGCGGCGTGCATCTCCGTCGGGTCGGGCTCCACCGGGATGTAGCTCGCCCCCGTCCGGGCGAACTCGTCGGCGAAGTAGCCCGGCCCCCCACCCACGTCGAGGATCGTCGCACCGGCCAGTGACCGGCCGGTGAGGTCGGTGTAGAAGTCGGCGATCATCGCCGAGGTATCGGCGGCCAGACCCCCGTAGAACAGCGCCGGATCGGTCTGCTCGAACCGGAAACTACCGAGCAGCCGCAGCGACCGGCGCAGGGTCGCCCGGCGGGCGAACCGGGGCGAGTCGCTGCGCGTCGGCGTCGTTTCGGCTTTGAGCACGGCGCCGAGTCTCGCACAACCCCGATGCTCGGCATCTCGGGCGGGTGCTCGGGTTAGGGTGTAGCGCGACATCCGACGTCCCCACCACCTACCGACCGAGAGAAGCTCCACCGTGCGCGAAGTCCTCCTGCTCTGCTGGCGTGACACGGGACACCCGCAGGGCGGCGGCAGCGAGCGGTACCTCGAGCAGGTCGGCGCGCAGCTCGCGGCACGGGGGGTCAAGGTCACCCTGCGCACTGCCCGCTACCCGGGGGCGCCGCGGCGGGAACGCCTGGACGGCATCGATATCAGCCGCGCGGGCGGCCGCTACACGGTGTATCCGCGAGCGCTGGCCGCGCTGCTGCTCGGCAGGATCGGTCTCGGCCCCTTGCGCGGCCTGCGGCCGGACGCGGTGATCGACACCCAGAACGGCATCCCGTTCTTCGCCACCGCCGTCACCACGGCGCCGTCGGTGGTGCTCGTGCACCACGGCCACCGTGAACAGTGGCCGGTGGCGGGCCGGCTGGTCGGCCGCATCGGCTGGTGGATCGAATCGCGGCTGTCTCCGCGCGTGCACCGGCACAACCAATATCTGACCGTTTCGCTCCCGTCGGCGGAGGAATTGGCCACGCTCGGTGTGGACCGCACGCGAATCGCGGTGGTCCGCAACGGAGCTGAACCTGTTCCAGTCGACGCGCCCACCGGCGCCGCGGAAACCCGTACTCCCGCACCCACTGTCGTGGTGCTCTCTCGTCTGGTGCCGCACAAGCAGATCGAGGACGCGCTCGCGGCCGTGGCCCGGCTGCGCGACCGCGTTCCCGGCCTGCGCATGGACGTGATCGGCGACGGCTGGTGGGCGGACAACCTGCGGGACAACGCCCGTGAACTCGGCATCGCCGACGCCGTCACCTTCCACGGGCACGTGGACGAGCGTCGCAAGCACGAACTCCTCGCCCGCGCATGGGTGCATGTGCTGCCGTCCCGCAAAGAAGGGTGGGGGCTCGCGGTGATCGAAGCCGCCCAGCACGGCGTGCCGACGGTCGGCTACCGGAGTTCGCGCGGCCTCACCGATTCCATCGTCGACGGCGCCACCGGAATCCTGGTCGACGACGTCGCCCAGTTGGCCGATGCCGTCGGTGATCTGCTCGACGACCCCGGTGCGCGCACGGTGATGGGTGAGAAGGCCCGCGCCCGCGCTCGCGAATTCTCCTGGGAGCAGACCGGGAACGGCGTCTACGAAGTGCTGGCCGCGGCCGCCAGGGGCGAGCACACGAGCGGGTTGCTCGCTCCTCGCACGGTCGACTGAACGACGCTTCGCCCGAAGTCGACGACCGGTCTTCCGGGGACCCGTCTGCTTTGCGAGGAACGCGCCGCGTGTGAGGAATGATGTCTCGCAGGCATATTCGCCAACACTCCGCCGACGCGTCCGATCTGTCACGGGCGCTGCGCACCGAGCCCGCGTCCGTTCATTTTGTCCGTACCACCTGCGGGCGGTCGCGGGGCAGTGTGCCTCAGTTCCGCGTTCTGCTACGCAATCGCGCGCGTGCGCCGAGGGCGGCGACTGGGCCCGCGACGAGCATCGCGCCCCAGAGCAAGTGGGCCGCGGCGGCGACGGCCCGGTGTGCGGTCGTCGATCGACCGCGCTCGATGACACCGGGCACCCGATACAGCGCGAGGTCGGTGTCCTCGTAGACCCGCTCGACGCGGGCCAGGGTCGCGGCCGATTCACCGAGCGGTCCGGGGGTGGTTCGTTCCACGAGGACCCAGCCCACTCCGAGGCGGGCCAACTCCTCGGGGGAGCCGCCACGCAGCAGCAGGGTTTCCACTTCTCTGGCGCGGGTGCCTTCGCCGGATACCGTGCGCCCGCGTACGGGCAGCTCGCCGGTCTGCAAGACGTCGTTGGGCAGCATGCGCGGCGCCGGGTCCAGCACGGGTACGGCCCCGCTGTAGCGGAACTTGCGGAACATCCCGCCCGGCAGTACGGCGATGTCGCCGGGCCCGTCGACCCGGTCGGCGACCTGCTGCCAACCGGCGGGATAGCGCACCGGGCGGACAGCCCCACCGGCGCCCCAGGCGAGGTCGTACAACGGCAGCACCAGAAGCGCGACGAAGACCACCGCGACCGTAGACGTCACGGCAGGCGGCGCCGTCGCCGGCCGGTCCGCCGACTCCGCCCGGGACGACAGACGCCGGGCCGTGACCGCGCATCCCGCCGCCGCGCACAGGGCATAGGCGGGCATGGCCAGCGCCACGTACTTCTGGGTATCCCGCAGCAAGCCCGCACCCGGCATGTGGGCGACGAGCCACTCCAGTGCGCTCATGCCCCACGCCGTCGCACCGAGCGCGGGAAACAGGATCGCGACCGCCGCGAGCAGCAGCAATGCGCGGCGGACGTGGCGATTGTCGGGGTCGGCGCCACCGGTGGCCACGGCGCGCACACCCAGCGCGACGATCGCCAGCAGCGCCAGAGTGCCGATCGCGGCCAGCGGTGTGGTTCGCGAATCCGGTACCGCCTCGGCGTTCCAGATCCCGCCGAGTCCGGCCAGGCTGCCGAGCGTGCCGAGACCGGGTTCGCCCCGCGCGGCGAAGGCCGCGATGCCCGCGGGATCCGACGGCTCGGCGCCCGCACCCGACAGCGCGGTCGCGACGAGCCATGGCGCGGAGGCGGCGAGCCAGACGACGAGCGCCGCGAGGAGTTGGCGTCGATGGACCAGCGCGAAGGCGGTCACGCCCGCCAACAGCGCACCGGTCGGGGTGAGCCCGGCCGCGGCGAGTGATCCGGCCAGTGCCGCCCAGGCGGACACCACTCTGAGGTTCGCGTGCTGTGCCGCAGCGAAGACGGGCAGCCGGGCCTTCCCGGAGCGTTCGTCTTCCCGCCGTGCGGCCGGCGCGATCGAGCCGTCCGGGGACTGTGCCGGTGCGTTGGACAGAGTCCGCCTGCGCCGTTTCGCGGTGGCCGTGGATCGGAGGCGGTACCCGGCCAGCGCCGTCCACGGCAGCGCGGCGTATCCGGCCAGCAGGCTCCAATGCCCTTGCAGCAGGCGCTCGGCCACGTACGGGTTCCACAACGCGACCGTCGCGGCCACCAGCTGCGGGCCGAGCGACGCGCGCAGCAGTTCGCGCGCGAGCGCCGCCGCCCCGTACGCCGCGGCCCACAGCGCGACGACGAGAATCGCTTTGACCAGCAGCCCGCCGTCGACGAACGCCGACAGCACGGCCAGCAGCGCATCCTGCGGCACCGCACGGGGCGCGGCGTCGCCGAGACCGAGCGCCGAGTCGGTCGGATAGCTGCGCGGCGTGCTCACCGCGTCGCGCAGGAGCAGGTATCCCGGCGCCAGCAAGGGTGCGGTAACCAGCAGCGCCCCGGCCGCGCTGTATCCAGCAGCCACCGCTCGGTCTCGACCGCTCCCATTCACGCCTGAGCACTGTACGTCCCGCTGTCTTCCGCCGCCGAGTCAGCGGGGCTCCCGGGTCGGTGTCCGGGCTCGGTGGATTGATGCTGGTCGGCGCTGTCCAGCAGCGCCTCGGCGGAGTTCGCGCGCAGTTCTGGCTTCGGTAGGACGCGCGAGCGGATCGCGAGTCCGTCCGGCCAGGCGAGTCGTGCGGCGCCCCACCGCCGACCGCGCTGTCGTCGATTCTCGTACCGGTGACGCCGAACGTCTCCACCCCGCTTGTACGCCATGACAGTGCTGTCGCGACGCTGTCGGTTTGCAGGACGGCTCGGCGGCACTCGGTCCGGCGATTGTGCTTGTGCTCCGAGGCGGCGATCCCTCGGTACCCGGTTCGTGCCGTACTCCGCGAGTCGCGGGCCGCCGTTCTCGGCGACCGTCCGGCGCGCGCGGCGGATCCAGGGGTCCTCTGCGGCGCGGTCCATGACCGGTCGGCCCGGTCCGGCGTCCCGGACTGCCTGATCCATGGCGAGCGCCGTTCGCGCTGCGGCGGGGCGGGACCGGCAACGGCCTGCGCAGGTGGGACGATGGGCCACGTGTCTGCTGTCCGTCGGTTTCCTGTGGTGGCGGATCTGACGTGGGTGACGGCGGGTGCGATGACCGCGAACGTCGCCGGGTATCTGTTGCAGCTGCTGGCCGGTCGGTGGCTGGGAGTCACCGGCTACAGCGAGTTCGCGAGTCTGCTCGCCGTGCAGCTGCTGTGCGCGGTTCCGGCGCTGGCGTTGCAGAACGTGGTGGCGAGGGAACTCGTGCGCGGCGCGGGGACGGCTGCGCTGCGCGGGCTCCACTGGCGATGCGCGGTGATCGTGGCCTTGGCGGCCGCGGCGCTGGTGCCGCTGGTCGCCGTCACGCTGAATGTGGGGGTGGCCGCCACCGCGGCGGCGCTCGGTGCGGCGCCCGCGCTGGTGCTGTTGTCCGGTGAGCAGGGAATGTTGCAGGGCGGCAGGCGGTTTCGGGCGTTGGGAACGGTGCTCGGCGCCGCCGGTATCGCCCGGGTCGCGCCCGCGCTGGTGATCCTCGCGCTCGGCGGCGGCGCGACACTCGCCCTGTGGGGCGCGGCCTGCGGGGTGGCGGTGGCGGCGCTGCTGGCCAGGATCGTCGCGGGTGCGCCGTCCGCGCGCGTCCGCGCCCTGGAGCCGGGTGAGGTCGCCGCGGCTCCCGGCGTGCTGCCGGTGCTGCGGGCCGCCCAAGTGCAGGCGGCGATGATGGCGCTGTCGTCGGCGGATCTCATCGTGGTGCGGATCGTGCTCGACGACGTGGACGCCAGCCGCTACGCGCTCGGCACCATCGCCACCAAGATCGCATTCTGGCTGCCGCAGGCGGTCGGTGTCGTGCTCTACCCGCGGATGGCCCAGCCGACGCACTCGGCGAGCGCGATCCGGGCGGCATTGGCGGTGCTCAGCGGGATCGGCCTCGTCGCGGTGCTCGGCGCCGCGCTCGCCGCGCCGCTCGCTCCGTTGCTGGCCGGCGAGGACTACGCCCCGATCCAGGGCTTGCTGTGGGTGTTCGCGTTGCACGGCGCGCTGCTGGCCGTGCTGCAAGGCGCGGTGCTCTCGGCCATCGCCGTGGACCGCACTTCGCTCGCGATGGTCGCCTGGCTGGGGCTGGCCGTCGAAGTCACCCTGATGCTGTCGCTGGCCCGGTCGGTTCCGGCGCTGATCATCACGGCCGTGTCGGTGGCCGCGACCACCACCTTCGTGGTCGCCGTCATCGTTTTGCGCGCGGCAGACCACACGACGCGCCCCGAACCGCTTCGCCCCGTCGGCTGACTGTTGTTCGCTCCAGGCCCGAGTGAACTCGGCGTGCATCCCACCGAAGGCACGCCGTGCCACGAGATCTCGCTGATGTGCGACGACCTGGACCGGACGACGGCCGAGCTGGCCGCCCGTGGAGCACGGTTCGAGGGGGAGGTCACCGAGCGGGGTTTCGGCCGGTGCGTAACCCTGTGTGTTCCCGGCGCGGGCACGATGCTGCTGTATCAGCCACGGCACCCGGTCGCCTATCCGCTCGGCCGCACCGAACCCTGAGAACCCCGCGAACGAATTCGGCTCCCCAGCCGGTAGGCGGGGGAGCCGAATTCGGGGGTGATCAGCCGGTCAGGGCTGTTTGTCGATCCGAATCTGCTCCGTCGGCGCGTCGTCGGCGCCGCGGTTGGCACGCGGTGCGGGGGCGGCCGGAGCCGCGCCGCTCGGACGCTGACCCGGGAAGCCGCCCGCCCGCGCTGGCGTCGGAGCGGAGCCGCCGCGGATGCCGAGCACCACACCGGCGATCAGCGCGATCACACCGAGGACGCCCAGGATGATCGGCATCACCCGGCCGTACAGCGACAGCTTGTCGATGTTCTCCTTGGCCACCGACAGCTGCGACTCGATCGTGTTCTCGTCGAACACGATGTGCGACTTCAGTGCGGTGACCTCCGGCTTGTCCGCGGTGCGCGAGTAATAGAGGTGCAGCGCCTCGCCGCCCTTGACGACCGTGCCGGTCTTCGGCTCCACCCACAGGTCACGGGTGTTGGTGTAGTACCGGGTCATGGTCACCGGGGCGTCGCCGCCCTCCACGCCCCACTTGGCGGCGGGCAGGCTCAGCCGGTTGGTCGGCGCCTGCACGACGTCCCACAGGCTGGTGGCCGGCACCGACATCTGGAAGTGGTAGACCTTGGTGCCGTTGATCTCGGTCTCTTCGAGGAAGTTGGCGTCGAAGGTCTTGCGGACGTTGAGATCGAAGTACGGGTAGGTCTTCTTCTCGGTGCCGATCGGGAACCGGTACTGCAGACCGGTGTGCTGCACCGGCTCGGCGAGGCTCTGGCCCTCGAGGTTGGCGGTCACCGCGATCGAGCCGTTGGGCTCGGTGCCGACCGGCTCACCGGACACCCGGTCGATGGTCACCCGATCGACGGTCGCGGTGAGCAGGCCGGTGTCGCCCTGCTTGTCGATGCGCCGCAGTGTCTGGCCCGCCTGCACGGTCATCTGCTCGGCGTCGGCCGGGTCCTCGACGGTGAGGAAGCGCTGCGAGACCAGCGGGACATTGGTGTCGACCTTCGCCGCGCCTTCCGGAGCGGTCAGTGACTTGGAGTCGAGCACCAGGCTGTCCTCACCCGGCTGGTTCGTGGCGATCGTGGTGATCTCCAGATCGAGGGGAGTTTTGGCCAGCTTGTCGACGGTGTAGGTCGGGATCATGATTGCGGCGACGATCAGCAACGCGCCGAGACCCACGAGCAGGCAGGCCACCGTCCTTCTGGTACCGGCACTCAGTGCCATGCAAACTCTCCTCGTCGTAGAACACAGGTCGCTCCGGCGAGCACTGCGGGCAGGCCGCGGCACTCGTGAGCCCCGACACTAACAGTCCGATGTCGTACCATGCGGCGTCGAGGCCGAAACGGCCGAGAAATCGCCCGAGTCTAGCGCGAAATCTGAAACGCCGGGTTATCAACTGTGGATTCGCCGAGGCAGACTGGAGTCCGATGACAGCGACCCTGCCCACCGCCGCGCCCGCGACCGAACGGGTGCGCCCGCGCGCCTTCGTGCCGGCCTTGGAAGGCATGCGCGGAATGGCCGCGCTCGGCGTGCTGCTGACCCACGTCGCCTTCCAGACCGGCGCCGCGGGCACACCGGTCGTCGGCCGGGTGTGGGGTCGGTTCGACATGGCGGTGGCGGTGTTCTTCGCCCTGTCCGGGTTCCTGCTCTGGCGTCCGCACGCCGCGGCCGCGCGCGGGCTGGACACCGCCCCGCCGGTCGGCTACTACCTGAGACATCGCGCCGCTCGCATCCTGCCCGCCTACTGGGTCGTGGTGTGCGCGGTTCTGGTGCTGCTGCCCAGCGCCGCCGGGACGGCGGGTCTGCGGGTGTGGGTGTCGAACCTCGCGCTGTTGCAGGTATTCGTGCCGCTGACACTCACCGACGGCCTCACCCAGATGTGGAGCCTGTCGGTGGAGGTCGCCTTCTATCTCGTGCTGCCCGTGCTGGCGTTCGCGCTGGTGCGTCTGCGCGGCC
Source organism: Nocardia sp. NPDC047654 (assembly GCF_043205035.1). Classification (NCBI taxonomy): domain Bacteria; kingdom Bacillati; phylum Actinomycetota; class Actinomycetes; order Mycobacteriales; family Nocardiaceae; genus Nocardia; species Nocardia sp. NPDC047654. The sequence continues at coordinate 621,772 of NZ_JBIDDF010000002.1, forward strand.
CCGCGGCGCGGCGGCGGGTGCCGGTGCTGCTCGCGCTCGCTCTGCTCAGCCTGAGCTGGAACTTCATTCCGGTGCCGACGCCCGACGCGATCCACGCGGACAACTGGCTGCCCGGGTATCTGCCCTGGTTCGCCGCCGGCATGATCCTCGCCGAGCTCGCCGAACATAGCGTCCGGCTATCACGGTGGTGGAAAGTCGGGGCGAATCAGCCACTGATGTGGACCGTCGCGGTGTGCGCCTTTCTGCTCGCGGCGACCGATCTGGCCGGTCCCGCCGGGCTGAACCGGGCCGAACCCTGGCAGTACGTGGTGAAGATGGGGCTCGGCGCGATCATCGGGTTCGCGCTGCTCGCGCCGCTGGTGCTGCGCGACCCGGCGGCGCGCGCGCACCGCTGGCTGGAGTCACCGGTGGCCGCGACGCTCGGCCGCTGGTCCTACGGCATCTTCATCTGGCACCTCGCGGTGCTGTCGATCGTGTTCCCGGTCTTCGGCATCCTGCCCTTCCAGGGGGACTTCGGGTACGTCCTGGCCCTCACGATCGCCGTCACCCTTCCGGTCGCCGCGGCCAGTTACGCGCTCATCGAGGAGCCGGTGCGGCGCTGGGCCCGCCGCCGGGACCGGGTGCGGCGCAACCCGGAACCCGAGCCCGCGCCCTGATCGGCCGCCCGCGCGAGGTCAGCCGTCGAGTTGCCGGTGCATGTCCAGCAGGTGGTGGCGCAGCTCGTGCAGGGTGTGCACGGCGAGCCAGCGCAGGGAACGATCCGCGGGTTCGGGGTAGGGGAAGCCCAGGGTCCGCTCCCAGTCGTCGTCGCCGAGTCGCTCCAGCACGTTCGCGAACAGGAGGGCGGCGTCGCGGATCTGGCGAGCGACGTCCGCGGGGTTCTGCTCGGCGTATCCGTCGTGCTCGACGCGCTCGTCCCGGCCCATCGCGGTAGCGGGCGGATTGTCCGAACGACGCGCGGCCAGCACGCGCTCGCGCTGGGCGAGCAGTACGTCCCGCACGTGGCACGCGTACTCCAGCGGTGACCACACATCCGGCTTGCCACGCCGGCGTAACTTGCCGCCGTCGGCGCCGAGCAGATCGGCGTATTCCACTGCGTGCTCCCGCGCCAGCGACGGCACATCGGCCGCCGAAGCCAAGTCGTAGACGAAACCGCATTCGGCACAGGTGTTCACGCGTGGTCACGTTAGCAACGAGTGCGCTTGCGGCGCACGGCGAATGCGCGCCTCGTCGAGCGGAATGCCTCGCGTGCGCGCCGACAGGGGCGGTCGGTTGTCGATCGGTGTGGACCGTCAGTCCCCGACCGTCGGGGGACGCGGCTCGTCCGACCCGCTCGCACCAGCCCGATCGGCATGCTTCGGCCGGGGCAGCGCCGCGATGCCCACCGCGATGATCGCGAGCAGCGCGGGAAGCTGCACCAGCGCGGAGCCACCCATATAACCGTCCGGCGAGCGCCACGGGCCCGTGGACAGCGCGGCGGCGGAGAGCATGGTGCCCGCGCCCGCCACGACGACGAGCGCACGCGGGGTGACGTACCGCGTGAAACGGGTTGCGGCCAAGGCGATCACCGTGGCGGCAGCGCCCACCGGACCCGCGATCACGGTAGCCGCACCGGTGAGCCCTACCGCGCCCATCCAGCGTCGGCCCCAGGTACCGCGAGCATCGGCGCTCGCATCCGGCTGCTCGGCGGGCACCTCCGATTCCGCTCTGCCCGCCTCGGCCCGGGTGGGGCCCCGCCGCGCGCGGCGGGGGAAGGCCAGGACCGCGAGCGGCAGGAGCAGCAGCAGGCCGCCGAAGATGCCGAGGCGGTACCACCGGTCGTCCGGGAAAGCGATCGTCACCGGGCCGGTGGCATCGGCGGGCAGCAGCCAGGCTTGCTGCCAGCCGTCCACCACCACCGGTTCGAGCACGTGTCCGTCCGCACTGGTCGCACGCCATCCGACGTTGGTGCTCAGCGGCAGCACGAGCAGTCGTGTGCCCGCGTCCACCGCGGGCGCCGCGGCGGTTTCCGTCCCGCTTCGGTGCAAGCGCAGCCGATCCACGAAGAACAGGTCGGTCGGCCCGACCGCCACGTCGGCCCGGCCCTGCGGCAGCGCGAACTCGCTCGGTGCCGCGGCCTCCGGCTCGCCCGCCTCGTCGGTGCACACCCGGGCGGGAACGGGTGCGCCGGAGCGTAATTCGCCGACGGTGGCGGTGACCGACGTGTGCAGCGTCCGACCGCCCGCATCGATCGTCGGCCCCAGCGCGCACGGCACGGTGATCTCGCGGTCCAGTGCGGCGGCCGGGGGGTAGTCCGGTCCAAGCACCGTCACCTCCGCCAGTCCGGGCGGCTGGGTCTGGACGAACCCGAGCGCCGTCCGGTCCAGCACCGGCCGCCAGGTTCGCATGCTGAGTTCGATGCGGTCGGTCACGGTGGGATGCAGGGAGATCCGGATGGGTGTGCCCGAGCCGTCGTCCTCGAGTTCACGCACCTGCGGACCGTCCCCGAGATTCACCGTCACCGAGGTGGGCGTCGCGGGCAAGCCGCCGAGCGAGGGGGTCAGTTCGAGGCCGGTCACCAGCGTGGGCTCGGGCAATTCGAGGGTGAGCGTCGGCCTGCCGCCGGTCGGCTCGCGCACCGAGGCCTCGGGCGCGGTCCAGCTCGTGCGCGGATCGCCGTCGGTCGCGGCGAACGCGGCCCCGCGCAAATCGCCGACGTCGGCCTTGCCCCGGGCCACCGGCCGGGCTCGGTCGGTGAGCAGCGCCTCCAGGGCCGGGCCCTGCCTGGTGCGGACGGTCAGTTCCGGGGCGACCGACATCGGTTCCGGGACGGTCAGCGTGCGCTGGAACGTGCCGGGTTCCTCCGGGGCCAAAGCGAGACCTTTGCTGCAACGCACCCGGTCGGGCGCATCGAAACACGCGCTGCGGCCGGGAAATTCCTGACCGAGATCCCAGCCGCGCAGTTGCGCGCCCGCTGGAGCGGACGGAACCACGGTCCGATGCTCGATGTCGACGCGGACCGGCGCGTTACGCACCGAGTAGTCGTCCAGCGCGAGTTCGCTGATGCCGAATTGCCCGCCACCCGAGCCGCCTTCGGTGCGGATGGCGGTGATCGTCAGCCACTCCGTGCGGCCGGCGGGAAGCGAAACCGAGACCGGCGCACCGGGTTCGGGCACCCGGACCGAGACGGTGCCGTTCGCGGTGCGCACCTCGATCCATTTGACCGGGTCGCCGATGGCGGCCGCACTGGTGGTCAGTTTCAGCTGCCCGGTCTGGATCGGATGGTCGAGATCGAGTCGAAGCCACTGTCCGAGCGCGCGTTCGATGCCGTTGCTGATCCACGCGGTGGCCGGATCGCCGTCGACGACGGCCGCGGTGGAGCTTCCCGGCGCGGCGCCGCCGAGCTGCGTGGCGTCCGCGGCCGAACTGGACGCGGTGATCGTGGCGCCGGACCATTCGCCGCGCACCAGTTCCGCGCCGGGCACCGGATAGTCGGGCACCAGGTTGTGCGTGCGGCGCGCGTCGTCGGGGGCGCGCAACGCCGAGTTGTGGTTGTCCACCCGGCCGAAATCGGCTTCGCGATCCATCGGCGTATCGGTGACCGTCACCGGGCCGATCGGCAACCCGGCGCCGGTCGCGTCGGCGGCGAGCAAGCCGGGCGACCGGGCGGCGGCAGGGTCGCGGCGCATCCGCTCGAACACCTCGGGTCCGCCCTGGACCACCGGAATATCCCCCAGCGGGACGGTATACGCGCCGGGGAACGCATCCGGCGCACCGGTACCGCCGCGCACCTCGGCGGGCGTGCCCAGCGCAGGCGCGTCGACCCGGTAGATCTCGACCGCCGGATACGGCGGGCGCAGGTCGCCGTCGGCCACCAAACCGTCGGCGAGCACCACCGATTCGATCGGGTTGCCGAACTCGGCCACCTTGCGCAGACCGGGTGACTCGTCGAGCGCCTGGTGGGCCAGCATCGGCCGGGTCGAGCGGGAGGTCTCCGGGTCGAGATCGTTGCGCAGGACGACGACGCCGATGCCCTGAGCGCTCAGCGTCGCGGCCAGGCCCGCCGAGGGCCTGCCGTCGGCGATGAGCCGCTGCACCGAATCCATCGCGCGGATGGTGCCGGGCGGGTTCAGCGGCACCGCGTCGCGGATCGCCCACGGCGTTCGGGCCAGCGCTTGCAGCGGTTCGTCGCGCGTGAGTCCCCAGATCTGGCTGCCGAAGGGGGCGCCCGGCACCACCAGGGCGCGCGTATCGGAGGCATTGTTCGCGAGCCAGTCCGCGGTCTGCTGCCAGTAGGCGGGGACCCGGTCGTAGGCGCCGCGCGGCGCGAGCTTGCCGGTCCAGGCCAGTGAGCTGGACAGGGCGAGCGCGGTGAGGATCAGCGCCGCCACCGCGACCGCGCGGTCCCGCTCCGGACGAGCGAACGCGCCGCGCCAAACCCGGAAAGGTACGGAGGCGGGCAGCGGAACCCGGCCGAGCAACTGCGCCAACCCGAGCACGAGCGGGATGCGGATCAGCGGCTCCAGCTTATGCACGTTGCGCAGCGGAGCGCCCCCGGAGTCGAGGAAGACGCGTACCGACTCGGCGAACGGGCCGCTCAGCTCACCGACGAATCCGGCGCAGATGCCGACCAGCCCGACACACAGGATCAGGACGAGCCTGCCCCGGTACGGCATGGATCGCAGGGCCAGGCCGGCCATGCCCGCCGCCGCGACCAGCCCGGTCGCGAGCACCGCCGCGGGCTGGGTCACCAATACCGCGCCCGCGATGCGTTCCGGGGAGACGAACGGGGTCCAGCTGTCGGTGCCGCGCAGCACCTCGCCCAGCGAGGCCCACTGCGTTGTCACGCCAGAGGACTCGATGTAGTCCAGGAACGGCGGACTCACCTTGCCAAGCAGCAGCAGCGGGACCGCCCACCAGAACGTGGCCAGCACCAGCAGCGGAATCCACGCCGCGGTGAAACGCCACCAACGGCGATCCGGCCGATGGGAGCCGCGTCGCGCCGGGGCGAGCGCAGGCGAGGCAGCCGCCCACCACAGCAGCGCGGGCAGGAAGGCGGCCACCGTCGCGACCGCGTTGACCGAGCCCATCAGGGCGAGCGCCAGCGCACTGCCCGCGGGCGACTCCGCTCCGCCCCGCCGCCGGGCGCGCCCGGCGACGCCGAGCGCGGCGGGTGCGAGCAGCACCCACGGCGCCAGCATCATCGGCAGCGTCTCCGAGGAGATCGACCCGACGGTGGTCAGGACCCGAGGCGACAGCGCGAACGCGAGCGCGGCGACGACCCGCGACCCGCGCGTCCCGATGCCGAGCGCCTCGCACAGGCGCACGATCCCCCAGAAGCCGGCGAGCAGCAGCAGCGCCCACCAGACCCGCTGCGTCACCCAGGCGGGTACGCCCAGCAGATGGCCGAGTGAGAAGAACGCGCCGTGTGGGAAGAAGTATCCGTAGGCCTGGTTCTGCACCTGGCCCATCGGCGCCTGGCTACTCCACAGATGTGCGGCGCGCGCGAGGAAGCCGAGCGGATTCTGCGCCAGGTCGTATTTCGTGTCGGCGACCGTGAGTCCCGGCGCCTGCACGAAGGTCAGCAGGAACGCCGCGAGGACGGTCGCGGCGAACCAACGTCTGCCCAGCGGCGCGGTGCTGTGCTGCCCCGGCGCCGCGGAAGATCCGAACGAATTCGCGGTTGAAGCGGAGGTCAGCGGGTCAGCGGCTGCCGTACTCAACGTTGTTCAGCAGCGAGGAGTCCTTGTCGCCGCTGCGGTCGATGTCCGGGCGCGAGTTCTGCTGCACCGCGAGGGTGATGAGGAAGACACTGAGCACGCCCAGCACGGCGCCCGCGACAGCACTCGCAACACCCGGGACAGCAAACTTCATCGCGGCACTCCAATACGTCGATGCAGGCACGTTCCCGGCCAACCTAGCAGGACGTCCGGTATTTGTATGCGTTCAGGCCGGGGAATCTCCGGTGAGCACGCGTCGGCCGGCCCGGTAGACCGCGCGCCGAGCCACCCGGAAGCGGGTGCGTCAGCGGGTGGGAAGAGCGCAGTGCAGTGCGCCGAGCAGGGTGCGCAGCTTCGCGGTGGTCTCGTCGAGTTCCGCCTGCGGGTCGGAGGCCGCCACGATGCCGCCGCCCGCGTACGCCCGCACCGTACGACCGTCGGCCGAGAGCTCCGCGCAGCGAATGGCGACCACCCAGGCGCCGTCACCGTCCGCGGCACACCAGCCGACGGCGCCTCCGTAGAAACCGCGGTCGTCCTCGATGTGTGTGATGGTGTCCAGTGCCAGATCGGTGGGAGTGCCGCAGACCGCGGGCGTGGGGTGCAGCAGCAACGCCAGGTCCAGCGCGCTGATCGTGGTGTCGCGCAGGCGCCCGGTGATCGGCGTCGCCAGATGCCACACCTCGGGGGTGCTGACCAGCTCCGGGCTCTCCGGAATCGACAGGTCGGCGCAGACCGGTCCGAGCCGCTCCCGGATCCAGTCGATCACGAACGCGTGCTCGTCGCGATTCTTGGTGCTGGCCAGCAGTTCTCGGGCCTGCGCGGCATCGGCGCCTTGATCGAGCAGCCGTGGCGCGGTGCCGGCCAGCGGGCGCAAGGTCACCAGGTCGCCTTGCCGGGCGATCAGCACTTCGGGCGTCGCGCCCACCAGCGTCGCGCCGGGGCGTCCGGCGGGAGTGAGATCGACCGCGAAGACGTTCGCGTGCGGGTGCCTGGTCAGCAGGTGCCCCGCGACGACCTCCGGGTCGAGGGCGGACTGTGCCTCGGCCAGCACCGAACGCGCCGCGACCACTTTGCGCAACGGTTGCGCGGGGTCGTTGAGCTGCTCGACCAATTTGGTCACCCGCGCCACATGCTCCGCCCGGCTCGGTATCTCGGTCACCACGCGTACCGCGGGCAGGTCGGGCAGTGCGGCGGGCCGCCATGGTCCCGCGGTGTGCGCGGCGCGCTCCGGCACGCTCAGCGCCGCGGGCTCGCGTGGATCGAAGGGCAGCGCACCGACCACCAGCCGCGCGCGGCCGTCCCGCAGCGCGGCCCGCGCTCGTTGCGCGTCGTCGAAGAAGACCCGGCTCCCATGACCCCGAACAACCCCGTCGGCCCGAGCAAGCAGGAACCCATCCATGACCCCAACCTAGCCCCGTCGCCGCGCCCCATCGCGGTGGAGCGATCCAGATCTCACGCCGGGCGCGGGTCAGGAATTCTTGCCGGGCGGGACGAGCAGGACCGGGCGGTGGCAATGCCTGAGGACGGCGTCGGCGACGCTGCTGTGCAGCAGCGCGCGGATCCCGGTGGCGCCACGGGTGCCCGCGACGATGATGTCGACGTCCAGTTCGTCGGCGCAATCGATGATGGCGTTCCAGATGGTGGTGGTGCATTCTGCGGTGCGCGCCTCGGCGTTCAGGCCCGCCATCTCGGCCAGCCGCACACCCTCGGCATTGGTGGCGCGCGCGTCGACGTAGGCGATGTCCTCGATTTCGTCGTCCGGCACCCATTCCGGTTGCATGACACCCGACAGCCCGGACAGGCGAGCGGCTTGACGCACCATGGGCTCCCAGGCGGTCAGCACGACGGCGCGGTTCGCGCTGAGGAATCGCCCGGCGTATTCGACGGCCCGCTTGGCGTTCTCGGAGCCGTCGTAGGCGATGAGCATCAGATCGCAGGGCACGATGACCTCCTGAGGGAGACACACGGCGACACCTCGAGATTACCCCGTGCGGGTCCGCTCGAACCGGCTTGTCAAGCGGTGTGACCTGCGTAAATGTCAGCCCGAGGTGCCGTCGCGCGGACGACCGGGTCGGGTCGGTGCGGCGGGGCGAGCCGCTGCGTCCGACCCGATCGCGCCGCTGGGGATTACCGGCTGTCGGTCTGCGGATGTGTCCGACTCGACTGTGCGGCTGGAAACCATCGGCCGGGCGAGCCTGGGCCGCCGCGTCCGACTCAGTTGTGCGCTGGAGACCACCGGGCGGGCGCGCCGCGTCGGCGGGTACGACAAGCGACCGTGATCCACGCGAAGTGTCTCGGGCGACCGGCCCGCATGCGACGGCGGGCGCGGCGAACGCCGACCGCCGAAATCACGATGCGGGCAAGGCGGTGACCCATCGGTCCGGTATGGCCGAGTGCGAGACAACGATTCGGTACCGGTGCGTGAGTTACCCGTCCGGTAGGGACGTAGCGACTGCGGTCGCGCACGTCACCACGAGTACGGTTGACCTCTATGCGGAAGACGCCTCTGCTCGTCCTCACCGTTCTCGCCGCCGTCGCGACTGCCTGCTCGAACGGCGGCTCCACCGAGTCGGCGTCATCGAGCACCACCACGCCCGAAGCGACCACCGCGGCGATTCCCGTCACCAGCGCGGCGCCGCCGGACTGCAACGCCGGGTATCTCGCACAGTTCACCACCCGCGCGAAACTCGCGCAGTTGCTGACGGTCGGCGTCACCGGCGCCGACGACGCCACGACCGTGGTGCGCGACGAGCAGATCGGCGGCATCTTCGTAGGCGGATGGACCGACCAGGCGCTGCTCGCCTCCGGCCGGATCGCCCAGGTGAAGCAGGCCGCCAAGGTGCCCCTGATGGTGACCATCGACGAGGAAGGCGGCCGAGTCTCGCGGGTGCGCGACCTGATCGGCGCGGCTCCGTCGGCGCGGGAAACGGCGCAGACCATGACCCCCGAGCAGTTCTACGACGCGACGGTGACCAGAGGCCGTGCGCTGAAGGATCTCGGCGTGACGGTGGACTTCGCCCCCGACGTCGACGTCAGTTCCCAGCCGGACGACTCGGTCATCGGCGACCGCTCCTTCTCCGACGATCCGAACGTCGTCACCCGCTACGCGGACGCCTACATCCGCGCGATGCGCGAGGTCGGCGTCGGCACCGTGATGAAGCACTTCCCCGGTCACGGCTCCGGATCCGGCGACTCGCACACCGGCGCGGTGCGCACCCCGCCGCTGGACCAGATGCAGCAGGTGGACCTGATGCCGTTCCGCAACCTGATCGGCTCGGGCGCGGCCGTGATGGTCGGCCACCTGGACGTGCCCGGTCTGACCACACCGGATGTCCCGGCCAGTATCAGCCCGGAGGCGATGCGGTTGCTGCGCGACGGCAGCGGCTACGGCGCCGCGCCGTTCCAGGGCCCGATCTTCACCGACGACCTCGGCGGCATGGCGGCGATCACCAGCCGGATGTCGATCGAAGACGCCGTGGAAGCCGCGCTGGTCGCCGGTGCGGACAGCGCCCTGTGGATCACCACCGACGCGGTGCCGCAGGTGCTCGACCGGCTGGAGCAGGCGGTGTCGAGCGGACGGCTGCCGATGGCGCAGGTGGACGCGTCGGTGTTGCGTGTGGCCGCGTTCAAGGGTGCGCTGCCGCGCTGCTGAGGCGCGCCGCACGGCCGAGTCGGGCGACCGGTGAGCAAATCGGACCGCCGGAACTTACCTTGGAGTAATATATGAGATTCATCTGTGGTAGGAGTGTGGATGGCGGGCGGTACGAAGCGGCTTCCGCGGGCGGTACGCGAGCAGCAGATGCTCGACGCCGCCGTGGAGGTCTTCTCGCGTAAAGGCTTCCACGACACGTCGATGGACGCGATCGCCGCCGAGGCGAAGATCTCCAAACCGATGCTGTATCTGTACTACGGCTCCAAGGACGAACTGTTCCGCGCCTGCATCCAGCGGGAAGGGTTGCGCTTCATCGAATCCGTCGCGCCCGCGGGCAACCCGCTGCTCACCCCGCACGAGCAGGTGCGCACCGCGCTGGAGGGCTTCCTCGGCTTCGTCGACCGCAACCGGCGCTCCTGGCAGGTGCTCTACCGGCAGGCCATCGGCCAGCAGGCGTTCGCCTCGGAGATCGAGAACGCGCGCGAACGCGTCATCGAGCTGACCGCCAAACTGCTGGAATCCAGCGCCAAGCACGCCGAGCCCGGGACGAACTTCGACGTCGTCGCGGTCGCCGTGATCGGCGCGGGCGAGGCCATCGCCGACCGGTTGGCCAGCGGCCGGATCGAGGTCGCCGAGGCCGTCGACCTACTCGACGATCTGGCCTGGCGCGGTCTGGCCGGCCGGAAGAAAACCGAGTAGCCCGCCTTTTGCCCGTTTCGGTTGCTTCGGCGCCGCCCTCCTGCCACAGTGCGTGAGTTCGCAAAACAGCGGGCCGGCTCACGCGATCGAGCCGGGGAGAAACGGGGCGGAAGTGTTCGGGTTGCTCAGGCCGTGTGCGCACGGCGCTCAGAAGTATGGAATCGATGCGGCCGAGTGGCAGGCGCATCTGTGCGGTTTGTGTCTCGGGTTGCGGGACGGGCACGGTCAGCTCGCTCGCGCCACCACCAACAAAGACGCGCTGGTGCTGAGCATGCTTACCGAGGCGCAGTCCGGTTCCGCGGCACGCACCACCGCGGCGCCGTGTCCGCTGCGCGGGATGCGCCGGGCGTCGGTGGTCACCGCCGACTCACCCGGCGTCCAGCTCGCCACCACCGCGTCACTGCTGCTGGCATCGGCCAAGATTCGCGATCACGTGGACGACGGTGACGTCTCCGCAATCGCCCGCGGGCCGCTGGCGAAAGCCGCGACGCGATGGAACCGGGAGGCGCGCGCGGGTGCGGCGCGGATCGGCCTGGACGTCGAGCCGCTCGTCGCCGCGCTCGCCGCGCAGGTGCGCTTGGAGCGGGAAGCGAAAGAGTTGGTCGCCGTAGGTGGTTCGGGCGCGGGATCGATGCCGGAATCGCTTGCCGCTTCGCCACACTGGCGCTCGGCGATGGCGCCGTCGGCCGATCCGCTGGATCGCTTGACCGCGCCGACCCAGCTGTGCGCGTCGGCGTTCTTCGCGCATACCGCCGTGCTGGCCGATCGCTCGGACAATATCGATGCGTTGCGCGAGGCGGGCTGGCAGTTCGGGCGGATCGCGCATCTGGCCGACGCCGTCGCCGACTACGACGACGACGCCGCCCATGACCGCTTCAACCCCCTCGCGGCCACCGGCACCACCGTGCCCGAGGCTTACGAACTGCTCCGGCAATCGAATTCGAGCCTGCGCGCCGCCGTGGCGGCGGCCGAGCTCAGCCGGGTGCCCACCGTCCGCTGGATGCTGCTCGACCCGCTGACCGCGGTGCTGCGCCGGCTCGGCGGGGGGCTCGGCGCACTCGCCGCCCACACGTGCGCGGTGTCGCCCGACGCCGAGGTCCGCGCGCACGCCCGCGGAAGAAGCGGCCACCGTCCGCCGACTCGTCGCCCGGGTATCGGCGAATCCCTCACGCTCGTCCTGGGCGGCTACTGCACCGGCTACGCGTGCTGCGCCGACCACACGCAACCGTGCACCGGTGAACGCAAGGACGCGTGGATCAAGAACTGCGATTGCAGCGATTGCGGCGAGTGTGACTGCGGCTGCTGCGATTGCGGGGATTGCAACTGCTGCGACTGCGGATGCGACTGCTGATCGGTGCCCGACGGACGCGCGGCGGCAGGCCGGCCGATGCCACTGGAAAGCGCGAAGCCGCATCCCGATTCGCGTGAAGCGGAATGCGGCTCCGGCTTGTTCAGCGCAGGGTCGCCGTCAGATGCGGGTAACCCTTCTTCGGATGGCGCAGCGCCAAGTCCCAACCGCCTTCGGCCTGATCGGCATACAGGTTGACGGTGGAGGGCAGCAGAATCGGCTTACCGAACTTGACCGAGTACGTGGTCTGCTCCGGAATGCGGCCCTCGACCGCGCCGAGCACGGTCGCCGCCGACCACATGCCATGAGCGATCGACCGGGGGAAGCCGAACGCCTTCGCGCCCAACGCCGAGGTGTGGATCGGGTTGTGGTCTCCGGACGCGGCCGCGTACCGGGTGATCGTCTTCTGATCCACCCGCAGCGTGCGCAGCGGAGGCGGCGGAACCTCGTCCGGCTTGGGCTCCTGCTTCGGACCGCCCGACAACGAGGTGCGCTGCTGGTGCAGGAACGTGGTGACCTGGTGCCACACCAGCTCGCGACCCACCTTCACATCGCTGATCGCGTCCACGAGCAGGCCTTTCGGGTGCTCGCGCAGGTTCTCGATGTGTGTGCGGATGTCCAGCGGCTCGCTCACCGAGATGTCCCGGGTCCGCTCGATGACGTTCTGCGCGTGCACCGCGCCCACCGCGACGAACGGGAAGTCCCGCGCCACCACCAGCTGCATGGCCAGCGGGAAGGTGAGGATGAACGGATAGGTCAGCGGCAGCGCGTCGCCGAACCGCAAACCGGTCGCGCGGCAGTAGGCGGCCAGGTGATCGGGGTCCACCCGCAGTCCGTCGAGCTGAACCGCCCGGTCCGGCAGCGCCGGCTTGCGCGCCGACAGCAGCGGCACCGCGCCGAGCGCCGCCTTGACGAACAGGCGGCTGTTCTTCGGCGGTTCGGTGAGGGTGATCACCTGGGTCTTCTCCTTGCCTGCCGGAGCCTGGGTCATCATGCTCCGATCAGGCTCTGCCCGCAGACCCGGACGATGTTGCCGGTCACCGCGTTCGACGCCGGGCTCGCGAAGTAGGCGATGGTCTCGGCGACGTCGACGGTCTGGCCGCCCTGCAGCAGCGAGCTCATCAGTCGTCCCGCTTCCCGGGTGGCCAACGGGATGGCGGCGGTCATCGCGGTCTCGATGAAACCGGGCGCGACGGCGTTGATGGTGATGTTCTTCTCCGCCAGCTTCGGCGCCTCGGCGTTCACCATGCCGATGACACCCGCCTTGGAGGCGCCGTAGTTGGTCTGGCCGCGGTTGCCCGCGATGCCCGCGATCGAGGACACGTCGATCACGCGCCCGCCCTCCTTCAGCGCGCCCCTGGCCACCAGGCCCTCGGTGATCCGGTGCGGCGCGGCGAGATTCACGTTGATGACCGAGTTCCAGCGGCCCTCGTCCATGTTCGCCAGCAGCTTGTCCCTGGTGATGCCCGCGTTGTGCACGATGATGTCGATGCCGCCGAACCGCTCGGTGGCGAATTCGGCCAGCTTCTCCGCCGCGTCGGGCGCGGTCACGTCGAGCGCGAGCGCGGTGCCGCCCACCTTGTTCGCGGTCTGCGACAGCGCCTCGCCCGCGGCCGGGATGTCGGCCACGATCACCTGGGCCCCATCGCGAGCGAACACCTCGGCGATGGTCGCGCCGATGCCGCGCGCCGCACCGGTCACCACGGCGACCTTGCCCGCCAGCGGACGGTCCCAATCGGCGGGTGCGCTCGCGTCGTCCTTGCCGACCCGGATGACCTGGCCGTCGACGAACGCGGACTTCGCCGAGAGCAGGAAGCGCAGGGTCGATTCCAGGCCGGTCGCCGCGGCGGACGCCTCGGGGTGCAGGTAGACCAGCTGAGCGGTCGAGCCGCGCAGCAATTCCTTGGCCACCGAGCGGGTGAAGCCCTCCAGCGCGCGCTGCGCGATCTGCTCGTCCACGCCGCCCGCCAGTTCGGGCGTGGTGCCGATGACCACGATGCGCCCGGACGCGGTGAGGCTGCGCAGGGCGGGCTGGAAGAACTCGAACAGCTGGGAGAGGTCCTCGATGGAGCCGATGCCGGTGGCGTCGAACACCAGGGCGCCGTACTTGGTGCCCTGGCTGAGCGCGTCGGCGAAGTCGTAGTCCGACAGCAGGGCGCGCACCGGCTCGGCGACCCGGCCCTTACCGCCGATCAGCACCGGGCCCGACAGCGGCGGCTCGCCCTTGACGTGGCGGCGCAGTGTCTCCGGCTTCGGAAGGCCGAGCTTGCTGGCCAGGAACGCGCCAGGTGCGGAGTGTACGAACGATCCATAGAGGTTGGGAGCACCCTTGCTCTTGCTGGCTGCCACTATTCCTACCTTTTCTGAGTTCTGTCTCTCGGGTCTGGGGTCGCCCCGGCATGGTCTGCTGGCGCACTTTTGCGGGGGTACGTATCGACATTAAACTTACTCCAGAGTAAGTTTAATGTAAACAACCGCGACGGGGCGCCGAGCAGTGCGGAATGTCCGCGCTCGACCGGGCCGCCGGGACATCCATCCACGAGACCTTGGAGACTCGAGTGACTAGCAAAGCCCGTTCGGCGAAGAGCACCGCCAAGACCGGTAAGACCACCCGTCCGGTCGCGATCGTGGGTGGCAACCGGATTCCGTTCGCTCGCTCCGACAAGGCGTACGCCCGCGCCTCCAACCAGGACATGTTCACCGCCGCGCTGGACGGGCTGGTCAGCCGTTTCGGCCTGCAGGGCGAGCGGCTCGGCATGGTCGTCGGCGGCGCCGTGCTGAAGCGCGTCGGCGAGCACGGCCTGATCCGGGAGAGCGTGCTCGGCAGCAAGCTGAGCCCGTACACCCCGGCGCACGACCTGCAACTGGCCTGCGGCACCGGACTGCAGGCGATCGTCACCGTCGGTGACGCGATCGCCGCTGGACGGATCGAAGCCGGTGTCGGCGGCGGCACCGACACCACCTCCGACGCTCCGATCGGGGTGAGCGAGGGCATGCGCGAATGGATGCTCGACGCCAACCGCGCCAAGACCGGCAAAGACCGCCTCAAGCTGGTCGGCCAGCTGCGCCCGAGCATGCTCGGCATCGAGATCCCGCGCAACGCCGAGCCGCGCACCGGCTTGTCCATGGGTGAGCACGCCGCCATCACCGCCAAGGAGTTCGGTGTCCCGCGCGAGGCGCAGGACGAGCTGGCCTACCTGTCGCACAAGAACATGGCGGCCGCCTACGACCGCGGTTTCTTCGACGATCTGATCACGCCGTTCCTCGGCCTCACCCGGGACGACAACCTGCGCCCGAACTCCTCGATCGAGAAGCTGGCGACGCTGAAGCCGGTCTTCGGGGTCAAGGCGGGCGACGCGACCATGACCGCGGGCAACTCCACCCCGCTGACCGACGGCGCCTCCGCGGTGCTGCTGTCCAGCGAGGAGTGGGCCGCCGAGCACAAGCTGCCCGTGCTGGCTCACCTGGTCGACAGCGAGGTCGCCGCGGTCGACTACATCCACGGCCCCGACGGCCTGCTGATGGCGCCGACCTACGCGGTGCCGCGCCTGCTCGCCCGCAATGGCCTGACCCTGCAGGACTTCGACTACTACGAGATCCACGAGGCGTTCGCCTCGGTGGTGCTGGCCACCCTGGCCGCGTGGGAGTCCGACGCCTACTGCAAGGAGCGCCTCGGCCTCGACGGCGCGCTCGGGTCGATCGATCGCAGCAAGCTCAACGTCAACGGCTCGTCGCTGGCCGCGGGCCACCCCTTCGCCGCGACGGGCGGCCGTATCGTCGCCTCCACCGCGAAAATGCTGGCCGAGCGGGGCTCCGGCCGCGCGCTGATCTCCATCTGCGCCGCGGGCGGCCAAGGCGTGGTCGCCATCCTGGAGCGCTGACCGCGGGCGTAGTCGCACACCACGAAGGTGGTCCGATCGGATTTCCGGCCGGACCACCTTCGCGTTTCGCCTACTCGCCGGGCAGTTCGAGATGCCCGCCGAAGGCTTTGCGCATCGCCGAGAGCACTTTGTCCGCGTACAGCGCTTCGCCCCGCGAGGAGAATCGCGCGAACAAGGCGGACGACAGCACGGGCACGGGTACCCCGGTGTCGATGGCGGCATCGATCGTCCAGCGGCCCTCGCCGGAATCGGACACCCGGCCGCTGTAGGAGTCCAGGTTCGGGTCCGCGTGCAGTGCGGCGGCGGTGAGATCGAGCAACCAGGACGCGACCACCGACCCGCGCCGCCACACCTCGGTGATCTCCGGTACGTCGAGGTCGTACTGGTAGTACTCGGGGTGCTCCAGCGGCGTCTCCTCCGCGGAGAACTCGCCCGTGTGCTCGGCCCCGTAGTTGGCTCGCCGCAGCACGTTCAATCCTTCGGCGTAGGCGGCCATCGCCCCGTACTCGATGCCGTTGTGCACCATCTTCACGAAGTGACCCGCCCCCACCGGCCCGCAGTGCAGGTAACCGAGTTCGGCGGTGGACGGTTCGCCGGTGCGTCCCGGTGTCCGCTCCGCCGCCCCGACGCCCGGCGCGATGGATTTCAGCAGCGGGTCCAGGTGCTTCACCGGCTCGGACTCGCCGCCGATCATCAGGCAGAAGCCGCGGGTGCGGCCGAACACCCCGCCCGAGGTGCCGATGTCCACGTAGTGGATGCCCTTGGGCCGCAGCTTCGCGGCGCGCTCGAGGTCCTCGTGGTAGCGGCTGTTGCCGCCGTCGATGACGATGTCGCCCGGCTCGAGCAGTTCGGCGACCTGCTCGATCACCGCCCCGGTCGCGCCGGCCGGGATCATCACCCAGACCACGCGCGGGGTCTCCAGCATGCCCACGAACTCGGGGAGATCGGTGCTGCCCCGGAAGCCGTCACCGAGTTCCGCGCGCAGTTCGTCGATGTGGGCGGAGCGCCGTTCGTATCCGACCGCGGTGTGCCCGTCCTCGACGACGCGGCGCACGATGTTCGCGCCCATCCGGCCGAGGCCGATCATTCCCAGCTGCATGCCATCCATCTCCCTTGCCTATGCGAAGTGTTGCGGCGGGATCGTCCTGTTCGATTCTCCCGCGTGGGATCGATCACGGTTGGGCTCGCGGGTGTAACGCCGCCCGCGACGGTCCGATAAACAGGTCGGCTCCGCGCAGTTGCCAGACCCCCGACCCGGCAACTGCGCGGTGCCTCTTTGTGTGGTGTACCCGGTTCTTTGCGCGGGATGTGCGCTATGTCCGTGCTGTGCCGATCGCTGACGGCAGGACCACTATCGTGATGGGGACTCGCATCGACGCGGGTCCACAATTCAATCGAACGGGGAGGACGGTTCGTGACGAGCCAGCCGAGCACCGGAGGACGCGGCCCACATCCTGGTGGCGAAGTCGGATGGCGCCAGCTCCTCGGGGCGGAGCGGCCTCCGGAATCGGACCGGTCGGTCGCATGGAGCGGCGACGCGCAGCCTACGCAGCCCCTGCAAACTACCCCGCGCCGGTCCGCGCCCCCGGCACCCCGCCGTGCGTCCGCGCGTCG
Organism: Nocardia sp. NPDC047654; assembly: GCF_043205035.1. Taxonomy (NCBI): domain Bacteria; kingdom Bacillati; phylum Actinomycetota; class Actinomycetes; order Mycobacteriales; family Nocardiaceae; genus Nocardia; species Nocardia sp. NPDC047654. The sequence goes on from NZ_JBIDDF010000002.1 coordinate 638,665, forward strand.
TCCGATCTCCACCCCGCCGCCGAAGCGCTTGGACAGCGCGCTCGTGCGCAGGGTGGGTATCGCGGTCGGCGCCGTATTGGCGGTCGCGGGGCTCGGCTACGTGGTCGACCTGATGCTTTCCTCGGGCGAGGTACCGCGCGGCACCGTCGTCGCGGGTGTCGACGTGGGCGGCATGGACACCTCCGCCGCCGACGCCCGCTTGCGCGCCGAACTCGACCCGAGGGCGGCCAGGGAGCTGCCGCTGCGCATCGGCGACGTGCAGACCCGCATCGTGCCGAGCGCCGCCGGACTGGCCGTGGACTGGGACGCCACCTGGTCGCGGATCGGCTCGCAGCCGCTCAACCCGTTCACCCGCCTCGCCTCCGTCTTCGCCACGCGCGAGGTGTCGATCGTCAGCGCGATCGACGAACCGGCGCTTGATCGTCAGCTCACCGAGTTGCGGGTGCACGACCGGGCCTCGGTCGACGGCACCATCACCTTCGACAAGGCCGAACCCGTTGCGGTGCCTCCCGTTCCGGGTCGGGTCCTCGACATCGCCGCCGCGCGTACGGAATTGGCCGACCGGTGGATCACCGGGACTACGGTGGACCTGCCCGTTGTCCCCGCGCCGTTGCAGGTGCGTCCGGAAGCGGTGGACAAAGCCCTGCGCGAGATCGCTCGGCCCGCTGTGCGGACGCCGATCGCGTTCGCGGGCAAAGGTGGTGCGGCGCGGCTCGATCCCCAGCAGATCGCGTCCGTCCTGGCCTTCGGGCCGGACGGGCAGGGCGGTCTCGCCGTCTCGGTGAATCAGGACGCCGCGATCGGTCTGCTCGCGCCGCAACTGGCCACCACCGAAGTCGAGCCGAAGGACGCGACGTTCGCGGTGTCGGGCGGCAAGCCGTCGGTCGTACCCGCCGTGGTCGGGGACAAGATCAACTGGCCGAAGACCTTCGAACAGTTCACCGCGCTGCTGACCGCACCGGGCGAGCGGACCGCGCAGGTGGTCTACGAGCGGATCGAACCGAAACTGACCACCGAGGCCGCGCAGGGCCTCGGCGTGATCGAGACCGTCGGATCGTTCACCACCAGCGGGTTCAGCGGTCCCTCCGGCGTCAATATCCGCACCGTCGCCAGGAAGGTCGACGGCGCGATCGTGAAGCCGGGAGACACGTTCTCGCTCAACGATTTCACCGGCCCGCGCGGTACCGCCGAGGGATATGTCGAATCCGGCATCATCGACCACGGCCGTCCCAGCACCGCGGTCGGCGGCGGCATCAGCCAGTTCGCCACCACGCTCTACAACGCGGCGTATTTCGCCGGTCTCGAGGACGCGGGCCACACCGAGCACAGCTACTACATCTCCCGTTACCCTGCCGCCCGCGAAGCAACCGTCTTCGACGGCGCGATCGACCTGAAATTCCGCAACAACACCCAAACCGGCATCTACATCGAGACGTTCGCGACCGACTCCGACATCACCGTCCGCCTGTGGGGGACCAAGACGGTCGATGTCGAATCCATCACGGGTGAGAAGACCAAACCGACCGAACCCAACACCGTCACCTTGCCCAAGGGCAAGGACTGCATCGCTTCCGAAGGCGCCCCCGGCTTCACCATCTCCGACACCCGCGTCATCACCGACCGCAAAACGGGCCGCGAAGTCTCCCGCAAGACCCGCACGGTGAAGTACGACCCGATCCCGGTGGTGAAGTGCGAGTGAGCGAACAGCCGCTGACCCACGATGAGCGAGTCCGTCCTCTCACGCATTGAACAGGACGGATTCCCGCTTCCTCACAACGGCGTTCGCATCAGCAGAACGTTGTACTGGGTGTGCTGGGTGACCAGGAAGTAGAGATCGCGGCCGGTCTGGTAAGGGAAGATCATGGGTGCGTAGGCGGTGGGAAGGGAACGGGCGTCGATGAGGACGCGGGGTTCGCTCCACGGCCCTTCGGGAGCGGGCGCGGTGCGCAGGACGACGCTGTTGGCCGGGTCGGTGGTCAGCATCACGTACTGACCCAGGTATTCGTTCCACATCACCGACAGTTCGGCGACGCCACCGACGATCGGGGCCGCGGTCTTGGCGTCGGTGGGCTTCCACTCCTTGCCGTCCCAGTATTCGTAGGCATCGATATTCGCGATATCGGATTCCTTCGCGCGGGAGACGAATCCGGGATTGTTGCGGCCCGCCGGCGTGCCGTAGCGGTAGACGTAGCCGCCCGCTTTCAGGAAGGCGTTCTGCTGGAAGTTCTCGTGACCGTCGACGTTGGCGCGGCGCGTGTGGGTGAGCTGCGTCCAGGTGCTGCCGCCGTCACCGGAGGAGGCGAGGGTGGAGAAGTTGGTGTGCCACTTCCCGTGATCACCCCACTCGCGCACCGACATCATGCTCATGTACTGCACTCCGCCCACCGAGATGCCCGCAGTGGGGATGAGGCTGATCTCGATGCCGGGAATCTTGGGGCTGGGCAAGGGGTTCGGGACCACATCGTCGAAGACGATGCCCGCGGCCGGGTCGTGTGTGGAGCTGCGGAACAGCACGTTGCTGGTCCAGGCCCAGATGCTGCCCGCGAGGAGGTTGGGTACGCCGATGCCGGCGCTGTCGCCGAAGGCGGTGATCATCCGGCCGTTGCCGTCGTCCCACATGATGCCGAGGTCGGTGCCGAGCACGTTGACGCTCTGCGTGCGGTTCGGGCTGTCCATGCCGGTCACCTGGAACACCGCTTCGGTCGGTCCGGGCAGCTCGGGCAGGCCGTGAATGCCGTTGAGCGCCGGGATGGGGATGACGTTGTTCGGGTCGGCTCCGGCGGGCGCGGCCACGGCCAGCGCGAGGATCGCGGCGAGCGCGCCGGTTCGGGCGAGGGCGGACAGCGATCGGGTCATGCTGGGTCATTCTGCCCGCTGGCCGCCACGCTGTCGCCTACATCGACGCGTGTGCTCCGCGCGTTCGGCCGATCGTCACCAGCCGGTAGAGCCACCACGGCCGTTCCGGGAGTTCGGGGCTGTAGACCCGCATGCTCATCGAGCGGATCCGGCGCGTGGCGAGGTCACGCACCTGCAAGCTGCGGCGGGGGATGTCCGCGGCGCGCACTTCGGTGGTCCACATGCGGTCCCAATCGGGGGAGCGGCGGCAGCGTTCGGCGATCTGCTCCACGCGCTCGCGCGGGGCGAGCGGGGAAAGGATGCGGAAGGCGTCGACCAGGAGGTGCGCCTCTACGGCCCACTCCACCATCACCCGCCGAGCCGCCGCGTCGAGGAACATCCACTCCAGTACGTTTCCCCGGGCGACCGCCCCCGGGAAGGCGCGTTCGTAGGCGGAGTTGGCCTCCACCAGATCCTGCGTGGGCATCCGCTGGTAACAGGCCGGGTCGGGGAGGCTGTGCAGGTCGGCACGGTCGTCCGGAGTCGGCGCGTCGGGACCGGGGCCGTAGGCGGCCGTGAAAAAGTTCGGCAAAGTCAGCACGACGATGTGTTTGCGGTACCAGATCGGCACCTCGAGCGCGTCGAACAACTGCTGGAGCAAGGCGTGATCCGGTGCTACCGCACCTGTTTCGACCTGCTCCAGCACCGCTTCGGTAAGGCCGGCGCGCTGGGCGAGATGGGCGGACGGGAGCCCCGCGGCGAGGCGTCGCTCGCGCAGATAAGCGCCGATGCCAGTTGCGTTGCGCGTCACCTCGGGCACCTCTGCCGACAATTCTCGTGTCGAACCGTGTGAAGGGGGAGGTTCCTGCTGCCCCCCGGGAGCACGCAATCTACCGGAGAGGATCGGCGTCGAGCGGTGATCGAACGTCACGAAACGACAAATCTAGACGACAACGGCCCGGAGATGATCTCCGGGCCGTTGTGCCGTGTCGCAGAGCGTCAGAACGCGGCTTCGTCCAGCTCCATGATGTCGTTGTCCAGGTTGGACAGCACCGCGCGGGTGGCGGTGAGCTCCGGCAGGACGTTGCGGGCGAAGAACTGCGCGACCGCGATCTTGCCGTTGTAGAACGCCTCGTCGGCGCCGGTCGCGCCGTTGTCGAGGGCCGCGATGGCGACCTCGGCCTGGCGCAGCAGCTGCCAGCCGATCAGCAGGTCGCCGACGGAGAGCAGGAAGCGCACCGACCCGAGGCCGACCTTGTACAGCTCGCTCGGCTGCTCCTGGGCGCCCATCAGGTGGCCGGTGAGCGTGGCGGCCATGGCCTGCACGTCCTCCAGCGCGGTGGCCAGCAGCTTGCGCTCGCCCTTGAGGCGACCGTTGCCGGCCTCGGCGTCGATGAACTTCTGCACCTGACCGGCCACGTGGGCCAGTGCGACGCCACGGTCGCGGGCGATCTTGCGGAAGAAGAAGTCCTGCGCCTGGATGGCGGTGGTGCCTTCGTAGAGCGAGTCGATCTTCGCGTCGCGGATGTACTGCTCGATCGGGTAGTCCTGCAGGAAGCCGGAACCGCCCAAGGTCTGCAACGACTCGGTCAGGTACTGGTAGGCCCGCTCCGAGCCGACGCCCTTGACGATCGGCAGCAGCAGGTCGTTGACCCGAGCGGCCAGATCCGCGTCGGCGCCGGAGACCAGCTGGGCCACATCGGCGTTCTGGTGGGCGGCGGTGTAGAGGTACACCGCGCGCAGGCCCTCGGCGTACGCCTTCTGGGTGGCCAGCGAACGACGGACGTCCGGGTGGTGGGTGATGGACACGCGGGGCGCGGCCTTGTCGGTCATCTTGGTCAGGTCGGCGCCCTGGACCCGCTCCTTGGCGTAGTCCCGCGCGTTCAGGTAACCGGTCGACAGGGTCGCGATGGCCTTGGTGCCCACCATCATCCGAGCGTGCTCGATGACCTCGAACATCTGCGCGATGCCGTTGTGCACCTCGCCGACCAGCCAGCCCTTCGCCGGGATGCCGTGGCCGCCGAAGGTGACCTCACAGGTGGCCGAGACCTTCAGGCCCATCTTGTGCTCGACATTGGTGACGAAGACGCCGTTGCGCTCGCCGAGTTCGCCGGTCTCGTGGTCGAAGTGGAACTTCGGTACGAAGAACAGCGACAGGCCCTTGGTGCCCGGTCCGGCGCCCTCGGGGCGGGCCAGCACCAGGTGCATGATGTTCGGGAACAGGTCATCGGAGTCGGCGGAGGTGATGAACCGCTTGACGCCCTCGATGTGCCAGGTGCCGTCTTCCTGCTTGATCGCCTTGGTGCGACCCGCGCCCACGTCGGAACCGGCGTCGGGCTCGGTCAGCACCATGGTGGCGCCCCAGCCCTGCTCGGCGGCGATCTTCGCCCAGCCCTTCTGCTCTTCGGTGGCGTTGTTGTAGAAGATGTTCGCGAAGCCGGGGCCCGCGGCGTACATGAAGGCGGCGGGCTGCGCGCCCAGGATCAGCTCGGCGACGGCCCAGTAGGCCGCGCGCGGGATCGGCAGGCCGCCCAGCTCCTCGGCGATGCCCAGCCGGTCCCAGCCGCCGTCCTGCAGGGTGCGGTAGCTCTTCTTGAACGACTCGGGCAGTGCGACGGTGTGGGTCGCGGGATCGAAGACCGGCGGGTTGCGGTCGGCGTCGGCGAACGATTCACCGAGCGGACCCTCGGCCAGGCGACGCACCTCGTTCAGCATCTCCTTCACGGTGTCCGTGTCGAGATCGCCGTAGGCGCCGCTGTCCAGGATCGACCCGAGGCCGAGGACCTCGAAGAGGTTGAACTCCAGGTCGCGGACGTTGCTCTTGTAGTGACCCATTGTCAGTACTCACTCTCCGTTGAGTTGGTGCGGTCGGTATGGTTGCCGTTCCCGCCCGTTGTTCGCTCCACCGGGGTAGTCGTGCCGGTTTTCCGCATGCTACTCGCGGGTAACTTATCTGCCATATTACCGGCCGGTAATGAATGCGCAAAGAGCTGAGCAGGCAATGTGACGAGTTTTACAGTGTCTGATCGGCCGCGACTTCGTCGCGGCGTGTTCGCGGCCCCTTGATGGCTCGCGTTTGCGCGACCGCCGCTTGCTCCTTCGTCGCGTACGCGACGGCCGCGCAAACGCGAGCCGGGCCGCGAACGGGCGCATGCTCGGTCTCGCTTCGCTCGAAACCGGGAGTCGAGGTGCGCCGGGCGCGTGCGCACCAGAAGGAAGGACTCGGTGCGCGTGACATGGGTGGCGAGTCGAGAGGTGCACCGCCCCGTTACTGCGGGTGGCGGACATTTCGTAGGCCGCGCACGGTGACGAGGATCCGGACTATCCGCCGGATCTGGGGTGCGTTGGGGAGGGGCCGCGCTCGGCTTGGGCTCGGCGGAGCGTCGATGTGGGTGGCCGGACACGGTGCACTCGGTCCCAGGGCTGCCTGGCTCCGGTGCTTATGGTTCGCCGAGCGCTCGCGCCGCCGCGTTCCGCATTCGGGTGATGCCGGGCCGGCCGGTGGGTTGATCGTGCGGATGCCACAGCCTCCCTGGTGTCGAGGAACCGGCGGGGCAGAATGAGCACGATGCTGATCGAGACGAGTGCCGGGCCGGCCGAGGTCGAGCTCGAACAGCCGCGCAGGCCCGCGTTCCTGCTGCTGCTCACGCATGGCGCGGGCGGTGGGGTGGAGGCGAAGGACTTGCTCGCGGTGCGGGATGCCGCACTGCGGCTGGGGGGTGGGGTCGCGCGGGTGGTGCAGCCGTATCGGGTCGCTGGGCGGCGTGCGCCGGGGTCGGCGGTCAAGCAGGACGAGGCTTGGCTCGAGGTCGTCGCTCGGTTGCGTGGTCGCAGACGCATTCCGCTGATCCAAGGTGGGCGGAGCAACGGGGCGCGGGTCGCCTGTAGAACGGCGGTCGCGGCGCGGGCCCGCGGTGTGCTCGCGTTGTCGTTCCCGCTGCATCCGCCGGGCAAACCGGAGAACTCGCGCCGGGACGAGCTGCTCGCGCCGGGTGACATCGAAGTGGTGGTCGTCAACGGCGCCAACGATCCGTTCGGGATACCCGATCCCGCCGACGCCGCCGAGGTCCGCGTCATCCCGGGCCAGCCGCACGCCTTCCGCGCGGGCTTCGACCTGATCGCCGAGACCGTGACCCCCTGGCTGGAGCGCTGGTCCTGAACCCCTAGTCGGCCGGCCGGGTGGCGATGACCAGGGCGTCGATGGCGTCGCCGGTCTCGGTCGGCCGGTAGACGCGGTCGGCGATGCGCACCCGGATTCGCCCTGCCGCCGCCATGGGACCGAGGTCGGCGACGATGTCGTCGGGCGTGAAGAGGATGGAAGGGTCCTGCGGACCACCGCAGCCGTCGGTGATGTTGGTGGTGTCGTGGCCGAGCACGAGCAGGGTGCCTTCCGGAGCCAGCAAGCCGGCCGCCTTGCGGACCAGCGCGCCGCGCTGCTCGGCGGGCAAGTGCAGGAAGACCATCAAGACCAGCTCGAACGGGCCGGTGATCTCCGCCTCATCCAGGTCGGTGACGTCGGCGCACTGCCAGCTGATGCGGTGGCGCACCGAGCGGGACAGGCGCGAGGCCACGGTGCGGCCTTTGTCGATGCCCACCTGGGAATAGTCGACGGCATGCACCTGCCAGCCGTGCGTGGCGAGCCAGAGAGCGTTGCGGCCCTCACCGCACGCCAGATCGAGGGCACGGGGGAACTCCGGCGCCTCCCCCTCGGGTGTGGCGGCCTGGAGTGGCGCACGGCGTTCCAACCCGTAGACGTGTTCCACCACGGTGTTGTTCGGCGGTGCGCCCCAGACCAATTCCGTTTGCGCGTAGCGCTCATCCCAGTCGGCCGCATCCATATTCCGAGTCTATTGATCGCGCGGCCCGCGCCCCCGAGGGTTGCTCGAGTCAGTCCGATACCTGCGAGAGCCAATGCACGGGCGTGGTCTCGCGCACGTGGATCAGCACGTCGAACGCGGCGGCGAGCGAGGAGAGCCGGATGTTCGCGGTGGCGTCGGCGGCCGGGTCGTAGACGCCGCTGATGGTGCGCAGCTTCACCGGGCCGGTCAGCCAGTCACGCACCGGTTCCGGCGCCGTGGCGCGCAGGTCCAGGTAGTAGGCGGGCAGCTCTACCTCGCCCAGTGCCGCGTCGACCAGGTCCGGCGACGGGGCGGGCGCCACGGCCATACCGAGGTCGCCGTGATGGAACCCGATGCCGACGGACACGTATCCGTCGCCCAGATGATCACGCAAATAGCTTCCGGCGCCGCGGAATTCGGCCGTGTCGTAAACGATCGGAAGGCTGGTCGTGTGCGCGAGCCCGTCCCAGTAGACGATCTCGGCGCCGGTGGAGCGCTGCCAGCGCAGCACCGTCTCGGCCGAGGGCCGTTCGTCCCGGGCGAACCCTTGACTCGCGACGCTGGACCGGTGGAAGTCGAGGATCAGACGGGCATGGGCGAGTGCGGTGGCGCGCTCGCTCGTTTCCGGCAACTCGGCCAGCAGCGCGAGGGCGTCTTCGGCGTGTTCGGCGAATGGGCGGCCCGGGTGGATGCCCTGGTGGCGCTGAACGTGCTCATCGACCTGGTGGGCGGTGCGGATCGGCGCGAGGTGCGTCTCGATCGCGGCGAACCGGTCTGGAGCCGCACGGCGCACGTAGTCGAGCACCGCGTCGTAGTCGCTCGGCTCGGCGCGGGGCGGTTCGACGCCGAAGATCCGCACCGGGTCTTCCGGATGTGCCAGGTTCCAGGCGCGGATCCAGCGCAGTGTGGCCACCGATTCCTCGGTTCGCCACGGGCGCCAGGCGCCGGCGAGCACCGTTTCCGGATCGCCATCGCCCGTGGTGACGAACCGATCCCAGCGCGCGCCGGAACGCGCGCTGTCCTGAATCGCCAACGCGCGGAAGCCATGCCGTTCGACCAGTCCGCGGAACAACCGCTCACGCACACCGAAGGTCTGCCGGGAGAACCGCGTGGACTCGCCCAGTCCGACCACCGTGGCGGCGCCGAGCCGAGCGATCAAAGCGTCCAGATCCGAACCGGAGGAGCCGGGGTCGGAGCTATCGATCGCGACGGCGTTGTCGCGCAGCCAAGCGCGGACGTCTTCGACGGTGGTGCTGAGCATGATGCCTCCCGGAAACGTGAACGATCCAACGCGAAGCAGCCTCGTATATGAACCATTGTTGAGGTCAAGCTCCGCGCCGGATCGCCGGTCCGCGAGCTACAGCGTCGTGCGCATCAGCACGACGTTGTACTGGCTGTGCACCGTCGTCAGGAAGTACAGATCGCGCCCGGTCTGGTACGGGAAGATCGCGGGTGCGTACGCGGTGGGCAATTCGCGCGTATCGATCAGCACTTCGGGATCGCTCCACGGGCCGACCGGGGCCGGCGCGCGCCGCATCACCACGGAGTTGAATTGGTCGGTGGTGAGCGAGATGTACTGCCCGAGATAGGCGTTGTACATCACCGAGAGTTCGCCGACGCCCCACATGATCGGCGCGGCGGCGTTCACGTCGTTCTTTCGCCAGGCGCCGCCGTCCCAGTATTCGTATTCGGCGAGGTTCCCGATGTCCTGCGCGTGTACGCGAGCGACGTGAGCGGTGTGATTGCGCCCGGATCGGGTGCCGTATTCGTAGATGTATCCGCCGTCGGCGAGGAAGGCGTTCATCTGGAAGTTGGCGTTTCCGCCCTCGTTGTTGCGCCGCGTTTCCGGCAGTTCGGCCCAGTTCTCGCCGTTGTCCCCGGAGGTGGCGAGGCCGGAGAAATTGGTGCTCCACTGACCGACGTCGTCCCAGGTCTTCACCGACATCAGGCTCATGTACTGCACGCCGTTGACCGAGATGCCCGCGGTAGGGATCCGGCTGATCTCCAGGAACGGAATCTTCGGGCTCGGGATCAGATCGCGGGCCTGGCCGAAGATATCGCGTACCGCGCTGTCGAAGAAGATGCCTTCGGCCGGGTTCGTGGTGTGGCTGCGCAGCAGGATATTGCTGCGCCAGGCCCACATGCTGCCCGCGAGCAGATTCGGGAAGCCGACGCCGGCGGTGTCGCCGAACGCGGTGAGCATTTCACCCTGCCCGTTGTCCCACATGATGCCGAGATCGGTGCCGAGGACGTTATAGCTCTGGGTGTTGTTCGGGCTGGCCATGCCGGTCACCTGGAACACCGCTTTGGTGCGGCCGAGCAGGTTCGGCAATCCCGTCGTGCCGTTGAGTACCGGAATCGGATTGATGGCGTTCGGGTTGGCGATGGCGGGGGTGGTCGCCGTGAAGAGCAGGGCCGAGACACCCGCCAGCGCCGAGAGTAGGAAGGATGCGGTCTTGATCACTGTCTGTGAGCCCTCCGGTTTCTTCCCGAGAGCGGTGCGAACCATGGACGTCCCGCGATACACAGACCCTTCGCAGCGTGCCGCGCACCACTAGTCGACTGGCTGGCAAATCGTGCAAATGGTAGCAGCGGAACCAGTCGGCTGGGCGCTTCTGGCGAATTTACAGCTATCTATCGAGCGCTTTGCGAAGGATCAGCGGCAGTTGGGCCGCGCGCTCGATGGCAAAGGTTCGCCGGGGGGATGCTTGCCACGACTTATCGAACAGTCGCTTGGCGGAGGCGACCGCATGCGGTGACCGCGTCGAGATCTGGTCGGCCAGTTTCTCGGCCTCCGCGACCGGGTCCGCGGTCAGCTCGGTGACCAAGCCGATCTCGGCGGCGTAGGCGGCGTCCACGGTATCCGCGGTCATCGTGAGCAGGAGGGCTTTGTCGATGCCGATCAGCCTGGACAGCGTTGCCGCTCCGGTCATGTCCGGGACCAGGCCGTGCTTGGTCTCCATGACGGAGAACTCGGCGTCGGGGGTGGCGAAACGGATGTCCGCGGCGAGCGCGAGCTGGAGTCCGCCGCCGAAGCAGCGCCCGTGCACCGCGGCGATCACCGGCACGGGCAGGCGGCGCCAAGCCCAGCACGCCTCTTGGAAGGCGTTGGTGCCGCGCCAAGGCAGCGGAACGAAGTTCCGGATGATTGCCAGAGGATCGCTAGTGGCTGCCGCGACGTCCAGGCCGCTGCTGAAGCTTGGGCCTTTCCCGGACAGGATGACCGCCCGCACGTCGCCACGCCGGGCCACCAGCTTCGCGCTGGCAACCAGCTCGCGAAGCATGTCTATGGTCAGGCCGTTGTGCTTGTCCGGCCGATCGAGCGTGACGTACGCGCGGTGGTCGTCGAACCGCACTGCGATGTTGCTGCCCATCCTCCGATCTTACTCACCGGTCAGTTGTTGCCGCCCGCGCTGTTGCTCGCGCGCGCGGGCTCTGTTCTAATCGGAACCGAATTACCGTCAATGTTGACGGTTATGGAGCGGAGGACGCATGCTGCCAGCCGGAATGGATCCGAGGACGCCGGTGCTCGTCGGCGCCGGGCAGGTCGTACACCGACCGGGTGAGCCGGGTCTGCCCGGCCCGGTCGAACTCGCCGCGCAGTCCCTGCGCCGCGCGGGCGCCGACAGCGGAGTCGGTGACCGTCTGCTGCGGTCGGCCGACTTGATCGCCGCCGTCGCCCCGGTCAGCCGCCCCTACGGCGATCTGGGCGCGCTCGTCGCCGCCGATCTGGGCGCCACTCCGAGGCGGACCGTGCAGTCGGTGCGTTTCGGCGGCGACGCACCGCAGCGGCTGCTCAACACGGTCGCGCAGGCCATCGCCGACGGCCGCTCGGACGTCGCGCTGCTCACCGGGTCCGAAGCGGTGTACTCCGGGAACGCGGCCACCCGCACCGGCACGGCGGTGGACTGGCCGGAGCAGCCGGAGGACGTGGGTCCCGACGAGGTCATCGGCTCCGATCGCGGGCCGAACTCGGACATGGAAACCGCCGCGGGCCTGTGGGGTCCGGTGTACTTCTACGCGCTCATGGAGACGGCGCTACGCCACCGCCTCGGGTCGGGTGAGGCCGCGCACCGCGAGCGGATCGGCGCGCTGTGGTCGCGGCTGTCGGAGATCGCGGCGCGCAATCCGTACGCGTGGCAGCCGACCGTGCATGCCGCCGCCGACCTGGTGACACCCGCGCCCGACAATCGGATGGTGTCGACGCCCTACCCCAAGCTGATGATCGCGAACCTCACCGTCGATCTGGGCGCCGGGCTCATCCTGTGCAGCGCGGCGGCGGCCGACGCCGCCGGTGTGCCCCGGGACCGGTGGGTGTTCCCGCACGCGGGCGCCACCGCGACCGACGAGTGGTTCGTCTCCGAGCGCGCGGACATGTCCCGCTCTCCCGCCATCGCCGCGGCGGGGAAAGCGGCGCTGGGTGCGGCGGGAATCGGGATCGACGATGTCGCGCACATCGACCTCTACTCCTGTTTCCCGGTCGCGGTGCAGATCGCCGCCGAGGAACTCGGCCTGCCGATCGACGATCCGTCCCGGCCGCTGTCGGTCACCGGCGGTCTCACCTTCGCGGGCGGGCCGGGCAACAACTACACGACGCATTCGATCGCGACGCTGGCCGGCATGCTGCGCGCGGACCCGGGCGCCTACGGCCTGGCGACGGCACTCGGCTGGTACAGCACCAAGCACGGTGTCGGCGTGTATTCGGCCAGGCCGCCCGAGCGGCTGTTCCGTGCGATCGAGGCTCAGGTGCCCGCGGCGCGGCGCGAACCTGCGCCCGGGTACACCGGTCCCGCCTGGGTCGAGGCGTACACCGTCGCCTATCGCAAGGGCCCGGCGCCGGACCGCGCCGACGAGCCGGAAGCCGTTGTGGTGAGCGCGCTGACACCCGAGGGGACCCGCATACTGGTCCGGGCGTCGGATGCCGACACCCTCGCGGCGTTCACCGCGGGCGATCCGCTCGGAACGGCCGCCGAGATCGCCGCGGACACCTTCACCCTGCTCACCGAGAGGAGCGCCCGATGACGGATCCCGTCCTTATCGAGCGGCGCGACGCGATCACCGTGCTGACGGTCAACCGTCCCGAAGCGCGCAACGCGATCAACCTGGCCGCCGCGCAGGCCATCGAGGCCGCCGTCGACGAGTTCGAGGCCGACGACGCCGCGCGCGTGCTCGTGCTCACCGGTGCGGGCGGAACCTTCAGCGCCGGAATGGATCTCGTCGCCGCGTCGAAAGGCGAGATGCCGATGACGCAACGCCGCGGTCCGCTCGGCATCACGGCGAAGCCCCCGGCCAAGCCGATGATCTCCGCGGTCGAAGGCTTCGCGCTGGCGGGTGGTTTCGAGCTGGCGCTCGCGGGCGATCTCATCGTCGCCGCGCGCGACGCGCAGTTCGGCATCCCCGAGGTCAAGCGCGGTCTGGTGGCCGCGGGCGGTGGCGTGCTTCGCCTGACCCAGCGGCTGCCGCGCAGCACCGCCGCCGAACTCGCGCTCACCGGCGGCCGTATCGGCGCCGAGCGGCTCCTCCAGCTCGGCTTGGTCAATCGGGTCACCGAACCGGGGGCGGCGCTGTCGGTCGCGCTCGAGCTCGCGGCCGAGATCGCCGCCGCCGCTCCGCTCGCGGTGGCCGCGAGCAAGCGCATCATCGACGAGTCGCCGGATTGGACGGTCGCCGAGGCGTTCGCGAAACAGGGCGAGATCGCCCTGCCCGCACTGCTGTCCAAGGACGCCGCCGAAGGGGCGCTGGCGTTCGCGCAGAAGCGCGAGCCGCAGTGGCAGGGCCGCTGACGGGCGCGGGACACGTCCGGCAGCCGCAGGCGCAGCGCAGGGAGCGCATGCGCACGCGGCTGCTGGACGCGGCGGTGGAGAGCCTGGTCGAGGTCGGTTACGCGGGCACCACCACGCTCGAGGTGCAGAAACGGGCGGATGTGCCGCGGGGGACGTTGCAGCATTACTTCCCCACCAGGGCCGACCTGCTCGCCGGTGCCGTGGAGCACGTGGCGCGGCGTCGATTCGACCAGCTGACAAGCGAATTCGAGGCCATTCCGGACGGCGCGGACCGGCTGGAGACGGCCGTCGAGCTGACCATGCGGATGCTCAGCGGCCCGTCGTTCTGGGCGGCGCTGGAGATGTGGGTCGGCGCGCGGACCGATCCGGAACTGCGAGCGGCGTTCCTGCCGCTGGAGGTCCGCCTGTTCGAACTGATGCACACCAGCATCCGCGACAGCTTCCGGCGCGAATTCCCGGCCGATCCCCGGGTTCCGACGATCACCGAGTTCACCATCGAGATCATGACCGGCCAGGCCTTGCGCGTGCTGCTCACCGGCGACCTGTCCCGCAACCGGCTCCTGCGGCACCGATGGGGGAACGCCGTGCGCGTCCTGCTCGGCACGGCGGACGCGGACACGTTGCTCGATCCGCCCGCGGACTGAACCGGCCGGACGCCTACCGCACGCGGGTGATCGTCTCGAGCAGGACCTGTGCGCAGCCGGCCGGGTCGTCGAAGAACGGCGTGTGCCCACTGCCGTGCAGCGTGACGTGCTCGGCGTTCGGCAGCACGCTGCGCGCCTTGCGGCTCTGTGTCGCGTAGGTGAGCAGGATGTCGCGGCTGCCCCAGGCGATCGTCACCGGAATGTCGGCGAGTGCGCCGATTTCGGGCAGCCGGACGTCGGTGAACGAGGCGAGCGCCTCGTCGAATCCGGCCGAGTCCGCCGCGCCGAGCGCGGTCTCCAGCGCCACCTTCGCATCCAGCGCCCATGGCTTGCCGAAGACCAGCGAGAGGAATACGGTGCGGCCCGCGGCGGTGCTCAGCACGGACGGCAGCGCGGGACGCAGCCGGCGCGCCAGTGCCCGTGACTTGCCCAGCGACTGCTGGCACCACACCCGGCCCGCGGTGTCCCAGAACCCGATCGGCGAATAGGCGGTCACCGACCGAGCCAGCCCGCGGGCGCCCAATTCCAACGTGATCAGCCCGCCCATCGAATTGCCCGCCAGATGCGGCCGATCGATCCCCTGTGCGGCGAGGAACTCGGCGAGCGCCTCGGCCAGGTTGGGCACCGTGGTGTGCGCGAGCGGGTGCGTCGATCCGCCGAAGCCGGGCAGGTCGACGGCGATGACCTCGTACGACGTGGCCAGCGTGTCGATGATCGGCTCCCACACCTGCCACCGGCTCCCGACCCCGTGTACCAGCACGAGTGGCTCGCCCGCGCCGACGCGATGATGGTGCAAGGTCGTCATGCGCCAACACTAACAGCAGTCACCCGTCGTCAGATGGGATGTCGCACGCGACCATCAGGGCTGGTCCGCGCCCCGCGGTGCGGGTACGATAATTGGTATGGCAACGCGTAAGGTCACCCTTTCGCTGGACGAAGCCGCCTGGTCATTCGCGGAACAGGCGGCCGCTCGGGCGGGAATGTCGCCGTCGGCTTGGATTTCGAAGGCCGCGCGACGGGAGGCCGTGCGCACCGGTGTCGGTCCGGTATCGGATGTGACCGCCGAGGCCGCCGCGGACGCGGCCGAGCTGGCGGCCGCGGAGGAGGAGATGCGTGCGTCGGGGTGAACTGTGGATCTACAACCCGCATGGTTCGCCGCGCCGCCGAACGGTCGTGCTCATCAGCAGTGACGGCATCAACGAATCGCCGCGTCCCTGGCTGATCGCGGCCGAGGTGATCGAGGACGATCCGCAGGACATCCTCGCGGTTCCGGTCAAGGAACACGGCTGGGTGCATGCCGGGAACATCGGGCGGATCTTTCGCGGTTGGCTGGCCGAGCGGGTGGATGCGGTGGACAGCGACACCCTGGAGCGGCTCGACACCGCGTTGCGCGCGGCGATGGACCTCTGAGATTTCGCACCTAGCCCGTTGGACGGCACCGCATCCCGTATTCGCCGTGGCAGACGACTACCGCCGGACGCCGCACGGCATTATGGTGGCCACGCCACCGACAGTGGTCAGTCGAGGAAGAGGAGTCAGGTGCGGATCTGCATGATCGCCGCGGCGCTGATCGCGCTGCCGGTGCTCGCGGCATGCGGCAGCGACAAGGACACGGCGGCGCCCACGGTGACGCAGGCCGATCTGTCCAAGTCGTTGCAGGACAAGGGCCTCAAGAACAAGCAGCTGGCCGATTGCGCCGCGAAGGTGTTCGTCGATCAGGGGATTTCGCAGGACGGACTGCGAATCATGATCAGCGACGAGTACGACACCAAGGCTCCCGACCAGGAAACGCTGGGGATGAGCAAGGAAGACGCGGACAAGGCGCGCGCCGCCAGCGGTCGCATCGCGAGCGAGTGCATGTCGGCGGCCCAAACGCGCTGATCATCGGCGGTCGGAGACCGTTGTCAACGGTGGGCGGATGCTTCGCGTAGCGATGCGGTAGGGCAGACCGTACGCTGTCGCTACGTCGACGAGGGTGTCGACCGGAAGCCGAGGATCCGCCCGTGTCACAGCCGCCTTTTCCGACGTCGCCGAATTCGCTGGGATCGCCGGTCATCAGCCCGTCCGGTCGCTGGTTCGCGCTGGGTGGCGCGCTGATCGCCCTCGGCGTCATCGGCGGGATCGTCCTCGGTGCTTTCGGTTTCCTGCAGACCTCGGGACGCATCGATGACTTCCAGCGGGTCGGGGTGCCCGGCTCCGGGGTGGTGAACCTGGCGGAGTCCGGCGGGTACACCGTGTACTTCGAGTACGCGGGGGCGTCGTCCGAGAGTGCCTCCGGCACGGTCGATCTGCGGGTGCTCGACCCGCACGGCAAGCATGTGGAGCTGCGGAAGTACGACGCGAGCATCACCTATTCCTTCGGCAGCCATGAGGGCCGGGCCGGATTCTCCTTCGAGGCCGCCGAACCGGGCGGCTATCGGGTGACCACGGCCGGTAGTTCCGCGGTGACGGTTGCCATCGGCCGAGGCCTCGGCTCTTCCTTCGTCGGCACGCTGCTCGGCGCGCTCGCCCTCGGTTTCGGTGGCGTGGTGCTAGGCGTGCTCGTGATCGTGGTGGTGGCGGTCAAGCGAAGTGCGAGCAAGCGCAACGCCGCTGTGGGAGGGTTCGGGTACTGACCCCTCGGGTCGCCGCGTCGCGTTTCGTGTCCTACAGCGCGACCGTCAGTTCGATGTGCGCGGCGGATCCCGCCTCCAGTCCCTCCGCGACGCGCACCGCTTTCTTCATGGGCAGGACATAGGTCGCCCGTGACTTGTCCGGGAACAGCGAAGTAGACCACCGAGTGCCGCCGACGACAACGTGCACTCGCACCGCGCCGAACCCGCCGGAACGATGCGCGTAGCGCTCCTCGATCTCATCGGCCACGTCCTCGGGCAGCGACACGAAATGCCAGGCGGCATCGCCCGGTAATTCCCATACTTCCGCCGTGAACGAGTACCGCGAACCAGCCACGCCGCGACTGTAACGGCGGGCACCGACGGGGCTTCGCATCGACCGCGTGAGAGTTCCTACTTCCTGGACTTGCATGTACGTATATGTCTACTTATAGTTAGGCCAGCACGTGTACGTATACATCTACTTATATCTATGGGCGGCTCGAACCGCCCTCTACGAAGGAGGCAGCTGCCATGGGCATCTCGGATCTCACCTCGAAGTTGGTCGGCGACATCGGCGACAAGCGGCGGTGGCGGCAGTACAAGACGCGGGCGGGGCAGCTTCCCGCGGGTTATCGCACAGCGGTCGATGGTTTCGAGCGGTACCTGATGTACACCGGCTCGGGAGGCGGCGTTTCGATGTTCGAGGACCTCGCCGAGCTGTTCGAGCGGAGCGCGGCCGACGGATCCCCGATACGCGAGGTCGTCGGGGAGGACCCCGTGGCGTTCATCGAGACGTTCGCGCGGAACTACCAGGAAGATTCGTGGATCAACCGGGAACGGGCACGGTTGAACAGCGCCATCGAGCGCGCCGCCGGAGAAGGAAAGTAGGGGCGTTCGATGACGACACAGCAAACTCCGGCGATCCATGTGCGCGGTCTGGAGAAGTCCTACAACAAACTGGAGGTGCTGCGCGGCGTCGATTTCGAAGTCGAGCGGGGCAGCATCTTCGCCCTGCTCGGCTCGAACGGAGCCGGCAAGACCACTGTCGTGAAAATCCTCTCCACGCTGCTCAAAGCCGACGCGGGGACAGCCAGGGTCAACGGCTTCGACGTCGCCACGCAACCGGGCGACGTGCGGGAGTCCATCAGCCTCACAGGGCAGTTCGCCGCCGTCGACGAAATCCTCAGCGGGCGGGAGAATCTCGTGCTCATCGCCAAGTTGCGGCACCTGAAGAACGCGGAAACGGTGGCCGACGACCTGCTCGAGCGTTTCTCGCTGACCGACGCGGCCACACGGAAGGTGTCGACGTACTCCGGTGGCATGCGCCGCCGCCTCGACATCGCCATGAGTCTCATCGGGAATCCGCCGGTCATCTTCCTCGACGAGCCGACCACCGGGCTCGACCCGCAGGCGCGCATCGAGGTGTGGCGCGCGGTGCAGGAACTCGCCGAGCACGGCACGACAGTGCTGCTCACGACGCAATATCTGGACGAGGCCGAACAACTCGCCGATCGGATCGCGATCCTGCACAAGGGCCGGATCATCGTCAACGGCACCCTCGCCGAGCTCGAGCAGCTCCTCCCGCCCGCCGAGGTGGAATACGTCCAGAAGAAGCCGAGCCTGGAAGACGTCTTCTTCGCCCTGGTCGGTGACGAAGGCGACGAGGGCGCTCCAGACAGTGACCGCAGCGCGGTACGGACGAAGTAAGGAACTACGATGACCACGCATTTCTTCGCCGACACCACGCTGCTGCTGGGACGATCCCTGCGCCACATCACGCGCAGCGTGGACACCATCATCACGACCACGATCATGCCGATCGCATTCATGCTGCTGTTCGTCTACGTCTTCGGCGGCGCGATCGACTCGGGGTCGGACTCCTACGTGCAGTACCTGCTGCCCGGAATCCTGCTCATCACCATCGCTTCGGGCATCTCCTACACCGCGTTCCGGCTGTTCCTGGATATGAAGAGCGGCATCTTCGAGCGATTCCAATCCATGCCCATCGCCCGGTCATCGGTCCTGTGGGCGCACGTGCTGACCTCGCTGGTCGCCAACGTGATCTCGCTTGTGGTGGTCGTGCTCGTCGCCCTGCTCATGGGCTTCCGCTCAGGGGCCGGAATATCGGCCTGGCTCGCGGTGGCGGGCATTCTGATCCTGTTCACCCTCGCGCTGACCTGGATCGCGGTCATCCCCGGCCTGTCCGCGAAGACCCCGGACGGCGCGAGTGCCTTCTCCTACCCCCTGATCTTCCTGCCCTTCATCAGCTCGGCCTTCGTACCCACCGATACCATGCCCGGCCCGCTGCGAGCCTTCGCCGAACACCAGCCGGTGACCTCCATCATCGACGCCATTCGTAACCTGTTCACGCAGCAGCCCGTCGGCACCGACATCTGGATCGCCCTCGCCTGGTGCGTCGGCATCCTCATCGTCGCCTACCTGTTCGCCATGAATACCTACCGCCGCAAGATCTCCTGAGCGGCATCGGCCGAGGCTGTCGCGAGTCGGCTCGCCCCCCAGGACCGGCTGCCGGGCCGGTCCGACGACTTGGGGGCGGCCTGCTCCGGCCGCCGCAGCGGCTTGTAGGAGAGTCAGGGCGGTGAGCACCCCCAGTGCCGGTGCCCAGCCGCTTGTTCGGGTGTGCAGAATGCCCAGGAGGGTCGGGCCGACAGCGGCCATGGCGAACCCGACGGTCTGAGCCATCGCGGCCAGCGCGGCCGCATCGGTCGCGTCGCCGGCGCGTTCACTCTGGAATGCCATCGCCAGGGCAAGGCAGGCGCCGGCTCCGGTACCGAGCAGCAGGATCGCCAGGGGCGCCAGGGCGGAGTCGACGGCGAGGAGCAGGAAGCCCGCGGCGTCGAGCACCGAGGCGGTGACGGCGAGGCGGCGTTTCGCCGCCGTGGTGCGGGTGAGCCAGGGCAGCGCGTTGACGACGAGCAGACCGAGGATCTGGAACGCGAACAGTGACCAGCCCGCGGCCTCTGGGGTCACTCCGTCGTCCTGGAGAACAGAGGGCAGCCAGGCGAGTGTCGTGTAGAACCCCAGCGCCTGTAGACCCATGAAAGCGCTGACCTGCCAGGCCACGGGTGAATGCCACGGCATCGATACCCGGCGGGCGGGTGCCGGCTCCAGGACGGGTCTGTCGCGAACCTGCCACATCAGCAAAGCCAGCACGACCGGCAGCGTTGCCCACGCGAGCGCGGGTCGCCAACCGCCGGGCAGGAGACCGGCCAGTGGAACGGCGATCCCGGACGACAGGGCAGCCGCCGCGCACATCGCCGCCACCCAGGCGCCGGTGATCGCCGTGACGCGCGCGGAGGGGGCGCTGTCCCGCACGATCGCGGGCAGCAACACATTCGCGTAGCCGATCGCCGCCGCGATCACCACGGTTCCGGTGAATAGCCACGTCTGGCCGGGTGTCGAGCGAACCAGCAGCCCCACCAGCATCGCGACCAGCGCCCATCGCACGAGCCGGTCGGGCCCGTGATGGACGGTCCGCAGCACCGCCACGGGGACGACCGCGAAGATCAGCAGGGGCAGGGCGGTGAGAACTCCGGCGTGCGTGCTGGACAGCCCGGTGTCGGCGGTGATCACCGGTATCAGCGGCCCCACGCATGTCAGCGGGGCACGCAGCGTCGTGCCGACGACAACGATTCCCTGGCCGACCGGTCTCATCTATCGCTGCGAGGTCGGGAAGGTCATGCGGCGAAGTAGCTTGTCGCGCAGCACCAATGCGTGGAAGGTGACCGCGCAGACGTGGGCGATCAGCGCGAACGACAGCAGATAGGCGAGCACGCTGTGCAGCGTCCGCAACATGGCGTACAGCCGCGGGTCGGTCGGTGCGATCGCCGGGACGCGCACTCCCGCGAGGATCTCGATGGGAATCCCGGATGCGGAGACCAGTGCCCACCCGACGAGCGGTTGCGCCAGGAACAGCGCGTACATCAGGATCTCGGATCCGGTCGCGACGAGCCGCTCGGGGCTGCCCATGGTTTCGATCTGCGGTGGCGGCCGGTGCGTGAGACGGTAGGCGAGACGGACGATCGCGAGAAGCAAGATGATCAGCCCGATGGTCTTGTGCCAGGTCAGCAACCGGCTGTAGGGGCCGAGGTAGCCGACCATCGCCGCACCGATGCCGATCATGGCCACGATCGAGGCCGCCATCGCCCAGTGCAGGATTCGCGCGGTGACGCCGAACCGGGGGGCCTCGCCGGTGTGTTCGGTGATCGCCATCGGATCAGGCCTCCTTCACCACAACGGCTCCGGTGGGTTTCGTTTCGCCCGCGCGGCGGCGGAAGGACTCGGCGTAGGCCGCCGAGCGCGCTTGCAGGAGCGGATCATCGGACGGCGCGATGCCGTCGGGCAGCACGAGCGGATCGAAGTTCACGTTCTGCACGTTGTGCGCGGCTTCGGTGTGCACTTGCTCCAGCACAACGGTGCCCACGTGCACTTCGCGCCGGTCG
This sequence comes from Nocardia sp. NPDC047654, assembly GCF_043205035.1. NCBI lineage: Bacteria > Bacillati > Actinomycetota > Actinomycetes > Mycobacteriales > Nocardiaceae > Nocardia > Nocardia sp. NPDC047654. The sequence goes on from NZ_JBIDDF010000002.1 coordinate 659,822, forward strand.
GCCGGCCATACCTTGGTGGCGTCGTCGGTGGGGTCGACCCCGCGCTCGCCCACCGTCACCAGAAATCTCCAACGCAGCGGCGCCACCCGGATGGCGGCGACCAGACCGTCGAAGAGTGCGTTCTCGCCGGCTGCGGGCGGTGCGAGCCCCGGTGGGTGCTCCGGTACGAGTCGCCATCGCACCGGAACGGAGTCACCGTGATCGTCGGCGAACTCGAAGGCGTTGAGACCGAAGAATGCGGTGTCCGCGAAAGTAGCCGGCGGCGAGCCCTTTTCGATGACACTCAGCGCTGCGGCGGTCTTCGGGTGTGCGGCGACATAGCGGCTCATCACAGCGGGGTCGGGCTTGCCGGTAGCCGGATCCGGTGCGAAAGCGAGCGCGCGGTCGTAGAAGTCCTGCGGGGTTGCGTCGAGGAAGACGGGCACGTTGATCATCGCCATCCGCCACTGCTCTCCGCCGGGGAGGAACAGCCGCAGCCCCAGCCCGCGGGGTGCGGTCGGCGCGTCGGGCATGTGCGGGTTGCCGCCTGCGAGGGAGAACCGGCCGTCGAGCCGGTAGCGCCCCGCCCGGAACACCGACGCCTTCGACAGTTCGACACCGTTGCCGTTGCTCTCGAAGTACCCGCCGACGGCGAGCCCTTTGGCGTGGTTGCGCCGGCACCCCGGGAAGGAGCCGCCCGCGGTGTCCTGCAGGCGATCGACCAGCCTGCGCGCCGTCAGCCGCCACGGCCCGACGACGCTCTCGGTGAACAACAACCCTCCGATTCCCGCGGCGCCGAGCGCGGCGACAGCGGCGCCGCCGAGCAGGGTGCGGCGATTCAATCGCAAGGAATGCCTGCTTGCCTCGGTCATGATTCCCTTTCTCCGGGTGCGACGCGCTCGCTCGCGGAGCGGGCGCTCGAGCGCGGCTGGACGGCCCGGCCGGTCACGGCGGGCCCATGGACTGGAGCCGTTCGACGAGAACCGGGTCGACGTCGGGGTTGTCGGCCAGCAGCATGTCGATCGGCGGCGCGGACGCGGAGGCGATACGGATGTCGATCACGTAGGGCGCGCCCTTGTCGAGGGCTTTGAACCCGCGCTTCAACGCATCGGTGAGTTTCGCGGTCTTGGTCACCACTTCGCCTTCGATCTCGAAGGTTTCGGCGATCTGCGCGAAGTCCTGGGTAGGCCGGCCCAACCGCAGATACCAGGCGTCGCTGGTCGGTTGCCAGCCGTAGATCTGGCCGATGGCGGAAAGGCCGGTCATGAGGGTCTTGTACTCGTGGTTGTTCATCACCAGATACAGCACGGGCAGTGCCGATTTGCTCGTCGTCCACCACGAATTGGTGTGGAACAGCGCAGAACCGTCGCCGACTATGGTCACGACGTAGCGGCTCTTGCCCACGGCCAGCGCGATGCCGATCGATGCGGGCAGGGAGAAGCCGAGCGATCCGCCGGAGGTACAGAAGTAGGCGTCGGGCGCGTCGTAGGCGATCGCCTTCTGAATCGCCGCCGAGATCGCGAAGTCCTCGTTGATCACGGTCAGCGGCTTGTCGAGCGACCTTTGCACCTCGGCGAGCTTCATCGGCACGAGGTAGTCCGGGATCGCGGGCTCGTGGCCCGCGACGGTGGCTCCCGCGGCGGCGAACGCCTTGTCGCGCCTGGCATCGAGGTCGAGCAGGCGCCGATTGCGATGCGCAGCCGCAGCTTCGTCGTAGGCGGGATGACCGACGACGGCATCGATGATCAGCGGCAGGCTGCGTTTGATGTCGCCGAGCACGCCGACCGTGGCATAGGAGTTCTTGCCGATCTCCCATGGATCGTTGTGCAGGGTCACCTGGGTGAGCGCCGGCGGGATGATCGGGCCCTTCTCCCACCGGAACACCAGGATCTGAGCTTGGGAGTTCACCCCGACCTGGAAGATGGTGTCGAATTCGGCGAGCTGCATGTGCACCCCGTCCTGGGTGGGCACGAGTTCGCCTTGCCAGTGCGGCAGATCGTTCGGATAGTTCATCCGGCTGGCCTGGTTCTCCGAGTACACCGCCGCGCCGAGCACATTCGACAGGCGCTCGATCTCCGGCCAGGCCTCTGCCTCACCGACGCCGTCGCCGACGAGCACCACCGGGTTCTTCGCCCGCGCGAGCTGTTGCGCGGCATCCGTGACACCGGCCGGATCCGCGGCTACCGCGTGCGCGATGCGGGTGACCCGACCTGGTTCCTGCACGGCAGGCGCTTCGAGCAGGAAGTTCCACGGCAGCGAGACGAATACCGGCCGCAGCGGCGGGACCAGGAGTTCCTTGAACGCGCGCTGCAGCACCAGCGGCATTTCGTCGACGCTGCGGATCTCATGGGCCCACTTCGTGTATTGCTCGGCGGTGTGGACCAGATCGGAAGCCAGGATCGGTTCCTGGATCAGCAGTTCGCTGTGCTGCTGACCACAGAACACGATGAGCGGGATGTTGGAGCGGTAGGCGTTGAAGAGGTTGCCGATGATGTTGGCCGTGCCGGGGGTGATGTGGACGATCGCCGCGCCGGGGCGTCCCGACATGCGGGCGTAGCCCATGGCCGCGCCGAGCGCGATGTTCTCGTGCAGGCATGGCACGTACTCGACCCCGTTCTCGGGGATGGTGGTCCCGTCGAGCAGCGGAATCTCATGTGTGCCCGGCACACCGAAGGCGTATTCGGTGCCGACCGCACGCAGATAGTCGAAGATGATGTCGCGGCCCAGCCTGTGGGGCGGTGTAGCTGTCATGGCCCTTTCGTTTCTCGGTAGGTGCACCCGGTCGGGAGGCGGCTCAGCGACCGGTCCAGATCGGTGGTCGTTTCTCGACGAACGCGCGCGGCCCTTCGCGGGCGTCGGCGGAGCCGGCGCGCAGCGTTTCCCAGTGGTATTTGGCGGTGAACGCCTCGGGCAGTGGCATGGTCACGGCCGCTGCCGCGGCCTCCTTGATGGCGCGCACCGACAGCGGCGCGCAGGCGAGGATGTCGGCGACCCAGGCATCGGTGCGCGCGTCGAGGTCGTCGGCGGGAACGACTTCGTTGACGAGGCCGAGCTCGGCGGCGCGGGTCGCGGACATCCTGCGGCCGGTGAGCAGATGGCCCAGCGCGATCCGATAGGGCGCCTGGCGGGGCAGCCGGAAGACCCCGCCCGCGCCCGGAATCAGGCCGAGTCTGGCCTCGGTGAGCCCGAACTCGGCGTTGTCGGCCGCGACGACGATGTCGCAGGCGAGCGCGAGCTCGAAACCGCCGCCGAGCGCGTACCCGGCGACCTTGGCGATCAGCGGCTTCGCGAAGCCGAACCGATCCGTGATCCGCGGGTGCCCGGGTTTGCCCGCGCTGCCGAACGTGGAGTAGCCGTCGCCGCCGGCGATGCGCAGGGACAGTTCCTTCAGGTCCTGGCCGACCGAGAACGCGCGACCGCCGCGGCCACTGAGCACGGCTACCCAGATCTCGTCGTCGCGTTCGATGTCGTCCCACACCTGCCCGAGTTCGATGTGCATGCGCGAATCCATCGCGTTGAGCACTTCCGGGCGGTCGAGTTCGACGGTGGCGACGCGGCCCCGCTTTCGGTAGACCACGGTGGTCAGGTCCGGAAGCGAGGTCACCCGCGCGCTCCCGCGCTGAACCGGCCCACCTTCGCCAGCACGTCCACGCCGTAGAGCCGCAACGCCTGATGCAGGGCGAATTCGGCCAGGTAGGCGCGGAACGCGTCCTGTGGTTCCTCGGCGGTCACGATCATGTGTTTGTTGGAGATCACCGCGTCGGCGGCCAGTCGCGCGGCGGCGCGGTCGATTTCGGCGTCCATCGCATCCGGTTCGACGACGGTGTCGAAGACGTAGCGCGCGTCGGGCTCGGTGGCGTGAATCCGTCTGCCCCACAGGATCACGTCGCGTGAGAGCCGGTAGCTCGAACCGCGTCCGAGCCGGAGATTGCCGGCGCCCGGCACGATTCCCTCCTGCGCCGCCGGGAGACTGAAATAGCTGTCGGCGGCGGCGATCACGCGGTCGAAGACGAGCAGCAGCTGTGCCCCGCCGCCGATCGCGAAGGTGTCCACCGCGGCGATCCACGGCTTCGTGCGCAGCCGCGGTGGCCACTCGCCGGAATCGTCGGCGGAGAGACCGCGCAGGATCTTGGCGAGGTATCCGGTCTCGCGGCCGAGCAGGAAGTCGACGTAGGAGATCTTGCCCCGGTGCAGTTCGGTGAGGTTGATGCCCGCGCTGAACACACGCTTGCCGCGATAGCGGGGGTGGGTCATCTCGCCGCCGCGCACGACGCCGACCTCGGACCGCTGGTCGAGCAGGACCAGGTCGACGGCGGTCTCCATGTCGGCGACGTGCTGGTTGTCCTCGGCATTGAGGCAGTGGGTGTTGGTGATGGTGATGGTCGCGGTGTGCCCGGCGCGGGTCAGCGTCACCGCGGGCAGCGTGATGCGGCCGGTGCGCTCGAAGTCGGGCAGCAGCGCCTGCGCGCGGCCGGTCGGTCCGCGCATCGCGTCGAGCAGGTGGTTACCGGCGATCGGGTCGGAGAACACCGCGTGGAAGAAGATCCCCTGGTCGATCTCCCAGCCTTCCTTGTGCGCTTGCACCGCTGCGGCGTCGGCGGCGAGCCGGCCGGGGTCGGGGAGCAGACCGGGGAACCGGGTGGTGACCGCGGCCGCGAGTTCGGCAGCGCGCAGCGGAACACGCAAGTTGTCGGTGGCGGCGAGATACACCGCGGACAGATGCGTGCGCAGGAACGCCCGCCGCAGGGTTCGCAGCGTCGTGAGGGCTTCGGCGGCTCGCGTGGCCCGGGTATCGTCGCGCTCCGCGACCGGCCCCGAATCGTCGAGGGCTCTGTCGCATTCGGTGGCGGCGGCCTGAAGCGCTGCTCGGTCGTATTCGAGGTCTCCGATGAACTGCGGCAATGTGGTCACAGCGTGCTCCCGAGTCGCCGCAGCGTCCGGTCGGAGGCGGCCAGATGCGCGCCGAGCGCGTCTTCGAATCGAGTGACCGCCGCGTCCAGGACCAGACGCCTGCGAATCGCGATCTCCGTTCCCACGGCCGACTCGAACAGCGCCAGACCTGCTTGGACGGCGCCGTTCTCGGCTTCGGCGTTGCCGCCGATCACCGCGTCGATCAGGCCGTGCTCCAGCGCTTGGGCGGCCGAGAGGCTGCGTCCCTGGATGGCGAGTGTCCTGGCGAGCCCGGCGCCGTGCTGGGCGACCAATCTGTGCAGGGCCATGGCAGGCCAGCTGCCCTCCTCGGAGGTGGCGAATCCGAGAACCGACCCGGAACGCAGTATCCGGTAGTCGGCGACGAGCAGCAGTTCGGCCGCGGGGCCGTAGGCGTCTCCGTCGACGGCGGCGACGATCGGCGCCGGAGCCTGTTCCAGCCGTCGCAAGGCGGCTTCCCATTTGCCGACGGCGCCGATGTCCACGGCGCCGGGCCACGAGAAATCGTGTGCGGCTTCCGGGCCGGTGATGTACAGGACGACTCCGTGCGGCCGATCGCGCGGGGCGTCTTCGGCGCGCAGAGCGATCGAGGTCACCGCGTCGGTCAGTTCGGCCGAGAGTGGTTGGTCGGCTGGAATCACCGCGGCTAAGACGTTGATGCCCGACCCGTTGGTTGTGGTCATGCTTCCCCCTGGATGTAGTTCGGTCGACGTCGATCAGAAACGGAGCAGAGCTGTTTCGATCTGCGAACCCGGGCCCATCGTCATGAGGACCCCGTAGTCGCCGGGGCGGACCCGGCCTTCGGCGAGCAGCCGCTGATAGGAGAACAGGAACGAGCCACTGGACAGGTTGCCGAAATCGCGCATCACCCCGGTGGTGTGACGCAGGTCGTAGGAGGTCAAGCCCAAGTTGATCTTGACCGCGTCGATGACCTTCTTGCCGCCCGAGTGCACGGTCCAGTGCGCGATGTCCTTGCGGCGCAGGCCGGTACCGCGCAGCAACTTGTCGATCACGATCTCCGCGTGCGCGCCGACCTCGTAGGGCACTTCCTTGTCGAGGTAGAAGCTGAACTTCCCGGCGTCTTCGTCCCAGTCGTAGCGCATCGCGCCGACCGCGTGCCGGATCATGTAGCTACTGGTGGTCAGCAGTGTGGGCCCCGGAGCCGGCCTCCCGCGCTCACCGGAACCGATGCCATCGCCCGCCTGCACCGCCAGCGCGGCCGCGCCGTCGCCGAAGAGGCTGTTCACCACGGCCGTTCGCATCGTCCCGTCGAACACGTAGGCCGCCGAGCAGGCCTCGGAGCAGACGAGCAGGGCGAGTTCGCCCGGATGGGCGGAGGCCCAGTTGGCCACGGCGCCGAGCCCGTTGAGCCCGGCGTTGCAGCCCATGCCGACGACATCCAGCCGGGCCGTATCCGGGTCGAGGCCCAGTTCGTTGATCAGCAGCGCGCTGAATCCGGGGGTCAGGAAGCCGGTGGTGGTGACGGCCACCAGATACCGCACGTCGTGCAGGTCGCGCCCGATTTCGCGCAGGCACGCGCGCATCGCGTCGGCACCGGTGCGCACACCCTGGCGGCGGTGTTTCTCCAGTAGTTCGGCCTGGGTCTCGACGCGGAATTCGCCGTCGTCGCCGCGCGGGGGCAGGGTCAGATGTCGTCGCTCGATTCCGCCGTTGAGGAAGACGCCGCGAATCTTCGGGTCGGTGATCTTCAGCAGATCGATGAGTTCGCGCTGGCTGTAGCGATCAGGTGGGTTGGCGGTGGCCACTCCGAGCAGCTTCGGTGGAGTGGTTGCCTGCCGGGGGAGGGTGCGTAATCTCGGCTCGAGTGCTTCGACCCGGGCGGTGCTCATGGTCGTCATGCTCAGTTCCTGTGCTGATTAGTGGGTGCGCAATTGCGCGGGCGCGATAGACCGATAAATGTGATGCGTTTCCCGCCGGTTGTTCACCCGGCTCGCCGGAGCCGGCCGACGGTATCAGTCGGACCTTTTATCACCCGTGAATGCGCAGCGCGCATTCATCGAGCAGGGCACGTCGAATAAATTGGTATGCCACCCCCATTCCCCCCGAGAATCGATCCGTACGGCACAGTCGCAGGGCGACTATGTGGTTTCGGCTTCCGGTTCGAGCCCGGAAGCGCCAGTTCGATCGATTCCGAACAGTACCCCTGCTTGATCATGGGTGGCAACCCCTAAACGTTAGGGGGACGCTCACATCTCGGCTTCAGATTGATGAAAAATGTTGGTGCACAAGATATTACGATGACGCTTAGACCAGGAGAAGATAGTCCGTACACGTACTGTTGGCGGCGTGCCAGCGGCCGGGAGCGGAGTTGATCAAGCGACCGAAACAACGCCGGGCGCCGGTGTGATCGTGGTCTAATCAGCGAATGGAGTCACTCACCTCGGCGCTGGCGCCACATGTCTTCTCGGAGACGCCGGGACACTTGATCAGGCTGCTCTACCAGCGACACAATTCCGTCTGGCACACCACGGTGGGGGATTCGATCACACCGACCCAGTTCGCGATTCTCAATGTCGTCTACAGCGACGGGCCATCGACCCAGCACGAGATATCCCTCCGTGTCCGGACCGACACCTCGACAATGGCGCAGGCCGCCGCCGCCCTGGAACGCAAGAATCTGATCAAGCGATCCGTGAACCCCGCCGACAAGCGGGAACGGCGGATCGCCCTCACCCGCGCCGGACGCCGCGAATACGCGCAGCTGCTCCCGAAAGCCGATGAGGTGCAGCGCATCCTCTTCGAAGCCCTCGAACCGGACGACCATCCCAGCGCCCTCGCCCTGCTGCGGAATCTCGCGGGCATCCAGTCGGCCTCGGCGAGCCGGGCCGATCAGTTCGAGCCACCCGCTCGGTAGCTCGACCGACGGCCAGGGGGCCGCATTTCGATCGCGCTGCGCGCAACCCGTGAGCACCCGGCCATGGTGCGCGATCGTGAGCTGATGACGACCACCGAGGCGAAATCCACTACCGACTCCGAACTGGATGCGATCTTCGGCCCGATCTTCGACCGGATCGCCCAGGGCGCCGTAGCGCGAGAAATCGATCGCACCCTGCCCTACGACGAGGTCGGCGAGCTGCGTGCGGCGAAATTCGGCGCGCTGCGCGTTCCGGTCGAGTCCGGCGGATACGGCGTCACCGTCCGGCAGCTGTTCCGGTTGCTCATCGAACTCGCCGCCGCGGAATCGAACCTGCCGCAGGCGCTGCGGGTGCACTTCTCGTTCGTCGAGGACCGACTGCTGGCCGAGCAAGGGCCCGAGCGGGAACGTTGGTTGCGTGCGGTGGCCGAGGGCACGCTGGTGGGCAACGCGATCACCGAACCGGGCGTCGGCGCGGTGGACCGCTACCGCACCACACTCACCGAAGACGGCGGACGGTGGCTGCTCAACGGTGTGAAGTACTACAGCACAGGCTCGCTGTACGCGGACTACATCCTGGCCGCCGCCGACCGCGACGGTGAGCGCGTCGGCGTCCTGGTGGACGCGCATGCCGAGGGAGTGCGTCAGCACGACGACTGGGATGGCTTCGGCCAGCGGCTGACGGCCAGCGGCACCACCGAATTCACCGACGTGGTGGTGAGCGAGGATCGAATTCTCGGTCCCGGCTACGGCGCGCCCGGCCCGACCTACGCGACCTCCTATCTGCAACTGGTCCAGCTCTCGGTGCTCGCGGGCATCGCCAAGCGCGCCGAGCGCGACATCCGGGAGTGGGTCGCGGCGCGCACCCGCGGCTACACGCACTCCACCGCCGACCTGCCCAGGCACGACCCGCTGGTGCAGCAGGTGATCGGGCGCCTCTCGGCGGCCGCGTTCGCCGCCGAAGCCAGTGTGCTCGCCGTCGCCGACGTGCTCGACGAGGTGCTGGCGGGCGGCGCGAAGGACGAGAGCGCCCTGGTGGCGGCCGAACTCGCCGCGGCCCGGGCCCAGCTGGCCGTCATCGACCTGGTGCTGCCCGCCACGTCGCTGCTGTTCGAAGTGGGCGGTGCTTCGGTGGTCGCCGAACGGCTGCGGTTGGATCGGCACTGGCGCAACGCCCGCACCATCTCGGTGCACAACCCCGCGATCCAGAAGGCGCGGGCCATCGGCGATCATCTGCTCAACGGCGCCGACCTGCCGTTCGCGTGGAGCGCGGGGGAGCGCACCGGGGGAGCGGCGCGGTGACCCGCCGCATCCGGTTCAACGCCTTCGACATGAACTGTGTCGCCCATCAATCACCCGGGCTGTGGCGGCATCCCGCCGACCAGTCGCACCGCTACAAAGAGCTGGGCTACTGGACCGAGTTGGCGAAGCTGCTGGAACGCGGCCGTTTCGACGGCATCTTCATCGCCGACGTGCTGGGCACCTACGACGTATACGGCGGCAACGACATCGCCGCGCTGCGCCAAGGCGCGCAGATCCCGGTGGCCGACCCGCTGCTGCTGGTCTCCGCCATGGCCGCGGTGACCGAGCATCTCGGGTTCGGCATCACCACCGGCACCGGCTTCGAGCACCCGTACCCGTTCGCACGGCGGTTGTCGACGCTCGACCATCTCACCGGCGGCAGGCTCGGCTGGAATGTGGTGACCGGCTATCTGCCCTCGGCGGCGCGCAACTTCGGCGCCGCCGACCAGCTCGATCACGACGAGCGCTACAACCAGGCCGACGAGTACCTCGAGGTGCTGTACAAGCTGTGGGAAGGCTCGTGGGAGGACGACGCGGTGGTCCGCGACGCGACCGCGGGCGTCTACGTCGACCCGGCCAAGGTGCACCACATCGGTCATCGCGGCGCGCACTACACCGTGCCGGGCATCCATCTCTCGGAGCCGTCGCCGCAACGGACGCCGGTGATCTACCAGGCGGGAGCGTCGCCGCGCGGCGTGCGATTCGCGGCGGAGAACGCGGAAGCCATCTTCATCGCCGGTCCATCGAAACGGGTGCTGGCGCAGACGGTCGCCCGGATCAGGGACGCGCTGGAAGCGGCAGGCCGCGCCCGGGACGCGGCGCGCGTCTACGCTCTCGCGACGATCATCACCGACGCGACCGACGAGGCGGCACGGCGCAAGCACGAGGAGTACCTGTCCTACGCCAGTGTCGAAGGCGGTTTGGTGTTCATGTCCGGCTGGATGGGCATCGACCTGTCCCGCTACGACCTCGACGACCCGATCGGCCAGGTGGAGAGCAACGCGATCCAGTCGGCGGTCGCGGCGTTCCAGGAATTCGTCGACGACGGCCGGGAGTGGACCGTCCGCGATATCGGCAAGTGGGCCGGGATCGGCGGCATGGGCCCGGTGTTCGTCGGCTCCGGGGAGACGGTCGCCGATCTGCTCCAGGAGTGGGCCGCCGAGACCGATCTGGACGGGTTCAACCTGGCCTACGCGATCACCCCGGGCTCGTTCGAAGACATTGTGCAGCATGTCGTTCCGGCGTTGACCGCCCGAGGCGCCTACGCCGAGGAATACGTGCCGGGCACCCTGCGCAATGCGCTGTTCGGCGCGGGTGACCGGTTGCCCGCGGAACACCGCGGCGCGAGCTACCGGTTGGGTGGCGCCGGCTCGACCGCTTTGCCGGACGAGGTTTCGCGGGCGGGGGCAACGGCCGAGACGCGCTCGTAACGTAGTCGGACGGCACCGGAACTGCCGGCCCGGCGCTGCCCGGCGACGCGATCAGGGAGCGGCGAGAAATATCCCGGCCACCGCCTCCAGCCCCGCCCGATCGATGTCATCGAAACGGTCCGGGCGCGGACTGTCGAGATCGAATACCCCGATCAGATCTCCGTCCCGGACCAGCGGCACGACAATTTCCGAACGCGTGTCGGCATCACAGGCGATATGGCCGTCGAACGCGTGCACATCCGGCACGAGTTGGGTGGTCCTGGATTCGGCCGCGGTGCCGCACACGCCTTTCCCGAGCGCGATGCGCACACACGCGGGCTTGCCCTGAAACGGGCCGACCACCAATTCGTGCCCGTCGTAGAAATAGAAACCCACCCAATTCACATCGGGTAGCGCGTGGAATACCAGCGCGGAGAGATTGGCGGCGTTGGCGATGCGGTCGGTCTCGCCCGCGACCAGCGCCTCGGCCTGCGCGGCGAGCTGTCGGTACTGCTCGGTGCGGTCTCCGGTCAGATCGGCGGCGACGAACGACATGGCCCGAATGGTACGCGCTCGGAATTCGCTGTCTGCCCATTCATTCTCGGTGATCGCAACACTCTGCCCGCGCCTGGCGGGCATCGCATCATCCCTGCATGACATCGCAGCAATCCGTTTCCCGTTCCACTCGTTCGGCCGCGGTTATCGGCGCCGGACAGACCGGCGTCACTGCGGCGCTAGGACTTCTCGACGCCGGTTTCGACGTCACCATCTACAGCGAGCGCGATCAGCGCTCCTTGCGTGACGATGTGCCCGCCACCGGCACCGCGCTCGAATTCGGTGAGACCCAGCAGGCCGAGGCCGCGCTGGGATTGGACAGCTACACCGCCCGGGCGCCCCGGCACACCGGCTTGAGTGTGCGCATCGCCGGACCCGGCCCCGATCGTCCCGAATTGATCCAATTCGACGGTCATTTCGACGGATACGTCGGCGTGGCGGTGGACACCAGGCTCAAGGCCGACGAGCGACTCACCGCGTTCCTGGAGCGCGGCGGCCGGTTCGTGGTCGAGCAGGTGACGCCGGAGACGCTCGACGGCATCGCCGCCGCCAACGACCTCACGTTGGTCGCGACCGGACGTGGCGGACTGTCGGACCTGTTCCCCGTCGACGCGCAGCGCACCCCCTACGCCGCGCCGCAGCGCTCGCTGCTCACCGTCACCGTGACCGGAATCGGGCACGACGAGAACGTTTTCGCCCATCGCAGCGTCGCAGGCGGCGCGCACAGCGGCTTCTCCATCCTCGCCGACCAGGGTGAAGGGTGGTGGGGCCCCTATCTGCACAAGGATGCGGGGCCGAGCTGGGCGTTCCTCGGCTGGGCGCGTCCCGGCAGCGACTGGGAGAAGCGTTTCGCCGCGGCGGACTCCGCCGACTCGGCGCACCGCATCGTGCAAGACCTCTACCGCGACTACATCGACTGGGATCTGCCGGAGGTGCTGGCCACCGAGACCATCCCCGAGGACCCGCACTCGTGGCTGAAAGGCGCGGTGCGCCCGGTGGTGCGGTCGGGTGTGGGGCGCACCGCGGGCGGCCACGTGGTCGCCGCGCTCGGTGACACCGCCATCGCCTACGACCCGATCGCCGGGCAGGGCGCGCAGAGCGGCCTGATCCAGGCTCAGCGGCTGGTCGCGGCGGCCGCCGTGCACGAAGGGCCGTTCGACGAGGCGTGGATCGAGCGGCAGTACGCGGCGTTCCTGGCCGCGCGCGCGGACGCGGCGAACAAGGTGACCAGGCTGTTCCTGAGTGATCCGGAGCTGGGCGAGATCGGCAACGCGTTCTTCGCGGCGGCGGCCGTCGACCCGGCGTTCGCCTCGGCGCTGGTCGGCCTGCTGCATCGCCCGCAGCCCTTCCTGCCGGTCGACTCGCCGGAAGCGGTCAACGAGTTCATCACGCGGGTCACCGGCGAGGACGCGGCCGCGCTGCTGGGCCGGTTCGCGCCCGCGGGCAAGTTCGCCAGGTCGAACTATTCGCCCGCACTCGCCGACGCCTGATCCGAATCCCACAGATTCAAAATCTCGTACCAACCGGGGGCCGGTGCTGGAGTGGAAGGAGCGCCGGACGCCTGCGTGGCGTCCGGCCTCCGATCCGACGGCTACCCCCCGAAAACCATGGAGCAGCTATGACCACGGAGCAGATCGCCGAGCAGATCCGGTTCGCCTACTGGGTGCCCAACGTCAGCGGGGGACTGGTCACCAGCGATATCGAACAGCGCACCGGCTGGGATTTCGAGTACAACAAGAAGCTCGCGCGGACCGCGGAGAACAACGGCTTCGATTACGCGCTGTCCCAGGTGCGCTACACCGCCTCCTACGGCGCCGAATACCAGCACGAATCGACCTCGTTCAGTCTCGCGCTGCTCGGCGCCACCGAACGGCTGAAGGTCATCGCGGCCGTGCATCCCGGGCTGTGGCACCCGGCGGTGCTGGCCAAGTTCGGCGCCACCGCCGATCACTTGTCCAACGGACGGTTCGCCATCAACGTCGTCTCCGGCTGGTTCGCCGGAGAATTCACCGCGCTCGGCGAGCCGTGGCTCGAGCACGACGAGCGCTACCGGCGCAGCGCGGAATTCCTCGAGGTGATCCGCAAGATCTGGACCGAAGACAACGTGAACTACGGCGGCGACTTCTATCGCATCCGGGACTTCACCCTGAAGCCCAAGCCGTTGAACACCCCCGAACGCCCCAATCCGGAACTGTTCCAAGGCGGTAACTCGACCGCCGCCCGGCGCAACGGCGGACGCTACGCCGACTGGTACTTCTCCAACGGCAAGGACTTCGACGGCGTCACCGAACAGCTCGACGACCTGCGCTCTGTCGCACGCGCCCACGACCGCGAGGTGAAATTCGGGCTCAACGGCTTCATCATCGCCCGCGATACCGAGAAGGAAGCCCGCGACACCCTTCGCGAGATCATCGAGAAGGCGAACAAGCCCGCGGTGCAGGGCTTCCGTGACGCGGTACAGCAGGCGGGCGCGTCCACCAAGGACCGCAAGGGCATGTGGGCCGACTCGACGTTCGAAGACCTGGTGCAGTACAACGACGGTTTCCGCACCCAGCTGATCGGCACGCCGGAGCAGGTGGCCGAGCGGATCGTCGCCTACAAACAGCTCGGCGTCGACCTGATCCTCGGCGGCTTCCTGCACTTCCAGGAGGAGATCGAGTACTTCGGCGCGAAGGTGCTCCCGCTGGTGCGCGAGCTGGAAGCCGCGCAGCGGCCTGTCGCGGCGGTGAACTGATGACCGCGGTCGCCGCCGATCGCATCCTGTCGGCGGCACAGGCGTTCGCGGTCGCGCAGCGGCTGGCGACGGACTTCGCGCCGGGGGCCGCGGAACGCGACCGGGATCGCCTGCTGCCGTACGCGGAGGTCGATCGGCTGGCGGCCAGCGGCTTGCTCGCGATCACCGTGCCCGCGGACTACGGTGGCGCGGATCTGCCGCCGAGCGCGGTCGCGGAAGTGACGCGAATCCTCGCCACTGCCGACCCGAATATCGCGCAGATCCCGCACAGCCACTTCGTATATGTGAACCTGCTCCGGCTCGCGGGCACTCCGCAGCAGCGGGAGCGATACTTCGGCCGGGTGCTCGACGGTGGGCGCATCGCCAACGCGCAGTCCGAGCGCGGCGGCGCGACCGTCGCCGACATCGCGACCACGTTGCGGCCGGTCGATGACCGATTCCGGGTCGACGGCGTGAAGTACTACTGCACCGGATCGCTGTTCGCCGACCTGTTCGCGGTGCTGACCCGGCTGGACGATCCCGAGGGACGCAGCGGCCTCGAGCCCGGGGAGTACATCGCCTACCTGCCCGCGAACACTCCCGGTGTGCGCGTGGTGGACGACTGGAACGGGCTCGGGCAGCGCACCACCGGCAGCGGAACAGTGTCCTTCGACGAAGTGCTCGTCGACCGTGACCAGGTGATTCCCCGCTCCGGCGCGGTGCGCGCGCCCACCGGTTACGGCGCTTTCGCGCAGTTGCTGCACGCCGCCATCGACACCGGCATAGCGCGCGGCGCCCTCACCGCGGCAACGGAATTCGTGCGCACGAAGAGTCGTCCATGGTTCGAGGCGGGGGTGGCGAACGCGGTGGACGACCCGCTGTTGATCCAGCGCTTCGGTGAGTTGTCCGTCGCGGTGACCGCCGCGGAGGCGACCCTCTCGTCGGCCGGATGGGCGTTGGACGCGGCCATCGGGATCGATCCGAGCGCCGCGAACATCGCCACGGCGTCGCTGGCCGTCGCGACCGCCAAAGTACTCGCCGACCGCGCCGCCAACGACGTGTCCGCCGCGTTGTTCGAGGTCAGCGGAACGCGCAGCGCGGCAGCCGATCTCAATCTGCACCATTTCTGGCGCAACGCGCGCACGCACACCCTGCACGATCCGGTGCGTTGGAAGTACCAGCACATCGGCAGGGCTCTGCTGCACGACGCCGCGCCGCCGCTACACGGTGTGATCTGAAAGGAGACGAAATGACAGTCACTGTCGTCGTCGGCAATCCGAAACCCGCCTCCCGCACGCTCACCGCGGCCACCTCGGTCGCCAGGGGACTGCGTCCGGAGGTGGAACCCACCGTGATCGACTTGGTCGAGTTCGGTCCCGCCCTGCTCAGCTGGGGTGACCCGGCCGTGGCCGAGGCGGTGCGCACCGTGGCGGGCTCGGAACTCGTCGTCTTCGCCAGCCCCACCTTCAAGGCGACCTACACCGGTCTGCTCAAGCTGTTCCTCGAACAGTTCGAGGGCGGAACCGGCCTGGAAGGCGTGCTAGCGGTCCCGGTGATGCTCGGCGCCGGACCGGCCCACGCCCTGGCGCCCGACCTGTTGCTCAAGCCCGTGCTCGTCGAAATCGGGGCCACCGCCGCACTGCCCGGGCTCTACCTGTCCGATCGCACATTCGCTGAGGACGGCGTCATCGACCGGTACAGTGGTCGGTGGCGTTCGGTCGCCCAGGCACTGGCCCACAGCTCGAAGGCTGCGAATCATGCATGACCTGTTCGAATTCCCCGCCGACGGAGCCGGTCTGCGGCGCGCGTTCGCGAATTTCCCCAGCGGTGTCGTCGCGGTGTGCGCCGAAATCGACGGAACCCCGCACGGTCTGGCGGTGAGCACGTTCGTTCCCGTCTCGCTGGACCCGCCCCTGGTCTCGTTCTGCGTGCAGAACTCCTCGGCCACCTGGCCCAAGCTCGCCGCCGCGAGCCACCTCGGCCTCAGCCTGCTCGGCACCGGCCAGCAGGCCGCCGCCCGCACGCTGGGCACCCGCGACGGCGACCGCTTCCGCGACATCCAACTGCACCGCGGTTCGGGCGACGCCGTGTTCATCGACGGCGCGTCCGCTTGGATCGAGGGCGTCCAGGAGGCGCACGTCCCAGCGGGCGACCACGCGGTCGTCATCCTGCGTATCCACCGCATCGCCACCCGCACCGACGTGGACCCTCTCGTCTTCCACGGCAGCAAGTTCCGCCGCTTGCACGCCGAAACGGCCAACGGGGCAGCCTGACTCGCGGGTGCGAACCGCCCCGGCGACCGGTTCCGGGCGCGTAGGGTGATGCTGTAGCGCTGTCGGCGGTTCCCGAGGTGGCCCGTGAAGATCCCCGATCATCCGCGAGCTCTGAGCGAGCGCCGGATTCGGCGCGAACGGGCCGCGGCCGCGATCGAGATGCCGCACGTTCGCGCGCTCAATCAGCTTGTCGATCGCATCGAAGCGGATACTCGTTCCGAGAATCTGCCTTACATAGATCCGTTGTTCGGCGGTGTCGCGGCGGAGCTGTTGTTCGTGCTGAAGGCCCCCGAGGGCGACGCTGATCCCGACTTGCGCGACAGAAGGTTTCTCAGCTGGGACAACGATGACGTGGGTGCGGAGAACTTCTTCCGCACATGTGCCGCGACCGGTCTGGACCGGGCGCGGTGTACCGCCTGGAACGCCTGCCCGTTTCCGATCACGGGTGGCGCCCCCTCGCGTTTCGAACTCGGCAGGGCCGAGCCGTACACGCGCCGAATGCTCGAACTGCTTCCGCGGCTGCGCGTGGTCGTGCTGCTCGGCCGGCCGGCACAGCGTGCTTGGCAGAAAATGTCGTTGACCGGCGCGAATATCCACTTGGTGCACGGAGCCTCGCCTTCTCCGCCCGGCATCAACCATCCGGACAATCGCCGCAGCTTCGAAGCGGCGATCCGCACGGCCGTCCGGTTGCTCGACTGAGGGGCTTTGCTCCGGTAGTCGCCGCTGTGGGAGACTCGTGCGTCTCCCTCGGAAAGGTCCTGGTCGTGACGCTCGGCATGGTTCTCGGTGATTCCTCGCGCACTTCGGCGCGGGTGTAGCCAATCCAGGTGATTGCTGTGCGGTAGCCGCACAGTTCTGTTCGCGACCCTGCGGCGAAGTGCTCGTCGTGCCCATGCACGTTCGATCACGAGGAGTTCGCGGTGTCCACCGTTTCCTGGACCGAAGACGACATCAATACGACCGCCCGCTGGCATTCGGCGAATGGCGCGCCGCCACCTGACCCGGTCGTGGTGGTGAACGACCGCACGACCGCCGCCGCGGCTTGCCGACTGGCGCGAGCGGGAACCGGCCTGCTGTGGCGCGGTGATTTCCACAATGCGCGGCAACTGCTGCGTGCGATGGGCCGGCGGGTGGACCGGAAGGTTCCGCCGGGCGATGATTCGGCCGAAGCGTTCCGGCGGTATCGCGCGTCGCGTCGTCGGCGCGCGGAAGTGCTCGGCAAGTTGCTCGTGCTGCTGGAAGACGACTATTCCCTGGCGCTGCGGCGCGCACCCGACGTGCGACGCGCGTGCACCGAGGCGTACGGCCTGCCGCAGGGGCGCACGGTGGTCGCGCTCACCGAACTGCTCGGCGCGCTCGGTGCGGCGCAATGGCGAGAGAAGGGCGTGTACGTTCCCGCCCTCGGCGACCATATCCATCCGCACTACGGCGTGTTCTCCCCGGTACGGGGCGAGTACGTCGACCTCGTCGCCACCGCGCCCCTACCCGAACGCGCCGATACCGCCTTCGATCTCGGCACGGGAACCGGCGTGCTCGCCGCGATCCTGGCTCGACGCGGATGCCTCCGAATCATCGCCACTGACAACAGCTTTCGCGCGCTCACCTGCGCTCGTGCCAATCTCGACCGGCTGGGCCTGTCCTCCGTCGCCGTACAAGGCCCTGCTCTCTTCCCGGACGGCAAAGCCGACCTCGTGGTGTGCAACCCACCTTGGCTCCCCGGCACACCCACCTCGGCCCTGGAAAGCGGTGTCTACGACGAGAACTCGTCCATGCTGCATGCCTTCCTCTCCGGCCTCCCCGCCCACCTGCACCCAGGCGGCGAAGGCTGGCTGATCCTCTCCGACCTCCCCGAACACCTCGGCCTGCGCACCCGCGACGAACTACCCGCCCGCATCACCGCCGCCGGCCTCCGAATAGCGGCTCAACTGGACATCCGCCCCACCCACCCCCGAGCCAACAACCCGGATTCCCCGCTCGCCACCGCCCGCGCCGCCGAAACAACGTCCCTCTACCGCCTGGTACCGCGTTGAGTGGCACATGACGGAGGCGTCCCTCGCGGATTCGCCTCAGCCACGTGCGACTCGATAGTTGAGTGCCTACCGGTCGGGTTCTGTCGTTCTCACATGGTTGGGTGATCCGGTTCGTGGTCGCCATAGCGTCGGGGGCCGGGCGCGGCGGCGGCGAGTTCGGTTGCCGCCTGTTGCAGCGCAACCGCCGCCGGATGCGCAGCACCGAGCAGGGCCACTACTTCCTCATAGATCGGTTGAACCTGGTCCC
Source organism: Nocardia sp. NPDC047654 (assembly GCF_043205035.1). NCBI lineage: Bacteria > Bacillati > Actinomycetota > Actinomycetes > Mycobacteriales > Nocardiaceae > Nocardia > Nocardia sp. NPDC047654. Next base: position 678,134 of record NZ_JBIDDF010000002.1, read on the forward strand.
GCAATTCCCGGGACTTGCTCACGTCGAAGTTCGGCACCAGAGATCCTTCTCATCGGCTCGGGCATTGGCTGATCGGTACCTCGCGCGTTCTCGAGCGGTCGCTGAACACGAACGGGTTGCCCTGGATGCGGCCTGTCACGCTCATACTGACACGCCAGTTGCCCGCGTAACAGGCTGCGCTCACCTCGTACATCCTGGATTTCGGCGGGGTCGGCGGGATCGCGCCCTCGGTGATGTGCGCGGCGTTCACCCACCTACCGCCCTGCTGGTATTCCAGCGCCAAAGTCAAGATGTGCTCTTCGGGCGGCCCGTCGCACTGGGCGACACCGTTTCCCGTGATCTTCGGCGGGTACACCGACGGCCGACTGTAGGTGAATTCGAAACCGCAAGATTTGGCAGCGATGAACTGCGGGTGAGCGCTGGTCGTAGCCCCGGCCGGTGCGGTGCCGAGCACCGCAGAGCAGAGGAGCCCGACGAGAATTATTGCGTTGAAGCGAGACAGCATGGGATTCCCTCATTCTTTCTTCTACCTGAGCGACCTGCGCGCTCAGTACTCCCGCGTGGTGTCAGGCTTCATCCGGCCCGCGCTTATCAGGATTTGCCGTGCCGCCGCCTTACGTCGGCACTCGTCTGCGCGGCACCCGCGATGCCGTTGCATTGTCATGTGCGCCTCGTGGATACCGAGATCCCGCTCCGGCGCATCAATCGGAAAGCCCGTAGCCCACAACGTGTTGTCCATTCGCTGCTCAGCGACGCGCGCCTTGGCGGCCTCGCGGTCGGCGGGAGCCTGCCACCACATCGAGGCCGCGACTACCGGCGCCATGACCACGAGCGCGGCGCCGAGACCGATTGCGAAGGTGACCCACCCGTTCACTCGGCATCTCCCTCGTGCAGCTCCGATGCGCCGAACGCCGGACCGACGCTGAACTCTTCTCCCGGCGTGCCGTCCTCATCGACCAACACCCATGTCCGCGGCTTGTCCACAGCCATCCAGAGCGGACCCTCGGTGCGTGCGATAGCGAGCTTCGCCGCGTCGTCGGCCTCGAATGCGGCGCGCACGGCTTCCAGTGCGGGCGAATACTCGTACTCCATCACTCGCCCCTCCGGAAACCGGACGTGACAGGGGATGATCTGGACGGGCGTAACGACACTGCACACCGCGGTGATCGCGTCGATCACCGGCTCCGCCATGTGGCGCTGGTCCGCGATCACCACTGCCGCGGCACGGTGGCGGTGGATCCGGGCAAGTAACCACGTGGCGGGTTCGGGCTCGACCTCGTCACCGGGCGTGAGTATTTCGATGAGCGTGTGGCCCACTCGCTCAGCAAGTTCGCGGATCGTCGTTGCGTCTCGCAGGGGGTCCGTTGCCAAATCCTTTCGCAGGAACCCGATCGACTTTGCGGTCATACCGTCCTCACTGCTGGGTGCGTTGGTGTGCACCCGACGCCGGGGCTCTCGCCATCGGCTGGCAGCTCAGTGCCGCCGATGGGCTGGCATCACCCGGCGCCGGATGCATAGATCAAGGACACGTCAAGTGGGCGCCCCGCCGTAAGGCGTGCATGCTGGGCGGGTGTGTGCACACGGGGTGTGCACGGGATCGAATTCATGGCGTGCCAAGCGTTTCGCGTGCCACACTCCGGAAATGGGACGGCAGCCCAAGCAGCCCAACACACAACTCGCCGAGCTGCTCGAGGAGACGGGCCTACCGAACAAGGCGCTCGCCCGCAGAGTCGTCGAGCGCGGCCGCGCTGTCGGCGTCGAGTTGCGCTACGACCACACCTCGGTCGGGCGCTGGCTGGCAGGCGAACAACCCAACTCACCAGGGCCCGAGTTGATCGCGGAGTGTCTCACTGAGGTCGCGGGCCGCCGGGTTACCGCTGCCGACTGCGGGATGGCCGGCGGAGGAGAGGGTGCCGATCTCGGACTGGAGTTCGCGTTGAGTCTCGCCGAGGCGACCGCTTCGGCAACAGCGCTGTGGAGGAGCGATGTGGAGCGCAGGCGGTTCCTAGTCGGCGCATCGTACGCAGTCGCGGTCTACCCGGCCGCGTCGATGCGGTGGCTGACCTTGCCCGGACCCGAGCACCCGGTCTCCGCCGGAACTCGTCGCATAGGACAGGGCGACGTTGATGCCGTGCGGACCATGACGACTGCGTTTCGAGACCTCGACAACCGTGTCGGTGGGGGCAAGGTGCGCTCGACGATCGTCCACTACCTACACAGTTCCGTCGCACCACTGCTGCGCGGCAGCTACAACGAGCGCATCGGGCGGCAGCTGTTCGCCACCACTGCCGAGCTCACGAAGCTGGCGGGCTGGGCCGCCTACGATCTCGAGGAACATGGACTCGCGCAGCGCTACCTCATACAGGCGTTGAGGATGTCGCGCGCCGCGGGCGACGCCGGACTCGGCGCGGAGATCCTTGCAGCGATGAGTCACCAGGCGACGTACGTCGGCCGCCCGGGCGATGCCGTCGACCTCGCCCGCGCCGCGCAGATCGCAGCTCGAAACGCCGGCTTGGCCGCACTCGAATCCGAGTGCCTGATGGTCGAGGCGCACGGCCACGCCGCGCGATTAGACGAATCGTCTTGCGCGACATCTTTGAACGCAGCTGAACGCGCGTTCGGCCGCGGCGATTCCGGTCGGCCGGAGTGGCTGAACTATTTCGACGGCGCCTACCTGTCGGCCAAGACCGCCCACTGCTTCCGGGACCTGGGAGACCTTGCCCGGGCGGCTCGCTACGCCGAGCAATCCCTCGACATGTCCGACGGCTATCTGCGGGGTCGAGCGTTCAACCTGTGCCTGCTCGCATCTGCCGTCGCGGATGTCGACCCGCATGAGGCGGTGCGCATCGGCGGCGAGGCGCTCGAACTGGCGGGCGGACTCGAGTCGCGACGCAGCTATTCCTACCTTCGCGAAGTCCGATTCCGACTCGCTCCGTACGACGAACTCGATGACGTTGCGGAGTTCCGGCGGCGGGTGCTCGCCGCGACTAGAGCGACAGAGTGAGAGCGCGATACAGCGCGACGACTGTTGCTGCGCCGACGATCTCCCCGCGGTCGATCATCGCGATCGCCTCGGGTAAGGGGATCCAGTCGATCCGTTCGGCCTCGTTGATGTCCGGCGGGTTGTCGGTCAGATCGGCTCCGTGCGCAAGGTAAATCTGCTGCGGTTGGTCGAGCGTGCCGATCGCTGGCTGGTAGGTGACGAGGTGTTCCATGGTGCGGGGACGCCAGCCGGTCTCTTCCTCGACTTCGCGAGCTGCGGCGAGCGCTACGTCCTCGGCACCGTCGACGTAGCCTCCGGGTAGTTCCCACACCCATCGGTCGATGATGAACCGATGCCGGTACATCAGCAGGGCTTCGCGCTTCTCGTTCAAGACCAGTGTCATTGCGCATCTAGGCATCCGGGCGACGTACTGCGTGAACCTCACGCCGTCAGGCAATTCGACGTCAACGGTAGTGAGTCGGATGTGTCGGTTCTCGTCGACGAGGTGCTCGCCATGGATAGTCCACTGGGTTCGGCTCACATGTCGAAGGTAGCAACCGAAGGCCACAGGGCGATCGCGAGCAACCCTTCCGTATGCTCTGACCTGGGGTGATTCGACCGATTCCGGTGTGCCGCTACCGAATGCCCATCGGGTGCAGTGCCCCACTCGACCGCTGGTCTCAAAAGCAAAACCCGCCCTGGTCAGGGCGGGTTTTGTGGTGGAGCCGATGACGGGAATCGAACCCGCGCTGTCTGCTTGGGAAGCAGAAGTTCTACCATTGAACTACATCGGCAAGGTACCCGAGACTTTAGCAGACGCCGAGCGGGTGCGGTAAAGGCCCTGGTAGACGGCCCTGACCTGCGGGGATGCCCTCTCATGACGAGTCGGTGGTGAGGGAGAGCTGATCTTGCGTTGAGCCGCGTTCGGCGGCGTTCAGGCGCGTTTCCTCACAAAATTCCTCCCAAAATCCTCACAAAACCAGCTCTCGAGATCCCTGGTCTCGAGCCGTGCGCTATCGACCGGGTAGCCATCCCGTTGCGGAAATCCCTCGCCGGAAATCGGCGTGTTGCGCGGTCAGGCGCGTCGCAGAGGCGTGAAAAGCTTGCTCTGTCAGGGCCGCTGAGTGCGGTCGAACGCTCCGGCTGCGACACCATCCGAGGGCGGGTCGATCCGCGCGTACTCCGAGACGACCGACGACCTCGGGCGCGCGAAAGGGATCGCGGAGGCCGGGATCACGCGCCTGCTCGAAGAGATGGCCGAGCCGCGATGACGCGAGCCGCGCAATCGACGGCCTCGAGTCCATCATCCGGGCCGTGTCTATTCCCGGTGTCCGGACGTTCGGTCTGGAAACGGGCTGATGACGAGCTGTTCGGACCTCGGTACGGCCGTCGAGTATCTACTCCGGACTATTCCGCTCGATGACCGGAGGAAGTCGCGGTCCTGTCCGTCTCTCTGCTCGAAAGGTGGTCCCCGGACGTGCCCGGGGCGGTGGGCACCAGATGTCGATAGACAGTCAAGCAGAGGATGAGCCAGAGCGCGCCGAAGCACCAGCCGCCGACGACGTCTGTCGTCCAGTGGACGCCGAGATAGATGCGGGACAGGCCGACCGCTGCGACGAACAGGGCGGCGACAATCGCCGCGCCCGCTCGGAGGGCGGGTCCGTGGATGCCGGGCAGCGCCACCACCAGAACGATGCCGACCACGACGAACGAGCCCAGGCTGTGCCCGGAGGGATAGGCCTGGTTGGACACGTTGATCAAGTGTTCCTCGACGGGCGGGCGGTCGCGGTCGGTCAGCCGTTTGCCGCCGCGCACCAGCAACCCACCGCCGAGCCCGGTGGTCGCGACGAGCGCCGCCGACGTCCAGCGCCGCCGCCAGGACAGCACCAGGCAGGCCGCGGTGGCCAGGGCCGTCATGGCGAGCGTGCCGCCCAGCACGCTGACGACCACCGCGACCGGGGTGAGCGCGTCGCTGCGGTGCGCGATCGCCCAGTCGGCGATGCCGCGATCGACCTTGCCGGGGCCGCCGCCTCCGACCACGCCTGCCGTGAGAACCGCGGCGCACACCACCAGCGACACGGTGAGTACCACGATGACGTTCCGGATGCGGGAGGAGGTCACCACTCCACGTTGCCATGCCGGACGCTGCGAGGTAACCCGGTCCGCTTCCCGCCACGGATGACACCGGCGACGTCGGCGAACACCAAGGGTGCAGGCCGAAGATCCCGCCTTCGGTGTTCGACCGGCATTGCCGTCCGCGAGGGCTGCACTGAGCGGATCGTCGGCCGGGGGGCGAGTTGGTCGTCGAGAAACTGATGCCATGCGACCGCCCCGCGATCCGCGCCAAGTGCTTCCTGCGCCGGGGCGACAGAGTCGGCTACGGCGGATGTATCCGGGGCCGACCACCGTCACGTTGTGGCCTGGGCCCTCTCAGGGGAGGCGATGACAGGGCTCGGCCATCCTGTGTCGGCCGCCACTGCCAGTCGGCACTCCGAGCGCAGGTCGGCGGGTCAAGCGCCGCAGTGCCGACTCGGACTGACCTCAGAACTTGCTGTAGCCGCCGTCGATCAAGAGAGTATCGCCGGTGTGGTAGCCGCTGGCGGGGCTGGCGAGGTAGACGGCGACGGATTCGAAATCGCTCGGCAAGCCCCAGCGGCGAACCGGGATCCTCGGGTGGACGCGTTCGCGGAAACGGTCCCAGGCGAAGGCCCCCTCGGTCATCGGCGTCTCGACCCAGCCGGGCAGCACCGAGTTCGCGCGGATGCCGTGCTTGGCCAGCTCCACCGCGATCGAGTTGACCATGGCGATCAGCCCCGCCTTGCTGGCCGCGTAGGACTGCCCGCGCGGAACACCCTGCTGGGCGGCGAGGCTCGCGGTGGCGACCAGGCTGCCGCCCTCGCCCTGGGCGAGCATGACCTTCGCCGCTTCACGCAGCGTCACGAACGCCGCGTCGAGGTTGAGGGAGGTGACCCGGCGGAATTCCGCGAGATCGGTCTCCACGAACGGCATGAAACCCTGACTGACACCGGCGTTCACGAAGCAGGAGTCGACGCGGCCGAGTTCGGCGGTCGCGCGCCCGAAGGTGTCGATCACCTGCTGCTCCTCGCCCACGTCGCAGCTCAGTGCCAGCACGCGGCCGCCGAAGGCGCTCAATTCGGCGGCGGCGGCCTCGTTGCGCTCGGCGTTGCGGCCGACCACGCAGACGTCGGCTCCGGCCCGTGCGAGCCCACGGGCGAAGCCGAGACCGATGCCGGAGTTGCCTCCGGTGACGACGGCGACGTGGCCGGTCAGGTCGAACAGCGAGCCCTCGGTCATGGTTCATCCCTTCGATCGCGGGCGGCGCCGCCCGAATGAATGCGAGGATATCGCTCTCTCTATATCACTGTGCGGCTGAGGAGCCCCGGCGAGCAGGCGCTACGCTCGTCGCGTGCTGCTTTCCGATCGTGACATCCGCGCGGAGATCGCCGCTGGGCGTCTCGGGGTCGAGCCACTGCTGGAGAACCTGATCCAGCCGTCGAGCATCGACGTGCGCCTGGACCGGATGTTCCGGGTGTTCAACAACACCCGCTATACCCACATCGATCCCGCGAAGCAGCAGGATGAGCTCACCAGTCTGGTCGAGCCGGCCGACGGTGAACCGTTCGTGTTGCACCCCGGCGAGTTCGTGCTCGGCTCCACTCTCGAGGTGTGCACGCTGCCGGACGATCTGGCCGGACGGTTGGAGGGCAAGTCCAGCCTGGGCCGATTGGGCCTGCTGACCCACTCGACCGCGGGCTTCATCGATCCCGGGTTCAGCGGGCACATCACGCTGGAGCTGTCCAACGTGGCCAATCTGCCGATCACGCTGTGGCCGGGCATGAAGATCGGCCAGTTGTGCCTGCTCAGGCTGACCAGCCCGGCGGAGCATCCGTACGGCAGCGCCGTGGCGGGTTCGAAGTATCAGGGCCAGCGCGGGCCGACTCCGTCGCGGTCCTACCTCAACTTCCCGGTTCCGGCCGCCGCGATCGACGCCGCCGAAACACGCTGACCGCCGGGTCCGCTTCGTCGACTGTGGGACAAGCGGACCCGGCGGACGGCAGCGGGGATCTGATCGCGGAGGTGATCAGTCCCCGCCGCCCGCTCCCACCGCGAGCGCCGTAGTGAGGATGACGGACAGCGGTGGAAGCGCGTCACCGCGGCTCGGTGGGTTGACCCAGAAGCACCCTTCCCGGGTCCAGCGACCGAGACCGGTCGGCAACATCACGGCGCTGCCCACGGCGGGCAGGCCGATATCCAGCCGATTGAGCACCTCGAGCACCTGCGGTCCCGGTCGACTGTCGGGCTCGGCGAGGAAACTCCATCGGATCTGCCTGGCCAACATGGGACCCCTCGTTCCCTGCTGTTCCAGTGCGACGCGGACCTTTTCGGCACGCGCGGTCGGCAGGTGGACTACGCAGACGCGACCGGTGACCGGCAGCATGGCGAAACCGCCACGCTCGGTGACCGGCAACCCGAACTCGTGCCGATAGAACGCCACCCAATCGTCCACGGTCCTGAGCTTCTCGACATTCACGGCGAACTCCTTGCCTTCCGACTCAATGTTCGCGGCCCGCAGCGTGATTGGGTATCGCCCGTCAGCCCGCTTACCGCTGCCCTTCCGCTGCCATTGATGCCGGTCGCATTTCAGCTGTGGCCGCGCTCACAATCCGCTCGTACTCTGGAAGGGGTTCGTTCGGAAGGGATGGCACCGTGGTCAGGCATTGGTCAGGCAAAGAGGCCCGCGCCCTTCGCGATGCCAAGCGGATGAGCATCAGGGAATTCGCCGCCCACCTGGGTGTGCACGAACGCTTGGTGTCGAAGTGGGAAGCCGGGGGCGTCCGGGTTCATCCACGACCGATCAACCAAGCCGCTCTGGATACCTCACTGGCCAGGTCCGACGATGTGGTGCGAGCCCGGTTCGCGGCTTTGATCGATCAGCCCTCGAGCGATCGAGCCGTCCCGCCGGGATTCGATGCGCGCGCCGACGCCTCGGCGCGCGTTGATTATTCGAGTGACGCGGACCTTTTGGCTCTCATAGACGCCGGTGCGATGAGAGGTGTTGCGTTAGCAGCGATTTCGGAGAGGGATCTGATCATGGCGGCTGCCCACGAGGCCAGCGAGCACGCCGGCAAGGCCGAGAGCACCAATGTCGGTGCGAGCACATTGGAACAGCTCGACGCGGACGTGGTGCGCATCGCGAACGACTACGTGCGTATTCCGCCGGTGCCGATGATGGTGGACATGGTGCGGGTGCGACGCCGGGTGTACCGATTGCTGGAAGGCCATCAGCGGCCCGCCGATACCGGTCATCTGTATCTCTTGGCGGGCACGCTCTCGGGTCTGCTCGCCAACGCGAGCACCGACCTGGGCTATTACGACGCGGCCGGGGAGCAGGTCCGTGCCGCATGGGCCTACGCGGAGCTGTGCGGGCACAACGGGCTTCGCGCCTGGACCCGCGGCATGCACGCGCTGATCGAGTATTGGTCGCAGCGCCCCCGCCGGGCGGTTCAGCTCGCCCAGAGCGGGCAGGAGTTCGCCGAGTCGGCGACCGCGCAGGTGCGCCTGCTCAACATCGAGGCGCGCATCTGGTCGGCGCTGGGCAGCGCCGCGGACACCGATCGCTGCGTCCGGGCGGCCGACGACGCCCGCGAGATCGCCGCGACCGATACCTTGCACGACGAAGTCGGCGGGGTCTTCGGGTTCAACGACGCCAAGGCCAATTACTACGCCGGCGCCACCTATATCCACCTCGGTCAGGCGGAACGCGCGCTCGGCGCCACGCAGCGGGCCATCGAGCTGTACTCGAACGGGCCGTCCGAACAGCGCTCCTACGGCGCGGAAGCCTTGGCCAGGGTCGACTGCGCGGCCGCCCACCTGATCAACGGCAGCCTGGACGGCGCGGCCGAGGCGCTGCAACCGGTGCTGGGGCTCGACGAGGACAAACGCATCGCGCAGCTCGAGGAGCGGCTGACCGATATGCGCAGGGGGATCGCGGCCCCGGCCTTCCGCGACTCGGTCGAGGCGCGCCGGTTGGACGAGCGGATCGAGGAATTCTGCGGCTCCACCGCGGCGAAGGGCATCCCGCCGGGTGGTCCGGCCCAGTGAGTGACGTGTCACATTTCGCTGTGCCCGGGACGCCGTCGCGGGCGCGGAGCCCGGGGACCAGCTCGGAGCGACGGTTTATCCGGTTGCGACGGATGGCACCATGGGACGGGTGAGTCCTCATCATCCGCACCGCCCCCCGCGTGTTCTGGAGCAGTCCACGAAGCTCCAGAACGTCGTCTACGAGATCCGTGGACCGGTACACGCGCACGCGGCACGGCTGGAGGCCGAGGGCCACCGCATCCTCAAGCTCAATATCGGCAACCCCGCCCCATTCGGGTTCGAGGCGCCGGATGTGATCATGCGCGACATCATCGCGGCGCTCCCGTACGCCCAGGGTTACTCCGAGTCCAAGGGCATCCTGTCGGCGCGGCGCGCGATCGTGACCCGCTACGAACTCGTGCCCGGCTTCCCCGAACTCGACGTGGACGGCGTCTACCTCGGCAACGGCGTCTCCGAGCTGATCACCATCACCATGCAGGCGCTGCTGGACAACGGCGACGAGGTGCTGATCCCAGCCCCGGACTACCCGCTGTGGACCGCCATGACCAGCCTGGCCGGCGGCACTCCCGTGCACTACCTGTGTGACGAGGCCAACGGCTGGCAGCCCGATATCGCGGACATCGAATCGAAGATCACCGACCGCACCAAGGCGCTGCTGGTGATCAACCCGAACAATCCCACCGGCGCGGTGTACTCCGCCGAAGTGCTCCAGCAGCTCGCCGACCTCGCGCGCAAGCATCAGCTGTTGCTGCTCGCCGACGAGATCTACGACAAGATCCTCTACGACGACGCCAAGCACATCTCACTGGCCACCATGGCGCCCGACCTGCTGTGCCTGACCTTCAACGGGCTGTCCAAGGCCTACCGGGTCGCGGGCTACCGCTCGGGCTGGCTGGCGATCACCGGCCCGAAGGAACACGCGGCCGGTTTCCTGGAGGGCATCGACCTGCTCGCCTCTTCGCGGTTGTGCCCGAACGTGCCCGCGCAGCACGCGATTCAGGTCGCGCTCGGCGGTCATCAGAGCATCGAGGATCTGATCCTGCCCGGCGGCAGGCTGCTCGAACAGCGCGACGTCGCCTGGGAGCGGTTGAACATGATCCCCGGCGTGTCGTGTGTGAAGCCGAAGGGCGCGCTCTACGCGTTCCCGAAGCTGGATCCGAACGTCTACGAGATCTACGACGACTCCAAGCTGATCCTGGATCTGCTACTGCAGGAGAAGATCCTGATGGTGCAGGGCACCGGCTTCAACTGGCCCGATCACGACCATCTGCGGATCGTCACGCTGCCATGGGCCCGGGATCTCGCGGTCGCGATCGAACGCTTCGGCAACTTCCTCGCCAGCTATCGCCAGTAGTGAGAAGTTGGCGGCGAACCATATAATCGCCCGGCTTCCAGCCGGTAAACAAACTCCACGTACGGATACATGTCGGGTTTGGCGACTAACTAGCGCAAAAGAAGTACTTTTGTGTACAGTGGTTCTCGGCACTCTGAGTGCCTGGTCGGATTGCCTACCCCCCCTGGGCACATCCGGCCTCGGGTTAGGCCGCCTACCCCCCTGGGCCGCCTGCCCTGCGGGCGGCGGAGACATCCCCCTGCTCTCCGCCGCCCCCTCTAAAATCCCCTTTCTTTTTCGATCGGATCGCTCTGATCGTGTATCCACTGTGTTCGGCGACGCCGCGACGGTCTTGAAAATGAAATCCTTTAGGCTCGCTCCGGGCAGAACCACATCTGACAGGTAGGAGCGCGGTGAGCGACCACCACCACCATCACCACGATCATTCGGGGCCGATCGCGATCGGCGCGACCGCGGCGCGCGTGGTCGTCGGGCTACTCACCGTGATCGGGGCCGTCGTCGTCATCGCCGCGATCGTGCTGTGGCCGAGCAAGCAGCACATCGACATCCCGCTGCCGATGCAGAACGCGGGCGGCGGCGCGGTACAGACCGAGGCGGGCACCGTAGTGCTGCAAGATGTCGGTCCGTGCGGCAGCCCGTCGCTGGGCAAGGTGTTCGTCGAGAAGCCCGAACCACCGCGCAGCACCGCCTACACCTGCCAGCGCAGCCTGATCTCGATCGAGTCCGGGCCGCACAAGGGCAACCGCACGTTGCTGGAGATCGCCCCGGGCCCAGGGCAACCCGACTTGCACGCGGGCGACGAACTGCGATTGGTCCGCCAGACCGATCCGAGTGGCACGCCGCTGTACTCGTTCGAGGACTACTCACGCGGGATGCCGCTCACGCTGATCGTCGTGGTTTTCGTGGTGGTGATCGTCGCGGTGGCGCGCTGGCGCGGCGTCCGTGCGCTCTTGGGCCTGGTGTTCGCTTTCGCGGTGCTGGTGCTGTTCCTGCTGCCCGCCTTGCTGGACGGCAAACCCGCGATCCCGGTCGCGTTGGTCGCGGGCTCCCTGATCCTCTACGCGGTGCTGTATCTCGCCCACGGGGTGAACCTGCGCACCAGTTCGGCGCTGCTCGGCACGCTGACCTCGATGCTGCTCGCCGCCGCGCTGTCCTGGCTCACCATCGAGATCACTCATCTGACCGGGCTTTCCGAGGAACAGAACACGAACGTCGCGACCTACATCGAGCACGTCAGCATCACCGGCCTGCTGCTGGCCGGGTTCATCATCGGCTCGCTCGGTGTGCTCAACGACGTCACGATCACCCAGGCGTCGGCCGCGTTCGAGCTGGCCGCCCTCGACGAATCAGCCTCCCGGCGCGAGGTTTTCGCCGCCGCCATGCGCGTGGGGCGCGACCACATCGCCAGCACCGTCTACACGCTGGTGCTGGCCTACGCCGGTGGTGCGCTGCCGCTGCTGCTGCTGTTCAGTGTGGCGGGACGGTCCATCCGCGACGTGCTGACCGGTGACGCGGTGGCCATCGAGATCGCGCGCTCGGCGGTCGGCGGTATCGCGCTGGCGCTGTCGGTGCCGTTGACCACGGGCATCGCGGTGCTGCTGGCCCGGCCGTTCAAGGCCAAAGAGCCGACACCGCCCCAGCCCCCGCGTCCGCGCCGAGCCCGGCACGCCAGGGCCTGAATTCGCCCGGCGCCGAGCGGATTCCGTCGGGTCAGCGCCTGGACTCCGGTTGCGATCCGAGTCGGGCGGGCACGTCAGCGCCTGAATTCACCCCGCCGCACGTCGAAGCTCGATATCCACCTCGCGACCCGAGTCGCGGTCGCCCTCAGCGTGGCGGTGGCGGGGGGAAGGGGAAGACCTCCGGCGGGATCGTGGGGACCACGATCGGCGGAAGGCCGGGCACCACGATGGTGTTCGGGCCGGGCGTCGGCGGCGCCTCGCTGGTGGTCTGCCGCCGGTTCGGCGGTGGCGCGGCGACCGACTCGTGGGCGGGCGACTCCGTGGTGCCCGGCGCGACGGCGATCTGCGGATCCAAGCTGGTCGTGCGTGGTGCGGTGGTCGGCGATGACTCCGGTGAGCCCTCGCTGGTGTGCGAATCCCGTTCCAGCACCTGCGGTCCGTAGCCGAGGCCGAGCCCGATCGCGGCGACCACGGCCAGCGCGCTGACCGTCAGCACGGCCCCGCTGATCTCGCGTCTGCCACGCTGGGCGGGGGCCGCCAGCCAGGCGGGCGACAGCTCGTCGTCCAGGGCGGCGCTCGCGGCGGAAGTCTCCTTGCGCACGGGTCTGGCCAGCAGCGCGGCGCCGCGGGCCATCACGGTCTCCGGGCTGTCCGGCACGATGACGGGCACGCCCATCCAGCGTTCGAGCACCTTGGCCACCAACGGGATCCGAGCGCAACCGCCGATGGCCAGCACACCGTGCACGGGGCGGTCCGAGCGCACGATCACGTCGCGTGCCATCCGCGCCGAGGACTCGATCGCCAGCATGATCAACGATTCGAAGTTCTCCTGCGCGAGCAGCACCAGCCCCTGCTCGCTCGGAAGCGCCACCGCGGTATTGCTGGTCAGCTGCTCCTTCGCCTCTCGGCACAGCGCGTCCAGGGCGGCCAGGCCCGCCGCGTTCGGCGGATGCGCGATCCGCCCAGAGGCGATCTGCTGCTCACGAATCAACGAGTCGAGATAGTCACCGCTGATATCGCTGGTGCGCTCGCTGTGGCGCACCTCGCGGGAGTGGGTGTCGACCACGCTCACCGTCAGGCCCGAGCTGCCCAGGTCGTAGACGACCAGCGAGGAGATGCCCCGGATATCGCCGGTGGCCTGCGCGAACTCGAGTGCCGCCGCGATCTCCGGCACGAGTTCGTAATTGGTCAGCTGCTGCCGCGCCATGGCCGCGCGAATGGCGCGGGCGTGCTGCTCACTGCGGTAGGCGATCGCGGTGGCGCCGATCCCCGGCGTGGCTTCCAGGGTGACGCCGATGGCTTCGGCAGCCAGCTCCTCCACGCTCTGGTCGACAACCGGGATGGTCTGCAGATCGAAGGAATGCGGGGAGACATGCCCGTGGGGGTTGTCGGCGTGTGGTCGCGCCATACGGACAGCGCCGGCCCCCACCGAAACTCCCAGTACCGAACTCATCAGCTGCCCATCTCGTTTCACACTGCACGACATGCGAGCCTGCGCCGTCCGTCGGCGGAGGCCCGCTGGACGGACCCTACCGCCGGCGATCAGCTGTGCTTAGGGCGGACTGGTCGTCTGTCTGGCAGTAGCCCGCCTCGCCCCGCAACTCTACGGTGTGCCGAGTCCCGCGTACACCCATCCGGCTGCTCTCCAGGTGGCACGATTGAGACAGTTCCGGCCGTCGATGATCGAGCGGGCGCGCACCACGCCCTCCAGATCCCGCGGGCGCAGGGCGGTGAATTCGTCCCACTCGGTGAGCACGAGCACCACGTCGGCGCGTTCGCACGCCTCGGCGACCGAGGTCGCGTAGTTCAAGGTGGGGAACACGCGCCGCGAATTCTCCAGCGCCTTGGGGTCGTAGACGGTCACCACCGCACCGTGCAGCTGGATCATGCCGGCCACATTCAGCGCGGGGGAGTCGCGGACGTCGTCGGATTCCGGTTTGAACGCCGCGCCGAGCACCGCGACGTTGGCCCCGAGCAGCGAGCCGCCGCAGGCGCGGGCGGCCATGTCGACCACCTTGGTGCGGCGGCGCATATTGATGTTGTCCACCTCGCGCAGGAAGGCGACGGCGTGATCGGCGCCGAGCTCACCGGAGCGGGCCATGAACGCGCGGATGTCCTTCGGCAGACACCCGCCGCCGAAGCCGAGGCCCGCGTTGAGGAATCGGCGGCCGATGCGCGCGTCGTAGCCGAGCGCGTCGGCCAGCATCGTCACGTCGGCGCCGGTCGCTTCGCACACCTCCGACACCGCGTTGATGAACGAAATCTTCGTCGCCAGGAAGGCGTTCGCCGAGACCTTCACCAATTCCGCTGTGGCCAGGTCGGTCAGCAAGAACGGCACCTCGGCGGTGATCAGGTCGGCGTATATCTCGCGTACCAGGTCCTCCACCCATCCGGCGGCGGCGCGCTCCCGGTCGACGCCGAGAACCAGCCGGTCCGGCCGCAAGGTGTCCTTGACCGCGAAGCCTTCACGGAGGAACTCCGGATTCCACGCCACCTCGACGTCGGCGGAACTCAGTGCGCGGGCGCGTGATCCGAGCGAGGCCGCCGTGCCGACCGGGACCGTGGACTTGCCGATGATCACCGAGGGGCGTTCCAGCAGCGGGGCGAGCGTGTCCACCACCGCGTGCACGTACTTCAGGTCGGCGGCGTACTCACCCTTCTTCTGCGGGGTGCCCACGCCGAGGAAGTGCACCTCGGCGTGCGCCGCCGCCTCGGCGTAGGAGGTGGTGAACCGCAGGCGGCCCGCGTCGAGGTTGCGGCGCAGCACACCCTCGAGGCCCGGTTCGTAGAACGGCACCACTCCGTCGGACAACTTCGCGACCTTGCCCGGGTCCACGTCCACTCCGATGACGTCGTGCCCGAGTTCGGCCATGCACGCCGCGTGCGTGGCCCCGAGATACCCGGTTCCGAAGACTGTGCATCGCATGATCGATTGGTAAGCCCCGCCGGTGGCCACGCCACGTCAGCGAGGCAAGGGTCGGGGCAACAGCAGATGTACATGCGGCGACGGCGCCGGACCGGGTGCCCTGACCTGGCGCAACGGTAGTCGTGACCGCGCTAGCATCGGCGTGGTGCGACGTCATCGATGGGCCTGGACCGTGCTCGGCGCAGGTCTGGCGGTGGTCGTCGCGACGGTCGCGCTGTGGCCGGTGTACGTGCGTCCGCGCACCGACCCGCCGGCTCCGGCGGATGCCGTTCTCGTCTTGGGCGGGGCGCACGACGGCCGCGAGCAGTTGGGCCTGCGCTTGGCGCGCGAGGGGTACGCGCCGCGCGTGGTGTTCTCCGATCCCTACGAAAACAGCGCCGTGCTGAACCGAATCTGCCACGGCGGCTACAGCTTCGAGGTCCTGTGCTTCGACCCGTCGCCGCGCACCACTCGCGGCGAGGGCCGTGAATTGGCCCGCCTCGCCCGCGCCAACAACTGGCGCCGAGTCATCGTCGTCACCTTCACTCCCCACATCTCCCGCGCCCGCTACATCCTGCGGAAGTGCTGGGACGGAGAACTCCTCTTCACCGACCCCGAACCCGACCTCTCCCTCCCGCGCTGGGCCTACGACTACGCCTACCAGTCCGTGGGCTATGCGAAAGCCTTCTTCGAGGACTGCTGACCGCTTCGTCCTGCCCGCCACCAGGATTGATAGCAAAGCCGTAACAAATGTGATCGGCATCTCGATCTGATGCCCGTGCGCATCGACCCGGTGCGTGAACACGGATGAGAGCAAGGGAACCTGCCGATGACATATCCGCCCCAGTCGAACGGGTACGGTCCGCCTACCGGGCAGCGGCCGCAGAAGAAGCGGACGCCGCTGTGGATTTGGGTGGCGGCCGTCCTAGGCGGCCTGCTGGTACTGGGCGCGATCGGCAGTGCTGTCGGAGGTAACGGCGAGGTGGACTCGACGTCGCGACGAACCTCCGCGACTCCGGCCGGTCGAAGCGCTGTGGTCGCCTCGGCTACCTCCGCTGCGGCGGTGCCTGCTCCGGCGGCGCCCGCCGCGCCCGCGGCATCGATGCCTCCTGCGCGCGCATCGCAACCGGCGGCTTCCCGCGCCCCTATGCCGAACGTCGTGTGCATGAACTTGCAGGATGCGCAGGACACGATCCAGGCGGCCGGTGTCTTCTTCTCCCGATCCAAGGACGCGACCGGGAAGGGGCGTATGCAGGTACTGGACCGGAACTGGATCGTGGTGGCGCAGGCGCCCGCGCCGGGGTCGTTGATCGGCGAAGGTGAGGCGGTGCTGTCGGTGGTCAAGATCGGTGAACCGAGTTCCTGCGGCTGACGCTCCAGGTGTGCCCATGGGTAGCCGGGTCCGCGATGCGGGCCCGGCTGTCGGCGGCGCTCGCCACACCTCCGCCGGGAATCTGCGGGCGTGTGACGTCAGTTTGACTCGCTGAGAGAGGCGGCCGTACATTCTGTCTCGTGGTGGCGGGATATTCGCCACGGAAGCAACGGTGCACACCCTCTGGGAGGGCAGATGGATTACGACTGGTCAGCGGGGGATCTGGCGTTTCGGGACGAGGTGCGGGAATTCCTCGCCGCGAAGCTGACGCCGGAATTGCGGCGGGCCGGGCGCTTGGCGACGAGCGTGTATCCCGACCACGAGGCGAGCATGGAATGGCAGCACATCCTCCATGAGCGCGGCTGGGCGGCGCCCGCCTGGCCGGTGGAACACGGCGGATGCGACTGGAGCCTGACCCAGCACTACATCTTCCAGCGGGAATCGGCGCTGGCCGGCGCGCCCGCGCTGTCGCCGATGGGCATCAGGATGGTGGCGCCCGCGATCATCGCGTTCGGCACCGAGGAGCAGAAGGCGTTCTATCTGCCGCGCATCCTCACCGGCGAGGTCTTCTTCTGCCAGGGCTACTCCGAGCCCGAGGCCGGATCCGACCTGGCCGCGCTGTCCATGGCCGCCGTCGACGACGGCGAGGATTTCGTGTGCACCGGAAGCAAGATCTGGACCACCCACGCCACCGAGGCGAATTGGATCTTCTGCCTGGTGCGCACCTCGCGCACGGGTAAGAAGCAGCAGGGCATCACGTTCCTGCTGATCGACATGACCGCGCCGGGCATCGAGATCCGGCCGTTGGTGATGACCTCGGGCGAGCAGGTGCAGAACCAGGTCTTCTTCGACAACGTGCGGGTGCCCAAGACCAATGTGCTCGGCAGGATCGATGACGGGTGGACCGTCGCGAAGTATCTGCTCGTGCACGAGCGCGGCGGAGCGGCGGCGCCCTGGCTCCAGGTCATGGCCCAGGACATCGCCGTCAATGCCGCGCAGCAGCCCGGCCCGGACGGCAACCCGCTGATCGACGACCGCGCGTTCGCGGCGAAGCTGGCGGACCTGCGAATCCGCACCGAGGTGCTCGAAGTCCTGGAGTACCGCACCCTCTCCGCGATGGCGCAGGGCAAGAATCCGGGGCCGGCGTCCTCCATACTCAAGATCCTCGGCACCGAGCTCAGCCAGAAGCTCACCGAGTTGGCGTTGGAAGCCGCGGGACCGCGCGGTCGCGTCTACCAGCCGCACGCCACCAAGCCGGGCGGCCCGATCGCCCAGTTCACGCCGCCTGCCGACGGTTACCACAGTGGCGCGGACTGGCAGGCCGTCGCGCCGCTGAAGTACTTCAACGACCGAGCGGGCTCGATCTACGCGGGCAGCAACGAGATTCAGCGAAACATCCTCGCCAAAGCAGCATTGGGGCTCTGATGGACTTCACGCTTACCGACGAGCAGGAAATGCTCCGCTCCGCGATCGCCGGATACCTCGGCGCCCGCTACGACTTGGAGAAGAGCCGCGCCGCGGCGAAATCGGAGTCGGGCTGGCAGCCCGCCGTCTGGCGCGGATTCGCCGACGAACTGGGCATTCTCGGCGCGACGCTGCCCGAGCGGGTGGACGGCACCGGCGGCGGCCCCGTCGAACTCATGGTGATCGCCGAGGAACTCGGCCGGGCACTGGTGGTCGAGCCGTTCGTGGACACCGTCGTGATCGGCGCCGGACTGCTCGAGCGGTCCGGCGGGGAGCAGGCCGACGCCGTGCTGCGCCGGATCGTGTCCGGTGACGCGCTCATCGCGTTCGCCGCGCTGGAACCGACGTCGGGGCACGCGCTGCACGACGTGTCGACCACCGCCCGCCGCGACGGCGACGCCTGGGTGCTCGACGGTGCGAAGACCGTGGTGACCGGCGCCCCGCTGGCCACCGATCTGCTGATCACCGCGCGCACCTCCGGTGAACGGCGCGACAAGGCGGGCATCTCGCTGTTCCGGCTCGAATTCGACGCGTCCGATCCGCCCGCCGGAGTCGAGGCGCATTCCTACCGCACCATCGACGACCGGACCGCGTCCGATCTCGTGTTCACCGGCCTGCGCCTGCCCGCCGACGCGTTGCTGGGCACGGAGTCGGACGGTTGGACCGTTATCGAGCCGACCATCGCGGAGGCCACCGCGGCGATCTGCGCCGAGGCGGTCGGCTGCATGCGCAAGGTGCTCGCCGACACCATCGACTACGCCAAACAGCGCGAGCAGTTCGGTCAGCCGATCGGCAGTTTCCAGGCGTTGCAGCACCGCATGGTCGATATGTACATCGAACTCGAACAAGCCGTCGCGGCAGTACATCTGGCCGTCCACTCGCTGCGGGCGCCCGCCGAAGACCGCGCACGCGCCGTCTCGGCGGCGAAGGTCACCGTCGCCAGGGCGGCGCGTTTCATCGGACAGAACGCGGTGCAACTGCACGGTGCGATGGGCATGACCGAAGAGCTGGCCATCGGCCACTACTTCAAGCGGCTCACCGTGGTCGAGCACGAATTCGGCTCCACCGACGAACATCTCGCCCGGTACGCCGCGCTGACCCGCCCGTAGTCCGGTGCCGGGCCGGGGCTGCCCTCCCGGCCCGGCGCCGACTTCCGTACTGTGCCGCTGCCCGCTGCCCGCTGCCCGCTGCCCGCTGCCCGCGGTACCGGCCGGTGACCGCGTCAGCTTGTCCCGAGCCGCCGATGCGGCTGACCGGTGATATCCGCGATCGTCTGATAGTCGCTGCCGACGTGCAGAACTGTCGCCCGGTGCACCTCGGCGGTCGCCGAGAGGATCAGATCAGGAATCGTCAGGCGATGCGCGTCTCGGGCAGCCTCGGCTGAAAACTCCGTCTCGCTGGCGCGCAGTTGCTGGAGTGTCTTCGAGACCGCACGTTGGTTCGCGACCTCACGCAGTGCGGCATTGACGGTGGCCATTTTCGTTTTCGTGCCCAGTTCTTCGGCGGCGAGCGAGAGGGCGTCGTTGTCGATGTCGAGCGGCGACAGCCCGAAACGACTCGGCCGGGTCCATTTCTGGACCCGGCCGATGACGGTGTGGAGTTGGCTCTCAGCTCAGTTCTTCCGGCCCGGCGCCTTCGCACCGGCCTTGAAACCGAGACCGCCGGGCTTGGCGGCGGGCGGCGCGGCTTCGGATGCGCCGTTGCCGCTCACGCCGTTGGATTGCTCCGGTTCGGCAGCGGGTTCGGGCTGCGCCGCGGGAGTCTCCGCGGCGGGATCCTTCTCCGACGCCGCCGGTTCGGCGGGAGCCGCTTCCGCAGGGGCCGTTGCCGCGGCAGGCTTACCGGGGGCCTTGGCTCCGGGCCGCTTGAAGCCGGACTTCATGGCCAGACCCTTGGCGGGCACCGTGGGCTTGGTCTCGGTGGGCCCGGTTTCGGCCGACTCGGCTTCAGCCGGTTCGGCGGCGGTTTCGGGCGCTGCCTCGGCTGCCGGGGCAGCGGACGCCTTGGCGCCCGGCGCCTTGGCCGCACCCTTCATCGCGAGACCACCACCGGGCGCCTTGGCGGCGCCCTTCATGCCCAGCCCCTTGACCGGCTTGGCCGCGGGAGCCTCGGTCTCGGCTGCCTCGGCCGCGGGCGCGGCTTCGGCGGCGGGGGCAGCGGACGCCTTGGCGCCGGGCGCCTTGGCTCCGCCCTTCATCCCCAGACCACCGGGCGCTTTGGCCGGACCCTTCATGGCGAGACCCTTGGCCGGAGCGGCGGGCGCCGAGGTGGCCTCGGTCTGCGCCGGTTCCGCGGCCGGAGCCTTCGCGCCAGGCGCCTTGGCCGCGCCCTTCATTCCGAGGCCGCCGCCGGGGGCCTTGGCCGGGCCCTTCATGGCCAGACCACCGCCGCCGGGTGCTTTCGCGGGGCCCTTCATCGCCAGACCGCCGCCGGCGGGCGCGGCCGCGGCCGGTGCGGGCGTCGCTTCGGCGGCCGGGGCGGGTTCGGGCTCCGGCTCGGGTTCCGCTTCGGGCGCCTTGGGTTCCTGGATGACAGTCAGGTTCTCGGTCAGCACCGCGGGCTCGACGCGCTCGATGGCGTCCAGCATCAGCTGCGCGACGTCCACCACCTCGACGCCTTCGCCCTCGCCCTTCTCCTGGCGCGCGGTGACGCCGTCGGTGAGCATCACGCGGCAGAACGGGCAGCCGGTCGCGATCTTCCCAGGAGCGGAGCCTGCGGAGCGACCGGAAGGCGCGGCGAGGGTGCTCAAACCCTCCTCCACCCGGTCGATGTTGACGCGCTTGCCGAGTTGCTCTTCCATCCACATCCGCGCGCCACCGGCGCCACAGCACATGGACCGCTCGCCGTGGCGGGGCATCTCGACCAGGTTCGAACCGGCCGCGGCCATCAGCTCACGCGGCGCGTTGTAGATCTTGTTGTGCCTGCCCAGGTAGCAGGGGTCGTGGTAGGTGACGTTCTGCGACACCGACGCCACCGGGATCAGCTGCTTCTGCCGCACCAGGCGGTTGAGCAGCTGGGTGTGGTGCACGACCTCGTAGCTGCCGCCGACCTGCGGGTACTCGTTGTTCAGCGCGTTGAAGCAGTGCGCACAGGTGACGACGATCTTCTTCTTGCGATCCTCGACGCCCTCGAACACCGAGTTCAGCAGCTCGATGTTCTGCTGGGCCAGCTGCTGGAACAGGAACTCGTTGCCAGCGCGGCGAGCGGAGTCACCGGTGCAGGTCTCCTCCGCGCCGAGCACCATGAACTTCACGCCCGCGGTGGCCAGCAACTCGGCGACCGCCTTGGTGGTCTTCTTGGCGCGGTCCTCGTAGGCGCCCGCGCAGCCGACCCAGAACAGGTAGTCGTAGCCGTCGAAGCTGTCGGCATCCTGACCGAAGACCGGGATCTGGAAATCGAGCTCGTTGATCCAGTTGAGCCGGTCCTTGGCGTTCTGGCCCCAGGGGTTGCCCTTGTTCTCCAGGTTCTTGAACAGGCCCGCGAGCTCGGACGGGAACTCCGACTCGATCAGCACCTGGTAGCGGCGCATGTCGATGATGTGGTCGACGTGCTCGATGTCCACCGGGCACTGCTCGACGCACGCGCCGCAGGTGGTGCAGCTCCACAGCACCTCGGGATCGATGATGCCGTTCACGTCCGCGCCGCCGACCAGCGGCCGCTCGGCCTCGGCCTTGGCGGCCTCGGAGATCTTGGCCAGCTTGGCCTCGTCCGGGTTGCCCTCGGCGTCGACCAGGCCGACCTCGTCGCCGCCCATGTCCTTGCGGCCGCCGGCCAGCAAGTAGGGGGCCTTCGCGTAACCGTGGTCGCGCAGCGACATGATCAGCAGCTTCGGCGACAGCGGCTTGCCGGTGTTCCACGCGGGGCACTGCGACTGGCAGCGACCGCACTCGGTGCAGGTGGTGAAGTCCAGCCAGCCCTTCCAGGAGAAGTCCTCGATCCGGCCCGCCCCGAAGGTGTCGGTGTCCGGGTCGGCGGTCTCCATGTCGACCGGCTTGCCCTTCGACATCATCGGCTTGGCCGGGCCCAGCGCGACGCCGCCGTCCTCTTCCCGCTTGAAGTAGATGTTCGGGAAGGCCGAGAAGCGGTGCCAGGCCACGCCCCAGGTGACGTTGCGGCCGACGAAGTACAGGAACGCCATGCCGGACATCAGCTTCACGAAGGCGAACAGCGCCACCATCGTGGTGTTCGCGGGCAGCAGTTTCGCCACCTGCATGGTGAAGAAGTCGGTGGCCGGATCCGAGTGGCCGTAGGCGGCGATCTTGCCCGCCTTCACGAAGATCATGCCCAGGCCCTCGAGCAGCACGATCGCCTCGATGACGTAGGCCGGGGCGAACTTGGAACCACTGAAGCGGGAAAGCCGCTCCGGCAGCCGGGGGTGGTTGAGCTGGCGCAGGGTGATCAGCGTCAGGATGCCGACCACGGTGCCGATGCCGAGGATCTCGTCCCACAGGTGGTAGATCGCCAGATCGCCGATGATCGGCCAGTGGAACGCCGGGTCGAAGGTCTGCCCGTACGCCTCGAACCACAGCATGGTGCCGCCGATGAAGCCGATCATCACCAGCCAGTGCGCCCAGCCGACGGTGCGGAACTTGTTCATGCGCGTGTGCGCGAGAAACTCCACGATCATCTGCTTGAAGCGCGGGAAGAAGGGCCGCCAACGATCCGGAGCGGGCTGTCCGATCATGATGGCGCGCGCGATATTGCGGACGCCGCCGATGAACGACGCCCAACACAGGAGGCTGAGCGCCGCCCCAATCGTGCCCAGCGTCACTGTCAGGGCATTCATGTCGCGACCTTTCTTTAGAGGCACCCCGAGTCGCGGTTGGTTTCCGCTACCGCCTCGGTTCGCTCGTATCCTAACTGGCAGTAAGTTACCCGCCAGTAACAACCATGTCCATCGTACGATCGGCTTTTCGGCTATAGCCCCATATGCTGGGGCTTGACCCATTATTTACCTGTGATCAATGTCACAGTAATTCGCTCCTATCCGCCTGCCGACCGGTTGTTCACCACCGTAAACGCCGAACCATCCCGTCCAGTCGGTAAGGATTGGCTTAGTCCCCATGGCTGATAAGGGATCTCGCTTAAAACGCGGCCTTCTATTAGGCTCACGACGTTCTGATCACTGCGACCGTCTTCGCACCGCTCGGGGAGGATCCGGAGCCGACACCCGGATGTGCTGGATAGAGCTCTCGCGTGTTGAAGACCAGTGGTGACGTACGACCTGATGATGGATTGGAAACTGAATGAAATTCCGCAGAACCACCGCGGCGGCCGCGATGGTCATCGGTGCGATGACCATCGGACTGGGGACCGCCCACGCCGATGCCGAACCGGCCGCCGCCGACCCCATCCGGTACTCGGTCAAGCTGGTGGAGAAGACCGTCGTGACGACGCTCAAGGGGGGAACCTTCGAGCTGGCGAAATCCTCCGAGGACGTCAAGGAAGACGACGTCTACCGGGTCAAGGACTCGCAGGGCAACGCGGTCCTCACGCTGCCGATCGCCTTCAAGGTCGCCGACACCGTCGTTCCGGTGAAGCCGGTGGTGAAGGACGACAACACCGTCTTGGAACTGACGCCTGACCAGAGTGTCGCCGTGCCCAAGGACAAGCCGGCCAACGCCGTCAACGTCGTCGCGCAGCCGATCGCCTCGCCGATCGAGAACCAGCGCGCGCAGAACGAGTTCGCCAGCCAGTTCGGCATCGCGACCGCGGTCGGCGGCTTCCTCGGCACCGCGATCGGTGTCATCGGCGGTGCGGTGATCGGCTGCATCCTCGGCCTGCCGTTCCTCGGCGTCGGCTGCATCCCGGCCGCGATCGCGGGCGCGGGCATCGGCGGCATCCTCGGCACCGTGGCGGTCGGTGGCCCCATGCTGGCTGTCGCGGGGATCGACCTGATCAACACGCTGCAGGCACCGGAGGGCACCACGAAGTGGGCGGACAAGCCGAACTAAGCCTTCGGTCCCACCCCGATCTTCAGATCACGGCGGCCCGCTCTCCTCGGAGGGCGGGCCGCCGCTCGTTCACCCGGTGAGATCGAGCAGGCCGCGGACGACGACCTCGCCCAGTTCCTCGCCCATCCTGCCGAACGAGCGCTCGACCATTTCGAACGTCCCGTCCTCGCCGACCACCAGCACCGTGCTCGCTCTGGTGCCGTGCACGGTGTGCGCGACGAACCTCGCCGAGAGCGCCCGCTCCAGCTCATGCGGGACCCCGGTCCGCGGCAACCGCTCGTCGGGGGCTTCGGTCCGGTCGGCCAGCACCTCGAAGTAGCGGTCCACCGCGCCGGGCTCGGTTCGCACGATCTCGCGCAGCCCGGTCAGGCCCGCCCGGACTTTGGGCCAGATGGGCTGTGGGGCGCTCAGATCCTCTTCCCCCAGGCTCGGACCCCCGGACGTGACGAACGTGCCGTTAGAGAGCCCGTGGAAGCCCGGAGCGAGTTCGCTCGGTTCCACGGCGCTGCGATTGGAATGCCACCACAGCGTGCGCAGGTCGGACACGACCAAGTTGTAGCCGTTGTAGTCGTCGGGAGCGGCGGCGACGTCGAGGACGTATTTCTCCGGCCCGGGGAACTCCCCGGCCATACCACGGTCGGCGGCGCCGCGCAGGAAATCCATCAGCAGCGCGCCGCGGGAACGGGCATCGAGGCGTTGATCGGCGGGATCGCGCACGTTCGTGACGGTCGCGAAGCGGTTGTTGCCGTGCGGCTGGGTGCTCAAGCCGAGCCAGGTGCCGGGAGGTTCGCCCTCCGCGCGGCCGGGGGCTCCGGTGTCGCGTCCGGCGAGCAGACCGGGCGCCTCCGGCCACCAGCGCATGGACTCGGTCGGCCGAGTGTAGAACTCGTCCCGGTTGGCGGCCACGATCAACCGGTAATCCGGATGCGCGCGCCAGCCGATCAACACCAAACACATGCGACCAGAATGCCGGACCGCCACCGCGGTCCATGCGGCGTTTCCCGCCCGGGAGGCCGCGCAAGGGCAGTGAAAGGACTCCGAGATGGCGAAAAGGCCGACAGCTCAACAGCTGCCGGCCTTTTCGCGGTCCTGCGGTCAGTTGGTGCGTACGCGCAGCCCCGGGTTGTCCGAGAGCACCACGTGCACCGGCTGTGCGAACAGCTGCGGCACGTTGCCGGTCAGAGCGCCGATCAGATTCGGGATCTCGCAGATCGGGTAGTCCGCCACCGACGACGCGCTGGAGATGCCGAGCGCCAGGCGGCCGGTGACGATCGGGCCGCCGCTGTCGCCGGGCAGCGCGCAGATGTTGGCCGAGAAGCTCTGGGTGAGCTCCCGGTCGCCGACCTGGACGGTCTGGTCGACGGCGTTGACCACGCCGCAGCTGAAGCCGGTGCGCGCACCGGACTTGCACACCGGGGCGCCGACGACCGGAGTCGCGACGCCGTCGACGGCGATCGGAGCCGCGCCGGGCGCACGGACGCCGTTGTTGGCGAAGCGGTCCTTGGCCTGGTCGTTGACCCGGATGATCGAGTAGTCCTGCTCGCCGAGTACCGATTTCTGGAAGACGCCGAGCTGCGCGCCGAGGCGGTCGCCGTTCATCTCGTACACGCCTGCGGCGTTGCCGCTGCCCGCGGACGCGATGTCGGGGTTGCAGTGGCCCGCGGTGATGTTCACCGTGTTGCCGTTGCGGTCGGTGCCGTTGAAGCCGAGCGAGCAGCGCAGCGAGCTGCGTCCGGCGACCGAGGCGAAGCCGTCGCCGCCCGCGAGGGCGCCGCGCGCCTCTCCGGCGATCTCACCGGCTTGCAGGGTGCCCTGCTCGCCCGCCACGGGCGGGGCCATCACGATGACGCGCGCCGGGTCGATGAAGTTCGGCATCGGCAGGCCCGCCTGGTCGACGCGCACCGCGATCGCGTTGTTCATGGTGTCCACCACCGCGCCGCGCACCAGCGACCGCACCGCCTCGGGCTGGCCCTCCAGCCAGCGCTCGAACGCGCTCTTCTCGCCACGCAGGGCCGCTTCGCTCTTGGCGACGTTGCGGACCTCGAAACCGGCCGACTCGGCCGCCTTCTTCGCATCGTCGGCGCCGGGACCCTGGGCCAGTGCCACGACCGCCTTGCCCGCGTCGTCCAGCCAGGAGCCGGCGAACACGGCCGGGTACTGCCGCTGGGCGGTGGTGGCGAACGCGGCCACCTGCTGCGCCAGCTCCGCGCGGTGCAGGTACTCGTCGGGCGAGATCTTCAGATCGCGAGTCACCGCGGCGATCAGTTCGGCGGGGAGACCGGGAGCCTGGTCCGGCTGAGCCGTCGCTACCGCCGCAGTGGGTCCGAACAGCAGTATCGCCGCCGAGGCGGCGATCACTGTCTTTCGGATTACGGTCTGTCGCGCAGTCGAGCGTGGAGGTCCTATACGTGGCAGGAGCATGAGCAGACTATATGGGGTTTGGCGCGGTATGCCTACTCATCTCGAGGTTCTCGACTCCCTCATAGCCGGTCGACCGGGGATATGTGCATTGCCACATAATTCGGGCGCGCGCTCAGCCCGCGTTCGGCCTGGTGCGCACCGCGATCCCGCTGCCGATACCGCCGCCGGAGGAGGCGTCGACATCGGCCAGGATCGCCCGGATCGGGATGCCGAGCGAAGCGGTGCCGCCGTACTGCGCCAGAGCGACATTGGCCTCGTTGCAGTTCGGCGCGTCGGCGGCGTTGGAACCGCTGGTGATGCCCAGCGCCAGCGTGCCGGACACGATCGCGCCGCCGCTGTCGCCGCCGAGGGTGCAGGCCGAGCTGGCGAACCCGCGCACCGTCTTGCTCTCGCCCTCGGCGGTGAAGAGCTGGGTCTCCACCCGGTCGGCCACGACGAAACCGCAGGTGAAGGTGGACGACTGGCCGGACTTGCAGACCGGGGCGCCGGTGATCGGGTCGGCGGTGCCGGTGATCGCCAGCGTGGTGCCGTTGGCGCCGCGCACCGAGGGCTGGTCCATGCCCGCCCGCACCGCGCGCTCGTTCAGCTTGATCACCGAGTAGTCCAGCGCGGACTGCCCGCCCAGCGAGGCGCGCACGAAGGTGCCCAGCTCGGGGCTGGCCGGGATGTCCCGGACGTTCGGCAGATAGACACCCGCCTCCTGGTTGCCCTTGCCCAGATTCGGATCACAGTGGCCCGCACTGATGTTCAGCGCGTTGCCGGACGCGTCGATGCTGTTGAACCCGAACGAGCACACGTCGACGGCGCGCAGCGACGAGTCGGCGAGCGAACCGGGCGCGCTGATGTAGGTGTCACCGCCCATCGGCCTGCGCTCGACCGGGCCTCCGCTGTTCGGCGACAGGATGACCTTGATGTTCGCCAGCAGGGTGGGCAGGTTGAGCATGTGGCCCGCGGGGGTGTTGGCGACGCTGAGCACCAGCTGGCTGTTCAAGAAGTCGATCGCCACGGAGTTGATCGCCTGTGAGATCTCCCGCGGTAGGCCGGTGATCCACTGGTTGAGCTGTACCAGCGAGCCTTCCAGGCTGTCCGCCGAGACGGGGGCGAGCCGGGTCTGATAGCCGTCGGCCGCGACGATCTTGGCGGCGTCCAGCGAGGTGACCGCCATGACGGGCTTGCCGTCGGCGCCGATCCAGGCGCCCGCGAAGGAATCCGGCCGCTCCGAACGGAAATCGCGCGCGTAGTCACGCAGCTGCTGGGCGCGCGCGGCGCGGTCCAGATACTCCGTCGGCGTCATCTGCAGATCGCGGGCGATGGCCTGCACCAATTCCGGGGGGAGGTTGTCCGCGGCGAGCTGCGCGGGGGCTTCGGGAACCGCCGAGGCGGTAGTCGTGCCGAACAAGGGAGCCAAAAGAACGGTCGATGCGATGGCGACAGCTTTGACCGCGGCGCGACGCGCCACCAACTTGCGCATGAAGTCCCTTCGTCGGCACGCACGTGCCAGCTAAATCCGTGGCCACGGCAGAATCCATTGGCGCACAGTCTTCGTCCAGCAACCGACCGGTGCGGAAATTCATCCGACAACACGGTCAGCGCAACACTCTAAGCCACAAACCCGACTAGGACGCTACTAATCACCGACTACCCGGTATTCCCATGCCGGGGATGGTGGGGATCTGCGGCAGCTGCTGCCCGAACGGGTTGGTCGTGGTCGTAGTGGTCCGCGTGGTAGTGGTCCGCGTGGTCGTGGTGGGCGTCGTGCTCGGCGGCTCGGTGGTGGGCGGCGGCGTCGTGGTCGTCGGCTCCGGCGTCGTGGTCTCGGTGATCACCACCGGCGGCTCTGGCTCGGTGGTGGACGTCGTTGTGGTGACGACCGGCGGTGGAGGCGGGGCCGGACTCACCGACGTCGCCTCGGACTTGGCGTCCGGCAGCGGCGGCACCGGTGTCTCGTCCCCGTCGCGGAACAGCATGGCCATCACGATGCCGCCGAGCACGAGACCGATCGCGGCGGCGCACGCGATCAGCAGCGGCGTACGCCTCGGATCCTTCGCGGGAACCGTTGGCCGCGAAGGCTTCTCGGCCGGTTCCGGTTCGGCGGTCACGACCGGCTCGGAGATCGGGATGGCCGCCGAGTACGCCTGCGGCTGCGCGTCGGCGGCGGGCACCGCGGGGATGACGATGGTGTCCACCGTCGAGTTCTCCGCGGTGGACGGGTCCGGCGGGGTGGCGCCCGCGGGGGTGGCGAGCACCGCCGCCAGCGCCCCTCTGGCCGCGTCGTAGGCGAACGACGCACCGCCTGCTCCGGTCTCGGCGCTGGGCAGCTCACCCTCGCTGACCAGCAGCACCGAGCGCAGACCCAGGTAGTCCAGCGCGTCGCGCAGGGAGCGCACATGCTCGGCCGGCCAGTCCGGCGGATAGGTCGCGTAGAACTCGGCCGGACCGCTGAGATGCTCGGCGGCCAGATTGATCAGGCAGAACATCGCGGTGGCGAAGAGATCTTCGGCGCGATAGGCCTCGCCGTCGTCGACCCGGATGCCCGCAGGGTCGCCCATGGCGGACACGAAACCGGTGATCGAATGGGATCCGGTGGGCGGGGGACCGCCCAACGCGGCGTCACCGTCCTCGGACATGTGCAGGATCGACTCGCGGACGACGTACCGCGGCTCATCGTCACCGTCGGTGACGATGACAGCCGTGCACTCGTCCTCGGCGACGCGCAGGCCCACCCCAGTGGCCATCTCACCTACCTTGCTTCGGCGTTCCCGCTGATGAACCGCGCCCGGTCACACCAGAAGCGAACCGTGTCCCATGGCGCGGAGCATCGACAATAGCTCCGAACGGGAACGGGCACCGACCCGGCGTCGGATGCGCGCTACGTGGTGCTCGACCGTCTTCGCCGAAATGTACAGGCGCGCACCGATCTCGCGATAGGTGAGCCCGAGCAGAACCAGTTCCGCCACTTCGCGTTCCCGTTCGCTGAGGATCGTGGCCTGCGGCGGCGTGGGCGGCGGCGCGGCCTCGCCCTTGGAGGCGGCCGGGGCCTGCGGCCGAGGCTGCGGCTCCTGCGGCCGGGCGTCGGCGCGGACCGTGCGGGCCAGCTTCAGCAGCGCGGTGGCCGTCGCGGAGTCGGGCGCCGCGAGCGCCGCCTCGCTGGCCAGCCGGGCGCCGTCCCAGGTCATGCCGATCTCGGTGAGTGCGGCGACCGCCGCGTGGACCGGTGCGGTGGCGACCTGGCCGCGCAGCACGAGCACCCAGGTGCGGCCCGCGTCGGCGAGCACGGCGGCGTGCCGGTCACCCGCCTCGGCCGCGGCCTTCAGCGCTCGCGCGTGCGGCAACAGCGCCTCGGGGCTCTCGTGCGCGATCGCGGCCTGCACGCCGTACCAGTGGAAGGCGTTGGACCACGCGGGCGGATCGTTCAAGCGGTGCAGCAGCGCGAGCGCCGCGTCCACCAGGGGCGTGATGCGGCGTTCGTCGCGCATCCGGATGGCGGCCAGCCACAGTTCGCCGATCGGCAGCAGCGCGAGCAGGTCGGGCTGCACGTCGTCGAACAGCGGATACGCCTCCTGCCATGCGCGCGCCAGCGCGGTGTGATCGCCGCTGCGCCGGGCGAGGCCGACCGCCACGCCGTGCGCCAGCAGCCGGTCGCGCAGATCGAGCCGGTCGTGGTCGAGCGCGGCCACGGTGGCCGCGGCGGCGCGCTCGTCGCCGCCGAGCATCGCCGTCCAGGCCGCGAGCACGTCGAGCTGATGGCAGCGCAGCCCGCTCGCGGTCGCCCGCCGCAAGGCGTCCTGGGCGCGGCGGGGCTCGCCGGTGCCCAGCGAGAGCAGCGTGGCGATGGAGGCCGCCGTGCACGGCAGGAAGCGGTCCACGCCCGCGTCCGCGTGCGCGGCTTGCACCAGCGCCGATACCGCCGCCGCGGTGTTGTTGCCCGGTTCGATGGTGTCCGCGAGCGCGGTCGCGATCAGCCGCGCGTGCGCGCCGGCCTCGGTGGGCGGCCACTTCGTCGAGGAGGAGGACATCTCCCTGGCGCCCGGCACGTCGCCCGCCAGACACAACACCGTGGCGCCGACGGCCCAGTCCGGGCCGACTCGGTGCCCGCCGAGCCAGGTGTACAGCTGCGCCGCGCGACCAACCAGGCCGCGTCGGGTGAGCACCGCCGCGCAGATCCGCACCGCCGTCGCCAGTTCCGTACCGGTGCTGCCCGAGCGCGCCAGCATCGGCTCGGCCAGCCGCATGGCCGTGTCGCCGTCACCGGTCCGGGCCGCGGCCTCGGCCCAGCGCAGCGCGATCAGATCGAGTTCGGCTCCGGCGGCCGCCGCGGCGGCGTAATAGCGAACCGCGTCGCGGCCCGCCTGCTCCGCTGCGCCGACGAGGAACTCGGCCAGACGAGGGTCCCGGACGCCGGACTCGGCCAGTTGCAGCGCGGTGCGGTCGCGCAGCAGGCCCGCCTCCAACCGGGCGCCGAGCAACCGGCGCTCGACCGCGACGAACCTGCGGTCGCCGAGCAGGGTGCGCAGGGGCGCGACGGCGGGTTCCAGCAGCAGGTCGGCATCGGTCACCAGGGCGCTGGCCCTGGCTCGGTCGATGAGATCCTGCGCGACGGACTGTTCCACGCCGAGCACCTCGGTGAGCTCGCTGGAATCCAGACCCGTGCCCGTGGTGGCCACCACCAGGGTCTCCAGCAGGTCGGGCTCGAGGTTGTCCAGCAACCCGCGCGCCCACGCGGCGACGGCCGTGTCCACGGCGGCGATGCCCGCGTCCAGGCGCGCCGAGCAGGCGGCGGTGAGCGCGGCAACCACACCGCCGCGGATACCGGCGGTCTGCAGGTGGATGTGCTGAGCGACCTGGCGCGGCACCATCATGCCGAGTTCCCTGGCGAACGGCGCCATGTCCGCGACGCCGAGCGGGCGGAGGTCCACGACGCGACCGCGCCGGGCGACCGCGTCGGCGAGCATCCGCAGACGCGGATCGTGCGGGCGGGGCTGGGCGGCGATCACCATCGTGCGATGCCCGGATTCCACCGCGGCGCAGAGATATTCGAGATCGAGCCGGCCGAGCGTGTGGGCGTTGTCGATGATCAGGGCCGGGCGGGCGGTATCGGTCGTCACGCCTGCCGCGCCGCCCGCGACCGTGGCCGGTGCGCGGGTCAGCGAATGCGCGCCGTTGCGCGCGTGCTGGAGAGCCGTGAGGTCGTCCTGCAGCGGGACGCCCCTGGCGCGCAGGCGGGCCCTGATCTCCGCGAGCAGTGTCGACTTGCCGGTCTGGGACCGGCCGCGGATCAGGTAGACCACCGGCTGGTCGTCGGCGGAATCCAGATCGCGGAAGATGTCGCGGGCGCACGGGAGGGTGTCGAAGGCGGTATCAGCCACCGGAGCCTCCCAGGATCTCGCCGGGAGCGCGAAGCACCGTGCCGAGGGTGTCGCCCAGCACGCCGGTCGGCAGGCTCGGCGCGGTGGGCTGGGTGGGCCGCGGCTGCTGCTGGGTGGGCGGCGACGGGTTGGTGGGCGCCGGTGCGGGCGCGGGAGCGGGAGCGGGAGAAGGCTGCTGGGGTTGCGGCTGCGGCGCGGGTTGCGGCGCCGGGGAGTCCGCGGCGGGGGCGGGGGCGGGTTGATCGGGACTCTGCTCGCTGTTCGCCACCGCCACGGTGGTGCCCTGGGCCGGGGACGTGGGCGAACCGGCCTGCGACGTCCCGGCGCCAGCCCGCCCGGGCGAACTCGCGGAGTCCGTGGCGGCGACGCCGGACGGTGCGGACGG
The DNA here is from genome assembly GCF_043205035.1 of Nocardia sp. NPDC047654. NCBI lineage: Bacteria > Bacillati > Actinomycetota > Actinomycetes > Mycobacteriales > Nocardiaceae > Nocardia > Nocardia sp. NPDC047654. The sequence continues at coordinate 710,140 of NZ_JBIDDF010000002.1, forward strand.
GTCGCTCGTCCGCGCTCCCGTCGTCGCGGCGACCTGTGCGGCGCCGGTGGAAGACTGCTCGGTCGAGGCGGGAGTGCTCGGGCCGGACTGGATGCCCGTGCCGATGGCCAGGGTGCCGGTGGCCAGCAGGCCGATGGCGGCCGCGGTGCCCGCCACGACCGCGAGGCGCTGCCTGCTGGTCAGCGCGCGACGGCGGGCGGGACGATCCTCGGGCAACGCCGCGAGTCCCGCCGAGGGGAGCGCTCTGGGCTGCGGCACGGTCTCGTCCTCGACCACCGGATCGACCAATGGGAGCTGGTCGGTCTCGGCGGCGAGCAGATCGGCGGCCAGCAGCGCGGCGCCGCGGGCGGTGGTGTGCTCCGGATCGGGAGCCGCCACGACGGGCAATCCGAATTCGGTGGAGACGAGTTCGGCGACCAGGGGGATCGCGCCGCCCCCACCGGTGAGCAGGACGCGGCCGACATCGCCGATGTCGAGCCCGGCCCGGTGCACCGCGTCGCGGATCAGGTCCATCGCACTCGACAGCGGTCCACGCAGCAGGTCTTCCAGTTCACCGCGCACCAGCCGCACGGTGCCGTGCGGATCCGCGGGGTCCAGCCGAACCGGAACAACCGTCGCGGTGTTTATGGAAAGCTCTTCTTTCGCTTTTCTGCAGCGCTCACGCAAAGCCGATAATTCGCGTTCCACCACCGGGTCGAACGGATCGAAATCCGCGGCGAGCACCGCATTTGCCAGGACATAGCGCATGGTCAGCAGATCGAATTCGGCGCCGGCGACGTCGGTGTTGCGCAGCGGCGTGCCCAGCAGGCTGGCGTGCTCGCCGGTGCGTACCACCGAGACGGTCGAGCCGGTCGCGCCGAGGTCGAAGACGATCACCGCGCCGTCGTCGGCCCAACCGTGCGCGGCGTCGAGCCAGCGGATCGCGGCGGTCGGCTCCGGCACCAGCGTCACCTCGCCGAGCCCGGCCCGCTCCAAAGCGTCGCGCTGGATGTCGACGGTGTGCCGCGACCACCACGCCGGGTGGCAGGCGACCGTCGCCTGGGCACCGCTTCGTCCCGTCTCGGCGGCGATCTCGTCGACCAGGCATCCGATCGCGGTCGCCACCAGGTCGGGCGCGGAATAAGAGGAGCCGTCCTCGGCCAGGATGCCGACCGGGTCGCCGACCCTGGCGAGGAAGCCTTCCAGCAGGACGTCGCTGGAATGGCGGCCGGTGGAGCGCGCACCCCCGCCCAGCGTGGGCGCCATGTCCTCCGACAGCCGCAATACGCTCGGATGCGAGCGTAGATAACCGCCGCCGGACGGGCCGATGCCGTCGTCGCCCTCTTCCGTTGCCGCCACGGCGACCGAATTCGACGCCCCGACAGTGATGCCGAGCGCCAGGCGCTGTGTCATTCGAGAACCCCGTTCGAAAAACTGTCTGGTCCGGTGTCGCTGCTGTGTGTCCGAGCTGGTGCGCTGGGCGTTGTAGTTGCCGACGCAACCGTTCTGTCGGTTGCTGGCCATCAGCCGTTACCTCGTTAGGGGATCGTTTAGGGAAATTCCCCTAATTCCGCTCCGGCCCCTATCGGGTGCCCCCGGCCGGTCGTAGGGGTTCGCCCCGTTTCGGCGTAACGGGATGCGCTCCTAGCGTGATTTGCATTCCAACGACTGCGGATCAGCGAGGTCCGCCGGGACTCAGGAGAAGATTCTCATGACACCCAATGCGATTCTGGAGTTCATCCTCGATCTGCTGCGGAACCACGAGGCCGCGGTCGCCTACTGCGCCAACCCGACCCAGGCGCTGGCCGCCGCGGGCCTGAGCGCGGTGACGCCGGAGGACATCGCCCTCTGCGCTCCGATGGTCGCGGAGTCGGCGCTGGTGACCGGCGGCTCCCAGTTGCAGTCCATCGTGGCGGTAGGCGCGCAGACCGGCGCCGCCGCCGCGGTCGGCGCGGCGAGCACCGTGGGTGTGGCGGCAGTGGCGGATGCCGGAGTCGACCTGGGTGCTGATCTCGGAGTGGACCTGGGCGCGGGCGGCGGCGTCGACCTGGGTATCGGTACGGGCGTCGACGTCGGTGCGGGCCTGAACACCGCGATCGAGACCGGGCTGGAACTCGGCGCGGGTCTGGGCGCGGGACTGGCCGCAGGGCTCGACACCGTGGTGAACGCGGGTGCCGACTTGTCCGCCGCCGTGGGCGGCCTGCTCGGTGCGGGCGCGCAGGTGATCAGTGGCATCGGCGGGGGTATCGACCTGGACACCGACGCCGAAGGCGCGGGAAACATCGGCGCAGGACTCGGCACCGGCCTCTCCACCGGTGTCGACGCGGCAGTCGGCGCGAGCCTGGAAGGCGCGGTGGACGCGGCGGCGGGCTTGGGCGGCGGGCTGGAGGGCGCGGTGAACGGGGCAGCGGACCTCGGTGCCGGCCTCGGTGCTGGACTCCAGGGTGCGGTGGACGCGGCGACCGGCTTGACCACGGGTGTGGATGCCGTGCTCGGCGCCGGTGCGCAGGCGGGCGCTGGTCTCGGCGCGGGCCTGGGCGGCGTCGTGGACGCGACGACCGGTTTGACGACCGGGCTCGGCGCGGGCCTCGAAGGTGCGGTGGGCGCGGCAACCGACCTGACCGCGGGCCTCGGCGGCGGCGTGCGGACGGGCGCCGACCTCGTCGCCGGTGTGGGTGCGGGCCTCGAAGGCGCTGTCGGCGCGACGAACGGACTCGGTGCCGGTCTGGAAACCGCCATCGGTGGCGCGGCGGACATCACCACGGGTCTCGGCGCCGGCTTGGAAGGCGCGGTAGGAGGCGCGGCGGACATCAGCACCGGCTTGAACGCGGGCCTCGAGGGCGGTCTGGGCGCGGCGACCGACGTGAGCGCGGGCCTCGGCGCGGGTCTGGAGGGCGCTGTCGATGCGACCACGGGCCTCGGCGGTGCCATTGATGCGACGACCGGCCTCGGCGCAGGTCTGGAAAGCGCTGTCGGTGGTGCGGCGGATCTGGCAACCGGCGTGGGTGCGGGTCTCGAGGGCACTGTCGGTGGTTCGACGACCGGTCTGGATGCGGCGCTCGGCGCCGGTGGACAGGTGGGTGGGGGTCTCGGCGGCGCGGTGGATGCGACCACCGGGCTCGGCGCGGGTTCGAGCGGTGCCGTCGAAGGAGCAGCGGATCTCGAAACCGGTCTGAACGCGGGTCTCGAGGGCGCCGTCGATACGGCCGGCGGTTTGACGACGGGTGTGGATGCGGCCCTGGGTGCCGCTGGGCAGGTTGGTGCCGGACTCGGCGCGGGTCTCGGAGGTGCCGTCGATGCGACGACCGGCCTCGGCGCCGGTTTGGAGGGCGCGGTTGGTGGTGCGACGGACGTCACCACGGGTCTGGGCGCGGGTCTCGGAGGTGCCGCCGGTGCGTCGACTGATCTGAGTGCCGGTTTGGAAAGCGCAGTCGGTGGTGCCGCGGACCTCTCCACGGGAGTGGGTGCGGGTCTCGAGGGTGGTTTGGGCGCGACGACCGACCTGACCACAGGACTCGGTGGGGGTCTGGAGGGCGCCGTCGATGCGACGACCGGACTCGGCGCGGGTCTGGGTGGTGCGTTCGGTGGTGCGGCGGACCTCACCACGGGTCTGGGTGGCGCTGCGGGTGCGGCGACCGATCTGACGGCTGGTCTCGGTGCCGGTGTGGGTGGTGGCCTGCAAGGCGCTGCCGATGCGGCGCTGAATGCGGGCGGCTCGGCTGGTGCCGGTCTCGAGGGCGCTGTGGACGCCGCGAGTGGTCTGACCGCAGGCCTCGGTGCCGCTGGGCAGGCCGGTGCCGGGATTTCCACCGGACTGCACGGTGCGGCCGACGCGGGTGCGCAGATCGGTTCCGGTCTCGAGACCGGTCTGGGCGGCGCGCTCGGCGCCGCGGGCCAGGCGACGGCCGGGCTCACCGGCGGAATCGACACCGCGGCACAAGGCTCCGGGAACGCGGCCGCCGGACTCGGAAGCAATTTCTCCTCTGCCGTCGGCGGAGCCGGAAACCTGGGAACGCAAGCGACGGCGGGTCTCGAGACCGGGCTCGCGACGGGTCTCGGCGCGGCCGTGAGCACCGGAGCGGAACTCGGTGGCGGACTGGAGAGCTCGCTGAACACCGGCGGGCAGGTCGGCGCGGGCCTGGAAAGCGGGCTCGGCGGGGCGCTCGATGCCGGGGTCCATGGTGCGACCGGACTGGAGACGGGCCTGTCCACCGGCCTCGGCGGTGGACTGTCCACCGGCGTGGACGGTGCGGTGCACGCTGGTACCGGCCTGGAAACCGGACTCACCGGCGCCCTCGACGCCGGAGCGCAGGCGGGTGCCGGACTGGGTTCGGGCCTGTCGGCCGGACTCGATGCCGGTGCGCAGGCGGGAGCGGGTCTCGGTTCGGGCCTGTCGGCCGGGCTCGATGCGGGTGCCGGGCTCGGCTCGGGCTTCTCGACCGGTCTCGGCGCTGCGGGCAACGCGGGTGCGGGCTTGGAGAGTGGCCTGTCGACCGGTCTCGGCGCTGCGGGCAACGCGGGTGCGGGCTTGGAGAGTGGCCTGTCGACCGGTCTCGGCGCTGCGGGCAACGCGGGTGCGGGCTTGGA